>NZ_JBVHKD010000001.1:0-129767 GCF_055559695.1 Micromonospora sp. NPDC023869
AGTCCAGCGCGCCCTGCGCGATGCCGAGCGCCTGCGCGGCGATGGTGACCCGGGTGTGGTCCAACGTCTTCATCGCGGTGGCGAAACCGGTGCCCTCGGCACCGATCATGCGGTCTGCCGGGATCCGCACGCTGTCCAGGTAGACCTCGCGGGTCGGCGACCCCTTGATGCCCAGCTTCTTCTCCGGCGCACCGAAGCTGACGCCCGGATCGGACTTCTCGACCACGAAGGCGGAGATGCCCCGGGAACGCGCGGTCGGGTCGGTGACGGCGAAGACGGTATAGAACTCGGACACCCCGGCGTTGGTGATCCAGCGCTTCACGCCGTTGAGCACCCAGTGATCGCCGTCGCGCACCGCCCGGGTGGTCATCGACGCCGCGTCGCTGCCGGCCTCCGGCTCGGACAGGCAGTACGAGAACATTGCCTCACCGGCGGCGACCGGGGTCAGGTAGCGGCGCTTGAGATCGTCGGAACCGGCCAGCAGCAGCGGCATGGTGCCGAGCTTGTTCACCGCCGGGATCAGCGAGGACGAGGCACAGGCCCGGGCGACCTCCTCGATCACGATCGCGGTGGCCAGCGCGTCGGCACCCGCCCCGCCGTACTCCTCGGGAATGTGCGGGGCGTGGAAGTCGGCGGCCCGCAACGCGTCGTATGACGCCGTGGGGAACTCACCGGTCTCATCGGCCTCGGCCGCCTGTGGCGCCACCTTCGCCGTACAGACCTCACGGACGGCTTCCCGGATCGCCTGGTGCTCCTCGGGCAACCGATACACATCGAACGACTGCTCTGCGGGCATGCCGGCCCCTCCCCTTCACCGCTACTATGCGCAGTCTGTAGCGTCACCTGGACGGCCATCGCGCAGACTGAAGGATAGTCACCACCGTCCGAGAAATGTTACCGGCGCGTAGGCTAAGCCGGAACGGCGCATCGACGCCGCTCGGCGATGATGGAGCACAGACAGCAGAACGACCCCCCTCCGGTGCCCCGCCAGGTGCCGCAGCGGACCGCGACGCGACCACGCGCCGCCAGTGCGAGCGGAGAGACAGGCGTGACCATCCCGTACCCGAACACCCAGCCGATGCCCGCCATCGCCTCGGTGACACCCCCCTCGGGTGCCTCCCGACCTCGGGTGACCTTCCTGGGCACTGGCTATCTCGGCGCGACCTACGCCATCTGTTACGCCGAACTCGGCTACGAGGTGCTCGGATTCGACGTCGACGCCGACAAGATCGCCAAGCTCAACGCGGGTGAGGTGCCGATCCACGAGCCCGGCCTGGACGAGCTGCTCCGGCGCAACCTGGCCGCCGGGCGGCTGCGGTTCAGCACCGACATCGCCGAGACCGCCGACTTCGGCGACGTGCACTTCATCTGCGTCGGCACCCCGCAGCGCGCCGACGGCATGGGCGCCGACCTGTCGTACGTCGAGGCGTCGGTCACCGGCCTGGCCCAGCACCTGACCCGCAAGGCGCTGATCGTGGGCAAGTCCACCGTCCCGGTCGGCACCGCCGAGTGGGTGGAACAGCTCGTGGGCAAGCACGCCTCCGTCGACCTGGGCGTCGAGGTGGCCTGGAGCCCCGAGTTCCTCCAGGAGGGCTTCGCCGTCGACGACGTGCTCCGGCCGAACCGGATCGTGGTCGGCGTCAAGAGCGACTGGGCCAACGGCATGCTCTACGCCGCGCACAAGGGCGTCTTCGACCTGGCCGCCACCGAGGACCGCGAGGTGCCCCTGGTGGTCACCGACTTCGCCACCGCCGAGCTGGTCAAGGTCGCCGCGAACGCCTTCCTGGCCACCAAGATCTCCTTCATCAACGCGATGGCCGAGGTCTGCGAGGCGGCCGGCGGCGACGTCACCCAGCTCGCCAAGGCCATCGGGTACGACCCCCGCATCGGCAACCGCTTCCTGCAGTCCGGGCTCGGCTTCGGCGGTGCCTGCCTGCCGAAGGACATCCGCGCCTTCCAGGCCCGGGCCCAGGAGCTGGGTGCCGGTGAGGCGCTGCGCTTCCTGCACGAGGTCGACCTGATCAACCTGCGTCGCCGGACCCGGGTGCTCCAGCTCGCCGCCGACCTGCTCGGCCGTCGGTCCGGTCCGGCCGGCCCGGACCTGTCCGGCACCCGGATCGCCGTCCTCGGGGCGACCTTCAAACCCAACACCGACGACGTACGCGACGCGCCCGCGCTCGCCGTCGCCGCGCTGCTACACAAGGCCGGTGCCGAGGTGCACGTCTTCGACCCGCAGGGCATGGAGAACGCCCGCCGGGCGGTGCCGGAGCTGACCTACGAGCCGGACGTCAACGCGGCGGTGACCGGCGTCGACCTGGTCTGCGTCCTCACCGAGTGGGCGGACTTCCGCAACGCCGACCCGAGCGCGCTGGGCGAACTGGTCACCGGACGGCGCGTGGTGGATGCGCGCAACTGCCTCGACTCGGCACTGTGGACGCAGGCTGGCTGGGAGTATCGGGGGATGGGGCGTCCTTGATCTTGCTTTTCTTGGGGTTGGGGTGGGGTTTTCCGGGGGAGCCCACCCGCTCCGGGCGGTCAGGCTTGATCCCTGCGCGGGCGGGCTCCCCCGGAAAACCTGACTTCCCGCAGGCTGCGTGAGTCGGTCCATCCCCGGCGCGGGGTGAAATCGGGGCCTTCGCTTCGCTCGGCGGGTCCGGGTGGCTCGGTGGGTCGGGTGGCTCGGTGGGTCGGGTGGGTGTGGTCGATCTTGGAGGGGGGTGTGTGACCCGCCGACAACGGTCGAATTCCTGGGCTGCATTGGGCATGCTGCGACAGTGGGAATCCACACTGCGGGTGGAGGGGTGTCGTGGCGAACTTTCAGTGCTCCTCGTGCGGCCAGGAGATCAAGCCGGCCGTCCGCTGCCCGCGCTGCGGTGCCCACCAGCCACAATGGGCCGAGCACCTGGCGGACATCGAGCGGTCCATCGCGGAGATGAAGGCCCGCGAGGCCGCCATCGCCAGTGAGCAACGGCAACTCGCGTCCAAGATGCAGGCCGCGATCTTCCAGCGGGACATCCTCGCGCACGCCGGCAACTCGGGTGACGAACGTCTCAAGCAGTCCGGCCGGTCACGCCGCGTGCTGCGCCGCCGCCCGCCGCGCACCCCCCCGGGCGACGGCACCACCGCCACTGCCGCGACAACCGACCGCACCACCCCGCCGCCACGGCGACAGCCCACCGACGGCGCCACCGGAGCGACGCGTACGCCACCGGGCGACAGCGTCACCTCGACGGCCCGCATGCCTGCCGGCGACGACGCCACCGGGTCCACGCGCGTCCCCACCGATGACGGTGTCACCGGCTCGACGCACATGTCCCCCGGAGACGGTGTCACCGGTCCGACGCGCTTCGCCGACGATGCCGACGGGCCGACGCGTAGGCCGCCGGGCGGTGCTGCCTCGGCCCGTAAGCAACCCGTCGACGGCAGGCGCCGGCCGCCCGGGGACGGCAGCAGCCGGGCGACGTACGGCCCGGCCGGTGGTGACGCCCCGCCACGGGTGCCCCGGCAGGGTGCCGCCTTCGGAGTCGGGGAGCCGCCTCCGGACGCGCCGGTCTGGCTGGACGCCGACGACCCGGAGCACCCGCCGGAAGCCTCCTCGCGCGAGGTGCAGAACATCCCGCTCGGGCTCGGCGCGCTGCTGCTCGGGGTGGCCGCGGTGGTCTTCGCGGTGGTCGCGACCAGCTCGATGGACGCGTTGTCCCGGCTCGGCATCCTGCTGCTCGCCACCGTGCTCATGTTGCTCGCCCCGCCGGTGCTGGTCCGGCGTGGACTGACCTCCACCGCCGAGACCATCGCGGCGGTGGGCCTGCTGTTGGTGCCGCTGGCCGGGTACGCACTCTGGGCCGTCGACGCGATCGGCGCCGGGGGTGCCTCCGGCGCCGTCTTCGCCGGAGTGATCTTCGCGGTCACCGCCGCCGTCTCGGTCGGGTACGCCGGTTGGACGCGACTGCGCGCACCCCGCTTCGCGACCGTCCTGGCCGCCCAGCCGGTGGTGCCGCTGCTGGCCTACGACCGGATCAGCGGACCGGTCGGCTGGGCGCTGGTGCTGACCGTGGTGGCCCTGCTCGACCTCTGGTTGGCGCGCTCCCCGGTCACCGTGGAGCAGTTGCCCGCCGACGAGGCGAGCCCGCCCGGACGGACGCACCCGCCCCGCCAGCGGCAGGCCGAGGGACGGCCCGAAGGAGCGCCGGAAGAGGCCGGTGAGCTGCTGGACCCGACCAACGCCGGGCGTACCGCCACGCCGACCCGGCCGGTACCCGGGCTGCGGGAGCTGACCTGGGTCCTGCACGGCGTCGCGGTCGCGGTCGCCATCGCGTACGCGGTGACCGCCCTGGTGCAGGCCATCACCGTGCCGGGCGCCACCGTGGCCGGCCTGGTGCTGCTGCTGGCCGCCGCCGTCTGCCTGGCCGGGACGCTGGTGCTTCGGCGGCCGCCGCTGCCCGACATCGGCGCGGGCGTGCTCACGTTGGCCGTCATCGGCGCGCTCGGCCGGATCGCCTCGGTGGCCCTGCCCGGTCGCGCCCTGCTGCTGATCGCAGCGGTCATCACGGTCACCGGCCTGGCCGTCCGGGCGGTGCCGGAGTCCGCCCGCCGTGGCCCGCAACTCGCCTCCGCGATCGCGTTGACGGTCACCGGGGTGCTGGTCGCCGGCAGCGCCCTGCGGGCCGGGCTCGCCCCCATCCAGGCCGCCCTGCCGGCCTGGGCGGCGGACCTGGATCAGTATCCGACCGAACTCGCCGCCTCGGTGGGACCGGCCGCCTGGCAGCTCGCCACCAGCGCCTTCCTGCTGACCGTGGCCGCCGTGCTGGCCCTGCCGCCGGAGATCCGCCGCGAGTTCGCGGTGACCGGTGCCGCGTTGACCGCGCTCGCCGTACCCGCCTCCTTCGGGCTGTCCTGGGCGTTGGCGCCCTGGCCGATGGTGGTGACCGCGATCGGGATCGGGGCGGTCGGGCTCTCCGCGCGTACTCCCCGGGCCGCCCTGGCGCACGCGATCGCCGCCACCGGCGTCGGTCTGGCCGGTGCGGGCGCGGCCCTGGCCCGCCCGGCGTCGACCGCCGCCGTGCTGCTCGCCCTCGTGCTGGCCGGCATCCTGATCGCCGCCGCGCCCCGGATCCGGCTCGCCCCGGCGACGGCCGACACCGTCTCCGCCTGGGCCGCCGGAGGCGCGGCCTTCGCCCTGCCCGGAGCGGTCGCCGCCTTCGTCGCGGCGACCCTGCCCACCGACCCGATACTCACCCCCGCCGCGCTGCGGGAGGTGACCGTCCCGGTGCTGGCGGCCAGCTTCCTCGCCGTCTGCGTCACCCTCGGCTACGCGGCCATCGTGCAGGTGTCCCAGCGCCACATTCCGACGCCGTTGTCGGTGGGTACCGGCCTCGGCGCGCTGGTAGTCGCCGCCGCCGGTTTCGGCGCACCGGGCGCCACCGTGGCCGACGCCTGGGTGGGCGCGCTGCTGCTGGTCTCCGCCGTGCTGCTCTTCCTGGCCCCATCTATCGACAGCGGCCGTCGCGCCGACGCCACGATGGACGGCTCCGACCTGGCCGCCGCAGCGGTCACCGCGGCGTTGGTCGCCACCCTGCTGCGGATCGGCACGGTGCTGGCACCGGGCGGGCAACTCGCGGTCGCCGCCGCGCTGGTCCTGGTGGTCTCGGTGGCCGCGCGGGCCATGCCCGAGCAGTGGCGGCGCGGACCGGTGCTCGGCCTCGCCGTCGGCGGGGTGCTGATCGGGCTGCTGGCCGGGTGGATGGCGCTGCGCGGTGGTGTGGGCGTGCTGGCCACCCCCGGACCGATCTGGAACGGCGACCTCAGCGGCTGGCCCGCCGCACCGACCGGCGGTACGACGTGGCAGGGGCCGATCGCGCTGCTGCTGCTCGCGCTGGCCGCCGGCATCCTGCTGCCGCCGCCCTGGCGCTACGACGTCGCCAACGCGGCGGTGGTGCTCGCCACCATCGGCGCCGCCGCCGCGTTCAACCTGAGCTGGTGGTCACCGGTGGTGCTCGGTGCGATGGTCGCCGCGGTCCTCGGCATGGCCGCGGTCGCCGCCGTCGACCCTCGGGCCGGGCTGTCCCGGATCACCGCCGCCGGGGTGGTGGCGCTGCACGCCACCGGCGCCGGTCTGGTCCGGCCGTGGACGACCGCGCTGGCTCTGGCCAGCGTGGTGCTGATCGGTGCGGTGGTGGCGATGCTCGCCCGGTCGATGGCGGAGCCGCTGGTCGACGACATCCACGTCGAGGGAATGCCGCCGCACCTGGCGCAGATCGGCGGAGCGGGCACCGGTGCCGCGCTGCTGGCGCTGCCCGGCGCCACCGCCGCCCTGGCCGTCGAGTTCGGGCACCCGACCCAGGTGGTGCTGACCGCTGGCCTGGCCGCGTCCAGTCTCGGGCTGGCCGCGATCGCCGCCGTCCGCCGCCAGGTCCCGCAGTACCTGCCCTGGGCGAGCGCCGGGGTGGTCGGCGGGGCGAGCGTGACCGCGCTGGCCGCCGTGCCCGTGCACCTGCCGATCGGCGTGTACGCCGCCGCCGCAGCCCTGCTCGGGGTGCTCGCCGAACTGGTCCGGGGGGCCACCGAACCACCGGTCGGCGCGGCGCAGCCGGTTCGCCGGTGGACGGTCCTGCTGGACGGCGCCCTGCGCCGGCTGCCCGACGACGGGAGACGGCGTCGGTGGCGGGTCAGCCCCGCCGCCGGGGCGCTGGCCGCCGCCACCCTGCCGGTCATCCTGGCACTGGTCTCGATCGCCCCGGCGCTGCTGGCCGCGCTGGTCGACCCGCACCGCACGCTCAGCCGGATCTGGCAGGGGCCCCCACCGGAGCTGCTGAACCCTCCGCCGGCCGCGGTGGACCCCACCCATGTGCTCACCGCGCTGCTGCTCACCGTCACCGCGGCCCTGGCCGCCACCGGATTCAGCGGCGGTCGGCGTACCCGGGCGGTGCCGGTGGTGCTGCCCGGCGCCGCGGTGACCCTGCTGATCGCCCCGGTCGCGCTCGGCAGCGGCTGGCCGTCGAGCACCCTCTCTGCGTTGGCGGTGTTCGCCATCTCGATGCTGGGGCTGGCACTGACCCCGCCGCCCCCGATCGAGGAGCGGGCCCGCTCGATCCGGCTGGCCCGGGTCCTGGTCTTCGTGATCGGGCTGGCCGCCGGTGGGGCGGGACTCGCCGGCAGCCTCGCCACCCGGGAGCTGACCCTGTTCACCCTCGCCGGTGGGGTCGCCGTCGGGGTAGTCGCCGCCCTGTACGGCACCACCTCTCGGGCACGCATCCTCGGTTGGCTGTTCGCCTCGCTCAAGGCGCAGCTCCTGGTGCTCACCGCCGGGCTGGTGGCCGGTCTCGCCCCGGTCTGGTCGGCGTTCGGCGTGCTCGCGGTCGGCGCGGCCCTCCAGGTCTTCGCCGCCACACTGCCCCGGTTCCGTCGCCCCGAGGCGCGGCGCGAGGCGGCGACGGTGGAGTGGAGCGGGTACGCCGCCGCACTCATCGCGCTGGCGCTGGCCTTCGACTCACCCCGGCACATCGCCGCGCTGCTGGCCGCCTGGGGTGCGGTCCTCGGGCTCGCCGCCACCCGGCCCGGTCGACGGCCGATGGAACGCCGCATCCTGTTCTGGGGCGTGGTGATCTGCGAGATCACCGCCTGGTGGATCCTGATGTGGGTCGCCGACGTGGCGCTGCCCGAGGCGTACACGCTGCCGTTCGCGGCGTTGGCGCTGCTGGTCGGCGTGCTGGAGTTGCGGCAGCGGGCCGACCTGAGCAGTTGGGTCGCGTACGGCCCGGCGCTGGTCGCGGCCTTCGTACCCACCCTGGCGATCGTGCTGGCCACCGACTCCAGCACGCTGCGGCAGGTGCTGCTGCTGCTCGGTGCGGTGGCGGTGCTGGTCTTCGGCTCGATGACCCGTCAGCAGGCGCCGGTGATCGTCGGCGCGGTGGTCACCGCCATCGCCGCCGTACACGCCCTGTTCAGCCTCGGACCGTGGCTGGTGCTGATCCCGGTCGGTCTCCTGCTGCTCGTGCTCGGCGCCAGCAACGAACGCCGCCGTCGCGCCCAGGAACGCCTCCAGACGGCGCTGCGCGGCATGCGGTGACCGGGCCGGTCGGATGTAAGGAGGGGGCCCCTGCTAACGCCTCGTGCATAGCAGGGGACCCCTCCTAACACACAGCGCCCCTACAGCGAAGCGCGCAGAGCCGCGTCCTTCTCGGCGACGAGCTGCTCCAGATCCGCCTGGTACGCCGACATCCGATCGACGAGCGCCGGCTCGCCGATGCCCAGGATGCGTACGGCGAGCAGCCCGGCGTTGCGCGCGTTGCCGATCGACACCGTGGCCACCGGCACCCCCGCCGGCATCTGCACGATGGACAGCAGCGAGTCCAGGCCGTCGAGGTGCTTCAACGGCACCGGCACGCCGATCACCGGCAACGGCGTGACCGAGGCGATCATGCCGGGCAGGTGGGCGGCACCACCGGCACCCGCGATGATCACCTTCATGCCCCGCCCGGCGGCGGCCCGACCGTAGTCGATCATCTTCACCGGAGTGCGGTGGGCCGAGACCACCTCGACCTCGTACGGCACCTCGAACTCGGCGAGCACGTCGGCAGCCGCCTTCATGGTCGGCCAGTCCGAGTCGCTACCCATGATCACACCGACCGTGCTCACGCTGTTCTCCCTCTCGTTCACGAACTGCGGGGTCCGCACGGTCGCTCCACGGCGTCGCGAAGCCGGCAGGACGCCCGTACGGTCAGACGGCCGCTACGGTCACTCCGCGCCGTCGCGAAGCCAGCGGGCGGCTCGGGCGGCCCGGGCGCGTACCTCGTCCAGGTCGTCGCCGAGCACCGTGACGTGCCCGATCTTGCGACCGGGACGGACCTGCTTGCCGTACAGGTGCACCCGGGCGGTCGGCACGGCGGCGAAGAGGTGGTGCAGCCGCTCGTCGATGGACATGCCGCCGGGCTCGCCACCGAGCACGTTCGCCATCACGACCACCGGCGCGGTCAGCCCGGTGTCGCCCATCGGGTAGTCGAGCACGGCCCGCAGGTGCTGCTCGAACTGCGACGTCCGGGCGCCCTCGATGGTCCAGTGCCCGGAGTTGTGCGGGCGCATCGCCAGCTCGTTGACCACGACCCGGCTGCCGCTCGGGGCCGCCGGATCGGCCACCTCGAACAGCTCCACGGCGAGCAGGCCCACCACGCCGAGCGCGGTGGCCAGGTCGATGGCGAGCTGCTGGGCGGAGACCGCCAGCTCCTCGGCGAGGTCGGGCGCGGGTGCCAGCACCTCGACACAGATGCCGTCCCGCTGCACGGTCTCCACCACCGGATAGACCGCGACCTGCCCGAACGGCGAGCGGGCCACCTGCACCGCCAACTCCCGGCGCAACGCCACCCGCTCCTCGACGATGAGCTTCGTCCCGCCGTCGAACAGGGTCCGCACCAGGTCGTCGGCGACGGCGGCGTCGGCCACCGGCCACACGCCCCGGCCGTCGTACCCGCCCCGGGCCGCCTTGAGCATCACCGGCCAGCCCACCTCGTCGCCGAAGTCCACCACGTCGGCCGGGGCGGTGACGGGTCGCCAGGCCGGATTGGGCGCGCCGAGCCCGCCGAGCCGCTCCCGCATGACCTGCTTGTCCTGGGCGTGCACGAGTGCGTCGGCGGGCGGGAACAGCTTCACCCCCTCGGCGGTGAGGGTGCGGATGTGCTCGGTGGGCACGTGCTCGTGGTCGAAGGTGACCACGTCGCAGCTCTTGGCGAACGTGCGCAGCGCGGCCAGGTCGGTGTGGTCGCCGTACTGGACGTCGGCGGCGACCAGCGCCGCGCCGTCGTCCGGGGTGAGGGCGAGCACGCGCAGCGACTGGCCGAGGGCGATCGCGGCCTGGTGGGTCATCCGGGCCAACTGGCCGCCACCCACCATGCCGACAACAGGCAGACCGGTACGGGAATCCATAGCGGCGTCAGCCTATCCGGGCCGATCGGGGTGCCGGTCGGCGGACACCGGTGTCAGCGCAGTTGCGCCACCAGGTCGTCCACGCCGCTCACCGGCCGTTGGCAGACGAAACCCCGGCAGACGTACGCGGCGGGCCCGCCGTCGAGCAACGGCCGACCGGCCAGCAGCGGCACCCCCGGCTGGTCGGGCTGCCCGGCGACGATCACCGCGCCGGGTGGGGCGTGTCGGTACGCCGCCGCGACCAGCGGATCGTTCGCCGGGTCCCCGGTGACCACCGCGATCTCGGACGGGCCGGCGAGCAGCGCCTCGCCCACGGTGGCCGCGTACCCGGTGAACCGGGCGTGCCGCCCGACGATCGGCGCGACGGTCGCCAACGCCGCCTCGGCCGCCTCCCGGTACCGGTTCTCACCCGTGAGCGCCGCGTAGCTGACCAGGGCGGCGGCGATGGCGGAGCGGCCGGAGGGGGTGGCGTTGTCGGTCGGGTCGGCGGGCCGGGCCACCAAGCGTTCCGCGTCGTCGGCGGTGTCGTAGAACGCCCCGTCGGGGGCGGCGAAGTGCGTCAGGGCGGCGTCGAGCAACTGGCCGGCCAGCTCCAGCCACCGCCCCTCGCCGGTGACCTGGTGCATGGCGCAGAACGCCTCGGCCACGCAGCCGTAGTCCTCCAACACGCCGGCCGGCTCACCGACCCGGCCGTCCCGGGAGGCGCGGCGCAGCCGCCCGTCCACCACGTGCACCCGGGCCAGGTGCTCGGCGGTGTCGCGCATCGCGCCGTCGGCGACGATGACGACCCCGTCGAGCAGGTTCGCCTCGCCCTCGGTGCCGATCCGCCCGGCGGTCTCGACGAGCCGGACGAACTCGGCGAGCGCGGTGACGGCCAGCCCGTTCCAGGCGGCCACCACCTTGTCGTCGCGGGCCGGTTGGGGGCGGGTGTCGCGGACGGCCAACAGCCGACGGACCACGTCCTGCCAGCGGGCGCGAACCTCCGGGTCGGCGTCGTCGACGTCCCGGGCCAGCCGCAGCACGCTCGTGCCGTGCTCAAAGGTGCCGGATTCGACGACCGTGAAGAGGTCGGCGGCCCAGCGGCCGTCCTCCTCGCCGAGCGCCTCGACCAGTTGGGCCGGCGTCCAGGCGTACGTGAGCCCTTCGACGCCCTCGGTGTCCGCGTCCAGCGCCGAGGCGAAGCCCTGACCGGGACGGTGCAGCTCGTCGGCGAGGAACCGGGCGACGTCCCGGGCCACCCGCAGCGCCAGCGCGTCGCCGGTGAGCCGCCAGAGCTGCGTGTAGACCCGCAGCAGCAGGGCGTTGTCGTAGAGCATCTTCTCGAAGTGCGGCACGGTCCAGTGCTCGTCCACCGCGTACCGGGCGAAGCCACCGGCGAGCTGGTCGTGGATGCCGCCCCGGGCCATCGCCTCGCAGGTGTGCCGGACGATCTCCAGGCTCCGCGCCGAGCCGGTGCGCTGGTGGTGCCGCAGCAGGAAGAGCAGGTTCATGTGCGGCGGGAACTTGGGAGCGCCGCCGAAGCCGCCGTGGGTCTCGTCGTACTCGTCGGCCAGTTGGTCGGCGGCGGCGTCGAGCAGGTCGGCGGTGAGCGGGGCGGTGGGCCCGCCGACGGCCTGGGCGCCGCCGATCGCCTCCACCACCGCGGCGCCCTGACGCAGTACGGCGTCGCGCTGGTCCCGCCAGGCGGTGCCGATCGACTCCAGCAGCCGGACGAAGTTCGCCCGGGGGAAGTACGTCCCGCAGAAGAACGGGGTGCCGTCCGGGGTGGCGAAGACCGTCATCGGCCAGCCGCCCTGGCCGGTCATCGCCTGGGTGGCGGTCATGTAGACGGCGTCGACGTCGGGCCGCTCCTCGCGGTCCACCTTGATCGACACGAAGCCCTCGTTGAGCAGCTTGCCGACGCCCGCGTCCTCGAACGATTCGTGCGCCATGACGTGACACCAGTGACACGCGGAGTAACCGACCGAGATGAGCACCGGCACGTCCCGCCGCTTGGCCTCGGCGAACGCCTCCTCGCACCAGGGCCACCAGTCGACCGGGTTGTCCGCGTGCTGGAGGAGGTACGGGCTGGTGGCATCCGCGAGTCGGTTCACCCGACGACCATATCCAGCCGGGCGACCGGCCGCCGGTCGGACGCCGTGCGCCGGAACGCCTTCCGCCGTTCACGTCGGTCCATTTAGATCTGTGCATATTCCCGGCGACCGGCCGGGTGACGAGGAGGTACCCCATGCGCAGATCCCGGTTCCGGTCCGCTCTCACGGCCCGCGTGGCCCGGTCCGCCCTCGCGGCCGGTGTGGCCCTGTCGACCCTCGCCGCCGGTGTGCTGGTGGCGGCGTCACCGGCCTCGGCCGCCGCCGTCGACCCGGACGCCCGGATCTCGGCCACCACCGGCGTCGGTACGCACAACGCGTACGAGAAGGCGACCTACCCCTATCTGGCACAGTCCCTGGACGCCCGCCCCGGACTGATCGAGCTGGACGTCTGGCCGGACATCCTCACCCGGCAGTGGCGGGTCAGCCACTCCAACCCGCTCGGCAACGACAACAACTGTGTCGCCGCCACCAGCGCGAGCCAGCTCTACTCCGGCACCCGGAACCGCAACCTGGAGCACTGCCTGGACAACATCCGGCTGTGGCTGACCGCGCATCCGGACGCCGGGCCGCTGCTGCTCAAGATCGAGCTGAAGACCGGCTTCAGTGCCCGTACCGGCCAGGGGCCGACCCAGCTCGACGCGGTCCTCGCCGCCCGACTCGGCGACCGGCTGTTCACCCCGGCCGAGCTGCGCGGCGGCCACGCCTCGCTGGACGCCGCAGCCCGTGCCGACGCCTGGCCGACCCGGCGGCAGCTCGCCGGGAAGGTGATCGTCTATCTGATCCCCGGCACGGTCGAGCACGGCAACCCGACCGACGTGCTCCGCACCGACGTGGAGTACGCCCGACACCTGGTCGCGCTGGACGCGGCCGGCACCCTCGGCAGCGCGAAGGCGTTCCCCGCCGTGCACCGGGCGCGGGCCGGTGACCCCCGCACCCAGTACGCGGAGACCGCGTTGCGTCCCTGGTTCGTCGTCTTCGACGGCGACGCCAGCGCGTACGTCACCGGGTCCATCGACACCGCCTGGTACTCGGCCAACCACTACCTGCTGGTGATGACCGACGCGCACAAGGTCCCGCCCGCGATCGGCAACACCGACCCGGACGCCGCCCTGGCCCGCCTCACCACGCTGGCCGCCCGGCACGCCACCATCGCCTCCGCCGACTGGGCCCCGATCCCCCAGGTGGTCGCCCGGACCCTGCCACGCGCCTGACCGTCCGCCGTCCCGCCCGTGCCGCCGCCCGTCCGTCCCGTACAGGAGGCGGACGGGCGGGTCGCGGTCAGGAGGCGCCGTCGGCGCGCAGCGGCAGGACGTTGCTGGGACTCTGGCGGGACAGCGAGCCGAGCACGGCACCGATCTTGTCGGCGGGCATCGGCTTGAAGAAGTGGTAACCCTGGGCGGCGGTGCAGCCCAGCTCGGCCAGGGCCGACCGCTGGGCGGCGGTCTCCACGCCCTCGGCCACCACCCGCAGCCCCAGCTCGTGGGCCAGCCCGACGGTGCTTCGGACGATCGCCGCCGCCTCCGGCGAGTCCGCCATCCGGAGTACGAACGAGCGGTCCACCTTCAACTCGTCGACCGGGATCCGGGTGAGGAAGGCCAAGGAGGAGAAGCCGGTGCCGAAGTCGTCCACGGCCAGCTGCACGCCCATCGACCGGAGCGCGCTGAGCACCTGGTCGATGACCTCCAGCTCGCTCATCACCACGGTCTCGGTGATCTCCAGGACCAGCCGGTCGGCCGGGACCTGGTGCCGGCGCAACGCGTCGGCGATCTCCGCCGGCAGGCGGTGGTCGAGCAGGCTGCGGGCGGAGAGGTTGACCGAGATCGGGATGTCCAGGCCCTCCCGGGCCCAGCCGGCCGCCACCCCGAGCGCCTTGTCCAGCACGTAGCGGGTGAAGTTGCCCAACTGCTCGCTGTTCTCCACCGGCCGGATGAAGTCGGCCGGCCCCAGCCAGCCCCGGCGCGGATGTCGCCAGCGGATCAGCGCCTCCACCCCGGTCGGCGCGCCGGTGGTCAGGTCCACGGCCGGCTGCAGCACCAGCACGAGCTGATCGTCGGTCAGCAACGCCTCACGCAGCTCGGCGAGCAGCGCGAGCTGGTCGGTGCTGGCCGCGTCCCGGGAGCCGTCGTACGCCGCCACGCTGCCGCCACCGGACTTGGCCTGGTACATCGCGATGTCGGCCCGGCGCATCAGCTCGGTCAGGTCGGCGGTGCCGGCCGACGCCACCACCACGCCCACGGACACCTCGACGGACATCCGTACCCCGGCCACCTCGGTCGGCGCGGCCAGCCGCTCGGTGATCTCGCGGGCCTGGCGCAGCGCGTACGCCATCGGGGCGGTGCGGTCACCGAGCACCGGGACCGAGGTCAACAGCAGCGCGAACTCGTCGCCGCCGAGCCGGGCGAGCAGGTCGCCTGCGCGGGTCAGAGCGCCCAGCCGGTTGGCGGTCAACCGCAGGAGCTGGTCACCGGCGGCGTGCCCGAGCGTGTCGTTGACCTCCTTGAACTGGTCGATGTCGAGCAGCAGCAGGGCCACCGGGTGGTCGTGCCCGAGTCTCCGCAGCGTCTGGTCGCCCTGGCCGAGCATGGCCGTCCGGTTGGCCAGCCCGGTCAGCGGGTCGTGTACCGCCTCGTACGAGGAACGCGCGGTGACCACCCGCAGCTCGCGGTGGGTGGCCGCGTCGTGCAGGGCGGCGGAGAGCGCCTCGGCGAAGGCGGCCAGCGCGTGCCGTTCCCGGTCGGTGGGCGGCGCCGTGCGGGGCAGCCGGACCCGTAGTCGGCCGACTCGATTCTCGCCGACCGACAGGTCCCGGAGCAGTTCGTCCGGGGAGGACTCGTCGTCGCCGGGTGGCGCGATCTCCCGGTCGACCACCTGACCGCTGGGATCGCCCCGATATCGGCGCCAGCGACCGTCGCCCCGGACCACCTCCACGTCCACGAGCTCCGCCTCGAAGACGGTGAGCGCGCCGGTCACCCCGGCGGTCGCCACACCACGCTCGTCGAGCTGGTTGAGCGCCGCCGTCGCCTCCGCGAACGACCGCCAGGTACGCCGTTCGCGCTCGTCGCGCAGCCGCTGCCGGTAGGTCTGGTGGAGCAGCCACAGCGGCGCGGGCAGCAGCACCAGCCACCGTGGATCGAACTCGATCAGTGCCACCACGAGCAGGCCGGCCACCACGTTGCCGACGAACATCAGCAGCTTGCCCCGCACCGCGGCCAGCAGCGGTCGCCCGATCGGCATGTCGTGCCGCAGAGCGAGCATGACCCCGCCGAGCCAGGCACCGGCCAGCAGGTACGTGAGGGCACCGGCGGCGACGGCGAGCGCGAGCGCCGGGGTCGGGGTGGCCAGCAGCGGTTCGCCGAGCGAGGTGGTGACCGACACCGCGAGGGCGACGGCGGCGGTCTGGGACGCGGCGAGGCGTACGACGTCCCAGGTGGACCTGCCCTCGTCCACCACGGACAGGATGGTCCAGGCCAGCATCATGCCGATCAGGGCCGCGCCCGGCAGCCATCCGGGCGGCACCAGATAGAGGCAGACGATCAGCGCGGCCTCGGCCCAGGTGATGGAGACCACCCCGGCGGCGGCCCGGAACCGCAGCCGGGCCAACTGCGACAGTGCGAAGAGTGCGACCGCGATGCCGAAGCGGGTCAGCCCGCCGTACGGCCCGAACGGATCGTCGGCCGGCAGCCCGACCGGCACGCTGAGCCCCACCACGGCGGCCACCACGGCGGTGAGGACGACGGCGGCGGTCAGCAGGTGCACCCCGATCGGGGTGCGACGGCCCTCGGGCCGATCGAGCGGATGACCGGCCCTGCCGGAGGTCACCGACCCACTCCCGCCGGGCGGGAACAGGGCGCGCGGAGGGCCGAAACGACTGCGATGGTCATCGGCGCCCCCTCCCGCGCACGGCATGAGGACGTCTGGTCCTCCCGGCGGAAGGCTAAGCCAAACCGGATGGTCGCAACAGGGGGCGACCATCCGGTTCAGCGTGAATCATGCCCCGATCAGCCGTCGCGACGCTGCTGGCGCCGGTTGGGAGCGTCACCGGATGAATCCAGCATCACGTTCTCATCTGTCGGATCACCGACCGTTCGCTGCGCGGTGCCCGACTCGGCGGGGGCGGGCTCCTGACCGGGGAAATGGTCGGGCAGCCGGCGCAGCCGGGCGTTCATGTTGCGGATCAGCAGCACGGTGGCGGTGCCCAGGACGAGGATGAGGAACAGGCCCATCGGACCGGCCAGGCCCCCCGTGCGGGTGTCCCCGAAATTGTTCTGGGCGAGCACCTGAGCAGCGGTCAACATGGGATTCCTCCGGAGTGCGATGTCCGACCAGGGTAGCCCGCCGCCGGATCAGCGGGCATGGGCCGTCTCCCGGATGCCCGCGAACAGGTCCGACTCGGGCAGCGGCGAGTCGACCAGCGAGCGTACGAGCTGGAAGTCCTCCGTCGGCCAGGCGCGCTGTTGCAGCTCCATCGGCACCTGGAACCAGAAGCCGTCCGGGTCGACCTGGGTGGCGTGGGCCCGCAACGCGTCGTCCCGGACCGGGAAGTGTTCGGCGCACTCGACCCGGGTGGTGATCCGGGGACCCTTGTCCGGCCGGTCCTCCCAACGGGTGATCCACTCCGCGTACGGCGACTCGGCGGCACCGGTGGCCAGGACCGCCTCGTGCAGGGCGAGGATCTTGCCCTTGGAGAAGCCGATGTCGTAGTAGAGCTTGAGCGGCTGCCACGGCTCACCCAGCTCGGGATAGCGCTCCGGGTCACCGGCCGCCTCGAAGGCCGCCACGCTGACCTTGTGGCACATGATGTGGTCCGGGTGCGGGTAGCCGCCCTCCTCGTCGTACGTGGTGACCACGTGCGGGCGGAACTGCCGCATCAGGCGGACCAGCGGACCGGAGGCCATCTCGACGTCCTGGAGCGCGAAGCAGCCCTCCGGCAGCGGCGGCAGCGGGTCGCCCTCGGGCAGACCCGAGTCGACGAAGCCCAGCCAGGCCTGCTCGATGCCGAGGATGGCGCGGGCCGCGTCCATCTCCGCTCGGCGGATGTCGGCGATGTTGGCCCACACCTCGGGCCGGTCCAGCTTGGGGTTGAGCACACTGCCCCGCTCACCGCCGGTGCACGTGACGACCAGCACGTCCACCCCCTCGGCGACGTACTTGGCCATGGTCGCGGCGCCCTTGCTCGACTCGTCGTCTGGGTGCGCGTGCACGGCCATGAGCCGGAGTTGTTCTGCCACGGTCGGCGCTCCTCGTCTCTGCCCCACCGGCGGGCCACGGGCCACACCGTTGACCTGCCGGAATCCTCCCCCGTCGCGGTCCCGGCCCGTGCCGGCCTGTCATATTTGACCCCAGGACCAGCACTGCCTTCACGACCAGCAATGCCCGATCGGACAGGAACGACGGCGCTCTGCCATTCTTGCCGATAGGCCCGACAACGACGCCAGGAGATACCCGCCGGTGACCGAGACGCACGCCACACCTGCATCGACCGCGCCGGTGTTCCCGCCCGGCCGGTACGGTCGCCGCCGCACGCCGGGTCGACGTCGGCGGCTGCTGACCACGCTGCTGGTGATCGCCGTGCTGGTGGCGCTCACCGCCGTCTCGTTCCGGCTCTACCGGCAGTACGGCGACCCGGCCTACGACGCCCAGGTGATCACCTACGGCGAGATCACCGACCAACAGGTGGTGGTCAACTTCCGGGTGAACCTGCCGGCGGGCGGCTCGGCGGTCTGCGCGCTGCGGGCCCGGGACCACGCCGGGGCGGAGGTGGCCCGGGAGGAGATCCCGGTGACCGCCGCCGACGGGCAGCGCAGCGTCACCGTCCGGCACACGCTCGCCACCAGCGCCCGCCCCTTCATCGGCGAGGTCGTCCGCTGCCGACCGGCGGTCTGAACCCATCCGGTACGGCCGGTCGCAGCCGCCGGGACGGCAGGCCGAACGCCCGCGCGACGATGGCCCGAACCCACCCGTGGCGGTGGCCCGAACCCATCGCGACGACGGGCCGGACCCACCCGGCCTGCGGCGGGGCGGCGACCGTCGGGTCGCCGCGCGGCCCGGGGCCGCCCAGCGCACCAGCGTGATCACCGACACTCCTTGTCGTACGGCACTGGTAACTTGGAGGTTCACCTGTCAGCCAGCCCGCACAACCGAGGAGGACCGCCTGTGTCCAATGGCAACGAGGCGCCCGCCACCTGGCTGTCCCAGGACGCCTACGACCGCCTGAAGGCCGAGCTCGATGAGTTGATCGCCAACCGGCCGGTCATCGCCGCCGAGATCAACGCGCGGCGCGAGGAAGGTGACCTGCGCGAGAACGGCGGCTATCACGCCGCCCGTGAGGAGCAGGGCAAGGCCGAGGGGCGCATCCTCTACTTGAAGGAGCTGCTCCGCACGGCCCAGGTCGGCGAGGCGCCGACCGTCGACGCCGTGGCACCCGGGATGGTCGTGACGATCTACTTCGACGACGACGCCGACGACACAGAGACCTTCCTGCTCGGTTCCCGGGAGATCTCCTCGACCACCGATCTCACCGTCTACAGCCCCGAGTCGGCCCTCGGCCAGGCGATCCTGGGCGGCAAGGCGGGCCAGGCCTGCACCTACACCGCGCCCAGCGGCGCGGACATCAAGGTGACCGTGGTCAGCTTCGAGCCCTTCTCCGGCTGAGCAACCCGCCGCCCGGCAGGGGGCGGCCGTCGCAGCAACCCAGAGGCGTGACACCGGACGGTGTCACGCCTCTGGTGCGATCGAGACCTGGTAGCCGCTGGCCCGCAACGCACTGATCAGCGTGTCCGAGTGCTCCACGCCCCGGGTCTCCACCGACAGCGCCACCTCGACCTCACCGAGGCGCAGGTGCGGATTGGCCCGCTGGTGCTCCACGTCCACCACGTTGGCCCGGTGCTCGGCGATCTGCCGCAGCAGCGAGGCGAGCTGCCCGGGCCGGTCCGAGCAGCGGACGGTCACCCGGAGATAGCGCCCGGCCGCCGCCAGGCCGTGCTCGATGACCCGCAGCATCAGCAGCGGATCGATGTTGCCTCCGGAGAGGACCGCCACCACCGGCGGCTCCACCTCGACCGCCCCGGCCAGCAACGCGGCCACCCCCACCGCACCGGCCGGCTCCACCACCTGCTTACCGCGCTCCAACAGCATCAGCAGCGCCCGGGAGATGTCCTCCTCGGTGACCGTGACGATCTCGTCGACGAGCTTGCGGACGTGGGTGAAGGTGACGTCACCGGGTCGACCGACCGCGATGCCGTCGGCGATGGTGGAGAAGTCGGGCAGGCGTACCGGCTCACCGGCCACCAGTGAGGGCGGGAAGGCCGCCGCGCCCGCCGCCTGGACCCCGATCACCCGGACGTCGGGGCGCAACGCCTTGGCGGCCACCGCCATCCCGGAGACCAGCCCGCCGCCGCCCACCCCGGTGACGATCGTCCTGACCTCGGGGCACTGCTCCAGGATCTCCAACGCGACCGTGCCCTGGCCGGCGATCACGTCCCGGTGGTCGAACGGGTGGATCAACACCGCGCCGGTGCGCTCCGCGTACGTCTGCGCCGCCACCAGGGATTCGTCCACCGTGGCACCGACCAACTCCACCTGGGCGCCGTACCCCTTGGTGGCCACCACCTTCGGCAGTGGCGCGTTGACCGGCATGAAGACGGTGGAGTGCGCGCCGACCAGGCCGGCGGCGAGAGCCACCCCCTGCGCGTGGTTGCCGGCGCTGGCCGCCACCACCCCCCGCTCCCGCTCCGCCGCCGACAGCCGGGAGATCCGCACGTACGCGCCACGCACCTTGTACGACCCCGCACGCTGAAAGTTCTCGCACTTGAGCCAGACCGGCCCGCCGAGCGCCGCGCTCAGCGGGCGGAAGGGTTCCAGCGGGGTGGTGCGGGTGACCTCGGCGAGCAGCTCCCGCGCCGCCCGCACGTCGTCCAGGCTGACCAGTTCCGTCATGCCCCGATCGTGCCACCCGCCCCACCGGGATCCCCCAGTGCCCGGACCGGCGCAGACGCAGACCAGGGCACGTCCGGTACGGCGGCGGCCGACGGACGTGCCGCCGCGTCGACCGGAACGCTACGCACGGTCACGCGCTGGCCGGTGACCCCGTTCCGACGCGCGGGTAGCCGGGAGCGTGCCGAGTCCACGGGGCCGCCATCTCGAACTGACCGGCGACGCCGAGCAGCAGCAGCTCCGACCCGGGCGGCCCGACCAGTTGCACGGCCAGCGGCAGGCCGTCCGGGCGGCGGCCCACCGGCACCACCAGCGCGGGCAGCCCGGCGATGTTCCACGGCGCCGCGTACGGGGCGTACCGGATGTTGACCAGCATGTTGGCCCGCCAGGACCGGGCCGACCAGCTCGTGGCCGGCGGCGGCGCGCTGGCCAGCGCCGGGGTGAGCAGCAGGTCGACCGAGTGGTCGGCGAAGAAGCCGATGGACCGCTCACGCCAGGCCGTCCGGTCGGCCTCCCGGACGTACCCGCGCCGCCAGGCCCACTCGCCGAACGTGACGTGCCGGCGGCTACGGGGTTGCAGGTCGCGCCGGTCGATGCCGGCGGCCCGCACGTCAGCGGCGGCGGCGGCGAACCAGGTGGCGATGCCCTGCAGACCGAGGGCGGTCGGATAGACCGGGTCGGCCGGGACGGCGTCGTGCCCGGCGGCGGCGAGCAGCCGACCGGCGGCGGCGACCGCGTCGCGGTTCGGGGCGTCCGGCGAGACCCCGCGCACCGGGGAGCGCAGCGACACCCCGACCCGCAGCCGCTGCGGCGGGACCAGCTTCTCCTGGGCCCGGCCGGCGAGCACCTGGAAACCCACCGCCGCGTCGGCGACCGTGGTGGCGAGCATGCCGTGCTCGGTCAGCCCGAACCAGTCCTCCGCGCCGAGCTGGCAGGGCACCACACCCCGGCCGGGCTTCAGGCCGACCAGGCCGCAGCAGGCCGCCGGAATGCGGATCGAGCCGAGACCGTCGTTGCCGTGGGCGATCGGCACCAGCCCGGCGGCGACCGCCGCCGCCGCGCCACCCGACGAGCCGCCCGGGGTACGCCCCAGGTCCCAGGGGTTGCGGGTGACCGCGGTGCCGTCGTCGGTCACCCCCCAGAGGCCCAGCTCGGGCATCCGGGTGACGCCGAGGATCACCGCGCCCGCGCCGCGCAGCCGGCGGACCACCTCGTGGTCGGCCTCGGCCACCGGGGTACGCACCGCGGCCGAACCGTTCCACGTGGGCACCCCGGCCACCGGGGTGTTCTCCTTGACCGCCACCGGCACCCCGGCCAGCGGCAGGTTGCCCAGGTCCTCCTGCTCGTCGACCTTCTCCGCCTCGGTGACCGCCTCCCCGCCGCGTACCGTACGGAACGCGGCGAGGTCGACGTCGGCCTTCGCGACGTGGTCGAGATGGTCGGCCAGGACCTGGGTGGCGGAGACGTCGCCCCGCCGTACGCCCCGGGCGATCTGTTTGGCGGTCGCCCCGACCCAGGTCGGCATGATGTCCTGCACGGCCACCCTCCCCAGCCAGCGGTCAGCCCAGCGCCTGCTCCAGATCGGCGAGCAGGTCTTCGACCGTCTCGATGCCGACAGACAGTCGCACGAGATCGGAGGGAACTTCAAGCGGCGAGCCGGCAGCGCTGGCGTGTGTCATCCGACCCGGGTGTTCGATCAGGGATTCCACCCCGCCGAGGGACTCCGCGAGCACGAAGAGTCGGGCCCGGTTGCAGATCTCGACGGCGTGCTCCTCACCCCCGGCCGCCCGGAACGAGATCATGCCGCCGAACCGGCGCATCTGCTTGGCGGCCACCTCGTGACCGGGGTGCGACGGCAGGCCCGGATAGAGGACCTCGGCCACCTTGGCGTGCCCGTCCAGGTAGCCGACGATCCGCTCGGCGTTGTCGCAGTGCCGGTCCATGCGTACCCCGAGGGTTTTGATGCCGCGCAGGGTCAGCCAGGCGTCGAACGGGCCGTTCACCGCGCCCATCGCGTTCTGGTGATAGCGCAGTTCCTCACCGAGCCCGGCGTCGGCCGCCACCAGCGCCCCGCCGACCACGTCGGAGTGACCGCCGACGTACTTGGTGGTGGAGTGCACGACCACGTCCGCGCCGAGGGCGATCGGCTGTTGCAGGTACGGCGAGGCGAACGTGTTGTCCACCACCAGCAGCGCTCCGGCGTCGTGGGCGACGGCGGCCAGGGTGGCGATGTCGGCGATGCCGAGCAGCGGGTTCGTCGGCGTCTCCAGCCAGACCACCTTGGTGGTGCCGGGCTGGATCGCGGCCCGCACCGCGTCCGGGTCGGAGACCTTCGCCGGGGTGTACGTCAGCCCCCACCGCTGGGCCACCTTGGCGAACAGCCGGTACGTGCCGCCGTACGCGTCGTCCGGGATCACCACGTGGTCGCCGGGGCCGCAGACGGTCCGCAGCAGGGTGTCCTCGGCGGCCAGACCGCTGGCGAAGGCGAGACCGACCGGCCCGCCCTCCAGCGCCGCCAGGCACTCCTGGAGCGCGTCCCGGGTGGGGTTGCCGGAACGGCTGTACTCGTATCCGAGCCGGGGCGCACCGACGGCGTCCTGGGCGTAGGTGCTGGTCTGGTATATCGGTGGGATCACCGCGCCGGTGCGGGCCTCCGGGTCCTGGCCGGCGTGGATCGCGAGCGTCTCGAAGCCGTGGGTCATGACGCAGACGTTAGTCCTCCCCCGCGTCCCAGCCCATGGAACCCGATCGTGGGCCGGTTACTCGACCCACGCCTCCCAGGTGTTCGACCGGGCGGTCTGACACAGGTGGTCCCAGCCCTTGGCCGCCTCGGACGAGGCAAACCTCGCCTCCCAACCGCCCGGCCGGCCGGGCGGCGCAACGCGGTCCCCTCGCTTGGCCGGCATCCTCACTCCTCCGAAGGGCCGGGCACCGGGCCGTGGTCGTCGGACAACGGCTGGGTCAATTCGCGCACCAGCGCCGGATCGGTGTAGACGGCTGCGGTCGCCTTCCACTCACGAAGAGTCTGCGTCAGCACCGACCATTGCCCCAGGTCGGCCGAGATCCTGGCGGCCGTCGTGAAGTCCGAGATGAACTCCGGCAGATCGGCGTCGGGGAGCAACCGCAACCAGGGGAATTCCTCCGCGAGCACGGTGGCAGCCACGTCGACGGGAAGGTGCACCAGGGCATTGCGGAGGGTGCGGGCCGCCGCGATCGCCCCCTCCCCCGCAGCGATCACCCGGTCCTCCCGAGTGAGCAGCAATGCGGCGCCGTCGCGGCGACGGACCCGGACGTCGCCCGAGTCCGCGAGGGCCGCCACGCTCTTGGGGTCGCGTTGCAGCTCACTCCACTGCACCTCGGTGGTAGTAGCCATACCTAAATTCTGAACTTTTTCAGACTTCTTGGCAAGTCGAATCAACACGCCGAGCGGGACACGTGGGAACGGCCATAACCTGAACCGATGGCGGGATGTGTGTTCTGCGGGATCGTGGCGGGCGAGGTGCCGGCGTTCCGGGTGGTCGACAGCGCCGACGGCGTGGCGTTCCTGGACACCCGTCCGGTGTTCAAGGGACACGTGCTGGTGGTGCCCCGCACCCACCTGGTCACCCTTGCCGACCTGCCGCCGGAGTCACTCGCCGGCTACTTCGGGCTGGTCCGACAACTCACCGTCGCGGTGGAGAGCGGTCTGGGCGCGGGCGGCACGTTCGTGGCGATGAACAACAAGGTGTCCCAGTCGGTACCCCACCTGCACACCCACGTGGTGCCCCGGACCAAGGGCGACGGCCTGCGCGGCTTCTTCTGGCCGCGTACCCGCTACGCCGACGACGCCGAGGCGACCGCGTACGCCGAGCGCGTGCGGCACGCCCTGGCGGACAGCGCCTGAGCGCGCGCGGGGCGGGTAAGGAAGTGGGGTCCGCCGGTGTTGCACGCGGGGAAGGTACGAAAGGAGTTCCACCGTGTTCCTCCGCAGCATGAAGGCCGAAATGATCTCCCCTGACCGGGCCCTGCCGGGCCGCCCGATCGCGATGCCGGTCGCCGACCGGCACGAGGTCCTGGGCACCCCGCTCAAGGGGCCGTTCCCCGAGGGCTCCCAGGTCGCCGTGTTCGGCATGGGGTGTTTCTGGGGTGCCGAGCGGTTGTTCTGGACCCTCCCGGGCGTCTACACCACCTCCGTCGGATATGCGGGTGGTTACACCCCGAATCCGACCTACGAGGAGGTCTGTTCCGGCGGGACGGGGCACGCCGAGGTGGTCCAGGTCGTCTACGACCCCGCCACGATCAGCTACGAGGACCTGCTCAAGGTCTTCTGGGAGAACCACGACCCGACCCAGGGCATGCGCCAGGGCAACGACGTCGGTACGCAGTACCGCTCGACGATCTACACCACCACCGACGAGCAGTACGCCACCGCCGAGGCGTCCCGGGAGGCGTTCGCGCCGATCGTGGCCCGCGCGGGCAAGGGCGAGATCACTACGGAGATCAGCCGCCTCGGCGACTATTTCCTTGCCGAGGACTATCACCAGCAGTATCTGGCACCGACCAAGAACCCGAACGGCTACTGCAACCACGGCCCGAACGGGCTGAGTTGCCCGGTCGGAGTGGCACGCACCACCGGCTGACCCTCTGGCGACCGGCTCGCCCGATGGGCGGGCCGGTACGCACCGGGCACGATGATCCAAATTGCGGCGCTCGTCACAGGCCGACAGCCGGGGCAAGTCGGACAGATCTCCGCAGTCGGGCATCTTCTGCCCGCTCTCGCCGGCAGATGTCGTCCGGCTGATCGTGCGGGCGCGGATTCTAGCAATGCTGTTACACGACCGTCATGGTCTCAACAGGCGAATCGCAACAACGTCTGGCAGCATTGGCTCGCATGTGCGGACTGGCTGGGGAGTTCCGACGGGACGCGTCGCGTGCCGACGTCGGGACGGTGGAGCGAATGGCCGCCACGATGTGCGACCGGGGCCCTGACGGTGGCGGTGTGTGGGCCCAGGGGCCGGTCGCCCTCGGCCATCGCCGTCTGAAGATCATCGACTTGTCGGCCGCCAGCGGCCAACCGATCGTCGACTCGGCCGCGGGCCTGACCGGCGTCTTCAACGGCTGCATCTACAACTACCGCGAGCTGCGCGCCGAACTGGCGGCCAAGGGCCACCACTTCTTCTCCAGCGGCGACAGCGAGGTCGTCATCAAGGCGTACGCCGAGTGGGGGCTCGACTTCGTCGACCACCTGATCGGCATGTTCGCCGTGGCGATCACCGAACGGGACACCGGCCGCCTGGTGTTGGCCCGGGACCGGCTCGGCATCAAGCCGCTCTACCTCGCCGAGTCGCCCGGCGTCGTGCGCTTCGCCAGCACGCTGCCCGCCCTGGTGGCGGGCGGCGGCGTGGACACCACCATCGACCCGGTGGCGCTCGCCCACTACCTCAGCTTCCACAGCATCGTGCCGCCGCCGCGCACCATCCTGCGCGGCGTCACCAAGCTGCCCCCGGCCACCGTCCGGGTCTACGAGCCCGACGGCGCCACCCACGAGCGCGTCTACTGGGACCCGTCCTTCCTGCGCCGGGACGAACACTCCGGCTGGTCGGAGAAGGACTGGCAGGACGCGTTGCTGGAGTCGCTGACCACCGCCGTACGGCGTCGCATGGTCGCCGACGTGCCGGTGGGCGTACTGCTCTCCGGCGGCCTGGACTCCAGCCTGGTGGTCGCCCTGCTCGCTGGTGAGGGGCAGCGCGGTCTCTCCACCTTCTCGATCGGCTTCGACGCGGTCGGCGGCCGGGAGGGCGACGAGTTCCGCTACTCCGACGTGGTCGCCAAGACCTTCGACACCGACCACCACCAGCTCCGGATCGCCGCCCAGGACCTGGTGCCGCCGCTGGAGGCCGCCGTGGCGGCCATGAGCGAGCCGATGGTCAGCCACGACTGTGTCGCGTTCTACCTGCTCAGCCAGGAGGTCTCCCGGCACGTCAAGGTGGTCCAGTCCGGCCAGGGCGCCGACGAGATCCTGGGCGGCTACCACTGGTACCCGCCGCTGGCGGAGGTCGGTCGCGAGCAGGCTCTCGACACGTACGCCAAGGCATTCTTCGACCGCGACGCGAGCGGCCTGGCCCGGGTGCTCAACCGGGAGTGGCTCACCGACGCCGACCCGGCGCGGGAGTTCGTCGCCGCGCACCTGGCACGGGCCGGCGCGCAGACCGCCGTCGACGCCGGCCTGCGCCTCGACACGCAGATCATGCTCACCGACGACCCGGTCAAGCGGGTCGACAACATGACCATGGCGCACGGGCTGGAGGCCCGGGTGCCCTTCCTGGATCACGAGTTCGTCGAACTGGCCGCCGCCTGCCCGCCGGAGCTGAAGTTGGCTCAGGGCGGCAAGGGGGTGCTCAAGGAGATCGGCCGCCGGGTGCTGCCACACGAGGTCATCGACCGGCCGAAGGGCTACTTCCCGGTCCCGGGCCTCACCCACCTGGAGGGCAAGCTCCTCGACCGGGTACGGGACGCGCTCTCCGCGCCCGAGGCCCGCCGCCGCGACCTGTTCCGCACCGATTACGTCAACGCCCTGCTCGACGCGCCCAACGCCGAACTGACCCCGTTGAACGGAAACAAGCTGTGGCAACTCGGACTCCTGGAAATGTGGCTCCAGAGCCACGGAATCGACTGACCGTGACCGACACCCTGGCGACCGGGGTGGCCCGGACCGACCGAGGTCGAGGCGCGGGACGACGGTACGAGCGGGTCGGGCCGGGCGGTGATCCGATCGCCGCGAACACCGGCGGCGACGCCACCGACGACGACCGTGCCGGCGGCGACGAGGGCGTCATCCTCGACTGTGGGTGGGGACGGCTGGTCTTCGGCCAGACCTTCGCCGACCAGGCCGCCGTTGCCGACGTGCTGCGCTCCGAGGCGGCTGGCGCCCGCGACATCTGCATCTATCTGCGGGACCCGCACGTGCTGGTCTCCCGCCTGCCCGACGAGCTGTTCATCGACCCGTCGCTGACCTTCCGGCTGCCGCTGGGCGGGGCCAGGTCGGGTCCGCGTCGGGCCGACGGGACGACTGAGGAGGCCGGCAACGCCGACACTCCGGCCGCCGTGAACGGGCGTGGCGAGTTGCCCGGGGTACGCATCCGCCGGCTGCGTGACGCCGCCGACGCGGACGCGGTCAACCGGATCTACGCGGCCAACGGCATGGTCACCGCCCCGGTGGACATCCTGGTCGACAACGCCGCCACGGACCGTTTCCTGCACCTGGTGGCAGAGGCGGCGACCGGCGAGATCGTCGGCACCATCACCGGCGTCGACCACGTGGCGGTCTTCGACGACCCGGACAACGGGGCCAGCCTCTGGTGCCTCACGGTCGACTTCAACCAGGCGCCGCCCGGCACCGGCCAGGCGCTGATCACCGAGCTGGCCACCCGGCTGGTGGCCCGGGGGCGCGCGTACGTCGACCTCTCGGTGCTCGCCGAGAACGCCGGGGCGATCCGGCTCTATGAGCGGCTCGGCTTCTATCGCACCGCCACGCTCTGCGTGAAGCGGAAGAACCCGATCAACGAGCGGCTGTTCCTGCCGGCCATGCCGGCCGGGTACGACGAGCTCAACCCGTACGCGAAGATCGTCGCCGACGAGGCGATGCGCCGGGGCATCCGGGTGGAGGTGACCGACGCGGCCTGGGGCGAGCTGCGGCTGACCAGCGGCGGCCGGACCATCCTCACCCGGGAGTCGCTCTCCGAGCTGACCTCGGCGGTGGCCATGAGCCGCTGCGACGACAAGCGGGTCACCCGCCGGATCCTGACCGAGGCCGGCCTGTCGGTGCCGCGTGGCCGGACCGCCACCGGTGACGCCGCCGACGCCGAGTTCCTGTCCGAGGTGGGCAACCTGGTGGTCAAGCCGGCCCGTGGCGAACAGGGCAACGGCATCACCGTCGGCGTACGCACCGACGAGGCGTTGGCCGCCGCCGTCGAACTGGCCGCCCGGTTCTGTCCCGAGGTGCTGCTGGAAGAGCTGTGCACCGGTGAGGACCTGCGCGTCGTGATGATCGACCACGAGGTGGTGGCCGCCGCCGTACGCCGACCCGCCTCGATCACCGGCGACGGCGTGCACGACATCACCGAGCTGATCGCACGGCAGAGCCGGCGTCGGGCCGCCGCCACGGGTGGTGAGTCCCGCATCCCGCTCGACGAGATGACCCGGGACGTGGTCGCCGAGGCCGGGTACGCGCTCACCGACGTCCTGCCCGAGGGGCAGGTGCTGGCCGTACGCCGGACCGCGAACCTGCACACCGGGGGCACCATCCACGACGTCACCGGGGAGCTGCACCCGATGATCGCGGAGGCGTGCGTGGCGGCCAGTCGGGCGCTGGACATCCCGGTCACCGGGCTCGACCTGCTGGTACCCGCCCCGGACCGGCCGGAACACGTCTTCATCGAGGCCAACGAGCGGCCGGGGCTGGCCAACCACGAGCCCCAGCCGACCGCCGAACGCTTCGTGGACCTGCTTTTCCCCGGGACTCGGGCACCGCAACGGCTGTGGACCCCGGCCGGTGCGGCACCATCTGGGGCATGACCGTACGCAAGACCACTCCGCTCCCCATCGACCTCGACTATCTGCGTCAGGTGATGGTCGAGCTGTTGGACATCCCGAGCCCGTCGGGGCGCACCGACCACGTGCAGCAGTACGTCGGTGAGCGCCTGTCGGCACTCGGCATCCCGTCGACGCTGACTCGCCGGGGCGCGCTCAGCGCCTGCCTGCCCGGCCCCCGGGAAACCGGGGCGGACCGGGCGATCGTGGTACACACCGACACCATCGGCGGGATGGTCAAGCGGCTCAAGGAGAATGGTCGGCTGGAGCTGAACCCGATCGGTACGCACAGCGCCCGGTTCGCCGAGGGCGCGCACGTCCGGGTCTTCACCGACGACCTGGATCGGGTGGTCACCGGTCAGGTGCTGCCGCTCAAGGCCAGCGGGCACCGCTACAACGAGGCGGTGGACGAGCAGGGCATCGGCTGGGATCAGGTCGAGGTACGCATCGACGAGCCGGTGGAGGACATCGCCGGGCTGCGGGCGCTCGGCATCGACGCGGGGGACTTCGTGGCGTTCCTGCCCAACCCGACGGTCACGCCCAGCGGCTATGTGAAGTCGCGGCATCTGGACGACAAGGCCGGCGTGGCGGCGGTGCTGGCGGCGATGAAGGCGATGGTCGACGCGGGGGTGAAGCCCGCCGTCACCGCGCACCTGCTGGTCACCGTGACCGAGGAGATCGGCCACGGCGCGTCGCACGGGCTCGACCCGGACGTGGCCGAGATCGTCTCGGTGGACGCGGCCGTGGTCGCCCCCGGGCAGCAGTCCCGGGAGAACGCCGCCACCCTGGCGATGGGCGACGGGGTGGGGCCGTTCGACTACCACCTGACCCGGAACCTGGCGGCGATCGCCCGTGAACACGACGTCGACCTGGTCCGCGACGTCTTCGACTACTACCGCTCGGACGTGGCGGCGGCGGTCGAGGCAGGCGCCCACGCGCGGGTGGCCCTGCTCGGCTTCGGCGTCGACGCCACCCACGGGCACGAGCGCACCCACCTGGACGGGCTGCACCACCTGGCCCAGTTGCTCTGCCTCTATCTCCAGAGCGACCTGGTGTTCCCCGAGTGGGACGCCGAGCCGGAGGGTGATCTGGCCGACTTCCCGTCGCTGGCGGTGCAGCCGGCCAGCGCGGACGGCCCCCGCAAGGGCCCGATCGGCATCGCCCCGGACTGACCGGGACGCCCGGCACGGCCCGTCCCGACGGATGTGATCGAAATCCGTTGCCGGTGCGGCCACCGCTGGATAACGTGGCGGTACACGTGAAAGGAGGTGGTCCAGACTTGTATAGCAATCGGACTCGTGAGGTGGCTGTCCGCTAGCCGCTGTCCTCGACAGTGACCGTCTGTTCGCAGGCGGGCAGTAACAAGCGTCGAGACCGTGTGGCAGCGGTGCGGCGAATCCACGACAAGCCACCCGACCCCCGGGGTGCCGACTCAGTCCAGTCGGTCCGCGTCCGCGCGGAAACCCCGGGGGTCGCCCTTTATCCGGGTCCCCTCCCTGGAGGTCGCCGTGTCGATGCGCGAGCTGGTGGTGCTGGGCACGGCCAGTCAGGCCCCGACCCGGGCCCGCAACCACAACGGGTACGTGCTCCGCTGGGACGACGAGGTGATCCTCTTCGACCCGGGCGAGGGCAGCCAGCGGCAACTGCTGCACACCACGGTCACCGCCACCGACCTGACCCGGATCTGCGTCACCCACTTCCACGGCGACCACTGCCTCGGCCTGCCCGGCACCATCCAGCGCCTCTCCCTGGACCGGGTCTCGCGGCCGGTGGCGGTGCATTTCCCCGTCGAGGGCGCCGAGTACTTCGCCCGACTGCGGCACGCCAGCTCCTTCCACGAGACCGCCGAGCTGGCCGTCGCGCCGATCGAGGCGGACGGGCAGCGCATCGCGCTGCGCTGCGGCACGCTGGAGGCCCGCCGACTACGGCACCCCGTCGACACGTACGGGTATCGGCTGGTGGAGCCGGACGGCTGCCGGATGCTGCCGGAGAAGCTGGCCGCGTACGGCATCGACGGGCCGGCTGTCGGCGAGTTGCAGCGCGTCGGCCACCTCGACCGGGACGGGCGTCGCGTCACCCGGGAGGAGGTGAGCGTGCCCCGCCCCGGGCAGCGGTTCGCCTTCGTGATGGACACCGGCCTCTGCGACGGCGTGTACGCGCTGGCCGACCAGGCCGACCTGCTGGTGATCGAGTCGACGTTCCTGGAGTCGGAGGCGGCACTCGCCGCCGAGGTCGGGCACCTCACCGCCGGCCAGGCCGCGCGGGTGGCGGCCGAGTCGGGGGTACGCCGACTCGTGCTGACCCACTTCTCCCAGCGCTACGGCGACCCGCTCCGCTTCGCCGAGGAGGCGCGCCGGCACTTCGACGGAGACCTGGTGATCGCCGAGGATCTGACCACGGTTCAGGTGCCACCCCGCCGGGTACCCTCGGCTGAGTGACTGTCACGCTGCGTACCGCAACCGTCGACGACCTGATGGCGGTGGGCGCCCTGCACCAGCGTTCGCGCGTCGCCGCGTACTCGTCGTTCCTGCCGCCCGAGGCGCTGGCCGACCCGAGCCCGGAGGCGTTCGGCGAGTACTGGGCGGCCCGGTGGCCGTACGAGCGGGACGACCACCGGATGACGGTGGCCGAGCGGGACGGGCGGCTGGCCGGCTTCAGCTATCTCGGCCCAGACGACGAGGGTCAACCGGCGACCGGGCTGCTGCACGCCATCCACCTGGAACCGGCCGAACGCGGCCGAGGCGTCGGCCGCGCGTTGATGGTCGACGCGCTGGACACCATGCGGGCGCGCGGCTGGCACCGCGCGATGCTCTGGGTGATGCGGGAGAACACCCACGCCCGCCGCTTCTACGAACGCGGTGGCTGGCAGCCGACCGACGTCGAGCGGGACGAGGTCGTCGGCCCCGTCACCACCCCCCAACTCCGCTACGGCCGGGACCTGTAGGGAACGGCCCCTGCCAGCGGTCGACCTTGCGAATCGACCGTCGGTCAGCTACCCCGAGATCAACGCGCTGTTCGCCTAGGGCCTGGTCGAAGTCCTCGGTCGAGCCGAGGCAGAGTCCAGGCGGCGGTCCGGCAAGGCGGGAATTGGTCCGGATACCGGTGTTGTATCCGGACCAATTTCCAACGCGGCCGGTCGTCGCCTGGGCCCGCCGCAGGCCGGCCAGGGACTTCGACACAGGCCCTATGCCCTGGTCGTCGGCTTGACCTCAAGTCCAGATCAACTCTTATGGTCAGACCTCGTACGACGTCTCCTGATCGACGAGGAGGAATCGTCTCATGACGGTTGCCTGGGCATACATCTACGAGCACCCGGGTAGCGACCCCGTCGACGACCGGGTCGTGCTCGAACGCGACGGCCAACGCACCTACCTCGTGCCCGTGCCGGACCCGTCGATGGCTCCTGCCGTGGCGGCGGATCTGCTGGCCGAGGGGGTCGCGCTGATCGAACTCTGCGGCGGGTTCGCGCTGACGGCGGCGGCACGGGTGGCCGAGGCCGTCGGCGGGCGGGTGCCCGTCGGCCACGTGACCTTCGCGGTGGACTCGGTACGCGGCGCGGCGCGATACGGTGAACTGTTCGAGGCCGACCAGCCCCAGGCCGACTGACCGCCTCCGCCGCAAGCCGGTGGGCCAGGGCCTGGGCGGGGCCGTCGACTGTCGTCTCGATGACCAGCGGGCGGCCAGGCAACGTGATGATCGTTGCCTGGCCGCCCCTGCGCTGGCCGGGCCCTCTCCTGCGCCTCAGCGGGCGCCGAGGTGGGCGAGCAGGTCCTGGCGGGTGAGGACGCCCTTGGGCTTGCCGTCGATCAGCACCAGCGCGGCGTCGGACTTCTCCAGCAGGTTCACCGCCTCGCTGACCGGCTGGCCACCACCGATCATCGGCAGCGCCGGCCCCATGTGCCGCTCGATCGTGTCGTGCAGTTGGGCCTGGCCGGTGAAGAGCGCGTCCAGCAGGTCCTTCTCGGCGATCGAGCCGGCCACCTCGCCGGTCACCACCGGCGGCTCGGCCTTGAGCACCGGGAGCTGCGAGACGCCGTACTCGCGCATGTAGTCGACCGCGTCGCGGACCGTCTCGGTGGGGTGCACGTGGACCAGCTCGGGAAGCTGACCGGGCTTGGCGGCCAGCGCCTGCGCCACGGTCGGCTCCGAGCCGGAGTTGTCCAGGAAGCCGTAGCGGGCCATCCAGGCGTCGTTGAAGATCTTGGACAGGTAGCCCCGGCCACCGTCGGGCAGCAGCACCACGATCACGTCGTCCGGTCCGGCGGCGCGGGCCACCTCCAGCGCCGCCACCGCCGCCATCCCGCAGGAGCCGCCGACCAGCAGCCCCTCCTCGCGGGCCAGCCGCCGGGTCATCTCGAAGGACTGCTTGTCCGACACCTCGATGATCTCGTCGGCCACGTCCCGGTCGTAGGTCTCCGGCCAGAAGTCCTCACCGACCCCTTCGACCAGGTACGGCCGGCCGGTGCCACCGGAGTAGACCGAGCCCTCCGGGTCCGCGCCGATGACCTTGACCTTGCCGCCGGACGCCTCCTTCAGGTAGCGCCCGATGCCGGAGATGGTGCCGCCGGTGCCGACGCCCGCGACGAAGTGCGTGATCCGGCCCTCGGTCTGCTTCCACAGCTCCGGCCCGGTGGTCTCGTAGTGCGAGCGGGGGTTGGCCGGGTTGGCGTACTGGTTGGGCTTCCAGGCGCCGGGGATCTCCCGGGCCAGCCGGTCGGAGACGTTGTAGTACGAGCGGGGGTCCTCGGGGGCGACGGCGGTCGGGCAGACGACCACCTCGGCGCCGTACGCCCGCAGCACGTCCTGCTTGTCCTGGCTGACCTTGTCGGGGCAGACGAACACGCACCGGTAGCCCTTGAGCTGCGCCACCAGGGCCAGCCCGACACCGGTGTTGCCGCTGGTCGGCTCGACGATGGTGCCACCGGGCCGGAGGATGCCGGCGGCCTCGGCGTCCTCGACCATCCGCACCGCGATCCGGTCCTTGACCGAGCCGCCGGGGTTGAGGTACTCCACCTTCGCCAGCACGGTCGCCTGGATGCCCTCGGCGACGGTACGCAGACGTACCAGCGGGGTGTTGCCGATCATCTCGACGACGTTGTCGTAGTACTGCACCTCGTTGTGCCCTTTCCTCCGGCGCCGGCGCCGGAGGCCGGGCGGGTGATCGCGTGATTCCCGCGCCCAGGGTACGTCGGGTCAGGGCACCACGTGCCCCGGGATCACGGAGCCGCCCCGCGCCTCCCACTCCAGGAAACGCTCGGTCTCGGCCAGCACCGCGCCGGCCAACCAGGTCACCATGACCGCGTCGTCGATCAGCCCGAACACCGTCAGGAACATCTCCGGTACGGCGTCGATCGGCGAGACGATGTAGGCCGTGGCCGCCGTCATCATCGCCAACCGCAGGCCGCCGTCGTACTGGCCGCGTGCGGTGGCCGAGATCATCCTGGGCAGCGCCCCGACCCGCGCGCCGATCGACGGACCGCCCCGGGCACCGGCCGTCAGCGCCCGGGCCAGGGCCACGAACGCCGCACCCCGCTTCAACGTCTTAGCCATCGTCGTGCTCCTCTCCACCGTGCAGCGTGACGACCCGGCGCAACCTCCACGATCCGTCACACGACGCCGCAGCGCCAAGTACCCAGATCGGTCGTTTTCCAGGCATCCGTGCAGAGTCCTCGACGACAGCGAGCCGTCGTACCCGCGCGCTAGTGTCGCCTCATGGGGGTGGTTGATTCCGTCGTCTCGGAGCGTCCGCGCTGGCAGCGCGCGCGGCGGGTGGCCCGCCTCGCGGCCATCGGCACCGGTGCCTCGGTGGCCGCCGCGGCGGCCACCACCGGAGTGCTGTTCGGCCAGGCCCGGCAGGCCCGGCGGACCATCCCGATGGCCGAGGCGCCACCGCCGCGCTGCGACGGGGTCTACGGTGCGAAGTTCCCGGGTACGCCGATCACCGTGGTCGTGCTCGGTGACTCCTCGGCCGCCGGCTACGGCGTGCACCGCCGCCGCGAGACGCCCGGTGCCCTACTGGCGACCGGCCTGTCCCGGCGGCTGCGACGGCCGGTCCGGCTGCACCGCTTCGCCGTGGTCGGCGCCATCTCGGCGGGCCTGCGCTTTCAGGTCGAGGCGGCCCTGGAGTGCGATCCCGACGTGGCGGTGATCCTGATCGGCGCCAACGACGTGACCAACCGGACGCCGCCCGCCCTGGCCATCCGCCATCTCGCCGAGGGGGTCCGCGCGCTACGGGCGGCGGGCGCCGAGGTGGTCGTCGGCACCTGTCCCGACCTGGGGGCGATCCGGCCGATCCAGCCGCCGCTGCGCTGGCTGGCCCGTCGGTGGAGTCGGCAACTCGCCGCCGCCCAGACCGTCGCGGTCGTGTCGGCGGGCGGCTGGACGGTCTCCCTCGGTGACCTGCTCGGTCCCCGGTTCGACGCCGAGCCGGGGCGGATGTTCGCCTGGGACCGGTTCCACCCGTCCGCCGAGGGTTACGCGGCCGCCGCCGCGGCCCTGTTGCCCACGGTGGTCTCCGCGCTCTCGCAGGGCGCCGAACGCGGGCCTTCGCGCATACGCCCGGAAGGCGTACGGTCATTGCCGAAGGCCGCTCAGGAAGCGGCCCAGCACCCGGGGACGGAGGTCAGCGGCACGCAGGTCCGCGGCAGGGAGAGCGGGCCGGCCGGTCGGTGGGCACAGCTTCGCCGCCGGGGCTTCTTCGGGGGCGGCGCGACGCCACAGCCGGCCTCCGCGATCGACTCACCCGCAGTGGAGGGACTCAGATGACTGAGCGGATCAGGCCGCAGCACGGGTCACGGTTTGCCGGTACGCGCCTGGGAGCGACACGATGACCGGGCTCTCTCCCGGTGCCCGGGTCGCCCGCACCGCCGCCGTCTCCCTGCTCGCCAGCACGCTCGGTGGTGCCGCCGTCCTGGCCGGACAGGCCGTGGCGGCGCGCAACCGCCGGTACGCCCAGCCGGAGCTGGGGCTCGCGTTGCGGGCCACGGTCGGCCGCAGCGGCGCGCCGGTGCTGCGGCTGGTGCTGCTCGGCGACTCCTCGGCGCTCGGCGTCGGGGTCGACCGGCTGGGCGACACCATCGGCGGTCAACTGGCCGAGTTGCTCGCCGAGGGGCCCGCCGGGCGGCAGGTGCACCTGTCCAGCGTCGGCGTCTCCGGTTCCCGCTCGACCGACCTGGCCACCCAGGTGGCCCGAGCGCTGCTCGGCGAGCGGCCGGACGTCGCGGTCATCCTGGTCGGCGCGAACGACGTGACCGGCATGCGCCGCCCGGCCGACGCCGCCGCCTACCTCGGGGCGGCCGTGCACCGGCTGCGCCAGGCGGGCGTGGAGGTCGTCGTCGGCACCTGTCCGGACCTGGGCGCGGTACGCGCGATCGCCCCTCCCCTGCGTCAAGTCGTCGGCCTGGTGGGGCGCTGGGTGGCGCGGGCGCAGACCGGCGCGGTCCTGGACGCCGGTGGCACGGTCGTCGACCTGGCCACCGAGACCGGTCCGGTGTTCCGGGCCGACGCGGGCACGTTCTGCCACGACGGCTACCACCCCTCGGCGGACGGGTACCGGGTCTGGGCGCACGCACTGCTGCCGGCCGTGGTCGCCGCAGCGGCGGTGACGCCTCGCCGCTGAACTGGGTCGATCGGCCGCCCCGGCGGGGTGACATTTCCCGACTGCGGAAAACTTCCGCTGCAAGTTACTACCGAGTTAGCGTGTGCCCATGCCGATTGAGTCGTCCCGCGACGCCGTGATCGTCGCCACCGCCCGCTCCCCCATCGGCCGGGCCCACAAGGGTTCCCTCCGTGATGTCCGGCCGGACGACCTCGCCGCCACCATCGTGCAGGCTGCCCTGGACAAGATCCCCCAACTCGACCCACGCGAGATCGACGATCTCTATCTGGGGTGTGGTCTGCCCGGCGGCGAGCAGGGCTTCAACATGGCCCGGGTGGTGGCCGTGCTGATGGGCCTCGACGGCCTGCCCGGCGCAACGACCACCCGTTACTGCGCCTCGTCCCTGCAGACCACCCGGATGGCGATGCACGCGATCCGGGCCGGTGAGGGCGATGTCTTCGTCTCCGCCGGTGTCGAGACCGTCTCCCGCTACGCCCGGGGCAACTCCGACGTCCTGCCCCCGGAGGCACAGGCCCTGCTCGGACGCTGGGAGAACCCCCGGTTCGCCGAGGCGCGGGACCGTTCCAAGAGCCGTACGGAGGCCGGCGCCCCGGTCTGGACCGACCCCCGTGAGCAGGGCGCACTCCCCGACGTCTACCTGGCCATGGGGCAGACCGCCGAGAACCTGGCCCAGGTGCACGACGTCAGCCGCGCCGACATGGACGCCTTTGGCGTCCGCAGCCAGAACCTGGCGGAGAAGGCGATCGCCGACGGCTTCTGGGCCCGTGAGATCACCCCGGTCACCACGCCGGACGGCACCGTGGTCTCCGCCGACGACGGCCCGCGTGCCGGGGTGACGCTGGAGGCCGTCTCCGCACTCAAGCCGGTGTTCCGGCCGGACGGGCGGATCACCGCCGGCAACTGCTGCCCGCTCAACGACGGGGCCGCCGCCGTGGTCGTGATGAGCGGCCAGCGGGCCGAGGAGTTAGGGGTCACCCCGCTGGCCCGGATCGTCTCGACCGGCGTCACCGCGCTCTCGCCGGAGATCATGGGACTCGGTCCGGTCGAGGCCAGCCGGCAGGCGCTGGCGCGGGCCGGCATGACCATCGACGACGTCGACCTGGTGGAGATCAACGAGGCGTTCGCGGCTCAGGTGATCCCGTCGTACCGGCAGCTCGGCATCCCCGAGGAGAAGCTGAACGTGGCCGGCGGCGCGATCGCGGTCGGTCACCCCTTCGGGATGACCGGTGCCCGGATCACCGGCACGCTGCTGAACGCGTTGCAGTGGCACGACAAGACCATCGGCCTGGAGACCATGTGCGTCGGCGGCGGGCAGGGCATGGCGATGGTCCTCGAACGCCTGAACTGAGGCGGTCCTAGAGCGCGGTGCGGGTCGCGGCCACCTCGGTCGCGGCCCGCGCCAGCGTCTCCTCGGGCGGACCGGCGGCCAGCAGGTCGGCGGCGACCACCCGGAGCTGGTCGGGCAGGACGAGGTCGTTGTCGAGCCGGGGCACGCTGCGCCGGGGCTGCCCCTCCGCGTCGGCGGCCAGGTTGGCGATCTCCTGCACCAACCGGTGCACCAGGTCCGCCCGGGACACGTTGCCTCGGGAGGCGGGGGCCGCCCAGCGGGCGTGCTGCCAGTGCCCCACCTGCCGCACCAGCAGTTCCACGCCTCGCCCCACCTCGTCCCGCCCCTGCGAATCGCCCATCCCCGCACTGTACGCACCGGCCCGGAGCCGGCGATCATGGCCGCCGTCGGCGACGGGTGCGGCTACGAACGACGGCGCCCGCCCCGGGTGGGGCGGGCGCCGGTCGGTCGCTGGGCGGCGATGGTCAGTCGTCGCCTTGGAAGTAGCTCAGCAGGCGCAGCATCTCGATGTAGAGCCAGATCAGGCTGACCAGGATGCCGAAGGCGGCGACCCAGGAGTAGCGCTGCGGCAGGCCCATCCGGACGCCGTCCTCGACCTCCTTGAAGCTGAGGATGAAGCTCAGCGAGGCGACCACGATGCAGACGATGCTGAACCCGATGGCCAGCGGGCTGCCGTCACGCAGACCGGTGTTCACACCGAACATCGCCAGCACCAGGTTGATCAGCATGACGGCGAAGAGACCCGCCATCACGGCGACCATGCCCTTGACGAACTTCGGCGTCGCCCGGATGACCTTCGCCCGGTAGAGCATGGTCATCACGAAGAAGACACCGAAGGTGGCGGTCACCGCCTGGATCACGATGCCGTCGTACAGCGACTCGAAGAACTTGCTCACCGCGCCGACGAGCACACCCTGGACCACCGCGTACGCGATGACCAGAGCCGGGTTCGCCATCTTGGAGAACGAGATGATCATGCCGAGCACGAGGCCCACGACGGCGGCACCGATCCAGGCGACGCCGAGCAGCGCGTCGGGCACCATCACCCAGGCCGCCGCGCCGGTCACACCGACGATGGCCAGGAGCATGACGGTCTTGACCACCACGTCGTCGATCGACATGGGGGTGACCGCCGGCGGCGCGGACGGGTAACCCGGCGCACCGGGGTAACCGGCCTGCGGCGGGTACTGCTGCTGGGGGTATCCGGGCTGTCCGTACGGCCCGGTCGGGGCGTACCCGGCGGCACGCTCCCGCTCGGCCGCCTGGCCGAGCCGGGCGAGCACCGGGTTCGAAGTCTTCACTCTCTGGCCTCCCTAAGGGGGTCGTGGCACGTCAACGCGCGCTACAAGAGTAAACGGCCGGAGCAGCGCGGTGTCGATCGGAATGCTGAGGGAACCCTGAGAGTGCCCGGGGCGGGGGTCGAACCCGCACGCCTTGCGGCAGCCGCTTTTAAGGCGGCCGTGTCTGCCGTTCCACCACCCGGGCGGGTGACCCCGACGCGACGACACGCGTGGTGCAGTGCCACGGTAGCGGGTTCCCGCCCGCTGCGGCGTCCCGCGCGGAGCACCCGCACTAGGGTCGAGGCCGTGAGCAGCGCCGCACCCACCGCACGCGAAAACGGCGTGTCCGAGCGGGCGATCCGTACCACCGATCGGGTACGCCTGCCACGCCGGGCCCGGCTGGTGGCGGCCGTCACGCGGCACCGGGCCGACCTGCTGGTGGGGCTGGCGTTCGTGGTGCTGGCGGGCTGGCTCACACACGGGCTCTGGCCCGACCCGACGGGGCGGGTGCTCGCCCTCAACCCCGAGGACCAGGTCCTCTACGAGTGGTTCCTGACCGTGGACGCGCGGGCCCTGCTGGGCGACTTCGGGCTGCACACCGACCGGCTGAACGCCCCGGACGGGGTGAATCTGATGGCCAACACCTCGGTCGTCGCCCTGGGCCTGCTGTTCGCACCGGTGACCCTGGTGTTCGGCGCGCCGGTCACCTTCGCCCTGCTCGCCGCCGGCAACCTGGCCGCCACCGCGACCGCCTGGTACCTGCTGTTCGCCCGGTTGCTGCGCGTGCACCGCCTGGCAGCCGTCCTGGGCGGCGCGCTGTGCGGCTTCGGCCCCGGGATGGTCTCGCAGACCAACAGCCACCTGCACATGACCGCCCAGTGGCTGCTGCCGGTCGTGGTCTGGCTGGTGGTGCGCCTGCTCCGGGCCGCCGACGGGACCGGGCGTGCCGGGCCGGACCGGCGGCGGCTGGTGACCTCTGCCGTGGGGCTCGCCGCCGTGGTCTGCGTCCAGGTGTTCGTCGGCGAGGAGGTGCTGTTCCTCGCCGCCGTCACCCTGCTGGTGATGGCCGCGACCATGGCGGCCGTGGACCGGGACCTGACCCGCCGCGCGCTGCCCGCCTTCGTCGGCGGGATGGCGCTCGCCACCGGACTGGCCCTGCTGGTGCTCGCCCGCCCGCTGTGGCTCCAGTTCGCCGGGCCGCTCGGCGTCGCCGACGGCATGTTCAGCCCGCACTACTTCTCGGCCGACCTGCGCAGCTGGTGGGCGGTCTCGCCGTTGACCCTGCTCGGTGACGAGCGCTCGGCCGAGCTGACCACCGGGCCAGCGGAGTACAACACCTTCCTGGGCTGGCCCCTGCTGGTGGTCACCGCCGGGTGTGCGCTCTGGCTGCGGCGGTGCCCGCTGGCGCTGGCCTGCCTCGCCGGCATCCTGGTGATGGGGACGCTCTCGCTCGGCCCGGAGGTGGTCCACTCCGGCGAGGGCACCGGCCTGCCCGGACCGTACGCGTTGCTGGCCGGGCTGCCGGTGGTGGACGGTGCGCTGCCGATGCGTTTCGCCCTGGCGGTGCCGCCGCTGGCGGCGACGATCCTGGTGCTCGCGCTGGACCGGACGCTGCGCGCGGGGCGGCGTGCCCGACGGCTGGCGCTGGTGACGGCCGGTGTGGTGCTCCTGCCACTGGTCCCGACGCCGCTGCCCACCGCCGCGCGCACGCCGGTGCCCGAGTTCGTCACCGCCGGGCACTGGCGGACCTGCGTCGAACCGGGCGGGGTGCTGGTGCCAGTGCCGCTGGCGACGCCGAAGGACCCCTGGCCGATGCGATGGTCGACGGCGGCCGACGCCGCCTTCGGCATGCCGGAGGGCTTCTTCATCGGCCCGCACGGCCGGGGCGGCAGCGCCGCGATGGGGGTGGCCCCACGGCCCACGGCCGCGCTGCTCGCCGAGGTGGCCCGAAGCGGCCTACGCCCGGTGGTCGGCGAGAACCAGCGCCGCCGGGCGGCCGAGGACGTGCGGCACTGGGGTGCCTCCTGCGTGGTGCTGGCGGTCGCCACCGCGCACGCGGACAGCCTGCGGCTGACGCTGGAGGCGCTCTACGGGCCGTCCAGCCGGGTGGCCGACGCCTGGATCTGGCGGGTCTGAGCCCGCGCGGCCGGTGGGCCGCGCGGGCTCGGACCACTACGCCTTGGAGCCCGGGTAGGACGCCTCGGCGAACTCCTCGCGCGGGTCGTGCAACTGACCGAGGGCGACCACCTCACGCTTGAGGAAGAACGCCAACGTCCAGTCGACCACCACCCGGACCTTGCGGTTGAACGAGGGGATGCGGCTCATGTGGTACGTCCGGTGCATGAACCACGCCGGCCAGCCGGTCATCTTGATGCCGTAGACCTGGGCCACGCCCTTGTGCAGGCCGAGGCTGGCCACGCTGCCGGCGTGCTTGTGCTTGTAGTCGACCGGCTGCCCGCCACGGACCACGGCGACGATGTTGTCGGCCATCCGCTGGGCCTGGCGTACCGCGTGCTGGGCGCTGGGCGAGCAGAAGTTGCCCGGCGGCTTGGTCAGGTCCGGTACGGCGGCGCAGTCACCGGCGCTCCAGGCGCCATCGAGGACCCGGTCCCCGTCGACCACCTGGAGGGTGGGTCGGCAGGTGACCCGACGCCGCTCGTCGCGGGGGAAGTCGGTGGCGTCCAGCATCGGTGCCGGCTTCACGCCCGCCGTCCAGACGATGGTGTCCGAGGGGAAGCTGTCCCCGTCGGACAGCGTGACCACCCCGTCGACACAGGACTCCAGGCGGGTGTCCAGCCGGATGTCCATGTCCCGCTTCAGCAACTGCTGCACGGTGTAGGCACCCATGTCCCGGTCGACCTCGGGAAGGACCCGTTGGGTGGCCTCGACCAGCACCCACCGCATGTCCGAAGCCGTCAGCTCGGGGTAGTACTTCAGCGCGTGCCGGGCCATGTCCTCCATCTCGGCGAGCGCCTCGATGCCGGCGTACCCGCCGCCGACGAAGACGAAGGTGAGGGCGCGGCGCCGGACCTCCGGGTCGGTCGTCGCGGCCGCCACGTCCAACTGCTCCAACACGTGGTTGCGCAGGTAGATGGCCTCGCCGATGGTCTTGAACCCGATGCCGTGCTCGTGCAGGCCGGGGATGGGCAGGGTCCGGGAGACCGAACCCGGGGCGACCACGACGTGGTCGTACGCGATCTCCCGTGGCGGGCCGATGATCGGCTGCACGGTGGCGGTCTTGCGGTCGTGCTCGATGCGGGTCACCGCACCGGCCACCACCGTGCACTTACGCAACTCGCGACGCAGCGGCACCACGGAGTGCCGCGGAGAGATGTTCCCTCCCGACGCCTCGGGGAGGAACGGCTGGTAGGTCATGTGCGGCTGCGGGTCGACGACGATGACCTCGGCCTCACGGGAGCTGAGCTTCTTCGACAGGCGCAGGGCCGCGTAGAGCCCGACGTGCCCGGCACCCACCACAAGGATCCGCTTCGGATTCACGCTTACATCTTTCCCGTGCCAGCGCCGGTAACCCCGCTCGCGGCACCCTTCTGTGACCGAGCACAACCTCAGTGTGACCCGCGCTACCGCAGGGACGAAACCGGACGAATCACAGTGGCACCGCAGGCCCCGACGATCCCGTCCGAGCCGCCGTTCACCTGCGTCGCAGCAGCCAGGCCAGCATCGCGGTCAACCCGACGACCACCAGCAGACCGGCGATCGTGACCGGCATCCGTCCGGTGCCGTCGCTGCCGACCCGGGCCAACTCGACCAGCAGCACCCCGAGGACCGACGTGGCGAGCACCACTGTGCCCGCCCGTGTGAGCCAACGCACGATCAGATCCGGGTCCACCGCCGCGTCGTACGGCAGCAGTGCCGCCAGGGCGGTCAGCGTGTGCGCGAGGTAGAGCAGCGCCGCCACGAACAGCAGCCGCCACAGCGTGATCGGCCGCTCGTGCAGGTCGGTGGCGAGCACCCAGCCGGCGACCGTGACCAGCGTGGCGAAGCTCGGCCAGAACCGGTGTGGTGACACCGCGGGCGCCACCGCGACCACAGCCAGCGCGCCGAGCGTCTGCCCCTGGAGCATCTGGACGGGGTACGACAGCAGCAACCCGGCGAACGTGACGAGGAAGACGCCGAAGCGCACCAGGATCGGGGCCAGGGTGATCCGACCGGCCGCCGTCCGTACCGCCTTGAGCCGCGCGATCACCGGCCACCCACCCGGGGTGCCGTGGCCAGCCGGGCCACGTCCCGCAGCACCTGGTCGAGGCTGCCCGCACCGGCCCAGGGCACCACCGGCACCCCGTGTTCGCGAAGCTGGGCCATCATCGTCTCCCGGTCCAGCCGCCACAGCCGGTACGCCACCTCGGCCCAGCCCCGGTCGGTCGGCGGGGTCAGGTCGGCCGGCAGGGTGTCCACCGCGACCACGAACCGCCCCGAGCGGGCCAGCCGAGCCAGCATCTGCGCCGACCGCTCCTCGAGCAGCGGCGTGAGGACCACCACCAGTGCGTCGGCGGAGAGCACCTGCGGCCCGAACACCTGGTCGTAGGGCTCGTGCGGGGAGGACTGCGCCTTCACGTCCAGCAGCCACTCCAGGACGGTGAGGTACTGGCGGCGTCCGGTGGCCGGGCGAAGGCGGCGGGCGCTCGGGCCGTACTCCAGCAACGCCACCCGGTCGCCCCGGTGCAGGTAGTGCTCGGCGATGGCGGCGGCGGCCCGGACCGTGGTGTCCAGCACCGAGGCGGTGCCGGCGATCCCGCCGGAGCGGCCCGCCTCGGCGAGCACGTCGAGCAGCACGACCACCTCGGCGTCCCGGTCGGAGAGGGTGGACGCCACGTGCAGTTGCCGGGCCCGCAGCGACACCCGCCAGTCGATGCGACGCAGCCGGTCGCCGGGGGCGAACACGCGGACACCGGCCAGCTCGCCGCCCTCGCCGGGCCGACGCGAATGGTGCGCGCCGACCAGGCCGGCGGCTCGGGGCATCGCCTCGACCGCGTCGAACGGCTCGGTCTTCGGGTACACCTTGGACCTGATCGGCTCGGCGTAGACCGCACGGGAGGTCAGCAGGCCCTGCGCGGCGGCGACGCGGGCGCCGGCCGGGCCGATCCGGTGCCGTCCCCACCGCAACGCGGTGCCGGAGAGCTCCAGGTCGACTGCGGTGTCCGGGGCGACGGAGGTGACGAAGGGCCGGTCGGTCGGAGAGGAGCGCTGGCCGGCGGGAGCGTCGCCACCGGCGAGGGCCGCCCGGGTCACCCGCAGCCACGGCGAGACCCGGGTACGCAGCACCGCCACGTCGTACGGCACGGTGCCCGGGTTGCCGACGCTGACCGTGCCGCTCACGTCGCCGCCCTCCACCAGGTGCGCCTCGTCGGCACTGATCCACACCTGGGGCAGCTCGGTGGGTCGGCGACGCAGCGCGTACGCGGTGCCGAGCGCGAACGGCACGGCCAGCACGACCAGGTCGACCCGACCCAACAGCACCGCGGCGGCCAGCAGCAGGCCGGTGAGCAGCACCGCGCGGCCGAGCGCCGCAGTCGGCGTCCAGCTCGGCGGGGCCGGTCGGTCCGGAGCGGTCACGATGGGTCAGCGTCCCGGTCCACCGGCGGCGTAACTGGGCAGCGCGCCACTGGCCGGCGCGGGAGTGCCGTCGAGGACCTCGCCGACGACGAAAGACGGGTCGACCCGGCGCAGCCACATCTCCGGCCGCAGCGTGATCCGGTGCGCCAACGCCGGTGCCGCGACGTCCTTGACGTCCTCCGGCACCACGTAGTCCCGGCCGGAGAGCACGGCCCGCACCCGGGCCAGCAGCAGCAGTGCCAGCGAGCCACGCGGCGAGGCACCGACCAGCACCGACGGGTGTTCCCGGGTGGCCGCGGTCAACGACACGATGTACCGGCCGACCGAGTCCTCCACCACCACGTCCTCCAACGCCGCCTGCATGGCGCGCAGGGTGGCGGCGTCCACGACCGGTTTGATCTCGGCCTCCTCGCGGCGGCGGGCCATCCGCCGACGCAGCACCTCCCACTCCTCCTCGTGCTCCGGGTATCCGAACGACACTCGCAGCAGGAAACGGTCCAGCTGCGCCTCCGGCAGCGGATAGGTGCCCTCGTACTCGATCGGGTTGGCGGTGGCGAGCACGTGGAAGGGCTCGTCCAGGCGATAGGTGACCCCCTCGACCGAGACCTGCTTCTCCTGCATCGCCTCCAGCAGGGCGGACTGGGTCTTCGGCGGCGTCCGGTTGATCTCGTCGGCCAGCAGCAGATTGGTGAAGACCGGGCCGGCCCGGAAGGTGAAGTCGCCGCTGCGCTGGTCGTAGAGGAACGAGCCGGTGACGTCGGCGGGCAGCAGATCCGGGGTGAACTGGAGCCGGCGGAAGTCCAGCCCGAGCGCCTGGGCGAAGGACCGCGCGGTGAGCGTCTTGCCCAGGCCGGGCAGGTCCTCCAGGAGCACGTGTCCACCGGCGAGGATGCCAGCGAGGACCAGTTCCAGCGAGTCCCGCTTGCCGACCACGACCTGGCCCACCGCGTCCAACACCGCCCGGGCGAGGCGGCCGACCTCGGCGGGGGGCATCGTCTGGCCGACGTCGTTCATCAGATCTTCTCCAGTTCGGCGACGATCGCCGCGAGATCGCGCGGCGAAGGGGTACGGCGGGGCGGGGTGTCCAGGAACGTCGACAGTCGCTCGCCCAGCAGGGCCCGGGCCCGGCCGGGATCCGACTCGCGGGTCACGCCGTGCTTGAGCCGGAGCCGCTCGTCGGCCAGCTCGGCGAGGCGGGGCAGGATCACGTGGGAGAAGCGCTCCGGCTGGGTCTTGGACCACTCCAGAGGAAGCTCCCACCCGTTGATCGCGGTGCGCAGCGCGTCCCGGGCGTCCCAGTTGTACATCCCGTCCTCCTCGCCGTCCTGCTGCGGCCGCGCCACGGTCTGTCCGGAGCGCGGCGGAGGGGCGAGCGTGGCGACGATGCGGCGTACCGCGAGCACGGTGACCACTCCGGCGACCAGCACCACCAGGGACACCCGCAACCCGACCGCCCGCAGCCCGGCGATCAGGACGACGGTCGCGGCGGCGGTGAGGCCGAGGAACCCGAGCAGGCTCCGCAGCCGCCCACCCCGGGGCGCTTCCTGCTGGACCGGCCGTTCCTCCTCGAAGCTGAGCAGGTCGTCGATACTGGTTTTGCTCATGCCGGCACTCCGGCGGCGGTGGCGGTGAGTTCGCCGCGCAACCGTTGCAGGGCGGCGCGGGCCTGGTCGCGCGTGCGCTCCTCGACCGGGCGGGTCGCGTACCGCGCCTCGCGGTAGACCTGCGCCAGCTCGGCCAGCACGTCGGCGCTGACGATCGCCGGCACGCCGTTGGCGGAGTCCCCGCGCAGCAGCCGGGTGACCAGGTCGGTGGGGGTGTCACCGGCCCGTCGGGGCACCCCGACACCGGCGGCGGCCTCTTCGAGGCGGACCCAGCAGGCGATCACCGCGGTCCTCGGGTCGGTGTCCCGGTCGTCCAGGTCGACCAGGCCGGCGTCGACCGCGGCGACCACCTCGCGGGCGGTGCCGGCGGCGCTGCGGCGGGCCGGACGGGCGGGCAGCCGCCGGGTGACCCGGCGGGTCATGCCCCGGATCACCGTCCAGGCGAGGTAGCCGATGACCACGAGCAGGACGAGCCCGAGCAGCGCCAACGCCAGCGTGCCGATCCAGGGCGGGATCTCGGCCCGGGTCTGCTCGGCGGCGTCGCGCGGCTCGACCGGGATCGAGGGACGCGGGTCGCCGGTCGGGTACTCCAGGACGAACGGGGCGTCCTGCACGGCCGGCGGGATCCGGCTCGCGCCGATCGACGAGTGTGCGGCGGCCAGCGTGACGACGGCGAGCAGGCCGATCACCGCGGTGACGGGCCACCACTTGCGCAGCAGGTCCACGTCGACCTACCTTCGCTCCACCAGGGCGTACGGCGGGCTCGTCTGCGTCGCGTCCGCCATCTCCACCACCCCGCAGCGTCAGTCCAACCCGGCCAGTTCTTTCGCCCGGGCGAACACATCGTCAAGCATTCCTGGTGTCAGCCGTCCGGTGAAGGTGTTCTGCTGGCTGACGTGATAGCAGCCGAGCAGTTCCGGTACGGCCGTGCCGGACCAGTGTGCCCCATGGCCGAACGACGGTCGCGGGCTGGGCGGACGGACGCCGTACACGTGGCGTGCCACCGGCCACCACGCGGCCCAGGCGAAGCCGCCCAGCGCCACCACCACCCGCAGCGTCGGTCGGATCAGGTCGACCTCCCGGTGCAGCCAGGGCGCACAGGTGTCCCGCTCGGCCGGGCTCGGCTTGTTGTCCGGCGGGGCGCACCGCACCGCCGCGAAGATCCGGGTGTGCCGCAGGGCCAGTCCGTCGTCGGCGGCCACGCTGGTCGGCTGGTTGGCCAGGCCCGCCCGGTGCAGCGCGGCGAAGAGCACGTCGCCGGAGCGGTCGCCGGTGAAGATCCGTCCGGTGCGATTGCCGCCGTGTGCCGCCGGGGCCAGTCCGAGCACGGCGATCCGGGCCTCGGGGTCACCGAAGCCGGGTACCGGCCGGCCCCAGTACTCCTGGTCGCGGAAGGCGGCGCGTCGGGTGCGCGCCACCTCCTCCCGCCAGGTGACCAGCCGGGGGCAGGCGAAGCAGTCGGCGACGGCCGCGTCGAGGTCGGTCAGGTCGGCCGCCCGCGTGGCGCGGGCGACCACGTCGGCCGGGGTACGCGACTCAGCCAAGCTTGGCCCGGAACAGTTCGAGCGTGCGGGCCCAGGCGCTGGTGGCGGCACGCAGGTCGAACTTCTCCGGCCGGTCCTCGTTGAAGAAGGCGTGCGCGGTGCCCGGGTAGTCGTGCAACTGGCAGGTGCCGCCGGCGTTCTCGATCGCCCGGCGGACCGTCTGGACGCCGGGGTCGGTGGAGGTGCCGTCCGCCTCGGAGCAATGCACGAGGGCGTCCTTTCCGGCGTAGTCGGTCCACTCCGGACTCATGCCCTCCCAGGGCAGCCGGGGGTAGAACGCGGCGGCGGCGACGATCCGCTCGGAGTGGCTGGCCGCCCAGAGCGCCAGGCTCGCCCCGGCGCAGAAGCCCGCGCAGCCGACCTTTCCGGTCACCTCGGCACGCCCGGCGAGGTAGTCGGCGGCCACCGCGATCTCGCGGGCCGCCTCGTCCATCTGTGGACCGTTCAACAGTCGTCGGGGCTCGCTCGGCTTGCCCGCCGGCTCGCCGTGCCGGAAGTCCGGGGCCAGCGCGACGAAGCCCGCCTCGGCGAAGCGGTCCACCACCGACCGGATCTGCGGCACCAGGCCCCACCAGTCCTGGATGACGATGACCGCAGGGCTGGCCGTGCCACTGGCGGGCACCGCGAGATACCCCTCGCCGGTACCTCCGTCGCCACGGTAAGTAACCATCTCGCCCATCGGCCCATCCTCCTAGCGGTCAGTCATCGTTGGCTGGTCGCCCAGTGGTCGTACGTGTCGGTAGCCTGCCACGGGGTGACCATCGCTAGGAAGATGCGGGAGCAGTGGTGTTCACCTCCCGTTCGCACACCCCGCTCGACACGCCGACGGCGGCACCGGGGCCGGTGCCGCCGTCGATGGTGCCGGGCCATGCCCTGCCGTCAGGCCTTTCGGGTCAGGCAGAGCAGGTAGCCGGTGGCGCCGGGCTTGACGCTGTAGAAGACGTAGCCGTCTTCGCCCTCCTTGAAGTACGGCTCACACGCCTCACCGGTGCGGGCCTGGGCCTCGGTCTGGTCGTCGACCCGACCGACCACGTTGTACGCGGCGTCGGTGTCGGTGCAGGCGACCACCTTCGCACCGCTGACCTCGGTCTCCTGCTCGCCGATCGTCTCGGGGAGCTCGGCGATGCAGTCACCGGACTTCGCCTCGGCGGTCTGGTCGGAGTCGAAGAGGCTGGCGAGGCCGAACTTCAGACCGGTGATGACCGCGAACACGACGAGCGCGCCGACGATGCCGATCAGCTTCTTCTTGCCACCGGACCCACGTGCCGGTTCGGTCGGCGGCGCCGACTGTCCCGCCGCCTCTCCGGAGGGCGGTGCCGGGACACTCGACGGGTCCTGCGAAGCATTCGGCGCGGGAGCCGATGCGACCTGCTCTGACACGGTTTGTCCTTCCAGGGTGGATGAGCAGACGACACCGTAAGCGATCATCGATGTCGTCCGTCGCCCCGTGGGCATCAACCGTTCAGCTATTTCCCAGAAGGCACTCAGCCGACCGGAGCGAGGCTCCAGGCGATGCCGTCGAGGATGTCGTGCTCGGAGGCCACCACCGAGTCCATCCCGGCCCGTTCCATGATCACCCGGAGGACGAGCGCGCCGGCACCGATGACGTCGGCCCGGCCCGGGTGCATCACCGGGATCGCCAACCGCTGCTCCCGATTGGCCGCCAGCAGCTCGGCGGTCACCTGCGCCACCCGGTCGTACGACACCCGCGCGTGGTGGATGCGGGTCGGGTCGTACCCGGTGAGGCCCTCGGCGATCGCGACCACGGTGGTGACCGACCCGGCGAGCCCGACCAGCGTGGCCGCCTCGCGTCCCGGCACCACCGTCAGCGCGCGGTCGACCGCCACCGCGATGTCGGCCTGCGCGGCGGCGATCTCGTCCAGCCCGGGCGGGTCCCCGTGCAGGTGCCGCTCGGTCATCCGGACGCAGCCGATGTCCATCGAGATCGCCGCGTCGACGCCGCCGTCCCGGCTTCCGACCACGAACTCGGTGGAGCCGCCGCCGATGTCCACCACCAGGTACGGCGACCGCGCGTCGGACGGCAGTCCGCGTACCGCGCCGGTGAACGAGAGCCGGGCCTCCTCGTCGCCGCTGACCACCTCGGGCGCCACGCCCAGCGTCTGCTGCACCATGGCCCGGAAGTCGGCGGCGTTCTCCGCGTCCCGGCTGGCCGAGGTGGCGCACATCCGCACCCGCTCGACACCCGACTTCTCGATCTCGGCGGCGTAGTCGGCGAGCGCGACCCGGGTCCGCTCGATCGCCTCGGGGGCGAGCCGTCCGGTGGCGTCGACGCCCTGGCCCAGCCGGACGATCTCCATCCGCCGGGACACGTCGCGCAGCGGCGCGGTGGGCCCCTCCGACGGGTCGGGCAGGTCGGCGATCAGCAACCGGATCGAGTTGGTGCCACAGTCGATGGCGGCCACACGCGTCGTCACGACGGTCACCCTACAGTGGCGAGCCGACCGGGCACCCGGCCTCAGAGACGCAGCAGCATCCGGGTGTTGCCCAGCGTGTTCGGCTTGACCCGTTCCAGATCGAGGAACTCGGCGACGCCCTCGTCGTACGAGCGCAGCAACTGCTCGTAGACGGGGTTCGGCACCGGAGCGCCGTCGATCTCGGTGAAGCCGAACGAGCCGAAGAACCGGGTCTCGAAGGTGAGCACGAAGATCCGCGCGATGCCCAGGTCCCGCGCCGCCTCGATCAGCTCGGCCACGATCCGGTGCCCGATCCGCCGACCTCGGCAGGTCGGGTCGACCGCCACCGTCCGGATCTCGGCCAGGTCCTCCCACATCACGTGCAGCGCGCCGCAGCCCACCACCGCGCCGTCGGCGACCCGGCTGGCGACCCGGAACTCCTGCACGTGCTCGTAGAGCGTGACGGTGGCCTTGCTGAGCAGCCGCCGGTCGTCGGTGTAGGTGTCCACCAGCCGACGGATGGCCCGGACGTCGGCGGTGCGGGCGGGCCGGACCAGGATGTCGTCGGCCCCGTCCGGAACGGGCTCGCCGCTCACTCGGCGTCCGGCACGTCGACGCACCGGCCCGCCGCCCACCAGGGCTCGACCAGGTCCAGCGTCTCGTCACCGAACGGGTTCACGCCGGGCCCGGCACCGAGCGCGTGACCGAGGTGGACGTGCAGGCACTTCACCCGGCCGGGCATCCCGCCAGCCGAGATGCCGGCGATCTCGGGGACCTCGGCGATCGAGTCCCGCCGGGCGAGGTAGTCCTCGTGCGCGGCCCGGTAGCGGTCGGCCAGCTCCGGATCGGCGGCCAACCGGTCGGCCATCTCCCGCATCAACCCGGCCGACTCCAACCGGCTGCACGCCGCGGTCGCGCGGGGGCAGGTCAGGTAGTAGAGCGTCGGGAAGGGGGTGCCGTCGGCCAGCCGGGGCGTCGTCTCCACCACGTCGGGCAGGCCGCACGGGCAGCGGTGCGCCACCGCCCGGGTGCCGCGCGGCGGGCGTCCAAGCTGCGCGGCCACCGCGGCGAGGTCGGCCTCCGTGGCCGGTTCCCGCTTCGGTGGGGGTACGGAGGCCGCAGCCGGCTCCTGCGGTGGTACGACAGTCACGGTGCCATCTCTCGTTCGTGCGGGGGTGGTCGGTGCTCAGTCGACGGTCGGGGTCGCGTCGGCGGCGCGCACGCTCGACCAGAGCGTGTCGTACCAGCGGTCCGGTGTGGACGGGGTGCCGGGCTGGGCGGTGCCGGCGTCCCGCGCGGCCCCGGCCGGGTCGTCGAGCAGCACCACCAACTTCTCACCGGGCCGGGTCATGAAGAACCGCTCCCGCGCCTTGGCCTCGATGAACGCGTCGTCCTGCCACTTCTCGGCCTCCTCGGTCAGCTCGGCGATCAGCTTGCGCTGGGCGGCCTGCGAGGCCTCCATCCGCTCGATGTCGGCCTGCTGGTCGAGATAGACCCGGACCGGGTACGTGTAGGCGAGCGCGAGCGCGATCAGCACCGCGACCAGCACGGTGGCCCGGCCGGTGAGACCTCGGGATTGGGGTGCGGAGAGCCGAGTGACGCCGCCTGCGGCGGTGCGCCGGGCTGCGGCGGGCCGCTTGGCGGAGCGTACGCCCTCGGCACCGCGGGCGGCCGACGGCGCCCGGCCGGCGGTGGTACGCGACTCGGCGCGGACCCCTCCGCCGTCCCGGACCGCGCCCCGGCCGGTGCCGGGCCGACCGGTGCGGCCCGGCCGGCGGGCCGGACGTTGACCACCCGGCGTGCGGCGCTGCTGCATCACACCCCTCCCCCGAGGTTCACCACCCGTCAGGCGGAACGGTAACGCGGGAAGGCGCCCGCACCGGCGTACCGCGCCGCGTCGGCCAGCTCCTCCTCGATGCGCAGGAGCTGGTTGTACTTGGCCACCCGGTCGGAGCGGGCCGGGGCACCGGTCTTGATCTGGCCGCAGCCGGTGGCCACCGCGAGGTCGGCGATGGTGGTGTCCTCGGTCTCGCCGGACCGGTGGCTCATCATGCACTTGAAGCCGGCCCGGTGGGCCAGGTCGACCGCGTCCAGGGTCTCGGTCAGCGAGCCGATCTGGTTGACCTTCACCAGCACCGCGTTGGCCGCCCGCTCGGTGATGCCCCGGGCGATGCGCTGCGGGTTGGTGACGAACAGGTCGTCACCGACGATCTGGACCCGGTCGCCGATCGCGGCGGTCAGCGTCTGCCAGCCGCTCCAGTCGTCCTCGGCCAGCGGGTCCTCGATCGACACGATCGGGTACGCGTCGGCGAGCTTGGTGTAGTACTCGCTCATCTCCTCCGCGCTCTTGGCGACGCCCTCGAAGGTGTAGCGCCCGTCGGCGAAGAACTCGGTGGCAGCGACGTCCAGGGCGAAGACGATGTCGGTGCCGAGCGTGTAGCCGGCCTTCTCCACCGCCTCGGCGATCAGGTCCAGGGCGGCGGCGTTGGTGGGCAGGTTCGGGGCGAAGCCGCCCTCGTCGCCGAGCCCGGTCGACAGGTCCTTCTTCTTCAGCACGGTCTTGAGCGCGTGGTAGACCTCGGCGCCGGAGCGCAGCGCCTCCCGGAAGCTCGGCGCGCCGATCGGCGCGATCATGAACTCCTGGATGTCGACGTTGCTGTCGGCGTGCGCCCCGCCGTTGAGGATGTTCATCATCGGCACCGGGAGCAGGTGCGCGTTCGGCCCGCCCAGGTAGCGGAAGAGGCTCAGCCCGGCGCTGCCGGCCGCCGCCTTGGCCACCGCCAGCGAGACGCCGAGGATGGCGTTGGCGCCCAGCTCACCCTTGTTGTCGGAGCCGTCGATGTCCAGCATCTTCTGGTCGATCACCCGCTGCTCGCTGGCGTCGTACCCGATGAGCTGGTCGACGATGCGGTCCTCGATGTTGGCGACCGCCTTCTCCACTCCCTTGCCCAGGTAGCGGCCCTTGTCACCGTCGCGCAGCTCGACCGCCTCGAAGGCGCCGGTGGAGGCGCCGGAGGGCACCGCCGCCCGGGAGACCGTGCCGTCGTCCAGCCCGACCTCGACCTCGACCGTCGGGTTACCCCGCGAGTCCAGGATCTCCCGAGCCTCGATTACCTCGATGGTTGCCACTGAGTCGCTCCTCGTTCGTGTCGTCTCGTGCGGTATGGGCCGCGACGGTGCGGCTGAGGCAGGTGTTGAACGCAGCGTATCGGTCCCCGTTCCTCCGCACCGCGACCGGGCGGGCCGCCACCCGCTCTGTGAGCGCCGACGGGTCGGACATTCCCGAATTCTCGTGCGTCAACCGGCAACGGGTTTGCACGAGCGGGACCTGATCGATCAGGCTTGGCGCCATGCCCGCCGCCTCGACCACCCTCCGTACGCTCGCCGTGTCGGTCATCGCGTTGCTCACCGTCACTGGCTGTCAGGCTCTGGACGACGCCGGACGGGCGATGGGACGGGCCGACGTGGTCAACGAACTCGCCGCCCGGATCGACCGGGCGCTGGAGTTGACCTACTCGGCGCAGTACCAACTCTCCGGCGGACGGACCGCGTCGATCAACCAGTCGCAGGACCCGGCCCGGTCGGCGTACGAGTGGCCGGACGGCAAGCTGACCGTGACCGCCGAGGCGACCACCCGCTGCGAGGCCGACGACGGGCGGACGGTCTGCACGCTCGAAGCGCCGCCCGCTGCGAACAGCAAGCCGCCGGTGGTCGTCTTCGCCGCCGCCGAACGCGAGGGCCTGGTCACGCCGCCGCTGGTGATGGGCCTGCTGACCAGTGCCGCACTGGATCCCGGCGCGGTCATCACCCAGCGCGAGAACACCATCGCCGGGCACCACGCGACCTGCGTCGACGTGCGGCAGACCGCCGAGAGCTTCAACGCCTGCGTGACCGCGGAGGGCGTGCTCGGCAGCTTCACCGGCCAGATCGACGGTGTGCCGGTGGAGTTGGCGCTGAGCCGCTACCAGGAGCAGGTCGACGGCGCTGCGTTCGAGGTACCGCCGGGCGCGGGCGTGGTGGACCGCCGACCCGCCACCTGAGGCTCAGATCCCGAGCAGGGTCCGCAGATGGCGCGGGGGCGGGCAGTTGTGCGCCAACATCTCGTCGTGCCAGTCCCGTAGCGCCACCTCGGACGGGCGGGCCGCGGCGATGTCGGCGACCTCCGCGTACCCGACGAAGTAGGTGGAGAGCTGGGCCGAGGTGAGCAGCGAGCGGCGCCACTTGCCGGCCGCCTCACCTTCCTCCTGGAAGCCGCGCCCGGTCAGCAACGCCATCGCCTCCGCCTCGGACGCCTCCTCGGCGTGGACCAACTGGTCCAGCAACGCGTTGAGGGTCATCCGCAACTGCACCTTGAGCTGCTGCAACCGCACCGGTAGCCCGCCGAACCCGTGCCCGGCCATCAGCTCCTCGGCGTAGACCGCCCAACCCTCGACGAACGGACCGGAGCGGGTCAGCGCGCGTACCCGGGTGGTGCCCCGGTGACGGCGGGCGTGGGCGAGCTGGAGGAAGTGACCGGGCATCGCCTCGTGCACGGTCAGGTTCCTGATCATGTGGTCGTTGTACTCGCGGTAGAACGAGTCCACGCGATGCGCCGGCCAGTCCGCCGGAGTCGGCGCGATGCAGTAGAACGTGGGCAGGTCGGCGGTCTCCAGCGCGCCCGGCGCGTCGCAGTAGGCCACTGCCACGCCGCGCGCGAACTGCGGCATCACCTGGATCACGCAGGGGTCGTCCGGCACGCTCACCAGGTCGTGCGCGCGGACGAAGTCGCTCGCCTCGTCCATGGTGATCGAGGCCAGGTCGACGATGGTGTGGTCGTCGGGGTGCTCGGCGGCGAGCAGGTCCAGCGCGCGGCGTACCGTCTCGTCGTCGGCCGGACCACCGACCAGCTCGACCGCCGCCGCGCGGATCTCCTCACCGATCCGGTCCAGGTTGGCCCACGCCCGCCGCTGGATCTCGGCGGCGCCCAGCTCGGTGTCGAGGGTGTGCCACAGGCGGGCCTCCCAGCGCCGCCGTCCCAACCGGGGATCCCGTCCCGGCCCGTCCTCGGCGGCCAGCCCGGTGCCCAGCCAGGCAACGAACTCCTCCAGCGCGGCGATCGCCGCGGTGGCCGCCGGCTCGACCCGGTCGACCAACGCCGGTGCCTGCGCGAGCAGCGCCGGCACCTCGTCCCGGACCAGCGCGGCGGTGCCGGTGAACTGCCCGACCGCCGTCTCCGCATGGATCCGGGGCATGTCGCGCAGCGTCGCCCGCGCGGTCGCCAACGCGTCCGGTACGGCGGCGAGCCGCCCGGCGAGCGCGGTCAACCGCTCCTCGACCGGCGCGTACGGCCGGGCGACGAGCGCGTGCAGCAGCGGGCCGGGATTGTGCGCGAGCGGGTCCCACTCGTGTGCCCGGATCTCGGTCAGCTCGAACAACTCCCGGTCGACCGCCGCCGCCAGCAGTGCGTGGTCCACCTGCTCCTCGACGTCGCCCGGATCCGGGTCGATCTCGCACAGCACGCTGGCCGCGTCCACGAGCATCGCCCGGTCGGCCGCCACCCCGTCGGCGGAGAGATCCGGCAACCGGTCGTCGTACCGGTGGTCTCCGACCGAGGTGGCCACCCCCGGCCGACTGACCAGTAACGCCTCGACGATCCGCTCCGCCACCACCCCGAACTTCTCCACCCCCCGAACCTAACCACCCCACCCGTCCCCCGCCGCTGGAGCGGTCCCGCCCCGCCCACCGCAAACGGTCCACCCACTCCGGTGATCAGGCCACCCATCCCGTTGATCAAGGAGTTTGCGTCGTGCCGGCGCGGTCTCTCCGATGCAAACCTCTTGATCACGGAGCCACGGCGGCCATCTGGCAGGGGTTCGTCAACCTGGCCAAGTAGATCGGGCCTCTGGGCTGACCCAACCTCAGCGCGATGGGGGGCTTCCGCCCTTGGCAGCAGCGTGGCAGCGTAGCTGTTCGACACGCCGGGTCTGGAGCAGCTGCACTGCCACGATCCGTGGCGGCGCGTCAGGGGGCGGTGCGTCAGGGGGCGGTGCGTCAGGGGGGGGGCGGTGCGTCAGCTCGGGCGGGCGGTGGATTCGGCTTTGCGGATGGACTCGGCGTGGGCGAGGGTGGCGCGGCGCAGGGCGGTCTCCGGGTCCAGGCCGGCGTCGCGGGCCTCGGCCACGGCGGTCAGCAGTGCGGCGCCCAGGGCCGCCTCGGCGTCCGGCTGGGCCTGCGGCGACGGGAGCGGCACACCGAGTCCGGCCCGGGTGGCGCGTTCCAGGATCTTGGCGGCCAGGGCCAGCGCGGGCTGACTCACCGCGATGCCGTCGAGTACCGAGTCCCGGGACTTCTCGGCCTGCTTGATCCGCTCCCAGTTCGCGGTGATCTCCTCCAGGCTGCCCGCCTCGGCGTCGGCGAAGACGTGCGGGTTGCGCCGGACCATCTTGTCGACCAGGCCACCGGCCACGTCGTCCACGGTCCACCGCTCGCCCTCGGGCAGCTCCTCGGCCAGCCGGGCGTGCAGCACCACCTGGAGGAGCACGTCACCCAACTCCTCGCGCAACGCGTCGGTGTCTCCGGCGCCGATCGCGTCGTACGCCTCGTAGCACTCCTCCAGCAGGAACCCGGCCAGACTCTGGTGGGTCTGCGCCCGCTTCCACGGATCACCACCCGGGGAGAGCAGCCGGTCCAGCACCGCCACCGCGTCGAGCAGCCGGGCCCCCGGCGGATCCCACGAGCCGTACATCAGCTCCAGCTCGGCCAGCCCCGGTTCGCGGGCCAACCGCAGCCCCAGCTGACGGGCCAGCGACTCGTCGCCGGCCGGGCCGGCCAGCCACACCACGGTCTCGTGCGTCGTCGAGGCGTCCAGCAACACCGGCACCGCCGGCCCGTCGAGCACCCGCACCTCGGCACCGGCGACCCGCAAGGCGTTGGTCAGCTCGCTCTCCGCACCGGCGAACACCGGCGCGGCGCGTACGACGTCCCAGGCGGTCGCCGTCAGCAGACCGGCCGGCAACCGGGGCGAGGTCACCAGCAGGACGATCCGGGGCACGGTCAGCCGTCGACCGGGCCGGTCTGCGCCGGCCTCGGAGTGGAGACGTCGGTGACCGCGTCGGAACCGGGCTCACCCAGCGGCACACCCACCGCGACCGCCTGACCGGCGAAGCTGAGCACCGGGAACTCCAGCGGACGGTAGCGCGGGTTGACCGTCACGTCGTACGTCTCGACCGCCCCGGCCAGGGCGTCGCGGGTGGCCAGGGCCTGGCGGAGCTGTTCGCCGTCGAGCTGCGGGGTGGCCTGCTCGACGGTCACGTCGGCGGGTACGGCACCGGCGCGCTTGCCCGCCGCCACCAGGTCGGCCAGCTCCTGCTCGGTCGGTGCCACCGGCGAGCCGACCGGGATGCCGGACAGGCAGGTGTACAGCTCGGCGACCTGCCGCGCGTACGTGGCCTCCGGGCTGATGCCGAGTTGCTGGGCCACCTGGGCGGCCTCGGCCTGCCCCTGGGGGCGGTAACCCTCGGCGGCGGAGATCCGCTCGCAGACCTGACCGAGCACCAGGGTGCTCACCACCTCGCTGCGCCCGGGCAGCCGTACCTGCTGCTGGCCGGGCACCTGCTCGGCCGCCTCGGTCGGCTCCGGGTTCTTGGCCCGGGCGTCGTCGATGACCTCGGTGACGGCGTCCTCGGTGATCCGGTGGTCACCGACGTACGCGGCGACACCGGGCTCGGAACGGCAACCGGAGAGGGCGACGAGGCCGACCGCCACGCTGGCGACGGCGACAAGACGGCGAGCACGCATGCCCGTCACTCTCTCATGCCCCCTACCCACCGGTGCCACCAGCACCCACGGCCACCGCGGGGGCACCGAGGACGTCGGAGAGCAACTGCGCGCACCACTCCAGCAGCGCCTGGTCGCGCAGCGGCTCGCCACCGATCCGACGGGTCGTCGGCCGGGGCACGCTGACCTGGTCGAGCGCGGCCTTGTAGACCGAGTCCGGGTGGTAGCGCTTGAGTCGCATCTGCTTCGAGTCGGGCAGCGGCAGCGGCCCGAAGCGCAGGTGCTTGCCCTGCATGCTGACGTCGGTGAGGCCGTACTGCCGGGCCAGCAGCCGGAACCGCGCCACCGCGATCAGGTTCTGCACCGGCGCGGGCGGCTCGCCGTAGCGGTCGGTCATCTCGGCCGCCACCTCGCGCAGCCGCTCGGAGTCGCGCGCCTCGGCGAGCTTGCGGTACATCTCCAGGCGCAGCCGCTCCACGCCGACGTAGTCGTGCGGCAGGTGCGCGTCCACCGGAAGGTCGATCTTGACGTCCGTCTCCTCCTCGGGACGTTCGCCCTTGAACGCCTGCACCGCCTCGCCGACCATCCGGACGTAGAGGTCGAACCCGACGCCCTCGATGTGGCCGGACTGCTCGCCGCCGAGCAGGTTGCCGGCACCCCGGATCTCCAGGTCCTTCATCGCCACGTACATGCCGGCGCCCAACTCGGTGTGCTGGGCGATGGTGGCCAGCCGCTCGTGCGCGTGCTCGGTGAGCGGCTTCTCCGGCGGATAGAGGAAGTACGCGTACGCCCGCTCCCGGCCCCGGCCCACCCGGCCCCGGATCTGGTGCAACTGGGCCAGGCCGAGCAGGTCGGCCCGCTCCACGATCAGCGTGTTGGCGTTCGGGATGTCGATGCCGGACTCCACGATCGTGGTGCAGACCAGGACGTCGAACTCCTTCTCCCAGAAGCCGACCATGACCTTCTCCAGGGCGTCCTCGCCCATCTGGCCGTGCGCCACCGCGACCCGGGCCTCGGGCACCAGCTCGCGCAGCCGGCGAGCCGCCCGCTCGATCGACTCGACCCGGTTGTGCAGGTAGAAGACCTGTCCGTCGCGCAGCAGCTCGCGGTGGATGGCGGCGGCCACCTGCCGGTCGTCCTGCGCCCCGACGGCGGTGAGCACCGGGTGTCGTTCCTCCGGCGGGGTGGCGATGGTGGACATCTCCCGGATGCCGGTGATCGCCATCTCCAGGGTGCGCGGGATCGGGGTCGCCGACATGCTCAGCACGTCGACGGCGGCCCGCATCGACTTCAGGTGCTCCTTGTGCTCGACGCCGAAGCGCTGCTCCTCGTCGACGATGACCAGCCCGAGCGACTTGAATCGGGTGGCCGCCGCCAGCAGCCGGTGGGTGCCGATGACGATGTCGGCGGTGCCGTTGGCCACCATCTCCAGGGTCTGCTCGGCCTCCTTCGGCGTCTGGAACCGGGAGAGCTGCCGGATCGTGATCGGGAACTGGCTCATCCGCTCGGCGAAGGTGTTGTAGTGCTGCTGCACCAGCAGGGTGGTGGGCACCAGCACGGCCACCTGCTTGCCGTCCTGGACCGCCTTGAACGCCGCGCGTACCGCGATCTCGGTCTTGCCGTAGCCGACGTCGCCGCAGATCAGCCGGTCCATCGGGACGCTCTGCTCCATGTCCCGCTTGACCTCCTCGATGGCGGCGAGCTGGTCGGGCGTCTCCTGCCAGGGAAAGGCGTCCTCCAGTTCCCGCTGCCACGGGGTGTCCGGGCCGAAGGTGTGCCCCTTGGACGCCTTGCGGGCGGCGTAGAGCTGGATCAGCTGGGCGGCGATCTCCCGGACCGCCTTGCGGGCCCGTGCCTTGGACTTCTGCCAGTCCGAGCCGCCCATCTTGTGCAGCGTCGGCTGCTCGCCACCGACGTACCGGCTGAGCTGGTCGAGCTGGTCGGTGGGGACGAAGAGACGGTCTCCCGGCTGGCCGCGCTTGCTCGCGGCGTACTCGATGACCAGGTATTCCCGGGACGCGCCGTTGACCGTCCGCTGCACCAGCTCCACGTACCGGCCGATGCCGTGCTGCTCGTGCACCACGTGGTCGCCGGCCCGCAGCTCCAGCGGGTCGATGGTGTTGCGCCGCCGGCTCGGCATCTTGCGCATGTCCCGGGTGGAGACGCCCCGGCCACCGGTGACGTCACTACCGGTGAGCAGCACGAACCGGGCCGCCTCGTCGACGAAGCCGCCGGTGAGGCTGCCGCAGGTGACCAGCACCTCGCCCGGCGCGGGCGCGTCCGGGACCTGCTCGGTCATCCGGGCGCCCAGGCCTCCGTCGCGGAGCACCTCGACGGCCCGGTGGGCGGGGCCGTGCCCCTCGAAGACCAGCGCGACCGACCAGCCCTCACCGGCCCAGCGCGTCAGGTCGGCCACCACCCGGTCGGTCTCGCCGTGGTAGAGCGGCGCGGGCTGGGCGCTCAGGCTGACCGCGATGGCGTCGTCGGGGGTGACGTCGACCGCCTCCGGCGCATCCTCCCACGGCTGCCGCTCCGGGGCGGCGTCCGGCTCAGCCAACCCGAACGGGGACAGCGTCCACCAGGGCCGACGCAGCGTGGCGGCGGTCGCGCGGACGTCGGCCAGGGTGCGGAAGGCGGCCGCGCCGAGGTCGATCGGGGCCTGGCCGCCGACGGCCGCGGCGGCCCAGCTCGCCTGGAGGAACTCCTCCGAGGTACGCACCAGGTCGTGCGCCCGGGTGCGGATCCGCTCCGGGTCGCAGAGCAGGACGTACGTGCCCTCGGGCATGCAGTCCAGCAGCAACTCCATCGAGTCGTCGCCGATCAGCGCCGGGGCGAGGGACTCCATGCCCTCCACCGGTACGCCGCCGGCCAGCTTGTCCAGGATCTCGGCCAGCTCCGGATGCTGCCCGGCCAGCGTGGCGGCCCGCTCCCGGACGGCCGGGGTGAGCAGCAGTTCCCGGCAGGGCGGTGCCCAGAGTTGCGGCACCTGGTCGATGGTGCGCTGGTCGGCCACGGCGAAGGTGCGGATCTCCTCCACCTCGTCGCCCCAGAACTCCACCCGGGACGGGTGCTCGTCGGTGGGCGGGAAGACGTCCAGGATGCCGCCGCGTACGGCGAACTCGCCCCGCTTGGTGACCAGGTCGACCCGCGCGTACGCCATGTCGGTCAACCGGCGTGCCACCTGCTCCAGGTCGGCCTCGTCCCCGGCGGACAACCGCACCGGCTCCAGGTCGCCGAGCCCCTTGAGCTGCGGTTGCAGCATCGACCGGACCGGCGCCACGACCACCCGCAGCGGCCCGGTGCGCCCGTGCGCGTCGGCCGAGTCCGGGTGGGCCAGCCGGCGCAGCACGGCCAGCCGCCGGCCGACCGTGTCGGAGCGCGGCGAGAGCCGCTCGTGCGGCAGCGTCTCCCAGCTCGGGAAGATCGCCACCTGCTCGGCGGGCAGCAGGCCACCCAGCGCCGCCACCAGGTCCTCTGCCTCGCGGCTGGTGGCGGTGACCGCCAGCACCGGCCGCCCGGCACCGCCGACGGCGGCGTTCCGCCCCTGGTCGGTGGCGTCCGCGGCGACGGCGGCGACCGCGAACGGGCGCAGCGCCGGTGGCGCGGTCAGGTCGAGGCCGTCGACCTGGGCCGCACCGGAGCGCGCCAGGTCACGCACACGGGCCAGCCCCGGGTCGGCCAGGGCGGCGGCGAACAGTCCGGTGAGCGCAGTCATGATCACTTCCGCGGGTGAGGACACGACGATCACCCCGCGTCCGTCCGGACGGGGGGTTCCACCGGTCGACACTATCTCTCCGGTCGGACGATCCAGCGCCGTCCACGACGTCCGCGTTCCGGGCCTGCTTGCGACCTGCCGAGCCGCGCGTGCGGTCGGGGCCGCCAGCAGGATCTTGACGCCCGCCGAGCGCTGTGGTCGGCTGCCCGGCATGAACGGGGAGTTTCGCGCACAGTTCGACGCGGACGTCACCTTCGCCAACGGCGGCGGTCTGCGCACCGAGGGCTTCCGGCTGGACATCCCTGGCCGGAGCATCACCGACGAGGACCTGGCGGCGCTGTTCGTCCGACACCTCGGGCTGCTGATGGTGGCCGAGGTACGGATCACCGCCACGACGATCGTCGAGGAGCCGCACAAGGGCGGGCGCGGCGTCGCGGCCACCGCCCCCAGCACCGGTCGCCGGTTCGTCGAGCTGAGTCACGTCGTCACCGACGGGATGACCACGCTGCCCGGCTGGCCGGTGCCCCGCATCACCGAGTGGCTGACCCGGGAGGAGTCCCGGAGGAACTACGCACCGGGCACCGAGTTCCAGGTCGGGCGGATCGACATGATCGCCAACACCGGGACGTACCTGGACACCCCCGCGCACCGGTACGCCGACGGCAGCGACCTCACCGGCGTCGGCCTGGACCGCCTGGCCGACCTGCCCGCGCTCGTGGTGCGCCTGCCCGCCGGCACCCGTGCGGTGGACCGCCTGCTGCTGGCGCCGTACGACGTCGCCGGGAAGGCCGTACTGCTGCACACCGGCTGGGACGCGCACTTCGGCACCGACCGGTACGCCGCACCGGAGGCGCCCTATCTGACCGGTGACGGCGCACAGGGGCTCGTCGACGCCGGTGTCGCCCTGGTCGGCATCGACTCGATCAACATCGACGACATGAGCCCGGCGGCGGGCGGTACGCGTCCCGCGCACAGCACCCTGCTGGCCGCCGGTGTCCCGATCGTGGAGCATCTGACCGGGCTGGACCAGCTCCCGCCCGACGGCTTCCGATTCACCGCCGCCCCGCCGAAGGTCGCCGGGATGGGTACGTTCCCCGTCCGCGCCTACGCCCAAATCGACTGAGACCGGAGAACCGTGACCTACCCGCCCCCCGGACAACCGCCCTACGGCGGCCCACCCGCGCAGCCGCCGCACGGCGGACAACCCGGTCAGCCGCCCTACGGCGGTTGGCCGTCGGGTCCGCACCCGACCCCCGTGGTCAAGCGGATCCCCGACGACCAGCCCTTCGTCGTACGCCCCAACCTGGTCAAGCGTGGTCTGGTCATCGGCGGCGTCCTGCTGGCCGCTCTCGGCCCGATCATCTGCTGCCTCGGCTTCCTCGTCCTCGGCTCCATGGAGACGGAGGGGCGCCGCGCCGGCGGACTCGGCATGGCGGGGCTGCTGGGCTGTCTGATCCTTCTGGTCGCCCTGCTGGTCGGCCTCCAGCTCTGGCTGATCGGCTCCGGCGGGCCGGTGCTCGCGCTGAGCCACGAAGGGCTCTGGATCCGCAGCCGACCCACCCGTGGTCAGGCGATCTGGTTGCCGTGGGAGGCCGTCGCGCAGATCTCCCGCCGCCGGTGGAGCCTGGAGAAGATGCTGGTGGTCAAGCCGCACAACCCGGCGACGATGCCGAACCTCGGCGGCTACACGGCGTTCGACAGCGCACCGCTGAACGTCCTGTACGGCTCCGGCCTGGTCGCCACCCTCAACTTCGCGGACAAGCCGGAGGCGGAGATCCTGGCGGCCGTCGCCCACTACAGCGCCGGTCGCTGCCAGCTCACCTGAGCGCTCCCGGGGTGGCGGTTCGGCCGCCACCCCGGGCAGGGACCGTCAATAGCGCACCGAGACGCGGCGGTCGACCGCGTCGACCCGGACCTCCCCGCCGTACGGGACGATCAACTGCGGGTCGGTGTGACCGAAGTCGACGTCGAAGACCAGCACCGCGTCGGGGGCGTACTCGGCGAACGCCCGGGTCACCGCGGCCCGCTGGTCCCGGGCGTAGCCGGCCTTCTCGTCGGGGGTGAGCCGGCGGTCGAAGTTCCACGCCTTGGCGCGGCCGACCAGCGCGGCGGGAAGACCGGCAAGCAGGCCGCGCTCGCCGAGGCTGCGCAGCATGCGGTAGACCTCGACGGCGGGCGGCAACTCCTCCGAGGTCTCGATCAGCAGGACCGACCCGCGCAACGCCTCCACCGGGGCGACCCGGTCGGCGGCGAGCAGCCACTGCAGCACCTCCAGGTTGCCGCCCCAGGTGCGGCCGGTCACCACCGTCGCCGGCCCCTGCCAGCGCCAGCCCGCACCGGAGAACATCACCGGCGCCGCCACCAGGCAGTCCGGGTCGTTCCAGTCGGCGGGCTCGTCGCCCCACTCCGACGCCGGGGCCAGGTCGTACCAGTCGGAGTCGAACAACGCCGCGCGCAGCGAGTCGGCGGTCATCGGGTGCAGCGCGCCGGGGCGACCGAGGTGCACCAGCACCGACCCGCCGTGATAGCTCACGATCCCCAACCGGTGCAGGTGGTTGAGGAGGTTGGTGTTGTCCGAGTAGCCGAAGTAGGGCTTCGGGTTGGCACGCAGCACGTCGTCGTCGAGGTGCGGGGTGACGGTGATCTGGTCGTCGCCGCCGATGGTGGCCAGCACGGCGGTGATCGTCGGGTCGGCGAAGGCGTCGGTCAGGTCGCGGGCCCGGTCGCGCGGGTCGGCACCCATCACGCGGGTGGTCGGGTACTCCACCGGCTCCAGGCCGTACTCCTCGCGCAGTCGGCGCAGGCCCAACTCGTACACCTGCGGGAAGAGGCCCGGCAGCCCGGCGGAGGGCGAGACGACCGCGACCCGGTCCCCCGGGCGGGGCTTCGGTGGGTAGCGCAACGGCGGCATGGGCCGACGGTACCGCCCCGCGACCGGCGTGGCCTTGATCACCGCGGGTGGGCACGCTCAGCCCCGGATCTGCCCGATACATGGGCCGCTACCAGCGCGGACGTCCCTCACCCCGGCGCCCGGGTGAAAGGAGGGGACCCCTCCTATACAAAAGGCGATAACAAGGGGCCCCTCCTTACAACCGGGTGCGCGCGGATACGATCGGGGAAGTCGGACAGCGCTGTCCTTCGTACTCACGTAAGGAGCGCACGGTGACCGACCAGCACGATCACGACGGGCCCGACGCCGCCCTACGCGCCGACATCCGCCGGCTGGGCACCCTGCTCGGGCAGACCCTGGCCCGCCAGGAGGGCCGCCCCCTGCTCGACCTCGTCGAGGAGATCCGCGCCCAGGTACGTACCGACGCCCCCGCCGCCGCCCGGCGGCTGGGCGGGCTCGACGTGACCACCGGCACCAAACTGGCCCGCGCCTTCTCCACCTACTTCCACCTGGCCAACATCACCGAGCAGGTGCACCGGGCCCGGGACCTGCGGCGTCGCCGCGCCGTGCAGGGCGGCTGGCTGGACCAGGCGGCCAAGATGATCGCCGAGCGCGGGGTACCCGCCGAGGAGATCGCGTCGGTTGCCCGTCGGCTGGCGGTACGCCCGGTCTTCACCGCCCACCCGACCGAGGCGGCCCGCCGCTCGATCCTGTCCAAGCTGCGCGCCATCGCCGACGAGTTGGACACCGAGACCGCCAACGCGATCCTCTACGGGGCCAGTGACGAGGGTCCCGCCAACCGTCGGCTGGCCGAGCTGCTCGACCTGATGTGGCAGACCGACGAGCTGCGGCTGGACCGGCCGGACCCGACCGACGAGGCCCGCAACGCCATCTACTACCTGCGCGACCTGTACGCCGAGGCCGCCCCGCAGGTGCTCGACGACCTCGCCGAGACGCTGCGCACCCTCGGTGTGGAGACCTCGCCGACCGCCCGACCGCTGACCTTCGGCACCTGGATCGGCGGCGACCGCGACGGCAACCCCTTCGTCACCCCGACGGTGACCCGTGAGGTGCTGGCCATCCAGCACGAGCACGGGCTGACCGCCACCGAGGCGGCGATGGATGAGCTGATCAACGAGGTCTCCGTCTCCCGCCGGCTGCGCAACGTGTCGCTGGATCTCTCCGCCAGCCTCGCCGCCGACCTGGACGCGCTGCCCGAGGTGGCACCCCGCTTCCGTCGGGTCAACGCCGAGGAGCCGTACCGTCTAAAGGCCCGTTGCGTCCGCGCCAAGCTGGCCAACACGCGGGCCCGGTTGCGCCAGGGCACGCCGCACGTGCCGGGTCGCGACTACCGGGGCTCCGCCGAGCTGATCGCCGACCTGGAGCTGCTGCGCGCCTCGCTGGCCCGCAACTCCGGGCAGCTCACCGCCGTGGGCCGGCTCGCCTCGACCATCCGTACCGTCTCCGCGTTCGGCCTGCACCTGGCGACGATGGACGTCCGGGAGCACGCCGAGAAGCACCACGAGGTGCTGATCCAGCTCTATCGGGCGGTCGGCGAGGTCGAGGACTACCCGGCGCTGACCCGGCTGGAGCGCACCAAGCTGCTCGCCGACGAGTTGACCGGTCGTCGGCCGCTCTCCGCCGCCGACACCCCGTTGACCGATTCGGCGCGCAAGACGTTCGATGTGTTCGGCGCCATCCGCGAGGCGCAGGACCGGTTCGGCAACGAGGTCATCGAGTCGTACATCATCTCGATGACGCTCGGCGTGGACGACGTACTCGCCGCGGTGGTCCTCGCCCGCGAGGCCGGTCTGGTGGACGTGCACAGCGGACGGGCGCGGATCGGGTTCGTGCCGCTGTTGGAGACCCCGGCCGAGCTGAACTCCGGCGGCGAGCTCCTCGACGAGTTGCTGTCGCTGCCCGCGTACCGGGCGCTGGTGGCCGCTCGGGGCGACGTGCAGGAGGTGATGCTGGGCTACTCCGACTCCAACAAGGAGGCCGGCATCACCACCAGCCAGTGGTCGATCCACCGGGCGCAGCGGGCGCTGCGGGACGTGGCCGCCCGGCACGGGGTGCACCTGCGGCTGTTCCACGGCCGGGGTGGCACGGTGGGGCGCGGCGGCGGGCCGACGCACGACGCGGTCCTGGCCCAGCCGTACGGCACGCTCGACGGCGCGATCAAGGTGACCGAGCAGGGCGAGGTCATCTCCGACAAGTACACGCTGCCCGCGCTGGCCCGGGAGAACCTGGAGCTGACCGTGGCCGCGGTGCTCCAGGCGACCCTGCTGCACACCGCGCCCCGGCAGCCGGCCGAGATGCTGGAGCGCTGGGACGCGGCGATGGACGTGGTGTCCGAGTCGGCGTTCCGGTCGTACCGGTCGCTGGTGGAGAACCCGGACCTGCCGGAGTACTTCTGGGCGTCCACCCCGACCGAACTGCTCGGCGCGTTGAACATCGGCTCCCGACCGGCGAAGCGCCCGAACACCGGTGCCGGCCTCAGCGGGCTGCGGGCCATCCCGTGGGTGTTCGGCTGGACCCAGACGCGGCAGATCGTGCCCGGCTGGTTCGGCGTGGGGTCCGGCCTGGCCGCCGCCCGCGAGGCCGGGCTGGCCGACGTGCTGTCCGAGATGAACCGCAACTGGCACTTCTTCCGCACGTTCCTGTCGAACGTGGAGATGATGCTGACCAAGACCGACCTCGGCATCGCCCGTCGGTACGTGGAGACCCTCGTGCCGAAGAAGCTGCACCCGATCTTCGCCACGATCGAGGAGGAGTACGAGTTGACCCGGCGGGAGGTGCTGGCGGTCACCGACTCGCCGGACCTGCTGGAGAACTCCCCCGTGCTGCAACGCACCCTGGCGGTCCGCGACACCTACCTGGAACCGTTGCACCACCTCCAGGTGGCGCTGCTGCGGCAGTACCGCGACTCCGGTGCCGCCGGTCGGGCGGTGGCCACCGCACCGGGCGGCCGACGGGCCCCGAGCGACGGTACGGCTCTGGAGCGCGCGCTGCTCACCACCGTCAACGGCATCGCCGCAGGCATGCGCAACACCGGCTGATCGCGGCGAGGTTTGGGAAGCACTGAAGGAAGGGTCCCCTCCTAACGCCTGGCGTATAGGAGGGGACCCTTCCTAACATCTACGGCCGCTGCCGCGACACATCTGCGGGCGCTGCCGGGACACATCTGCGGGCGCTGCCGGGACGTCAGAACGCGACGTCAGAAGTCGCCGCCTCCGAAATCACCACCACCGAAATCACCACCACCGAAGTCGCCACCGCCGAAGTCGCCACCGCCGTAGTCACCGCCGCCCAGGTCGCCGTCGCCGCCGAAGTCGCCGCCCCGGTCGTCCAGGCCCGCTGCCGCACCGGCGTCGTAGCCGGGGTCGCCGAACGAGGGCGAGAAGAGCGCGTCGGCGATCAGCATGCCGCCGAGAACGCCGACCCCGGCGCCCAGCGCCGTCTTCCACCAGGGGGTGGAGTACCAGCCTGCCGGCACCGGCCGCCCCTGCATCCGCCCGCCCGGGTAGTAGTACGGCGTGTCCCGGCCCGGCTGCGGACCGGCCTTGAACGTCTGGCCCTGCACCTGGACCTGGCGCGGCACGGTCAGCTCACCGGCGCCACTCGCGGCGGCCAGCGCCGGCAGGGGTGGCCCGGGGTCGATGCCGAGCGCCGTCCGGGCCGCCCGGATGTAGGTCAGCCCCTCCACCGCGGTCTCCCGGGCGAGCCGGTACTGCGTGATGCTCCTGGCCTGCTCCAGCTGCGAACCGGCCGCGTGGTACCGCTCGGCGGCGTCGGCCAGCGCCTGACGGACCGCCGGATCGTCGCCACTGAGCGTCATCACCTGCCCACCGAGACGTTCGTACCAGCGTCGGGCGTCGGCTTGGACATCGGCGAGGCTCCGGGCGTCGCGCGCGGCGCGTTCCCGCCGCCACCAGACGAACGCGCCGACGAGACCCGCGAAGAGGAGTACGACCAGCAGAAGTTCCACCACTCCAACGTACCCACCATCCGCCAGCGACCCACCTCCTGACGAGGTCGGACGCGGCACGCGGCACCGGTCGAGGCGCGAAGCGCTCATCTTTGGCAAGCTCGTCAGGATGGAGCTCTCGACTCTGGCGGTCGTCGTCGTGTGTCTCGGTGCCGGGGGTGCGGTGGGCTGGTTCGCCGCGCGGGCCCGCGCGGCGACCGAGATCGCCCGGCTGGACGCCACCCTGCGCGCCACCCGTGAGGGCGAGGGCCGGCTGGAGCAGTCGATGCGGGCGTTGAGCTACGAGGCGACGGCCCAGTCCCAGGAGGCGGTGGCCCGGGCGGTGGCGCCGCTGCACGACACGTTGCGCCGCTACGAGCAGCGGGTGGCCGAGTTGGAGCGGGACCGCGTCGACGCGTACGCGGAGCTGCGCGAACAGGTGCGCTCGATGAGCACTGTCTCGGGTGAGCTGCGTACCGAGACCAAGCAGTTGGTGGCGGCACTGCGCGCGCCCCAGGTACGCGGCCGGTGGGGCGAGCACCAGTTGCGGCGAATCGTGGAGGCCGCCGGGATGTTGGAGCACTGCGACTTCTCCGAGCAGGTCACCGCCGCCACCGACCAGCAGACGGTCCGCCCCGACCTGGTGGTCCGGCTGCACGGGGGCCGGAGTGTGGTGGTGGACGCGAAGGCGCCGTTCGACGCGTACCTGACCGCGATGGAGGCGCGCGACGAGCGGGGGCGGGACACCCACCTCGACCTGCACGCCAAGCACCTGCGGGGGCACGTGGACGCGCTGGCCGCCAAGTCGTACTGGGCGGCCTTCGAGTCCACCCCGGAGTTCGTGGTCCTCTTCGTACCGGCCGACCCGTTCCTGGACGTGGCGTTGCAGCGTGATCCGACGCTGCTGGAGCACGCGTTCACCCGCAACGTCGTGTTGGCCACGCCGGCCACCCTGGTCGCACTGCTGCGTACGGTGGCCTGGTCGTGGCGGCAGGAGCAGCTCGCCCGCAACGCCCTGGCGGTCCACACGCTGGCGCGGGAGTTGTACGGACGGTTGTCCACGCTCGGCGACCACGTCGGCAAGCTCGGCGCGTCGCTGGGCGGCGCGGTGACCGCGTACAACCGGGCGGTGGGTTCGCTTGAGGCGCGGGTGCTGGTCAGCGCGCGCAAGCTGGCCGAACTGGGCGTTTCCGACCAGGAGCTGGCGGTGCCGAACCAGGTCGAGATCGCGCCCCGCCAGCCGCAGGCGCCGGAACTGGTCGATGGCGTTTCCACAACGGATGGTCGAATTCGGCCGGACTAATCAGACCCTTACCACCTTCGATGTGACATTGCGCGTCTCGCGTATCACGAGATGGTCACAACGTACCTGCCGGTAGTGACATCGATGGTCGGCACCACGAAGGATTCGCCTCACGCGTGCCCTGCATCTGAGGGCGCCCTGTTCTCTGGAGGAAAGAGAACGTGAGTAAACCCCGAATCCTGAGCCGGCGTACCTCCGCCGCGCTCTTCGCCTCGGTCATGGCGGCGGGCGCCGTGACCGTGGTGGGCGGTACCGCCACCGCGAGCGCCGCCCCTGCCGGTCCCGACGCCGCGCAGGCCACCCCCGCCGAGGCGCTCGGCGAGCACGACGCCAAGCTGCTCTCCGAGGCAGAGGCCAAGAAAGCCCCCACCGTCACGATGATCGTCGCCACCGAGAAGGGCAAGGCGAAGGACGTCGCGGACGACCTCAAGGACCTCGGCGCTGCGGTCACCGAGCGCTACGACACCATCGGCTACGTACTGGCGAAGGTGCCGACCGGCAAGGCGGTCACGGCCGCCACGCTGCCCGGCGTCGCCGCGGTCGACCTGGACGAGAAGATCCAGCTCCCCGACCCGAAGCCGGAGGTCGTCCCGGGCGCCAAGAAGGCCGAGAAGCAGGGCACCACGCTCAGCGGCCCCGGCGCCAAGACGCCCGCCGACAACCCCTACATGCCGACCGGCGAGATCGGTGCGGCCAAGTTCGTCAAGCAGAACCCCAAGTGGGACGGGCGCGGCGTCACCATCGGCGTGATGGACTCCGGTGTGGACCTGGACCACCCGGCGCTGCAGAAGACCACGACCGGCGAGCGCAAGATCGTCGACTGGGTCACCGCCACCGACCCGTTCGAGGACCCCACCTGGCGGCCGATGATCACGCAGGTCACCGGGCCGACGTTCACCGTCGCCGGTCGCACCTGGACCGCGCCGGCCGGGACCTACCGGTTCAACCTGTTCAGCGAGAACATCACCGCGAACAGCGAGCCGGCCGGTGACGTCAACCGCGACGGCGACACCAACGACCAGTTCGGCATCCTCTTCGACCCGGTGACCAACAACATCTGGGTGGACACCGACCAGGACGGCGACTTCACCGACGAGGCCCTGATGCGGCCGTACAAGGAGAAGTTCGACGTCAACCACTTCGGCACCGACAACCCGGCGACTCCGATCACCGAGCGGATGTCGTTCGTGGTCGAGTACCGCAAGAACGTCGACACCACCCCGCTCGGCGGCCCCGGCCTGGTCGACTACGTCAACATCGGCATCATCGAGGGCTCGCACGGCACGCACGTCGCCGGCATCACCGCCGCGTACGGCATGCTGGGCAACAAGGCGTTCAACGGCGCCGCCCCCGGCGCCAAGATCGTCTCCTCGCGCGCCTGCTCCTGGGGCGGCGGCTGCACGTACGCGGCGCTCACCACCGGTATGGCCGACCTGGTGATCAACCGGGGCGTCGACGTCATCAACATGTCGATCGGTGGCCTGCCGGCGCTCAACGACGGCAACAACGCCCGCGCCGTCCTCTACAACAACCTGATCACCACCTACGGTGTGCAGATGTTCATCTCCGCCGGCAACTCCGGCCCGGGTGTGAACACCATCGGTGACCCGTCCGCCTCCACCAACGTGGTCAGCGTCGCGGCCAGCATCAGCAAGGACACCTGGCTGGCCAACTACGGCTCGGTGGTCAAGCAGAAGAACGCGCTGTTCAACTTCTCCTCGCGCGGCCCGCGTGAGGACGGTGGCGCCAAGCCGAACATCGCCGCTCCGGGCTCGGCCATCTCCACCACCCCGGTCTGGCAGGCCGGCAACCCGGTCGCCGAGGCCGGCTACCCGCTCCCGTCGGGCTACGGCATGTCCAACGGTACGTCGATGGCGTCCCCGCAGGCCGCCGGTGGTGCCGCGCTGCTGCTCTCGGCGGCCAAGGCCACCGACCAGGGCGTGACCCCGGCCGCGCTGCGCCGGGCGATCTACAGCTCGGCCAAGCCGATCGCGAACACCGCCACCTTCGGTCAGGGCTACGGCATGTTCGACGTGCCGGGCGCCTGGAAGCTGCTGCGCAAGAGCAGCGAGCCGAACGACTACACCGCCGAGGCTCCGGTCTGCACGGTGCTCGCCGGCCAGCTCGCCACGCCGAACAGCGGCACCGGCGTCTACAACCGGTGTGATTCCGCCAACGGCGGGCACAAGGTCAACCAGTCGAAGTCGTACCAGGTCAAGCTGACCCGGACCAGCGGCCCGACCGGCAACGTGAAGCACAACATCGGCCTGCGCGGCAACAACGGCACCTTCTCGGCGCCGAAGAACGTCTCGCTGCCGCTGAACAAGACCGTCACCATCACGGTCACCGCGAAGCCGAAGACCGCCGGGGCGCACGGCACGATCGTCACGGTCGACGACCCGCGCACCAACACGATCGACTTCGAGTTCTCCGCCGTCGTGGTGGCCTCGAACGACGTCAGCAAGCCCGCCTTCGCCTACTCGGCGCGGGGCACCGTGGAGCGCAACAGCACCACGTCGTACTTCGTGACGGTGCCGCCGGGTGCCGGGGCGTTGCAGGTGAACCTCTCCGGCATCGCCACCGGGTCGCAGACCCGCTTCATCGCCTTCAACCCGTACGGCGTCCCGGTGGAGAGCACCTCCAGCCTGGCCTGCTACACCAACTTCGTCAGCACGGTCGTCTGCAACGCGTTCGAGCGTGACTACCAGAACCCGCTGCCGGGTGTCTGGGAGATCGAGGTGGAGTCGCGGCGGACCTCGCCGGCGCTGAACAACCCGTACCAGCTCCAGGCGCGGGTGCAGGGCGTCGCCGTCGAGCCGGCCGTGGTCGAGCTGCCGGCGGTCACCGCCGGTGTCCCGACCCCGGTGACCTGGTCGCTGAAGAACACCTTCGGCCCGGTCTCGGTGACCGGCCAGGGTGGCCCGCTGTCCAGCGTGCACACCGAGCGGCCGACCATCGCCGAGCTGGCCAAGCAGGAGTTCACCGTCGAGGTGCCGGCGGGCGTCACCAGCTTCACCGCCCGCATCGGCAACCCGTCCAACGCCAGTGCCGACCTGGACCTGTTCGTCTACCGGGGCACCACCCTGGTCGGGCAGCAGGCCGACGGCGACTCGGAGGAGGCGGTGACCCTGACCAACCCGGTCGCGGGCACCTACCGGGTCGTCGTGGACGCGTACGCGGTGGACGGCGCCGGTGGCAGCACCGAGTACGACTACCGGGACTCGTTCTCGTCCCCGTCGCTCGGCACGCTGACCGCGTCGGGCGGCACGCTCACCCTGGCCAACGGCGCCACCGGCAGCCTCTCGGGCTCGGTGACCGCCCAGTCCGCCCCGTCCGCGGGTCGGGCGCTCTACGGTGAGCTGGCCGTGGTGACCACCGAAGGCGCGATCGTCGGCCGCGGCGCGGTCTCCGTCGGCGCGGTGAACTGACACCACCACCATCGCACCATCAGGAAGCCCGTCTCCGGTCCATCCGGAGGCGGGCTTCCGCCTTTCCGCTGCCCTCTCCACCACCGCCGGGCTCGCCCGCCGATCATGAACTTATGGCGAGGGTTTCGATGCGATACACACCCTTTGCCACAGCCACGACTCCATGATCGACAGACGATGCCGGGCAGTGAGGTCGGGGGGTGCGGTTAGGTGGAGGAGGGCGGGTGGGGGGTGGTCAGACCGGCCGAGAGCAGGAGGTAGGCGGTCAGCTCCACGGCGGCGGTGAGCGCCGGAACCGGAGCCGCCAGCGTCGGGCCGGCGGTGATTCCGGCGGTGACGAAGATCCCCTCGCCAGACGGATAGGGCAACGGCAGCATGCCGAGGGTCGCGTCCAGGTGCAGCAGGGCAGCCGGCACCAGCAGTACGGCACCGGCCACGGCAAGCCGACGACCGGCCCGCCCGGCCGGGCTGGACCTGCCACGACCGATAAGCAACGCGGCCAACCCGATCGCCGCCAGAGCGAGCAGGAACGGGGCCGACGCGGCGCTGATCTCCGTGCCGGCCCACACGTCGTCCCCGGTCCGCCGCGACTCGGTGTCCCGCCCGGCAAGGTGCACCCGCACCACCAGCACGATCACGTATCCGGTCACCACCACCGCGGCCAACGCCGCACCGGCCACCACCCGCCGCTCCGGACGCTCGCGCCCGCGCAGCGCGACCAGCGTCAGCACCAGGACGACGACGAGCGACGCCCAGGTCGCGCGGAGGCCCGTGTCGAAGGCGATGTCCAGGTCCAGTGGTCCGGGGCGGAACACCTGCCACTGCCGCCCGTCGGAAGGGTCGGCGGGCATCGTGCGGTACGCGTCGACGACTGGCGCGACGAACGCCAGCGGCACCACCCAGCGGGGCTCGGGCGCGCCCACCAGCAGGGCGTACGTCGCCAGCACCGACAACGCCACGAGTTCGGCGGGCCGGAAGATCGGCACTCCGGTGAGCAGACCGAGAACGTGGAGTACGACGAGCACGGCCGTGCCGGCGAGAAGTATCCATCGAGGACGCACCGCCGAATCCTGCCAGCAATCGATCTTCCCCGTGGCCCCTCGATGGGGGGCGGTGCGCGCCCGGGGGCGCGTACCGCAGCGCGAGAGGGGTGAGGTCAGGCGCGTTTGGCGCTGGCGACCTGGAACGGGGTGCCCTGCTGACACGTCGTCATCAGACCCGGGTTGGGTCGGCCGGTCACCGTCACCGCGGCACCGGAGGTGAGCACGTCACGTGGCCCGCCCAGCAGCAGGTAGCCGTCGAGCAGCAGGCAGCCGGGCTCGACGCCGGCCTCGACCCGACCGGTGAGCGTCATCTCACCGGTGACCGGCGGCGAGGTCGGCACGCCCCGGGTCTTGCCGGCCGGCGGCGGACTGGCCGGTGCCGTCGGGTCCACCGGGTCGGAGGGCGGGGGGCCGGTCGGATCCGGGGTCGGCAGCTCGGTCACGGGTGACGCTCCCGTCGGGGTCGGGGCGGCGGGGCCGTCCCCGGCGTCCTGTCCACCGCAGGCGACGAGCGCCGTGCAGACGATCAGCGCGGTGACGGCGATCCGAAGGGTCCTCATGCCGGTCTGACGTGTCCGGAAGGTCAACCGTTCCATCGGCGCGGGCCGACGGATCAACTCTGGGCCGCCGCAGCGGCGGCCTTCATGTCGCGCTTGAGTTCCTGCGGGAGCGAGAAGGTGAGGCGCTCGTTGGCGGTCACCACCTCCTCGACGTCGGCGAAGCCGCGCTCGGCGAGGTGCGTCAGCACCTGCTGGACCAGTTCCTCCGGCACGCTCGCGCCGGAGGTGAGGCCCACCGTCCGGGCGTCGGCCAGCCAGGCGTCGTCGATCTCGTGGGCGAAGTCGACCAGGTGTCCGGCGCGGGCACCGGCGTCCAGGGCCACCTCGACCAGCCGTACGGAGTTGGAGGAGTTGCGCGACCCGACCACGAGCACCACGTCACACTCAGCCGCGATCTCCTTGACCACGTGCTGCCGGTTGCTGGTGGCGTAGCAGATGTCGTCGCTGGGCGGGGACTGGAGCAGCGGCAGCCGCTTCTTGAGCCGGGCCACGGTCTCCAGGGTCTCGTCGACCGAGAGCGTGGTCTGCGACAGCCAGACGACCTTGCTCGGGTCGCGCACGGTGACCCGGTCGGCGTCCTCGGGGCCGTCGACCAACTGGATGTGGTCGGGGGCCTCGCCGGAGGTGCCGATGACCTCCTCGTGGCCCTCGTGGCCGATGAGCAGGATGTCGTAGTCCTCGGCGGCGAACCGCTTGGCCTCGTGGTGCACCTTGGTCACCAGCGGGCAGGTCGCGTCGATCGCCTTGAGCGACCGCTCCTTCGCCTGCTCGTAGACCTCGGGCGCCACGCCGTGCGCCGAGAAGATGACGGTGGACCCCTCGGGGACCTCCTCGTTCTCCTCGACGAAGATCGCGCCCTGTGCCTCCAGCGTCCGCACCACGTGCTTGTTGTGCACGATCTCCTTGCGGACGTAGATCGGGGCACCGTAGAGCTTGAGCGCCTCCTCGACGGTCTGCACCGCCCGGTCGACGCCCGCGCAGTATCCACGGGGCTTCGCGAGCAGCACGCGCTTACCGGTCCCGGAAGTCCTCTCGCCCTCAGTCACACCCCCATCGTACGTGCCGCCCGCGCACCCGGCACCGCGCGCGCCCCGCCCCCGACCCCGTCGGCCGCCGCCCCGGCCATGATCAGCGAGGCGGTCGGTGGGTGGGCTTAGGGTGGGCGGGTGAGTACGGGTGGGACGGCGACCGGGAGCGGGACGGCTGCCGGCACAGGGGCCAGCACGGCGGAGGAGCCGTGGCCGGTGCGGGTGGTCAGTCAGAAGATCGGCGCCTGGGTGGCACGCCTGGGCTGGGTCTGGGTGGACGGGCAGGTGGCGCAGATCAGCCGGCGACCCGGCGCCAGCACGGTGTTCCTCACGCTGCGTGACCCGTCGGCCGACCTGAGCCTGACCGTCACCACCAACCGCGACGTGCTGGACACCGGCGCGCCGGAGCTGCGTGAGGGCGCCCGCGTCGTGCTGCACGCCAAGCCGGAGTTCTACGCCGCCCGGGGCACGCTGAGCCTGCGGGCCGACGAGATCCGACAGGTCGGTCTCGGCGAGCTGCTGGCGCGGCTGGAGAAGCTCAAGAAGCTGCTCGCCGCCGAGGGGCTGTTCGACCGGGCCCGCAAGCGCCGCCCGCCGTTCCTGCCGCAGCGGATCGGGCTGATCACCGGCCGGGCCAGCGCCGCCGAGCGGGACGTGCTGACCAACGCCCGTCGCCGCTGGCCGGCGGTGGAGTTCCGGACGGTCAACGTGGCCGTGCAGGGTGCCGGTGCCGTGCCGCAGATCGTCGACGCGCTCAAGGTGCTGGACGGTGACCCGAGCATCGACGTGATCATCCTGGCCCGGGGCGGTGGCGGCATCGAGGACCTGTTGCCCTTCTCCGACGAGGCCCTGTGCCGGGCGGTGTTCGCCTGCCGTACGCCGGTGGTCAGCGCGATCGGCCACGAGACGGACGCGCCGCTGGTCGACTACGTGGCCGACGTCCGCGCGTCGACCCCCACCGACGCGGCCAAGCGGGTGGTGCCCGACCTGGCCGAGGAGGTACGCCTGATCGGCCAGGCCCGGCACCGGCTACGGCGCGCGGTGCACCACCTGGTCGACCGCGAGTCGCACCGGATCGAGGCCCTGCGCTCCCGGCCGGCGCTGGCCCGCCCGCAGGTGATGGTGGAGCAGCGGGCCGGTGACCTGGCCGCCCTGCGGCAGCGGGCCACGCGCTGCCTGGACCACCGCATCGCCGCCGCCGAGGACGACCTGCGGCACACCCTGGCCCGGCTGCGCGCCCTCTCACCGGCCGCCACCCTGGACCGGGGGTACGCCATCGTGCAGCGCGCCGACGGCCACGTGGTGCGCGCCGCCGCCGAGGTGACGCCCGGTGACCCGCTGCGCGTACGCGTCGCCGACGGCGAACTGTCGGCCACCGTGAACCCCTGACCGTGTCGGCCCTGTGGAGAGGCAAGCATGACTGACGAGAAGACCGACGGGTCGGACGAGCGGCTCAGCTACGAACAGGCTCGCGCCGAGCTGGCGTCGGTGGTGGAGCGGCTGGAGGCCGGCGGGACGTCGTTGGAGGAGTCGCTGGCCCTGTGGGAGCGCGGCGAGGCGTTGGCGGTGATCTGCCAGCGTCGACTCGACGGCGCACGGGCCCGGATCGACGCCGCCCGCCAGGAGTCGACGACCTGACGCCTGGAAGTATCCCGGACACGACGCGGCGGGAGCCGGAAGGCTCCCGCCGCGTCGTGTCGTCGGTGATGAAGAGACCGCTTACCTGAACAGGTTGTACAACTCCGGCGGCGCCTCGACGACCTGGTCGGCCGGGGGCTTCTGCGCGGCGGTCGCGTTGCCGTAGTCGCTGTACGTCATCTTGATCTCCTGGCCGGCGGCTGCCCCCGTCGGCGGCATCCGCAGCACCAGTTCGGTGAGGCGGCCCTGCGCGTCGGTGGTGGCGGTGAAGGGCACCGCGTTGGCCTCCGGGCCGAGCGCGGTGACCACGCCCTGGTCCAGCGAGCCGGCCTCGGCGGCCTTGGAGACGTCGATGGTGCCGGAGAAGTTGCCGTCACCGGTGCGCTGTACCTCGGTGACCGCCTGGGTGAGCGCGGCGCTCCCGGCCGGGTCGACCTTGTCGAAGTCGAAGCCGAGGTTGCGGTCACCCTGGATCCGGCTCTGGTCGAGGTGCTGGAACTTGCCGAGGTTCAGCCGGTCGAGGCCGGGCACGCTGGTCGCGGCGGCGCCCTTCAGGTCCACCTTGACCCAGCTGTCCGGCTTGGCGTGGATCAGGTCGAGGCTGATCGCCAGGTCGTCGGTCGGCTCGCCGAGGCGTACCCGGATCTCGGCGCTCTGGCTCGGCTGGTGCACCTGTCCCTCGGCGATCGAGCCGACGCCGGACATGGTGAACCGGAAGTTGCCGTTGCTGATCTCCTTGGTCGAGTCCAGCAGCGCCTGCTTGGCCTCGGAGTCGGCGGCGGGCGCGCCGGAGCCGGTGGCGGACGGTGTGGCGGCACCGGTGGCGGGTGCGGTGTCACCGGAGGTGGTGCAGGCGGCGACTCCAGGCGTGAGCAAGGCGGCGGCCATGAGACCGGCGCTCAGTCTGCGAATGGTCATCGGTGTCTCCCAGCGGGTCACCCGACGCTTCCCGCGCCGGTGGCTCCCCTTTCCTGTTCCCTGCCGACGCCACTCGCAATCACCACGAAGCCCGCTCAATCGACGGCGGTGGCCATCTCCCGCAGTTCGTTGTCCCGGGCGTCACCGACCACGATCACGGTCCGCTCCGGTTCCAGCAGCACCAACGCCTGCTCGTTGCCCCGCCCGGTGTACCGCTGCCAGGTGCCGGAGCCGAGGTCGGCCTGTCCCTGCGGCCGGCCCTCCTCGGTCAGCTCGGTGGGCAGCAGCCGCTCCGGCGGCACGTTGCTCTGCACGAGTTGCAGACCCCGACCCTCGGGAGTGAGATAGCCCACCCGCAGGGTCGCCCCCTCCTCGGTGGTCCGGTAGGTCGCGCGGACCGTCTTCCAGCCGTCGGGCAGCCCGGCCGGCTGGGTCACCGGGAAGACGGCGGCCGAGCGCGCCTGCTCGAAGGTGGGCGTCGGGTCGACCGTGCTCGGCTCGTCCCCGCCGAGGAAGCCCCGGGAGAAGGCGATCAGCAGGGCGATCGGGACCAGCAGCACCAGCAGCGAGATGGCCATGTCGCGGGGTCTGCGCTCGGAGCGTCCCGGGGCGGCCTCGGCCGCCGGGGGTTCCCCGGCGGTCCGCGCCGACTCCGGCCGCTCCTCGGGTACGTCCGGTCCGGCGACCCGGTCGACGGTCGGCTGCTCGGCCGTCGACGGCTGGTCTGCGGGTACGCGGTCGGCAGGCTGTGCGGGTTCCACCCGGCCATTCTCGCAGCCGCCCGACCGGCGGTATCCGGCCCATCACCGCCCCGACCCGGTCGCGGGTCCGCCATCGTGTGAGGATCAGGAACGAAGCCGGCAGCACCCGGCCCGGTCAACCCCGCACCGCCGCGAGGAGGAGCCGTTCATGACGACCGCCAGGACGCGTACCCCACAGAACCTCGACCGCAACATCGCCCTCGACCTGGTCCGGGTGACCGAGGCCGCGGCGATGGCCGCCGGTCGCTGGGTCGGTCGGGGCGACAAGGAGGGCGGCGACGGCGCCGCCGTCGACGCCATGCGCAAGCTGATCAACTCGATCCCGATGAAGGGTGTCGTGGTGATCGGCGAGGGCGAGAAGGACAACGCCCCGATGCTCTTCAACGGCGAGGAGGTCGGCGACGGCACCGGCCCGGAGGTGGACGTCGCGGTCGACCCGATCGACGGCACCACGCTGATGAGCAAGGGCATGCCGAACGCGCTCGCGGTGTTGGCGGTCGCCGAACGGGGTGCGATGTTCGACCCGAGCGCCGTGTTCTACATGGAGAAGCTCGCGGTCGGCCCGGCGTACGCGGACGTGGTCGACATCAACGCCGGGGTCGCCGACAACCTGCGCCGCATCGCCAAGGTCAAGGGCACCGGGGTGGACGAGGTGACGGTCTGTCTGCTCGACCGGTCCCGGCACGACGGGCTGGTGGAGGAGATCCGGCGTACCGGCGCGGGCATCCGGTTCATCTCCGACGGCGACATCGCCGGTGTCATCGCCGCCGCCCGGGGCGAGTCCGACGTCGACGTGCTGATGGGCATCGGCGGCACCCCGGAGGGGATCACCGCCGCCTGCGCGCTCAAGTGCATGGGCGGGATGATGCAGGCCAAGCTCTGGCCACGGGACGACGCCGAGCGGGAGAAGGCGCTCGCCGCCGGGCACGACCTGGACCGGGTGCTCACCACCGACGACCTGGTCACCGGGGACAACTGCTTCTTCGTGGCGACCGGTGTCACCTCCGGTGACCTGCTGAAGGGTGTGCGCTACCGCTCGGGTGGGGCGTACACGCAGTCGATCGTGATGCGGTCCAAGAGCGGCACGATCCGGGTGATCGACTCGTTCCACAAGTTGGAGAAGCTGGCGCTCTACTCGGCGGTGGACTTCGACGGTCGCCCGCTGGACGAGCAGGATTGAGTCAGGGCGCGACGGCGACCGGGCCGACGGTGTCGGCCGGTCGGCGGGCCGGTGCCGTGGCGCTGGGTGCCGTCGCCGGGGTCGCCGTCGCCGTCCAGTCGCGGATCAACGGCGAGCTGGGCGTACGCCTCGACGACGGGATCGCTGCCGCGCTGGTCTCGTTCGGCGTGGGGCTGGTGGTGCTGGTGGTCCTCGGGTTCGCGACCGCGAACGGACGCCGGGGCCTGGCCGCGCTGCGCGCCGCGCTCGGCACCGGCAGGCTACGGGTCTGGCAGTGCCTCGGCGGCGTCTGCGGGGCCTTCCTCGTCTTCACCCAGGGCGCCACAGTCGGTGCGCTCGGCGTCGCCGTGTTCACCGTGGCGGTGGTGGCCGGCCAGTCCGGCAGCAGTCTGGCCGTGGACCGGGCCGGGGTCGGTCCGAGCGGGCCGCAGCCGGTGACGCTCCCCCGGCTCGCCGGTGCGGTACTCACCGTGGCGGCGGTGCTGCTGGCCGTCGGGGACCGGCTGGCCGAGCCGGCCGCTCTCGGTCTGGCCCTGCTGCCGCTGCTGGCCGGCTTCGGGGTGGCCTGGCAGCAGGCGGTGAACGGACGGGTCCGCGAGGCCACCGGGAGCACGGTGACGGCCACGCTGGTCAACTTCGTCGTCGGCACGGCGGCCCTGTCGGTCGTCTTCGCGGTCAGCCTCGTCGTGCGCGGCGTACCCGACGGTGGCCTCCCCGCCGAGCCGTGGCTCTATCTGGGCGGGCCGATCGGGGTTACCTTCATCGCGGTGGCTGCGGCGGTGGTCCGCTTCACCGGCGTGCTACTGCTCGGCCTGGCCACCGTCGCCGGCCAGATCGTCGGCGCGGTGCTGCTGGACGTGCTGCTGCCGTCCGCCGACACCCGCCCGACCGCGAACACGGTGCTCGGCGCGGCGCTCACCCTGGTCGCGGTGGTGATCGCCGCGCTCGGTGGGCGGATCGGCGCCACCGCCCGAGCCCGGCGGCGCGGGGACACCGAGGTCAGGGCATCGTCATCGGGGACTCGGAGCGGTACGGCCCGTCGAGGTCGGTCCGACGGCGTCGGAAGATGATCGCGGCCACGATGCCTCCGAGCAGCCCGAACAGGTGCCCCTGCCACGAGATCCGCTCGTCGGTGGGCAGGACGCCGACCAACTGACCGCCGTAGAGCAGACCGACCAGCAGGAAGACGGCGAAGTTCCACCAGCTCCGCTCGAAGATGCCCCGGGTCAGCAGGATGCCGAGGTAGCCGAAGATGACGCCGCTGGCACCGACCACGATCGTGTTGGGCGAGCCGGTGAACCACACACCCAATCCACTGACCAGCACGATCACCAGGGTCGACCAGAGGAACCGCCGGGCGCCCGCGGCCAGTACGAAGGTGCCGAGCAGGATCAGCGGGATGCTGTTGCTGTAGAGGTGATCGAAGCCGTGGTGCAGGAATGGTGAGAAGAAGACGCCGTCCAGCCCGTCGATGCGCTGCGGGATGATGCCGGCGGCGGCGTCGAAGCCGGCGCCCAGCCACTGGTCGAGGCCCTCGATCAGGAAGAGGACCGGCACCACCGCGCACATGGCGACGAAGGCTCGGCCGATGGAGGCGTAGAACGCATCGGTGCCGAACCGGTGGGGGTCGCCGCTTCCGGGCTGCAGGGTCACCCGTCAAGAGCTATCAGCAATCGCGGACAGCCGCCACTTTTCGCCGACCACCGAGACGACGGCGGCGGTACGCGAGTGCCGCGTACCGCCGCCGTCGACGTGCTCAGGCGGGACTCAGTAGTAGCCCGAACTCTGCGACTTCGCCCACGCGCCGCAGGGGTTGCTGTACCGACCCTTGATGTAGCCGAGCCCCCAGGTGATCTGGGTGGCCGGGTTGGTCTGCCAGTCAGCGCCGACCGAGGCCATCTTGTTGCCCGGGTACGCCTGCGGGATGCCGTAGGCGCCGGAGGAGGGGTTGCGGGCCTTGTGGTTCCAGCCGCTCTCCTTGTTCCACAGCTTGTCGAGGCAGGGGAACTGGTCGATCTTGAAGCCTGCGTCGATCATCATGGCGCAACCGATCTTGCGGTTGCCGCCGTACTCCGCGCAGGAGGCGGGGATCGGGCCGTCGTACGGCCGGGCGGCACGCGCCGCGGCGGCCTCTTCTCGGGCCTTCCGCTCCTCCTCGGCCTTCTTGCGCGCCGCCTCTTCGGCCTTGCGGGCCTTCTCGGCGGCGGCACGGGCCCGCTTCCTGGTCTCGGTGGCCTGCTCCCGAGCGGCGCGTACCTGGCGGGAGACCTGCTGCGGCTCCTGCCGGTACTCGACGTCGATCTCGGTGACGCTCCCGGCTACCTGCGCGCCTGGGCCCTGGCGCTGAGACTGGCGGTCCTCACTGAGGTAGAAACCGCCGGCCACGCCCATGCTCAGCAGCGCGACGGCTGTGGCGCGGGCGGTGAACCGGCTCCATGGCCGACTCACGTGGTGATCCCTTCGTCGGGGTCAGGGACGCGGCATGACCACGGCCGTTCCGGGCCGAGGCGTGCCGCGAGCGCCCGCCACCGGTGAGGCCGGTGGCCGAAGACGCACCCCGTCCGCTTCCCGGCGAATCGGTCGACCCCCTCGTGGGGTGACGAACGATCACCAACGATGCGTCTGGTGCGTGGGCGCCCGCTGGACACGATCGCGCACGGTGAGGCTGATGGGAAACCGCCAGCCTCGATTGTGACATGGGTCACGGGAAATAACAGCCTTAAAACACCCTAAACGGGCGTCATTGGGGGACATCCTCCAGTAGGTCGGTCACCATCGCGGCGATCGGAGATCGCTCCGAACGGCTGAGCGTGACGTGCGCGAACAGGTGATGGCCCTTGAGTGCCTCAATGACGGCGGTGACGCCGTCGTGACGGCCGACGCGCAGGTTGTCCCGCTGCGCGACGTCGTGGGTCAGCACCACCCGCGAGCCCTGGCCGATCCGGGACAGGACGGTCAACAGGACACCCCGCTCCAACGACTGCGCCTCGTCCACGATGACGAACGCGTCGTGCAGGCTCCGGCCCCGGATATGGGTCAACGGCAGCACCTCGAGCAGCCCTCGGGAGGTGACCTCCTCCAGGACGTTCTCGTGGATCACCGCGCCGAGCGTGTCGAAGACCGCCTGCGCCCAGGGCGACATCTTCTCCGACTCCGAACCGGGCAGGTAGCCCAGTTCCTGGCCGCCGACGGCGTACAGCGGGCGGAAGACGACCACCTTCTTGTGTCGGCGACGCTCCATCACCGCCTCCAGCCCCGCGCAGAGCGCCAGGGCGGACTTGCCGGTGCCGGCCCGGCCACCGAGCGAGACGATGCCGATCGACTCGTCGAGCAACAGGTCGAGGGCGATCCGCTGCTCCGCCGAGCGCCCGTGCACCCCGAACGCCTCACGGTCGCCGCGCACCAGCCGTACGGTCTTGTCCGGCAGCACCCGGGCGAGCGCCGAACCCCGGGCGGAGTGCAGCACCAGACCGGTGTGGCAGGGCAGGCCGGCCGCGTCGTCCACGTCGATGGCCTCGCCGCCGTAGAGCCGGGAGATGTCCTCCTCGCCCAGGTCCAGCTCCGCCATCCCGGTCCAGGTCGGGTCGCTCGCCTGACCGTGCCGGTACTCGTCGGCCCGTAGCCCGACCGAGGCGGCCTTGACCCGCAACGGCATGTCCTTGCTGACCAGCGTCACCTCACGCCCCTCGGCGGCGAGGTTCAACGCGACGGAGAGGATCCGGGCGTCGTTGGACTCGTTGCGGAATCCGGGCGGCAACACCCCGTCGTCGGTGTGGTTCAGCTCCACCCGCAGCGTGCCGCCGACGTCGTTGGCGGGCACCGGCCGGTCCAACCGGCCGTGGCGTACCCGCAACTCGTCCAGCATGCGCAGTGACTGTCGAGCGAACCAGCCCAGCTCGGGATGGTGTCGTTTGCCCTCCAGCTCCGAGATCACCACCAGCGGCAACACCACCTCGTGCTCGGCGAAGCGGTGGAACGCCGCCGGGTCGCTGAGGAGCACAGAGGTGTCCAGGACGAAGGATTGGCCCGCTGGTCGGGGCTCCCTGGTGTCCGCCGACCCGGCGGCCGCGGTCCGGCGGCTACGGGTGGTGCGGCGAGTCGTGGCAGTCGAGGCCGGGCTCTGGTCGGCACCGGGGGTAGTACGGCGAGTCGTCACAGGCCTGCTCCGGCGGATGGGCACCCGGCCACCCGCGGTCCGCCTCCTCCGGTGCCCGACTGACACGGGGTCGGATGCGGGCCCCGTGTGCGAGGTCGCAGGCCGGGCGGGCCGGCTGGCTCGGGACAATCCCGCGCCATGCCTAGACGCTAGCCGCCCGCACCCGTCCCGGCTAGTGGCCTTTCGTTAACTGCTGGTGCCGTGGGCACAGCTCGGGTGGCGGACCGGCCGGGATGCATGCCCCCTGCGCGCATCCCGGCCGGTGGATCACCACCACCGGTCGGGTGTGGTCCGAGCGCGGCGCGCCGGACCGGGCCGTCGACCGGTTCTCAGCCGCTTCGCCGGACCAGGGTGGTGGTCGGGTGCCGCCCGACGACCGAGGCGGCCGGCTCCGTGAACGACGATCCGGTGTACGTGGTGCCGGGTCGGACCGCACCGGCGGACACCCGCTTGGCGGGCGCGGTGACCGCAAGGGCGGTGGCGATCGCCGCCTGCGCGTCCCGGCGGCGCCGGTTCCATGCTCCCCGGTCACCGTCGAAGTACCCCTGCCGGTAGCCGAAGCGGTAGCCGATCCGATAGCTGAGCTGCCCGTGCAGGCGGCCGGCGGCGTAGCTGGTGGCGGCCAGCACCAGGACGAGGAAGATCGCGAGGAACGGGCTCATCCGGCGGCTCCGGTCCCTCGCCCGCCCGTCATTTCTCCTCCGGTTCGACGGTGGTGGGGTCGGCGATCAGCAACCGGTCGAGATCGTCGGTGCCGATCTCCTCGACCAGCTCGACGCTGATCCGGCAGCCGTCCAGCACCACCTCGGCCACCGAGGACCGGCGGATCTCCCCACCGGCGTCGTAGACCCGGACGCTGAGTTCCGGGCAGCCGAGGTGGGTACGCCAGGCGTTCCACTCGGCCCGGTCGCCGACGGACAGCGACAGGTAGCGACAGCCCCGGGCGAGATAGAGCCGCCACGGAGCGATCAGGCCGGCGGCGACCCCCTCCGCGATCAGACCGAATGCCTGGGCACGGGTCGCGAGTTCGGTCACCACTCCCCCCTTGCACCGAGCGCGTGACGCAGCTGAGCACCTATCGTCTCATTCACGTGACACACCGTAGGTTGTCCCATGAGCGTGACAGTATCAGCTTTTCGTTCGTTTGCCTCCACACCCACGGACATCTATCCTGCCCAGGTGACACCCCTCAGGAACAGTGCTTCATCCCGAATTGTCAGGTCAGTATCCGCGTCACGCAAGCGTGACAAAGGCGTGCCCGGGACTTCTCTCCGGGCCCATTCGCCGTACGGTCACCAGGTGACCGAGACGGCCAACGCGCGGAAGATCGCCTTTGCCACCTTCGTCCGACGAGCCATCGAGGAGGCCCGGGCCACCCGAGCGTGGAGCGGCACCGAGGTCTCCCGGCGCACCGGCGTCTCGCGCCAGACCATCAACCGCTGGGTCCGCGGCGACTGGGCAAGCGACCCGGAGGCGGAACGGGTGGTGGCGTTCTGCGAGGGGCTCGGGCTCGACCCGGCCGCCGCCTTCGCGGCGCTCGGCTGGGACCGCACCGCGTCGCGCCGGTCCGCCCCGCCACCACCGCCGATGGACCCGGACGTCGAGGCGCTCCTGCGCCGACTGGTCGACCCGGAGGTCTCCGACGCGGAGAAGTTCCACATTAGAGAAACCATTCGTTATCTCGCATATCGCCCGACTCTGCCGGCCGCTGTCCGAAAACGAGGCGACGCCGCCAGCTAGTTCCTCAGATGGCGAAAGAACGGCAGGTCAGCCTCATTCGTTTCGCTACGGGGTCGGAACGGGCGCGCTAGCGTCCGTATTCGTACTGCTTGGGCTCGTCGTCGGCGGGGGGACGGGACAAGGCCGAACCCAGCCCTGCGGGACAGAAGGGGGTCTGTCATGACCCTGAAATGGATGACGGTCGTGGTCGCGGCGGTCTCGTTGACGCTGTGCGTCACCGGGAACGCGGTCACCCTGGCCCTGAACGGCGGGCAGCTTCCCCTGCTCGTGAACCTCTTCGCACTCGCCACCGCGGCCACCGCGATCGTCCTGGCCGTCCTCGCCGAGCTGCACGACCGGCTCGACGACCGGCTCACCGCGCTCACCGAGTTCCTGGTGGAGCGGCTCCGGGAGATCGAGGCCCACACCGGCGACCGGAACTCCGGTTTCGTGGAGGGCTACCTGCTCAGCCATGGCCAGGAAGCCGCCGTCGTGCCCTTCGTACGTCGGGGACGGGGAGCCGCCGAACGCTGACCCCGCCCGGCGACCGCGCCGGATCCACGCCAGGAATGACCGGCCGAACCCGGGGTACGCTGACGCGCGTGCCACCGTTGAATCTGGGCAACCAGACGCCGAAGACCCCGTTGAACGCCGACCAGGCCTGGCAGACGACCGCCGACCGGGCAGCCGAGACCATCCTCTTCTTCGACTTCGACGGCACACTCGCGCCAGTGGCCGACGACCCCACGCAGGTGCAACCCGCGCCGAAGGTGCTTGCCGCGATCGAGACACTCGCCCCGGTCGTACGGCGGATCGCGATCGTCTCCGCACGTCCGGTGGAGTTCCTGCGCGAGCACTTCGGCGGTCTGACCGGCGTCGACCTCTATGGGCTCTACGGCCTGGAGCACAGCCACTCGGGCGGCGAGACTGTCACCGAGCCGGCCGCGCTGCCCTGGGTGCCGACCATGGCCGAACTCGCCGACCTGGCCCGGGCCGAGCTGCCGCCGGGTGCCCTCGTCGAGTACAAGCGGCTCTCCGTGGCGCTGCACTGGCGTACCGCCCCGCAGTTGGCCGCCACCGTCCAGGAGTGGGGTCGTGCCCAGGCCGAGCGCCTCGGCCTGCGGTTGCAGGTGGGGCGGATGGTGCTGGAGATCAAACCGCCGGTCGACCGGGACAAGGGCATGGTGATCGGCGAGCTGGTGCAGGGCGTCGGCGGCGCCTGGTATTTCGGCGACGACGTCTCCGACATCAAGGCCTTCGCCGCGCTGCGGGCCCGCGCCGCCGACGACCCCGACTTCCTGGGCGTCTGCGTCGCAGTGGCCAACCCGGAGACCGGTGACGAGGTCGCCGAGGCCGCCGACCTCACCATCGACTCCCCCGCCGCGCTGGGCGACTTCCTCACCCAGGCCACCCACCACCTCACCTGAGGCGTGCTCCGGTACGGCGGTCAGACGCCGTACCGGCGCTGGCGGGTGGCGTACGAGCGCAGGGCGCGGAGGAAGTCGACGCGGCGGAAGTCCGGCCAGTTGAGTTCGCAGAAATAGAACTCCGAGTGCGCCGACTGCCAGAGCATGAAGCCCGACATGCGCTGCTCGCCGCTGGTCCGGATGATCAGATCCGGGTCCGGCAGCCCTCGGGTGTAGAGGTGCTCGGAGATGTCGTCGACGTCGAGCGAGCCGGCCAGATCCTCCAGCGTGCCGCCGTTCGCCGCGTGCTCCAGCAGCAGCGAGCGCACCGCGTCGGTGATCTCCCGCCGGCCGCCGTACCCGACCGCGATGTTGACCTGGGCGCCGCCGCTGCGGTCCCGGGTGCGCTCCTCGGCGGCCTTGAGCGCGGCGGCGTGCTGCGCGGGCAGCACGTCCAGCGCGCCGACCATCCGCAGCCGCCACGGGTTACCCTGCTCGGCCAGCTCGGTGGTCAGGTCCTCGATGATCTGGAGCAGCGGGTCGAGCTGCTCCGCCGGCCGCGACAGGTTGTCGGTGGAGAGCAGCCAGAGCGTCACGTGCCCGACACCGGCGGCGTCGCACCAGCGCAGCAGTTCCTTGATGCGCTCCGCACCCATCCGGTGCCCGTCGTTGGGGTCCACCAACCCCATCTCCCGGGCCCACCTACGGTTGCCGTCGCACATCACGCCCACGTGCTGCGGCACCTGAAGGCCCGCAAGCCTGGCGGTCAGCCGCCGCTCGTAGACGGAGTAGAGAATTTTCCGCAGAGTCATCACCATGCAGGGTAGCGAGCCCCCACCCGGATCGGAGTGCCGGTGGCCGACACCACGCCGCAGTCCGTTCGCATCGCCCCGCACCCATCCCTCGCCCGCGCCGTACCCCGCCCACCACCTGCGCCGACCACACCACCGCCGGGTCCGCCGCGCCGCCCTCGTGGCCGCCGCGCCGGCGCGCTACGGACACCCGACGAGACGTCCGACCCGGTAGCAGGTCGGACACCGGTGACGCGACGGACACGGCGGACCGGGCGGACACGGCGGGGATCAGGTCGGGGTTGTCGGGGCGGGGACCCGGGCGGCCCGGCGTACTCCGTAGACGGCGAGGACGGCGGCGGCGACCAGTGGGGCGCCGTCCCGGACCAGACCGTCGACGCCGAGCAGCCACCAGCACAGCGGCAGATCGACCGCGAGTACGGCGACGCTGACCACCACCAGCAGGGTGCCCGCCCAGCGTTTGCCGCGCAGCAGGAAGGCGGTGCAGAACAGCACCAGATAGCTGGTCGCGATGCCGGCGCCCAGCCAGAACAGCACCGCCGGCACGGCCAACAGTTGGCCGTCGAGGATCCCGGCGGTGGCGACCAGGGCGGGCACCAGCATCAGCGGACTGTAGGTGAACGCGGCGACCCGGCTGGTCAGCAGCCAGGCGTTCGCCTCGGGGCGGCGCGGCGGCGTCTCGCGCCAGGAGATGCCGGAGCGGTCGATCACCAGTCGAGAACGGTGCCGGACCAGGTGCCCGGCGACCGCCGGGGACCGGTACAGCAGCCAGACCACGGTGGCGCAGAGCGCGGTGAGCAGGGCGAAACCGAGCAGGCCGGGCAGCGGTGGCACGCCCTGCCGGGGCACGATCAACCGACCCACCGCGAAGACCGTGGTGATCGCCAGGATCAGGCCGAGCGGGCGGGCCACCGTCCGGCCCCGCCGTACGTGGCCGATCAGCAGCAGGAAGCCGAACGAGCGCAGCATCGCCCAACCGGTCCGCACCGCCAGGCCGAAGCCCTGCTCCGGCGCGTACCACCAGTTGAGCACCTCGACCACGACGGTGGCCGCGGCGGTCACGGCGAGCAGTGCGGTCAGTGCCCGGACGGCGGACGGCCGCCGGACCTCGGTCTCGGCGGCCGTCCTCATGGGATCCGATGATGCCCGGATCCGGCGTCGATCACACCCCGCGCTGCGGCTGCTCCGCGTCGAGTCGGGCGCGTAGGGCGTCCAACTCGGCCCAGAGAACACCGGGCAGCTTGTCGCCGAACTTCTCGAACCACTCGGTGACCAGCGGCAGCTCGTCGCGCCACTCCGCCGGGTCCACCTTCAGCGCGATCCGGACGTCCTCCGGCGTCATGTCCAGACCGTCGACGTCGAGCGCGTCCGGCGTCGGGACCATGCCGATCGGGGTCTCCACGGCCTCGGCCCGACCCTCGATCCGCTCGATGACCCACTTGAGGACCCGCGAGTTCTCGCCGAAGCCGGGCCAGAGGAAGTTGCCCTCCGGGTCCTTGCGGAACCAGTTGACGTAGTAGACGCGGGGCAGCTTCGACTCGTCGCCGTCGGCGCCCTTGCCCATCTCGATCCAGTGCCGGAAGTAGTCACCGGCGTGGTAGCCGATGAACGGCAGCATCGCCATCGGGTCACGCCGCACCACGCCGACCGCGCCGGAGGCGGCGGCGGTGGTCTCCGAGGAGAGCGTGGCCCCCATGTAGACGCCGTGCACCCAGTCCCGCGCCTCGGTCACCAGCGGGACGGTGTCCCGCCGCCGCCCACCGAACAGGATCGCGTCGATCGGGACGCCATTCGGGTCGAAGTAGTCGTCGGCGAGGATCGGGCACTGGGTGATCGGGGTGCAGAACCGGCTGTTCGCGTGCGAGGAGAGGTTCTCGCTCTCCGGCGTCCAGTCGTTGCCCTTCCAGTCGATCAGGTGCGCCGGCGGCTCGCCGAGGCCCTCCCACCAGATGTCGCCGTCGTCGGTCAGGGCGACGTTGGTGAAGACCGAGTTGCCCTGCTCCAGCGTCCGCATCGCGTTGGCGTTGGTCTTCCAGTCGGTGCCGGGCGCGACGCCGAACAGCCCGTACTCCGGGTTGACCGCGTAGAGCCGGCCGTCCGGGCCGAAGCGCATCCAGGCGATGTCGTCGCCGATCGTCTCGACCTTCCAACCCGGGATGGTCGGCTCCAGCATGGCCAGGTTGGTCTTGCCGCAGGCGGACGGAAACGCGCCGGCGATGTGGTAGACCCGACCCTCCGGCGAGGTGATCTTGAGGATCAGCATGTGCTCGGCGAGCCAGCCCTCGTCCCGCCCCATCACGCTGGCGATCCGCAGCGAGTAGCACTTCTTGCCGAGCAGCGAGTTGCCGCCGTACCCGGAGCCGTAGGACCAGATTTCCCGGCTCTCCGGGAAGTGCGAGATGTACTTGGTCTCGTTGCACGGCCAGGCGACGTCCTGCTGGCCCGGGGCGAGCGGCGCGCCGATCGAGTGCAGCGCGCGGACGAAGTCCGCGTCGTCGCCCATCGCCTCCAGGATCTTGGCGCCCATCCGGGTCATGATCCGCATGGACGCGACCACGTACGGGCTGTCGGTGATCTCGACACCGAACATGGGCTTCTCGGCCTCGACCGGGCCCATGACGAACGGGATGACGTACATCGTCCGTCCGCGCATCGAACCGCGGTAGAGGGGGGTCATGGTCCGCTTCATCTCGGCGGGGGCCATCCAGTTGTTGGTGGGCCCGGCATCCGCTTCGTCCACGGAGCAGATGAAGGTGCGCTCCTCGACCCGTGCGACATCCGTCGGGTCGGTGCGGGCGTAGAACGAGTTGGGCTTCTTCTCGGGGTTCAACCGGATGAGCGTGCCCGCATCGACGAGTTCGTCGGTGAGGCGACGCCATTCCTGATCGGAGCCGTCCACCCAGACGACCTGCTCAGGGGTGGTCAGTTCAGCGACCTCACGGACCCAGGCGAGAAGTTTGGGGTGGGACGTCGGGGCCTGATCGATTCCCCTGACGGTGGCCGGAGCAACCATGACACATCTCCTTGTGGTCGACGCTGACCGGTCTATGGAGTGCACGAGTCTCGGCGCCGCGATGCGTCGCCTTCGTGGAAACATGGGATTGGGCTCAGCGTAAACCGATGTACAGCCCCAGTCAGTGGGACTGGTTGTGAAGAACTGCACAAGGTGCGGCCACGCTGCGGCATCACGAGCCTTTACCCGCTTTCACGCGCAGTTTCACGCAAATCCTGCGGCCGACCTGAGGTCAGCGGTGCCTCGCCAAAGAGTCACAGGTCACTTTTCGACTTCGTGAGCGGAAGAGGAAAACAACACCGAATCGCAGCCGCCCGGTTACGCTCCGTTCGTGCCTGTCTGCACCGTCACCCCGGTGGGCCCCGATGGCCGTCGCTCCCCGATCGCGACCCCGGCAACCGGTACGCTCGCACGGTGGCCGCCACAATGACCGGGGAGCCCGGCTCCCCGCAGACCCGTACGGGTCTGGTCCACTCCCTGGTCGACCGGTTCGGTCACCTCGTACGGGAGATGAGCAAGTTCGCGACCGTGGGCGGCATCGCCTTCGTCATGGACTTCGCCCTGTTCAACTACCTGATCGGCCCGCAGAGCGTCGAGCAGGTCACCGCCAAGACCATCGCCACTGTCGTCGCGGCGACCTTCGCCTTCCTGGGCAACCGGTTCTGGACCTGGCGGCACCGCAAGCGCTCCAACCCGGCCCGCGAGTACGCGCTGTTCTTCTTCTTCAACGCGGTGGGCCTGGGCATCGCGGTGGGGTGCCTGGCCATCAGCAGGTACGGGCTGGGCAGCATCTGGCCGGAGATCTTCCAGACCCGCCTGGCCGACAACATCGCCAGCTTCGTCGTCGGCACCGGGCTCGGGACGCTGTTCCGTTTCTGGTCGTACCGACGGTTCGTCTTCGTCGAAGCGGGAACCCCGACCGGTACGGAAGCGAACCCGGACCGGGACGCGTGACCTGCCGCCCACCGGTCCCGTCAGAGCATGCTGGCCCGTCAAGGTCAGTCGATCCGTCCGAGCCCGCCGTACCCAGCCCACTGCCCTAAGGTGTTGCCCATGCCTCTCGTCCGTCTGCTGCCTGAGCGTTGGCAGAAGTTCATCCACGAGGCGCTCAAATTCGGCCTGGTCGGCGGCGTCAACACGGTCATCAATTACGCCGTGTTCAACGCGCTCGCACTCACCGTCTTCGTCGATGGACAGTTGAAGGCGACGGTCGTCGCCACCCTGGTGGCCACGATCACGTCATACCTGATGAATCGACACTGGACGTATCGCGATCGGCCGAAATCGGCCATGCAGCGCGAGTACGCCCTGTTCTTCCTCTTCAACGGCGTGGGCCTGCTGATCGAGCTGGGTGTGCTGGCCGCCGCCAAGTACGGGCTGGGCGTCACCGGCCTGCTGGCGCTGAACGTGGCCAAGACGGTCGGTGTGGTGCTGGCGACGCTGTTCCGCTTCTGGTCGTACCGCACCTTCGTCTTCCAGCCCGCGCCGGCGGTCGAGCCCACCCAGACGTGGTCCGGGCTGCCGCGCGACGAGTGGGACACGATGGCCGAGATGGACCCGGTGGCCGAACTCGCCGAGGCCATGACGGAGCTGGAGGAGGAGGAACCACCGGCCACTCCGCCACCCGCACCGCCTCTGGCGGTGCAGCCCCGGCCGACGCCGATGGCCCGGGAGGCCGAGCTGGCGGCGCTGGACAGGGAGTTGGAGGACGAGTTGGCCGCCCAGCTCCAACCGGCTCCCGCACCACGCCGGTTCCGGCGTCGCTGAGCCGGGCCACGAAAACGCCCGCCGGCACTCGCCGACGGGCGTTTCGCATGTCCAGGGGGCGGGTGAGCCGGCCTCAGAGGCCGCCGCCCTTGTTGTCCCGCTCGGCGAGGATCTCGCGCAGTTCGCCGTCGCCCAGCGAGTGCTTGTCGTGGAACGCCTCGACCAGCTCGTAGAGCTTCGTCTGCACCCGGTCCACCTTCGGCACGTCCGGAAGCACGGACTGTCCGCGTTCGCCGGCCGACTCGATGGTGAGCGTGCCGTAGCCGAGCAGCCGCCCGACGAACTGCTGGTTCATCGAGTGGTCGTTGACCCGGCTGAGCGGAATGTCCCGCCGCTCGCGGGAGAAGACACCGTGCTGCAGCACCACCCGCTCGTTGGTGAACAGGAAGTGCGTGGTGCGCCAACCGATCCAGGGCCAGACGGTCAGCACCAGGACGGCCAGCAGCGCCAGGCCACCGATCACGGCGAGCGTGATCGAGCCGCCCCCACCGGCGGGCAGGAACAGCACACCGGCCGCCACCGCGGCGATGGCGAGCACCAGCACCACCACCGGACGGACCATCGTCTTCCAGTGCGGATGCAGGTGCAACACGACGTGCTCGTCTTCGGTGAGCACGTCCTCGGGGAACGCCACGGAAACCTCCTCGCAGAACGGACGCGCAGACCGTAACCCCCCGGTGCCACCGGCTCACATCCGCCACGCGGCCGACCTCGGCGGCGCACCCCGCCGTCGATCCGGCTCGGCCGGAATCAGCGCAGGTGGAGGACGTCGGCGGCGGCCAGGGCGCGTTCCCCGGTGGCGGTGGTGACCAGAAGCCGACCGTCGAGGTCGACCCCGGTGGCGGTGCCGGTGAGTTCCGTGCCGTCGGGCAGGAAGGCCCGCACCTCGCGGCCCACGGTGCCGCAGACCGCCAGGTACGCGTCTTGCAGGCCGCAGGCGACCGCGTCCCCGTCGGCGGCCCGCCAGCGGGCGTACCAGTCGGCGACCGAGCGCAGCAGGGCCCGCAGCAGCGGGTCCCGGTCGGTGGCCGCCGCACCGGCCAGTTGCAGCGAGGTGGCCGGCAGCCCGGTCGGATGCTCCGGCAGTTCGTCGGCGCGCAGCGTGACGTTCAGCCCGACACCGAGCACGATCGCGGGCGGATCGTCGAGACCGGGGCCGGGCACCGCCTCGGCGAGGATCCCGGCGCACTTGGCGTCCCCGAGCAGCAGGTCGTTGGGCCACTTGAGGGTGGCGTCGAGTTCCGCCAACAGGGTCACCGCCTCGACCAGCGCGACACCGGCCAGCAGCGGCAGCCAGCCGTACCCGGCCGGTGGCGCCGGCGACCAGGCGCGGTCCGGCACGGCCTGGCCGGGCCGCAGCAGCACGCTGGTCGCGATGCCGGCGCGCGGCGGTGACTGCCAGGCGCGCCCGCGCCGCCCCCGCCCGGCGCTCTGCCGCTCGGCGACGACGACGAGACCCTCCGGCTCCCCCGTCCGGGCCGCCTCGGCGACGTCGGCGTTCGTGGAACCGGTCTCGACCTTCAGTTCCAGCCGCGTCCACGGGCCGTACGGCGCGACCAGCGCCCGGCGCAGCCGGGCCGCCGACAGCGGCGGACGATCGAGGTCGGTGTACGGCGAATCCGGCATCCGGCCAGCCTACGGCCCACGGATGAGGCGAACTGCACAGCGGCGGCGACCTGAACCATCGTTATATTCCCAGGGTGACTACCGAGACCGGGACCAACATCCACAGCACCGCGGGCAAGCTGGCGGACCTGGCACGACGGGTCGACGAGGCGGTGAACGCCGGGTCGGCCCGCGCGGTCGAGAAGCAGCACGCCCGGGGCAAGAAGACCGCCCGGGAGCGGATCGAGATGCTGCTCGACGAGGGCTCCTTCGTCGAGCTGGACGAGTTCGCCCGGCACCGGTCCACCAACTTCGGCCTGGACCGCTCCCGCCCGTACGGCGACGGCGTGATCACCGGCTACGGCACCGTCGACGGCCGGCAGATCTGTGTCTTCGCCCAGGACTTCACGGTCTTCGGCGGCTCCCTCGGCGAGGTCTTCGGGCAGAAGATCGTCAAGGTGATGGACCTGGCCATGAAGATCGGCTGCCCGGTCGTCGGCATCAACGACTCCGGCGGCGCCCGCATCCAGGAGGGTGTGGTGTCGCTCGGCCTCTACGGCGAGATCTTCTTCCGCAACGTACGCGCCAGCGGCGTCATCCCGCAGATCTCGCTCATCATGGGCCCGTGCGCCGGCGGTGCGGTCTACTCCCCGGCGGTCACCGACTTCACCGTGATGGTCGACCAGACCTCGCACATGTTCATCACCGGCCCAGACGTGATCAAGACGGTCACCGGCGAGGACGTGGGCATGGAGGACCTCGGCGGGGCCCGCACCCACAACACCCGCAGCGGGAACGCGCACTACCTCGCCTCCGACGAGTCCGACGCGGTCGACTACGTCAAGGCGCTGCTGTCCCACCTGCCCGCCAACAACCTGGACGAGCCGCCGGTCTTCGACGCCCCGGCGGAGCTGACCGTCACCGAAGCCGACCGGGAGCTGGACACCCTCGTCCCGGACTCGGCCAACCAGCCGTACGACATGCACCGGGTGCTCGAACACGTCCTCGACGACGGGGAGTTCCTGGAGGTCCAGCCGCTCTACGCGCAGAACATGGTGGTCGGCTTCGGTCGGGTCGAGGGACGTCCGGTGGGTGTGGTCGCCAACCAGCCGATGCACTTCGCCGGCACGCTGGACATCGCGGCCAGTGAGAAGGCGGCCCGGTTCGTGCGTACCTGCGACGCCTTCAACATCCCGGTGCTGACCTTCGTGGACGTACCCGGGTTCCTGCCCGGCACCGGCCAGGAGTGGGACGGCATCATCCGTCGGGGCGCCAAGCTCATCTACGCGTACGCCGAGGCCACCGTGCCGAAGGTAACCGTGATCACCCGCAAGGCGTACGGCGGGGCGTACGACGTGATGGGTTCCAAGCACCTGGGGGCGGACCTCAACTTCGCCTGGCCGACCGCGCAGATCGCGGTGATGGGCGCCCAGGGCGCGGTGAACATCCTCTACCGGCAGGAGTTGGCCGCCGCCGAGGACCCGGCCGCGGTCCGGGCCGAGAAGATCGCCGAGTACGAGGACACCCTGGCCAATCCGTACGTGGCGGCCGAGCGCGGGTACGTCGACGCGGTGATCCCGCCGCACGAGACGCGGGTCCAGATCGTCCGCGCCCTGCGGGTGCTGCGCACCAAGCGCGAGACGCTCCCGCCCAAGAAACACGGCAACATCCCCCTGTAGGGGTGACGTGTAAGGAGGGGTCCCCTGCTAACGCCTCGTGCATAGCAGGGGACCCCTCCTAACATCCGCAGCTCACCAGGGGACGATGCCGGCATCGGTGAGCAGCGGCCCGGCCAGCATCCGGCCGCCCACCACCAGCACGACGACGTTGACGATGCCGAAGAGGACGACCCAGAAGAACGGCGGCAGCGGCGTGATGCCCGCCAACTGGTCGGCGTCGGAGGCCGGCATCCCGCGCCGGGTCCGCAGCCGCTGCAACTCCACCACCGGGCGTACGCCGCCGAGCAGCAGGAACCACACGCCGGTCCAGGCGAAGGCGGCCTGCACCTGCGGGCTGGCGTACCAGGAGATCGCGAGCACCGCACCACAGGTGACCACCAGCGTCAGCGCCCCGTACACGTTGCGGATCATGATCAGCATCGCCAGTAGCAGGACCACCGCGAGCCAGAGCAGCAGCGTGATCCGGTTTCCGGCGAGCAGCCACGCCCCGCCCAGGCCGACCAGCGGCGGGGCGAGGTATCCGGCGAGCAGGGTGAGCACCATGCCCGGTCCGGTGGGACGCCCGGCCGAGAGCGTGAGGCCCGAGGTGTCCGAGTGCAGCCGGATGCCATGCAGCTTGCGTCCGGTGAGTACGGCGGCCAGCGCGTGACCGCCCTCGTGCGCGATCGTGATCGCGTTGCGGGCGATCCGCCAGGGCAGCCGGGTGGAGACCACCACCAGCGCGACCAGGCCGGTCAGCAGCACCAGCAGCGGGGGCGGGTCGGGCTGCGCGCCGAGCAGACGGTCCCAGAACGCGGTCATGCCCTCGATCGACACCATGGGGCGGCAGCCTACGCCCGCAGGCCGGGGCGGCCCTAGGGCGGGCTGTCTCGTTCCGGTGCCGGCCGGGGTGCCCGTCCGTGGTCGAGCCGCCCCGCATTGAAAGTTTTCTTAGTATCTCTTGCCCTGGCGGGCATTCACCTTCAAAGATGTCTGTCTATCGACAGTCGTCTCAGGAGGACGCCATGGGTCGGACCAGACCAACGCTGCGCCGGCTGACCGCCGCCGCGCTCACCGTGCTCGCGACCGCTGCCGCCGGGCTCGTCGCCACCGCGACCCCCGCTGCGGCGGCCACCGTGCCCGGCATCGACGTCTCGCGCTACCAGGGCACCATCAACTGGACGAGCGTCCGCAACGCGGGCATCCAGTTCGCCTTCATCAAGGCCACCGAGGGTACGAGCTACAAGGACCCGAACTTCAACACGAACTACGTCAACGCGTACAACGCCGGGGTGATCCGGGGTGCGTACCACTTCGCCCGGCCGAACATCTCCTCCGGCGCCGTTCAGGCGAACTACCTGGCCTCCAACGGCGGCGCGTGGTCGGCCGACAGCCGTACGCTTCCCGCCGCGTTGGACCTGGAGGCGAACCCGTACAGCGGCGGCTACTGCTACGGCCTGAGCACCACCGGCATGCGCAACTGGGTGCAGGACTTCCTGAACACCTATCGCTCGCGCACCGGCCGGTACGCGGTCATCTACACCACCACCAGCTTTTGGAACCAGTGCACCGGCAGTTGGACCGGTCCGTGGGCCAACCACCCGGTCTGGGTCGCCCGTTGGTCCTCCTCGGTCGGCGCGCTGCCGGCCGGCGCACCGGTGTGGAGCTTCTGGCAGTACACCGACTCGGGCAGCGTCGCCGGCATCAGCGGCGCGGTCGACCGCAACTACTGGAACGGCGACCGTAACCGGCTGATCGCCCTGGCCAACAACACCGCCTGAGACACGTCACGACGGCGGGTCGACGTCCACCGAGTGTCGGGACGTCGGCCCGCCGCCGTCGCGCGACTACCGCCGGTTCAGGCCCGCCGTCGCGCGGCGAGTGCCACGGGTACGCCGACACCGCCGTGCCGGGCCACCGTGCCCCGACGGGTGACGGCCCATCCCACGTACGCGGCCCCGGCGAGCGTCACGACGCTCAGCAACGTGGCCAGCAGTGCGATTCCGAAGGTGACGAACAGCAGCACGCCGACACCCACCACCGCGCTCGTCCACAGTGTCAGTCGGGTTCGGGCATCCTTTGGTCGGTAACCCATCTCGGGCCTCCTTCCGTCCTTCGAGATCAGGTACCCCGAACGACGGACGGTCATGCCTCGTCCCGACCGCCCTGCTGTCGGCCGCCCTCAGTCCTGGCGGTCCGGCACGAACTCGCGGAACGCCGTCTCGAAGTTCGGCAACTGCGCGTCCCACTCGCTGTTCGGCACCTCCCAGCGCAGGGCGAAGCCCCGGTTGCTGGCGGTGACGAAGCCCCGGTTGCGTACCCGCAGCTCGACCCCGTTGCGGGTCTGGTACCAGTCCCAGTCGGCGCAGGTCCGCCACTTGCAGTCGATCGTGTTGATCCTGATGTACCGGTAGTTCTGCACGCCACGGACGTTCTTCCGGCCCGATTCGAGCCCCCGCCAGGTGGCCGCCGCGTCCCGCTGCGGCGACGAGGTGCGGTCGATGGTCAGCTCGCTGACGCCGTTCGGGTCGCGGTACTTGACCCAGGTGGAGCCGGAACTGCGCCGCCAACCGTTCGGCACCGCGACCTTGAAGCCCACCGGGTCGTTCTGCAACGTCCAGCCCTCGGGCAGGCCGCCCGCAGCGCTCTCGGACGGGGTGGGCGACGGGGACGCCGACGGGGAGGCGCTGGGCGGTGCGGCAGAGGTCGGTGGTGGCGCGGCCGGCTCCGAGGTCGGCGGCGCGGACGACTCGGACGTGCCCGCCGCGTCCTGCGGGGTGTTCCCGTCGTCGTCACCGCTGGTGAGCAGCGGAACCGCCACCACCAGGCCGACGAGCAGCAGCGCGACCAGCGCGCCGACCAGCACGGCACGACGGGTGCGCTCGGATCGCAGTTGGCCGGCCTTGAAGACGGAGCCGCGAGCCGGTGCCGCCGGGCTCACCGGCGCCGACGGCATCAGCGAGGTCGAGGCCGACGCGACGGGGGTGGCGGCCTTCGCGGGAGCCGGTGGGTCGACCCGCCGGGTCGGCTCGCCCGAGTCGGACCGGTCGGTCGTCGCGCTCGCGTCGGCCTGCGCGTTCGCCTCCACGGCGGGACCGTCGACCTTGGTGACGTCGGCCGAGGCAGCGGTTGCCCCGCTGTTCGTGGCGGACAGCACCGTCGCGTCGGAGCCGTCCGGCGTCGTCGGCGTACCGGCCGGGGCGGTGCCCTCGTCGACCTGGCCGGTCGAGTCGTCGTCGCCAGTCGCGGTGTCCGTGGCGGACGTGTCGGACCCGGCAGCCGGGTCGGTGTCCGACGCGGACGACGCTGCGTCCGTACGCGACTTCGACTCCGCACCGGCGGCCCCGGCAGCGATCGACGCCGCGTCCACCTTCGTCGTCGGGTCCGCGTCCTGACCAGCATCGACCTTCGCGGTCAGGTCGGCGTCCGCGCCGGTGGGGGCCGCGACCTTCGCCGTCGGCGCGGCGTCGGAGACCGGCGGCTTTCCGGCCGTCGCACCGGAGCCCGACGGACCGGAGGTGGCCGCGCCGGCTGCGGCAGCGCCCGCCGCGAGCGGACCCACGGCCGGTGGCGTACGGGGCACGGGTGGGGTGACCGGCGGCGTCGGCCGCTCCCCCGACGGGCGAGGCGCGGGCACCAGCGGCTGACGCGGTTCACGCGGCCCGTTCGGCCCCGGCCGGCGTACGCCGTCGAGCAGTGAGATGCCCCGACTCCGCTTACCGCTGGCCCGCCGCAGCATCCGCTCGGCCGACTCGGCGGTGATCCGCTCCTCGGGGTCCTTGCGGAGCAGCCCGGCGAGCACCTGCTTGAGCGGTCCGGCGTTACGGGCCGGCGGCACCGGTTCGGTGGCGAGCGCGGCCAGGGTGCTGATCGCCGACGGGCGCGCGAACGGGGACTTGCCCTCCACGGCGGCGTAGAGCGTGGCACCCAGCGACCACAGGTCCGCCTCCGGGCCGGTGGTGCCGTCCCGGGCGCGCTCGGGAGAGATGTACGCCGGAGAGCCGAGCACCATGCCGGTGCGCGTGACGTTCGGGTCGCCGGGGATCGTGGCCAGGCCGAAGTCGGTCAGCACCACCCGACCGTCGGTGCCGAGCAGCACGTTGCCGGGCTTGACGTCGCGGTGCATGATGCCGGCCTTGTGCGCCGCCTTCAGGGCGTTGAGCACGCCCAGCCCGATCTGCACCGCCTGGGCCGCCGGCACCGGCCCGTCCTCGGCGAGGGTGTCCTGCAACGAGCGGGACGCGACGTACTCCATCACGATCCACGGGTCACCGTCGGTGCGGAGCACGTCGAAGATGCGTACCACGTTGATGTTGTTGAGGCGGGCGATGGCCCGCGCCTCCCGCAGCGAGCGTTCGCGCATCTCGCGGCGCTCGTCGTTGGTCAGGCCCGGCGGCGGGACCAACTCCTTGATGGCCACGTCGCGGTGCAGCACCTCGTCGCGCGCCTTCCATACCCGGCCCATGCCGCCCTGACCGAGCGGCGAGAGGAGCCGGTACCGGTCGGCGACGAGTTGGGGGGAAGGCTCAGACATCGCTGAGACGGTACCCGGCAGCTCTGACGCTCACACCGTCGGCACGCCACTGTGTGCCGGAGGTCGAGCTCACAAGCGCGTACGCTGGGGCCCATGTCTGTCGAGGAGCCGCTGTTCCGGGTCGTCCGCGGCGTGCCGACCGCCGAGGAACTTGCCGCGCTGGTGGGCGCGATGGTCGTACGCTCCCGCCCGGTGCCCACGCCCGCTGCCGCCCCGGTCTCGGCCTGGGCCCGCAGCGGCCGACCGGTGGGTGCCGCACTGCTGCCGGGCAGTGGTGCCTGGCGCGCCTCCGGTCTGCCCCGCTGACACGGATCGGCGCGGCTGCTGATGGTGACCGGGGCTGCCGGGGAGGCGTCCAAGGATTAGCCTCACTGAGGGGAACCGGGCCGTTACAGTTTGGAGGGCCGATGATCCCTGAGGATGATCGACAAGCGTCCTGGTCACGCGGTCACCGTGGCGTCGAGGCGGACATCCGCCAGATGCGGGAATTCGCCGACATGCTCCGTGCCGAGGTGGACGGCAACTACGCGCCACACCTGCCGCGCATCGCGGACGACATGCTCGCCCGGGTGCCGAATCCGGCGGACGCCTTCATCGAGCTGGTGCAGTTCATGCGGGCACACTGGGAGACACAGCAGGCCACGACGAACGCCGTCTGGGGCCTCGGCCACAGCACCGGACACCTGGCGCACGCCGCCAGACAGGTGGCCGACCGGTACGCCGACACCGACGCCTTCTCCGCAGCCCGCGTCGCCGACGTCCAGCAGGCGCTCGGGCGGCCGGGAGACGTACCCGCCCAGCCCACACCCTCACCGTCGCTGACCAATCCGACCGGCCCCGACAACGACGGGTCGGTGATGCTGCCGTGAGGGAACCGGGAGTCGGCCGCAGCGGCGGCCTCACCGACTGGTACCTGATGAGCGTGGCCGACATGTGGGCCTGCCTCCAGGATCACGATCCCGACAGCCACTGGCGGCACGTCGCCGGTTGGCGCAAGATCTCCGAGCTGGCCGACCAGCACCTGCACCGCCTCCGGACGTACCGCAGACGCCTCGCCCAGGCATGGCCGCCCGACACCAACGAGGCCGCCCGGGCCTACCTCGCCGAACTGGACGACCTGATCGCGCAGGTGCAACGCACGCACGACGCGGCCAGCGCCAACCAGAGCGCACTCGCCGCCGCCACCCAGGCCCTCAGCAGCACCCGCACCGAACTCAAGAAGATCCACGACGAGTACGCGGACAAGCTCCGACAGAAGCGCGGATGGGAAGAGACCGCCGCCGACCCCAAGGCAGTAGCCGGTAGCCGGAACAGTCAACCGCCGGTGACCGACGCCGACCTGGAGCAGTTGAACGTCAAGGCGCGCGGCATCATGTACGGCCTGAGCAGCGACCTCCAACAGGCCCAAGTAACGCTCCGCCAACCTCCCGCCCCTAAACCGAATGTCCGGGATGGCGCACCTATGGACGCCTACGCTGACAGCCTGACCCCCGTCATTCCACCGATCGTCCCGGTGTCCCACCCTGGCATGACGATCAACCGGTCGACCGCCTCACATAAGCCTTTGTCGAGATCCACGACGCCGACCATTGGCCCCGTGCTCAGCGGCCTAGGCCAACAGGTTCCACCGAACTCAACACCCTCCGCACACCCGAATGTGCCTGCAGCACCAACAGCTTCACCGACCGTGACAGGGCTTCCGCACCCCACGCGCCCAGCGACGGAACCTAAAAATCCGCAGCCGGGCCATGCGCCTCCTCGTCCAGATGGTCGACCCGGAAACAGGGGCAGCACCACAAGCGGCAATCCACCAGGCCCTCCACGAGCCATGCCACCGGGCGGGATTATCGGCGGGCCAGCCGGTGTAGGGCTTAACCAGCCAGGATCGAGCGGATCACCTGTAAGTCGAGTCAATCCCGTGGGCGGGGTAATCGGCGGCGGGGCAGCGGGCACATCCCCGACGGGCGGAGCAGGCTCCCGGCCAGGCCGAGGAAAGGGAATCAGCGCGGGTCAACCACCAAACGGAGGCTTCTCTTCCTTCGGCTTCTCGAACCCCGTGGGCTCAGCACGACCTCGGAGCTATCAGCCCGAGGATCCGCAGCGATGGGACCGGGATAATCCGTGGAAAGTGGAGCAGGGCATTGATCCCGTAGTCCGTCCACCGGACGAGGACGGCCCAATCGACCCCGGGCCAGCAATCGGCTTACCCAGGTGAGACAAGTTCTTAGAACGTCGATCCTCATGCTACTGGCAGGCGCACTAACGTCCGGACTAACCACGCAGGCGCACCCTCAACGCCCTTCTCAAGATGTCGAGCGAGTACGCCACGACCAGTGGCACATCCCCTACCTGAAAGTCACCGAAGCGCACCAGAGCAGCCAGGGGGATGGCGTCGTAGTGGCAATCCTAGACACCGGCGTGAGTTCGCACCCCGACCTACGATCGAATCTCCTCCCCGGAGCGGACCTCACCACAGAGAGGCCGAGCACCGGCCAGAAGGATAAAACAGGACATGGGACAGGAATGGCAGGGATTGTCGCCGCTCATGGGCAATCTGCCGGAGCAGGGGCACTAGGAGTTGCACCAAGATCGAAGATCCTTCCGGTTCGCTGCTTTGATGGACGGCTAGCAAGCGAAGTTGATCGACTCGCTTCGGCTATCGAATATGCCATCACAGCAGGTGCGGATGTTATCAGCATTTCTGCAGGCGGAGGATCGAGCCCCGAACTAATGCGTGCCCTCGAAGCGGCACAGGCGGCGGACGTAATCGTAGTTGCGGCCGCAGGTGATCGCCCTCAGGACTTTACGATCCCATATCCGGCAGCTGCAGACGGAGTCATCGCGGTGGGGGGTGTAGACCGCAAGGGAGAAATCACCTCCACGTCCGCGCACGGAAGAGCTGTGGATCTGGTAGCTCCCGCCGTCGATATCTACAGCACAAGCATAAATGAGAAATATCGTAAGGGAACGGGCACTTCTAACGCTACTGCAATCGTTGCCGGGGCGGCGGCGTTGATTCGGGCCAAGTATCCGTATCTGCCGGCGGACGAGGTGGCGCATCGATTGACGGCGACCGCGATCGACAAGGGGCCTCCCGGGCGGGACGACCAGTACGGCTATGGCGTGATCGATCTGGTTGCGGCACTGACGGCAGACGTACCGCCGAGGGGTTTCGGGCCTGGCGGGTCGGCCACGCCCTCGCCGGGAACGACGCGGGCCGCAAGTCCGAAGGCCGATGAGGACGGTGCGGCGGTGCGAGGTCTGGTGACGCTGGCGGTGCTGATCGCGGCCGGTGCCGGTGGGGTGTGGTGGGCCCGGCGGCGACGACGTTCGGACGACCCGCCGCCACGCGTCAGCCGCTGAGCGGTCTCGGCGGGCGGTTGCCGGTACCGTCGTGCGCGTGTCTGATGCGCTTCCGCTCCGCCTCGTGCTCGCTTCGGCCAGCCCTGCCCGCCGTAAGACCCTGCAGGCCGCCGGCATCGAGCCGGACGTGCTGGTCAGTGGTGTCGACGAGAGTGTGGTGGTGACCGATCGGGCGGAGGATCTCTGCCTGGAGTTGGCCCGGCTCAAGGCGGAGGCGGTGCTGACCCGCCTGCGGCCCGGCGACGGCCAGCGGACGCTGGTGCTGGGCTGCGACTCGGTGCTCGCGTTCGACGGTGAGATCTTCGGCAAGCCGGATGACGCCGCCGACGCTACCCGGCGGTGGGAGCGGATGCGGGGGCGCAGCGGTGTGCTGCACAGCGGCCACTGTCTCATCGACATCGTGGGCGGGCGTCGGGCCGAGGCGGTGGCCTCGACGGTGGTGCACTTCGCCGCCATCAGTGACCAGGAGATCGCCACGTATGTGGCCACCGGCGAGCCGCTCGCGGTGGCCGGCGCGTTCACGATCGACGGGTTGGGCGGGGCGTTCGTGGAGCGGATCGAGGGCGATCCGGGGACGGTCGTCGGGTTGTCCATGCCGTTGCTGCGGCGGCTGCTCGCCGACTTGGACCTGCGGATCACTGATATGTGGACAAAAGTCGCGCCGGGCAACCAGAGCATCGAGCCGCTCGGCTAGCGTCCGGGCATGACGCTCAAGTCGATTCCGCTCACCGACGAGCTGCACGCGTACCTCGTCGCGCACGGCGCGCCGCCGGACGAGATCGTCCGTGACCTGGCCGAGGAGACGCTCGCCGTCCTGCCGGAGCACGCCTCCATGCAGGTGGCACCGGAGCAGGCCGCCTTCCTGACGTTCCTGACCCGGCTGCTCGGAGTTCGCAACGCGGTGGAGGTGGGCACCTTCACCGGCCTGTCCTCGCTGGCGATCGCCCGGGGCCTGGCCGACGGCGGGCGGCTGACCTGCTTCGACATCTCCGAGGAGTACACCGGCATCGCGCGCCGGTACTGGGCGCGGGCCGCTGTGGACGACCGGATCGAGCTACGCATCGGCCCGGCCGGGGAGACGCTGCGCGAGCTGCCGCACGAGCGGTACCTGGACTTCGCCTTCATCGACGCCGACAAGACAAGCTATCCGCTGTACTGGGACGAGTTGGTTCCCCGGATGCGGCCGGGTGGCGTGATCGCCGTCGACAACGTGCTGCGGCACGGGCGGGTGGTGGCGCCGGAGAGCGAGGCCGACCGGGCGATCGCGGCGTTCAACGACGACGTCCTCGCCGATGTGCGGGTGGATGCGGTGATGTTGCCGATCGCCGACGGACTGACCCTCGCCCACGTGCACTGACCGCCTCGCCGGCACCGGTCGCCGCCTCTGTCGTCAGGCTGCTCAGACCGGTGCCGGCGCCCGGTGCTCGACGGCGTCGGCCGGGTCCCGGATGCGGGGCGTTAACAAGGGTCCCCTGCTCTACCGTAGGCGTTAATAAGGGGCCCTTCCTTTCACCGGGCTCGGCGCTGAAGCGGTTAGCGGACGCTGCGGGCGAACTGGCGGGCCGCCCAGTAGACGCCGGCGGCGGCGAGGATCGCGATGATGGTCAGCCCCTGCCAGACCCGGTCGTTGCCGATGTCGCCGTTGAACAGGGCGCGGGTGCCGTCCACCGCCCAGGAGAACGGGTTCCACTTGGCGACGCCCTGCAACCAGCCGGGCGCGAAGGCGAGCGGGAGCAGGATGCCGGAGAGCAGCAGCACCGGCTGGGCGACGGTGTTCATCAGCGGGGCCAGCGCGTCCTCGCTCTTGACCTTGAGCGCGACGCCGTAGCTGACCGCCGAGGTCATCAGCGCGATCAGGGCGAGCATCAGGTATGCCAGCAGCAGGTCGCCGATGAAGACCCGTAGGTCGAACAGGAGCGCCAGCAGGGTGATGATGACCGCCTGGACCATCAGCGACACCACGTCGCGCAGCGAGCGACCGAGCAGCAGGGCGAGCCGGCTGACCGGGGTGACCCGGGAGCGTTCGATCACTCCGGCGCGCAGCTCGGCGATCAGGCCGAAGCCCTGGAACAGGCCGCCGAAGATGGCCAGCAGCACCAGCAGGCCGGGTACGAAGATCTTGTACGCCTCGGCCTGGGTCGGTGCGTTCAGCGCGGGCTTGAGCAGCGGGGCGAACAGGAGCAGATACATCACCGGCTGGAAGACGCCGACGAAAACCCACACGGGGTTGCGCAGCAGCAGGTGGAACTGCCGCTGGAAGATCAGCCAGGTGTCGCGGGCGAGCTTCATGGGACTTTCTCCTGGTCGGTTCAGGACTCGCGCAGCGAGCGGCCGGTCTTGGTGAGGAAGACGTCGTCGAGGCTCGGGCGGTGCAGCTCGATCGACTTGAGGTCGAGACCGGCACCGTCGACCCGGCGCAGGATCCGCGGGATGGCGGTCGCGCCGTCGTCGACGAAGAGGCGCAGGCCGCCCTCTTCCAGGCTCTCCAGCCGGTTCACGTACTCCTCGCCGTCGAGCAGCTTCTCCGCCTCGCCGGTGGCGACGATGTCGAGGCCGACCAGGACGATGTCGCCGGAGATCTCCCGCTTGAGGGCGGTCGGCGTACCCTCGGCGACCACCTCGCCGTGATCCATGATCGCGATGCGGTCGCAGAGCGCGTCGGCCTCGTCGAGGTAGTGGGTGGTGATGAAGACGGTCATCCCGTCGGTCCGCAACCGGCGGATCTCGTCCCACATGTGCGCCCGGCTCTGCGGGTCGAGACCGGTGGTGGGCTCGTCCAGGAAGACGATCTTCGGCTCGTGGATGATGCCGAGCGCGATCTCGACCCGCCGCCGCTGGCCGCCCGAGTACGTCTTGCACTTGCGGTCGGCGAACTCGGTGAGCTGGAACGCCTCCAGCGCGCGTACCGCCCGACGCTGGGCCTCGGCCTTGCCGATGCCGTACATCCGGGCCTGGAGCACCAGTTCCTCACGCGCGGTCGACTCGTCCCAGGTGCTGCCGCCCTGGGCGACGTAGCCGATCCGGCGGCGGACCTCGCCCGGGTTCTTGAGCAGATCGGCACCGGCGATGGTGGCCTGGCCGCCGTCCGGCTCGATCAGCGTCGCGAGCATCCGCAACGTGGTGGTCTTGCCGGCGCCGTTCGGGCCTAGGAACCCGAAGATCTCGCCGGCCGGGACGTCCAGGTCGACGCCGCGTACCGCCTCGACGGTCTTCGTCTCCCGACCGGCCCGGCTGCGGAACGACTTCCGCAGCCCTCTGGTCTCGATCATTTCCACTCCCCGCTCATGGCCGGACTCCGGCCACCATCGTCACGGCACTCCACCACATGGGTACGACACCACGCCGCCTACGACCTGGCCAGACAGTGCGTCATCCCACACTGAGCGATCGTTCGGGGCACCACGGTGAGCTATAAACTCCCGGTCAGTAACCCGCCGGGAGGAGCCACCAAGGTGCGCAAGGTACTCATCGCCAACCGGGGCGAGATCGCCGTCCGGGTCATCCGCGCCTGCCAGGACGCCGGCCTGGGCAGTGTCGCGGTGTACGCGGACTCCGACCGGGATGCCCTGCACGCCACGCTCGCCGACGAAGCGTACGCCCTGGACGGCGACACCGCTGCGAATACTTACCTCCGTATCGACAAACTGATCGACGTCGCTGCCCGTTCCGGTGTCGACGCGGTGCACCCCGGGTACGGCTTCCTCTCCGAGAACGCCGATTTCGCCCAGGCGGTCATCGACGCGGGCCTGACCTGGATCGGTCCCACCCCACAGGCGATCCGCGACCTCGGTGACAAGGTGACCGCCCGGCACATCGCCCAGCGGGCCGGCGCTCCCCTGGTGCCCGGCACCCCGGACCCGGTGGGCAGCCCGGACGAGGTGATGGCCTTCGCCGTGGACCACGGCCTGCCGGTGGCCATCAAGGCCGCCTTCGGTGGCGGCGGGCGCGGCCTGAAGGTCGCCCGCACCATGGAGGAGATCCCGCACCTGTTCGAGTCGGCCACCCGCGAGGCGGTCGCGGCCTTCGGTCGGGGCGAGTGCTTCGTCGAGCGCTACCTCGACCAGCCGCGCCACGTGGAGGCGCAGGTCCTGGCCGACCAGCACGGCAACGTGATCGTCGCCGGCACCCGGGACTGCTCGTTGCAGCGCCGGCACCAGAAGTTGGTCGAGGAGGCACCGGCGCCCTTCCTCACCGCCGAGCAGCGGACGCAGATCCACCAGAGCGCGAAGGCGATCTGCCGGGAGGCCGGTTACCACGGTGCCGGGACGGTGGAGTACCTGGTCGGCAACGACGGCACCATTTCCTTCCTGGAGGTCAACACCCGGCTGCAGGTGGAGCATCCGGTGACCGAGGAGACCGCCGGCATCGACCTGGTCCGCGAGCAGTTCCGCATCGCCGACGGGGAGAAGCTGCGGCTCACCGAGGACCCGACGCCGCGCGGGCACTCCATCGAGTTCCGGATCAACGGCGAGGACCCGGGCCGGGGCTTCCTGCCCGCCCCCGGCACGGTGACCGCCCTGCGTCTGCCGACCGGTCCCGGCGTACGGGTGGACACCGGTATCTCGGCCGGCGACGTGATCGGCGGCAACTTCGACAGCCTGCTCGCCAAGGTCATCATCACCGGCGAGACTCGCACCGAGGCGCTGGAGCGGGCCCGGCGGGCCCTGGACGAGATGGTCATCGAGGGGATGGCCACCGCGCTGCCGTTCCACCGCCTGGTGGTCCGCGACCCGGCGTTCACCGCCGAGCCGTTCGCGGTGCACACCCGTTGGATCGAGACCGAGTTCGACAACACGGTCCCGCCGTTCACCGCGGTGGCCGACGGCCCGGCCGCCCCGACGGAGCGCGAGACGATCGTGGTCGAGGTGGGTGGCAAGCGGCTGGAGGTCAGCCTTCCCGCCGGGCTGGGCGCGGGTGCGGCGGGTGCCGCACCGGCCGCGAAGAAGCCCACCCGTCGGGGCGGCGGTGCCACGGCCGGCGCGGCGGCGGGCGGGGACGCGCTCACCTCACCGATGCAGGGCACCATCGTCAAGATCGCGGTCGCCGACGGCGACACCGTGGCCGAGGGCGACCTGGTCGTGGTGCTGGAGGCGATGAAGATGGAGCAGCCGTTGCACGCGCACAAGGCGGGCACGGTCAGCGGCCTCGCCGCCGAGGTCGGCGCGGTGATCACCGCCGGTGCCGCCGTCTGCACCATCGCCTGAGGTACTGCCGCGTGTAAGGAGGGGTCCCCTACTAACGCCTCGTGTATAGCAGGGGTCCCCTCCTTACATCTCAGTGCAGGGATTCGGCGGCGACGGTGCAGACGGCGGAGGTCAGCGCGGTCAGCACCGGTGAGTCGAGTCGCCAGTGCTGCCAGTAGAGCGGGGTGTCCAGCACCCGGCCGGGCGCGATGTCCACGCATCGCCCGGCGGCCACGTCGGCGTCGGCGATCTGTTCCGCGACCAGTCCCCAGCCGAGGCCGAGCCGGATCGACTCGTTGAACGCCGGGACCGACGGCACGTAGTGCACCGGTGGGTCGAGCGCGTGCCCGGTCACCGTACGCAGGAAACGGTGTTGGATCCGGTCCTTGCGGTCGAAGACCACCACGGGTGCGGCGGCGGCCGCAGCCCTGGTGAGACCGTCGGCGAACCGGCGTCGGGCCAGCGACGGCGCGGCCAGCGCCCGATAGCGCATCGCGCCGAGACGGCGTACCCGGCAGCCCTGCACCGCCTCGCGTTGAGCGGTCACCGCGGCGGTCACCACCCCGTCGCGGAGCAGGACGGCGGTGTGGTCCTGGTCGTCCTGCCGGATGTCGAAGGAGAGTTCCGGCTGGTCGGGCAGCCGGGCCAGGGCGGCGGGGAACCAGGTGGCGAGCGAGTCGGCGTTGACCACGATGGCGACCCGGGTACGGGCCCGGTCGCCGCCGAGCGGTCCTCGGGCGTCGGCCAGCGCCTCGCGTTCGAGCAGGGCGAGCTGCCCGGCCAGGCGCAGCAGCGGTCGCCCGGCCTCGGTGGCGTCGCAGGGGCGGTGCCGCCGGACGAGCACCTGCCCGACGGTCTCCTCCAGGGCCTTGATGCGCTGGCTGACCGCCGAGGGGGTGACGTGCAGCAGCCGCGCCGCCGCCTCGAAGCTGCCCTCGGCGACCACTGCGGCGAGCGTACGGAGCTGGGTGGAGTCCAGACCGCTCATGAAGCTGAGCTTAACCAGATGAAGAACCTTTAGCTGGACTCATCCACCCTCGCACTCCTAGCGTCGGCACCGTGCTCACCTCTGTCGTCGCCGGTTTCTCCCTGTCCATCGCCCTCATCGTCGCCATCGGCGCGCAGAACGCCTTCGTGCTCCGCCAGGGCCTCCGCCGGGAACACGTGGTGCCGGTCGTCCTGACCTGCGCGATCTCCGACGCCCTGCTGATCGGCGTCGGCATCGCCGGAGTGGGGTCGGTGGTGGCGGCCCGACCCGACCTGCTCACCGCGATCCGCTGGGGCGGGGCGGCCTTCCTGCTCGGGTACGCGGCCCTGGCCGCCCGCCGCGCGTGGCGTCCGAGTGCGCTCACACCGGCCCAGCGGCCCCCGGCACGGCTCGGCGCGACGCTGCTGGCCTGCCTCGCCTTCACCTATCTCAACCCGCACGTCTACCTGGACACCGTGCTGCTGCTCGGTGGCATCGCGCAGCAGCAGCCGCACCGCTGGCTGTTCGGTCTCGGCGCGGCGGTGGCCAGCGTCGTCTGGTTCAGCGCGCTCGGCGCGGGGGCGTACCGACTCGCGCCGATGCTCGCCCGGGCCCGGGTCTGGCAGGTGCTCGACGGCGTGATCGCGCTGGTGATGGTGGTGGTAGCGGTCGCGCTGCTGCTGAGCTGAGGGAATGATGGCCGGGTGCGGTTCCTCAATGACGCGACTCCCGGGTACGACCTGACCTACAACGACGTCTTCATGGCCCCGGCCCGATCGGAGGTGGGCTCGCGGCTGGACGTCGACCTGTCCACCGGCGACGGGACGGGTACCACGATCCCGCTGGTGGTGGCGAACATGACGGCGGTCGCCGGCCGGCGGATGGCCGAGACGGTGGCCCGACGCGGCGGCATCGCGGTGATCCCCCAGGACATCCCGATCGAGGTGGTGGCCGAGGTCGTCGCCTGGGTCAAGCAACGGCACCTGATGCACGACACGGCCATCGCGCTCGGTCCGACCGACACCGTCGGTGACGCGATCCACCTGTTGCCCAAGCGGGCGTACGGCGCGGTGATCGTGGTCGACGAGGAGGGCCGCCCGATGGGGGTGGTGACCGAGGCGGACACCGTCGGCGTGGACCGGTTCGCCCAGTTGCGCGACGTGATGTCGGCCGACCTGCACACGGTGCCGGTGGACGCGGATCCGCGTACCGGCTTCGACCGGCTCAGCACCGCGCGGCGGCGGTTGGCCCCGGTGGTGGACGGCGAGGGACGGCTGGTCGGGGTGCTCACCCGGCCGGGCGCACTGCGGGCGACGCTCTACCGGCCTGCGGTGGACGCCCTCGACCGGCTGCGCATCGCGGCGGCGGTGGGCATCAACGGCGACGTGGCAGGCAAGGCGTCGGCGCTGCTGGAAGCCGGGGTGGACACCCTGGTCGTGGACACCGCGCACGGCCACCAGGAGCGGATGATCAGCGCGTTGCGGACCGTCCGGGGTCTCGACCCGGGCGTACCGGTGGCGGCCGGCAACGTGGTCACCGCCGACGGCGTACGCGACCTGGTCGCGGCCGGCGCGGACATCGTCAAGGTGGGCGTCGGACCCGGCGCGATGTGCACCACCCGGATGATGACCGGGGTGGGTCGCCCGCAGTTCTCGGCGGTGCTGGACTGCGCGGCGGCCGCCCGCGAGCTGGGCCGGCACGTCTGGGCCGACGGCGGGGTACGGCATCCGCGTGACGTGGCGCTGGCGCTGGCCGCCGGTGCGTCGAACGTGATGGTGGGCTCCTGGTTCGCCGGCACCTACGAGTCGCCCGGTGACCTCTACACCGACGAGGACGGCCGGCGGTACAAGGAGAGCTTCGGGATGGCCTCGGCGCGCGCGGTCAGCGCCCGGACCGCCGAGGACAGCCCCTACGACCGGGCCCGGAAGGCGATCTTCGAGGAGGGCATCTCGTCGGCCCGGATGTACCTGGACCCGACGCGGCCCGGGGTGGAGGACCTGATCGACGAGATCATCTCCGGCGTACGTAGCGCCTTCACCTACGCCGGGGCACGGAACCTGGACGAGTTCCACGAGCGGGTGCTGGTCGGCGTGCAGAGCACCGCCGGTTACACCGAGGGGATGCCGCTGCCGACGAGCTGGTGACGACCGGCTGGTGACGGCCGGGGTTCGGTCAGCCGGGGTCCGCCGCCGGGGCGAAGAGGCGCCCGATCACCGTCCGGGCAACCTCTCGCGGGTCGTCCCCCACACCGGGGGGTAGCGCGTCGGCCAGCCAGAGCGTGGCGAAGCCATGCACGATCGACCATGCAGCCAAGGCGTCACCGAGCGGCCCGTGCACGCCGCCCCGCCCGTCGCCGGCATCCGTCGCAGCGGCGGGCAGTGCCGTGACCCCGGCATGCAGGGCGGCACCGGCACGCTCCCGGGCGGCCCGGACCTCGGCGGCATCGGATCGGTAGAGATCGGGGTGGAACATCACCTCGAAGTGGGCGCGGTGCCGCACGGCGAAGTCGACGTACGCCACGCCGAGGTCCAGCAGTTCGCCGCCGGCCGATTCCAGCGCCTCGGCGAGCAGGTCGAAGCCCTGCACCGCGAGCGCGGTGAAGAGGCCGGCCCGGTCGCCGAAGTGGTGGGCCGGGGCGGCGTGCGAGACGCCGGCGCGTCGGGCCAGGTCCCGCAGGCTCAGCGCCGCCGGACCCGACTCCCTGATCGCCTCCTCCGCTGCGGCGAGCAGGGCGCGAGGCAGGTCGCCGTGGTGGTAGCCGCGGGTGCCGGTCATCACCCGATCCTATCTTGTCATTGACAAGATGGGCCATCACGAGCCAATCTTGTCGGCGACAAGATTGGTCTTCGAGGAGGTACCGATGGCTCCGCTGATCGCCCTGGTGGCGGGCACCGCGCTCGCCCGACTGGCCGGCCTGGTCGGGGTTTCCGCGCTCGACGGCTGGCAGCCGGCCCTGCGGGTCGGGCTGGCCGTGATGTTCGTGCTGACCGGGATCGCACACTTCACCGGCCGGCGACGCGACCTGATCGAGATGGTCCCGCCCCGACTGCCCCGACCGGACCTGCTGGTCACGGTGACCGGCGTGCTGGAACTCGCGGGCGCGGCCGGCCTGCTGGTGCCGGCCACCGCCCGCTGGGCCGCTGCCGGACTGGCCGTACTGATGCTGGCGATGTTCCCGGCGAACGTCTCGGCCGCGCGCCGGAAACTCACCCTGGGCGGGCGCCCGGTCACCCCGCTCGGCGTCCGTACCGCACTCCAGGTCGTCTTCCTCGCCGCCGCCATCGCGGTCGCCGTCGGGTCATGACCGATCACGCCGCCGGGTCCTCACCCCGTCATCAACGGTGGCGGCGGGCGGCGACGGACCACGATCGGACCCACACGACGAGTTGCCGATATAGAAACTGGGCCCTACAGTTTCCCCTATGGAAACAAGACCCACCCCCGATCAGGCCCGGGAGACGCTTCGACAGCTCACCGACGACGAGAACGCGGTCCGCTACCCCCCGTTCCCGCGATGGTTCTTCGTCGCGATGTCGGCAGCCATGGCCGCCCTGCACCTGGCGCATCTCCTGCCCCCCGCCCACGTGGGCAAGGCGAGCCTCGCCGTGAGCATCGCGGCCATCGTGCTCGGCTGTCGGTACTGGCTCAACCAGGACGGGGTCTCCTGGGCGGCGGTCAAGCCGGGCGACATCGCCCCGTTCCTGGCCGCCGTCTTCGGTTGCTTCGCCCTGACCTGGGCGCTGTCGGCACTCACCGACGCCCGCTGGGTCTGGATCGTCGGCGCCGCCGTGTCGGCGGGCATCGTGCTACGCACCGGCCGGGCGTACCGGCGGGAATTCGGCGATGCCTGAGACACCGATGTTCAACGAGAAGATCCACGCACCGCACCGGTTGCGAATCTGCGCCATGCTCAGCGCCGCGCACCGGGTCGAGTTCCAGCGCCTGCAGGATCATCTCGGGCTCTCCAAATCCGCCCTCAGCAAGCACCTGACGCAGCTCGTGGACGCCGGCTACGTCCGGCAGGACCGCGCCGCACGGGACGCGCACAGCAGGCTGTGGCTCTCCCTCACCCCCGAGGGCGCGAGCGCGTACGCCGACCACGTGAAGGCGCTCCGCGAGATCGTCGGCGCCTGACCCGCCGCACGTCACTCCGCGTCACCGCGACGACCAGGCCGGGAGGTGGCCGGGCCGCTGGCACGGGACCTGCCAGCGGCCCGGCGGCGGCCCGGGCGTCAGGAACGGGGGACCCGACGCCACGCCGGGCCGCGCGCCGACAACGGTACGCGTCCCGAGCCCGATCCCGCGACCGTCGATCGGCGACGACTCTGCCCGATCTCCCTGGTAGTGGCACCGAAGCTTGCCCGTCGACCCCGTCCCGGGACACGTGTGGCTGGTCATCACGGCCGCCGACCGACGGGGTGATGTCGGACACTCCGTCACTCTCGGTATGTTCCGGTCAACTCGCCCAGTGATCGGACAGAGACGACCGCACCACGACGGATCGACCTGCACCGGCACCCCGAGGTCGGTCACCGGGAAAAGCCGGATTGCCGCTCGGGGTGCCCCCGGGGTCGGATTTCGGTGCTCGTCCCGGATCCGCCTGAGGTGCCCGTCGCGACAGGCTGAGCCATGCCTGTAACCCGGAACAGCGCGACGCTGACGCTCGGCGGCATCGTCCTCGCGGCGCTGCTCGCCGTGATCGGCCACGCGGGCGTCGACGGTCTGGACCCGCTGAGCCTGACCGTCAGCGACTACGCCGTCTCCGAGTCCGGCTGGGCCATCCACCTCGCCATGCTCACCCTCGCCGCAGCCTCCGCCGTGCTCGTCCTGGGACTACGCCGCCTCGACCGACCCACCGGAGCGGCCGGTACGCGTCGTGGTCGCGTCGGCACGGCCCAGGTGCTGCTCGCGGCCTGGGCCGGCGGGCTGCTGCTGGCCGGACTGATACCGACCAACCCGCCCGGGACCGAGATGGGCACCGCCGCCTACGTGCACCGGTACGCCTCGGTGGTCGCCTTCCTGGCCCTGCCGCTCGCCGGTTGGCTGGTCGCCGCGCAGTTGCCCGCCACCGCCCGCACCGCCCGCTGGCTGCGCGGGCTGACGATCGCCAGCCTGCTGCTCGCCGCCGTGATGGTCTGGTCCGCCTACCCCGGCGACCGCGCATACTACGGCCTGATCGAGCGCGCCCTCATCCTCGCCGAGGTGGCCCTGCTCACCGTCCTGGCCACCGTCGGGAGGAGGGTGGGGGCGGTTACTCCAGTTCGTGGAGCATGAGTTGGCGGGCGGCCTCGGTGAGGGAGCCGGAGAGGCTGGGATAGATGGTGATGGTCTGCGCCAGCTCGTTGACGGTGAGGTTGTTCTCCACCGCCATGGTGATCGGCAGGATCAGTTCGCTCGCCTTCGGCGCCACCACCACGCCACCGATCACCTGCCCGCTGGCCGGGCGGCAGAACAGCTTGACGAACCCGTCGGCCACCTCGTCCATCTTCGCCCGGGCGTTACCGGCCAACGGCAGCATCACCTGCCGGGCCGGCACCTTGCCGGCGTCCATCTCGTCCTGCGACACGCCCACGGTGGCCAGCTCGGGGTCGGTGAAGACGTTCGCCGAGACGGTCCGCAGCCGCAGCGGCCGGACCGCCTCACCGAGCGCGTGCCACATGGCGATCCGGCCCTGCATGGCGGCGACACTGGCCAACGGCAGGACGCCGGTGCAGTCGCCGGCCGCGTAGATGCCGGGGACGTTGGTACGGGAGACCCGGTCCACGGTCACGTACCCGCCCCGGGCCAGCGTGACGCCGTACTCGGCCAGGCCCAGCTCCTCGGTGTTGGGGATCGAGCCGACCGCGATCAGCGCGTGCGAGCCGTACACCTTGCGACCGTCGGAGAGGACGACCTCGACGCCGTCGTCGGTCCGGCGGACCCCCTCGGCGCGGGAATTGTTCAGGATGCTCATGCCCCGGGCGCGGAAGACCCGCTCGATGGCCTGTGCCGCGTCGGCGTCCTCGTGCGGCATCACGCGGTCCCGGCTGGAGACCAGGGTCACCTCGACGCCCATCGCCAGATAGGCGCTGGCGAACTCGGCGCCGGTCACGCCGGAGCCGACCACGATCAGGTGCTCGGGCAGCTCGGGCAGGTCGTACACCTGCCGCCAGGTGAGGATGCGCTCGCCGTCGGGCACGGCGGTGGGCAGTTGGCGCGGGGTGGCGCCGGTGGCGACCAGCACCGTCGAGGCACTGATCGAGTACGGCGCATCGCCGCCGTCCGGCGTGACGATCACCCGGTGGGTGTGGCCGAGGGTGTCCTCGCCCAGCCGGGCCCGACCGGAGACGAAGGTGACGCCGGCCTTGAGCAGCTTCGCGTGGATGTCCGAGGACTGCGCCAGGGCGAGCCGCTTGACCCGCTCGTGGACCGCCCGGGCGTCGACGGTGACCGCCTCCAGGCCGTCGGAGTGCACCCCGAACACCTCGGTGTCCCGGTATCCGGTCACCACCTCGGAGCTGGCGATGAACGTCTTCGACGGTACGCAGTCGGACAGCACGCAGGCACCGCCTGCGCCGTCGGCCTCCACCACGGTCACGGCGGCGTCCAGCTGAGCGGCGACCAGCGCGGCCTCGTAACCGGCCGGCCCCCCGCCGATGATCACGATCTGGCTCACCACGACCGCCCCTCGTCCATGCTCACAGTGACTTTCTTCTCCCCGACGCGTCCGACACGCACCGTCGTATTCTCCCCCACCCGCCCGGCGGGCTATCGTCATCGCCGTGCGTCTCTACGCCGCCTACGGCTCGAACCTGGACCCTGCCCGAATGCGTGCCTACTGCCCGCATTCCCCCATGGTGGGCATCGGCTGGCTGGAGGGCTGGCGGCTCACCTTCGCCGGTGAGGACGTCATCGGCTGGGAGGGTGCCGTCAGCACCGTGGTCGAATCCCCCGGCGACCGGGTCTTCGTCGCGCTCTACGACATCCACCCGTACGACGCGGCCCAGCTCGACGAGATCGAGGGCGTCACCTCCGGCACGTACCGGAAGCTGACCGTCCGGGTCTCGACGCTGGACGGCGACGTGACGGCCTGGGTCTACGTCTTCGACGGCTACGAGGGTGGTCTGCCCACCTCGTGGTACGTCTCGGAGATCGCGAACGCCGCCGAGAAGGCGGGCGCGCCGGACGACTACGTCGTCGAGCTGCGGTCCCGCCCCACCGGCACGGCGTCGGCCTAGCGCGTCTCCCACACCCCCCAGTCTGCTACCGACCGGCGGCACCCCGCCCGGCACCCCCGCCGAGCCGGACGCCGGTCACAGCCGGCCACGCCCGGTCAGCCCTGCGTGTGCGCGTCCGGTCAGCCCTGCGTGTACGCCCGTGCCTCGGTCAACAACTCGACCAGTTCGGCGCCCTCGGTCGGGCCGAGCGCGGCGAAGGCGGGCGCCACCAGGCGGTCGGTCACCGCCTCGGCCCAGAGCCGGCGACGCACCAGCGGCCCGACCGGCGGGTACGGCGGCGGCCACCCGCAGGCCACCGCCCCGCTCTCGCCCTCCGGCCCGGCCAGCACCGCCTCCAGCGGCGTCATCCCGCAGGCCCGTACGGCCACCAGGTGCGCGCCGGTGAAGTGCTCGCGGAGCAGGCGCAGCCCGGCGGCGGCCCGGGCACCGGGGCTCCTGGGCTCGGAGGGCACGGCCCGCCAGGCGGCGAAGAGCGGCATGGCGCTGGCGTCGGCTGCCGCGACGGTCCGTTCCACGAGGGTGGCCAGTCGGTCGACGTGGGGCAGCGCGGCCAACCGGTCCTCGCCCCAGCGGCAGCACTCGGCCAGGCTGGCGGCGGCCACCTCGGTGGGGCGTACGGTGCGGGCGGCGGCGTCCCAGCCGTCGGCGACGGCGTCGGGGGCGATGAACCCGAGCGCGGCGGCGACCGTCTCGGCGCGTACGTCACCGAGTGCCCCGGCGCGCCCGGTGACGTAGAAGGCCCAGCCGGAGATGCCGAGCAGCCGGGCCCGACGCAGCGTGGTGGGGCACCGGCCGTACGCCTCGCCGAGCGCGAGCACCGCCGGCTTGCTGGCCGCCGCCACCTGTTCCGGGGTCATGCCGTCCCGCCCGGAGCGCAGCCGCCCGAGGGTCCGTCCACGAAGGATCCGACCGAAGGTCCGTCCATGACGGATCAGTCTGCCGCGCCGTCGCCCCGCTCGGCATCCCCCTCCTCGGCGGTCAACGCCTCCATCGCGGCCTCCACCTCCCCGGTGCGTCGCCGGGCGACGGCGGCGGACCGTTCGGCGGCCCGGCGGGCCAGTCGGGACCGGCTCAGTTCCTGCTCGGCGACGGCCCGGCGGCGCTCCAGCTCGGCCAGTTCCGTCTCGACGGCGTCCAGGGCTGCCGTCCCGTCGCGCTCGGCGGACTGCGCCGCGTCGAGGTCCGTCTCGGCCCGTTCCTGGTCGGTACGCGCCCGGGCCAGCTCTTTCTCCAGCGCCTTGCGGCGGCGGGCCAACTCGGCGCGGGCGGCTCGTCGGGCCTGTTCGGCACGCATCGCGCCGCGGTCCGGCGGGCGGGCGGGTGTCGCCGGTGCGGGCGGTTCCTCCCCGCCGGTGACCAGCCGCAACTGTGGCCGGGGCACCTCGCCGAACCCGGCGTAGTGGGCCGGGCGAAGCAGCCGACCGGACCGCACCTGCTCGGCCACGCCGGGGTCGGCGAGGGCCGCGTTCAGGGTCGCCTCGACCTCGGCCAACGGCAGCTTCCCGGCCGACGGCGCCCCCGGCACGTCGGCGGCGAGCCGGCGTACCTCGGCGACCAGGGCGGAGACCACGGACCGCCGCTGCGCGGACAGCTCCCGCAGGCGCGGGCCGCGCAGCTCGCGCTGGGCGTCCCGCAACGCGTCGGCCAACTGCGCCAGGTCGTCGACCAGTTCGGGACGCTCGACGGCGAGCAGGTTGACCAGCCAGGCGGCCACCGTGGGGCGGCGCAGTCGGGCGATCTCACGGGCCCTCCGCCCGTCCCCGGCGCGCCGGGCCTGCGCCACCGCGGCGTCCCGGGCAGCGACGAACCGATCCGGTGGCGTGCGGTAGAGCTGCGCCACCGGATCGGACGGAGGTTCGGGCATCGACTCAGCCGTCGATTCGGCTGCCTGGTTCCAGCCGCTGGTACTCGCTGCCGGACAGGGCGGTGTACTGCCGGTCGAGCACCGCGAGGCCGTGGGTGTTGAGCAGGGCGTCGTGCAGTGCGAAGACCCGGCGCGGGGACACCGCCCGGATGAAGTCGACCACCTCGGAGAACTTCGACCAGGGCGCGTGAATCGGGGCGAAGAGCGTGTCGACCTGGATGTCGTCCGGCACGAACAGCGCGTCACCCGGGTGGTAGACCACCTCGTCGAGCAGGTAGCCGAGGTTGTCGACGAGCGGGATGTCGGGATGGATCACCGCGTGCCGGCCGCCGTAGGCGCGGACCGGGACACCGGCGGCGGTGAACGCGTCACCGGGGGCGACCGGGCGCAGCGCCTCGGCCGCGTCGCCGAGCGGTCCGGCCACCGAGGCCGGTCCGTGGATGGTGAACGGCCGCCGGGCCAGCTGCCGGTTGATCGCCTCGGCGTCCACGTGGTCCTGGTGCTCGTGGGTGATCAGGACCGCGTCGGCCCCGTCCAGTGCCACGGCGGCCTCGCTGAACACGCCCGGATCGACGACCAGCACTCCCCCGTCGTGCTCGACCCGCAGGCACGAGTGGGCGTACTTGGTGATCCGCATCGTGATGCCTCCCATACCGAATCGTGACCGTCCTGAGCGCAGTCTGCCGGAACCCGGGGGACAGCGCTCGACGTCCGAGCTATCACCCGCTCCGGGCCGAGGAAGGGAACGTTGATGACACCGACAAGAACCCGCCGTCACGCGGCGACGGGAATGACTGCGCTGGTCATGCTGCTGGTGGTGACCGGCTGCGGCAGCGGCGACAGCGGCAGCGACAGCGCGGCGACCTCCAACGAGGCGGGCCGGGCCGCCGCGCCACAGGCGGTGGACGGCGCCGGTCCGGTGGGTGAGCGGCCCGGTCCGGCGGATCAGCGGGGCGGTGCCGGCGCGGCGGCGGACACCCGGGTCGACCAACGGTCCATCGTCTACACCGGCTCCATCCGGGTGAAGGTGGACGACGTGGAGGCCGCCGCACGGGCGGCGTCCGACGCGGCCACCCGGGCCGGCGGCTTCGTCGGCGGCGACCAGCGCCGCAGCTCGGACGCGGACGCGGTCGCGGAGCTGACGCTACGGGTACCGGCGGACCGGTTCTATCCGGTGGTCGAGGAGTTGGCGGGTCTCGGTCGGCAGGAACGCCGGCAGATCGACACCGAGGACGTCACCGAGGAGACCGTCGACCTCGACGCGCGGATCGCCACCCAGCGGGCGCGGGTGGAGAGCGCGCGTCGGCTGCTGGACCGGGCCGAGTCGATCGCCGACCTGGTCAGCCTGGAGAACGAGTTGGCCCGCCGGGAGGCCGACCTCGCCTCGTTGGAGGCGAAGAAGCGGCGGCTGGCCGACCTGACCGCACTTTCCACGATCACCGTCAGCCTGGTGGGGCCGGACGCCAGCACCGCTGACGAGGAGCGGGAGATCGGCTTCCTGGCCGGGCTGAGCGGAGGCTGGACGGTCTTCCTCGCCTCGATGACGGTCCTGCTCACCGTGCTCGGCGCGGTGCTGCCCTGGCTGCTGGTCCTCGGCGTACCGCTGGTGGCGCTGTGGTGGTGGAGCCGTCGCCGACGCCGCCGGGTCCGCCCCGAGCCGGCGCTGGTCGCGCCGGTCGGCACGCCGCCACCGCCCGGGGTGGACCCGAGGTCGCCGTCGGTCAGCGAGCCGCCGCCAGTGCCTGGAGCGCGGTCTGCACCATGAGTCGTACGCCCGCCGGGATGGCCCGTTCGTCCACGTCGAACGACGCCCGGTGCAGGTCCACGTTCGGCCCGGAGCGGCCGACCCCGAGTCGGGCCAGCGCGCCGGGGACGTACTCCAGATACCAGGAGAAGTCCTCGCCGCCCATGCTCTGCGGGGTTTCGGCGACGCCCTCCGGGCCGAGCGCGGCGACGGTGGCCGAGGTCAGCACGTTGATGGCCGCCGCGTCGTTGCAGACCGGCGGGCGTCCCCGCAGGTACTCCAGGTCGACCGTGGCCCCGGTCGGGGCGATCACGTCCCGGACCACCTGCGTGACGATCTTCGGGGCCTGTTCCCAGGCGTCCCGGTCCATCACCCGCAGCGTGCCGGAGGCGGACGCCTCGGAGGGGATGACGTTGTAGCGGGTGCCGGCGGAGGCGTGCCCGAAGACCAGCAGCAGCCCGCTGTTGGCCGGCACCCGGCGGCTGATCAGCGCGGGCACCTCGGTGATCAGCCGACCGAGCGCGTCGACCAGGTCGACGGTCAGGTGCGGGCGGGCGGTGTGCCCGCCCGGTCCGGTCAATCGGACCGTGACGTTGTCGGCGGCGGCGGTGATCGGCCCGACCCGCAGGCCGACCTTGCCGACCGGCTGGTTCGGGTCGCAGTGCAGCGCGAAGATCTGCACCACGTCGTCCAGGCCGCCCGCCTCGATCACTTCGAGCGAACCGCAGGGCAGGATCTCCTCGGCCGGCTGGAAGATCAACCGGACCCGGCCGGGCAGCTCGCCCAGGTCGGCGAGCTGAGCGAGCAGCATGCCGACGCCGAGCAGGATCGTGGTGTGCACGTCGTGCCCGCAGGCGTGGCAGACCCCGTCCACGGTGGAGCGGTACGGCACGTCCTTGACGTCGGTCAGCGGCAGCGCGTCGATGTCGGCGCGCAGCGCGATCACCGGCCCGTCGGGGCGGCCGTCGACGTCGCAGATGACCCCGTTGCCCTTGGGCAGCATGCGGGGGCTGAGCCCGGCCAGGGTGAGTTCCCGGGCGATCAGGGCGGCGGTGTCGAACTCCTGACCGGACAGCTCCGGATGCGCGTGAATGTGACGGCGCGTGGCGATCAGGCCCGGTACCCGGAGGGCGAGCAGGTGGTCCAGCTCGGACGGCAGGGGCTGGCCACCGGTCGGTGGCGCCTCGGGCCAAGACGACGCCAATTGCTCGCCGGTTGGCATAGTCAACGCACTCGTCACGTCGAATTCTCGATCACTAGAAATGGATGGATCATCGGGGACAGCAGACAGCGTAGACCCCCGAAGGTAACTCTGCGCAACCTCGTTCCGGTGATGATCGGACCGCACAGCGTCACATATGCCCTGCTTGGAGTGCCCGTAGACGGGCTGGACAGCAGGTAGATCGCGTTCGTACGCAGCCATCCGCCCCCCACCTCCTACAACGCGTAATCGGCGTTTCGGGCGGAGAAACTTGTCGAAACTCGTCGCCCGTCGTTCCGAATTGTCGCATTAGTCGGCGCGATGAACTGACGGTACGACAATTACCCGACCACCCACGGCGATCAGCACCGATGGACGTTCACACGTCCGGACGGCCGCCGACCGCACAGGGTGTGCGTCAACGAGATCATTCGGGCGGAGTACCCGGAGACGGCCGCTTCGACACGTACAGCGACCGGAAGAGTGGCGAGAGGCGACCGGAAGAGTGCCGAGAGCGGCTCAGAACCGGTCGGTCGGTCGGTAGACGCCCCACACCTCGCGCAGCGCCCCGCACACCTCGCCGACGGTGGCCCGCTCGCGCAGGGCGGCCTTCATCGGATAGAGCACGTTGCCGGTGCCCGAAGCGGCCTCCCGCAACTCGTTCAGGGCCCGCTCGACGACCGCGCCGTCCCGCCCGGCGCGCAGCTTGGCCAGGCGCTCGCCCTGCGCCGCCTCGATGGCCGGGTCGACCCGCAGCGGCTCGTACGGCTCCTCGGCGTCGATGGTGAAGCGGTTGAGCCCGACCACCACCCGCTCACCCGAGTCGATCTCCTGCGCGATCTGGTAGGCGGACTGCTCGATCTCACGCTTCTGGAAGCCCGCCTCGATGGCGTCCACCGACGACCCGTACTCGAAGACCCGACCCATCAGCGCGTCCGCCGCCGCCTCGATCTCGGCGGTCATCGCCTCCACCACGTACGAGCCGGCGAACGGGTCCACCGTGGCGGTCAGATCCGTCTCGTACGCGAGCACCTGTTGGGTCCGCAGCGCCAACCGGGCCGCCTTCTCGGTGGGCAGCGCGATCGCCTCGTCGAAGCTGTTGGTGTGCAGCGACTGCGTGCCGCCGAGCACCGCGCCCAGCCCCTGCACCGCGACCCGGACCAGGTTCACCTCGGGCTGCTGGGCGGTCAACTGCACGCCCGCGGTCTGGGTGTGGAAGCGCAGCATCATCGACTTCGGGTTCTTCGCCCCGAACTCGTCGCGCATGAGGCGGGCCCAGATCCGCCGGGCCGCCCGGAACTTCGCCACCTCCTCCAGCAGCGTGGTGCGGGCGACGAAGAAGAACGACAGCCGGGGCGCGAAGTCGTCCACCGCCAGCCCGGCGGCGATCGCGGCGCGGACGTACTCGACGCCGTTGGCCAACGTGAAGGCGATCTCCTGCACCGGCGAGGCGCCGGCCTCGGCCATGTGGTAGCCGGAGATCGAGATGGTGTTCCACTTCGGCACCTCGGCCCGGCAGTAGCCGAACGTGTCGGCGACCAGGCGCAACGACGGCTTCGGCGGGAAGATGTAGGTGCCCCGGGCGATGTACTCCTTGAGGATGTCGTTCTGGATGGTGCCGTTGAGCGCGGCGCCCGGCACCCCGTTCTCCTCGGCGACGAGCTGATAGAGCAGCAGCAGCACCGAGCCCGGCGCGTTGATCGTCATCGAGGTGGAGACCTTGTCCAGCGGGATGCCGTCGAAGAGCAGCCGCATGTCCTCGATGGAGTCGATGGCGACCCCGACCTTGCCGACCTCGCCCGAGGCGATCGGGTCGTCGGAGTCGTACCCCATCTGGGTGGGCAGGTCGAACGCGACCGAGAGACCCATGGTGCCGGCCCGCAACAACTGGTGGTACCGCGCGTTGGACTCGGTGGCGGTGCCGAAGCCGGCGTACTGACGCATGGTCCACGGGCGGGAGGTGTACATGCTGGGATAGACCCCACGCGTGTACGGGTACTCGCCCGGAGCGCCCAGCCGGGAGTCCAGATCACCCGGCAGGTGCTCCGCCGTGTAAAGGCCCTCGATCGGGAAGCCGGACTCGCTTGACCGCCGCCGTTCGCTCATCACCGGATGGTAGGACGAATGTGCTGTTCACTGGGTGAGGGATAGCGCACACTCGGTCCTCCGGAGGCACCACCCGACGTGAGGGCCTGCACACGTACCGTTCCGGACGGTAAACGTCCGCCGCGCCGGGTTTCGCATCGGGCGTCTGAACCAGCAAGATAGGGAGGTTGTGTCCCAGCCCCCTCGACTTCCCCCGGTGGCTTTTCTGTGACTCAGATCCCGACGTGGAGCGGCGGACCAGTCAGCACCCCCACCAACGGCCGCGCGACACCCGGCACCGTCATCGGTGACCGGTACTCGTTGCGTTCGACGGTGGGCAACGGTGGCATGGGCACGGTCTGGCGGGCCACAGACACACTTCTGCGGCGCGACGTGGCGGTCAAGGAAGTCGTCCTGCCGCCCGGCCTGGCGCCCAGCGACCGCGACGCGATGTACGAACGCACCCTGCGCGAGGCCCGCGCGGCAGCCGCCATCGCCCACCCCGCGGTGGTCCAGGTGTACGACGTGGTCACCGAGGCCGGACGCCCGTGGATCGTGATGGAGCTGCTGGACGCCCGCAGCCTCGCCGACATGGTGATCGAGGACGGGCCGATCGCCCAGCGGGTGGTCGCCAAGATCGGCATCGCGCTGCTCGGCGCACTGGAGGTGGCCCACGCTATCGGGGTGCTGCACCGCGACGTCAAGCCGGCCAACGTGCTGATCTGCTCCGACGGCCGCTGCGTGCTGACCGACTTCGGTGTCGCCCGGATGCCCACCGACGTGCAGCTCACCACGCCGGGGATGGTGCTGGGCTCGCCGCACTTCATCTCGCCCGAGCGGGCCATGGGTCAGGAGTTCGGCCCGCCCAGCGACCTGTTCTCCCTCGGCGTGACGCTCTACACCGCCGTGGAGGGTCGGCCGCCCTTCGACCGGGGTGACCCGATCGAGACGATGCACGCGGTGGTCGAGGACCCGCCGGCCCCGCCGCAGCGCAGCGGCCCGCTGACCCGGGTGCTGATGGGCCTGCTGGAGAAGGACCCGGCCCGTCGGCTCGACGTGCACACCGCCCGCGCCATGCTGCGCGAACTGCTCGCCGGCCCGCTGAGCAGCACCGCCTCCGCGGTCAACTCGATGACCGACCCGTACTCCGTGGTGCCGGTGCCGCAGCAGTCCGCGCCGATCACCGCGCCGGTCGCCCCCGCGAAGAAGTCCACGTCCGCGAGTGAGATCGGCGGCCGGGCGATGCTCGCCCCCGGTGAGTCGCTGACCGACCGGCTGGCCGCGCTGAGCCGGGGTGAGCGCCCCGGCAAGGCCGCCGCCACCAGTGCCGCCGCGATGGAGGACACCAGCGCCGACGCGTTGGCCCGCCCGGGTCAGCGCAACGCCGCCTCGTCCGCCGGCCGCACCTACGGCGGCGGGGCCGAGACGACCCAGCGCATCGGCGGTGCGGAGGCCACCCAGCGGATCGGCGGCGCGGACGCCACCCAACGCATCGGCGCCGACGCCACCCAGCACATCGGCGCGAACGCCACCCAACGCATCGGCGCGGACGCGACGCAGCACATCGGTGCCGGGGCGTACGGGTTCGGTGCCCGGCCGGAGGCCACCCAGCAGCTCGGCGGCGACTACGGCGGTCGCTGGCCGGCCGCGCCCCGCCAGCCGTACGGCGCACCACCACCGCCCGCCGGTGGGGGCGGCGGCACGCTCGACAAGGCCAAGGTCGCGGGTGCCCGCGCGGTCGAGACCGTGAAGGGCTGGCCGCGCAAGGTCCAGCTCGCGGCGGCTGGTGGCCTGGTGCTGGTCCTGCTGATCGGCGCGGTGGCGCTCTCCGGCGGCGGCGGTGACCCGCCCGTCACCGACCCGGTCGCCGGGCCGGGCAACTCCTCGGACGAGGGGGAGCCGGTCGAGATGCAGGAGCACTCGGCGCGCGGCGTGCAGATGCTCGTGCCGAAGGGCTGGAAGCGGACCGCTCCGGCCGGCGCCGTCTACATCGACTACACCGACCCGGACGACAGCGGTCGCCGGGTCCGCATCCTCAACGAGAAGTGGGCCGGCAGCTCGACCCGCTGGGCGCAGAGTGCGGAGAACAACCTCAGGACCCGGTCGAACTCCTGCGCCAAGCCGTACACGCAGATCTCGATGGCGGACAAGGAACTGGCCGGCAAGCCGTCGGCCGAGTTCGAGTACACCTGCGGTGACGGCGAGGCCAGGCGGCACGGTGTCTGGCACGGGGTGGCCCACGAGGGCCGGATCTACTCCTTCTATCTGACCGTCAGCGACGCCCGGTTCGACGAGAGCAAGCCGATCTATGACGAGATGCTCAAGTCGTTCCAGCTCACCTCCGCCGGCTGAGAGCGACCGGTCGCTCTCAGCCGGGGAGCCGTCCCCGGTGATCCGCCGCCGTGCTATCAAGAGGCAATGGCGGCGGAGACCACTGACATCGACACCATCCGCGAGCAGGCTCAGCGCTGGCTCGCCGACGACCCCGACCCGGCTGACCAGGCGGAACTGCGAGCGGTGCTCGACCGACTGCCGGACAGCGCCGCCGAGCTGGCCGACCGCTTCGCCGGGCCGCTGACCTTCGGCACGGCCGGGCTACGCGGCCCGCTGCGCGCCGGCCCCAACGGCATGAACCTCGCCGTGGTCACCCAGGCCGCCGCCGGGCTGGTCGCCTGGCTCGCCGCCGAGGGCGGCACCGGCCCGCTGGTGATCGGGTACGACGCCCGGCGCGGCTCCCGCGCGTTCGCCGAGCAGACCGCCCGGGTGGCCACCGGGGCGGGACGTCCGGCCCTGCTCCTCCCCCGCCCGCTGCCCACCCCCGTCCTGGCGTACGCGGTGCGGCAACTGGGCGCGGTCGCCGGGGTGATGGTGACGGCGAGCCACAACCCGCCGCAGGACAACGGCTACAAGGTCTATCTCGGTGCCGAACTGGGCGGGGACTCCGGTGCCGGGGCGCAGATCGTGCCGCCGGCCGACACCGGCATCGAGGCCGCCATCCGGGCGGTCGGCCCTCTGGCCCGGGTGCCGCTCGGTCCCGCCGGGCAGGTGCTCGGCGACGACCTGGTGGCTGGGTACGTGTCGCGGGCGGTGCAGGTGGTGCCGCCCGGCGGCCCCCGGGACCTGACAGTGGCGTACACCCCGCTGCACGGCGTCGGCGCGACGGTCCTCACCGCCGCCTTCGCCGCCGCCGGTTTCCCGACGCCCGGCGTGGTGCCGGAGCAGGCCGAGCCGGACGCCGACTTCCCCACGGTCAGCTTCCCCAACCCGGAGGAGCCCGGCGCGGTGGACCTGCTGGTCGCGCTCGCCGACACCACCGGCGCGGACCTCGCCATCGCCAACGACCCCGACGCCGACCGCTGCGCCGTAGCGGTCCGGACCCCGGCCAGCGCACCCGGCGACGCGGCCTCTGCTCCCGTCGCGGGTGGGCCGAACGGCGCAGCGGACGGCTCGGGTTGGCGGATGCTGCGCGGGGACGAGGTGGGGGTGCTGCTCGCCGACCACCTGATGCGGCGGGGCGTGACCGGCCTGTACGCCACCACCATCGTCTCGTCGTCGCTGCTGCGGGCGATGTGCACCGCCCGGAACCTGCCGTACGGCGAGACGCTGACCGGGTTCAAGTGGATCGTGCGGGCCGGGGACGGCTCCGCGCCGCTGGTGTTCGGCTACGAGGAGGCGCTCGGCTACTGCGTCGCCCCCGACCACGTACGCGACAAGGACGGCATCACCGCCGCGCTGACCGTCGCCGAGTTGGCCGCCGACCTCAAGACCCAGGGCCGTACGCTCACCGACCGGCTGGACGAGTTGGCCGCCGAGTTCGGCGTCCACCACACCGATCAGCTCTCGGTCCGCGTCGACGACCTGCGGCTGATCGCCGACGCGATGGCTCGGATCCGGGCGGCCACCCCGGACACGCTGCTCGGTCAGCCGGTCACCGAGGCACAGGACCTGCTGCCCGAGGCGGACGTGATCATCCTGCGTACCGGGGCGGCCCGGGTGGTGATCCGGCCCTCCGGCACCGAGCCGAAGCTCAAGGCGTACCTGGAGGTGGTGGCACAGGTCGCCGACGGTGACGTCGCAGCGGCCCGGGCTCGCGCGGAGGGCGCCGTAGGCGAGTTGCGGCTGGAGGTTGCTCGGGCTTTAGGGATGTAAGGAAGGGCACCTTATTAACGCCTCGTGCATAGCAGGGGTCCCCTCCTCACACCCGAACACAATCACCGAGCGCTACCGCTTACCTGCATTGCGCGTCCACAAATAGCATCACTCCATCGACCATCGCCATTTCTGCATTCGCCGAGCAACTGGACTGCTCGCGACAGAAGATCTGGCGGATCGAGCGCGGCCTCTCCCCGGCCAGGGGTCCGGACGTGCGCGTGCTCGGCGAGCTTTACCAGGCCACACCCGACCAGGCGAGCGTGCTGGTCGGGCTCGCCGAGGTCAGCAAGGCCGAGGGGTGGTGGCACGCGTACGGCCAGTCCATCCCCGCCTGGTTCTCGCTCTATGTCGGGCTGGAGAACGTGGCCAGTAGCGTGCGGCACTACAACGCCGAACTGGTGCCGGGACTGCTACAGACCCCCGAGTACGCCACCGCGCTGTTTTCTTCTTAACCGGCCCGAGTTGGGCGAGGAGGAACGGAAGAAGGCGGTCAACTTCCGAATCCAGCGGCAGGGACTACTGACCCGACGGCTTCCACCCGCTCCGGAACTGACCGTAATGCTCAGCGAGGCGGTGCTGCGCCGCCCGGTGCCCGACCGGCCGGTGATGGCCGGTCAACTCCGCCACCTGCTCGCCGTCGGCCAGCGACACAACATCTCCCTCCGCGTCCTACCGCTCGCCGCCGGTCCGCCACTCGCTGCCGAGGCGGGCACTTTCGTGCTGCTCGACTTCCCGGATTCCCTGCTCGGGAGCCCGTCCGAACCACCCACCGTCTATGTCGAAGGGCTCACCGGCGCGCTCTATCTCGACCAGCCGCACGAGATCGCCGCCTACGTGCGGGTCTGGCGTGGGCTGGAATCCATCGCGCTCGGGGAGGGAGAATCGATAGAGCTCATCGATGCCATCCGGGGAGAGTGCTATGAGTGATCTGACCGGCGCACAGTGGCGCACCAGCACCCGCAGCGGCACCAACGGCGGCGAGTGCGTCGAGGTCGCCGACAACCTGTCCGGCGTCGTCGGCATCCGCGACAGCAAGGACCCGACCGGCCCGACCCTCACCGTCACGCCCACCGCCTGGTCCGCCTTCGTCACCGCCGTCCGCACCACCCACCTGTCCCACTGACCCCTCACCCCACGTCGAGCGCCGCACGTCCGGCGTCCGGCGTCCGGCGTCCGGCGTCCGGCGTCCGGCGTCCGGCGTCCGGCGTCCGGCGTCCGGCGTCCGGCGTCCGGCGTCCGGCGTCG
>NZ_JBVHKD010000001.1:129865-372635 GCF_055559695.1 Micromonospora sp. NPDC023869
GCGTCCGGCGTCCGGCGTCCGGCGTCCGGCGTCCGGCGTCCGGCGTCCGGCGTCCGGCGTCCGGCGTCCGGCGTCCGGCGTCCGGCGTCCGGCGTCGATCATGGAGCTGTGGCAGCCGCAGATGTGGACGTATCAACACAAACTCGCGACCACAACTCCATGATCGGCGCGCAGGGCGACGGCGGCGCAGGGCGACGGCGGGGCAAGGCGACGACGCGCGGGGCGACGGCGGGGCAAGGCGACGCGGGACAGGAGGACGGCGGGGCGGGCGGGTCAGCGACGGGGGCCGAGAGCGGCCTGGACGGCGCGGCCCAGGGCGGCGACCACCAGGCCGACCGAGGGGCGGACCACGGAGCTTTCCAGGCCCACCTCGCCGGAGAAGCCCGCACCACTGGCGATCTCCTCCAACCGGCGGAGGGCCTCGGTGGCGTCCTCGCCGGTCGCTCCCAGCGCCGATTCCATCCGGAGTACGGCGACCAGCGTCGCCAGGGCGGCGGTCCGCTCGTCGGGCGCTTCGCCGGTCAACGCGGCAGCGAGGCGTTGGCGGGTCTCCGCCTCCACCGAGGGGTCCAGCACCGGGTAGCGGTGCACGTGGATGAAGCCCAGCTCCGTCTCGTCGACGTCCCGGACCACCCCGTGTGCGCACAGGTCACCGAGGACCTTGTCGCGCAGGCCGTGCCGCAGTCGCTGCACCCAGGAGGACGGGCTGTGCGGGGTGTCCGCCGCGATCCGGGCCAGGACGTCGTCGGTGATCGGCTCGCCCGTCGGTGTCGCGTCGACCACCGTCAGAGCACCCTCGGCGTACGCGATCCGGCCCGCCAGGGCCAGCTCGATCAACACCGCGGCGGCCATGCCCAGGTCGAGGCTGATCCGGGGCATGGTCGCCTTGCCGGTTTCGTCGTCGTACGCCAGCAGGAGCAGTTCCTCGGCGAGCGGAACACCAGTCATGGCCCGAGACGGTAGCCGCTCGATGCCACCGCCCGCACGACAAACCCGCCACCACGAGCGTGGGACGACGACGGACAGATCAGAACCGGGGCATGCCGCCGAACTGACGGTCCCCGGCGTCACCGAGACCCGGCACGATGAACATGCTGTCGTTGAGGCCCTCGTCGATCGACGCGGTGACCAGACGCAGCGGCAGACCGGACCGCTCCAGCCGGGCGATGCCGGCCGGTGCGGCGAGTACGCAGAGCACCGTGATGTCGGTGCAACCGCGCTCGGCCAGCAGCCGGCAGCAGTGCTCCAATGAGCCACCGGTGGCCAGCATCGGGTCGAGGACCAGCACCGGCAGGCCGCTCAGGTCGCGGGGCAGCGACTCCATGTAGGCGCGCGGTTCGAAGGTCTCCTCGTCCCGGGCCAGCCCGACGAAGCCCATCGACGACTCCGGCAGCAGCCCCAACGCGGCGTCGGCCATGCCGAGACCGGCGCGCAGCACCGGCACCAGCAGCGGCGGGTTGGCCAGCCGGGTGCCCTCGGTGCCGGTGACCGGGGTCTGCACCGGGTACCGCTCGATCGGGAAGGAGCGCGCTGCCTCGTACACCAGCATGGTGGTGAGTTCGTGCAGCGCCGCCCGGAACGAGGCGGAGTCGGTCCGTTCGTCCCGCATGGCGGTCAGCCGGGACTGGGCGAGCGGATGGTCAATGACGAGTACGTCCACGATCGCTCAACCTACCCGCCCCGCACCCCGACGCGCGGGCCCCGGCCCGGAGCAGCGACGTCGCTCACCCGGGACGCCCGCCCGCCGTCATGATCAAGATGGGGTGGCTCCCGCCTGCGTAGACTTCGGCGCATGACGGCGACAGCGACGTCGGCCCGGTCGGACCTCTCCGAGCTGGGACGATCCGAGACCGCTCTGCGGACCTTCCTGCACGGCCTACCGGGCGTGGACCAGGTCGGCGCGGAGCAGCGGGCAGCCCAACTCGGCACCCGCTCCATCAAGACCACCGCCAAGGCACAGGCGATCGACCTCGCGATCCGAATGGTCGACCTCACCACGCTGGAAGGCGCGGACACCCCCGGCAAGGTACGCGCGCTCGCCGCCAAGGCGCTGCGCCCCGACCCGGCCGACCCCTCCTGCCCACACGTCGGCGCGGTCTGCGTCTATCCCGCGATGGTCCCGTACGTGGCCGAGGTGCTGCGCGGAAGCAACGTGCATCTGGCCAGCGTGGCGACCTCGTTCCCGTCCGGTCAGGCACCCTTGGAGATCAAGCTCGCCGACACCCGGGCGGCCGTCGAGGCGGGCGCCGACGAGATCGACATGGTGATCAACCGGGGCGCGTTCCTGGCCGGTCGCTACGCCGAGGTGTACGACGAGATCGTGGCGACCAAGGAGGCCTGCGGGGACGCCCACCTCAAGGTGATCCTGGAGACCGGTGAGCTGGCCACCTACGACAACGTACGCCGGGCCTCCTGGCTGGCGATGCTGGCCGGCGGCGACTTCATCAAGACCTCCACCGGCAAGGTCCCGGTCGCGGCCACCCTGCCGGTGACGCTGGTCATGCTGGAGGCGGTGCGCGACTTCCGGGCCGCCACCGGTCGGCAGGTCGGCGTGAAGCCGGCCGGCGGCATCAAGACCACCAAGGACGCCGTCAAGTACCTGGTCATGGTCAACGAGACCGTCGGGCCGGACTGGCTCGACCCGGACTGGTTCCGCTTCGGCGCGTCCAGCCTCCTCAACGACCTGCTCATGCAGCGCACCAAGCTGACGACCGGTGTCTACGCCGGCCCCGACTACTTCACCCTGGACTGAACCCGATGTTCGAATACGCACCCGCCCCCGAGTCGCGCTCGGTGGTGGACATCAAGCCCTCGTACGGCCTGTTCATCGACGGCGCCTTCGTCGACCCGGCCGACGGCGGCAGCTTCAAGTCGATCAGCCCCTCCTCGGAGGAGGTGCTCGCCGAGATCGCCGAGGGGGGCAGCCAGGACGTGGACCGCGCGGTCCGCGCCGCCCGGAAGGCATACGAGAAGGTCTGGGGTCCGATGCCGGGCCGGGACCGGGCCAAGTACCTGTTCCGGATCGCCCGCCTCATTCAGGAACGCTCGCGTGAGCTGGCCGTGTTGGAGTCGCTGGACAACGGCAAGCCGATCAGGGAGTCGCGCGACGTCGACCTGCCGCTGGTCGCCGCGCACTTCTTCTACTACGCCGGCTGGGCGGACAAGCTGGAGCACGCCGGGTTCGGCGCGAACCCGCGACCGCTCGGCGTGGCGGCGCAGGTCATCCCGTGGAACTTCCCGCTGCTCATGCTGGCCTGGAAGATCGCCCCGGCGCTCGCCGCCGGCAACACGGTGGTACTCAAGCCCGCCGAGACCACCCCGCTGACCGCGCTGCTCTTCGCCGAGATCTGCCAGCAGGCCGACCTCCCGGCGGGTGTGGTCAACATCGTGACCGGTGCCGGCGAGACCGGTCGGGCCCTGGTCGAACACGACGGCGTCGACAAGGTCGCGTTCACCGGCTCCACCGACGTCGGCCGGGCCATCGCCCGCGCCGTCGCCGGCACCAGCAAGAAGCTCACTCTGGAACTCGGCGGCAAGGCCGCCAACATCGTCTTCGACGACGCCCCCGTCGACCAGGCGGTCGAGGGCATCGTCAACGGCATCTTCTTCAACCAGGGGCACGTCTGCTGCGCCGGCTCCCGGCTGCTGGTCCAGGAGTCCGTCGCCGAGCAGGTGCTGGAATCGCTCAAGCGCCGGATGGCACTGCTGCGCGTCGGCGACCCGTTGGACAAGAACACCGACGTCGGTGCCATCAACTCCGCCGCCCAGCTCGCCCGGATCCACGAGCTGACCGAAGCCGGCGCCGCCGAGGGCGCGCAGCGCTGGTCACCGCCGTGTGAGCTGCCGGACCGTGGCTTCTGGTTCGCGCCGACCATCTTCACCGGCGTCACCCAGGCCCACCGGATCGCCCGCGAGGAGATCTTCGGCCCGGTGCTGTCCGTGCTGACCTTCCGCACCCCGGCCGAGGCCGTGGAGAAGGCCAACAACACGCCGTACGGGCTCAGCGCCGGAATCTGGACCGACAAGGGTTCCCGCATCCTGTGGATGGCCGACCGGCTGCGCGCCGGAGTCGTCTGGGCCAACACGTTCAACAAGTTCGACCCCACCTCGCCGTTCGGCGGCTACAAGGAGTCGGGCTACGGTCGCGAGGGCGGCCGGCACGGGCTGGAGGCGTACCTCAATGTCTGAGCGGGTCGCGGTACGCAAGACGTACAAGCTCTTCATCGGCGGGAAGTTCCCGCGTAGCGAGTCGGGACGGTCGTATCTCGTGCAGGACTCCAACGTGTCGCTGGCCTCCCGCAAGGACGCCCGGGACGCCGTGGTCGCCGCCCGCGCCGCCGTGAAGGGCTGGGCCGGAGCGACCGCGTACAACCGGGGTCAGATCCTCTACCGCGCCGCCGAGATGCTGGAGGGCCGCCGCGACCAGTTCATCGGTCTCGGCGTACCCGCCGACGAAGTCGACGCCGCCACCGACCGCTGGGTCTGGTACGCGGGCTGGTCCGACAAACTGCCGCAGGTGTACGGCGGCGCCAACCCGGTCGCCGGCCCCTACTTCAACCTCTCCGCACCCGAGCCGACCGGCGTGGTCGCCGTGGTGGCCCCGGAGAGCCCGGCCCTGCTCGGTCTCGTCAGCGTGATCGCCCCGGCGATCGTCACCGGCAACACCGTCGTGGTCGCCGCCTCCCCGGAAGCGCCACTGGCCGCGATCACCCTCGCCGAGGTGCTCGCCACCTCCGACCTGCCCGGCGGCGTCGTCAACATCCTCACCGGGCGGCTGCCGGAGACCGTACCCACGCTGGCCGCCCACATGGACGTCAACGCCATCGACCTGACCGGGGTCGCCGACGCGGACCTGGCGGTCGACCTGGAGATCAAGGCCGCGGAGAACCTCAAGCGGGTACTCCGTCCGGTGGGCTCCGGGCACGACTGGTCCGCTGATCCGGGGCTCGGGCGGATGACGGCGTTGCTGGAGACTAAGACGGTGTGGCATCCCAAGGGGGTGTGATTCTTCTTCTCTTCTCGCTCTTTTGGGTTTCTCGCTGTGGGGGTTTCCGGGGGGCCCACCCGCTCCGGGCGGTCAGGCTTGATCCCTGCGCGGGTGGGCTCCCCCCGGAAACCTGACCTGGGCACGGTCGGAGTTCTGGTGGCGGCTTTCGGGTGCCGCCCTGCGCTGAGTCACGAGTCAGCGGGGCGAGTGGCGGGCGCTCTCGTGCACGCCTCGCGCCCGCCTCGCGCCCGGCTGGCGCCCGGCTGGCGCACGTCGCGCTCGGTTGGCATCGCCGGTGGGGGCGGTCAAGATCTGCGCAACTTCTTTGATGTTGCTGTGTCGGGGTGGTCGGGAGGCAGCAGTTTCCAGGAAGTTGTGTGGACGTAGGCCGGCGGCGGACCCGGACGCCCGAGGCGGACGCTCGATGCGGGGAGCGGGTAGCGGGGCTGGGGTGGTGCGCGGACCGGGGGGTCTACTACGGGGGGTAGGATTCAGGGGTGACTCGGCTGGGGGATCTTGAGCGTGCGGTGATGGACGTGCTGTGGGACACGGTTCCCGCCGCATCCGGTGGGGTGACGGTGCGCGAGGTCGCCGATGCGCTGGCCGGGCGCGAGTTGGCCTATACGACGGTGATGACGGTGCTGGACCGGCTCGCCGGCAAGGGCATGGTGCAGCGCGAGCGGGAAGGGCGGGCGTGGCGGTATCAGGCTGCCGCCAGCCGTGAGGCGTACATCGCCCAGATCATGCTCGACGCCCTGGACCTGGGTGGCAGCCGCGACGCGGCGCTGGTCCGCTTCGCCCGCTCGGTGACGGGCACCGAGGCCGACGTCCTGCGGGCCGCGCTCTCCGCCGAGGCCGGGATGACCCCGGGTACGCCGGACGGGCCGGGTGACGGTGCGGCGCTGACCGATCGCGTGGAGGCACCCGCACCGGACCGGACGACCCGGCCGGGTCGGACCGACGAGACCGCGGAGCGGTAGGGGCGACGACGTGGCGCAGACCGTGCACTTCGCCGCCGCGATGCTGGCCTGCTGGCTGATCGCGCAGGTGCTCAGCCGCTCGACGTGGACGTGGCGTACCCCTCGGGTCGCGATCCTGTGCTGGCAGGCGGTCGGCCTGGCCGCCGGGCTGTCCGCGATGGGCCTGCCGATCGCGATCGGGCTGGCCGCGTACGACCGGGGCACCGGCAGCGCGCTGCTGGCGCTCGCGAACGACCTGTGGCACAGCACACTTCCGGTGGGCGTCGGCCCGGTGCACCTGGGGCTGGTCGGCATCGGTCTCGGCATCGGCGTGGTGCTGCTGACCACGACGGTACGCAGCATCCACGGCACGGTACGCGCGCAGCGTCGGCACCGGGACCTGCTGGCGCTGGTGGCCCGGCGGGACCCGACCGTGCCGGGGGCGCTGGTGCTCGACCATCCGAGCGCGGCGGCGTACTGCCTGCCGGGGGTGAAGCCCCGGGTGGTGGTCAGTGCCGGCACGCTGAGTTTGCTCGACCGGGCCGAGTTGGCGGCGGTGCTGACGCACGAGCGGGCGCACGCCGAGGAGCGGCACGACCTGGTGCTGCTGCCGTTCACCGCGCTGTGCCGGGCGTTGCCCTGGCTGCGCTGGGTGCACGAGGCGCACGAGCGGGTGTCGCTGCTGGTCGAGATGCGCGCCGACGACAAGGCCCGGGAACTGCACGCGGAAGCCCCGCTGGCCGGTGCGCTGCGGCGGTTCGCCGCCGCTGAGAACCGGATCACCCCGGCCGGCACCCTCGGTCTGGGCGATCGGGACCTGGACGTACGCGTGCAGCGGCTGATGGTCGCCGAGCGTCCGGCCCGGCTGATCGGTGCCGCCGCGCTGACCGTGGCCACCACCGTGGCCGCCCTGCCCATCTCGCTGTTCCTGAGCTGACGACCGACGTGGTGTCCCGCGTACCGGCTCCGCGCCCGTCGGCGCTCGTCGCGGCCCTACTAGGCTGCCAGGCGATGTGCTGGCGGATTCTCCCGGGACGGACCGACGGTAGGGCACCGGTGTACCGGTGAACCGCCGCCCCTTCGACCCGCGGCTGCTGCGCCGGGTCCCCGCGGCCCGACGCGACCTCACCCTGCTCGCGCTGCTCGGGGTGCTCGCCGCCGGGCTGGTCGTGGCGCAGGCGACCGCCCTGGCGGCACTGTTGGCGACCGCGTTCACCGGGCGGCTCGACCGCGTCGCGCTGTCCGGTCTGGTGGTCGCCGTCGCGGCCCGCGCGCTGGTGGTGTGGGCGCAGGGCGTGGTGTCGGCGCGAGCGGCGGCCACGGTGAAGGCGGCGCTGCGGGCCGACCTGCTGGGCGCGGTCGCCCGACACGGACCGGGTTGGGTCGCCGGTCAGCGGGCCGGACAGTTGGCCACGCTGGCCGGTCGTGGGCTGGACGCGCTCGACGCCTATTTCACCGGCTACCTGCCGCAGCTCGTGCTGAGCGTCACGGTGCCGGTGGCGGTGCTCGGTCGGGTCCTCTTCGCCGACTGGAGTTCGGCGGTGATCATCGCGTTGACGCTGCCGCTCATCCCGATCTTCGGAGCGCTGCTCGGCTGGCAGGCCCAGGCCGCCACCGAACGGCAGTGGCGGCGGCTGTCCCGCCTCGGCGGGCACTTCCTGGACATGGTGGCGGGGCTGCCCACGCTGCGGGCGTTCGGGCGCGCACGGGCGCAGACCGACGCGGTGCGGCGGATGGCCGACGGGCACCGGGTCGCCACCATGCAGACCCTGCGCATCGCCTTCCTCTCCGCCCTGGTGCTGGAGCTGGTGGCCACCCTGTCGGTGGCGCTGGTCGCGGTCCCGGTCGGTCTCCGCCTGCTCGACGGCGGGCTGGTGCTCCAGACCGCGCTGCTGGTGCTGCTGCTCACCCCGGAGGCGTACCTGCCGTTGCGGGCCGCCGGCAGCCGGTTCCACGCCAGCATGGAGGGGCTCACCGCGCTGGACGAGGCGCTCACGCTCTCCGGTTCCGCCCCGACGCCCACGCACCGGACGGGTGCGTCGCCCGACGGGCACGGCGAGATCCGGTTCGACGCGGTGACCGTCGTGTACGAGCGCACCACCGCGCTGCGGGACGTCACGCTGACCATCCGGCCGGGCGAGCGGGTGGCGATCATCGGCCCGAGCGGCGCGGGCAAGAGCACGCTGCTCGGCCTGCTGCTCGGTTTCGTCGCACCAACCTCCGGGCGGGTCACGGTCGGCGGTGTCGACCTGGCCGACGCCGACGTCGACGGATGGCGTCGACAGGTGGCCTGGGTGCCGCAGCGGGCCCACCTGTTCGCCGCGTCGCTGGCCGACAACATCCGCCTCGGCAGCTCCGACGCCGCACCGGAGGCGGTCGACAGCGCGGTGCGCGGCGCGGCGCTGGACGAGGTGGTCGAGTCCCTGCCCGACGGGCTGGACACCCGGCTCGGCGAACGTGGGCACGGCCTGTCCAGCGGTCAGCGGCAGCGGGTCGCGCTGGCCCGGGCCTTCCTGCGGGACGCACCGGTGGTGCTGCTCGACGAACCGACCGCGCGCCTGGACGCCGCCGCCGAGGCGGTGGTGCTCTCGGCCACCCGTCGGCTGGTGAGCGGACGGACCGCGCTGCTGGTCGCGCACCGGCCGGCGCTGCTGGAGGACGCGGACCGCATCCTGCGCGTCGAGGACGGCCGGGTCACCGAGCTGACGCCACAGGCGGCCGGGGAGGCCCGATGAGCACCACCCGGGCCACCACGACCGGTCGCGTCGGCTCCTCGCCCGAAGCGGCCGTACTCCGGCTGGCCCGGCCGTACCTGCGGCGGTTGGTCGGTGCGGGACTGCTCGCGGCGGCCACCGAGTTCGCCGCCCTCGCTCTGATGGCCACCGCCACCTGGCTGTTGATGACCGCCGCCGGTCAGCCGGAGCTGGACCGACTCACCGTGGCGATCGTCGCGGTACGGGCGCTCGCGGTGAGCCGGGGTGTCCTGCGCTACACCGAACGACTGGCCGGGCACGACGCGGTGCTCCGGCTCGTCACCGACGTCCGGGCCCGGGTGTTCGCCACCCTCGCCGCCCGACGGGGTGCCCCGCCGCGCACCGGCGACGCGCTGAGCCGCCTGGTCTCCGACGTGGAGGCGGTGCAGGACCTGCTGCTGCGGGTACTCGTCCCGGCTGCCGCCGCCGCGACGGTGAGCCTGGTGGCCGTCGGCCTGACCGCCCTGGTCTCGCCCCCGGCCGCGCTGGCCCTCGCCGTCGGCCTGCTGGTCGCCGGGGTGGGCCTGCCGCTGCTGGCCACCGCGCTGACCCGCCGGGCCGCCGCCGAGATGGCGCCGCTGCGCGGCGCGCTCGCCGCCGACGCGGTCGACCTGACCCACGGCGCGGCTGACCTGGCCGCCTTCGGCGCCACCGCCGGTGCGCTCGACGCCGCCGGTGGGCGGGCGCGTCGACTCGCGCGGCTGGAGCGGCGGCTCGCCGCGCTCGGCTTCGCCGTTGACGGCCTCGGGGTGCTGGTGGCCGGGCTGACCACCGGTGCCGTGGTGGTCGTGGCACTGCGGGCCGACGTGTCCGGCGCGCTGATCGGAGTGCTGGCGGTCGGCACGCTGGCCGCGGTGGAGATCGCCCTCGCGCTGGTCGGCGCCGCTCGGCAGTGGACCGCCCTGCGGTCCGGACTCGCCCGGGTGGCCCCGCTGCTGACGTCGACCGACGACCGCTCCGACGCACCGGTCCCGTCGCGCCGCGACACCGATGGGGCCGACGCGTCGGCCACGCCGCGCCCGGACGCCACCGGGAAGGCCACCGGTGGGCGGACTACGAGCGATGGCGACGTTCCCCGCGTCCGGTTCGACGAGGTCACCGTCCGTTACCGGGCCGGGGCGCCCGCCGCGCTCGACCGGTTCGACCTCGACCTGCCGCCCGGCCGCCGAATCGCGGTGGTGGGCCCGAGCGGGGCCGGCAAGAGCACTCTCGCCGCCGTGCTGACCGGCGCGGTGCGCCCGGACACCGGTCGGGTGCGCCTGGACGGGCGGGACGTGTCGGCGTACCCGCCGGAGGACCTGCCGAGGGCGGTCGGCGGACTGCTCGCCGAGGCGTACGTCTTCCACGCCACCGTCCGGGACAACCTGCTCCTCGGCCGCCCCGACGCCGACGAGGCCGCGCTGGCCGCCGCCACCGAGGCCGCCGGCCTGGCGGACTGGGTACGGGCGCAGCCGGAGGGCTGGGACACCGTGGTCGGCGAGGAGGGCGGGCAGCTCTCCGGTGGTCAACGGCAGCGGTTGGCGCTGGCCCGCGCGCTGCTCGCCGCACCCGGGGTGCTGGTGCTGGACGAGCCGACCGAGGGTCTCGACCCGGTCGCCGCCGACGAGGTGCTCGCCGCGACCCTGGCCGCCACGCCGGCCGGGCACTCGGTGCTCTTGATCACGCATCGACTCACCGGGCTCGACGGGCTCGACGAGGTGCTGGTGCTCGACGCCGGTCGGGTGATCCAGCGGGGACCGCACGCGGATCTGGTCGACACCGACGGCTGGTACCGCGACCAGTGGGTGGTGCAGCAGGCTGCCGAGCACGGTTACCTCGCGCTCTCCGGCCGGCACCGGCCCTGACCTGTAGGGCGCGTCGCCGGTGCCGGACCGCCCGGCACCGACCGGCCAGGCGGTCGACGGTGGCGCGTCGCACCGGTTGGCGATGCCGCCATCGGGGTGCGGGCACCGATTACCCAGAGCAGCCCACTAGGGTATGTGCCCAGAGTCACTCACCGACATCGAGTCGGTGAGTGGGCAGCCCGACGCACACGGAGGTCACCGTGGCCCGCCAGTCGCCCCAACGGCCGGACGCCGACGAGCCCGAGCTCGATGACACCACCGGCTCCGCCAAGCCGGACGCCACCGAGCCGGAGGCCGTCGCCGAGCCGGACCCCGCCGAGCGGGAGGCCGACGACGAGTCGTCGGACGTCGAGGAGGCGGCCGACGCGTCGGCCCAGGCGTCCCGCGCGCTCTGGGACGAGCTGCGGATCGACCCGATCGAGGTCGCTCTGCCCGCCGGCACCGGCTTCACCCTGCGGGCCTACCGGCCGGCCCGTGACCTGACCCCCACCGATGTGGCCGAGCGCGACGCCGACGACCCGTTCCTGGCGCGTCGGCAGGTCGTCGAGACCGAGGACGAGGACGACGAGGACGTCGTCATCCTCGACGAGGACGTCGCCCGTGAGTTCGCCGAGAGCGACGAGGACGAGAAGCGGGACACCGACGGGGACTCGGGCAAGACCGCCTCGGGCAAGACCGCCTCGAAGAAGGACGACGACACCGCCGACGAGGACGACGACGAGACGGCGGAGGACGACGCCGGCGACGAGGAAGTGCCGGTCTTCCTGAGTCACCGGGGACGGCTGCTGCTGTTCAAGACCCCGGAATCGCTGGTCAGCTTCGTCCGTTCCGGTGCGCCCAACGATCTGTCCCAGCTGGACAGCTGGAATGAATTGTCCGAACGGGTGGAACCGGCGGACATCGCCCCGCTCGACGAAGACGTGTACGAGCTCGACCTGGTAGTGGAGAACCTCCGGGGCGGCCACGACGCGTGGGACGCGACGCTGCTCATCGAGGCGGGCGAGGTCGCTCGCGACATGTCGTACGCGCTGCGCCTGCCCGCCGTGCTCGACATGCTCTCCAGCGGTTCCAGCCTCGACGACCTGGACGAGGCGCTGCGTGCCTCTGTCAAGGGCGGGATCGGTGGATTCCTCGGTCGACGTAAGCTGAAGAAAATTGGGGCACAAACCGCAAGTCTGGGTTGGCGGACCATTGTCGGAAAGATCTCTGCGGTCGTGGACTGGCGCGACTGAGGCGCACCAGGGAGCATCAGTCTCTGGCAGAGAACACCTTGTGTCCCGGGAGGAGGACGACGCCGTGGCGCTCGTGCGCGTGTACTGCGGTCTGGCCTCGGCGGATCCGGCCGGCCGACCGGTCTCGGCCGGTTCGACGCTGACGTCCGCTGTGGTCGACGACGCAGGCCGTCTGCTGCATGTCTGCGAGGTGAGCGACGACCCGGCGGGTTACGCCCTGCTGGTCACGCTGCTCGTGGAGCGCTCAGGCGGGCCGAGCGGTGCGGCGATAGCGGCCGACAGCGACGACCACACCGTCACCTCGCTGCTCAGCGCCGCCGGTCGTCCGCTGGCGATCGCCGACGACGACTCGGTCGACGACTTCGCCGAGCGCTTCGCCGACGACGACTCCCTGGAGGAGATGCAGGCGCCTCCGGCCGTACGACGGGCCGTCGGGTTGGCCCGCGCTCTCCAGGCGGGCGCCCTGTCTGCGGTGACCCTGCCGGCTCCTCGGGACCTCGCCGGCTACAAGCAGGTGCTCGCGGCGCACGCCGCCCTGGCCACCGGCCGGCACTCCGCCGCGGTCGCGCTGCGCGAGGTGCTGCGCGAGCTCTACCCGGCCGCGTTGCGCGCCTACCCGGATCCGGCCGACTCGATCCCGCTGGCGGTGCTGGACGCCCTGCCCGAGCCGGGCATGCTCACCGACGCCGCAGGGCGCGGTCGCGACGCGGCGGTCACCGCCGACGCCGTCACCGCACAGCTCGCGGCGGAGGGCGCCGGCGAGGCGGAGGCGATCGACGAGGCGGTCACCGCGCTGCGGGTGGCGATCTCCGAGACGCCGCGCCGGTCCACGGTCAACCGGGCCCTCACCTCCGCCGCCGCCGAGACGATCCGCCAGGCGGTCGCCTCGGTCCGGGCCTGCGACGCCGGTTGCGAGGCGCTGGTCGGCGCCCTACACGCCCGCACCGCGACCCCCACGCCGACCGCCGGTCGTCGGGCCGCCGCCCGGCGTGGCGAGCCGGTGGGTGACCTGGCCTCCACCGCCGCCGCACCTGCTCCGGCTCCCGCCCCCGGCCTGCGCCCGGTCCGCCCCACCGGCCCCGAGCCGGCCGGCGGTGGCCGCCGCAGCCGCCCCGAGCCGCAGCCCGGCAGCGGTCCCGCGTCGCCGCGTCCGCTCGGCCCGCCGCCGACGGCCCCGGCACCGCTCGCGCCGCCGCCCGTCGCACCCACGCCGCTGACCCCGGCCGCGATGGCCGGCCCGCCGGTCTCCGCGCCGCCGACGCACGCCGAGTCCATCCCGTCGCGGATCGACGGTCCAACCAACCGTCCGATCTCGGCGCCGCCCCCGCCGCCGCCCGGCATCACGCCGATCGCGCCCGCGCAGCGTGGGACGGTGCCGCCCGCCGAGGCGGGCGAGCCGTTCCGGCCGACGCTCACCACCGCGGCGATCAACAGCGCGCGGGCCGAGCGGCAGCGCACGATCATCCCGCCCCGCCCGAAGACCAACGGCGGCGAACCGCCGACCGGCGGATTCAGCGCCACCGACCTCAGCGTTCCGGTGCCGGCGCCCCGGCCCGATCAGGAGCCGGCGGCACCCCCCGGATCGCGGGCCAACTGGCCGCTGGTGAACAACCCGGAGAACCCGGCGGATGTCACTTCGCCGCTCAACCCGGTGGTCACCTCCGCCTACGACGACCGGAAGCGGCACGAGGCGCCGCAGCCGCCCGCCGACCTCGGCGTCGAGCGTCGGGTGACCCCGCCGTGGCTCGCCGACGACCTGCCGCCGGAGCCGCCGGTGCTGCGACTGGTCGAGCCTCCGCCGCTGGCCGACCGCGCCCTGCGCAGCTCCGCCGAGTCGGCCCAGGAGAACCCGCCGCTGCGGCTGGTCGACCGGGGTGAACCGGCACGTGACGGCCGGCCGATGGAGCGGTTGGACCTCACCCCGCCGACCCGTCGTGCGGAGCCTTCGGTGGAGCACCGGCCGCCGCCGGTCCCCGACGAGGGCGACGGCGACCTGCTGATCTTCGCTCAGGCCAGGTCCGCCTGGTTCGTCGGACACGGCGAGAGCGCCGACCTGGACTGGTCCAGCATGGCCGACACCGGGTGGGAGGCCGCCGAACAGGCCGCCCGTCCGGCGGTGGGTGACGCGACCGGGGCCGGGTTGCCCAAGCGGGTGCCCCAGGCCAACCTCGTGCCCGGCTCACCGCTGCGCGAGGAGCGTCCGCTGCGCATCGTCCGGGACGCGGCCAGCCTCGCCGAGAACACCACCGGCTACTTCCGCGGCTGGCGTCGCGGGCAGGAGATCGGCGGTTTCGCGGTCGGCGGCCGACCGGGCCGGGAGTCCGCCGGTGGTTGGGACTTCACCCGGGACACCGGCGAGCGCGACGACGACCGGGAGTACGAGTACCGTTCCGCCGGCTACCGGTCCTGACGCCCCGCTATACCCCCGCTCACCTGCGTGTTCCTACCCACACCCGGATAATTTGACGTCGGGTCGACGGGGCCGGGAGCATACCGGCGGAACAGCCGGCGGCAGGTCGCCGGGCGGGGGAAGGCGACTCATGGCGACACCGGCAACCAGTCGATCCGTGCTCACCCGACGGGGAGTGCTCGCCGCGACGGCGAGCACCCTGCTACTCAGCGGCTGCGGACGGGACCGGGAGCGACGCAACGCCGTCACCCGGCCGACCCCGGGTCAGGAACTGGTCGTCGGGGCGACGCTGGAGCTGAGCGGGTCGGGTGCGGCCCTCGGAGTGGCCCAGCAGCGAGCCCTGACGATCAGCGCGGCCACCCTCAACGACAAGGGCGTACAGGTCGGCAACCTCCGCCGGACCGTACGCCTGGAGCTGCGCGACAACCGCAGCGATCCTCGCCTCGCCGCCGAGCAGGCCGCCGAGCTGGGTGGGCGCGAGGACGTGCACGCCCTGGTCGGGGGCACGCTGGCGGAGACCTCGATGTCGGTCATCGAGGTGGCACAGGAGCTGCGCCTGCCGTTCGTGTCGCTGGCCTTCGGCGACTCCATCACCGTGCCGTTGGCCCAGCGGGCCTTCGTCTACAAGGTCACCCCGGACGCCGGGGACGTGGCCCGTCGGCTGGCCCAGCTCGTCGACGCCGAAGGGCTACGCCGGGTCGTGCTGCTGGCCGAGACGGGGCTGCACGGTGACTCGGGGGTGCGCGCCATGACCGGCGCACTGCGTACCGCGGGGGTGGGACTGGTCCGCACGGTGCGGCTCCCCGCATCGTCCGCCGGCATCACCCGCGCCGCCGAGCGCGCCGTGACGGCCCGATCGGACGCCGTGGTGGTCTGGGCCACCGCACCCCGCTCCGGAGCCGCCGCACGCGCTCTGCGCCGGGCCGGACACGACGGGAAACTGTTCTTCGACGCCGGGGCGGTCGCCGAGGAGACGCTTGAGGACGCCAACCTGCGCGCGGTGGAGGGGGCGTACGCCGTCCACCCGTCGTCGCTGGGCGGCTCCACCATCGCCAACAGCAGCGCCGCCGGGCGCGCGTACCGTGACCTGGTCTCGCGGTACATCCGCGAGCACGGCGCCTACAACGGTTTCGCCCCGTACGCCTCGGACGCCCTGCTGCTGATCACCACGGCGGCCCGGCTGGCCTCCAGCGTGGACCGGGGGCGACTCCGGGCGTACCTGCAGAACCAGGTGACCGACGGGATGGCGGGCATGTACTCGTTCACGCCCATCCGACACAGCGGCATGGAGCGTCACTCGCTCGGCGTCTACCGGGTCGACGCCGGCGCCTGGAACCGTCTGAGCTGAGCCGCCCGCCGGGTCACGGACAGCATTGCGCGCCCGGTGTCGTCTTGGTCGACACCGGGCGCGGCAGCCGATCGTCAGGCGGGTGCGACGGCCCGGGTACGGCGCATCGTGAGCACGTACTCGACCAGCGAGATCAGCACGTGCTTCGTCGACTCGCGGTTCCGGGCGTCACAGGCCACCACGGGGACGTCGCTGGAGATCGCGAGCGCGTCCCGGACGTCCTGCGGATCGTGGTACTGCATGCCGTCGAAGCAGTTGATGGCCACCAGGTACGGCAGCCGCCGGTGCTCGAAGAAGTCGATCGCCGCGAAGCAGTCCGCCAGCCGGCGGGTGTCCACCAGCACGACCGCGCCGATCGCGCCCCGGACCAGTTCATCCCACATGAACCAGAAACGGGTCTGACCCGGCGTACCGAAGAGGTACAGGATCAGGTCACGATCGATCGAGATACGACCGAAGTCCATGGCCACCGTGGTCGTCGTCTTACCCGGCACCTGCCGGGTGTCGTCGACGCCGACACCGGCGGACGTCATGATGGCCTCGGTGGTCAGCGGCGTGATCTCCGAGACCGAGCCGACCAGCGTCGTCTTGCCGACGCCAAATCCACCGGCGATAACGATCTTCGCCGACGTCACGCGCCCGCTCGGAGTCGGCGGACGGTGCGACATGTCAGAGCCTGCGAAGTCCACTCAGCACCCTCTCCAGCAATTCAGTGCCCACCGCGTCGTCCGAGTCGTCCAAAGTGGTCGGCTCGTGGACCGCGACCAGGCCGTCCGTCGCCATGTCGGCGATGAGCACCCGGGCCACGCCGAGCGGAAGTTGCATGCGCGCCGCGATCTCGGCGAGCGACTGCACACGTCCGTCACACAGCGCGGCGATGTACTGGTGCTCTCGGCCTTGTCCGCCGTTGCCTGTGGCAACGGCCCGACCGCGCACCGTGGTCTCGACCAGCGCCTCCAGGGCGATGTCGAGGCGAGGACGGGTACGACCGCGGGTTACGGCGTATGGACGGACCAAAGCGCCGGTCGGCTCGTCACGATCGGCCATGTCGCCGCTCACCTCCTTCGTACCCGGCACCGGCTCGCGCCAGCGCTACTCCTCGTATGTAGTGTTCGCGCCTCGCCCGCCCCACCGGCTGGCGCGACGATCAGCCCATCATCCCGACGGCGGTACGTGGCGCCGGAGTCAGCGCATCGCCCACCCGGTCCACGAGCAGGGCCATCTCGTACCCGACCTGTCCGACGTCGCTGGCGCGCGCGGCGAGGACCGCGAACGACGAGCCGTCGGAGATCGACATCAGGAACAGGAAGCCGTTGTCCATCTCGACCACGGTCTGCAACACCGCCCCTCCCTCGAAGCAGCGGGCCGCACCCTGGGTCAGGCTGACCAGGCCGGAGGCGATCGCCGCCAACTGGTCCGCCCGGTCCCTCGGAAGGTCTCGTGACGACGCCAGGAGCAGGCCGTCCGCGGAGACGGCGACCGCGTGCGCGACACCGGGTACCCGATCGGCGAAGTTGGCCAGCAGCCAACCGAGATCCTGCGTACTAGTCATCCTTCTTGCTCCTTCTGCCCGCTCCCGGCCACCGGGCCTGAGCCAGACTGCGAGGATTGCTGCCCGCCCGAAGTTCCCTCCGGGCCGGTCGGGTTGCTGTCCGACGGGTGGTTACGTCCCCGCTGGACACCCCGGTGGTAGGCGGAGAGCAGACCGCGCACCGACTCGGGGTTGCGTTTCTGCACCGTAGCCGCCGGCTTCTCCACCGCACCCGGCACGAGCTGGGCCATCGGCGTACGCTTCGGCAGCCCGGTCTGCGTGGTGGCGGTGGCGGCGACCGGTGCCTGGCTGGCCGCGCTGGCGGCCCGCCAACCGTCGTCGGCCGCGGTCTGCCACACACTATCCTGCGGCGCGGGCCGGTACGAGGGCCTGTTCTCGCCACCGCCGCCGGGACGGAACCCACCGTTCGCGCCGTTCCCGCCGGGCGCGCCTGCGGCCGTCGGGGTCTCTGCCATCGGTGCGTTACCTGTCGTCGCCGCGCTCGGGGTCTGCGGTGCGGGCCGACCCGTGGCGTCGATCGCGGTGATCTGCTGGGTCGTGGCACCGTTGGCCGCCGGCTGGCGGGCACCGGCCGACTCCTCCGGCCCCGGACGACGGGTGCGGAACCACGCGGACTCCAGCTCCCGGAAGATCGGCAGCTCCATCGTCTCATCCGCGTACCGCTGCCGGTTCTGTGCCTGCGGCGGCGTGGGCGTGGTCGGCTGGGGCTGCGGCGCCGAGGCGGGCCAGGCGCTCGGCGTCTGCTGCGGCGTCGGGCGCGACACCCGGGGCAGCTCGGTGGTCATGTCCAGCGCGGCGGCCAGCCGCTCGGGCACCGCCGGGGCGGCCGTCTCCCCGGCCACCGGCGGCCAGGCCGGAGGTGCCGAGGGCTGCTGGTGACCGGTGCCCGGCGACACGGGCCGCTGCGGCAACCCGCCGGGCGCGCCCGAGACCGGCGAACCGGAGACCGGGGAGCCCGAGACCGGCGCGCCGGAGACCGGCGGCGCGGAGTACGGCGTACCCGAGACCGGCGGCGACGAGACCGGCGGCACCGGCGGGGCGGACACCGCGGGCGGCGTGTAGGGAGCCGCCTCCGGGCTGCTCGGAAGCTGACGCGGGATGGTCGGCTGCTGCCCCGGGTTCGACTCGTCGGTGTGGCGGCGCTGCGGCAGCGGGTCGTGCGACGACCCGTTGGACGTACGCGACGCGAAGTTGTTGCCGCCGGGGACGCCGCTGGCACCGGTCAGGTCCGACCAGGCGGGCAGGTTGCCGGCACCGGCCATGGAGCCCGGCGTACCGGCACCGTTGCGGCTGGCCGGGTCGAAGGGTCGCCCGCCCAGGGTCACCTGGTTGCCGGAGCCACCGGGACGCGGGGCGGGAGCCGCCGGCAGGCCCGGACCGCTGCCGTTGTTGCCCATCGGCGGCATGCCGCCGAACGCGGGGGCCGGGCCGGGCGGCGGGCCGGCGGGAGGCAGCGCGGCGGGCTGCTGCCCACGGCCGGACAGCCCACGCGGCACGAGCACGGTCGGCGGCAGCGTGACGTCGGCGACGGTGCCCCGGTCGTTGCCGGGACGCAGCTCCACGCGGACGGTGTGCCGGGACGCCAGCCGGGCGACCACGACCAGGCCCATCATCCGGGAGACCGCGACGTCCACCTGAGGCGGCGTGGCGAGGCGCTCGTTGAGGTCGGTCAGCTGCTCCGCGCTGATACCGATGCCCCGGTCCTCGACGTACAGCGAGGCGCGGTCACCGACCCGACGGGCCTCCACCAGCACCTGGGAGTCCGGCGGGGAGAAGGCGGTCGCGTTGTCGAACAGCTCGGCGACCAGGTGGACCAGGTCGTTGACGGCGTGCGCGGCGACCTCGATGTCCCGGTCGATGACGCCGAACTCGATCCGGGTGTAGTGCTCGACCTCGGACTGGGCGGCCCGGAGCACGTCGATCAGCGCAGCCGGCTCCCGCTGCACACGGGTCGAGTCCGCGCCGGCGAGGACCAGGAGGTTCTCGTCGTTACGGCGCATCCGGGTGGCCAGGTGGTCGAGCTGGAACAGCTCGGCCAGGCGGTCCGGGTCCTCCTCGCCGCGCTCCAGCCGGTCGAGGTGACCGATCAGCCGGTCGACCAGGATCTGGGAACGGCGGGCGAGGTTGACGAACATGGTTGCGACGGACGCCCGCAGGGCGGCCTGCTCGGCGGCGGTCCGGACCGCCTCCAGGTGGACGGCGTTGAACGCCTCGGTCACCTGCCCGAACTCGTCCTTGCTGCGGACCGGCAGCGGCTCGGCGATCTGGTTGGCCAACTGCATCGGTGAGAGCTGGCCGGTGACCTGCGGGTCACGCAGCCGGGCCACCGCCTGGGGCAGGCCGTACTGGGCGATGGAGAGCGCGCCCTGCCGGAGCTCCCGCAGCGAGCGGGCCATCGAGCGGGCCACCAGGAACGCCAGGAAGATGGCGAACAGCAGCGTGGTCAGCAGCAGGCCGGTCTCCAGGAACACCTGCCGCTGTACGTCGGAGCGGAGGTTGGCGGCCTCGGCGGCGACGTCCGAGTCGAACTTGGACTCCACCGACCGGATCAGATTGCCGTTGGCGACCAGCGCCGCGTCCCACTCCTCCGGCGTGAAGGAGAGGCCGGCGAGGTTCGCGGAGGCGTCGGCGTTGACCTGGCTGATGTAGATCGTCGCCTGCCGCCGGTCACCACCACCGATGGTCTGGGCGTGGAACTCCGCCTCGGACTCGGTGGCGACCGCGTTGAAGCTCTGCTGTGCCTGCTGCTGGCCGGTCTCGCTGGAGATGTAGTCGGTGCGCAGGGTCGCGCTCATGCCGCCCTGGATCAGGGCGCGGTGCACGACCACCCGGCGGACGGAGAGCCACTCCTTCTCCCGCGCGACGGCGGCCGAGGCTCGCATCCGGTCGCTCAGGTCGTTGTCACCGGCGAGCTGGCTGGCCGAGTCCCGCACGGAGAGCAGCTGGTTGATCAGCTCGTCGTAGGACTGGAGCGTGTCGGTGATCTTGAACTTACCGTTGATCACCTGGCTCCGGGTGCCGGGCAGGTCGCCGAGTCGCTCGTCGATCTGCGTCAGCAACTCCTGGAGGCTGGGCGGCAGGTCGGTCAGGTCGGAGCGCTGCGACGAGTAGGGGTCCGTGGCCCGGTCCACCGCGCCGGAGACCTCGCTGTAGAGCGCGGAGGCGTTCTTCTTCTCCTCCGACTCGGCCTGCCCGGCCGACTGCGGCTGCACGCCGAGGAGCAGGACGGCAGCCGTCCGCTCGTCCTGCAGACCGTCCACCAGCGCACCGGAGTGCCCGATGAGTTCGGCGAGGTCGCCAGCCCGGTTGGCGTCGCTGAGCGAGTCCAGGTGGTCGACCAGACCACTGGTGCCCACGACGACCGTGGCGATGGTCGGCACGATCATGATGAGACCGAGCTTGGACCAGATCGGCATGTCGCGGAGCCGACCGACCGGCCGACCCATACGCGACAGGAAGGAGCCTGCCGTCTTCGGTCGTTTGCTCACGTCACCGCCCTCGTGATTGCAGCGTCCGCGTTGTCTTGCGGACAACGCCCAGCAGCCGACCCGGCGGGTCGGACCATCCGAGATTCCATCACGCCTCTGGGGAAAGAGAAAGCCCAGGTTGGCCCCAGCCAAAGGTGTGATGAGATGTTGACGCAATTTGATCGCGGTCCGTCTGTTCGGAGTCACTGAAGGTAATGGAACCCCCGCACCGAGTTGTCCTGCTCGCCGGCCCATCCGGCTCCGGGAAGTCATACGTAGCGCGACAAACCGGGCTGCCAGTGCTCTGTTTGGACGATTTCTACAAGAATGGCGATGACCCATCGTTACCGCGCCGGGATGGCCAGATCGACTGGGAGTCGCCCGCTTCATGGGACGCCGAAACGGCCGTTGAGGTGATAACCCGACTGGCGAGGCACGGTCGGGCAGATGTCCCCGTGTACGCCATCAATGAGGACCGGCGGGTGGCCACTCGGCCGTTCGAGCTGGCCGATTCGCCACTTTTCGTGGCCGAAGGGATCTTCGCCGCCGAGATCGTCGAGGAATGCCGACTTCGGGGCCTGGTCGCCGGGGCGTACGCGCTGCGCCGGCCACGCGGGGCGACCTTCCTCCGTCGGCTCGCCCGCGACCTGGCCGAGCAGCGCAAGGGTCCCCGGGTACTGCTGCGGCGGGGCGTGACGCTGTTGCGGGCCGAGCCGGCGGTGCTGCGCCGCCAGACCGGGCTGGGTGCCGAGGCCGCCCGGGCGCGGGAGATCCTGCGTCAGGTCGCCGGTCTGCACCGCCCCGGTCGTCCACCGGCCCGCTGAACCGGCGTCGGGCGCTCAGGCCAGCAGCTTGGCGTACGCGGGCTTGATGACCTCGTCGATGATCCGGAGCCGTTCGTCGAACGGGATGAAGGAGCTCTTCATCGCGTTGATGGTGAACCACTGCACCTCGCGCCAGCCGTAGCCGAACGCCTCGCAGAGCAGCGCCATCTCGCGGGACACCGAGGTGCCGCTCATCAGCCGGTTGTCGGTGTTCACGGTGACCCGGAACCGCAGGTCACGCAGCAGCCCGATGGGGTGCTCGGCGATCGACGCGACGGCACCGGTCTGCACGTTGGACGACGGGCAGAGCTCCAACGGGATCCGCTTGTCCCGCACGTACGCGGCCAGCCGACCGAGCACCGGCTCTGCGCCGACGGTGATGTCGTCCACGATGCGTACGCCGTGGCCCAGCCGGTCGGCACCGCACCACTGGATCGCCTGCCAGATGGAGGGCAGCCCGAACGCCTCACCGGCGTGGATCGTGAAGTGGAAGTTCTCCCGCTGGAGGTACTCGAAGGCGTCCAGGTGCCGGGTGGGCGGGAAACCCGCCTCGGCTCCGGCGATGTCGAACCCCACCACCCCGTGGTCGCGGTGCCGGACCGCCAGCTCCGCGATCTCCTGCGAACGCGCCGCGTGCCGCATCGCGGTGAGCAGGGTGCCGACCCGGATCGGCGTACCGGCCTCGGCGGCGAGCCCACTGCCCTCGACGAACCCGGCCAGCACCGCCTCGACCACCTCGTCCAGGCTCAGGTTGCGTTCCAGGTGTTGCTCCGGGGCGAAGCGCACCTCCGCGTAGACGACCCCGTCGGCGGCCAGGTCCAGCGCGCACTCCCGGGCCACCCGCCGCAGCGCCGGGGCGGTCTGCATCACGGCCACGGTGTGCGCGAACGTCTCCAGGTAGCGCTCCAGCGAACCCGAGTCGGCCGCCGCCACGAACCAGCGCCCCAGCTCCGCCGGGTCGGTGGTGGGCAGCTCGTGACCGACCTCGGCGGCCAGCTCGACGATCGTCGCGGGCCGCAGACCGCCGTCCAGGTGGTCGTGCAGCAACGCCTTCGGTGCCTTGACGATGTCCTCGTACCCGATGTTCGCGGCCATGACCAGACCCTAGTCCGCAGCGGACAGCTGGGTACGCTCGGGAGCGTGGATCTGGCCTGCGACCTGCTGTGGTGATGGACCCTCGCGTCGTCGAGCGACTGCGCTGCCCGGTCTGTGGAGAGCCGCTGGGCGAGGTGTCCGCCGGTGCCGCCCGCGCGCTGCGGTGCCCGCGCCGGCACAGCTTCGACATCGCCCGACAGGGCTACGTCAACCTGCTCGCCGGCCGCGCCCCGCACGGCGGGGACAGCGCGGAGATGATCGCCGCACGGGCGGACTTCCTCGCCGCCGGCCACTACGACCTGATCTCCGCCGCCCTCGCTGAGTTCGCCACCCGCGTCACCGGGCAGACCGCCACCCCGCACCCAGGTGTCCCGCGCTGCCTTTGCTCTGCTTCAACGGACGCACCGGTATCCGGGCGTGTCTGTTGCGCCGAGGTAAGCAGAGCAAAGGGGCCGCACCAGGATGTCCCGAGCGGCGGACTCGGGGCGTACCCGCTGGTGGTGGAGGCGGGCGCCGGCACCGGTCGGCACCTCGCCGCGGTGCTGGCGGCGGTGCCGGCGGCCGTCGGTCTCGCCCTGGACGTCTCCAAGCCGGCGTTGCGCCGGGCGGCCCGGGCGCACCCCCGGATCACCGCGGCGGTCGCCGACACCTGGCAGCGCATGCCGCTGGCGGACGCCTCGACGGCGCTGCTGCTCAACGTCTTCGCGCCCCGCAACGGCGCTGAGTTCCGTCGGGTTCTCGCACCGACCGGGCGGTTGCTGGTGGTGACGCCGGTGGCCGACCACCTCACCGAACTGGTCGACGCGCTCGACCTGCTCCGGGTCGACCCGGCCAAGGCGGACCGGATCGCCGCCGGCCTCGGCGGGCACTTCGTCGAGGAGTCGCAGACCGAGCACCGGCAGGAGCTGAGCCTGGCCGGTCCGGAGGTGGCCACGCTCGTCGGCATGGGCCCGAGCGCCTGGCACACCGACCCGGGCGGGCTGGCCGACCGGACCGCCGCCCTCGGCGAGCCGGTCCGGGTGACCGTCGCGGTCCGGCTCGGCGTGTACCGCCCGCGTCCCAGGTCCTAGGTGGAGAGGTCGACCTCTTCCCAGCCGGGCGGCTCGTCATGGTACGGCCCGCGCAGCATCACCGCCCACTCCAGAGCCCAGCGGCGCTGGCCGATGGCGTTGGCGTCCACCAGCCCCGGCAACAACCGCCCGGCCCGGCTCACCTCCAGGTACGCCCAGTCCAGGCAGTAGTGCAGGTCGAGCAGGGCGGCGGCGTCGGCCGGATGCTGCGGGGCGGTCAGGATGCGGGCCTGCCAGCGCCGGAAGGTCTCCCCCTCGACGATGTTCGGCAGGCGCTCCACCAGCCGCTCGTCCACCGGCAGCGTGGGGTCGAGCTGTTTGGTCAGGCCGAGTACCCAGGTCAGGGCGAACAGCGCGTCGTGATGCAGCACGAACGAGCGGTGGTCGCCCTTGGCGCCGGTGACGAACTGGAACTCCGGCGGGGTGACCATCTCCAGCAGGTGCGACGCCAGCAACCAGCTCATCGCCGCCTGCGGCGGCATGCCGAAGCAGCGCGCCTGGATCAGGTGCAGCACGGCGATCCGCGCCTCGACCTCCGGTGTCGGCCGCAACTCGATCTCGTCGCCGGGCTCCCACACCAGCGGGAACTGCGGCGGCGGCAACGGCAGTCGCAGCCGGGACAGTTCCTCCAGGCTCGCTTCACGCACCGCACGGGGGTCGGGAGCAGGCACGATCACGGCAACATCCCTGTCTGGTCGTGATGTCTCGGGCGCCGGGTAGTCCCCCCTGGCCTGCGAGGATAGCGGCCAGACCGGCCCGGCACCATGGGGCGCGACCAGGGTGGACTCACTCCACCCGTTCGAGCACCAGCGGAACGGTGGCCGGCGGTGTGGCCGCGAGAGTCACCGCGCGGGCCGCCTCCGCCAGCGCCGCCGGAATCCTCTCCGGACTCTCGGACCGCAGCTCGTAGAGGGGGTCACCGGCCCGGACCGGGTCACCGGGCCGCTTGTGCAACAGCACACCGGCGGGCACGCTGACCGGGTCCTCCTTGCGGGCCCGGCCGGCGCCGAGCCGCCACGCGGCCACCCCCATGGCGTACGCGTCGACGGTCGCGACGTAGCCGTCCGTCTCGGCGCGCACCACCTCGACCTCGGGCGCGCTGGGCATGGATGCGTCGGGGTCACCGCCCTGCGCGCGGATCATCGACCGCCACACGTCCATCGCCCGCCCGTCGCGCAGCGCGGCGGCGGGATCGGCGTCGGGCAGCCCGGCGGCATCGAGCATCTCCCGGGCCAGCGCCAGCGTCAGTTCCACCACGTCGGCCGGGCCGCCACCGGCCAGCACCTCGACCGACTCGGTCACCTCGACGCCGTTGCCGATGGCCAGGCCGAGCGGCGTCGACATGTCGGTGAGCAGGGCGACCGTGCGGACGCCGTGCGCGCCGCCCAGCTCCACCATGGTCCGGGCCAGCTCGCGGGCGTCGTCGACGGACTTCATGAACGCGCCGGAGCCGACCTTCACGTCGAGGACCAGCGCACCGGTGCCCTCGGCGATCTTCTTGCTCATGATCGAGCTGGCGATCAGCGGGATCGCCTCCACCGTGCCGGTGACGTCGCGCAACGCGTACAGCTTGCGGTCGGCCGGGGCCAGTCCCGACCCGGCGGCGCAGACCACCGCCCCGAGATCGCGCAGTTGGGCGGTGAACTCCTCGTTGCTGAGCGCGGCCCGCCAGCCCGGGATCGACTCCAGCTTGTCCAGCGTGCCGCCGGTGTGCCCGAGGCCGCGCCCGGAGAGCTGCGGCACCGCCGCGCCGCAGGCGGCCACCAACGGGGTGAGCGGCAGAGTGATCTTGTCACCGACGCCGCCGGTCGAGTGCTTGTCCACGGTCGGCCGGGACACCGACGACAGGTCCAGCCGCTCGCCGCTGGCGATCATCGCGGCCGTCCACCGGGCGATCTCCGGGCCCGTCATCCCGTTCAGCAGGATCGCCATGGCCAGCGCCGACATCTGCTCGTCGGCCACCGCCCCCCGGGTGTACGCGTCCACCACCCAGTCGATCTGCGCGTCGGAGAGCACACCCCCGTCCCGCTTGGCCCGAATGACATCAACCGCAGTAAACACACTCACCTTTGAGTCCCATCCCAACGCACCGGAATCTCCACCGGCGGCTCACCCTCACCGGCCCAGAAGATGGTGCCCGACGCGTCCACCACCACGACCCGGGGCGTACGCGCCAACCCCCAGGTGATCGCCTCTGCCGGGTCGTTCCAGCTCGGCGCCTCCTCCAGCACCCCGGTCTCGGCGCCCGCGTCGTCGCCGGCCGACCGTTCCCAGTAGGCCGTCCAGATCTGCTGGCCGGCGGAGAGGTCGGGGTGCACGAAGACGGTGCCGCGTCCCCGCCAGGCGGCCAGCCGGTCGGGAACCACCGGCACCGGCCGTTCCCGGGTGACCGCGTCGAGGTCGGCCACGTCGAAGGCGTGCGGCAGCAGTTCCGCCATCCGCAGCGGACCGCCCTTGGCCTCGATCAGGCACTCCGGCCCGCCCTGTTCCCAGAGCAGTTGCCGGCAGCGCCCGCACGGCATCAGCGGCTCGCCGGTGGCGTCGACGCAGGACAACGCGACGATCCGGCCACCGCCGGTGGCGTGCAGCGAGGAGACCACGCCGCACTCGGCGCAGAGCACCACACCGTACGCCGCGTTCTCGACGTTGCAGCCGACCACGACCCGGCCGTCGTCGACCAGTGCCGCCGCGCCCACCGGGAACTTCGAGTACGGCACGTACGCGTGCCGCATGACCTCGGTGGCGGCGGCGCGCAACCGCGCCCAGTCGATATCCATGCTGCGCTCCCCTGGATCAGCCCTTGATGTACGGCTTGCCGTCGGCGGCGGGTGCCCGGACCCGGCCGACCAGCCCGGCCACCGCCAGGATCGTCGCCAGGTACGGCAGCATGGCCAGGAACTGGCCGGGGATGATGCTGTTGATCGCGCCCAGGTAGGTGGCCAACTGGTCGGCGAAGCCGAAGAAGAGCGCCGCGAGCAGCGCCCCCGTCGGGCTCCACCGGCCGAAGATCAGTGCGGCCAGGGCGATGAAGCCCTTACCGCCGATCATGTTCTTGGTGAACGAGTAGAGCGCCAGCGTGTACGACGCCCCACCGATGCCGGCGACCACACCGGCCAGCAGCACGTTGCGGTAGCGCACCCGCAGCACCTTCACGCCCAGGGTGTCCGCCGCCGTCGGGTGCTCGCCGACCGACCGGGTCCGCAGACCCCATCGGGTGCGGAACAGCGCGATGTGGATCACGAGCACCAGCAGCAGGGCGAGGTAGAGGAAGATGCTGGACCGGAACAGCGCCGGCCCGAGGACCGGGATGTCGGAGAGCAGCGGGATCTCCCAGTTGCTGAACCGGGGAGCGCTGTTGTAGCGCGCCGCGTCGGTCTGCATCAGCCGCTCGTAGAGGAAGCCGGTGATGCCGACCGCGAGCAGGTTCAGCACGATGCCCATGACCACCTGGTCGACCAGGTAGCGGATGCAGAACACGGCGAGCAGCAGCGAGATGAACGCGCCGCCGATCGCGGCGGCGACCAAACCCACCCAGACGCTGCCGCTGATGCTGCCGAAGAGCGCGCCGCTGAACGCGCCCATCAGCAACTGGCCCTCGATGGCGACGTTGACCACGCCGGAACGCTCGCAGAGCACACCGGCCAGCGCACCGAAGATCAGCGGCAGGGCGAGCAGGAACGTGCCGCGCACGATGTTGACCAGCGGCATGAAGTTCTGCCCGGTCGGTGCGGCGGAGACCTGCCAGCAGAGGAAGGAGAGCACGAAGCCGATCAGGCCGACGGCGAGCACCGGGACGAACCAACGTTTCGGCAGACCGGCCAGCATCGCCGCCCCGGCGGCCAACGTGATCAGTCCGAAGAGGATCGCGCCGACCGTCCCGTGGATCTCCAGCGCGGCCCCGGCGGAGTCCTCGCTCAGCGTGAAGCGGGCCTGCTCACCGGTGGCGAGCGCGCCGAACAGCACGGTGGCCAGCAGGCCGAGGGCCAGCAGCACCAGGCCCACCTTGCGGGTACGGGTCCAGAAACCCTCGTCGACCTGCGCGACCGCGACGTCGGGGACTGCCATGGTGGACATGCCTCACCAGCCCTTCGCGAGGCTCGTCTGCAACCGGGCGGCCCGCGCCGCCCGGAGCTGGAAGATCGCCTTCACCAGGGCCGGCGCGGCGATGAAGATGACGATCAGCGCCTGGAGCACGGTGACCAGCTCCAGCGAGATCCCCGAGTACGACTGCATCCGGTTGCCGCCGGCCTGCAACGCGCCGAACAGCAGCGCGGCCAGCGCCACTCCCCACGGTTTCACCCGGCCGAGCAGGGCGACCAGGATGCCGTCGAAGCCGATCTGCGCGACCACCAGCGGGGTCAGTGCGGCGGCGGTGGTGCCGAGCACCATCTGCGAGCCGCCCAGTCCGGCCAGCGCCCCGGCGAAGACCATGATCAGCACGTACGTCCGGGTGACGCTGATGCCGGCGGTGCGGGCGGCGTCCGGGTTGGCGCCCACCGCACGCAGCTCGAAGCCGAGCGTGGAGCGGTTGAGCAGCCAGGCGACCGCGAGGGTGGCCAGCACGGCGAGGATGATCCCGGTGTGCGCCCGCAGCCCGTCCCCGAACAGGCGCGGCAGTTGGGCGGAGGCGTCCACCGGCCGACTGATCGCGTCGGTGCGATTCGGGTCCTGCACGCCGTTCTGCACGATCAGCCAGGTCAGGAAGTAGACCGCGATGTAGTTGAGCATGATCGTGTTGATCACCTCGTGTGCGCCGGTCCGCGCCTTGAGGATGCCGGGAATGAAACCCCAGATCGCGCCGCCGACCGCACCGGCCAGAACGGCGACCAGCAGATGCAGCCCGGGCGGCAGCGGCAGCAGGAATCCGGCCAGCGCGGCCAGGATCACGCCCATGGTGGCCTGGCCCTGGGCACCGATGTTGAACAGACCGCCCCGGAACGCCAGCGCCACCGACAGACCGGTGAAGACCAGCGGCGCGGTGTAGGTGAGCGTCTCCGAGATCGGGCTCAGCGCCGCGTTCACCGTGGAGGCGGCCGGGTCGAAGACGCTGCCCTTGAACAGGTTCGCGTACGCCTCGCTGACCAGCGTCCAGCTCGCGCTGAGCGCGTCGGCGGGACGGGCGGTGAAGTAGGCGTAGGTGGCCAGCACGTCCGGATCAGAAATGATCATGAGGATGGCGCCGACCAGCATCGCCAGCACCAGCGACAGCAACGTCACGGTGAACGTGTTGGCCGCCCACAGGTTCTCCAGGAACAGCCGGCCCAGGGTGGGTCGTTCCTGCGGGGGCTGCCCGGTGGTGGCCGTCTCGGCGCGCTCGGTGTTGCCGATCGCGGTCCGGTTGGCCTGCTCCTCGCTCGCCGGTTCCTTGTCCGGCGAGCCAGGCTGGGAAGAAGTGGTCATGCCGGCACTCCGCTTCGCTCCGTACCGTCATGAGGCACCACCGCACTGAGCCTGATGATTCGCTCGCAGAGCTCGCTCATGCCTTCTCGTCCTCGTTGCCGGGCCCCTCGGGGGCCGGGTCCACGCCGTCGGTGGTGGCCGTGACGTCGCGGTCGGTGGTCGCGGTCGTGCCGTCGGCGCTCACCGCGTCCGCGTCGGTCACCGCCGGTTCGTCCCGGTCGCTGGTCGCCGCGGCGGTGCCGTCGGCGGCTGCGGTGCTGTCCGGGGAACCGCCGGTCGCGTCGGGGCTGATGCCCGCCATCAGCAGGCCGATCTCCTCGCGCGGGGTGTCCGGGCCGACGATGCCGATGACCCGTCCGCGATACATCACCGCGATCCGGTCGGCCAGCCCGATCACCTCGTCGAGTTCACTGGAGACCACCAGCACGGCGGTGCCCACGTCGCGCTCGCGGATGACCTGGCTGTGGATGAACTCGATCGAACCGACGTCCACGCCCCGGGTGGGCTGGGCGGCGATGAAGAGCTTGAGCGGCCGGGACAGCTCCCGCGCCACGATCACCTTCTGCTGGTTGCCGCCGGAGAGCGTGCCCACCGGCGCCTGGGCCGACGAGGTCCGGACGTCGAACTGGTCGATCCGCTCCTGCGCCGACTTCGCGATCGCGTCCGGCTTGAGCGACAACCCGCTGCCGAAGGGCGGCCGGTCGTAGATGTCCAGCACCAGGTTCTCCGCGACGCTGAACTCCTTGACCAGGCCGTCGACGCTGCGGTCCTCGGGGACGTAGCCGACCCCGGCGCGCAGCACCTTCTTGGTGCTCCAGCCGTCGACCCGCTGGCCGTCGAGGCTGATCGTGCCGGCGAGCACGGGACGCAGCCCCATGACCGCCTCGATGAGTTCGGTCTGCCCGTTGCCCTGCACACCCGCGACGCCGAGCACCTCGCCCGCGCGTACGGTCAGGTCGACGCCGTCCACCGCGCGGACCTGCCGGTCGTCGTCGACGACCAGGCCGGAGATCTCCAGCACCGGTTCGCCCGGCGTGGCCGGCGCCTTCTCGACGGTGAGCCGGACGCTGCGGCCGACCATCAGCGCGGCCAGCTCGTCCCGGCTGGCCTCGGGCGACGCGGTGCCCACCGTCTTACCGCGCCGGATCACCGTGATCCGGTCGGCGATCGCCTTGACCTCGCCGAGCTTGTGAGTGATGAACACGATGGACTTGCCGGCGGCCTTGAGCGACCGCATCACGGTGAGCAGTTCCTCGGTCTCCTGCGGGGTGAGCACCGCAGTGGGCTCGTCCAGGATGAGCAGGTCGACGTCGCGGGTCAGCGCCTTGACGATCTCGACCCGCTGCTGGACTCCGACCGGCAGGTCCTCGATCACCGCGTCCGGGTCGACCCGCAGGTTGTAGCGCTCCGAGACCTCGGCGACCTCGCGGCGGGCGCGGCGCCGGTCCAGGAACCCGGCGATACCGCCGCGCACCTGTTCGGCACCGAGCATGATGTTCTCGGTGACCGTGAAGACCGGTACGAGCATGAAGTGCTGGTGCACCATGCCGATGCCGGCCGCGATCGCGTCGGAGGGGCCGCGCAGCTTGAGCGGCTTGCCGTCGACCAGGATCTCGCCCTCGTCGGGCTGGTAGAGCCCGTACAGGACGTTCATCAGGGTTGACTTGCCCGCGCCGTTCTCGCCGAGCAGGGCGTGGATCTCTCCAGGCTCCACCGTCAGGTCGATGTGGTCGTTGGCGACCAGATCACCGAACCGCTTGGTGATGCCGCGCAGTTCGAGTCTCAGCGCAACCTCCTGGAGTGCGAAGCGATGGTGCAGCGTAGCTGCTCGCGAACGGTTTGCGGCCGGGACCCGACCGGGGGCACGGACCGGCCGCCCCGAGCGCGGGTCTCCCCGCGCCGGAGCGGCCGGATCATGATTCGGCTCCGCGTACCGGTCGCCCTGGTGATCGTCTCACCGGGGCGACCGGTGACGGGTCACTTCGGCTGGGCGGCCGACTCGACCTTGACGGTGCCCGCGGCGATGTCCGCCTTCAGCTTGTCGACCTCGGCCTTGAGCTCGGCCGGGACCTTGCTGTCGAACTCGTGGTACGGGGCGATCGAGACGCCGTCGTTGGCCAGCGTGCCGACGAAGCCCTCCTCGGCGTTGAGCTTCTCGCCACCGGCGGCCTTGAGCACGGCCTCCTTGACCGCGCCCGGGATGTTCTTCACCACGGTGGTGATGATCGCCGAGCAGTCCGGCGTGCTCTCGCAGCCGTCGACGTCCACCCAGATGGTGTTGTACTTGCCGCCGGAGGCCTTGGCCGCACCGGTGGTGCCGAGTCCGGCGCCGCCGGCGACCGGCATGATGATGTCCGCGCCCTGGGCAACCAGCGCGTCGCTGACCTTCTTGCCCTCGTCCTGCTTGATGAAGTCGTTGGTGAACGACCCGTTCTGGGTCTCCTTGTTCCAACCCAGGGCCTGCACGTTGGCGCTCTTGGCCTGGTTGTAGTGCGCGACGCCGTCGACGAAGCCGTCCATGAAGATGGTCACCGGCGGGATCTTCATGCCGCCGTAGGTGGCCACCTTGCCGCTCTCGCTCATGCCGGCGGCGACGTATCCGGCGAGGAAGCCGGCCTGGGCGGTGTCGAACTCCATCGGGTAGACGTTGCCCACCCCGGGGTTGGCGTCGACGATCGCGAACTGCTGGTCCGTGTTCGCCTCGGCGATCTTCTTGGTGGCGTCGCCCATCAGGCCACCGACGGCCAGGATGAAGTCGCAGTCCTGGTTCACGTACTGGGTGAGGTTCGGCTCGTAGTCCGCCTCGGCCTTGGACGCGACGTACTTGATGTCGACGTTGCTGTTCTCGGCCTTGGCCTCCTCGAGCCCCTTCCAGGCCGAGGCGTTGAACGACTTGTCGTCGATGCCGCCGACGTCGGTGACCATACAGGCGGTGTACTTCTCGCCGCCCGAACCGGCGTTGTTGTCCTCATCCGGGGCCTCGCCACAGGCGGCGGCGCTCAGTACGAGCCCACCAGCCGCGATGACCGAGGCGATCCGCATCCCACGCACCGAGCGCAAGACGTCTCCTTCCCACTGCACACCGCGTGGTTGCGGTGGCTGCCCTTAAACCGGCCTGCGCTGTGCCGCCGGCATCCCACGTTACGGACGCAGAGCGTACGCCCGCGCCCACCTGCCGAACGACAATCGTGCAGGACTGTTGGAGGCCTGTTACCCGTACGTAATGCTCCGGTGGGGCAGATCACTCAGGGTGGCGACAGGCGGGCGGGGCTGCGTCCGTTAAGTCCGCTTCCAGTGAAGATCGGCGGGCTCGCCGCTCATCGCCAGAAGACCGCGACAGCGGCGTTGACCAGGGTCAATCCCGCGATGGCGAGGAAGTGCCCCCGGTTGACCTCGTCCCGCTTGCGGGAGAAGAAGACCATTACGAAGATCAGCAGCGCGAACACCAGCTTCGTCACAAGCTTCGCCGGTGCCGGCTCGTCGCCGTCGCGCAGCGGGGCGGAGAGTCCGATGCCGGTGGCAAGTTGGATCACCGCGCCCCAGAGCATCGCGGCGTTGATCCGGATCTTGCCGGTGAGGTATTGGGCGATCGCGCCGCCGAGCAGCAGCGCGAAGCCGATCAGGTGGCCGTAGAGGAGGATGAGTCGAAGTGCTTCCACCCGACCCATCCTGCCCTATCAACGACGGTTTGTAGTAGAGGGCCTTCCGGTCAGCCCTTCGTGCCACCCGCGGTCAGGCCGGAGACGAGGTGCTTCTGGGCGAAGAAGAAGACCAGCCCGGCCGGAACGGTGACCAGGACGGCGGCGGCCGTCAGGTACTCCCACTGCGGGTTGAACTGCGGCACGAACTGCTGGAGGCCGTAGGCCAGGGTGAACTTGTTGTCGGTCTGGATGAAGGCCGACGCGTACGCCACCTCGCCCCACGCGGTGAGGAAGGTGTAGAACGCGGTGACCGCCACCGCCGGGCGGGCCAGCGGCAGCACGACCCGCCAGAAGGTGGCGAACGGGCCGCACCCGTCCAGCGCCGCCGCCTCGTCCAGCGAGGTCGGGATGGAGTCGAAGTAGCCCTTCAACATCCAGGCGCAGAACGGCACCGCGATGGTCAGGTACGCGATGATCAACGCGGGCATCGTGTTGATCAGCCCGAGCCGCGCCATGATCGTGTAGATCGGCACGATCAGGATGGCCACCGGGAACATCTGGGTGACCAGGAAGATCATCATCAGTGGCCGGCGACCCGGGAAGTTGAACCGGGACACCGCGTAGCCGGTGGTGGCCGACAGGAAGATGCCGATCCCCATGGTGAACGCCGCGACGATCACCGAGTTGAGGAACCACCGGGGGAAGTTGGTGCTGGTCAGCACATAGCTGTAGTTGGCCAGCGTGGTGTCCCGGAACAGCGTCAGCTCGCTGCTCTGGATCGCGTACCCGGGCTTGAGCGACGACAGCAGCACCCAGGCGATCGGGCCGACCGCGATCAGCGAGGCCAGGATCAACGTGCCGTGCAGCAGGACCGACTTCAGCGGAGAACGGCGACTGCGGCCGGGTCTGCGCGCCTGCGCGGGGCGCTGTGCCTGCGCCATCACCACACCTCGCCTTGCTTGCGCAGGGCCCGCCGGTAGAACATCGAGAACACCAGCAGGATCGACAGGATCAGTACGCCGTACGTGGAGGCGAGCGAGTAGTTGCGGATGCCCTCGAACGCCGCCCGGTAGGCACCGGTCACCAGGATCTCGCTCTGTCCCGCCGGCTGTCCCTCGGTCACCAGGAAGATGATCGGGAACATGTTGAACGTCCAGATGGTGCCGAGCAGCACCACGGTCATGCTGACCGGACGCAGGCCGGGCAGGGTGATGTTGACGAACCGCTGCCACGGCGTGGCGCCGTCGATCTCGGCCGCCTCGTACAGCTCGGACGGAATGGTCTGCATGCCGCCGAGCAGGGCCACCATCATGAACGGCACGCCGAGCCAGATGTTGGTCGCGATGGCGGTCAGCAGCGCCGTCCAGCGGTCGGCGAACCAGGAGACCGGGTCGATCCCGACCGCCGTGAGCAGGGCGTTGGCCAGGCCGAAGCGCTCGTTGAAGATGAACTTCCAGGCGAAGGCGCTGACGAAGGCCGGCACCGCCCAGGGCAGCACCAGCAGCACCCGGTACATGCTGCGGCCCCACATCGGCCGGTTGAGCATGGTGGCCAGACCGAGACCGAGACCGAAGTGGCAGGCCACGCAGACGAACGTCCAGATCAGCGTGGTGCCGGTCCACTGCCAGAAGTCGCCGACCTGGCCGGTGAGGACGCGGACGTAGTTGTCGAGGCCGATGAACTCCCACTTGTTGGGGTTGTCCCGGCAGACCTCGCTGCCGGTGATCGACTTGGTGCAGATCTCGGCGACCTGGTTGGCCTCGGTGAGGTCGGTGAACGAGAGCCAGATCCCGCGGAACAGCGGGTAGAAGATCAGCACCGCCAGGACGATCACGACGGGCAGCACCATCGCCCAGGCGTACCAGTGCTTGTCCCAACTGCGGCGCAGCCGGGACGTTCGAGCGGACCGGCCGGGCGGCGTCGTGGACGACGGCGCCGGGTCGGCTGTCACGGTGGTCATCAGCGCTCCCGAGGAGAAGTCCGGCAGGGGCGCGCGGCCGCGACGGCCGCGACCCTGCCGGGTGCCGAAAGGTCACCGGCCGGAGCCGGCGCGGGCGGTCAGAGCCCGTAGCCGGGCACGACCTCGGCCTTGTACTTCCTGGCGACGGTGTCCAGCGCGGCCTTCGGGTCCTTGTTCTGGATCAGGACCTCGGTGGCCATCTGGTCGAGCGGGCCGAAGAACTGACCGGCCTCGGGAATCCACGGGCGGCCCACACCGGCCTCCACGACCGGCTGGAACGCGGCCACGACCGGGTTGTTCTTGACCGGGTCGAGGGCGTACGCGGAGGTGCGGGTCGGCAGCAGGCCGAGCTTCTCGGACAGGAACGCCTGCGAATCGGCGGAGCTCATGAACTTCACGAACGCGACGGCGGCGTCCACCTTCTCCTGCGGCATGCCGGACCAGATCACGTAGTTGTGGCCGCCGACCGGGCCACCGGCCCGCGCCGACCCGCCCGGCACCGGGGCGATGCCCAGGTTCTCCAGGCCGCCGAAGCCGGGGGCCGACGTGACGTTGTTGACCTCCCACGGGCCGTTGATGATCATGGCGACCTTCTTCTCCTTGAAGAGGGTCATCATGGTGCCGTAGGCGTCGTTGGCGGACGGCTTGGCCGCCGCGCCGCTGGTGATCAGGTCCTTGGCGATCGCCAGCCCGGCCGCGTTCTGCTCCGAGTTGATGACGATCTTCTGGCTCGCGGTGTCGACGAGGTCGCCGCCCTCGCCGTACATGAAGGGCAGCATGAAGTAGCCGGCCGGGTTGACGTACACGCCTTCGGCGTCGGTCTTCTCCTTGACCGCCTGCGCGGCGGTCTTCAGCTCCGCCCAGGTCTTCGGCGGCGCGCCGACGCCGGCCTGGCTGAGCAGCTCCTTGTTGTACATCAGCGCCAGGCTGTCGGTGACCTGCGGGACGCCGTACGTCTTGCCGTCGAACTTGTTGGAGGCCAGCGGCGTCTCCAGGAAGTCGGCCTCGTCGGCGAGCAGCTCGGAGCCGTCCAGCGCGTAGAGGTAGCCCAGCGAGGCGAACTCCGGCACCCAGGCCACCTCGGCGCGGAGGATGTCCGGAGCGCCGCTCTTGGCCTGCGCGGCGGTCTTGAACTTGTTCTGCGCCTCACCGAACGGGACCGACTGATAGTTGATCTTCACGTTCGGGTGCGTCTGGTTGAACTTGGCGATCAGTTCCTGGAACGCGGGGCCCTCGTTCTGCGGGTCCGAGGTGTCCCACCAGGTCAGCTCTGCGGTGAGGGAAGCGGGGTCGACGGTGGACTGCCCATCAGCCGGGTTGTCCTCTCCGCCGCCGCAGGCGGCGACGGAGAGGGCGAGGGTGGCGGAGGCGAGTACGGCGATCCCCCTGGCTGTGCGACGCATGTTCGCTCCTAGATTCCTGCCGGGTGTCGGCGGGACAGTAGCAAGAACTTTCGTAACTCGAAACCCCTTGCGAACATCACCGCAACAACCGAGCCGGATCCGCAACCCGACCACTCCACAACTGCGGCTTTACCGGCATTTCGCAGGGCTCGCGCAGACTGTGGACGGCGACCGGATCACGCTCTGCGCACCGGGAAGGCACCCACCGTCCCGACGACAGCCGTTGCGAGAGCGCGTTTGCGGGGGCGAACCGCCGCCCGCTGCTCGATTCTGCAAGTTCTTGCCGACCACTGCGCAAGAAGTTGAGGGTGAGCTACAGTGCGCCCATGCGCGCTCGCCTGTCCGACATAGCCCAGCAGGCCGATGTCAGCGAGGCCACGGTGTCGCGGGTGCTCAACGACCGACCCGGTGTGGCACCCGAGACCCGGCAGGCCGTTCTGACCGCCCTCGACGTGCTCGGCTACGAGCGCCCCGCCCGGCTCCGCAAGCGCAGTGCCGGGCTGGTCGGCCTGGTGGTGCCGGAACTGGACAACCCGATCTTCCCCGCCTTCGCCCAGATCATCGAGTCGGCGCTGGCCCCGACCGGGTTCACCCCGGTGCTGTGCACCCAGACTCCCGGCGGCGTCCGCGAGGACGAGTACGTGGAGATGCTGCTCGACCGGCAGGTCTCCGGGATCGTCTTCGTCTCCGGGCTGCACGCCGACACCGCCGCCGACCACGACCGCTACCGCACCCTGATCGCCCGGCCGCTGCCGATCGTCATGATCAACGGGTACGCCCCCGGCATCCCGGCCCCCTTCGTCTCCTGCGACGACCGCGAGGCGGCGGAGTTGGCCGTGTCGCACCTGGGCGCCCTGGGCCACCGCCGGATCGGCCTGATCACCGGGCCGGACCGGTTCGTGCCGGTGCAGCGCAAGGTCAGCGGGTACAAGACCGCGATGAGTCGCCTCGTCCAGCTCGCCGACGACGAGTTGCGCGAGCTGACCGAGCTCTCCCTGTTCGGCGTGGAGGGCGGCGAGGCTGCCGCCGGCCGCCTGATCGAGCGGGGCGCCACCGGGATCGTCTGCGGCTCGGACCTGATGGCACTCGGCGCGATCCGGGCCGCCCGGCAGCGCGGACTCTCTGTTCCGGAGGACCTGTCGGTGGTCGGGTACGACGACTCGCCGCTGATGGCGTTCACCGACCCGCCGCTGACCACCATGCGTCAGCCGGTGGCCGCGATGGCGGTCGCCGCGGTCCGGGCCCTGGTCGATGAGATCAACGGCCACGCCGCCCCGCACTCGGAGTACCTGTTCCGTCCCGAGCTGGTGGTCCGTGGCTCGACCGCGGTGGTCCGTCGCGACGACAGCGCCCCGCAGGGCGACCAGGGTCGGCGACCGTCGTCGCCGGCGCTGTCCGTTCCGGCGTGACGCCGGACACCTGCCACCGCCGCCTCAGCTGAGATCGGGCTGATTTCGGCCGCCCACCGCCCATCGGCACGACACATCCACCGCCACCCTTGCGCAAGAGATGCTTGACTCTTGCAGCGGCGTCCCGGCATCCTTCTCAGACACCCGCGCCACCTCGCCCATGCCCGGGTGCCGCCGTCCCGCACCACAGAACGGGGAACACCCGATGACCGTCAGCCCTCCGTCGCCGCTGACCTCCGACGCCGACTGGTGGCGATCCGCCGTCGTCTACCAGATCTACGTCCGCAGCTTCGCCGACTCCGACGGCGACGGCATCGGTGATCTCCAGGGCATCCGCGAACGCCTGCCCTACCTGCGTGGCCTCGGGGTGGACGCGCTCTGGCTGACCCCGTTCTACACCTCGCCGATGGTCGACGGCGGCTACGACGTGGCCGACTACCGCGATGTCGACCCGATGTTCGGCACCCTCGGCGACTTCGAAGCGATGATCACCGACGCGCACGCGCTCGGTCTGCGGATCATCGTGGACCTGGTCCCGAACCACACCTCCGACCGGCACCCGTGGTTCCAGGCGGCGCTGGCCGCCGCCCCCGGATCCGCCGAGCGGGCGCGGTATCTCTTCGCCGACGGCAAGGGCGAACACGGTGAGCAGCCCCCGAACGACTGGGAGAGCATCTTCGGCGGCCCGGCCTGGACCCGGGTCCCCGACGGCCAGTGGTACCTGCACCTGTTCGACCCGGCCCAACCCGACCTGAACTGGCGCCACCGGGAGGTACGCACCGAGTTCGAGGACGTGCTGCGGTTCTGGCTGGACCGTGGCGTCGACGGATTCCGCATCGACGTGGCCCACGGCATGATCAAGGCGGAGGGGTTGCCGGACGTCGGCTTCAGCTCGATGACCACCGGCCGCCGCCAGTCCGAACTGCTCGGCAAGGGCCGCCTGCCCTACTTCGACCAGGACGAGGTGCACGACATCTACCGCGCCTGGCGCCCCATCCTGGACAGCTACCCCGGCCACCGGATGGCGGTGGCCGAGGCGTGGGCGGAGACCCCGCAGCGGCTGGCCCGCTACATCGGCCCGGACGAGCTGCACCAGGCGTTCAGCTTCGACTTCCTCGACGCCACCTGGTCGGCCGACTCGTTCCGCAAGGTGATCGACACCGCGTTGGGCGAGTCCACCATCGTCGGCGCCCCCACCACCTGGGTGCTCTCCAACCACGACCGGCAACGGCACGTCACCCGGTACGGCGACGGAGAGGTCGGGCTGCGCCGGGCCCGAGCCGCCGCGCTGCTGATGCTCGCCCTGCCCGGGTGCGCCTACCTCTATCAGGGCGAGGAACTGGGGCTGCCCGAGGTGCTCGACCTGCCCGACGAGCTGCGTCAGGACCCGGCCTTCCTGCGCACCGGGGAGAGCAGGGACGGCTGCCGGGTCCCGATCCCGTGGAGCGGCGACCTGGCGCCGTACGGCTTCGGACCGGCCGGCAGCGCGCTGAGCTGGCTACCGGCCCCGGCGACCTGGCAGGCCCTCTCGGTCGCCGCACAGTCCGACGTGCCCGGCTCGACCCTGGAGCTGTACCGGACGGCGCTGCGGATCCGGCACACCCACCCGGCGTTGGCCGGCACCGGCGGCATCACCTGGCGGCAGACCGGCCCGGACGTGCTCGCGTTCCACCGGGAGGTCGGCAGCACGGTGCTGACCTGTGTGGTGAACACCGGCGACTCGCCGGTCCTGATCGACGGGTACGGCACGCCGCTCGTGGCCAGCGCACCGCTCACCGAACGCGACGGCGGCCACCTGCTCCCCGGCGACACGGCCGCCTGGTTCGAACGGCGCTGACCGGGGTATCACCTCGACAACCTGGTTCCCCTGTGGCGACTGGGACGACGACCCCTTGTGGTGGGGGGTGCGGTGCTGGCACCGGTGCCCGGACGACGACGTCCGGGCGCCGGTTGCCGGGTGGTCGTCAGCCCCCGGGCAGCCGCGTCGCGATCCGGGCGAACCCGGCCCGCAGCTCCGCCTCGTCCGGCACCGGCAGCGGCCCGCTCGCGTCCTCCCGCTCGGCCGCCGCCATCTCCTCCTCGTCGACGAGGTCCTCGTAGTCGCCGTACAGGTCGGCCTCGTCCACCCGGACCGTCTCGTCGGTGGCGGCGAGCTGCGCGGCGGCGATCTCACCCCGGATCTGGGCCACGTTCACGGCCGGCACCAGCGGCTCGACCACCGCCATCAACTGCTCCTCGGCCACCACCGACTCGGCCAGCGCCAACGCGTGCGGCCGCTCGTACGGCCCGCAGACCACCGGCTCCCACTCGTCGGCGTCACCGAGCGGCCCGAACGTGACGATCCACGGCAGGTCGAGCAGCGGTGAATCGGTCGGCAGGTCCAGCGTCACGAGTGCCCCCACGGGCCCATCATCGTCGGTGGCCGACGAGGTCGGGGCGGGTTCCTCACATCACGGTCAGCCGGCCCCGCCCGGGGTGCCGGGATCACTCTCCACGTCGAGGTCGACCGGTCGGGGGCGGCTGGCCAGGTCGATCACCTGGCCGCGCCGGCTGGTCGCGGCCAGCGCGGCGCCGAAGAGCACCAACTGGTTGAGCAGGTAGAGATAGACCAACAGGCCCACGGCGGTGGCCACCACGGTGTACGCCGGGTTGTGCTCCACCCGCCCCACCCAGAACCGCCCGACGGTGTTGAGCAGCGTGATGCCGACCGCGACGAGCAACACCACCGGCCGCAACCGGGCCCGGCTCATCCGCAGCCGGGGCACCGCCACCAGCAGCAGCGTCGCCAGCACCGCGTTCACCACCACGCTGAGCACCGCGCTGACCGTGGTCAGCCCGACCGAGCCGGTGCTGCGCAGCAGGAACCGCAGCAGCGTCTCCAGCGCGTCGACCGCCGCCACCGAGATGCCGAGCAGCACGAAGACCACGAGCAGGACGCCGAGGTCGACCAGGCGGCGGACGATCAGGTTGCCGGGATGCTGGTCCAGCCCGTGGATCAGCCGCTGCGACGAGCGGATCGCCTCCACCCAGCCGATCCCGGTCAGGACCAGGATCAGCAGACCGACCACGCCGACCGTGCCGCTGCTCTCGGCCACCTGCGCCGGGTCGAGGAAGGGCAGGTTCTCCCGGAGGAACTCCTCCGCCCCCGCGCGTACCTCGTCGTTCTCGTCCAGGATGGCGCCGAAGGCCGCGTACGACACCAGGGCGAGGGCGAAGACCGCGAAGAACCCGTAGTAGGCGATCGCGGCGGCCAGCCGCCCGCCGTGCAGGTCGGTGTAGCGCACCCCGGCCCGCCACAGGTGCCCGAAGGCCGGGGAGCGGTGGCGGGCGGCCCGCAACCCACGGTCGACGCCCGCCTCGACCCGCCCGAGCACGTTCACCGGTCAGCCGCCCAGCCGGAAGTCCCGGCGGGGCTGCCACCGGGTCTGCCCGCTGTGCGAGAACAGGGTGAAGCCCTCCACCTCGAACAGGGCGGAGAAGTCGGCCAGGTCCTCGTATGCCCGGTCGAGGGCCTCCGGCGCGACGTCCTGGGCCACCGTCACGTGTGGATGGTAGGGAAAGCGCAGCTCACGACGGAGCTGAGGGGCCGAGTTGATCGCGGCGGCGAGCAGTTCGCACTCGCTGATGCCGGCCGCCACCGTCACGAAGACCACCTGTGTCACCGGCCGGAAGGTGCCGGTGCCGCGCAGATGCAGGGTGAACGGCAGGTGCTCGGCGGCGACCCGGTCGAGGTGCCGTTCCACCTCGGGCAGCGCGGAGACCGGGATCTCGGTCGGCCCGAGCAGGGTGACGTGGGCCGGCACCGTGTTCGGGTCGCCGGAGGCCAGTCGACGCCGGGTCAGCTCGCCGCCCCACGGCTCGGGGATGTCGACCGCGATGCCGATCTGGACGATGTCACCGGTCGACGGGACACCGCTGCCCTGATCCACGCTCCGCGTCACCTCTCCGGCCACCGACTGCTCGCCCTCGTGCGGGCGACTACTCGCCGCGTACCGGCGGGAAGAAGCCCACCCGCTCGTACGCGGTCCGCAGCGTCGGCGCCGCCACCGACCTGGCCTTCTCCGCACCCGCCGCGAGGAGCTTGTCGAGCTGGGCCGGGTCGTCGAGATACGCGCGGGTGCGCTGCTGGATCGGGGTGACGAACTCCCGCACCACCTCGCCGAGGTCCTTCTTGAGATCGCCGTAGCCCTTGCCGGCGTACGCGGCGACCAGGTCGTCGATGCCGCGCCCGCTCAGCGCGGAGAAGATGGTGAGCAGGTTGGAGACGCCCGGCTTGGTCTCGGCGTCGAAGAGGATGTCCCGGCCGGTGTCGGTGACCGCCGAGCGGATCTTCTTGGCCGAGCGGGCCGGGTCCTCCAGCAGGTCGACGATGCCGCCCGGGGAGGACGACGACTTCGACATCTTGGCCGTCGGGTCCTGCAGGTCAGTGATCTTGGCGGTCTCCTTCACGATGTGCGGTGCGGGCACCGTGAAGGTCTTGCCGAACAGCGAGTTGAACCGCTGCGCCAGGTCGCGGGAGAGCTCCAGGTGCTGCCGCTGGTCCTCGCCGACCGGCACGGCGTGGGCCTGGTAGAGCAGGATGTCCGCCGCCTGCAGGATCGGGTACGTGAACAGCCCGACGCTGGCCCGCTCGTTGCCCTGCTTCTGGGACTTGTCCTTGAACTGCGTCATCCGGCTGGCCTCACCGAAGCCGGTGATGCAGCCCAGCACCCAGGCCAACTGCGCGTGCTCGGGCACCTGCGACTGCACGAACAGGGTGCAGCGTTCCGGGTCCAGCCCGACGGCGAGCAGTTGCGCGGCGGCCGTCCGCGACCGGTGGAGCAACACCTTCGGCTCGTGCCCCGCCGTGATCGCGTGCTGGTCGACCACGCAGTAGAAGGCGTCGTGCGACTCCTGCAACGCCACCCAGTGCCGGACCGCGCCCAGGTAGTTGCCGAGGTGGAACGAGTCGGCCGTCGGCTGGATGCCGGAGAAGACGCGAGGTCGGGCGGGAACGTCGGACATGCCGCCGATTCTGTCAGCAACACCCGGCGTCCGTCATGACGGGCCGGCAGGTCGCGCCCGCTCGACGACGCCATCCGGATCGCGACGCTGTTCCGGCAGGCGGGCGACGGTGACCGCGAGCCGGGCCACCCGGCGCCCCTCCAGGGTGAGCACCCGCAGCAGCCAGCCGCCGGAGGCGGGATCGTCGCCCGCCCCGGGCACCGGAATCTCGTCGCCCGGTCCGGGCAACCGGCCGAGCGACGCCATCACGAAGCCACCCACCGTCTCGTACGGACCGTGCGGCAGGTGCACGCCGGTGCGCTCGGCGAAGTCGGTCAGGTTGAGCCGGCCGTCGACCACCGTGGGCAGGCCCGCGAGGGCCGGTTCGGGCGTGTCGGCGTACTCGTCGTGGATCTCGCCGACCAGTTCCTCGATCAGGTCCTCGCAGGTGACGATGCCGGCGGTGCCGCCGTACTCGTCGATCACCACGGCCAGGTGGTGTCCCTCCCGCCGCATCTCGGTCAGCGCGGCGAGCACCCGCTTGCTGGCCGGCAACCGCTTGACCTCCCGGGCCAGCTCGCCGACGGTGGTGCCCGGGTCGCGGTCCGGGCGCAGCAGCACGTCGCGCAGGTGCACCACACCGACCACGTCGTCGTGGGTGCCGTCGACCACCGGATAGCGGGTGTGCGTGCCGGCCCGGACCAGGGGCGCGGCCTCGGCGACGGTCAGCGCCGCGGAGAGGAACACCACCTCGGTGCGGGGCATCATCACCTCGCGGACCAGGCTGGCGCCGGCCATCAGCACCTCGTCGATGATGCGGCGGCCGACCGGGTCGAGCACGGTGTTCGCGGCGACCAGATCCCGCAGCTCGGCCTCGCTGATGCGTTCCCGTCCGGCGGCCGACCCGGCGCCGAGCAGGTCGGTGACGAGTCGCAGGGTGCCGTCGGCCGCCCGCACCACCACCCGGGCGACGGCTCTGGCCACCGGCCCGGGCTGGCGGCGGGACCGCTGTGCGCCCCGTCGCCTGGGTCCGCGCCGACGCGCTGCCCGCATGACAGTGATGGTAGTCAGCGGGACGCGCCCTGGCGGTGTTCGACTCTGTTCAGAAATGGTTGGTCGTGGTGGAGTTGTAGGGTGACCACCACAGGTCCAGGTAGGAGGAGAGCGACGTGAAACTGCTCGTCACCGGCGGCGCCGGCTTCATCGGGAGCGTGGTGACCCGGATGCTGCTCGACGCCGGGCACGACGTGGTGGTCCTGGACGACCTGTGCACCGGCCACCGGGAGGCGCTCGCGCCCGATGCCGTCCACGTCGAGGCCGGCATCCACGACGCGGCCCGGGTGCTCACCCCGCAGGCGGGTTTCGACGGCGTGCTGCACTTCGCCGCCCTGATCGCCGCCGGCGAGTCGATGACCGCCCCGGAGAAGTACTGGCACACCAACACCGTCGGGTCGCTGGCGCTGATCGACGCCGTGCGCGCTGCCGGCGTACCCCGGATGGTCTTCTCCTCCACCGCCGCCGTCTACGGCAACCCGACCGAGCTGCCCATCCCGGAGACCGCCGTCAAGGCCCCGACCAACACGTACGGCGCGACCAAGCTCGCCGTCGACATGGCGCTCACCTCCGAGGCGATCGGGCACGGCCTGGCCGCCGTCTCGCTGCGCTACTTCAACGTCGCCGGGGCGTACCTCGACGGCGACACCGCCCTCGGCGAACGGCACGACCCGGAGACCCACCTCATCCCCATCGCGCTGGAGGTGGCCGCCGACCGGCGGGAGAAGCTGCAACTCTTCGGCGACGACTACCCCACCGCCGACGGCACCTGCGTCCGCGACTACATCCACGTCGCCGACCTGGCCCGCGCCCACCTGCTCGCTCTCGACGCGGCCACCCCGGGACGGCACCGCATCTACAACCTCGGCAACGGCAACGGCTTCACCAACCGCCAGGTCGTCGAGGTGGTCCGCGAGGTCACCGGCCACCCGGTGCCGGTGGAGGTGGCACCGCGCCGCGAGGGCGACCCGGCCGAACTGGTCGCCTCCTCCGCGCTGGCCCGCGCCGAGCTGGGCTGGGAGCCACGCAAGCCGACCCTGCACGACATGGTCTCCGACGCCTGGGCCTTCTACCGCGCGCACGTGCTGGAACGGCCGTGACCGACGTCGCCGCCCGCGCCGAGTCCGGCTTCCGGCACGTGTACGCCGAGTCACCCGCCGGCCGCTGGGCGGCTCCCGGCCGGGTCAACCTGATCGGCGAGCACACCGACTACAACGACGGCTTCGTGTTGCCGTTCGCGCTGCCGCTGCGCACCGTCGTCGCCGCAGCGCCCCGGCCCACCGACGACTGGACGGTCTGGTCCGAACTGACCGGCGAGACGGTCGACTTCGGCCTCGACGAGGTGACCGCCCCCGGCCGGGTCACCGGCTGGGCCGCGTACGCGGCCGGGGTGGTGTGGGCGCTGCGCGAGGCCGGTCACCCGGTGCCCGGTGCCCGGCTGGCCGTCGCCTCCGACGTGCCGCTCGGCGCCGGTCTGTCCTCCTCGGCCGCGCTGGAGGCCGCCGTGCTCACCGCGCTGGTCGACCTCGGCGGCCTGGACCTGCCCGCCGCACACCAGCCCCGGCTGGCGCAGCGCGCCGAGAACCACTACGTCGGCGCGCCCACCGGCATCATGGACCAGTCGGCCGCGATCCGCTGCCGGGCCGGCCACGCCCTCTTCCTCGACTGCCGCACCGAGCAGGTGGACCACATCCCGTTCGACCTGGACCACGACGGCCTGGCGATCCTGGTGATCGACAGCCGCGCCCCCCACCGGCACGCCGACGGCGAGTACGCGTCCCGCCGCGCCACCTGCGAGAAGGCCGCGAGCCTGCTGGGCGTACCGGCACTGCGGGACGTACCCGCCGACGCCCTGGACGACGCGCTGGCCCGGCTGCCCGACGACGAGACGCGACGCCGGACCCGGCACGTGGTCACCGAGAACCAGCGGGTACGCGACAGCGTCGCCCTGCTGCGGGCCGGGGAGATCCGGCGGATCGGTCCCCTGCTCACCGCCTCGCACGCCTCCATGCGCGACGACTTCGCGATCACCGTCGGAGAGGTCGACACCGCCGTCGACACGGCGCTCGCCGCCGGGGCGCTCGGCGCACGGATGACCGGCGGCGGCTTCGGCGGCTGCGTGCTGGCCCTGGTCGAGGCGGACCGGGCCGTCGAGGTGGGCGACGCCGTCGGCGCGGCCTACGCCGCCCGTGGCTACGCCACCCCCACCCGGTTCACCGTGCTCCCGTCCGCCGGCGCAACCCGCCTGGACTGACCCGCCCCGCCCGACCCGACCCGCAGACCCCGCGCAGCCGCCCACAGCTCCGCGGGGTGCCTCGCGTGCCCGGGGTGTCTCGCAGTGCCCGGGCGGTCTCGCACGCCCGGGCGGTCTCACAGACCCGGGGGGTCTCACAGACCCGGGGGGTCTCACAGACCCGGGGGGTCTCACAGACCCGGGGGGTCTCACAGACCCGGGGGGTCTCACACGCCTGAGGTGTCTCACACGCCCGGGGGTCTCACAACCATTGCGCGAGGTGTCTCGCACGCCCGAGATGTCTCGCAGGCCCGCGGTGTCTCGCACGCCGCCTGTCGAGCTGATGGCGTGGACGAATCAGCTCGACATGCCGACAGCGCACCACCCCGACGAGCTGACCCACGCGCCTACCGCCTTCGCTTTCGCCGCATCGGCCCCGCTCTCGCCGCATCGCGCTGCATGATCACGCTCGATCCTGGATGAAGTGGTCTCGTGGTGGCACCGAGACCACTCGATCCTGGATCGAGCATGACCTTGCGACGAGTCGCCGCACCTTGGGTCATCGGGTGACGTGGGTGAGGGCGGTGAGGGTGACGTCGGTGGTGAGGGTGACGTCGGTGGTGAGGGTGACCAGAGCCGCCAGGGTGCGCCGTTAGGGACGGGGCCACCCGGTCGGCCGTGTGCTCAGGCGGTCTCCACGATCATGGCGGCGCCGACGGTGCGGTTGGTGGTCTCGTCGATGATGACGAAACCACCGGTGGTCCGGTTGCGGCGGTACTCGTCGGCAAGCAGCGGGACGGTGGTCCGCAGCCGCACCCGGCCGATCTCGTTGAGCCGCAACTCGGTCGCCGCCTCGTCGCGGTGCAGCGAGTTGATGTCCAGGCGGTAGTGCAGGCCACGCACGATCGCCCGCGCCGACCGGGTGGTGTGCTTGATGGCGTACTTGCCGCCGACCTGCAACGGACGGCTCTCGTCCATCCAGCAGACCATCGCCTCGATGTCCTGCGCCACCGCCGGGGCGTTGTTCGGGCGGCAGATCATGTCGCCCCGCGAGATGTCGATCTCGTCGGTCAGCCGTACCGTCACCGACATCGGGGGGAACGCCTCCGCGACCGGCCCGTCGGCGGTCTCCACCGATGCGATCCGGCTGGTGAAGCCGGACGGCAGCACCATCACCTCGTCGCCCGGCTTGAGCACGCCCGAGGCGACCTGACCGGCGTAGCCGCGATAGTCGGTGACCACCCTCGACTGCGGCCGGATCACGTACTGCACCGGGAATCGGACGTCGACCAGGTTCCGGTCGCTGGCGATGTGCACCCGCTCCAGGTGGTGCAGCAACGCCGGGCCTTCGTACCAGGGCATGCTCTCCGAGCGGGTGACGATGTTGTCGCCCTTCAGCGCGGAGATCGGCACCACGGTCAGGTCCGGCACGTCCAGCTTCGCCGCGAAAGCGGTGAACTCGTCGGCGATCCGCTCGAAGACGTCCTGCGAGTAGTCCACCAGGTCCATCTTGTTGACGCAGAGCACCAGGTGCGGCACCCGCAGCAGCGAGCAGAGGAAGGCGTGCCGGCGGGACTGCTCGACCAGGCCCTTACGGGCGTCCACCAGGATCAGCGCCAGGTCGGCGGTCGATGCCCCGGTGACCATGTTCCGGGTGTACTGGATGTGCCCCGGGGTGTCGGCGATGATGAACTTGCGCCGGGGCGTGGCGAAGTACCGGTACGCCACGTCGATGGTGATGCCCTGCTCCCGCTCGGCGCGCAGGCCGTCGGTGAGCAGCGCCAGGTTCGTGTACTCGTCGCCCCGGGCCGCGCTGACCGCCTCCACCGCGGCCAGCTGGTCGGTGAACAGCGACTTCGTGTCGTACAGCAGCCGGCCGATCAGGGTCGACTTGCCGTCGTCGACACTGCCGGCGGTGGCGAAGCGCAGCAGGTCCATCGGTCGGCCTTCCGACCCGACGGCCCGGCCCTCGGCGTCGCCCGGCGCGAGCGTCTCGGTGGTCATCAGAAGTAGCCCTCCCGCTTGCGGTCCTCCATCGCGGCCTCGCTGACCCGGTCGTCACCCCGGGTGGCCCCGCGCTCGGTGATCCGGGTCGCGGCGACCTCCTCGATGACCTTCTCGACGGTGTCCGCGTCCGAACTCACCGCCGCGGTGCAGGAGGCGTCGCCGACGGTGCGGTAGCGCACCTGGGCCTTGAACCGCTCCTCCCCCGCCCGCGCGGGCAGGAACTCGTTGACCGCGTAGAGCATGCCGTCGCGCTCGATCACCTCGCGCTCATGCGCGTAGTAGATCGACGGCAGTTCGATCCGCTCCCGGGCGATGTAGTGCCACACGTCCAGCTCGGTCCAGTTGGACAGCGGGAACACCCGGATCGACTCGCCTGGGTGGTGCCGGCCGTTGTAGAGCGACCACAGCTCCGGCCGCTGGTTCTTCGGGTCCCACTGGCCGAACTCGTCGCGGAAGCTGAACACCCGCTCCTTGGCGCGGGCCTTCTCCTCGTCCCGCCGGGCCCCGCCGAAGAGGGCGTCGAAGCGGTGCTTCTCCACCGCTTCGAGCAGCACCGGCGTCTGGATGCGGTTGCGCATCCCGTCCGCCGACTCGCGGACCAACCCGCTGGCCAGTGCCTCCGGCACGCTGGCCACCACGAGTTGCAGGTTCAGCTCGGCGACCCGCCGGTCCCGGTAGTCCAGCACCTCGGGGAAGTTGTGGCCGGTGTCGACGTGCATCACCGGAAAGGGGATCTGGGCCGGAGCGAACGCCTTCTGCGCCAGGCGCAGCATCACGATCGAATCCTTGCCACCGGAGAACAGCAGGACCGGCCGCTCCATCTCGGCGACCACCTCGCGCATCACGAAGATGCTCTCCGCTTCCAACGCGTCGAGATGCGTCACCTGGTAGGCAGCGGTGGCGGTCATGACACCGGCTCGATTCGCTCGGTCATCCGATTTCCAGACCTTTCCGGTCGGGGATGTCAGAAAGTAGCGCCAGGCTACCCGCAATGCCGGTGCAACGCTGCAAGTAACCGGCTGGCGAGATCCGCCCGGCACACCAGCAGGTCAGGCAGACGCGGGTCGGCCTCGTTGTATTTCAGCGCAGAACCGTCGATCCGGGAAGCATGCAGTCCGGTGGCCGTCGCCACAGCCACCGGCGCAGCCGAGTCCCACTCGTACTGGCCCCCGGCGTGGATATAGGCGTCCACCTCGCCGGTGACCACCGCGGCGATCTTCGCGCCGGCCGATCCCATCGGCACCAACTCCGCCCCGACCTCCTCGGCGAGGTCGGTCAGGAACACCGGCGGCCGACTCCGGCTGGCCGCCAGACGCAGCCGCCGGTGCGCACCCCCGGCCCCCTCCGCCGGGTACGCCGGCGGCGCGTCCGTGGCCAACACCTGCTGCTGTGCCGGCAATCCGACAGCACCCGCCACCAGACCGTGCGACGTCGACGCGTCCCGCGCCCAGAGCGCCACGTGCACCGCCCAGTCCGCGCGCCCCTCCTCGCTGAACTCGCGGGTACCGTCCAGCGGGTCGATGATCCACACCCGCTCGGCGGTCAGCCGGGAGAGCGACGCCTCGTTCACCTCGGTCGTCCACGCCAGCCGGGAACCCTCGTCCTCCTCGGAGAGCACCGCGTCACCCGGACGCCACTTCGCCAGCTCGGTCCGGATCAGGTCGTGCGAGACCTTGTCCCCCGCCGCCTTCAAGGCACCGGCGTCGGCGAACCCCGTCTCCGCCCGCAGTCGCAGCAACGCCTGACCGGCGCGGCCCGCCAACCACCGGGCGAACGCCCCGTCGGCCATGGGTGGACTGCTCATACTCTGGGCTCCCGTCGTCACAGCCGCACCTCACGCACCGTGGTAGAGGTTCTGCGTCGGTTCGACGCCTCGGATGACCACGGATTCCACCACGTCCGCCGCCCGATCCACCAGGAAGTCCAACTCCTTGCGCTCCGCCGCGCCGAAATCCGACAGCACGTAGTCCGCCGGATCCTGCCGCCCCGGCGGCCGCCCGATGCCGAACCGCACCCGCACGTAGTCCTTCGTGCCCAGCGACTTCGACATCGAGCGCAGACCGTTGTGCCCGCCCTCGCCGCCACCGCACTTCACCCGCACCTGGCCGTACGCGATGTCCAGCTCGTCGTGCACCGCGATCACCTGCCCCGGCGGCACCTTGTGGAACTGGGCCAGACCGGCCACCGGCCCACCCGAAAGGTTCATGTACGTAAACGGCTTGACCAGCACCAACTTCGGGCCACCCAACCCGAGCCGCCCCTCGGCGACCTCCGCCACCGCCCGCTTGTGCCGACCGAACCGGTCGCCCAGCCGACCCGCCAACAGGTCCGCGACCAGGAAACCGACGTTGTGCCGGTTACCCGCGTACTCCCGGCCCGGATTGCCCAGACCGACCACCAGCCAGGGCCCGGTCTCCTCCGTCACCGCCCGCCCCTTCCCTCGTCCCGGCGGACCGCCACCCGGCGGCCGTCCCCGATACGTCGACAGGCGCCCCCGAAGCACGGGGACGCCTGTCGCACAGCCTGCGGACCGATCAGGCCTCGGTCTTGGCCTCGGCGTTCTCCTCGCCGGCCGACTCGCCCGCCTCGGCGGTCTCCTCGCCGACCTCGGCCTCGGCCTCGGCGTCCGCCGTCTCGACCTCGGGCAGCGTCGCCTCGAGCTGCTCGGCGGTCGGCGCCGCGGTGACCGTGGCGACCGCCATCTCCGGGTCGGCAGCCAGCTCGACGCCCGCCGGAAGCTGCACGTCGGCGGCGGTGACCTGGGAACCCGCCTCGGCGCCCTCGATCGACGCCTCCAGGTGATCCGGCACCTTGGTGGCGTCGGCGGTCACCGAGAGGGTGTCGTGGTCGTGCACGATCAGCGTGTCTCGCGCCGCCTCACCGGTCAGCTGCACCGGCACGTCCACGGTGACCTTCTCGCCCCGACGCACCAGCAGCAGGTCGACGTGCTCGAAGGTGTCCTTGATCGGGTCCCGCTGGATCGCCTTCGGCAGCGCCAGCGCCTGCGTGCCGTCGCTGATGTCCAGCGCCAGGAGCTGGTTGGCGCCACCGTTACGGATGGCAGCCGCGAACTCGCGGGCCGGGAGCGCGATGTGCTTGGGCTTCTCGCCATGGCCGTACAGCACGGCGGGCACCTTGCCGGCCCGGCGGGTACGACGGGCACCACCCTTGCCGAACTCGGTACGGGGCTCGGCGCTGATCTTTACCTCGGACACGGGGAAACTCCTGATGCTTCGCTACGGCAGCTTGTCGTCTGGCGGTGCTGGGCGGGGGGCTCGCAGGGGCTCATGCGTCAGAACGACTGCCCGGAGCACCGCGTCGATCACGGTGCCTCCGTGCGGCGCTTTTCAGCGGCCCGCAGGGCACCCTCGCCGTGGCAACCGCACCAGTCTACCCGAGCGGATTCCCGGAGTTACGGCAGTCCCCGCCGCACCCCGCCGGACCGCTCGTCAGCGCTGCGAGCAGCGCTCACCACACCCTCGGACGGGCCGGCCCGAAAACGACCGACCCGCCCGCACCGACGTCAGCTCAGACCACCGAACAGGGTGGTCACCGACCCGTCGTCGAACACCTCACGGATCGCCCGGGCCAACAGCGGCGCGATGGAGAGCACGGTGAGCTTGTCGAGCTGCTTCTCCGGCGGCAACGGCAGCGTGTTGGTCACCACGACCTCGCTGATCGGGCTGTTCTTCAACCGCTCGGTCGCGGGGTCGGAGAGCAGCGCGTGGGTGGACGCCACGATCACGTCCGCCGCGCCGGACTCCTTGAGGATGTCCGCCGCCTTGCAGATCGTTCCGCCCGTGTCGATCATGTCGTCGACGATCAGGCAGACCCGACCCTCGACCTCACCGACCACCCGGTTCGCCACCACCTGGTTCGGCTTCATCGGGTCCCGCGTCTTGTGAATGAACGCCAGCGGGCAGCCGCCCAACCGGTCGGTCCACCGCTCGGCCACCCGCACCCGGCCCGAGTCCGGCGCGACCACGGTCATCGGCCGGCCCGCGTACTTGCGCTCCACGTACTCGGCCAGGATGTCCATCGCGAACAGGTGGTCCACCGGGCCGTCGAAGAAGCCCTGGATCTGCGCCGTGTGCAGGTCCACGGTGAGGATCCGGTTCGCCCCCGCCGTCTTCAACAGGTCGGCGATCAGCCGCGCCGAGATCGGCTCCCGCCCCCGGTGCTTCTTGTCCTGCCGCGCGTACGGATAGAACGGCAGCACGACAGTGATCCGCTTCGCCGACCCGCGCTTCAACGCGTCGACCATGATCAGGGTCTCCATGACCCACGTGTTCACCCCGTGCGTGACGGACTGCACCACGAAGGCGTCCGACCCACGCACCGAGTCCTTGAACCGTACGAAGATCTCGCCGTTGGCGAACTCGTACGCGTCGGCCGGCGTCGGCGCGACGCCGAGCACCTCACCGATCTCCCTGGCCAGCTCCGGAAACCCACGTCCGGAAAAGAGCATCAGGCTCTTGCGGTTTTCGGCGACGATGCTGCCCATGGGCCCGTCTGCTCCCGTTTTGGTCGGTGGTACCCGGCCACGGTGGTGGTCGACCGGGGACTATTCGGTTGCAGTATCTCCCGCCTCCGGCGCACCGCCCACCGACTCGGCTGCGCCGTGGATTGCCTCACCTTCACTTGCGGGCGAGGTCGCACCCGGAGCACCCTGCAAGGCCCGCTCGGCAGCCGCCGCCGACGCCGTACCCGGCCGTCGACGGGTCACCCAGTCCTCCACGTTGCGCTGTGGCGCCCGCGTCACACCCAACGCACCGGGCGGTACGTCCTTGCTGATCGCGCTGCCCGCCGCCACGTACGCACCGGCGCCCACCTCGACCGGGGCGATCAGGCTGGTGTCGCAGCCCACGAAGGCCGCCTCGCCGACCACCGTGCGGTGCTTGTTCACCCCGTCGTAGTTGACGAAGATCGTCGCCGCGCCGATGTTGGCCCGCGCCCCGATCGTCGCGTCACCCACGTACGACAGGTGCGGCACCTTGGCGCCCGCCCCCACCTCGGAGTTCTTCACCTCGACGAACGTGCCCACCTTCGACTTCTCGGCCAACCGAGCAGCCGGCCGCAGGTACGCGTACGGCCCCACGCTCGCGCCCGCGCCCACCTCGGCACCGACCGCGTGGCTGCGCAGCACCGTCGCACCCGGCCCGACCACGGTGTCGATCAGCGTCACGTCCGGCCCGACCACCGCCCCCGCGCCCACCACCGAGCCGCCGCGCAACTGGGTGTTCTGGTCCACCACCGCGTCCCGGTCCAGGGCCACCGTCACGTCGATCCACGTCGTCTCCGGGTCCAGCAGACTCACCCCGGTACGCATCCAACGCTCGTTGACCCGGTCCCGCAGCAGCCGCCGCAGCGCCGCCAGCTCCACCCGGTCGTTGCAGCCGAGCGTCTCGGCGTGGTCGTCGGCCAGGTGCACGCCCACCGGCTCGCCGGCCGACACCAGCAGCTTGAAGACGTCGGTGAGGTACTCCTCGCCCTGGTCGTTGTCGGTGGAGAGCTTGCCGAGCACGTCCCGCAGCCGTACCGCGTCGAAGGCGTAGATGCCGGCGTTGATCTCCCGGACGGCGAGCTGCGTCGGGGTGGCGTCGCGCTGCTCGACGATCTGCTCCAACCGGCCGTCGGCGTCACGCACGATCCGCCCGAGACCGGTGGGGTCCGGCACCTCGGCGGCCAGCACGGTCGCCGCCGCACGCTCGCTCTCGTGCGCCGCGACCAGCCCGGCCACCGTCTCCGGCCGCAGCAGCGGCACGTCGCCGTTGAGCACCACCACGGTGCCGGATGCCTCCGGTGCGGCCTCCAGCGCGATCCGGACCGCGTGCCCGGTGCCGAGCTGCTCGGCCTGCAACACCGGTACGGCGTCCGGCGCGGCCTCGGCCAGATGCGCCCGGACCTGGTCCGCGCCGTGCCCGACCACCACCATCGTCCGCTCCGCCGCCAGCGGCTGCGCCGCGTTGAGTACGTGCCCGAGCAGCGTCCGGCCGAGCAACGGGTGCAACACCTTGGGCAACGCGGACTTCATCCGCTTGCCCTCCCCGGCGGCAAGGACGACGACGGTACGGGGGTGGGGCTCGGACACGAGGTGGCTCCCGTCGGAACGCGGACAGTCTCGCGGCCATGCTAACCAGACAATCCGGCCTGGTTAGCATGGCCACGAGGATCGGCGGTCCCCCGAAGTGCTGGGGTGCCTGGATTCGAACCAGGAGCTCAAGGCTCCAAAGGCCTGCGGGTTGCCGTTACCCCACACCCCATTGACGTGTCAAGCCGCGACACCACATCAATTCATGCTTGTGCGGTCTGCCGCAGACCGGAACAGCTCGGCGATCATACCTTCAATCCGCCAATAGAGCTCGCGGCTACGCGGCACATTGATCACGAGGCAACCCCGGTAGCCCTCTCCGGTGTTGCGGCGGACGGTCACCGGGTTGTGCTTCTTCACGTTCGCTCTCAGGAACCGGGAGAGCGGCAACCTCAACTCCTCCGCCCACCACCCCGCGGCGGCGATGGCATCCGCCGACTCGTGGATGCTGACCCGATAGGTCGGAGCAGCGCGATCCACCCCGCACGTCTCGAGAAAGCGCAGGAAGAGAGCGAGCAATCCGGGGTCGCTGTTGACGAACTGCACATGGTCGTAGCGTCGCCACGGTTTCGACTTCGCCCCCTCGCACCAATAGATCGCCGCACCGAGCAGCAGCAGATCGAGCTCTTCCAGACGGCCACCGACCACTTCGGCAGCCGTCGCGTGCACCGCCGCCTGCGCCTCGTCGCGCGTCCGGCGGTGCGCCGCCCACCGCGCCTCGGAGGCGGCTCTCGACCGGACGCGACGGCGCTCCAGGCCGCTCTGCGACTGCTCGTCGAGCGCCAGATCCCGGACCCAGAGGTACGCGGTGGATCGACTCACGCCCAGTCGCTGAGCAATGTCCGGCACCGAGTGCCCGGCCGAACGAAGCGCCACCGCTTCGGTGCGCAGCGCGTCCTTGGCGTTGGGCCGCCGCGTCCGCTCCGGGGGCGGGACGCCGCGCAGCAGCTCGTACACCCGGTTGCGGCCCAGCCCCGTACGGTCCCGAATCTCGCGGACCGAGAGCTGCTCCTCGGTCCGTAGTCGGCGCACCTCAGCGGCGTCGAAATCGGTCATGGGGTGCAGGTTAGGACCGGGGTGTGACACTTCGGGCATCGGCATGCGTCACTGCCTGATGTGATCTTCCGACGCCGTAAGTTACGGTGACGTAGGCGTAGTTTGCTGTCTCACCGTCCCCTGCGAGGTGCCATGTCCAGCGCTGTTCTCGACTCCCACCCGACCGGTCCGAAGCCTCTCACCGAGGGCACCCAGTCGCGCGGCATCCTGGTCGCGCTCTGGGCGTTCGTGGTGATTCCGTTCGCGGCGCTGGTCGCCGCCGTGCCGGTTGCCTGGGGCGGCTGGCTGAGCTGGGTCGACGTGGGCATCGCGGCGTTCTGGTACGTGCTGGCCGGCCTGGGCATCACGGTCGGCTACCACCGTTACTTCACCCACGGGTCGTTCAAGGCCAAGCGGTGGCTGCGCGTCGCACTGGCGGTCTCCGGTTCGCTCGCCGTGCAGGGCGACATCATCCAGTGGGTCGCCGACCACCGGCGTCACCACGCCTTCTCGGACCTGGAGGGGGACCCGCACTCGCCGTGGCGTTTCGGGACGACGCTGCGCGGACTGACCAAGGGGCTGTTCCACGCGCACGTCGGCTGGCTGTTCGGCCGTGAGCTGTCCAACCGGGAGCGCTTCGCGCCCGACCTGCTCGCCGACCGGGACATCCGCCGGACGAGCGCGCTCTTCCCCCTGCTTGCGGCCGCCTCGGTGTTGGGTCCGGCGCTGATGGGCGGGCTGCTGACCTGGAGTTGGCAGGGCGCGCTGACCGCGCTGTTCTGGGCGGGCCTGGTCCGCATCTCCCTGTTGCACCACGTCACCTGGTCGATCAACTCGGTGTGCCACGTCTACGGCGAGCGGCCGTTCATGATGCGGCAGGGTGACCGGGCCGCCAACTTCTGGCCGCTGGCGCTGGTGTCGTTCGGGGAGAGCTGGCACAACCTGCACCACGCCGATCCGACGAGCGCCCGGCACGGGGTGCTGCGTGGCCAGATCGACATCTCGGCCCGGGTGATCTGGCTGTTCGAGAAGGTGGGGGCCGCGTGGGACGTCCGTTGGCCGAAGCCGGAGCGGCTCGCGGCAAAGATGGCAAAGCCGGCGGAGCCCGGGGCGGCCTGACGGTGACCGGACCACCGACAGTCAAGTTACCTGGCAGTATGTTCGGGTGACCGGGCAGAGCGCGAGCAGGATCCCACGACAGGGCGTCACCGAGCGCCGGCGAGGTGACGAGGTGGCCGAGGTCTCCAGCGACGAGAGCGGCAAGCGCCGTCGGCGCGCGGTGCCGGCCACGTCGACGAAGGCACCTTCCCGGGTACGCATGTCGGCGGCGCAGCGCCGTGAGCAGTTGATCGTGATCGGTCGGCAGATCTTCGCCGAGCGCGGTTTCGACGCCACCTCCATCGAGGAGGTGGCGTCCCGCGCCAAGGTCTCCAAGCCGGTGGTGTACGAGCATTTCGGCGGCAAGGAGGGGCTGTACGCGGTGGTGGTGGACCGGGAGGTCCGCTCGCTGCTGGACCGGATCACCACCGCGTTGACGGCGGGCGATCCTCGGGAACTGCTGGAGCAGGCGGCGTTGGCCCTGCTCGGGTACATCGAGGAGGAGACCAGCGGTTTCCGGGTGCTGGTGCGGGAGTCGCCGGTGCTCTCCGCGACGGGCAACTTCAGCAGCGTGATGAACGACGTCGCGCACCAGGTGGAGCACATCCTGGGCGCGGAGTTCTCCAGCCGGGGGTACGACGCGAAGCTGGCCGAGCTGTACGCGCAGGCGCTGGTCGGGATGGTGGCGTTGACCGGTAGGTGGTGGCTGGAGGTGCGCAAGCCGCGTAAGGAGACGGTGGCGGCGCACCTGGTGAACCTGTCCTGGAACGGGTTGTCGCACCTGGAGGCGAAGCCGGGGCTGATCACGACGCGCGTCCGCTGAGATCCGCCCGTAGGCGGTGCCGGTCAGTGGCGGTGCCGGTCAGCGTCGGCGGTGGATCTCGGCGACCGGGTGGTAGCGAAGGTTGCGTTCGGCCTCGGCGTGCTCGGGCGGGCCGACCTTGTCGTACAGGCCGGTGCCGAGCAGGATCAGGCCGAAGAGCATCGAGACGACCACGGTCGACATCGAGAAGTTCAGGAAGTTGGCCTCGGTCTGGAGCACCGACATCATCAGGATGCTGGTGACCAGGAAGACGATTCCCGCGGTCAGGTTCATGTAGTGGCCGAGGTTGCCGCGCCGGGACGCGCCGACGATGAGCACGATCCCGAAGACGACGGAGACCAGGGAGAAGGCCAGGTTGGTGCGGAGCCCGAGGGCCCAGTTGCCACCTCGGGCGAACAGTGGCTCACCCCAGGTGAGCGCGGTGCCCCAGACGCCGAAGACCAGGATGTAGAGCCCGATCAGGCCGGACAGCACCCGGTAGATCGGCCGCGCCGGGTGGTTGATCGGAAAGTGCGGCATCGGTCCTCCACCAGCAGGGAACAATCAGGACAATTGTCCCCCACGCAGAAGGCGCCATAGGGCGGAACACCAATCAAACCGACCGAGCCTGGACGGAGCGCGACCACGACAGGTTCTCGCCGGAGCCCGACCCGCGCAGGGATCAAGCCTGACCGCCCGGAGCGGGTCGGGCTCCGGCGAGAACCCCCACCGCAACCCCGGCGAAAACCCACAGCCGAAGGAGCAAAAAGGATCAGAGCACCAGTCGAGCCTTCTGCCACGCCTCGTGCTCGTCGTCGCTGCCGACCTTGCCGTACATGCCGGCCATCAGCAGCACCAGGCTGAGCACCATCAGCACGACGATGCTGGAAACGCTCATGTTGAAGACGTTGGCCTCGGTACGGATGAAGGCGAGCCCGCCGAGACTGACCACCATGATCACGTACGCGGTCCACTGGTTGATCAGCACGTCGAGGTTGCGACCGATCACCGTGCCGAACAGGATGAGGCCGCCGACCACCAGGCAGAAGATCGAGAAGCCGAGGTTGGTGCCCTGCCCCAGGACCCGGGTGTCGCTCAGCCCGAAGGCCGGCTCACCGGTGCTGCCGACGAGTCCGAGCACACCGAAGACCACCAGGTACAGACCGGTCAGCCCGCCGATCGCCCGGTAGATCGGCCGCGCGGGGTGGTTGACGGGAGTGTGCGCCATGTCTGTGTCTCCAACGCCGTTGGGTGAGGGGTCGTCGGCGATTCTCCCGTACCCGGCCGTGTGACGCCGCACACGGGGTCCCCCGAGGGTCGCAGGTCGGGGCGGGCGGGCCGACGGTCAGCCGGCGGGGATCTCGTCGGCCAGGGCGAGCCAGGCCTCCTCGACCTGCTCCCGCTCCGTGCGTACCTGACTCAACTGGGCGTCCAGCTCGGCGACCTTCGTGTAGTCGGTGGCGTTGGCGGCGAGCTGGTCGAGCAGCGTCGCCTCCTTCTGTTCCAGCTTGCCGACCTGTCGTTCGAGGCGGGTCAGCTCCTTGCGCGCCTGCCGGGCCTCGGCGGCGCTCATCCCCCCGCCACCGTCGGTGGGCGCGGCGGCAGAGGGCGTGACGCTGCGTCCCGGGCCGGGCCGGTCGGCGGTACGCGCCAGGTACTCCTCGACGCCGCCGGGCAGGTGCACCAGCCGGCCGTCGCCGAACATGCCGTACGTGGAGTCGGCGACCCGCTCGATGAGGTAGCGGTCGTGGCTGGCCACCACGATGGTGCCGGGCCAGGAGTCGAGCAGGTCCTCCAGCGCGGCGAGGGTGTCGGTGTCGAGGTCGTTGGTGGGCTCGTCGAACAGCAGCACGTTCGGTTCGGCGGCGAGCAGGCGGAGCATCTGGAGCCGCCGCCGTTCCCCGCCGGAGAGGTCACCGACCGGTGTCCAGAGCCGCCGGTCGTCGAAGCCGAACACCTCGGCGAGCTGCGCGGCGGAGATCTCCCGGTCGCCGAGGCGTACCCGTCGGGCGACCTCTTCGACGGCTTCCAGGACCCGGAGTTCGCTGGGGAGTTCGGCGAGTTCCTGGGAGAGGAAGGCGGGTCGTACCGTGGAGCCGGTGACCAGCCGCCCGCCGTCGGGGTGGGTGATGCCGGCGAGCATCCGCAGCAGGGTGGTCTTGCCGGCGCCGTTGGCGCCGAGGATCGCGACCCGGTCGCCGGGGCCGACCTGCCAGGTGGCGTCCGTCAGGATGGTCTTGGGACCGGCGTGCAGGCGGACGCCCTCCAGGTCGTACACCTGCTTGCCGAGCCGGGCGGTCGCCAGCCGTTGCAGCGACATGGTGTCGCGCGCCGGCGGCACGTCGGCGATGAGCGCGTTGGCGGCGTCAATGCGGAACTTCGGCTTGGAGGTCCGAGCGGGCGGACCCCGGCGCAGCCAGGCGATCTCCTTGCGGAGCAGGTTCTGCCGCCGGGCCTCGGTGGCGGCGGCGATGCGTTCGCGTTCGGCCCGGGCGAGGATCCAGGCGGCGTAGCCGCCCTCGTAGGCCCGGACGGCCTGGTCGGCGACCTCCCAGGTCTGGGTGCAGACCGCGTCGAGGAACCAGCGGTCGTGGGTGACCACGACCAGGGCGCCCTTGCGGCCGAGCAGGTGGTGGGCCAGCCAGTCGACGCCGCCGACGTCGAGGTGGTTGGTGGGCTCGTCGAGGATCAGCAGGTCGGCGTCGCGGACCAGCAGCGCGGCCAGCGCCACCCGACGGCGCTCGCCGCCGGACATCGGCCCGACCGGGGCGTCGAGGCCCAGGTGTGGCATGCCGAGCCCGTCGAGGATGGCGCGTACGCCCGCGTCGCCGGCCCACTCGTGTTCGGCGCCCATGCTCTCGGCGAGCCACTCGGTGCCCAGGACGACGTCCCGGACGGTGGCCTCGGGGCTGAGGGTGAGGTTCTGCGGCAACCAGGCGACCCGCAGGTCACGGCGGTGGGTGACCCGCCCGTCGTCGGGTTCCTCGGTCCGGGTGAGCAGCCGCAGCAGCGTCGACTTGCCGGCGCCGTTGAGCCCGACCACACCGATCCGGTCGGCGTCGTCCAGACCGAGCGAGACGTCGGTGAGCAGCGGCCCGGCGGCGCCGTAGCCCTTGGACACCCGGTCGAGGTTGACGATGTTGGCCACGAACCCACCTTTCATGATCAAGGCGTCCCGGTGCCGGCGGGCACCTGGGGACGCCTGGCCTTCCAGGGTACGCGGAACACCGTCACCCCTCGGCGCCCGCCCGACCACGCCCGAGACGCGCGCCGACATCCACCGGGCAGCGGAGCGCGCACGGCCGGGTGACGCTCGGTGTGGTCGGACTTCGGTGGCGCGAATAGGCCCCGGCGGTACGGATAGACCTCGACGTGCGGGTGCCCACGGCGGCCCGGCACGGTCTCTCTGGTCGGCTGCCTGTCGAGCTGATCCGTCCGTGCTCTCGCCGCGGCTGGGTTCGGCGTCGACTTCCGCTGGTGCCGCACCCGGACCGCACGGTCTCGCCAGTCGCTTCAGCGCGACCATGCCGGCGGGGACAGCGGCGCGGCGGGACGTGGCGCAGGTCGACGCTCTCCCGAGCATGATTCATCCTCGCCGTCAGCTCGACAGGCACCGTTGTCGGTCACGACCCGGTGCCTGCGATCCGATCTCGCCGTCAGCTCGACACGGGCCGCACTAGACCACGGCCGCGCGCCTGACCGGCTCGGCGAGAGACCAGCCCTGTGCAGGGCGGGCCAGTGGTGTCAGGTGACACGGGCGCCGTGGACCGGGCCGTGGGCGATGCGGGCTTCGCGGCACACCCCTGCGGCTTCCAGTTCGGCGGCGACGCGTTCGGCGTCGGCGGACCCGGCGGTGAGGAAGACGCACGTCGGGCCGGACCCGGAGACGATGCCGGCGAGCGCGCCGGCCGCCTCGCCGGCCTTGAGGGTGTCGGCCAGGGCGGGGCGCATGGCCAGCGCGGCGTCCTGCAGGTCGTTGCCGAGGGTGGGGGCGAGTACCCGGGGGTCGCGTTGGCGCAGCGCGGCGAGCAGCGTGTCGGTGCTGCCGAGTGGTTCTCCGGCGGTGCCGGCGTCGCGGAGCCGGTCGAGCTCCCGGTATGCCTGCGGCGTGGAGAGGCCGCCGTCGGCGATGGCGACGACCCAGTGCCAGGAGGTGGGCCGGGCCAGCACCGGGCTGACCGCCTCGCCCCGGCCGGTGCCGAGTGCGGTGCCGCCGTGGATCAGGAAGGGGACGTCCGAGCCGAGGTCGGCGGCGATGCCGGCCAGTTCGTCGCGGGCCAGGCCGGTGCCCCAGAGGGCGTCGCAGGCGACCAGTGCGGCGGCGGCGTCGGCGCTGCCACCGGCCAGACCGCCGGCGAGCGGGATCTGTTTGCGCAGGTGCAGCCGGGCGTGCGGCATCACTCCGGCGTAGCCGGCGAGGGCGTGCGCGGCGCGGATGACCAGGTTGGAGTCGTCGAGGGCGAGTTCACCGGTCCCCTCCCCCTCCATGGTGAGGGTGAGGGTGTCGCCCCGCCGCGCGGTCAGCTCGTCGTAGATCGAGATCGCGTGGTAAATGGTGTTCAGCTCGTGGTAGCCGTCGCGTCGCAGCGGGCCGACCCCGAGGTGCAGGTTGATCTTCGCGGGCACCCGTACGCGGACCGGTCCGCCGGCACCACGCCGCTCCTCACCCTCCGGTCGCCATGCCTCGGTCACCGGACGGTGTCCCGTGGACGCACCCGGATGTCGAACGGCTTCTCCACGATCAGCTCCTCGGCGATGTCGGCGACGGCGTACCGGCGTCCGCGTCAGCCTACTGCGCGGCCGGCGGGTGGTTCGGGGCCGACGCGGCGACGGCGGCGAACTGCTCCACGGTGAGTGACTCGCCACGTGCGCCGGGGTCGACTCCGGCGGCGGTGAGCGCCACGGCGGCCCGGTCGGCACCGCCGGCCCAGCCGGCGAGAGCGGCGCGCAGGGTCTTGCGACGCTGAGCGAAGGCGGCGTCCACCACGGCGAAGACGGCGGCCCGGGACACGTCGGTGCGGGGTGGTTCGCGGCGGGTGAAGGCGACCAGGCCGGAGTCGACGTTGGGTACCGGCCAGAACACGTTCGGGGGCACCTTGCCGGCGGCCCGGGAACGGGCGTACCAGGCGAGCTTGACCGAGGGCACGCCGTACACCTTGGAGCCGGGTCCGGCGACGAGCCGGTCGGCGACCTCCTTCTGCACCATCACCAGGCCGTGCCGGAGGCTGGGCAGTTCGGCGAGCAGGTGCAGCACGACCGGTACGGCGACGTTGTAGGGAAGGTTCGCGACCAGCGCGGTGGGCGCGGGCTCGGCCAGGTCGGCGGCGGTGGTCCGGAGCGCGTCGGCGTGGTGCACGGTGAGTCGGACGGCGTCCGGGCCGGCGTGCCGGGCGGCGGTGTCCGGCAGCGCGCCGGCCAGCGTCGAGTCGATCTCGACGGCGTGCACGTGGGCGGCGGCGCGGAGCAGGGCCAGGGTGAGCGAGCCGAGCCCGGGGCCGACTTCCAGGGCCACGTCGTCCGGGGTCAGCCCGGCGGTGGTGACGATCCGGCGGACGGTGTTCGGGTCGTGCACGAAGTTCTGGCCGAACTTCTTGGTGGGGGCGACGCCGAGGCGGGCGGCGAGTTCCCGGATCTCCGCCGGGCCGAGCAGGTCTGCGGGCACGGTCAGGACCACGGCCCGAAGGCGCGTTCGCCGGTGGCGGAGATGGCGGCGCAGAGGTCGTCCAGGTCGGCGCCGGTGGTGTCGGCCAGCGCCCGAACGGTCAGCGGGATCAGGTACGAGGCGTTGGGGCGGCCCCGGTGCGGCATCGGGGTCAGGTACGGCGCGTCGGTCTCCACCAGGATCTGGTCGAGCGGGGTGAGCGCCGCGGCCTCCCGCAGTGCCCCGGCGCTGCCGAAGGTGACGGTGCCGGCGAAGCTGAGCAGGTAGCCCCGGCGGACGCACTCGGCGGCGAACTCGGCGTCGCCGGAGAAGCAGTGCAGCACCACGGTCTCCGGTGCGCCCTCGTCGTCGAGGATGCGCAGCACGTCGGCGTGTGCGTCGCGGTCGTGGATGACCAGCGTCTTGGCGTACCGCTTGGCGATGGCGATGTGGGCCCGGAAGCTCTCCTCCTGCGCGGCCCGGCCCTCGTCGCCGGTGCGATAGAAGTCCATGCCCGTCTCGCCGATGCCGCGGACCCGGTCCTCGGCGGCCAGCGTCTCGATCTCGCGCAGCGATGCGTCGAGGTCGCGGCACCGGGGTGCCTCGTTGGGGTGCAGCGCGACGGTGGCGACCACCGCCTTGTACGCGCCGGCCACCTCGGCGCCCCAGCGGGAGGACTCCACGTCGACGCCGACCTGCACCAGCCGGTCCACGCCGACGGCGGCGGCGACGTCGATCGCGGCGGCGACCGGATCGGCGGCGGCGCCGCCCTGCGGGACGCCGACCTCGTTCACCGTGATGTCCAGGTGGGTGTGGCTGTCCAGCACCGGTCGGGGCAGCGGCTCCGGCGCGGGTGGGAACTCGCCTGCGCGGCGGGAGGCGCGCTGGCGGCGGGACTCGGTGGGCTCGCTCATCAGTCGACAGCATCACACACCGCCCGAGTCCACCCGCCCGCCACCCGTGGTTCACCTCGGCTACGCCGGAGACCCCTACCGTCGCTCCGGTGAGTATCGGGCCGCGTTACGAATTCGGACGCGGTGCTGGTCACCGGGGCACAGTGTCACGAACGGGGCGTCTACGAGACCTGGGCACCGGGTGCCGAGGTGACCGACGACCGTGTGGTGGACCACCCGTACGTCCTCTGACGCCGGACCGGCTCGGGCATATCGGGAGGTCACGCGGGAATGCGTGGGCGACAGCGTTGTCCGAATCGTAGGAGTGGACATGCCCTTCATCACCGTCGGGACGGAGAACTCCGCGCCCATCGACCTGTACTACGAGGACCACGGCTCCGGTCAGCCGATCGTGCTGATCCACGGGTTCCCGTTCAACGGGGCGACCTGGGAGAAGCAGGTCAGTCCCCTGCTCGCGGCCGGTTACCGGGTGATCACGTACGACCGGCGTGGTTTCGGCAACTCGGCCCAGCCGGCGTTCGGGTACGACTACGACACCCTGGCCGCCGACCTCGACGTGCTGATGACCGAGCTGGACTTGCGCAACACGATCCTGGTCGGGCACTCGATGGGCACCGGCGAGGTGACCCGCTACCTGGGTGCGTACGGCTCGGACCGGGTGGACCGGGCGGTGCTGCTGGCGCCGCTGGCGCCGTACCTGCGGCAGGCTCCGGACAACCCGGAGGGTGTCGAGGGGAGCCTCTTCGAGGGGTTCAAGAAGGCCATCATCGAGGACCGGTTCGCGTACCTCACCGATTTCTGCAACGCGTTCTTCAACTACGACGAGAACCGGGGCAAACTGGTCAGCGAGGAGGCGTACCGGGCGCACTGGGAGATCGGCGCGCGGGCCTCTGCCAAGGCCACGCACGATTGCGTGGACGCCTGGGGCACCGACTTCCGGGCCGACGTGTCGCGGATCGACGTGCCGATCCTGCTCGTGCAGGGCGACAAGGACATGGTCCTGCCGTACCCGAAGACCGGTCAGCGGTTGCAGCCGCTGATCTCGGACAGCCGGCTGGTCACCCTCAAGGGTGCTCCGCACGGTATCCCGTGGACCAACGCCGACCAGGTCAACGACGCGATCATGGAGTTCATCGGGTCGCCGTCGATGGTCCGGGCCTGACCCGGCACCCGGCGCGGGCGTAGCCGGGCCGGTCGACGCGCGGCGGGTGCGATCCCGATGTCGGGGTCGCGCCCGCCGAACGTGTGGTCACCGGTCGTCGGCCGGTGGCCCGGGTCAGCTCTCCAGCCGGGCCAGTTCCTCGTCGACGATGGACGGGTCGAGCTTGCGGAAGACCGGCTTGGGCGCAGCGAGCGCCCGGCCGACCGCGAGCGGCACCGACTCCCAGCGCGCGCCCTGCGTGTAGTCCCCGGTCAGCACCGGGTAGCCGGGCCCGCCGTCGAGGTCGTCGACCTCCTCGATCACCGGCATCGGCGCGTGCACGCCGGTGCCGCCGAGCAGTTCGTGCACCTTCTGCGCGGAATGCGGCAGGAACGGGGTGAGCAGGGTGTTGGCGTCGCTGACCACCTGAAGGGCGACGTGCAGGATCGTGCCCATCCGGGGCTTGTCCGCCTCGTCCTTGAGCTTCCAGGGCGCCTGGTCGGAGAGGTACTTGTTGGCCTCGGCGACCACCTTCATGGCCTCGCCGATGGCCTGCTTCTGCCGGTGCCGGGCGATCAGGTCGCCGACCGTGGCGAAACCGGTGCGGGCCACCGCGAGCAGCGCCTCGTCGGCCTCGGTGAGACCGTCCGGGCCGACCGGCGGGATCGCGCCGAAGTTCTTCGCCGCCATCGACACCGACCGGTTGACCAGGTTGCCCCAGCCGGCGACCAGTTCGTCGTTGTTGCGGCGGAGGAACTCGGCCCAGGTGAAGTCGGTGTCGTTGTTCTCCGGGCCGGCGACGGCGATGAAGTAGCGCAGTGCGTCGGCGTCGTAGCGCTCGAGGAAGTCCCGGACGTAGATGACCACCCGGCGGGAGGAGGAGAACTTGCGTCCCTCCATGGTGAGGAACTCGCTGGAGACCACCTCGGTGGGCAGGTGGAGCCGCCCGAGCCGGCCCGGCTCGCCGTCCTTGTCGCCCTCGCCGGAGTAGCCGGCCAGCAGCGCGGGCCAGATCACCGAGTGGAAGACGATGTTGTCCTTGCCCATGAAGTAGTAGGACTCGGCGTCCCCGTCGGCACCGCCCTCGGCGTCCTTCTGGTTCCAGTACTGACGCCACGCCTCGGGGTGGCCGGAGCGGCGGGCCCACTCCACGGAGGCGGAGAGGTATCCGATCACGGCGTCGAACCAGACGTAGATCCGCTTGTCGGTGCGGTCGCGCCAGCCGTCGAGCGGGATCGGTACGCCCCATTCCAGGTCCCGGGTGATGGCCCGGGGCTGGAGGTCGTCCAGCAGGTTGCGGGAGAACCGCAGCACGTTGGGCCGCCAGCCCTCCCGGGTGTCCAACCACTGCCGCAGCACGTCGGCGAGGGCGGGCAGGTCGAGGAAGAAGTGCTCGGTCTCGACGAACTTCGGCGTCTCGCCGTTGATCTTCGACTTGGGGTCGATCAGGTCGATCGGGTCGAGCTGGTTACCGCAGTTGTCGCACTGGTCGCCGCGGGCGCTGTCGTAGCCGCAGATCGGGCAGGTGCCCTCGATGTAGCGGTCGGGCAGGGTCCGGCCGGTCGACGGGGAGATGGCGCCCATGGTGGTCTTCGGCACGATGTACCCGTTGCGGTACATCCCCTCGAACAACTCCTGCACCACCGCGTAGTGGTTCCGCGTAGTGGTGCGGGTGAACAGGTCGTAGGAGAGGCCCAGTCCGTGCAGGTCCTCGACGATCACCCGGTTGTACCGGTCGGCCAGCTCGCGGGGGGTGAGCCCCTCGGCGTCGGCCTGCACCTGGATCGGGGTGCCGTGCTCGTCGGTGCCCGAGACCATGAGCACGTCGTGGCCGGCCATCCGCATGTACCGGGCGAAGACGTCGGAGGGCACGCCGAAACCGGAGACGTGGCCGATGTGGCGCGGGCCGTTGGCGTACGGCCAGGCGACCGCCGCGAGAACGTGACTCATGCCCAGCAAGCGTAGTGACCCCCCTGGGGCGGCTGCGAACCAATAGGGCTGCCCGCTCGACAATCCGGCCATTACGGGCGAACGGCTGGTCCGATTTGTCGCCGACACGCTGTCTGAGCTGCGCGTCCCAACACCCGCGCCGGTGTCCAATGAACCGCGTGACTGGCAGCCGCGCCGCCCGCGACCACGAGGACGGCCTCCCCACCGAGACCTGGCCGGACCCGGCCGCGTCGACGCGTACCCACGCCGTGGCCCCGCACCCCCGGACGGTGGCGCCCGACGGGGTGGCCCGGGCGTCCGACGTCGTCGACGCGGCGGCAACGCCAGAGCAGGGCGTGGCGGTGGAGCAGGGTGTGGCGGTGGAGCCGACCACCGGCGCCCCGGTCGACACGCTGCCGCACCGGGTGCCGGTGCGCACGGCGCGGCATCTCGGCGCGGCACCGTACGCCGATCCGGCCGACGCCGACGAGGACACGTTCTGGGCGCCGATCGAGGAGGTCCACTGGGACGGCACGCCGGTGCGGCAGGATCCGCCCGGCGAGCGCGGGGCCTGGTGGCGTCGGCTCCGGCCGGTACGCCGCCGGGAGCGGAGCAGTCATCCGCCGGACCCGCTGCCGGGGATGGCCGCGCTGGTCGGGCTGAGCCTGGTGGCGGCGTTCTTCGCCTGGGTCAGCGCCGGGCCGCTCCTGCTCGCCGTCGGGCACGGCACCTCGGGGACCGCGGTGGTGACCGCGTGCAGCGGTGACGGGTTGACCCAGCGCTGCCGAGGGATCTTCACCGCCGTGGGCGGGCAGTTCCGCACCCACGGCGTACGGATCAGCGGGGTGCCGGAGCAGCGGACGACCAGCGGGGCGGCGCTACCCGCCCGGGTGACCGGGCCGGACGCCGCCGTCGCGTACGCCGATCACGGCGTCGGTGCCCACCTGCGCTGGCTGCTCGGCCTGCTGGGGGTGCTCGGCTGCGCGGCCGGGATCGCCCGGTGGACCGGCGCGACCCGACTGCCCGATCCACGGGGCCGCCGCTGGGCGGTCACCGCCGCCTTCGTCGGCCCGCTGGTGACCACGCTCGGCTTCCTCGTCGCCGCTTGGTAGGTGCAAGGAAGGGACCCTTCCTATACACGAGGCGTTAGTAGGGGGCCCTTCCTTACACCTGGTGCACGACGGCATAGACGTCGCGACGACGCAGTCCGAAGGCGGTCGCCACCTCGGTGATGGCGTCTCGGCGGCTCTGGCCGGTGGCTTCCCGCTCGGCGACCGCGGCGCGCAGGGCGTCGTCGTCCGGCCGGGTCGGCGGCGTGGCCGGCGCCCCGGCCACCACGAGGGTGATCTCGCCGCGCGGATCACCGTCGGCGGCCCATCGGGCGAGGTCACCGAGCGGGCGGCGGAGCACCTCCTCGTACGTCTTGGTCAGCTCGCGGCAGAGCGCGGCGGGCCGGTCCGCGCCGAACGCGTCGGCCAGATCGGTCAGCGCCGCGGTGATCCGGTGCGGGGACTCGAACAGCACCAGGGTCCGTTCCTCCGTCGCCAGCGCCCGCAGCCGGGTCCGACGGGCGCCGGGCGTACGCGGCAGGAAACCCTCGAAGCAGAACCGGTCGCAGGGCAGCCCGGACAGCGCCAGGGCGGTGGTGACGGCGCTCGGTCCGGGGGCGGCGGTGACCGGGATCCCGGCGTCCAGGGCGGCGCGGACCAGCCGGTAGCCGGGGTCGGAGACGCTCGGCATGCCGCCGTCGGTGACCAGGGCGACGAGGTACCCGGCGGTGAGCACGTCGACCAGGTCGGGGGTACGGCGCTCCTCGTTGCCCTCGAAGTAGGAGACGATCCGGCCCGGGATGCTCACGTCCAGGTCGCGGGCCAGTCGGCTGAGCCGCCGGGTGTCCTCGGCGGCGACCACGTCGGCGGTGCCGAGCACGTCTCGCAGTCGGCTGGAGGCGTCGGCGGGGTTGCCGAGCGGCGCGCCGAGGAGGACCAGGCGGCCAGTTTCGGACATTTCACCCACGAGTAGGCACTCCTTCATCGACGGTCGTACCGGATTCGGAGACGATGTACGCCAGCGGCCCCCTCCGCAGCCTACGATCGCCGGGTGACGAGTGCGTCGACAGCACAGAGCGCGAACACGGACCAGCCGGGGCCGGAGCAGCCGGCCACCTCGACCGGTGACCCGGGCGGCGGTGGCATACCGGCGACGATCCGCCGTCGGCTGGCCACCGTCGAGGCCCGCGTGGACCGGAGATCGTGGCTGGCCACCGCCGTGGTGGTGGCGATCGCGGCGGTGTTGCGCTTCGCCAACCTCAGCCATCCGCCCGGCAAGATCTTCGACGAGGTCTACTACGCCCGGGACGCCTGGGGGTTGATCGACAAGGGCGTCGAGTGGAACTACAAGGACGGTGGACCGTCGTACGTGGTCCATCCGCCGCTGGGCAAGTGGTTGATCGGTCTCGGTGAGTGGGCCTTCGGTTACGCCGACGCCGAACACGGCATCTCGGTGCCCGGCGCGCTGACGACCACCTCGCCGGAGTTCGGCTGGCGCTTCTCGGCGGCGCTGTTCGGCACGCTCTCGGTGCTGCTGCTGATCCGCATCGGCCGCCGGATGTTCCACTCCACCGTGCTCGGTTGCGCCGCCGGTCTGCTGCTCGCGCTCGACGGCTTCCACCTGGTGCTGTCCCGCACCGCCCTGCTCGACCTCTTCCTGCTCTTCTTCGTGCTGGCCGCCTTCGGTGCGCTGGTGCTGGACCGGGACGCGCAGCGTCGGCGCTGGGCCCGGGCGCTGGAGGCGGGGCTGGACCCGACCGCCCGGGGCCGCGCCGGCCGCCCGCCCGGCGGCTGGCGGAACTGGCCCTGGTGGCGGCTCGCCGCCGGGGTGCTGCTCGGCTGCGCCTTCGCGGTCAAGTGGAGCGCGCTGTTCTTCGTACCCGCGTTCGCACTGCTGATGTTCCTCTGGGACGTCGGCGTCCGCCGCTCCGCAGGCGTGCCCCGGCCGTGGCGGGCCACCATGCTCGACGGTGTGCCGTGGATGGCCCTCGCCGGCCTCCTGCTGGCGGTCACCTACGTGGCGTCCTGGTCGGGCTGGCTACGCAGCCAGGAGGGCTACTACCGGGTCGCCGAGCGCTACCCCGACGCCGGGCTCAGCGACACGCCGGTGATCGGGGCGCTGTGGAACCTGGTGCAGTACCACCAGGCCGCGCTCGGCTTCCACGGTCAGCTCGACGACCCGCACAAATACCAGTCGTGGCCCTGGCAGTGGCTGCTGCTGGGCCGACCGGTCGCCTTCCACTGGACCAGCGACAGTCCCTGCGGCGCGGCGAGCTGCGCCGAGGAGATCCTCCTGCTCGGCACCCCGCTGCTCTGGTGGTCGTTCCTGCCCGCGCTGGTGGCGCTGGTCTGGCTCGGCCTGGCCCGCCGGGACTGGCGGGCCGGCGCGATCCTGCTCAGCGTGGCCGCCGGCCTGCTGCCGTGGTTCTGGTTCGCCCTGGACGGGCGGACGATGTTCTCCTTCTACACCGCGCCCGCGCTGCCGTTCCTCGTGCTGGCGGTGGTCTACGTGCTCGGCGCGATCGCCTCGCCGGCCGGGCCGAGCGGCACCCGACCGGTCGCCGACGACGAGGCCACCCGGGACCGCCGCCTGGTGGGTGGGGTGGTCGTGGGGGCGTACATGGTGCTCGTCGTCCTCTGTTTCGCGTACTTCTATCCGATCTTCGTCGGTCAGTCGCTGCCGTACGCGGAGTGGTCGGCACGGATGTGGTTGGACGGTCGCTGGATCTGACGCCGACGGCGAAGGGCCCGTACGCCGTGGCGTGCGGGCCCTTTCACGTCTGTCCCGACGATCAGTCCGGACAATAGGACGCGCCCCGATCGCCTGCCACGGGGGAAGCGGGCGATTGGGGCGCGCATCTGCAGCTTAACCACCCATGACCAGCGGCACAACGGGGCGGCTCGGGTCAGATTTCCGACCGGGGCCTGTCACGGGGGCGATCCGTGGCGGACAGCACCCCCGGGCGACGCCGGACGAGCGCCGCGCCGAACCGGAAGTCGCCTCACATTTCACCTGGCCAGTGGCGTACCCGGTCCGGGCAGCGTGGTGGCCGGGATCACGTCGTCGGTGGGCTCGCCACGTGCCTCGGACGACGGGGCAGCCAGCCGAGGAACCGGTCCTGCAACGAGGTCGATCCGGGTGCGTGCAGGTCCTCGACGGCGGCGGCCAGACACGCGCCCAGGTAGACGCTGAGCATCGGCCGGTCCGTCCCGTACTCGATCAGCAACTGGGCACGCTTCGGCTCGCAGGGCCAGTCCGCGCCGCAGGTGCCGCAGGTCCAGTCGGGAGTCACCGGGGCGTGTTCGGCCACCCGCTGCGACGGCACCTCACCACCGGTCTCGGTCACCGCACTCCCCGAGCGATCCGCCACACCTGTCATCGCGCTCCCTTCCGCCTCCACACAGGACCGCGGGTGGGCACCCGCCGCCGCGCCACAAGCACCGTGCGCCCCAACAGCGTCCGGGGTCGGCACGGCGTTACGTCGTTGCGGTACGTTGACCAACCATGACCGCCGCGACACACCGTACGCGTCACCTTCACGCAGAGCACTCGCCGCCGGTCGACGGTACCGGGGCGGCCCGCCGAACGCACCACCCGGTGATCGCGCGTGCGTGACCTGTTGCCTCCCGAGGTGGCGGTGGCGGTGGCCCGGGAGCAGGACTGGTCCGGGCAGCTCTACGCCGAGGAGGCGGCCGGTCTCGGGGAACGCGCGGTGGACAGCCGGCGTCGTGACTTCACCGCGGGCCGGGTCTGCGCCCGACGGGCCATGGCGGAGCTGGGCCTGCCGCCGGTCGCGGTACCCGCCGCCGAGGACCGCGCGCCGGTCTGGCCGGCGGGCACGGTCGGCAGCATCACCCACACCCGGGGCTACTGCGCGGCGGCGGTCGCGCGCCGCAGCCAGGTGCGTGGGGTCGGCATGGACGCCGAGCAGCACAAGGAACTGAGCCCGGGGGTACGCCGACTGATCTGCCTGCCCGAGGAGGAGGACCGGTACGCGCGCCTGCCCTCCGGCGTCTCCTGGCCGACCGTGGCGTTCAGCGCCAAGGAGACGGTCTACAAGCTGTGGCACCCGATCGTCGGCACCTGGCTGGACTTCCACGACGCGGTGGTGGAACTCGACCCGGAGACCGGGACCTTCACGGCGCGCATCGCACCGGCGCGGATCGACGCCGCCCCGGTCGACCACCCACCGACCCGGGTGACCGGCCGGTACGCGGTCGACGCGGAACTGGTCCGCACCGCCGCCGTACTCCTGCCGCAGTGAGCCCGCCACGCCCCCGTCGCCGGTACGCGCCTGAGCGTCACCACCCCTGACCGGGCCGTACGGCCCCTGGTCCTCCTCCGCTCGGACCCCTACCGGTGGCCGCTCGGTGTTGCCCGCCCGAGGTAGCGTCAGGCGGTTCGCGTTCGACGTCAGGTGCCCGAGGAGTACGGTGAGCGACCCCCAGCCCCCATCCGGGCCGCAGGACCCCTACCAGCCGCCGCAGCCGCCCAGCGATCCGTGGGCGCCCCTGCCGCCGGTCGGGCAGCCGAACGACGCGCAGCCCGACGGCACGTGGTCCGCCCTGCCCGACGACCACGACAGTGCCTGGGCCGCCCCGCAGCCACCGCCCGCCCCACCGGTCTCGGGCGCGCCCCAGCCGCCGGTCTCCGGGTCGCCGCACTACCCGGCCTCGGGTGCCCCCCAGCCGCCCAGCTCGGGATCGCCGTACGCGCCGCACCAGGCCGCCGCCGGCGGGTACCCGCAGCACGACCCGTACCAGGCGGGTGCCGGGTACCCGCAGGCCGGTGCCGCGTACCCGTCGCACGACCCCTACCAGGCGCCCGGCGCCTACCAGCAGCCCGGACCGTACGCGTCCGGCGGCTACCAGCAGGGCGGCTATCCGCCCGGCGGCACCGGCTACCCACCGGGTGCGCCCGGGTACCCGTTGGGGCCACCACAGCCCAGCGGCGGCTCCGGCAACAAGACCGCGCTGATCGTGGTGGCCGTGATCGCCGCGGTGGCGCTGCTCTGCTGCGGCGGCGGCGTCATCGCGCTGCTCAACGGGTCGGGTGACGACCGGGAGACCGGCGCGCGGCCCATACCGTCGGCCGCCTCGCCGGCACCGGACCCATCGCCGAGCGCCGCGCCGACCGAGGCCGCGCCACCGCCGCCGCCCCCGCCCACCAACTCGCCGCCCAGCGGCGAGACGTACAACCTGAGCATCGGCACCACCCTCGTGGTGAACGACAACAACGGCACCGTCGAGATCACCGTGACCCGGGTGCGGACGGTGAACGAGGGCTGCCGGTCGTTCGCGCCCGAGCCGCGGAAGGGCCGCTACCTGATCGCCGACGTGACGGCCACGGTGACCAAGGGCACCGGTTCCATCAACCCGATCTACTTCGAGTGGGTGGCCGCCGACGGGACCTCGGTCAACGGCCTGGCCGGGATCCTGGCCGGCTGCGGTGAGTCCCTCGGTTCCGGCAACAACCTGCCCGAAGGCACCAAGCGGACCGGCACCGTCGTCTTCGACGTCGCCGACACCAACGGTGTGGTGGAGTACAAGCCGCTGTTCCGCTCCGCCGGCTCCTGGCGGCCGTAGCGCACACCGGTGGTACGTCGGGCGAGCCGCGCGAGTGGGCCGGCTCGCCCGACGACCGGAGTGATCGTCCTGAGTGGACATCGCTACACTCCGCCCGGTGATCAACAAGAGATGGTCGTCAGCCGCCCTGTTGGGGCTGCTGACGGCGACCACACTGGCCGGCCCCGCGTCGGCCCGGGCCGACGACGACCAGGCAGAACCCGTCGCCGAGCCGCCTCGCGTCCAGCTCGTACTGGACGTGAGCGGCTCGATGCGGGCCACCGACATCGACGGACGCAGCCGCATCTCGGTGGCGCAGCAGGCGTTCGGCGAGGTGGTGGACGCCCTGCCCGACGAGACCCAACTCGGCATCCGGGTGCTCGGCGCCACCTACAAGGGCCAGGACAAGCAGCAGGGCTGCCGGGACACACAGCAGATCGTGCCGGTCGGCCCGGTGGACCGGGCGAAGGCCAAGGCCGCGGTGGCGACACTGCGCCCGACCGGCTTCACCCCGGTCGGGCTCGCCCTGCGGGAGGCCGCGAAGGACCTCGGCACCGGCACCACCGCCCGGCGGATCGTGCTGATCACCGACGGGGAGGACACCTGCGCCCCGCCGGACCCCTGCCAGGTGGCCCGGGAACTGGCCGCCCAGGGCACCACGCTGGTGGTGGACACCCTCGGCCTGGCACCCGACGAGAAGGTCCGCAAGCAGCTTCTCTGCATCGCCGCCGCCACGGGTGGCACGTACACGGCCGCGAACAGCGCCGACGACCTCACCGACCGGCTCAAGCAACTCGTCGACCGGGCCCGTGACACGTACGCCACCACGCCGGCCAAGGTCGACGGGACCGACGTCTGCGACGGCGCGCCACTGCTCTCCCCCGGCGTCTACACCGACCGGGAGACCTTCTCCGAGCACCGCTGGTACCGGGTGCCGGTCCGCCCGGGACAGGAACTGCGGGCCTCGGTCAGCGTCGCGCTCGACCGCCCGATCAACCCGGACCACGGCGTCCTGCTGCGGGCCACCGCGACCGACGGTCGGGAACTGGTCCGGGGTGTGGACGCCGGCAGCGGACGCACCGACGTCGTCTCGGCCGGCCTGCGCTGGTCGGCCACCGAGGACGACGACGCCGAGCGCGACGAGGACGCCACCCCCCGCCCGACGGCGAGCGCCACCCCGGCCGTGACCACCGTCTGTCTGGTCGTCAGCAACATGTTCTCGCCCCAGGCGGGCACCGCCAAGGACCCCGGCATGCCGGTCGAACTGACCGTCGACGTGGTCGCCGCCTCCCCTGCCCCGGACGGGCCGGACCTGGGTCGCGGCTGGGTGCTGCTGCTCCTGCTGACCCTGGCCGGTCTGCTCACCGGGCTCGTCACCGGCCTGCTCACCCGCTGGTGGGTCGCCACCTGGAGGGAGAACTGATGCGTACCCGATCGGCAACCGTGGCCACGCTGCTGGCCGCCGGCATCGCGCTGGCCCCGGGTGCGGCGCTGGCCGCACCCACCCCCACCCCGTCGCCCGGTGCCGCCACCGTAACCAAGGCCGGCACCACGTTCCTCAGCGCCACCCCGATCGCGGCGGGCCAACCGGTCCGGGTGGGTGCCTCCACCGGTGAGTACCTCTACTGGTCGTTCCCGGCGGCGGCGGGCGAGACCCACGAGATCACCGCGACGGTCTCCCTCGCCGAGCAGCGCACCGGCACGTCGACGTGGACCGTCGAGGTCTTCGACGGGCTGCGCCGCCGCCAGGCGTGTACGGCCGGGGCGCAGACCCCGACCGCCGACTCCTCGGTGCGTACCGTGGCCATCGGCTGCACCCTGCGGCGCGTCCGGCCCTGGGCGGAGCCGTGGTCCGCGGACCCGCTGCCCGGCACGTACTACGTGCGCCTGTCGGTGGTCGACGTGCCCGAGCCCGACCTGGGTCGTCCGATCGACGTGGACCTGCTGATCTCCGCCAGCGGGGACGCCGGCAGCGCCCCGGAGGACGGCCGGCTGGAAGCCCCGCTGGTGGCACCGACCAACGCCGGTGCCGTGCTGGCCACGGAGCCGACGGTCGCACCGGTCGACGAGGACGACGACGGCTGGAACATCGACCTCACCGGGTGGCTGCCCGAGGCCGGCTCCCGCTGGATCTGGACCACCGCCGGTGGTGTCCTCGCCGCCGTGGCTGGTGTGGTCGGTTTCGCCCTGACCCGCCGCCCGTCCGCCCGGCGGGTCCGCGCCTAGCACCACCTGACCGCCGAAGATCTTGGTTCGAGACGGCACCGGAAAGGGCCGTCTCGAACCAAGATCGTTCTCAGGTCCTGATCTGGTGGGTGATCGTCGGGTCGGTGATCTCCGAGTCCTTGGCCAGCAGCATCGCCTTGCTGAGGATGACCGCGAGCATGCCGTCCCCCTCGAACGGCAGGAAGTGCCGCTCCCCCGGGTTGGTGGCGCCGCGGGCCGGCACGATGCAGAGGTACTCGTCGTTCGGGCTCATCAGGATGTTGCCCGAGCCGAGGTGGATGCGGTAGGTCCGCAGGTCACCCTGGACCACCAGGAACCGGCCGTCGACGTGGGCGCGCTGCCCCACCGCCAACCGGGGCAGCAGCCGGGTCAGCAGGTCACGCCGGGTCTCGGCGGTCGCGGACAACTCCCCGAAGCTGTACGACGTCCAGTAGTCGCGGAACCAGCCCTGCGGTCCGCCGTCCGCCCAGGTCGGGTCGTTGCCGACGCTGGCCACCCCGACGAACAGGTCGACGTCCCGCATGACCTCGCTGAACACCAGCGGGGGAACCTGGTCCAGCGGCAGCGCGTCGGCCGGTCTGCCGTTCGTCCAGGCGCCCGTGGAGTAGCCGCCACCGGACGCGTGCGTCCAGTTCTGCGCGGCGTCGATCGGATAGAAGCGCACCTGGTCGGTGACGAGCCGCAGATACGACCCGCTCTCGGTGCAGTCGGACTCGTAGTCGTCGCCGGCACCCTCCACCCAGTACTCGGCACGCAGGCCCCAGCCGGGCAGCTCACGGCTGGTCGGCGGGTAGGTGTCGTCGACCATCAGCCGCAGCCGGTCCGACCAGCCCCGGACCGCCGCCAGTGCGTGATATTGATGTTGGCGCAGGATGTGGCCGGCGAACCGGTTGGAGTAGGTGCCGGTGGTCTCCTCGGCCGGGGTGAGCAGGTACACCTCGCGGTGGGCCTGCTTGAACGGCTGGACCACCTGGTGCCGTTCCAGCCACTCGCGCCAACCCACCACCTCCGGCACCGGACGACCGATCGGGTGCCAGATCCGTACCTCGGCGTCGTCGGCGGCGCTGACCCGGGTGTCGTCCAGGGTGCGCAGCTCGCCGTCGACCCAGCCGCAGGGCACCCCGTCGACCAGCCAGAGCAGCCGGCGGGCCAGCGTGCCGACCAACGGATGGTCGAGGTATCGCTGCCGCCAGGCGGTCAGGGTCCAGACGCGCTGGGCCAGGAACAGCCGGTCCAGCCGGGCCGCCTGGGCGGCGAGCATCCCGGTGATCTCCTTGGCCAGGCCCTTCAACTCGGCGAGTTCCGTGGCGTGGTCACGGCGTACCGCCGCCGGCGGACTCTTCACCTGTCGGCCGGACTCGGTGAACCAGGCCAGGGTGGTGCCGGTGGAACCGATCAGCAGCTCGGCCCGGCAGCCGCCGAGGGCCGTCCGGTGCCGGCCCACCTCGGTCAGGCCGTAGTCCGGGACGGCCAACTCCTCGATCTCGTCCCGCCCGATGCCCATCGCCGTGGCGCGGGCGTCGAGCGCCTTGTCGATCTCGTTGCGGGTGCCCTTGTAGGTGACCCGGGCCGACAGCCGGGCGAGTTGCGCCAGCGCCGCCTCGCCGTCGACCCGACCGAGCACCCCGACCGCCGCGTTGGCCACCTTCGGGCAGGCCGGCCCGATCCCGGGCAGCCGCCGCAGCATCGTCTCGACCAGGCCGCCGACGCGGCGTACCTGCTCGGGGGTCGGTGCGGACCGCTCGACCAGCCAGAGCAGGCCGCGCAGCACGTCCGCGTTGGCCGGGGCGGGCGGTGACTGCGGGGTACGGGAGGCGGCGGCCAGCCACCGGTCCAGCACCTGCGTCACCTCGGCCGGGTCGACCTCGGCGAGCAGCCGGGACGCCTCGGTCGACCAGCCGACCGTGGGACGTGCCGCGACCGCGGTGCTGGCGTGGGCCACCAGCCGCTGCCAGGCTGGACCGAGGGTGGCCACCTCGGTGCCGACCTGCTCGGCCCACGGGTCGCGCGGGTCGAGCTGCGGGCCGACCAGCTCGGTCAACGCCTGCCGTAGTCGCTGACTCTCCCCGGAGCGGTCGGTCAGCACCTTGAGCAGGTCGGCCGGGAGCGGACCGGTCGCGGCCACCCCTCGGGCCACGATCTCCAGCGTGCCGGGCGTGAGCGCACGCCAGCCCCGCACCGCGTACCTGGTCAGGTCCTTGAGCTGCTCCGGGGTCAGCTCGGTGGGGAGCCGGCGGGCGACCTGGTTGATCAGTTCGCAGGCGGTCCAGTCGTGTCTGCGGCGCTTGATCGCGATGAGGACCATGGCGTGCACCAGTCGGGCCACGTCCGGGCCGGGCAGTGGACGCAGCGCGTCGCGTACGCCCACGTCGTCGCGGCAGTGCCGGGCGTGGGCGTAGAGGTGACCGGCCAGCTCGGTGAGGTCGTCGGCGGCGATCAGGTCGCGGGCCCGGGCGGCGAACGAGGCGGTGTCGGTGGCGGTGGTCATCAGCCACCCACCAGCGGGACGAGCTTGAGGAACGTGACCTCGGTGTCGCGGCGCAGGTCGACCTCGTCGTCGAGCTCGGTGACCTGACGGTCGTCGACCAGCACCACGAAACCGTTGCGTCCGAACGCCTCCTCGGCGAGGGCGACCTGCCGCTCGGCGTCGACCCGCCGACGCGCACGCTCGGCCCGGTCACCGTTGAGGGCCTGCTCCGTCGCGTGGGGCGCGACGAGCAACCGGCGCGGCTGCGGGACGGCGGCGTTGTACTCGGCCACCTCCTGGTGGATCCGCCGCCGGATCAGCTCCCGCAGCGTCAGCCGCTCCTCGAAGATCTGCAGCGCCCACGCGGGCGTACGAGCACCGGCCGTGCTCTCGTCTACGAATGTCACCGTCGCCATGCCGCCGGAGTCTAGGTACGGCCCCCGACAGAGTGCTCAGTCCAGGGCGAAGGTGGCCGACGCCCGCCCGGCGGCGTCCGACACGGCTTCCAGGTGGAGCAGCCCGTCGCGGTGCCGGACGTACTGGCCGGGGAAGTTCACCGACTCCAGCGACACCTTCGCCGCGTCGGCGAGCCCGGCCCGGCGGGTGAACGTGGCGTCCTGCCGGAACAATGTGGAGCCGTCGCTGCGCTCCACCCAGAGCTGGTGGTTACGGTGACGCAGGTAGTAGCCGGGATAGTTGGTCGACTCCAGCGAGATCGCTGCGGAGTTGGCGAGGCCGGCGACGATCCGGAACTGCGAGTCGGCCAGGGCGGTGACGTTCGGCTCCAGCCGCGCCCGGAACTCCCAGTGCCGGATGTAGCGGTCCGGCAGGTCGTGCGCGCGCAGCCGCACCGGGCTGAGACCGTCCGGCACCGGTACGCCGAAGTTCGGCGTACCGTCGGCGTTCCAGTAGACCCGCTGGAGTCGGGTACGCCGGTTCGGGTCGGTCAGCGGGTCGTAGCCGTTGCCGAGGTACCGCTCGTAGTTGCGGGAGTGATAGACGATCACGTCGCTGCCGTCCTCGGCGACGGTGAACGAGTTGTGCCCCGGCCCCCACTGGCCCGTCCTGGCGTCGCTGGCCAGCACCGGTGTGGACCGCTTGCTCCACGACGCCGGGTTGAGCAGGTCGCTGGTGGCCGAGGCGGTGAGCAGCCCGACCGCGTAACTGGCGTCGGTGGCGCTGGCCGAGTACGTCATGAACACCCGCCCGTTGCGGATCAGCACCGCCGGCCCCTCGTTCACCCGGTATCCCCGGGTCTCCCAGGCGTGCGTGGGGGTGGCAATCAGGGCCGGGGTGCCCGCGTACGTCCACGGGTTGACCGCACGGGCCAGATAGATGTTCGAGTTGCTGCCGGCGTACTCGGCCCAGGCCAGATAGCGCACTCCGTTGTGGACGAACGTGGTGGCGTCGAGCGAGAAGCTGCTGCGTGCCGGTTGGAGTTGGCCACGTTCCACCCAGGGCCCGTCCAGCGGGTTGGCCGCACTGCTCTCCAGCACGTACGGCCGGATGGCCCAGATGTCGTCGGTCCGTCCGGCGGCGAAGTAGACGTACCATCTGCCGTCGATGAAGTGGATCTCGGGCGCCCAGATGTGCGCGCCCATCTCACCACTGCCGTGCTTACGCCAGATCACCCGTTCGGTGGCGGTGGCCAGCCCCTGGAGCGTGGTGGCGCGGCGCAGCACGATCCGGTCGTACTCCGGGACCGTGGCAGTGAGGTAGTAGTACCCGTCGGTGTGCCGGTAGACGTGCGGGTCGGCACGTTGCTCGGCCAGCGGGTTGGTGAAGGTGACCGCAGCGGCCTGCGCCGGCACCGCCCCCACCACCATCGCGGCACCTCCCACCAAGACCATGACCGCCGTCATCGCCACGACCCTGCGGACACCGCGTCGCACCATCGCCCCGCCCTTCCACCACGACAGGAACACCACCACCGCATTGATAGCGTTAACAAATCACGCCCGTCAAGGGACGTTCATCTATCCGAAACCCCCACCCCACCCCACGCGTTGATCAAGAAGTTTGCGCCCACGACGACGTCCTGGAACGACCAAACCTCTTGATCAACCGGCGGAGGCACGGCGGGGTGGGTGGGGTGGGTGGGGTGGGTGGGGCGTCAGTGGGGGTCGAAGACGGGGCGACTGTTCGACGTCGAGGCCACCTCGTCGGCGGGCGCTGCGGTGTTCTGGCATGCCGCCAGGAGCACCTGACGGGTGAACGCCGAGATCGCATCGAGGCCGAAGAGGCGGGTGCCCCCAGCCGTGGTGTAGATCGCATCGGCGCGGAACAGGCCGAGAAACTCGTCCGGAGATTCGGTGTTCTGGGCGCGCTCGACCGTGGCGATCACGTGCTTGATCGCTTCGATCTCGGCCTCAGGGTTCGACTGATCGACGTCACTCATGTCGACCAAGTTAGGAGTTGAACCTCACTTGAGGTCAACGCGGAAAGCGCTGGTCTTCGCGCGCCGCGCGCACCCGGAGTACCCGAAACTGCCTGAACCGGTCAGTCGAGGCAGAACTCGTTGCCCTCGACGTCCTGCATCACCAGGCAGGACTCGTTGAAGCCGTCGGATTCCAGCAGCCGTACCCGAGCTCCGCCGAGCGCGACCAGCCGTGCGCCCTCGGCTTCGAGCGCGGCCACACGTTCCGCGCCGACCAGCCCGGTGGCGGCCCGTACGTCGAGGTGCAGCCGGTTCTTGGCCACCTTGCCCTCGGGTACGCGCTGGAAGAACAGCCTCGGACCCGCGCCGGTCGGGTCGACGCAGGCGAACGCCGCGCCCTGCCGCTCGGGCGGCAGCGCGCGAGTGAACTCGGCCCAGTCGGCGAATCCCTCCGGTGGCGGCGGCACCACGTATCCCAGCACCTCGCACCAGAAACGGGCGACGCGCTCGGGTTCTGCGCAGTCGAAGGTGACCTGGACCTGCTTCACGGACGCCATCGACCCACCATACGGCGACCGTCTCTCAGGCCGGAGGCCCGCCCCGCAGCAGGCCCGCGATCCGCTCGTACTCGGCGGCCATCTCGGGGGTGGCCAGGAAGTCGTCGAGGTCGGCGGAGACCTGGTGGTCGACCTCCTCGACGGAGCGGAGCGCCAGCTCGTAGAGCTCGTCGCGCTGCCCGGTCTCCAGGTACGTCGTCCAGTGTTCGAGCGCGATCAGGGCGATGAGCAGGTCCGGGTCCATGTCGCCGTCGGTGAGGGCGCCCTCCTCAATCCGCGTGATCAGCTCACGTGACGTGGCGGCGTCGGCCGTCCCGACGGTCTCCCGGGCGAGCGCGAACGCCGCTGTGGCGTCCTCGTCCAGTTCCCCGTCGGCGGCGACGTCGACCAGCCCCTCGTCGCGTACGAGGCGGGCCACCGTCTCGGCGCCGAACACCCGGAGGTCGCCCTCCCCGGCCGTATCCACGAGCCGACGAATCGCTGTTTCGAGCTGGTCGTATCGCACCAGCGCAGTCTAGGGAACAGGTGAGACTTGACCCTGTCACAGTGTCAAGGTCTTCACTGGTGGTCGGAGGTGGTTCCCATCGACTCGACAGGCAAGCCCACGCCCGACGCGCGAGTGGTCGCCGCGTTGGCCGCCGACGACTCGTCGACACGACTCAACGCGGCGCTGGCCGTCGGCACACACCCGGTCCCCGGCCTGGTGGACGCGCTCGTGGCCCGGTGCGGGGTCGAGCCGGACTTCTTCGTGCGCGACATGCTCACCTGGGCGCTGACCCGCTTCCCGCCGGAGACCACGATGCCGAGGCTGCTGGCGGAACTCGGCTCCGCCCACGCCCAGGCCCGCAGTCAGGCGCTGCACACCCTGTCCAAGATCGGGGACCGGAGCGCCTGGCCGGCGATCACCACGGCGCTGCTTCGCGACGCCGACGACACGGTGGCCCGGACCGCCTGGCGGGCGGCCGTCGTCCTGGTGCCCGACGCGGAGCGGGCGGCGCTGGCCACGGAGCTGGCCACGCAGTTCGGTCGCGGCGACCGGGAGGTCCAGCTCAGTCTGAGCCAGGCGCTCGTCGCGCTGGCCGACGTGGTCGAGCCGGTCCTGGAGGTGGCGGCCACCCACCGGAACCCGGCGGTACGGGTGCACGCCCGCGCCACGGAACGGCTGCTGTACGACCCGGACGCCGGATTCGACCTCGCCGTGCACGAGGCCAGACGGGTCGCGGTCCTCGGACCGGACCGGGAGGAGTCGCCTGGTGCTGATCGGTGAGGTGGCGCGCCGCTCGGGGGTCAGTGCCCGGATGCTCCGGCACTACGACACGCTCGGGCTGGTCCGCCCCACCGGCCGCACGGTGGGCGGCTTCCGGGAGTACACCCCGGAGAACATCCGGCGGATCTTCCACGTGGAGGGGCTGCGCTCGCTGGGACTGTCGCTGCGCGAGATCGGTCGTACCCTCGATGATCCCGGCTTCACCCCGGCGGCGCTGGTCGGCGACCTCATCCGCCGGACCGAGGAGCGGCTGCACCGGGAGCGCGAGCTGCTCGACCGGCTCCGCACGGTCGATGCCGCCGAGCCCGCCGACTGGCCGGAGGTGGCGCGCCTGATCGAGCTGCTGCACGGTCTCGGTTCGGGTAGTGCCGCCCGGCGTCAGCAGGCCGTCCTGACCGAGCACGAGGCGGTCCCCGCCGAGCTGCTGGCCGAGGCGGTGCTCAACGAGTCGGATCCGCACGTCGCCGGTGCGTTGCGGTGGGCTCTCGCGCGGGCGTCCGGCGGCGGCGCGGCCCGGGTGGCGTCCGGCCTGACCTCGGATGACGCCGAGGTCAGGCGGCGCGCGGTCCAGGCGCTCGCCGAGTTGCCCGGAGACGAGGCCAGCAGCGCCCTGGTCGACGCGCTCGCCGACGCCGAGCCGACGGTACGGGGGCCGGCCGCGCTCGCGCTCGGTGCCCGGGGCGACACCCGGGCGGTACCGACGCTGGTCGGCCTCGTGGTCGACGGCCCGAACGACGTCGAGGCGGCAGAGCTGCTGGGCACGATCGCCGAGGACCCGACGTGGGCGGTACGGATCATGGCGGCGTGGGCCGACGCACTCGCCGATCCGGGGGCGGACTCGGCGGCGCGGATGCGACTGACCCAGGCCCTCGCCGAGATGCCGGGGACCCTGGCGGCGGACACGCTGCGCCGGTTGACCCGCGACGACGACCGACCGGTGGCGCTCGTCGCGTCGGCCCTGCTGGCCGTCCTCGACGGGCGTGGGTGACGCCGGTGAGCAGCGCGGCGCGACCTGACGCCGGTCAGGCCGGGACGTGCCCGTTCAGGTACGCGTTGATCTGGTCGATCTCCAACTGGTTGAAGACCTCGGGCTGGTCGGCGGCCTGATTCGAGTTGATGATCCGCTTGAACAGGTTGTAGTGGGCCATCGACCGCAGCCCGATGACGCGGTTGGGGGTGACCAGGTACCCGGTGCCGCCGGTGCTCCAGATGAGGTACATGAGTCCGTCCTTGGTGAGAATCGCGGGTGGCTGGCCGGGCGCCCCGGCGTAGGGAGCGCCGGTGAGGATCGACTCCGGGTCCACGCGGTGCCCGTTCGGATGGAAGATCTCCAGGTGCAGGTGCGGCCCGGTGGACCGGCCCGTCGAGCCGACGTTGCCGAGGTGCTGCCCGGCGGCGACCTGTGTGCCGACCCGCACCACGGGTACGTCCCGCAGGTGGCCGTAGACGCTGCGCCACCCGTCGGCGTGGGTGACCGTGGCGTGGTGGCCGAGCCCGGCGGCGCTGTAGGTGACGCCGGTGACGGTGCCGGCCGCGATCGACCGGACCGGATAGCCGAGGATGCCAGCGGCGCTGTAGTCGGTGCCGTTGTGCTGCCGCCGCTCGCCGGTGATCGGGTCGACCCGTACCCCGAACGACGAGGTGATCGGGACCCACTTGTCGAACGGTCGGTTCCAGCGGGGCGTCGCCCCGTACGCCGCCTCGGCGAGCCACGCCTCGGGGATGACACCGACGGCGAGGGTGGCGGTGATCAGACCCAACAGGCGTCGACGATCGACCAGGTGACCTTCGTCCACAACCGCTCCAGCCGGTAGCCGGGACACGTCCGCCGACACCGCCGAGCGAAACGACGATCTTCGATCGAGCGGAGTTTGGAGTTTAGGTCACCGTTCGGTCGGGACGCCACCCCTCAGGCGGTCGCACCACGCCTCAGGCGGTCGCGCCGCCGTCGATCGCGATCGACGCACCGGTGATGTGTCGGCCACCGTCACCCACCAGATGACTGACCGTCGCGGCCACGTCGGCCGGCGATGCGTACCGCCCGAGGGCGATCTGCGTCCGCTGCGCGTCGGCGCCGGCGCTGTCGGCCGGGTTCATGTCGGTGTCGGTCGAGCCGGGCAGGATCAGGTTGACGGTGATGCCGCGCGGGCCGAGTTCACGGGCGAGCGCCCGGGTCAGCCCGTTCACCGCACTCTTGGTCATCGCGTACGCGCTGACTCCGGGTGCGGGGACGCGACTGGCGAAGCTGCTGCCGATGTTGACGATCCGCCCGCCCTCGCCCATGTGCCGCACCGCCGCCTGCGTGGCCAGGTACACCCCGCGGACGTTCACCGCGACCGCCCGGTCCAGCGCGTCGAGGCTGACCGACTCGATGGGTCCACCCGCGAACACCCCCGCGTTGTTGACCAGGATGTCCAGCCGCCCCAGCTCGGCCACGGTCCGCTCCACCGCACCGACGACCGCCCCCGAATCCGCGCTGTCCGCGCTGATCGACAAGCCCGTGCGCCCGTACGCCTCGATGTCGGCCAGGACGGACTTCGCGTTGTCCCCCGCTGTGCGGTAGGTGAACGCCACGTCGATCCCGTCCTCGGCGAGGCGGCGCGCGACGGCGGCGCCGATGCCCCGGCTCCCGCCCGTGACCAGGGCAACCCTGCCGGCAGTTCTGACCGTCATACCGCAATCCTGACAGTTCACTCAGGATCCCGATCATCCGGGTCACCTGTCACCACAAGCTGTTGCGCGGCCCTCATCCACATCCGGCGATGAGCACCGTGCCGGCTTCCGAACGCGTCCCGTTCCCGGATCGGGGCGGCCTCGCACCCTCGACGAGACCCCCGCGCGGACGCTGCGTCCACCGGCTCCCACACACAACGTGACGTAAGAATCCGAAATGGACTGGAGCCGCCTGTCGGAGCGTTCATCGACATAGGCTCCGGCGATGACGCGCAAACCCCTGACCTGGCTCCTGGCCGTCCTGCTGGGCGGAGGTGCGGCATTCGGTCTCTTCTGGTTCCAGCCATGGAAGCTGTTCACCAACCAGGTGGTCGCCGAGATACTGCCGATCACCGACGCAGCCGCGCCTGAGGGATCACCGTCAGCAGAGGTGGGCCCCTCGGCCGAGACGCCACCCTCCGCCGAGGCCTCCGTCGCGCCGAGTCCGAGGAACGTGCTGCTGGCCAGCGGAGAGTTCGTCACGCATGAGCACGAGACCACCGGCACCGCCCGACTGATCCGGCTCTCCGACGGCAGTCACCAGTTGGCACTACAGGACCTCGCCACCTCCAACGGCCCCGACCTGCGAGTCTGGCTCACCGACCAGCCGGTGCTCCCCGGCCGGGCCGGCTGGCACGTATTCGACGACGGGCGATGGCTCGAACTCGACCGGCTCAAGGGGAACCGGGGCGACCAGGTCTACGACATTCCCGCAGACGCGAATCTCGATGACTTCCGCAGCGTCTCGATCTGGTGCAAGCGGTTCTCGGTGTCCTTCGGCGCAGCCGAGCTGCGGAAACCGTCCTGACCCGCGCTGTGGCTGGCCCGACACCTGTCGGGGTGTAGGCGGACGGGATGCCGGGTACCTCGCGCCCAACCCCGCACCCCTGCCCAGGAGGACCCCATGACCGTCGTACTCGCCATCGTCTGCAGCGACGGGGTGGTGATCGGCGCGGACTCCCAGATCACCGAGAGCGACCGCGGTCTGAGCTTCCCCGCCCAGAAGCTGCACCCGTTGGGCTCCTGCGCCGCCTGGGGCGGCAGCGGTGCGCGGGGCGTACTCAACGACCTGCGCCCACTCCTTGAGGAGTCGGCCACCGCCATCCTGGAAGCCCCCGACATCGGCGGCGAGTTGCAGGAGCGCGTCCTGCCCGTCTTCAAGAAGCACTACGAGAACTACATCCCGGACGTGCCCGGCGAGGACGGCGGCGGTGGGGTGTCGGCGTACCTGCTCGCGGTCGGCTACAGCCAGGGCGGGCCGTGGATCGTGGAGATCAACCCCAACGGTCTCATCGGCCGCTACGAGGACGTGGGCTTCCACGCGATCGGCTCCGGCGCGCCCATGGCCCAGCAGGCCGGCGCGCTGCTGTCCCACTTCCGGATGACCACGCGCACCGTCGAGTACGGCGTGGTGGGCGTGGTTCGGGTGCTGGAGGCGCTGGAGCGGACCTCGCCGTCGGTCGGCGGACCGTTCAGCGTCGCGTGCATCCGCGAGGAGGGCGCCCACCACCTCGACGAGAAGGAGATCGCCAAGGCGCTGAAGGACTCCCAGCGCTGGCGCGACCTCGAACAGAAAGCGCTCGACGGGCTGTTCGACTGACACCGGCGGACGAGCTGGTTGCTGGAGGCCACTGCTTAACGAGTTCGAAAAAGGCCGTCTCCCCGTTGGGAGACGGCCTTTGAACTGGGTGGAGCTGAGGGGATTTGAACCCCTGACCCCCTCGATGCGAACGAGGTGCGCTACCAGTCTGCGCCACAGCCCCTCCGCCGGTTTACCGGCGTTGGTCCCGTCCGGCTTTCACTGGGCGGGCCGGCGACAAGGCTAACAGGTCGGCCGCCTTCGCCGCGAACCGCCCCGCCCGCCCGACACCCCAAGATCCACCCGATCTCACCGGACGCCAGCCCCTCGGACCCCACGAGGCAGCAACATCACCGATATTGCTGCCTCCCACCACCGTCGAGGCAGCAATATCCCTGAAACTGCTGCCTCGACCCGCCACGAGTCGCACGCTCTCGTCCGCGACCAGGCGCCGGCGAGGCCGGGCACCGGAGAGGCCAGCCGACAGGCGGGACGGGCGGGTGTACGGCGGTCCGCCGCAGCGCGGAAGGTGCACTGTGCGAGTCGCCGGCAGGGCGGGACGGATCAGGCGCTGTGCGAGCCGCGCCCGGCCTCGTAGGGGCGACCGCGCAGGCCACCGGCGCGGCGGTAGGAGACCGAGCCACCGCTGGCGGCCTGTGGCAGGTCTGCGGGGCGGTCCAGGCCCATGGCGGAACGCCGGACGGACTCCCGCTGGGCGGCCAGGCGACGCTGGGCTTCCCGACGGGCTGCGGCGCGGCGTGCCTGTTCGCGGCGCACCTCGGCCTGTCGGGCGGCCAGCCAGGCGGCCTCGCGGGCCCGGGCACGCCGTCGACGGCGATCGGCGAGTGCGCGGGCACGCAGGTGGACGACGTACACGACGAGCAGGGTGCCGGTGACCGCGAAGCTGATCCAGAAGCCGGGGCCGACCACCAGGACGCCGACCAGTTCGACGGCGTTGAGCAGCACCAGGGCGGCGAGGACCCGACGGCGGCGGTAGACAGCCGGGGTGTGTGGGCGGCGGCGGGCGGGCCGGCGGCGTGAACGGTTCCCGGTCGGCGCGACGGAGCGCAGCCGACTCGGCCGCCCGGACCGGCGCGATGCGGGAGCGCTGTCGACCGAGCCTGCGGAGGACGGGTCGCCAGCCGCACCACCGGAGCGAGCAGGTGCGTCCGGGGCGTCACCGGTGCGGGGTGCGGGTGGCCCGGAGACGGGGGCGGCGAGCTGCCCCGAGCTGGGATCCTCGCTGAGTGTGACGACGAGGGCACGGGAAGGGTTGACCGGTCTGCGGCCGGGGACAGTGCGGCGTCGTCGGCGGCGCTGGAGCACCCGCGCCGTCGACTGCGCCCGCTCCGCCACCAACCGCTCGGCGGCGTCGTACCGGCGAACCAGCGCCGGAGCGAGAGCGAGCAGACCGGCGGCGGCGAGGACGGCGAGGAGCACCGAGGTCGGCACCCTCACCCCTCCCGTCACCAAGATTCGGAGCAACCGCCGACCGGCCGCAGGATCTTTCACCGATCGGCATCGGCGACGTGAATCATGCGGAGCGGGCAGCGCCTGCCGCAGCTTGCAGTTACCTGAGGTTACGGGTCAGGCTGGCCGGAACAACCGCGCCGCGCCGATTCCGCACGTGGGACGGCTCACGGCGTACGGGCGCGCAGCCGGTGCCAACGGGCCAGCAGCCCGCCCTCGGCGGCGATCTCCTCGCTCGTCATCGCGTACCCGATGTGGTCCCGCCACGCACCGTCGATGTGCATGTAGCGCGCGTGGTACGCCTCCTCGCGGAAGCCCAGCTTCTCCACCACGCGGCGGGACGGCCCGTTCTCGGGCCGGATGTTGACCTCCACCCGGTGCAGTCCACCGGGGCCGAAGGCGTGGTCGACGGCGAGCGCCATCGCGGTGGGGATCACACCCTGGCCGGCGACCCGACGGTCCACCCAGTAGCCGACGTAGCCGGAGCAGAACGCCCGGCGCACGATGCTGCCGATGTTGATGTGCCCGACCAGGCGTTCCGCGCCGTCGGTGTACAGGCAGACCGCGAACGGCATGCCCTCACCGGTACGCGCCGAGCGCCGCTGGTCGCGGTGGACCCAGCGGAACGTGGCCGGCGAGTTCAGATCGGCCCAGTCACCGGCCGGCGTGGACTCCCACGGGGCCAGCCACTCCCGGTTGGCGCAGCGCACCTCGGACCAGGCCGCCGCGTCGGAGCGTCGGTACGGCCGCAGCAGCACCGGCCCGTCGGAGAGCACCACCGGCCAGCCGGGCGCCCGTCGGAACAGCACCACTCCTCCACTCCCGAGCGTCACCCGGATTCACCGTCGACGGTCGAGCAGCAGCACGTCCACGGTGGAGCCGGCAGCGGCGGCGGTGACCCGCTCGCCGAGAACGAGAAGCCCGTTCGCCTCGGCCAGGCCGGCGAGGGTGAACGGACCACCGCTGAGCGGTTGGACAGTGTAACCCCCACCTCGACGCTCCGCGACGTGCGCGGGCCGGAACTCGCGCAGGCCCACGGGTGAGGAGACCGTCTCCAGCAGGTGTGCCCGCACGCTGGGGCGGAACACCGGTTCGGCACCGGCCAGCAGGTTGATCGCGGGGCGGGCCAGCACCTCGAAGCCGATCATCGCGGCGCCCGGATCGCCGGGCAGGCACACCACCGGCACCTCCTCGGCACCGACGGTGCCGAACCCGAGCGCGGTGCCCGGATAGAGCGCCACGTCGGTGAAGGTGACCGGTCCGGCGCGGCTGCCCTCGCGGCGGGACAGGATGCGGCGGACCATGTCGCCCGGCCCGGTGCCGGTGCCGCCGGTGGTGATGATCAGGTCGGCCCGCAGGGTCTGGTCCTCCAGCAGGCCACGCAGCCCCTCCGGGTCGTCGTCGCAGATACCCACCCGGTACGCCAGGGCACCCGCCTCCGCCGCCGCGGCGGTCAGCGCGTGCGAGTTGGCGTCGACCACCTGACCGGGCTGGCTGCCCCGGCCCACGTCCACCAGTTCGTCTCCGGTGGCCACGATCACCACCCGGGGGCTGGGGCGGACCACCACGTGCCCGATACCGGTGGCGGCGAAGACCGCGACCAGTGCCGGTGAGACGTACGTGCCGGCGCGGGCGAGCAGGGCGCCGGCGGTCACCTCCTCGCCGGCCCGGCGTACGCCGTAGCCCCGCTTCGGGGCGCGGAAGATCTCCACCGCCGCCATGCCCTGGTCGGTCCACTCGACCGGGACGACCACGTCGGCGGCGACCGGCAGTGGTGCTCCGGCGGCCACCGAGAAGCACGAGCCGGGGGTGAGTCGGACCGGCCGCCAGCTCGCCGCGCCGAGGTCACCGACCACGTTGAGGCGTACCGTACGGCCACCCGGACGGCCGGACTGGGCCGGGACGTATCCCACGCCCCGGGCCCCGCCGGCGATGTCCTCCCAGCGCGCGGCGTACCCGTCCACGGCCGCCTGGTCGAAGGCCGGGAACGAGTGCGGTGCGACGACGTCCTCGGCGAGGACGTTGCCGTGCGCCTGGGTGAGGTCGAGGTCGAGCGGAGGCAGCGCGCGTAACCTGCGCAGCACACTGCCCAGGTAGTCGGCGAGCGGCGTCAACCCGTTTTCGGCCGCCTCGGCGTCGGCCGTCGCGGTCATGTATTCGGACCGCCCGACGCGTCGGAGTTGACGAACTCGGCCAGCCACTTGCGGAACTCGGCACCCAGGTCCTCGCGCTCGCTGGCGATCTGGACCACGGTCTGCAGGTAGCCCAGCGGCATTCCGGTGTCGTAGCGGATGCCGCGGTAGACGATCGCGTGCACCGGGGTGCCCTCGGTCCGCAGCAGCTCCATCGCGTCGGTGAGTTGGATCTCGCCGCCGCTGCCGGGCTTGGTACGCCGGATCGCGTCGAAGATCTTGCCCGGCAGCACGTACCGGCCGAGCACGGCCAGGTTGCTCGGCGCCTCCTCCGGCTTGGGCTTCTCCACCATGCCGGTGACCCGGACGACCTCCCCGATGTCGGTCAGCTCGGACTCGGCCGGCTCGACCGAGGCGATGCCGTAGCGCGTGGTCTCGGCCGGGTCGACCTCGAAGAAGGCGAGCACCACGCCACCCGTACGCGCCTGCAGCTCCAACATGGCCGGCAGCAGCGGCTCGGAGAGGTTGACGAACTCGTCGCCGAGCATCACCGCGAAGGGCTCGTCGCCGACGTGCGACTCGGCGTAGCCGACGGCGTGGCCGAGGCCGAGCTGCTCGGGCTGCCGGCAGGTGTAGATGGCGGCCAGTTCCTCGGTGCGCTTGACGGCGGCCAGCAGCTCGGGCTTCTCCGCGAGCCGCTCCTCCAGATCGGGGCGGCGGTCGAAGTGGTCGACCATCGATGTCTTGCCGCGCCCGGTGATCAGGAGCACGTCGCCGATACCGGCCTGGGCGGCCTCCTCGACGATGTACTGCAACACGGGGCGGTCGACGACCGGCAGCAGCTCCTTGGGTACCGCCTTGGTCGCCGGCAGGAACCGGGTGGCCAGGCCGGCGGCCGGGATGACGGCCTTGACGGCACGGGGACGACCGGTGGCGGCGGTCGCTGAGGGGTTCGCTGAGTGCTCCGACATGTCGCGAGACTATCGGCCGAGGCCGTGACGCGGCGGGTGAGGACCGGAAGACGCGCCGCCCGCCGGAGCAGTTCTGCCGGTCGTGGCGGAACCGGCCGGGGCCGGTTCGTCGTCGGTGGCCGGTTCGCCCGGATCGCCCTCCGGTCCGGCCCTGGGCAGCCCGTCCTGCGGGGTACGGGTCGCCACCAGCACCGGTAGCTCCCGGGTGGCCGACGCCTCCCGGGCGGGAGCCAGCCGCCAGGTGTCCCGGCCACCCGTCTTGGCGGCGTACAGCGCCTCGTCCGCTGCCTGGAGCACCTGCGGCCCGGTGTCGGCGTGGTCCGGAAAGACGGCGATCCCGATCGATACCGTCATCGAGACGGTGTCCGGCGCTCCGGTGTGCCGTGCCACGTGGACCGGACTGTCCCGGACGGCCGCGGCGAGCCGCTCGGCGACGATCGTCGCGCCCCGGGCGTCGGTCTCCGGCAACAGCACCACGAACTCCTCCCCGCCCTGCCGGAAGGCGAGGTCCACCTCGCGGATCTCGCCCCGGACGCGCCGGGCGAACTCGGCCAGCACGGTGTCCCCGGCCGGGTGCCCGTACGTGTCGTTGATCCGCTTGAACCGGTCCAGGTCCAGCACGAGGACGCTGACCGTCCGGCCGAACCGGCTGGCCCGCTCCACCTCCCGGCGTACCGACTCGCGCAGGTAGCGGTAGTTCCACAGCCCGGTCAGCGGGTCGGTGAGCGAGAGCCGCTGCGCCTCCTCGTGGACGCGGACGTTCTCCACCGCCACCGCCGCGTGCCCGGCGAAGGTGCGCAGCGTCGCCAGGTCGTCGTCGTCGAACTCGGCTCCGCCCGGTCGGTCGTAGAGGGCGAGCACGCCGAGCACGGTCTCCGGCGCGTCCGGCCGGGTCCCGGCGGTCGCGGCGTCGCACCCCGGGCCGGGTTCGACGCGTACGGTCGCCTCGGGCGTGGTGAACGGCACCGCGACGTACGTCCGGCAGGGCGGTTCGCCGGAGGCGTCGTCGGCCGGGTCCACCCGTCCCCGGCAGGGTCGGCCGGTCGCCGCGACCTCGCCCAGCAACCCGCTGCCGACCGGCACCGACCCGGTGCCGGGCCAGCGTCCGTCGAGCCCCTCCGAGCACTGGGCGACCAGCACGCCACCCGGCTCGGTGAGCAGCACCGCACCGGCCCGGGCGCCGGTCGCGGCGAGCGCGCTGCGCAGGATCACCCGCAGGATCCGTTGCAGGTCGTGGGTGCTGGCCAGGGTGTCGCCCAGCACCGCGAGGTGCCCGCGTAGCTGGTCGCGACTGCTGGCCAGCGCCGCCAGATAGCCACCGGTCTCCTGGGCCATCCGGTTGAACGCGGCGGCCAACCGGCCGACCTCGTCGTCGCTGCGTACCGGCACCCGGGCGGTCAGGTCGCCGGCCGCCACCCGGTCGACCGCGCCAGCCAGCTCCACCAGCGGGCGGGTGGTCACCCGGGCCAGTCGCCAGGCGGCGGCCACTCCCACCAGGGCGGCCAGCAGCACCACGCCGACCAGCACGGCGTGCAGCCCGGGCGGCTGGTCGCTGGGGACCGAGAGCACCAGGTGCAGCGGCTGGCCGGGTGTCGGACCCGCCCTCCGCAGGTACCGGCCGTCCGGTGTGCCGGTCACCCGCTCGCCGCGCAGTGACGCGGCTGCGGCGAGCACCTCGTCCCGGCCGTTCGCCGACTCCGTGGTGTGCGCGACGTGCGGCGCGCCGCCGCCGTCGAGCAGCGTCACCGCGACGCCGGTCACCGCCGCGAGACGCGCCACGAAACGGGGGTCGACCGGTTGGGCGGCGGAGACCGTGCCGAGCGCCGCGCCAGCCGGGTCGCGCAGTTCCACCCGGACGGCGAGCGCACCGACCGGCCCGACGGAGGCCGGCCCGAGACCGACCGCAGGCGGCGTCGGTGGGCCGCAGTCCCGCCAGGGGGCCGGTGGGGCGTCCGGGGTGGCATAGCTGACCCGGCCGGTGACGTCGGTGACCAGCACCGCCGAGGCCAGGCCCCGGCTGACCACCTGGCCGGCGGCACCCGGCCGGTCGGCGGTGAGCGCGACCGCGTCCGCCGCGGCACGGAGCTGCTGGCAGAGCGCGTCGATTGAGGTACGCACGGCGGTGGCCGCCACCGCCAGTCGCTCGGTGGCGCGGCTGCGGTCCATCGTCGCCACGGTGGAGGCGACGAAGACGGCGCCGAGCAGGACCGGGCCGAACGCCACGGCCAGGAACGCTGCGGTCAACCGCCCCCGTAGCGTCAACGCTTCCCCTTCCCCCCGGAAGTTGCGCGACCGTCGCCTGCGATGCTGACACAGAGCAACGGTGCGACACGCGTTGCGTGAGGGGTGTTGCGTGCCGGAATTTGCGGAAGGAGCGGAAGTGACGCATGACGCGAAGCGGGCGACACGGGTGACGCTGCTGGCCCGCCGCCGGGCGTTCACCGCCGCCGAGCGCGAGGCCGCGACCGAAGCCGTCCAGGCCGCACTGGTGGCCCTGGTACGCAGGCTGCGGCCGACCCGGGTGGCCGCGTACGCGCCGGTGGGCGGCGAGCCGGGCGGCCCGGACCTGCCGGCGGTGCTCGCCGACGCGCTGCCGCCCGGCACCGACCTGCTGCTGCCGGTGCTCCGTGACGACCTGGACCTGGACTGGGCCCGCTGGGCGGGAGCCGGCGCGATGGTCGCCGCCGGTCGGGGCATCCGCGAGCCGGACACCCCTCGGCTGGGTGTCGACGCGATCGCCACGGCCGAGGTGGTCGTGGTGCCCGCGCTGGCCGTCGACCGTCGGGGCGTACGGCTGGGCCGGGGTGGCGGATCGTACGACCGGGCGCTGGCCCGGGTGCCCGCGACCGCCCTCACGGTGACGCCCCTGTACGACGGCGAACTGCTCGACGAGGTCCCGGCCAAGCCGCACGACCGTCCGGTACGCGCGGCGCTCACCCCGAGCGGCGGCCTGCACCCGCTGCCGACCTCCTCGGGTGTCGCGCCCCACACTTCCGCTGGACGAACCGGCCCCCGATGACGCACCATTGGCACTCGAATACGTCGAGTGCCAACCGGCCGTGTCAGACCCGGAGGAGAACGTGCCCACGTACCAGTACGCCTGCACCGCGTGCGGTCACCAGCTCGAGGCGGTGCAGTCCTTCTCCGACGAGCCGCTGACCGACTGCCCCGCGTGCGAGGGGCGGCTGCGGAAGCTCTTCAACTCCGTCGGCATCGTCTTCAAGGGCTCCGGCTTCTACCGCACCGACTCCCGTTCCAACGGCTCGGCGAGCACCGACACCGCGTCGAGCCCGAGCAAGTCGACCTCGTCCGAGTCGTCGTCCTCCTCGACCGGCTCGACCTCCTCGTCGAGCAGCTCGTCCGCCGGCAGCACCGGCTCCTCGGGCAACTCGTCCGGCGGCGGCACGAGCAAGGCCCCGGCGGCGGCGAGCACCTCCTGACGGTGACCTGACCGGGCACCCGTCGCCCCGCGTCGTCGATCGCGACGGTCGCCGGGCGACGGCCCGGCCGGGCGTTCGTTCCAGGCTCGGCCCGGCGCTCAGTCCCAGTGCGGCGGGCGCTCGGCCAGCAGCCAGTGGTCGTTGCCGCCGGCCCGCTCGCCCCAGCCGCGATCGGTGTCGTCGGTGCTCTGCTCGGGCAGCACCACGAAGTCGTCGTCGCTCAGGTCGACCGCGCGATCGTCGTCGCGCCGCCCGCCTGGTTCCCCACTCGTCACGAGCGCCAAGGCTAACGCACCTCCGGACCGCTCCCGAGCCGTCGACAACGGGGTGTGCGGGCTGACCGATCGCGGTGTGCGGGGCACGGCGCGGCCCGGCAGCGTGGCGCACCGGTCATTGGTAGCGTCGGACGACGTGACGACGCCCCACCCCGGCCCGGCCTCCGACGACCCATGGCGCCGGCCCGACACCGGGGACGGGCCCACGCCCGGCACCGGTGCGGAGTCCACCGCCGCGGCCCGGCCGGAGTTCACGCCCGGCCCCGCGCCACGCCGACCCGCGTCCGACGATCCCTGGCGTCCGCCGACGGCTCCCGCCCCGGGCGCCACGATCGGCCCGGGTGGCGTCGCGCCGGGCGGTCACGGACCGGCCGGGTACGGCGGCCCGCCGCCCACCACCGCGCCGCCGCCGGGTTGGCGTCCACCAGTGCACCTCCAGGCGGCACCGCCACGGCGGCTACCGGCGCAGGACATGGCGGCGCTGGACGCGCAGGAGCAGCGGGCGCAGCGGCTCACCTGGGTGATCGGCGGGGTGGCGGGCGCCGTCCTCGTGGTGGTGGTCTGCCTGCTCTGCTCGCGAGCCTTCCTCTGACGGCGGCGGGCCGTCAGTCGAAGGTGTTGCCCCAGACCATCTCGGATCCCGAGTGACCGGTGAGCCAGACGTAGACGAGCGCGGCCACCCCCGCACCGATCACCAGCACCGACAGCACCGGGGTGAGCCAGGTCGGCAGCTTCGGCGCCCGAGGGTGGCTGCTGGTCGCCACCAGCAGCAGGATCGTCACCAGGGAGAGGCCCAGCGTGATCAGGAACAGCACGTCACCGTAGGCGGCGTGCGCGTTCATCTGGTCGATGATCTCGCCGGAGAAGCCCCGGGCGATCTGCCGTTCCTGCAGGGCCTCGCCGGACTGCTTGCCGACGAACGCCGTGATCGGCGCGACGACCGCGAGGATCGCCACCGCCCAGTCCAGGCGGGGACGGAATCTCGGCAGCGCGATGTACGCGGCGGCGAGCAACACCAGCAGTGGTACGAAGACCACAACCGCATGCACGACGAGCACGTGCATGGGCAGGCCCAGCGCCTTCTCGAACATCCGCACCTCCGGCGATAGGTGATCGTGACCTGTCAGCGTACGGGCCGGGGATGGCCCCGCCCAGTGCGCTTCTGCTTGACACGGCTCTCCGGCGTCCAGGGTTCACCGAGACGTCACCCGGGAGGACTGGCTGTGGCCCGAGCCACCGAACTCGCCGGTCTGTTGTCCGGTGGAGGCGACCGTGCTGTCATTGACACATGTCCAGCGGTGCGGATCTGCTGCGGTCGCACGGCCTGCGGGTCACCCGGCCACGCCTCGCCGTACTCGACGTGTTGGCGGACGGCGGTCACCTGGACGTCGACGAGATCACCCGGCGGGTACGCGAGCGAATCGACTCGGTCTCCACCCAGGCGGTCTACGACGTGCTGGGGGCGCTCTCCCGCGCCGGGCTGTCCCGTCGGATCGAACCGGCCGGCAGCCCGGCCCGCTACGAGGCCCGGGTGGGTGACAACCACCACCACGTGGTGTGCCGGGGTTGCGGGGAGATCGCCGACGTGGACTGCGCCGTCGGCGAGGCCCCCTGCCTGGATCCGCGCACTGCGGCCGGCTTCCACGTCGACGAGGCCGAGGTCACCTTCTGGGGGCTCTGCCCCGGTTGCCAGGCCCGTCGCGCCGCCGACTCCTGAGCGCCCCGGCCGGGCGTGGCACGCTTGGTGGGTGGATTCCACTGACACCGGCCTGTTCGGTCCTGACTCGGTCACCTGGAAACTGCACGCGGAGCCGATCCTGCTCCTCGCCGGACTGCGCTCGCTCTATCTCCAGGCGCTGCACCCTCGGGCGATGGCCGGGGTCGCCCAGAACAGCAACTACCGCCGCGACGCCTGGGGTCGGCTGATCCGCACTGCCAACTACGTCGGCACCACCGTCTACGGCACCACGGCCGAGGCGGAGGAGGCCGGGCTACGGCTACGCCGGCTGCACGCCCGGATGACGGCCGTCGACGCGGCCACCGGGGAGCGGTTCCGGGTCGACGAGCCGGACCTGCTGCGCTGGGTACACGTCACCGAGGTGGAGTCGTTCCTCGACACCGCGCGCCGGGCCGGCGTACCGCTGGACGACGCCGAGGTGGACGGCTACTACACCGAGCAGCGCCGATCCGCCGCACTGGTCGGACTGGACCCGGAGACGGTCCCGGGCACCGCCGCCGAGGTGGCCGACTACTACCGCCGGGTGCGCCCGGAGCTGCGCATGACCAAGGAGGCCGCCGAGACGGCCCTGTTCCTGACCGCGCCGCCGCTGCCGTGGAAGCTCAGCCTGCCCGCCCGGGTCGGGCTCAACCTCGGGCCGCTGAGGTGGGCGTACTTCGGCGTGGCCGGCACCGCGCTGGCGCTGCTGCCCGGCTGGGCCCGGCGACTGTACGGCGGGCTGGGCCTGCCGACCACCGCCCTGTCGGCGGACGTGTCGGTACGCGCGCTGCGGCTCGCCCTCACCGCGCTGCCGCGTGACTGGCGGGAGGGGCCGATGCGGCGTGCCGCCGAGGAGCGGGCGGCCCGGGCGGCGGCCCTGTCCGGCTGACCGGACGGCTGCTCCGACCTGGCCGACCGGATGCGCGGCCGGGTCGACGCCGGCCCCGGCGGCCGTTCAGCCCGACTCGGCTCAGGGCACGACCGTTCGGCTCGGCTCGGCCTGGGGCGCGGCGGGACGGTCGACGGCCGCCCAGGGTTCCTTGCCCGGCTGCTCGGCTCCGGCCGGGCAGGTGCGCCGGAAGTCGCACCAGGCGCAGCGCGGGCCGGGCGTGGTCGGGAAGGCGGTGTCCGGGTCGCCGCCGCCTGCGACCGACCGCTCGGCGGCCATGATGTCCTGGGCGGTCTGCTCGGCCCGGGTCACCTGCCGGGCCAGCGACTCGACGGTGTGCTCGTGCGCGGCGACCGTGCCGCTGGGCAGGTGGTGCAGTTCGACCCGGCGGCACGGGCGACGGAACACCCGCTCGGCCGCGTACGCGTAGAGCGCCAGCGCCTGCGAGCCCCGGGCGTCGTCGGCGTCCATCCCGGTGCGGCCGGTCTTGTAGTCGACGATGACCAGCTCGGGGCCGTCCGGCCCGGGTCGGGAGTCGATCCGGTCGGTGCGCCCGTTGAACGCCAGCACCCCGGTCTTGGTGGCCACCACCCGCTCCACGCCGACCGGCTCGTCGGCCGGGTCGAGCCCGCCGACGTACGCCTCCAGCCAGCCCAGTGCCCGCCGGTAGACGTCCCGCTCCTGCGCGTCGTCGCGGTAGCCGTCCCGCACCCAGGTTCCCTTGAGCAGGGTCGGCAGCACCTCCGGGCGACGCCGGTCGACGGGCAGGGCATACCAGTTCTTCAGGGCGGTGTGCACGCTGGCGCCGAGTGAGTTGTGCGCCCACGGCGGCCCCTTCGGCGGGGCGGGCCGGTCGACGTAGGAGTAGCGGTAGCGCCGGGGGCAGTCCGCGTACGCACCCAGTTTGCTCGGGGTGCAGACGAACAGCCGCTCCGGCATGCCCTCGAAGCCGAGCTGCTCGGGCTGCCCGTCGCGGGGCCGGGGCGCGCGGCCACCGGCGGCGGGTCGTCCTGCTGGGGATGCTCGTCGCACGGCCCCGATCCTGCCATCCACCCCCGACAGTCGCATCGGCGGTGAGCACCTCGATGCCGCCTGGACGGAACGCGAGGTCAGGCCGAGGCGACCTCGGTCACCCCGGACGAGGCGGCGACGAGCCGCTCGTACGCCTCGGGCGCGGTGGTGAAGGCACCGAGTCGGACGGTCTTGTGCGTGCCGTGGAAGTCCGACGACCCGGTCACCAGCAGGTCCAGGTCAGCGGCGAGTCCGCGGACGTGGGCCCGCTCGGCGGGCGAATGGTCCTCATGGTCGGCCTCCAGACCGGCCAGGCCGACCGCCGCCAGCTCGGCGATCAGCGTGTCCGGCACGACCGGGCCACGTCGACTGGCCCGGGGATGGGCGAACACCGGCACCCCGCCGGCCGCCCGGACCAACCGGACCGCCTGGAAGACGTCGATGTCCTCCTTCGGCAGGCGGTACCGCTCCCCCAGCCACTCCGGGCCGAACGCCGCGCTGGTGGTGGCGACCAGCCCGGCCCGGATCAGCGCCTGCGCGATGTGCGGTCGCCCGACCGTCCCACCGCCCGCCGTGGCGAGGATCTCCGGCCATCGCACGTCGACACCGTCGGCGCGCAGCAGCTCCACGGTGCGTTCGCCACGGGTCAGCCGGGCGGCCCGCATCCGGGCCAGCTCGGCGACCAGCTCCGGATGGTCCGGGTCGAAGAGGTACGCCAGCAGGTGCAGCGACATCGGCGGCTGCTCGCCGTACCAGCGGCAGGACAGTTCCGCCCCGCGTACCAGACGCAGCCCGGGCGGCAGCGCCCGCAGGGCCGGCACCCAGCCGGCGGTGGTGTCGTGGTCGGTGATCGCCACCACGTCCAGCCCGGCCTCGGCGGCGGCCCGGACCAGCTCGGCGGGACCGAGCGTGCCGTCGCTGGCCGTGGAGTGGGTGTGCAGGTCGATCCGGGGGGTCATCGCCCGACGCTACCGGGCCGGCGGTCAGCCACCGGTCACCACCACCAGCGGTTGGTCGTCGTGCAGGCCGGGGACGGTGACCCGGATGGCGGACCGACCGGCACGGACCCGCTCGACGTCCACCCGGACCAGCGCGCCGGTCGCGTCGGCGTAGTGCGCCACGTCCGGCTGGCTCCAGGACACCGTGCCGGTCATCGCCGGTCCGGCGGTCCGGGCCGGAACGGTCGGATCGAGTCGGGTCAGGTCGACCAGCAGTGCCCGGTCCTGTTCGCCGACGCGCCCGTTGACCAGCAGCCACCGCCCGTCCGGGGAGACCGCACCGAGGCCGTCGCCCTCGATCGTGGGGCCGCAGGCCGGGGGGTCGGGTGGGCGAAGGCCCACCGGGTCGAGCAGGGTCAGGCAGACGTCCTCGGTCGGCTCGGCGGGTACCTCGCCGACCAGGCGTCCGTCCGGCAGCGCGCCGAAGATCCGCCGGCTGGTCCGGTCCGTGCCCTCGTCGAGCGGGCCCGGACGCAGCGGCCAGAGCACGTGGCCGGGAAGGGCGGGGTCGAGTCGCACCAGCACCGCGTCGTCGACGAACCGCAGCGGTACGGCGGTGGCCGGCGCGTCGGCGCGTACGGTGCCGGTCAGTTCGCCGTCCACGATGCCGGCGGCGGCCAACACCCGGTCCTGCTTCCAGGCGACCTGCCGGCCGGACCGGTCGAGGACGATCTCGTCGGCGCCCGCCAGTAGCGCCCGGGAGGTCCCGTCGGCCGCCACCGCCCACAGCGACCGCCCGGACAGCGACGGTTCGCCGACCGCCAGCCAGCCCCGCCCGTCGGTGAGACGGTGTACGCGCTCCACCGCACCGATCCCGATCAGGGTCACCCGGCGACCCTGCGCGGTGGCGATCGTCCGGTTGACCAGCAGATCGACCTCGGCCAGCGGGGTCTCGGTGCTCGGGCCGGGCGGCGGGAGGCTGGTGCGGAACCTGTCCGGTGCCGGGTACGGGTCCGCGATCACCACCGTGTCGGCGCCGTGCGGCGGACGGTCGTCACCCAGTTGCATCGCACCGGCGCTGACCAGCACGATCGCCGACGCGGCCAGGCTCATCCCGGCCACCGTACGGCGACGCTGAACGCGGGCGGCCCGGCGGAGCACCGCACTCGCCGGGTCGTGCGGGGCGCGCGGGGTCGCCACCTGCCGGGAGAACGTCTCCCGGACGGCGCGCTCCAACTCGTCCTGCGACATGCTGACGAGACGATCCGGAGTCCCGCTCTGGTTGTCACGACCTCCGGAAACGGTGTTCACCGGTGCTCACCGACCAGGGCGTCGTCCGGTTGCCGCAGTCGTTCCGCCGCCTCGGACGGTGTCCCGGGTCGCAGGGCCGGGACCTGCGTGTCGGGCCGGCCGGTCGGAGGCAGGATGTCGGCTCGGGCGGCCGGAGGCGGTGCGTCGACTCCGGTGGCCGGGCGGGGGCGGGCGGTCGACGTGGACCGGGCGGCCGGGCGACCGGTCCGGCGGGCGGCCGGCGTCGGCGTGGCTGCTGGTGCGGGAGGAGTCGCCGGCGCGCCGGGGAGGGTGGCCGCCTCCTCCGCGCCGAGCCGCCGCCGCAGAGTGGCCAGGGCCCGCGAGGTCTGGCTCTTGACGGTGCCCGGTGAGATCTCCAGCAGGGCGGCGGTCTGCGCCTCCGACATGTCCTCGTAGTAGCGCAGCACCAGCACCGCGCGCTGCCGGGCGGGCAGCGCGCGGAGGTGCCGCCAGAGCACGTCGCGGTCGAGTTGCTGCTCGATCGCGTCGGCGGCGGCACGCTCCGGCAGCACCTCGGTTGGTCGTTCGCCGTGCCAGCGACGCCGCCACCAACTCGTGGACGTGTTGACCATGACGCGCCGGGCGTACGGCTCGATGGCCTCGATGCCGCCGAGGCGCTTCCAGGCCAGGTACGTCTTGGTCAGCGCGGTCTGGAGCAGGTCCTCGGCGGTGCCCCAGTCGCCGGTGAGCAGGTACGCGGTGCGCAGCAGCGCGGCGGAACGGGCCGTGACGAAGTCACGGAATTCGTCCTCCAACGGATTGCTGCCGCCCACGCGCCACCCCCGAACTGATCCTGCTCGGCAGCCTGCCACGACCCGGGGTAGCGGGTCGAGGGCGAAAGGTGCGCGGCGACTCCGATGTTCGGTCGGAAAGTTTCAGGCGCCGTCGTCGGCCTTGGCCTCGTCCTGCTCCTTGCCCAACCGCGCCTCGACTGCCTGCGGCTCGTACATCTCCTCGACCACACGCAGGTAGAGCTCGTTGGGGTTGGGCAGGTTCTTGACCTCGCGCAGCGCCTGCTCCTGACCGGCCGACTCCAGCACGAAGGTGCCGTAGTTGAGCGCCCGCCCGGCCGGCGTCTGCTCGTACTTCATGTCGGTGACCCGGACCAGCGGCATCATCGCGACGCGCCGGGTGATGATGCCGTTGACGACCATCACCCGTTTGTTGGTCAGGATGAACCGGTCGTACCACCAGTCGGCGACCTTCCAGGCCACCCAGCCCATCACACCGAACCAGAGGAGTACGGCGATCGTGGTGAGCGCACCGACGTTCTGCCCGGCGAGGAAGCCGGAGAGGTAGCCGAGCACGAAGGTGGCGGCGATCCCGACCAGGATCGGGGTGACGAGGTGGATCCAGTGCCGCTTCCACTCGCCCCGGTAACGCTCGGTCGGGAAGAGATAGCGGGCGACCAGTGAGCTGGGTTCGTCCTCCAGCGGCAGCACCCGTCGGGGTGTCATGCCACTGGCGTCGGAGCGCAGCCCGGCCAGTTCCTCCTCGGAGATCTGCGGGGGCTGGTAGCCGCCCTCGGGATCTCGCACCCAGGCTCGCTCGGAGCGTGCCTCCCCGGCGTAGGCCGGGCCGTCGCCGTAGCCGGCGTCGTCGGAGAAGGCGGGCCCGTCGGAGAGCCGCGCACCGGACCCGAAGCCCGGACCGTCGTCAGGATCGATCCGGGGTATCGGCTCGGTGTCGCGTTCCCGGCGCGCCCGGTCCGGGTCGTCGGGGTCGAAGGGTGGGCCGGAGGGGCTTCCCATCGGAGGCTAGGCGACCAGGCTGGTGAAGAAGTCGCCGAAGCCTTGAGCGATATCCATGATCCCGCCGCCCAAAGACTTGAACACGTCCGCGGCAGAATTTGGCCGGTAGGCGACGAAGAAGATCAAGAAAGCGATACCGGCCCAGGTGAGGACCTTCTTGACCATGGCGGGCCATCCTCTCGCACGGCGCCGGGTTCCAGTTACCGCAGCGGCACCCAGAGTATCAGCGTGGTGTCTTACCGTGAATATCTGCGTCCGTTCTCCGACATTCCGGGGGGCCGTCAGGCCTTCCCGTGCAGGTACGGAGATGGTGCGCCGTACACGAGTTCGGGCGGCGTCCACTCGACCAGGTCGTGCAAGACCACGTCCTCGGCGAGCAGATGCCCCGCACTCGCCGGCCAGGCTATCGCATACAGCCACATTCCCCGAGCCTCGCCGGCGTACGCGCTTCGATCTGTCAGTGAACTCACGAGCCACAGTGGAGTGGGATGACCACCCACCCGGATTCCCGCGCGCCCGACATGACCGGGATGCCCAGGACCGGGCTCGGTCAACGCCTCCGCCAACTCGGGCCCGGCATCCGGCCCGGGAACACCCGCGTACCTGGTGCCCAGCCCGACGCCCGGCTCCTCGGCCACGAAGACCAGATCGGCCGGTCCACCACCGAGCGGCGCCGGGCCGGCACAGGCGACGGCGGTGGCGCGTACTCCGATCCGATCGTCGCCGGCCCACGCCACGCCGGTGGTGGTCCAGCCCGGAGGCAGCGGCCACGGACACCACAGCGGGACCGGCGGTTGCTCCGGTTGCGCCACCGACTGGATCCGCTCCACCACGCTGGCCACGATCTCGGCGCCGATGTTCTCGGGTACGTGTAACGGCGCCACCGGCCCGCAGTCCGGGCAGCGCGACTCGGCGTGCATCAGGTCCGGTGCCCGCACGGACCCCCCACATCTGGGACAACTCACCGCAACAGTCACCACTCCACCGTCGTCCTGTCCGGCCGAGCCGTCAAGCGGAGCGGCGCCTTTGCCCGGCGTGGCGCGTCGTCGAACCACCGCCGGCGGGCCGCCGGAGTGCGCCGTGACAGCGGTTCAGCCCGGCAGCGGCTCAGCCCGGCGGCGGACCGGCGTGCGCGCGGATCCAGGCGTGCATGGCGATCCCGCTCGCCACGCCCGCGTTGATGGATCGCGTCGAGCCGTACTGGGCGATGGAGAAGAGCTGGTCGCAGGCGGCCCGTGCGGCGTCGGAGAGACCGGGACCCTCCTGACCGAACAGCAGGACGCAGCGCCGGGGCAGCGTGGTGGTCTCCATCGGACGCGAGCCGGGCAGATTGTCGATGCCGACCAGCGACAGGCCCTGCATGGTCGCCCAGCCGGCGAACTGCTCGATCGTCTCGTGGTGTCGTACGTGCTGGTACCGGTCGGTCACCATGGCGCCGCGCCGGTTCCACCGGCGGCGGCCGACGATGTGCACCTCGGCGGCGAGGAAGGCGTTGGCGTTGCGGACCACCGTGCCGATGTTGAAGTCGTGCTGCCAGTTCTCGATGGCCACGTGGAAGTCGTGCCGCCGCCGGTCCAGGTCGGCGACCACCGCCTCGCGCCGCCAGTACCGGTAGCGGTCGACCACGTTGCGCCGGTCGCCCTCGGCGAGCAGCTCCGGGTCGTAGCGGGGGTCGTCCGGCGGGTCGCCGGGCCACGGGCCCACGCCGACGTCGAATTGCTCACCGGTCACGACCACGCAGGGTACGCGCGCCGCCGCGCCGGTTTCGGCGCGGCCCTGACGCCAGGGCGAGGTGCGGGGTTCAGCGCAGGGCGAGCGCGCCGCCGAGCCGGTCCAGGAAGCGGCGGTCGGCCGGATCCAACGCCGCGTCCGGCACCACCGCCGACGCGGTACGGCACACCCGGGCACCCACCGACTGCACCCACTGCCGGTACGCCGCCGAGTCCGCCGGGTCGGCCCGCCGCTCCAGCACCCGCACCGCCGTCCGGCACGCCGCGAGCAGGTCCGCGCCGTCGCCGGGGCCCACACCGGTCTCCGGCGCGCCATCGTGGCGCGCGTAGATGGCGGCCACCACCGCTCGGATGAGATCACTGTCGAAGACCCGGCCGGCCGCCACCGCGTCCAGACCGGCGAGGCCGGCGGCCACCGACGGGTACGCGTGCCCCGGACCGGACCGGGCGGCGACCACGATCACCCGGCCGGGCAGCCCGGTGAGCAACTCCCACTCGGTGGCGGAATAGCCCGCGGCGATCGTGACCTGCGCGCTGCGCTCGCTCATCTGCGGGACCTCCGGCTCCGAGCATATGTGCCGGCTCGGTCCGGAGTCAGGAAGAAGAGCCGTTCTGCGGTGGCCGCGCCGGGTCGGACTCAGCGGTCAAAACCGGGGCCGGACGCAATGAGCGGCGGGGCCCTCCCCGGCACCCGCCGCCCACGCTCTGATGCTTCAAGATTCTGCCGTACGACCCTCCGACTGCACAGAGACCGGGGTCACATTTATCTTTTCGTTACATTACGCAAAGTGACCAAACATCCGCCCAGAAGGGATCTCCGCAGGTCGAATCGGTGCTCGTCAACGCCAAAGTTACCGTGTCGTAGCAGTAACTGGCCTTGATCTCCTTGGAACCGCTCCCATCACACCCGGTCACGCAATTGCGACGTGCATTTGCGATCTGCGGACGCACGACAAGACCGATGACGATCGATGCGGACAAAGGCTCCCAAGGCGGCCAGGACCGGGTTTTGGTGGCACCCCGGCGGGAATGCGTCGGGGTACGGTCGGGTTCCACCAGGCGTAGACGTTCCGCGTGATCGGAGAGATAGACATGGCAACCGTCGAGCTGACCACGGCTAACTTCGACCAGGTGACCGAGAGCGACGGCATCGTGCTGGTCGACTTCTGGGCCGAGTGGTGCGGTCCGTGCAAGCGGTTCGCCCCGGTCTACGAGCGCTCCTCGGACAAGCACCCGGAGATCACCTTCGGCAAGGTGGACACCGAGGCGCAGCAGGGCCTCGCCGCCAAGTTCGACATCCGCTCCATCCCGACGATCATGGCCATCCGCGACGGCGTGATCGTCTTCGCGCAGCCCGGCGCGCTGCCCGAGTCTGCCCTGGAGAACCTCATCGAGCAGGTCCAGGCGCTCGACATGGACGACGTCCGCAAGAAGCTCGCCGAGCACAACCACTGACCTCCCCCGCCGACGGCCGGGCCTCCGACACCGGGGGCCCGGCCGTCGGCGCTTCTGCTCACCGCCACCGGCCCGCTCGTCACATCTGCGACACAGGCCGGTCGGCGGGAGCCGTACCAGGGCCTCCGTGCCGTATCTTCGGCACCCGATGGATGCGTTGACGAACCACGGCCGCGCGATCCGGGTGGCGGCCACCGCACTCGGCCTGACTCTCCTGCTCGCCGGGACGGCCTGGGGCGACGACGACCACTTCCCGTTCGGGCCCTTCCGGATGTACTCCACCTCGGACCCGGCCGACGCCGACGCCCCGGACACCCGGGTGGAGGGCGTGGACACCACCGGCACCGTGGTCGACCTCGGCGAGCGGGCGACCGGCATCCGCCGCGCCGAGATCGAGGGCCAGCAGGCCCAGTACGCCGCCGACCCGAGCCGACTGCGCGAGGTCGCCGACGCGTACGCCCGGCGTCAACCCGACGCGCCTCGACTGACCGAGGTCCGGATCGTGATCCGGTGGCACGACATCACCGACCGCCGCCCCACCGGACTGTGGTCCGACGAGACGGTCGTGCGCTGGCAGGTGAACCCGTGATCCGTTGGCTGACCGAGGCGGTGCCCCGCGGCCGGGTGGCCGCCTTCCGCACCCTGGTCTATCTCTTCGTCGCCGCCGACCTGGTCGTCTTCACCCCCTGGGTACGCGCCAAGGTGGACGTGCCCGGCGACATGTACCAGCCGTTGTTCGTCGGCCGCCTCCTGCCGCTGCCCACGCCCAACCCGGCACTGGTCGGCATCGTCTTCTGGGCCCTGCTGGTGCTCGCCCTGGTCGCCGCCAGCGGACGGGCGCCCCGGCTGCTCGGCTGGACGGTCTTCGCCCTCTACTTCCAGTGGATGATCGTCGCGATGAGCTACGGGAAGGTGGACCACGACCGGTTCGCCCTGCTCGTCGCGCTCGCGGTGCTACCGACCGCAGGCCGCGCCCGACACGGGGACGCCACGCCCACCGAGGCCGGCGGCTGGGCCCTGCGGGTCACCCAGATCGCCGTGATCTGCACCTATTTCCTCGCCGCCCTGGCCAAGTTCCGCTTCGGCGGCCTGGACTGGGCGACCGGCTCGGTGCTGGCGAAGGCGATCATCCGTCGGGGCACCGACCTGGCCGACCTGCTCGCACAGGTGCCCCACCTGCTGCTCGTGGCGCAGTTCGGCATCCTCGCCTTCGAGCTGCTCAGCCCGGCGATCTTCGTACTACCGGCGCGCTGGCGGCACGCCACGGTCGGCTTCTTCTACTCGTTCCACCTGATCACCATCGCCACCATCACCATCTCGTTCGCGCCGCACCTGGTCGCCATGACCAGCTTCCTGCCGCTGGAGAAGGTCCGTCCGATCCTCCTGGCACGACGACTGATGACCCGCCGGAGCACGACCGATCGCGCCGCGCCGGACGTGGGGATCAGCACGCCACCGCCGCCGCGCGCCGGGACGTCGCCGACGACGTCCGGGACTACGCCGGCCGACGGACCGTAGCGACGCGGTCGCGCGCTCCGAGGCTCAACCCGCCGACGGACCGTAGAGGCGGTCGCGCGTCTCCTGGGGCAGGGAGCAGGCGGCCGTACCGCCGGGCATCCGGTGCCGGTTGCGGGCCACCCAGCGGTACGCCGGCCAGGCGGCGGCGCGTACCGGCGGGAACCGCAGCCCGGCCCCGGCGATCCGCCAGAGTCGGCCGCTGCCGGCCAGCAGCGCGGCGATGGCGTCCGGACCGGCGGCCCGGTGTCCGTCGTCGCCGACCCACTGCACCGCCTCCTCGCACTCGGCCTCGGTCAGCCCGAGCCGATCCAGGTCGGCGAACTGCCAGGGCAGCACCGTCGCGCCGGTCGGAATCCGACTCTCGATGAACTCGGCACAGCGGGTGCAGAACGCGCAGTCCCCGTCGTAGACGAAGGTCGACCTCTCCATACCTGCCATCCTGCCCCGCCACCGGCCCGTGCACACCAGGGTGTCCGGCGCGCCACTTGCACCACTGTCGTACGTGTGTTCGAATGACGGTCATGCGCTGGGAGAACCTCGCCGCTCCCCCGGACGAGGGAGATCCCGGAAGGGCAGCGCCAGCGACGCCACCCCTGCCGCTGGCGCTGCCCGACGCGGTCGTGCGCACCTTCGACACCCCCGGCTTCGCCGGCATGACCTTCTACGAGGTACGCGCCAAGTCCATCCTGAACAAGGTCCCCGGCACCTCCCGCGTCCCGTTCGAGTGGACGATCAACCCGTACCGGGGATGCAGCCATGCTTGTTTATACTGTTTTGCACGAAATACCCATACCTATCTGGACTTCGATGCCGGGGCGGACTTCGACCGGCAGGTGGTCGTCAAGGTCAACGCCGGTGAGTTGGTCCGGCGCGAGTTGGCCGCGCCGCGCTGGCGGGGCGCGCACCTGGCGATGGGCACCAACGTCGACTGCTACCAGCGGGCCGAGGGCCGATACCACCTCATGCCACCGATCATCGAGGCGCTGCGCGACTTCGCGAACCCGTTCTCGATCCTCACCAAGGGCACGCTGATCCTGCGTGACCTGCCGCTGTTGCGGCAGGCGGCCGAGGTCACCCGGGTCAGCGTGTCGTTCTCGGTGGGCTTCGTCGACGAGCGGCTGTGGCGGTCGGTCGAGCCCGGCACCCCGAGCCCCCGACGGCGACTCGACGCCGTACGCCAACTCGCCGACGCCGGCTTCGCGGTGGGGGTGCTGATGGCGCCGATCCTGCCCGGCCTCAGCGACTCCGACGAGTCGATCGACGCCACCGTGGCCGCGATCGCCGCCGCCGGTGCGGCCAGCGTGACGCCGCTCCCGCTGCACCTGCGTCCCGGCGCCCGCGAGTGGTACGCGCGCTGGCTCGCCCGGGAGCATCCCGACCTGGTTCCCCGCTACCGGGAGCTGTACCGGGCGGGCGCCTACGCCCCGCAGTCCTACCAGCGGGAGCTGACCGCACGGGTTCGCATCGCCGCACGGCGGCACGGGCTGCACCGGCCGGACGCCGGTGAGCACCGTCAGGTGGCCACGCCGGCCCCACCCGCCCCCGAACAGCTCAGCCTGCTCTGACAGCCTTTCGGGCACGGATAGAGTCGGCTGGTGCGTACCGCTCAGCAGATCCTCGCCGACTCCGCCGTGATCGCCGTCGTGGGCGCGTCCCGCGACCCGAGCAAGGCCGCGCACGCCGTACCGGCCGAAATGCAGCGGTACGGATGGCGGATCATCCCGGTCAACCCGACCGCCGACGAGTTGTTCGGCGAGCCGGTGTACCGCTCCCTGGCCGACATCCCGCACCCGGTCGACCTGGTCGACGTGTTCCGCCCGGCGGAGGACGCCATCGAGGTGGTCCGCCAAGCGGTGGCGATCGGCGCCCCGGCGGTCTGGTTGCAGCTCGGCATCGTCTCCGCGCAGGCACGGGAGATCGCGGAGCAGGCCGGCATCGACTACGTCGAGGACCGCTGCCTGATCGTCGAGCGTGCCGCCGCCGGCCTGACCCGACTCGCCTGACCCGGCTGAGCTGCCCCCCGCTGGGCTGACCCGACTGGGCTGCCCCCGCTGGGCTGACCCGGCTCGCCTGACCGGGTGGGCTGACCCGGGTGGCCGGCTCTGCAGACCGATCCGGATGGGGCTGACTCTGAGGGGCTGATCCGAACTGGGCGGAACTGGGCTGCACTGACCCGCTCAGCCGATACGGCCGGTTGAGACGGCTGGGACGTCAGATGCGATCGGGCCGGCCGCCGTCGGATCCGGGTGGTGGCCCTCGACGACTGTTGTGCCGGGCACGGGCACGGGCACGGGCACGGGCACGGGCACGGGCACGGGCACTATCGAGCTGAGAGCGAAGACGGATCGCGCTGTCCAGGCCGCTGGTCGACCCAGGGCAGTGACCGCAAAAACGACTCAGCTCGACAGCGAGCCCGCAGGACACCGTGGGGACAACCAGCCCGGAGCCGCGACCGCACAAACGGCTCAGCTCGACAGGGAGCCCGAAGGACACCCATGAGACGGCCGGCCCGAAACGGCGACGGCACGAACGATCCCGCTCGGCAGCGATTCCCGGGGACGATCGGGGCGGACCCCTTCCTGACAACCGTAGGGACAGGGTCCATCACTGCGGGTAACGTCGAGAAACGTGAGCCAGCCACCGGAGCCGGACCAGCCACCGTCGCCCTACGAGCCGCCGCCGGGCGGCCAACAGCCGCCGTACGGCCCGCCCTCGGGTGAGCAGTATGGGCAGCCGGCCTACGGGCAGCCGTCGTACGAGCATCCGGGGCAGCCGCCGCACGGGCCGCAGTGGGGGCAGCAGCCGCCGTACGCGCCGCAGGGCCCCTACGGGCAGTACGGACCGCCGTCACCACATCCGGGCGGAGGCGGAGGTGGCTATGGCGGTGGCGGTGGCGGTGGCGGCACCAACGTGCTCGCGATCCTGTCGCTGGTCTTCGCGTTCGTCTTCGCCCCGGCCGGCATCGCCCTCGGTCATCTGGCCAAGCGTCAACTCCGCACCAGCGGCGAGGACGGCGACCAGCTCGCCACCTGGGGGCTGGTGCTCAGCTACATCTTCACCGGCCTCTACCTGGTGGCCTGCTGCGGCTGGTTGGCGCTGGTCGTCTGGGCCGGATCGAGCGGCACGAACACCTGACCACGGCCACCCGAATGCCTGGGCGCGGTCAGCGGAACTGCGACTCCCGCACGCTGTTGCCGCCGTCGACCACCAGCATCTGCCCGGTGATGTACGACGCCGCCGGTGAGCAGAGGAAGGTGATCGCGGCGGCCACCTCGTCGGGGGTGCCGGGACGCCCGACCGGGGTCCCCAGACCTTGCTTGATCTCGGCCATCGTGGAGGCGGCGGTGTAGATGGTGCCGGGCGCGACCGCGTTGACGGTCACCCCGTCGGCGATCATCTCCATGGCCAGGGCCCGGGTCAGGCCCACCACGCCGGCCTTGGCCGCCGCGTACGCCGCTTCGGTGGGCAGGGCGTTGACCGGCCCGGCGGTGGCCGCCAGGTTGACGATGCGACCCCAGCCGCGTTCGGCCATCCCGCCGATGAAGGCCCGGCTGCACAGGAACGCGGTGGTCAGGTTCCGGTCGATCTCGGCCCGCCACTCCTCGTAGCTGAGCTGGGCGACCGGCCGCAGCACCTCCGGGCTCGCCCGGCTGGCCAGCCCGGCGTTGTTGACCAGGACCTCCACGTCGCCGAGCTGCTCGGCGACGGCGTCGGCCAGCGCGCCGACCTCCGACTCGTCGGTGAGGTCGGCGACGAAGCCGGTCACCCCGAGTTCACCGGCCCGCTCGTGGATGCGCCGTGTGGTGGAGACGATCGCCACCCGGGCGCCGAGGTCGGTCAGCCGACGGGCGGTGGCGTACCCGATGCCGTCCGGGCTGCCGGCCCCCGTCACCAGGGCGACCTTGCCGTCCAGCCGCATGGTCACCGGCTCGGGCAGCGGTGCCGGCGCGTCGTCGTCCGCCGCGTTCGGTGTGGCGACCGGGCGGGGGCGTCGGGCCACACCCGGCCGGCTCACGTCCCGCCTCGGTCTGCTGCCGGAACGGTCCGCCGCGCGCGCGTCAATCCCCATGCCGCGATCCTGCCTGCTGCCGCCGTGCCGGGCAACGCGCACCCGCTGTCGGGCGCGTCGCGGCCTACCCGGCGGTGGCTACCCTGACTGCCACAACATCGCGACGGAAGTGAGCCCGATGACACAGCCCCCACCGGCCGGCGGCTGGCCCGACCCCGCGTCGGCCGGTCAGCCTTCCGGTCCGCCGGTCGATCCTCTCCTGTCGGTCCCCTCGCAGCCCGCCGGGTACGACCCGTACCGGCCGGCCGATCCCTACCCGCCGATCGACCAGTACGCCGCGAAGTCCGACCTCCCGCCGGCTCCGGCGCAGTACCCGCCCGCCGGCTACCCGCCGCCGGTGCAGCCTGGCTACGGCTACGGCTACCCGCCGCGGAGCACCAACTCGCTGGCCCTGGTGGCCCTGATTCTCTCGTTGATCGGGATCGGCTCGTGCGTCACCGCTCCGATCGGCGCGATCATGGGGCATGTGGCCATGCGCCAGATCCGGGAGACCGGCGAGGAGGGCGAGGGGATGGCGAAGGCGGCCATCATCGTCGGCTGGATCCTCACCGCCTTCATCGGACTGGCGGTGCTCGCCTACGTGTCGATCTTCATCATCTGGGCCACCAGCGTGACCACCGTCTGAACAGGTCGGCCCGCCCCGGCCACAACTCGGGGCGGGCGGACGGTCCGACAGTCGTCAGATCGGTGGGAAGTCGAGGTACAGCGAGATCGGCGATCACGGTAATCTCGTGCCGTGACCGGGGTGGATGGACCTGCGGATGATCTGACCGGCCGTCGACTCGTGCTGGTGACCGGAGCGAGTTCCGGAATCGGGTTGGCTGCGGCGATCGACCTGGCGCGCCGTGGTGACCGGCTGGTGCTCGTCGGGCGGGACCCGGCCCGGCTGCGGGCCGCCGCCGACGAGGTACGCGAGGCGTCCGGTGAGCGTCCCGAGACGTTCCGTGCCGACTTCGCGGCCCTCGACGACGTACGCCGGTTGGCCGAGCAGGTGCGGGCCGCGTACGACCGGATCGACGTGTTGGCCAACAACGCGGGTGCGATCGTGCTCCAACCGATCACCACGGTCGACGGTTTCGAGCTGTCCATCCAGGCCAACCATCTGGCGCCGTTCCTGCTCAGCAACCTTTTGGCCGACCGGGTCGGGCGGATGGTGGTGACCGCCTCCGGCGCGCACCGCAGCGGTTCGCTGGACCCTGACGACCTGAACCGGCCGCTGCGGCGGTACCGCCCGATGGGCGCGTACGGCACCAGCAAGCAGGCCAACATCCTGTTCACGGCCGAGGCGGCCCGGCGGTGGTCCGCGGTCGACTCGTACTGCTTCCATCCCGGTGTGGTGCGGACCCGGTTCGGCAGCGACAGCCGGCTGGTCGCGTTGGGCATGCGGTTGTTGCCGCTGCGCGGTCCGGTCAAGGGGGCGCAGACGCTGGTGTGGCTGGCCAACCAGGACCGGTCCCGCCTGATCGGCGGCGGCTACTACTTCGACTGCCGACCGCGCCGTCCGCTGCGCAAGGCGTCCGATCCGCAGCTCGCGGCCCGACTCTGGGCGGCCAGCGCGGCAGCGGTCGGCCTGCCCGCCTAGCGGCTGACCCGGCGGGCGGACCGGGCGCTGGTGAGCACCACCACTGCGACCCCGACCAGCAGCAGGAGCAGGCCGGGCACGCTGGACGCGGCGGGCAGCTGCCCCAGCCAGGCCCAACCGAGCAGGGCGGCGCCGGGGGCCTCCAGCAGGATCAGCACGCTGACCGTGGTGGCCGGGATCCGTCGCAGCGCGTAGCTGAACATCGAGTGGCCGAGCAGTTGGGCCCCGGCGACCAGCGCGATCACGGCGAGCCAGGTGCCGGTGTCGAAGCCGCCCAACGGCACCCGGCCGACCAGGCAGACCACCAGCAGGACGAGTCCACACACCGCGTAGCAGATGGTCGTGTAGGTGGCGGTGCTGACGGTGACCCGGGCCCGCTCGCCGAGCGCGGTGTAGATCGCCCCGAACAGGCCACCGGCCAGAGCCAGCAGGTCACCGGCGAAGGCGGCGCCGGAGACGGTGAAGTCGGCACCGGTGGCCAGGACCGCGCCGAGCACCGCCACCCCGATGCCGGCCCACACGCCCAGCGGCAGTCGGCGGCCCTGGAGGCGGGCGATCAGCCCCTGCCAGACCGGCTGGGTGGCGACCAGGGCGGTCGCGGCGGCGACGGTGGTGAGCTTCGCACTCGGCATCCAGGTGGCGAAGTGTGCGGCCAACGCGACCCCGGAGAGTGCGCAGAAGATGCCCTGACGCCGGTTCGCGCCGGTCAGCAGTGAGCGGAACTCGGTCCGTCGACGGGTGAGCGCGTACGGGCTCAGCACGGCGACCGAGAGCACGTTGCGCCAGAAGGCGAGGGCCAGTGCAGGCGCGGCGGCGAACGCGATCAGCGGCGCGGACGAGGAGACGGCCACCACGGCGATGGCGAGTGCGCCGGTGGTCAGCAGGTCGACCGGGGGACGGTGTGGTTCGGGTGGCACGAGACGCAATCCTCACACGACCGCGATGACCACTTTCCGTCAGCGGTCCGTTACGATCATGCGCAGCCCGTCGGGACCCCCCTCACCCCGCCCGGAGGCGCTTCCCCATGCCCAGGTTCCAGGCGGTGCTGTTCGACTTCTTCGGCACGCTGACCCGTCCGGTCCAGCGCGGTCCCGGTCACCACGTCACCGCCCAGTTGCTCGGTTGTCCGCCGGAGACCTTCGTCGAGCTGCTCGACCGCACGTTCTACGAGCGCGCCGCCGGGCGCTTCGGCTCTGCGGAGGCGACCCTGCGCTGGTTGTGCGAGCAGGCCGGCGTACGGCCGACCGAGGAGGCGGTGCGGGCGGCGGCTGCGGCCCGGCTGGACGCCGTGCGTAGCGACACCCGGTTGCGGGACGAGGCGGTCCCGACGCTTCGCGCGTTGCGGGACCGGGGGATGCGGACCGGTGTGATCAGCGACTGTACGCACGAACTGCCGGTGCTCCTGCCGGAGTTGGCCGTGGCGCCGCTGCTCGACGTGCGGATCTACTCGGTGCAGGTGGGGCGTTGCAAGCCGGACGCGGCGTTGTACGTGGCGGCGTGCGCGCGACTGGGCCTGCGTCCGGAGGACTGCCTGTACGTGGGCGACGGCGGCAGTCAGGAGCTGAGCGGCGCGCGGCGGGCCGGGCTGAGCGCGGCCCGGTTGGCCGCCCCGGACCTGGTCGACCATCTGGTCTTCAACGTCGACACCGAGTGGACCGGTCGGGTGCTGGGCGCCCTCGGCGAGGTGATCGACCTGGTCGAGTCGGCGGAGGTGGACCGGCGGCAGCGGGTGCCGGCCGGGCGGGCCACACCGGTGACGGTGCCGTAGCGGCGGCGCTGCGGTCAGCGCCGTCGGACGCGGTGCAGCCGGAACGGCTTGCGGACGGCACGGATGGCCGGTGAGGGTCGGGGCGGTTCGGCGAGCGAGTCGGCGGGCAGGTCAGCGCCGTGGACGGGCGTGCCGCCGGGAGTCAGCCGGAGCAGTGCGCAGTCGTCGGCGGCCCAGCGGGCGACCAGGTCGACGGTGGCGCCCGGGGCGTTCAGCCGCTTGGCTCCGACCAGCGGGGCCAGGGTGTCCCACTCGTCGGTGCCGGGCCTCACCCGGGTCACCCGGGCGGGCCAGGTGACGATCGCGCCGCCGTGGTCGCCCCGGAGCGTCACCCGGGCCTCGTCGGCCTCGGCCAGTCCGGGCGCGCTCTGCTCCCCCGGGCCGCTGACCACGAACAGGGCGTTCTCCAGGGGCACGCACCACAGGGCGAGCGAGGGTCCGCCCGCCACCGCGACCCAGGCCACCAAGGCCTTCTTCATCGCCTCGGCGACCAGGGGGGTGCTGTCACGCTCGTCGGTCACCACCACATCCTCCCGTACGTGTGCCCGGTCGGTCAGCCGACGAACGGCGGCACCAGGATCTCGCCCCGGGCCACCGGCATGACGTGGCCGGCCACGCTGGCGCCCAGCGCCGTGCCACCGGCGGCGGTCACCGTGCAGCTCAGCGTCGACGGTCGGCCCATCTCGACGCCCTGCCGGACGGTGTACGACGAACGTCCCTCGCCGGGCAGCAGGCCGGTGGCGACCAGCCACACGCCGAGACCGAGTGCGGCTGATCCGGTCGCTGGGTCCTCCGGTACGCCGAGGCCGGGGACGAAGACCCGAGCCTGTGCGGTTTGCGTGTCGGCGTTCCAGGAGAAGACGCTCACGTGTTCGATTCCGTACCGCCGGGCCGCCACCGGATTGACCTCGGCCCGCGCCAGCGCGTCGGGGCGTACCGGCAGGAACGGGAACTCCAGCCCGCAGCCGGCCACCCGGGGTGCCGGGCCGAGATGGTCGTCGGCGGCCAGTCCGGCCACCTCCAGCAGCGGCTCCGGGTCGAACTCGGGCCCGAGGGTGGGGGTGCCGCCGGTCAGCGTGGCGCCGCCGTCGGTCACCTCGATCGGCAGGACCCCGGCACCGCATTCCTGGCTGACCTGTCCCGTCCCGAACAGGCCGCGTCGGCTGGCGGTCACCGCCGCACCCACGCTGGGGTGGCCGGCGAACGGCAACTCCTCGGTCGGGGTGAAGATCCGGGCCCGATAGGTGGCACCGACCTGGGTCGCGGGCAGCACGAAAACCGTCTCGGAGAGGTTGAACTCCCGGGCCAGGGCCTGCATCTGTTCGGTGGCCAGCCCGTCGGCACCGAAGACCACCGCGAGCGGGTTCCCCGCGTACGGACGATCGGTGAAGACGTCCACGATCTCGTAAGCCAAGGTCGACATGTTGGTAAAGACTAGGCCCTCCGGGCTGTCCGGAAGTGACAGCCGGGTGCTGAGTTCCGCGTACGCCCTAGGCTGGTGCCCGTGAGCACGCCGACCCGGGTCTACCTCGCCCGTCTCGCCGGAGTCGCCGTTTTCGATCCCAACGGCGACCAGGTGGGCCGGGTACGCGACGCCGTGGCCCGGCTCCGCACCGGCTCACGGCCGCCCGAGGTGGTGGGCCTGGTCGCCGAGATCCCGATGCGACGGCGGATCTTCCTCTCCATCAACCGGATCATCTCGATCGACGCGGACGCGGTGGTGCTGGGCAGTGGCACGTTGAACCTGCGCCGCTTCGAGAAGCGCCCGAACGAGTTGCTGGTGCTCCAGGAGTTGCTCGACCGTCGGGTGCAGCTCGGCCCGGAGAACCGGGCGGCCACGGTGGTGGACGTGGCGATGGAGTGCAGCCGCGCCGGGGACTGGTCGCTGACCCGGGTGGCAGCCCGGGAGCAGACCGGCCGGCTGGCCCGTCGGGGCAACCTCCAGCAGGTCGAGTGGGAGAAGGTACGCGGGCTCAGCGGCCTCGCCGAGCCCGGGGGGACCGCCAACCTGCTGGCCGTGCTGGAGGACATGCGCCCGGCGGACCTGGCCAACGCGTTGCAGGATCTGCCGGACGCCCGCCGCAACGAGGTCGCGGCGGCGCTGGACGACCCTCTGCTGGCCGACGTGCTGAGCGAGCTGCCCGAGCGCGACCAGGTGGAGATCCTCACCGCGTTGGGCCGGGAGCGGGCCGCCGACGTGCTGGAGGAGATGGATCCGGACGACGCCGCCGACCTGCTGGGTGAGCTGCCGCCGCCGGAGCAGGACGTGCTGCTCGACCTGATGGAGCCGGACGAGGCCGATCCGGTCCGACAGTTGCTCAAGTACACGCCGGGCACGGCCGGCAGCGTGATGACCTCGGAGCCGGTCATCCTGCCGCCGGACGCGACGGTGGCGGAGGCCCTGGCGCGGATCCGGGAACCGCAGCTCTCCCCGGCGGTCGCCGCGCAGGTGTTCGTGTCCCGCGCGCCGATGGCCACGCCGACCGGCCGCTACCTGGGCATGGTGCACTTCCAGCGGTTGCTCCGCGAGCCGCCGGCGGACCTGCTCGGTGGGGTGGTGGTCAACGACATCGACCCGTTGCGGCCGGCCACGCCGCTGCCGGAGATCACCCGCCGGATGGCCACCTACGACCTGGTCGCCATGCCGGTGATCGACCTGAACAACAGGCTGGTGGGTGCCGTCACGGTCGACGACGTGCTGGACCATCTGCTGCCTCCGGACTGGCGGGACCGCGACGCCGTGCCGAGCACCCCACCGGAGGCCGCGAACGGCGCGGAGTCCGCCGACGTGAGCACGGAGCGAGTCGATGACTGAGCAGCGGCGCACAGAGCGGCTGGACCTGCCCCGGGAGCCGCGTGGCCTGAAGTTGCCCCGGGTCGACCAGGAAACCTTCGGTCGCTGGTCGGAGGCGATCGCCCGGGGCATGGGCACGGCGAACTTCATCGTCTACATGACGCTGTTCATCACCCTGTGGTTCGTCTGGAACACGCTCGCCCCGACGGCCCTGCGCTTCGACCCGTACACCTTCACCTTCCTCACCCTGGTCCTGTCGATCCAGGCGTCGTACGCGGCACCGCTGATCCTGTTGGCGCAGAACCGGCAGGCCGACCGGGACCGGGTGGCGCTGGACGAGGACCGGCGGCGGGCGGGCATGCAGAAGGCCGACACCGAATACCTGGCCCGGGAGATCGCGGCGTTGCGAATCGCGATGGGTGAGGTGGCGACCCGGGACTTCCTGCGGTCCGAGCTGGCCCGGATGGCCGAGGAGCTGGACGAGGCGGCGCAGCGTCGTCAGCGGTTGGAGCGACGGCTCCGGGAGGAGTCGGCGGCGCGGGGCGACGACGCCGACCCGCTGGACGAGCCGCGCGACGAGATGGACGGGGACCTTCTCGGGGACGGTCGGCGCGACAGCGACACCCCCCGCCACTCCTGACCCTGGTCATCGACTGGCTCACACCGTCGCCGCTGCCACCGAAGGCGGATCACGACCGACGTAGCATTGCGGGCATGTCAGCTCCCGTCAGCACCGTCCACGACGCCGTCCAGGCCGCCCTGGCCACCGTCAACGACCCGGAGATCCGCCGGCCGATCACCGAACTCGGCATGGTCAAGTCCGCCGACATCGGCGACGACGGTGTGGTCCGGGTCGCGCTGCTGCTCACGGTGGCCGGCTGCCCGCTGAAGGACAAGCTGCGGGCGGACATCACCGCCGCGGTGGGCGCGGTGAGCGGAGTCACCGGCGTCGAGATCGACTTCGGGGTGATGAGCGCCGAGCAGCGTCAGCAGCTCCAGGCCACGCTGCGCGGCGGTGGGGCGTCCGAGGAGCCGGTCATCCCGTTCGCGCAGCCCGGCTCCCGCACCCGGGTGTACGCGGTGGCCAGCGGCAAGGGTGGCGTGGGCAAGTCCAGCGTGACGGTAAACCTGGCGGCGGCGCTGGCCGCCCGGGGGCTCTCCGTCGGCGTGGTGGACGCGGACATCTACGGACACTCGGTGCCTCGGATGCTCGGTGCGGACGGCCGTCCCACCCGGGTCGAGGACATGATCATGCCGCCGGAGTCGCACGGTGTGAAGGTCATCTCGATCGGCATGTTCACCGCCGGCAACGCCGCGGTCGTGTGGCGCGGGCCGATGCTGCACCGCGCGTTGCAGCAGTTCCTCGCCGACGTGTACTGGGGCGACCTGGACGTGCTCCTGCTCGACCTGCCTCCGGGCACCGGCGACGTGGCCATCTCGCTGGCCCAGTTGCTGCCCAACGCCGAGATCCTGGTGGTCACCACGCCGCAGGCCGCTGCCGCCGAGGTGGCCGAGCGGGCCGGCGCGATCGCGTTGCAGACCCACCAGCGGGTGGTCGGTGTGATCGAGAACATGTCCTGGCTGGAGCTGCCGGACGGTTCCCGGATGGAGGTCTTCGGTGCCGGTGGCGGCCAGACCGTCGCCGACTCGCTGACGCAGACCATCGGCGCGCAGGTGCCGCTGCTGGGTCAGGTGCCGCTGGACACCCGGGTGCGCGAGGCCGGCGACGAGGGGAACCCGATCGTGCTGGCCGCGCCGGACTCCCCGGCGGCGAAGGCGCTGGGCCAGGTCGCCGACCGGCTCGCACTGCGCCGGGAATCGCTGCTGGGCAAGCCGCTCGGTCTCACGGTGGCCGGTCGCTGACCGCCAGGCGCGCCGTCAGGTGATCTCGTCGTAGCTGGCGGCGCGCGGGGCCGGCGGGGACGCCGCCGGTGCGGTGGTGCGCGCCGCCGACGACGTGGCGGCCGGGGTACGCGGGTCGGCGGCGGTGGCGACGTCCTTGAGGTCGTTGTGCACGCCGGTGACGTCCGCCCGGAGGTTGTCGTAGACACCCTGCAACGGTTTGCGGATCGCCTGCTCGTCTTCCTCGCTCAGCAGGTGCTTGCGGATGAACGCCTTGGGGTGCAGGTCCTCGAGCTGGATGTCGGTGCCGAGTTCCTTGCTGAGGTCGGTGGTGGCGTTGCGCGCCATGTTCCGCAGGTTGCGCACCATCCGCAGGCCGTCGCTGATCACCTGCGGCAGCCGGTCGCCGAAGATCAGCAGCGCCAGCAGCAGCAGCGCGCCGACCTCCCACACGTTCAGGTTCTCGAACACCCCGTCCTCCTCCCCCGGCTACCGCAGCCAGAGTACGCACGTCGGGGGCCCGGCCAGAAGGGGTTCTGCGAGGTCACTTCGCATCCGCCGCCAGTGTGACCGAGGCGTTCTGCTGGTCGCTGCCCCGCCGGTACTCGACGGTCACCACTGAGCCCGGGGCGTACTTGCGGACCAGGGCGATCAGGTCGGTCGGCTCGGTCATGGGTCGGCCGTCGAGCCGCAGGATCACGTCGCCGGCCCGGAGTCCGGCGCCGGCCGCCGGCCCCGCCGGTTCCACCGCGGCGAGGCGGACACCCGAGCCGCCGGTGTTGGCGCCGGGTCCGCCCACCTGAGCGCCGATCACCGTACGCCGGGCCTTGCCGGTGCCGATGATCTCCTGGGTGATCCGCTTCGCCTGGTTGATCGGGATGGCGAAGGCGAGACCGATGTTGCCGGCCTCCTGGCCGTCCGCGACCAGGGACTTGATGGTCGAGTTGACGCCGATCACCCGTCCCGCCGCGTCGACAAGCGGACCACCCGAGTTGCCATGGTTGACGGCGGCGTCGGTCTGGATCGCGGCGTAGTAGCGCGTCGGGCCGCCCGGCTCGCCGGCCTGCATGGTCCGGTCCAGCGCGCTGACGATGCCCGAGGTGACCGTGTTCGCCAGCGACAGCGGCGAGCCGAAGGCCAGCACCGGGTCGCCGACCGCGAGGGCGTCGGAGTCGCCGAACTCGACCGGGCGCAGGCCGGTACGTGAGACCTTGATCACGGCGATGTCGGACTCCGGATCCTGACCCACCACCGTCGCCGAGTCGGTGCTGCCGTCGTTGAAGACCACCGACGCCTTGCCGCTGCCACCGGCGACGACGTGGTCGTTGGTGATCACGTGTCCGTCGGTGCTGACGATGAAGCCGGAGCCCTCGCTGGTGCCGCCCACCCCGGCCACCCGGACGGTGACCACGCTGGGCAGGACCCGCTCGGCCACCCCGGCCAGCGACTCCGGCGGGCGCTGGGCGAGTGTGGGGGCGGTCCCGGGTGCGGCGCCGAGCACCGGCCCGGCCGCGCCGCCACGGACCGCGAAGGCGTACCCGAGGGCACCGCCGAGTGTGCCGGCGAGCAACGCGGCCAGCAGGGGAACCAGCAGCATCTGGTGCAGTTTCGGGCGCCCGGGCGCGTCCGGGTCGGTGACCCGTTCCGGCTCTGCACCGGCGACCGGTGCCGCCGGCAGCACCACCGCCGTCGGAGCGTTCGGGTCCCGCCACGGGTCGCTGAGCGCGTCGGACCACCACGGTGAGACGCCCGGCGGGGCGCCCTCGCGTGCCGACGAGCCTGCCGGCGGAGTTCCGGGCACCGGCTGTCCCGCCGGTACGCCGCTCGCGCCGGGCTGGCGCCAGTCCCAGCCGTCGGTCACTCGGTGCCTCCCAGTCCGTCCCCCGGTGTCCCGCGATCCGGCGATCGGACGCCGCCCCGATGCCGTCGACGGGATACCGCTTCCAGGATTGCACGGATGTGCCGCATGAGGTCAGCGGTTGTCACTGCGGGTGGACGCGCGGCTGCGCCGGTGGCGGGCCGCCTCTAGAGTCACAGTGCCCACCCGCCCTGCGCATCATGCTCGCCGCCCGGAGGTGTCCCATCGCCACGGTCGCCGGTTCCGGCAGTTCGACGAACCCGGCTCTCCAGTTCGCCGAGTCGTACGTCACCGAGGATCTCGTGCTGCGTACCGCGCGCAGCCTCGCCCGGGAGGTCGGACTCGACGCGGTCACCCCGGGTGCGGGCGCCGCGTTGCGCCTGCTCGCCGCCGCCGGCAACGCGCGGGCGGTGGTCGAGATCGGCACCGGCACCGGGGTCAGCGGCGTCTGGTTGCTGCGCGGGATGCGGGCCGACGGGGTACTCACCACCATCGACGTCGAGGTGGAGCACCAGCGGATCGCCCGCCGGATCTTCACCGAGGCCGGTTTCGTCGCCGGTCGGACCCGCATCATCACCGGACGCGCGCTGGACGTGCTGCCCCGGCTCGCCGACGGCGCGTACGACCTGGTCTTCGTCGACGCCGAGGCGACCGGTTTCACCGCCTGCGTGGAGGCCGCGCTGCGGCTGCTGCGGCCGGGCGGGGTGCTGGTCCTCAACGGCACGCTGGCCGGGGGCCGGATCGGTGACCCGGCCGCCCGGGACGCGGAGACGGTGACGGTACGCGAGACGATCAAGGCCATCCGCGAGTCGGAGCACTGGATCCCGGCGATGCTGCCGGTGGGGCACGGGCTGCTGGCCGCGGTGCGCTGCTGATCCGCGCGCACCGCCGCCGAGCCGTCGGTCAGGAGAGGGTCGCCAGCCAGCGCAGCAGGCCGCGTACGCCCCAGCCGGTCGCGCCCCGGGTCAGCTCCGCGTCGTCGCGGTCGCACCACGACGGCGCCGACATGTCGATGTGCAGCCACTGCTGACGCAGCTCGCCGGTGAACTCGCGCAGGTAGAGCGCGGCCAGCACCGATCCGGCCCCCTGCGTCGGTGCGCTGTGCAGGTCGGCCACGTCGCTGCCGAGGTGCTCGACGTAGTCGGCGGCCAGCGGCATTCGCCAGGCGGACTCGCCGGCCGTGTCGATGGCCGCCAGCAGGTCTGCGGCCAACTGGTCGTTGTCGCTGTAGAGCGCGCCGATGCGGGTGCCGAGCGCGACCGCGTTCGCCCCGGTCAGCGTGGCCAGGTCGATCAGCAGGTCGGGTTTGAGCTCCTGCACGGCGTACGCCAGCACGTCGGCGAGGACCAGCCGGCCCTCGGCGTCGGAGTTGGTGGTCTCGCTGGTCAGGCCGCCGTAGTGCCGGATGACGTCGCCGGGGCGGAACGCCGAGCCGCTGACCATGTTCTCGGCCAGCGGGGTGAGCGTGGTGATCCGGACCGGCAGTCGCAGGGCCGCCGCGCCCAGGGTGGCCGCGACGACGGCCGCCGCCCCGGCCATGTCCTTGCGCATCAACTTCATCGCCGGCACGGGCTTGATCGAGATGCCGCCGGTGTCGAAGGTGATGCCCTTGCCGACCAGCACCACGTGGGTCCGGGCGTCGGCCGGGTGCCAGTCCATCTCGACCAGGCGGGGGCCGCTGGCCGAGCCGCCGCCCACCGCGAGGATCCCGCCGAACCCCTCGGCGGCCAGCTGCTCCGGCTCGCGTACCCGTACCCGGAGTCCGGGCAGGTCGGCGGCGGCGTCGGTGACCTGGGCGGCGAACCATTCCGGGTTCTTGATCGAGGAGGGCGTGTTGGTCAGGTCCCGGGCCAGCCGGGTCATCTCGGCGGTGGTCCGGGCCGCCGCGACGGCCGGCGCGTACGCGTCGGGGTCGGTGACCGCCAGGTCGACCCCGGTCAGCGTCGGGGCGTCCCCGTCGTCACCGAGGCGGAAGCGGTACGAGCCGAGCAGCAGACCCTCGACCAGCCCGCGCACCGCCTCGGGCGAGACCTCCGTCGGCAACGCCACTGTGACATGAGTCTCATCTCGGGCTGCCCGGGCCAGTCCGGCACCCGCCGCACGCCAGGCCGCCTCATCCGCCTCACCCACACCGAGCAGCAGCAGCCGGGCGGGGGTGCCACCGGGCCGCACCTGGGTGTGGACCTGACCGGACCGGCCGGTGACCCGGGCCGGCGCGACCAGCGCGGCAGCCTCGTCGGCGACCCCCGTGGGCAGCGGCGCCCCGGTGGGCACCGGCTCGGCCGACGTGTCGTCGTTGCCGGGTCGGACGGGCAGGGCCAGGACGTCGAGCCGGTCCGGCTCGGCGGTCAGACGGATGGCGAGCACGCGGAGCCGTACCTCCTGAGGACGATCGCGGGGCGGCTGCCCGGCGAGATGGTGTGAAGGCCCTGAGCCACCGGCTCAGCCGGTGGCTCAGGGTTTGACGAACCGTCCGCGGCGGCGAGCGTCGCCGACGAACCGGCCTTGTTCAGCCGGCGGCCGCCTTCAACGCGTCACCGAGCGCCGTCGCCTCGTCGGGAGTCATCTCGACGACGAGCCGGCCACCGCCCTCCAGCGGGACCCGCATGACGATGCCCCGGCCCTCCTTGGTGACTTCCAGCGGACCGTCGCCCGTCCGCGGCTTCATCGCCGCCATGTTGTCTCCCCTCAGACCTACACCAGGGTCGGTGGGTTGCCCCACAGCCACTTCGCCATGACCACCCGCAATGTGCACGGGAGGTGTCGACCAACGATTTTCCCTGATGAACACCGCCGGACCCAAACCGAAGCAGCATTGATGTAACAGCATCTAGCTTATCGCGAGATGGCCTGTCACAATGTGCGGTCATGCAGGCACGGTCGGCACTCTTCGACCTGTACGGCGACCACCTTCGACCCCGGGGTGGCCGCGCACCCGTTGCCGCCCTGGTGAAGCTGCTGGCGCCGCTCGGGATCGCTCCACCCGCCGTACGGACGGCGGTCTCCCGCATGGTCCGCCAGGGGTGGCTCGAACCGGTCAAACTGACCTCCGGACCGGGCTATTCGATCACACCCAAGGCGGCCCGACGGCTGGACGAGGCGGCCTCCCGGATCTACCGCACCGGTCGGGTCACCTGGGACGGCCGGTTCGACCTGTTGGTGCTCGACGCGCCGACGGCGCGACGTGACCGCCAGCGCCTCGCCGCCAACCTGCGGTATCTCGGCTACGGCACGCTCGACGAACAGACCTGGGTGGCCACCCGCCCGGCCGAGGACGTCGACCTGCTGCTCAGCGAGGCGGGCGTCCGGTTCGAGCGGTTCAGCGCGGCGCACGCCGCCGGCACGCCGGGCGCGATGGGCCTGGTCCGCCGGGCCTGGGACCTCGCCGAGATCGGCCGGGCGTACGAGCAGTTCGTCACCGAGCAGCGCGCCCTGTTGAGCGGAGTCTCCGCACGTAGCGGCGACGAGGAGGCGTACGCGGCCCGGTTCCGGCTGGTGCACGCGTGGCGTACCTTCCTGTTCCGGGACCCGCAGCTACCACCGGCGCTGCTTCCCGAACGCTGGCCCGGCACCGCCGCGGCCGGCTTCTTCGACCGGCACGCGGCCCGGCTCCGGCCGGCCGCCGACCGGTACGTCGAACAGTGCCTCGACGGAGGACACCGGATCGCCCGACAGAAGGGTCGCCACACGTGACAGAGCCGCTACTCGTCGACCGCACGGACGCCGTCGCCACGCTCACCCTGAACCGCCCGACGGCGATGAACGCGCTCGACGTGGCGCTCAAGGAGGCGCTCCGGGACACCCTCGCCGAGTTGGAGGCCGACCGCGGCGTCCGGGCGGTGGTGCTCGCCGGTGCCGGCGGGAACTTCTGCGCCGGTCAGGACCTGCGCGAACACGTGACCACCCTCCAGGAGGGCGCGGGTCGGCCGTTGGACACCGTGGCGCTGCACTACAACCCGATCGCCGCCCGGCTGGCCAACCTGGCCAAGCCGGTGGTGGCGGCGGTACGCGGGATGGCCGCCGGTGCGGGGGCCTCGCTGGCGTTCCTCGCCGACTTCCGCGTCGGCGGGCCGTCGACCAGCTTCCTGATGGCGTTCGCCAAGGTCGGGCTCGCCGCCGACACCGGCGCGTCCTGGACGCTGCCCCGGCTGGTCGGCCACGCCAAGGCCGTCGAGATGCTGATGCTTGCCGAGCCGGTACGCGCCGACGAGGCTGCCCGGCTGGGCCTGCTCAACCGGCTGCTGGACGACGACGAGCAGGTGCTCGCCACCGCCCAGGAACTCGCCACCCGACTCGCCGCCGGCCCGACCGTGGCCTACGGGGCGATCAAGCGTCAGCTCTCCGTGGCCGACGCCGGCACGCTGGCCGACGCGCTGGCCGCCGAGGCGAAGGCGCAGGCGATCTGCGGTGGCACTGCCGACCACCGGGCGGCCACGCTGGCCTTCGTCAACAAGCAGAAGCCGGTCTTCGAGGGACGCTGACCCGGACGGGTCAGTCGTCCTCCTCCGGATCCTGGTTCGCCTCGGCGCCCAGCACGAAGGCCTGCATGGCCAACTCGTCGCCGGAGGGTGAGACGAAGGCAGGCAGCTCCCGGGGGCCCAACTCCTGCACGTAGGCCCAGAACAGCCGGACCGCCTCGGCCGGCGAGTCGGCCTCGATCGGCAGGTCCAGGCTGACCAGCCAGGTCTGCCGCTGCGGCGCCGGGCCGAGCCGGTCGGCCAGCTCGCGGAAGGTCACCGGGTCGAGCGCGGTGACCGGCCCGTCGAGGGTCAGCGTCTCCGCCGGCACCGGCTCGTCGAAGGCCCGCCGGGTGTACGTGACCACCAACGCGTCGGGCCCCCGGTCGGACTGCGGGTCCTCCGGGTCGTCGGGGACGGGACCGGTCGGCACGGCGACCCGGCCCAGCGCCACCAGCCGGGGCGGCTCGTCGGCCAGCACCGCGATCTGGTCGCCGGGGCCGGGCAGAAGGCGGTCGTCCAGGCCGGTCAGCTCCAGCGTGTCGTGGTGCACGAGCCGCTCTGCGTCGTACCTGCCGGGCGGCAGCAGCACCGCCCAGGCTCCGGTGCCCTCCGCGTGGCTCGCGCCGTTGCGCCGGTGCGCGGTGTCGGTCGTCATGTCCTCATCTCATCACGTTCGCCCGGGTCGCCACGACGTGGCAGCCCGTCAGGTGATCGTCGACCATCCCGGTCGCCTGCATCAGCGCGTAGGCCGTGGTCGGGCCGACGAACCGGAAGCCGCGCCGCTTGAGCGCCTTTGCCATCGCGGCGGAGGCGTCGGTCGACGCCGGCACCCCGGTCAGCGCGGTGGGACGGTCTCGGTCGGCGGCCGGCGCGAACGACCAGAGCAGCGCCGACAGCCCCTCCGGCAGCTCCAGCGCGGCCCGCGCATTCGCGATCGCCGCCTCGATCTTGGCGCGGTTGCGGACGATGCCCGCGTCGGCCAACAGCCGCGCCACGTCGGCCTCGCCGTAGCCGGCCACCGTCTCGATCCGGAAGTCGGCGAAGGCCGCCCGGAACGCCGGACGCTTGCGCAGGATCGTCAACCAGGACAGCCCGGACTGAAACGCCTCCAGTGTCATCCGCTCGTAGAGCGCGTCGTCGCCGTGCAGCGGGCGGCCCCACTCCGTGTCGTGGTAGACCGCGTAGTCGGGCGTACTCGCCCCCCAGGCGCAGCGGGCCAGCCCGTCGGCACCGATCACCAGTTCAGTCACGGCCCCGAGGCTACGTCGCGGGTGTGACCGTCGAAGTCCGAAGGATCGGCCGCAGCGAGGTACTTAATGACCCTCGGGGCGGGTAGCACATGTGCTACGGTGCCCGTATGCATGAGGTCGGGCTGCGGGAGATGCGGCAGAACGCCAGCGACCTGGTACGTCGGGCGCAGGCGGGCGAACGTGTGACGATCACCGTCGCTGGCCGACCGGCAGCCGTGCTCGGCCCGGTCAGTCCTCGAACCTGGCGTGAGTGGGACGACCTTGCCGGCGTGTTCGACCAACCCACAGACCCAGGGTGGGCGGGTGATCGGGACCTGCTCGACGACGCCATCACCGATCCGTGGGTCGAACGGTGAGTCGCGGCATCCTCGACACCAGCATCCTTATCGCCACCGACGTAACCCCGATTCCCGGTGAGTTGGCCATCAGCGTCGCCAGCCTCGCCGAACTCCAGTTCGGTGTCCTGGTCGCGAAGACCGCCGAGGCGAGGGCACTCCGGTTGGCACGGTTGAGCGCCATTCAACGTCGATTTGATCCACTTCCCATCGACGACGTGGTCGCCGACAGCTACGCACGGTTGGCCGCACGCGTCGTCGAGACCGGCCGCCAGCCGCGAGCCAGGGTGATGGACCTGCTGATCGCGGCAACTGCACACGCCCATGACGCCGCCGTGTACACCCGTAACGCCGGGGACCTTGCAGGTCTCGAAGACCTCATCACGATTCACACGATCTGACTTGCACACCGCCCGCTGGCAAGGAAGCTCGTGGTGCTCGCGGGCCTGCTCAGCACGGAACAGATCCAGCGCCCACCCTGCCTCCAAAGACCGAGAGCCGGCTCAGCGACCGGTGGGGTGACCGGGTCAGGGGAGGCGGCCCTGCTCGACCTGGCGGGCGAACCGGCGCAGCGCCTGGGTGAGGCTGAACTTCGAGCCGGGCCAGAGCACCGGCCAGGCCGCCCTCCCGGCGGTGCCGCCGGGCAGGTGGAACCACTCGTGCCAGACCACCTGGGTACGCCCGCCCGCCAACGGGGTGCAGCGCAGCACGCCGGGCCCGCGCAGCAGGGTGCCGCAGTGCACCACGCCGATCTCGTATGGCGCGTCCACCCGGACGACCCGCATCTTGTCCCGCAGCACCGCCGGGCCGAGCGCGGTGACCGCCTCGACCAGGCTTCCCTCGCCGCCGTCGCCCTCGACCACCCGCACTCTGGTGAACGGGATCCAGTCGGACTGCCGTTCCCAGGCGAGCAGGGCCGCGAAGACCTTCTCGGCGGGAGCGTCGACGATCACGGTCGCGGTGACCTCACCGGCGCCCGGCTGGGCCGCCTGGCGCAGATCGTCCTGCCCCTCCGGATCGCTCACGCCGACTCCGAGCGGACCACCGGCCCGCGCGGCTCGGCCTCCGGCGCGTCGTCGTCGGACGTGTGGCCTGCTGCCTCGACGGGCGGGGTGATCTGCTGATCGCCGGTCGGCGTGACGCCCGTACCGCCGGTCTCGGCGATCTGACCTTCACCGGTCGCGGCGTCGCCGTGGCCGCCGGTCGGGGCGGTCGCCGCCGGGGCGGTCGCCGCCGGGGCGGTCGCCGCCGGGGCGGTCGCCGCCGGGGCGGTCGTCGGCGCGTCCTTGGCCTTGGTCGCGGCGGACACGGCGCTGTCGGACGTGGCGGTGCCGGACGTAGCGGCGTTCGCAGGCGTGGCGGGGACGTCCGGTTCCGCCGGGGTGACGGTGATGTCGGAGACCGACGGGGTGGAGGGGTCGGGTGCGGGCGGGGTGACGTCGGCGGCCGGGCCGGTGGCCAGGCCCACAGACTGCTCGCGGGCGCGCTGCAGAGCGTCGGCCTCGGCCGTCCGTCCGTCGCGCAACGCGGTCACCTCTGCCTCCAGCACCCCGATCAGCTCGGTCTTGTAGCCGATGTCGTACGCCGCCCGGCGCAGCGCCTGGTCGACCTGGGCCATTCGATATCCGCGCAGGGCGGTGTCGAAACGCACTTCGCCCACGTCCGACTCGCGCAGGGGACGGTCGCCGGGCAGCGGCACCGCCCGCCCGTCCGCCTCGACCGGCACCAGGCCGGGATCCCGGCCGGTGACCAGCACCGTGACCCCGAACACCACCGCCGCGACGGCGACCGCCACGACCAGCAGGAGCAGAAGCTGACCCATACCACTGATCGTGGCATGTCGACGGCCCCGGAGCGACCCCACCCGGCGCGCCGTACCGGACGGTGCCCGTGACCTGGCGCGGGATAGCGTCGTGGTCGGCGGCCGGGTGAGCGGCCGGCGGCGTACGGCGATGGAGGAGGCGGCGTGGCCGGGGAGCTGCGGCTCGGTGGACAGACGTTCGGTCCCGACGAGCTGGTGGTGATGGCGATCGTCAACCGCACTCCGGACTCCTTCTTCGACCGGGGCGCGACGTACGAGGCGGACAGCGCGCTGCGGGCGGTGGCCCGTGCCGTGGACGAGGGCGCGCAGATCGTCGACATCGGTGGGGTGAAGGCCGGGCCGGGTGCCGAGGTGGACGTGGCCGAGGAGATCCGGCGGACGGTGGACACCATCGCCGCCGTCCGGGCCGCCTTCCCGGACGTGGTGATCTCCATCGACACGTGGCGGGCCGAGGTGGCGGTGGAGGCGGTGGCCGCCGGTGCGGACCTGCTCAACGACACCTGGTCGGGTGCGGACCCGGCGCTGGCCCGGGTCGCCGCGCGGACCGGGGCCGGGCTGGTCTGCTCGCACGCCGGAGGGCTGAGCCCACGGACCAGGCCGCACCGGGCGGCCTTCGACGACGTGGTGGCCGACGTGGTGACGACGGTGACCGGGCTCGCCGAGCGGGCGGTGTCCCTCGGGGTACGCCCCGACGGGATCCTCATCGACCCGGCGCACGACTTCGGCAAGAACACCCGGCACTCGTTGGAGATCACCAGGCGGCTCGGTGAGCTGGCCGACACCGGGTGGCCGTTGCTGGTGGCGCTGTCGAACAAGGACTTCGTCGGCGAGACGTTGGACCTGCCGGTCGCCGAGCGGCTGGAGGGGACGCTCGCCGCCACGACGGTCTCCGCGTGGCTGGGCGCCCGGGTCTTCCGGGCCCATCAGGTCCGCCAGACCCGCCGCGTGCTGGACATGGTGGCGTCCATCCGGGGCACCCGCCCGCCCACGGTGACCCGGCGCGGGCTGGCCTGACCAGGGTCAGGTCCAGTCGAGGATCCGGCGACGCCAGGCGTACAGCAGGCCGAGCGCGAGGATGGCCACGAAGATCGCCATCTCCACGACCGTGACCAGGCCGAAGCCGGGCCGGTCGAAGACCACCGCCCAGGGGAAGAGGAACACCGCCTCGACCGCGAACAGCACGTACAGGTAGGCGTAGACGTAGTAGCGAATCTGCATCTGCGCCCAGTCGCCGCCGACCGGGTCGACACCGCACTCGTAGTTGGCCCGCTTGCCGGGCGGGTCCGCCGGGCGGGCCGGGCGCAGCACCCGGTTGGCCGAGAAGGCGACGACGAGGAAGAGGACGCCGGCGAGCAGCAACAGCCCGAGCGTCGCGTACGAGCCCAGGTAACCGGTCACGATCGATCAGCCTACCGGCGGAAACCGTCGGCGGGTCGGGTCAATCCCTGGCGGTCCGCCCGGATTGGGCGGTGATCTGGATTACGGCGTGCCGGGCGAAACCCCCCAGAGGGCCGCATAGACCCCCACAATCCAGTCCCAGTCGGCGGACCTCCGGGGCAGGCGGAGCCTCGATCCGACGTAGGCTCTGGGTGAGGAATGACAGGCGGGCCGGACCTTTCGCGGACGGCCGGTGCAGCGGCGCGTCAAGGAGGTCTCGTGGCCGGGCAAGGCGAGGTCACCATCCAGTTCAGCCGAGCGGGCCACGCACGACGGAGCGGGGTGCGGCCGTGAGCAAGCAGATCCGCCAACTGGAGCGGGTGGTCATCCGGTTCGCCGGTGACTCCGGCGACGGCATGCAGCTGACCGGCGACCGGTTCACCTCCGAGACCGCGCAACTGGGCAACGACATCTCCACGCTGCCCAACTTCCCGGCCGAGATCCGGGCACCCGCCGGCACCCTGCCGGGTGTGTCGAGCTTCCAGGTGCACTTCGCCGAGTACGACATCCTCACGCCCGGCGACGCGCCGAACGTGCTGGTGGCGATGAACCCGGCGGCCCTCAAGGCCAACCTCGCCGACCTGCCGCGCGGGGCCGACATCATCGTCAACACCGACGAGTTCACCAAGCGCAACCTGGCCAAGGTCGGGTACGCCAGCAGCCCGCTCGACGACGACAGCCTCGACGCGTACGCGGTGCACCCGGTGGCGTTGACCTCGATGACGATCGGCGCGCTGGCCGAGCAGGACGTGTCCAAGAAGGACGCCGAGCGGGCCAAGAACATGTTCGCTCTCGGGCTGCTGAGCTGGATGTACTCCCGACCTTACGAGTCGACGCTGCGGTTCCTGGAGCGCAAGTTCGCCAAGCGCCCGGAGCTGGTCGCCGCCAACATCGCCGCCTTCAAGGCGGGCTGGAACTTCGGCGAGACCACCGAGGACTTCGCCGTCCGGTACGAGGTCAAGCCGGCCAAGATGCCGTCCGGAACGTACCGCAACATCACCGGCAACGCCGCGCTCTCGCTCGGTCTCGTCGCCGCCGGGGTCCGTTCCGGCCTGCCGGTGTTCCTCGGGGCGTACCCGATCACCCCGGCCTCGGACATCCTGCACGAGCTGAGCAAGCACAAGCGGTTCGGTGTCACCACCATGCAGGCCGAGGACGAGATCGCCGCGATCGGGGCGGCCCTGGGCGCCTCGTACGGCGGCGCGCTCGGGGTGACCACCACCAGCGGTCCCGGCGTCGCGCTGAAGGGCGAGACGATCTCGCTCGCGGTGGCGTTGGAGCTGCCGCTGGTCATCGTCGACGTGCAGCGGGCCGGGCCGTCCACGGGTATGCCGACCAAGACCGAGCAGGCCGACCTCAACATGGCGTTGTTCGGGCGGCACGGCGAGGCGCCGGTGGCGGTGATCGCGCCGAAGTCGCCGTCGGACTGCTTCCACGCCGCGCTGGAGGCGGCGCGGATCGCGCTGACCTACCGCACGCCGGTGATCCTGCTGTCGGACAACTACGTCGCCAACGGCTCCGAGCCGTGGCTGCTGCCCGAGGTGGAGTCCCTGCCCGACCTGCGGGTCGAGTTCGCCACCGCGCCGAACGGCGAGGACGGCACCACCTTCCTGCCCTACCTCCGCGATCCGCAGACGCTGGCCCGTCCGTGGGCGGTGCCCGGCACCCCCGGGCTGGAGCACCGGATCGGCGGTCTGGAGAAGGCCGACAAGACCGGCGACATCTCGTACGACCCGACGAACCACGACTTCATGGTGCGGACCCGGGCGGCCCGGATCGAGACCATCCCGGTGCCGGACGTCGAGGTCGAGGACCCGGACGGCGACGCCCGGGTGCTGGTGCTCGGTTGGGGCTCCACGTACGGCCCGATCGGTGCCGCCTGCCGGGCGCTGCGCCAGCGTGGGCTGCCGGTGGCCCAGGCGCACCTGCGCCACCTCGCGCCGATGCCGGCGAACCTGGGCACGGTGCTCGGCGCGTACGACCGGGTGGTCATCCCCGAGATGAACCTCGGCCAGCTCGCCCACGTGATCCGGGCCCGCTACCTGGTCGACGCGATCGGCTACAACCAGGTCCGCGGCCTGCCGTTCACCGCCGCCGAGCTGGAGTCGATGCTGGAAGAGGTCCTGAAGAATGTCTGAGCCCGTCGCTCTGAAGCTCACCGCCAAGGACTTCAAGTCCGACCAGGAGGTGCGCTGGTGCCCCGGCTGCGGTGACTACGCGATCCTCGCGGCCGTCCAGCAGTTCATGCCGGAGCTGAACATCCCCCGGGAGAACATCGTCTTCGTCTCGGGCATCGGCTGCTCGTCGCGCTTCCCGTACTACATGAACACCTACGGGATGCACTCGATCCACGGGCGTGCCCCGGCGATCGCCAGCGGCCTGTCGGTCTCCCGCCCGGACCTGTCGGTCTGGGTGGTCACCGGGGACGGTGACGCGCTCTCCATCGGCGGCAACCACCTGATCCACGCGCTGCGCCGCAACGTCAACCTCAAGATCCTGCTGTTCAACAACCGGATCTACGGTCTGACCAAGGGGCAGTACTCGCCGACCTCCGAGGTCGGCAAGATCACGAAGTCGACGCCGGTCGGGTCGGCGGACGCGCCGTTCAACCCGCTGTCGCTGGCGCTCGGTGCGGAGGCCACCTTCGTCGGCCGCACCATCGACTCGGACCGCAAGCACCTCCAGTCGGTGCTGCGCGCGGCGGCCGAGCACGAGGGTTCGGCCTTCGTGGAGATCTACCAGAACTGCAACATCTTCAACGACGGCGCGTTCGAGCAGCTCAAGGACCCGGGCGTTCGGGACGACCACTTGATCCGGCTGGAGCACGGTCAGCCGATCACGTTCGGCAAGGACGGTCAGTTCTGCGTGGTGCACCCGCCGCGCGGGTTCGGCCTGGAGGTCCGCGAGACGGCGTCCACCCCGCCGGAGGAGATCGTGGTGCACGACGCCACGGTCGACGACCCGGCGTACGCCTTCGCGCTGTCCCGGCTGCCCGGCTTCGACCTGCGCAACACCCCGATCGGGGTGTTCCGCTCGGTGCGCCGGCCGTCGTACGACAGCGTGGTCCAGGGGCAGGTGGCCGAGGCCCAGGCCAAGGTCACCGAGACGCCGGAGCAGCAACTCGCCGGCCTGCTGGGCAGCGGCGATACCTGGACGATTCTCTGAGCCACCGGATCATCCGAAACGGCCGGGCCGCCCTCTGACGGGGCGGCCCGGCCGTTTCCGTTCCGGGTCAGACCGTGGCCGGCACCCAGAGCTCGTCGATGCTCCGCTGCGCCACCGCGAGGCTCTCCTCGTGCAGCGGGATCAGCTCGGACATGGCCGGGACGCTCGACGCCAGGGTCAGCTCGCAACCGATGAACCTCGGCTCCAGGCCGGTCATCGACAGGCCGTGCGGCAGCCAGGGCGCGGCGTGGTCCCAGCCCTCGCGCGGGGTGCCGGAGCCGTAGCCGCCGCCCCGGGAGGCCAGCACGATGAACTCCCGGCCACCGAGCAGGCCGGCGCCGGTGGCCGGGTCGTACGACAGGCCGGGCGCGATCAGCAGGTCCACCCAGCTCTTCACGCTGCTCGGCGCACCGTAGTTGTAGAGCGGGAGGCCGAGCAGCACGGTGTCGGCGGCCCGCACCTCGGCGACCACCTGCTCGGTCAGCTCCCAGGTGCGGTGCTGCTCCGGGGTGCGCTGGTCGGGCGGCGTCCGCCGGGCCGCCTCGGCGGCCTCGTCGAGGTGCGGCAGCGGCTCCTTGCCGAGGTTGCGGTAGGTGATCGTGCCGCCGGGGTGCGCGGCCTGCCACGCGGCGGCGGCGCGGGCGGTGAGCCGGCGGCTGACCGACTGCTCTCCCCGGATGCTCGAGTCGATGTGCAACAGGTGCGGCATTGGCTAACCCCTCACAGATGGTTTGTGTAGCGCCAACTATTTATAGCAGGCCAATGTTTTGTGGTGGGGGTAAACTCGGTCACATGACTGCCGGGCCGGCCGAGCACAGGGAGCGCCGTTCCGGTGCCCTGCTCGAGTTCCTGGCCCGCCGGATGCGGCTGCGATCGGAGTCGGTGCTGGCACCGCTCGGCCTACGCCCCCGCCACCTGGTCGCGCTCACCGTGCTGCGGGAGGCCGGCGAGATGAGTCAGCAGGCGTTGGCGGGCAGCCTGCAACTCGACGGCACGAACGTGGTGGGGCTGCTCAACGACCTGGAGACGGCGGATCTCGTCGAGCGTCGCCGCTCCCCCGAGGACCGCCGCCGACACGTGGTCAGCCTCACCGAGCACGGGACGAAGCGGCTCAACGAGGCCGAGTGCGCCCTGGCCGGCGCCGAGGACGACGTGCTCGCCGCACTCGACCCCGTCGAGCGGGACACGCTCTACGACCTGCTGCGGCGAGCCAGCAGCGGCGGGCCGGCGACCTGCACGGAGGCCATCCGGGACAACCCCGACGTCCTCTGCTGATCCGGGTCGGCGATCAGGGCAGGGTGTTGGCGGTGGGTCGGTCGTCGCGCACGTGGACCAGCATGTCGCCGGTCTCGACCACCGCGCCCGCCTGGTCGGCCAGGGTGACCACCTTGCCGCGCCGGACCAGGGCGATCACCAGGGACTCCAGTTCGCGCGGATTCCGGCCCACCTCGTTCCGCTCCGCCGACCGCATGGCCAGGGCCATCCCCTGACCGGGGGTCAGCAGGTCCTCGACCACGTCGATCAGCGGTGGCGCGGAGGTCGACAGGCCCAGCAGCCGCCCGGCGGTCGCTGACGAGACGATCACGTGGTGTGCGCCGCTCTGCTTGAGCAGCGGCGCGTTCTCCGCCTCCCGCGCGGCGGCGATGATCCGGACCTGTCCGGCGGTGAGCTGCCGTACGGTCAGCGCCACCAGCACCGACGCGTCGTCGCTGTCGGTCGCGATGATCACCGCCTTGGCGGTCCGCACATGCGCCTGGTTGAGCACCGAGGATCGGGTGGCGGAGCCCTCGATGGCGACCAGCCCGTTCGAGGTGGCCTGCCGCAGCGCCGCGCCGTTGCGCTCCACCACCACGATCCGGGACTTCTCGAACCCGTTCTCCAGCAGCGCCGAGACGGCACTACGGCCCTTGGTGCCGTAGCCGCAGATGATGACGTGATCCTTCACTTTTCTCTCCCACCGGTGCAGGCGGCGGCCGGTCCGGTACTGCTCGGTCAGGACTTCCAGGGTGGTGCCGACCAGGATGATCAGGAACAGCACCCGGGCCGGCGTGATGAACAGGACGTTGATCAGCCGTGCCGAGTCGCTGACCGGGGTGATGTCGCCGTACCCGGTGGTGGAGAGCGAGACGACCACGTAGTAGAAGCAGTCGAGGAGCGTGATGCCGTCCTCGTTCACGTCCCGGTACCCGTCGCGGTCGAGGTAGACCACCGTGACCACCGCGAGCACCAGTCCGACGGCGGCGGCCAGCCGCAGACTCAACGCGCTGAGCGGACCTCGCCGCTGCGCGGGAAAGTGGATCACCGCGGGGCCTGGCCCGACTCGGTCGACTGCACGCCCACAAGATAGCCCCTGCCCGCCGATCCGCACGGCGGGGTGGCGCAGCGAGGGGCGGCGCGGCGGGCGTCGGCCCGGCATGATGGGTACGGTCAGCGCAGACCAGCGAGAGTGAGGCCCACGCATGACGTTGCTGCGACGGGTGATCGGTGCGGTGCTGCGCCGCCAGCGCCAACGACAGCACCGCACGCTACGCGAGGTGGCCGAGGCCGCCGGCGTGTCGGTGCCCTATCTCTCCGAGGTCGAGCGGGGGCGCAAGGAAGCCTCCTCCGAGGTGCTCGGTGCCGTCTCCCGGGCACTCGGCCTCCCCCTGTCCGACCTGCTCGGAGAGGTACGCGACGAGCTGCGCCGGGTCGAACGGCCGACCCCGACCACTCCCCAGGGCAGTTACGTCCCGGCCGTCCGGGGTGGCAACCCCACCGCCTCCGTCCCGCGCGGCACGGACGGCTTCGCCCACCCGGTCGCGCAGTTCGGCGGCATCGGTTTCGGCAGCAGCCTGATCGACACCGCGTCACTCGGCACCGACCTGGTCGGTGGCTTCCGGGACAACGGCGGGACGACGACGATCGGTGGGTACGCCCGGTTGGGCGGCGAGTTCGACACCGGTCGTGCTGCTGCCGGTGTTGTCGTCGCCGGGCCGGGCGGCGGATTCGGCTTCGGCGGCGGTCTCCGCATCATCGTCTTCGGCGACACCGCAGAGGTCGACGCGGGAGCCGACGGTCCCGACCAGGCGACACCCGAGCCGACCGGACGTCACCTGCAACCGCTGTCGAGCTGATCCGCCCACGCTGTCACGGGCGTCGGCATCGCATCGACCAGATCGCCGACGGCCCACCCCGTCTGCTCGCCGGAACCGTTCTGCCGTGGGCGGATCTGCCCGGGGCAGAAGTGCTGGGGACCGGCCACCCGACCGGCGCACGCTGGACGGGCCGGTTCCCGAGCGGCGGAGGTCGTCGCCCACCGGCGGGTGGAGGTGGACGAGATGGTCACGATGCTGGACGACGGTCAGCGGACCTTCGGCGACCAGGTGTACGAGCGGCTGTTGCGGGAGCGGATCGTCTTCCTCGGCAGCGAGGTGACCGACGAGGTCGCCAACCGGATCAACGCCCAGATCCTGCTGCTCGCGGCGGAGGACCCGGACCGGGACATCCACCTGTACATCAACTCGCCGGGCGGCTCGGTGAGCGCGGGACTGGCGATCTACGACACGATGCGCTTCGTCCGCAACGACGTGGCGACGCTGGCGCTGGGCCTGGCCGCCTCGATGGGCCAGTTCCTGCTCTGCGCGGGTGCCGCCGGCAAGCGGTACGCGCTGCCGCACACCCGGGTGGTGATGCACCAGCCGCACGGCGGCTTCGGCGGCACCGTCAGCGACATCACCATCCAGGCGGAGAACATGCTGCACGTCAAGCGGACCATGCTGGAGTTGATCGCCCAGCACAGCGGTCGCCCGTTGGAGGAGGTCCAGAGCGACTGGGACCGGGACCGCTGGTTCACCGCCGACGAGGCCCGCGAGTACGGCCTGATCGACCAGGTGGTCCGCGCCGCCACCGACCTCCCGACGCCCCTGACAAGCGGGTGACGCTAGGTCGGCTGGCGGGCGTCGTAGCGGGCGCGGGCGGCCTCCACCTCGACGAGGTGGTCCGTCGCCCAGGCTTCCAGGCCGGCGACCAGTGACCGCAGGTCGTGCCCCAGGTCGGTGAGCTCGTAGTCGACGCGGGGCGGGACGGTGGCGTGCACGGTGCGGGTGACCAGGCCGTCGCGTTCCAGGCCGCGCAGGGTCTGGGTGAGCATCTTCTGGCTCACCCCGTCGATCCGCTGGGCCAGCTCGCCGTACCGTTTGGGGCCGTTCGCGAGGGTCAGCACCACCAGGACGCTCCACCGGTCCCCGATCCGGTCGAGGACCTGCCGGCTGCCGCACTTCCGGTCGTACAGGTCGGGTTCCACGCTATTACTCTCCATCAGGATGTGGCGCACTTCAAGGTGCCTACTCTCCAACGGGAAGTCGTCGGGCGATCTTCCGGTTGCCTCCGACGTCAGGCAGTTTCCGTGGAGGGAGCAGTACCCATGTCCATCGTCGTCACCGGTGCCACCGGGCACCTCGGCCGGCTCATCGTCACCTCGCTGCTGGATCGGGGCGTACCGGCCGGGCGGATCGTGGCACTCGGCCGGGACACCGCCCGCCTCGCCGACCTGGCCGGGCGTGGCGTCACCGTCCGGCAGGCCGACTACGACGATCCCGAGTCGCTGCGGGTCGCGTTCGCCGGTGCCGAGAAGCTGATGTTCGTCTCCGGCAGCGAGGTGGGCCGGCGGGTCGCACAGCACCGCAACGTGGTCGCCGCCGCCAGGGAGGCCGGCGTCGGGCTGGTCGTCTACACCAGCATCCCGAAGGCCGAAACGTCCAGCCTGATCCTCGCCACCGAGCACCGCGCCACCGAGCAGGAGATCGTCGCCTCCGGGCTGCCGTACGTCCTGCTGCGCAACAGCTGGTACCTGGAGAACTATCTCCCGCAGGTGCCGACGTACCTGGAGCACGGGGTGGCGGGGGCGGCGGGTGACGGCCGGATCAGCGCCGCCACCCGCGCGGACTTCGCGGAGGCCGCCGCCGTGGTGCTGACCGGCGAGGGGCACACCAACCGGGTGTACGAGCTGGGTGGGCCGGCGTTCACCCTGGGCGAGCTGGCCACCGAGGTATCCCGGCAGAGCGGTCGGGAGGTGAGTTACCTCGACCTGCCGGTGGAGAAGTACGTGGAGGTGCTGGTCGGCGCCGGACTGCCGCAGGGGTACGCGGAGGTGCTGGCCGACGCCGACCGGGGTGCCGCCGAGGGTGAGCTGTACGTCGAGGGGGACGACCTGGCCACGCTGATCGGACGGCCGCCGGTGACCCTCGCCGAGGCGATCCGCACGGCGCTCTGACCCACGGACGGCCCGTCGCCCTCGGTGCTGGCACGCGGTGTCCTGGGTGGCGGCGGGCCGTTGTTCTGGGTGGCGGGCCTCCGTCCGCGGTGACGTGGGCTCGTCGCCGGTGACGGACGGGGCGTTGTCACAGGGGCGGGTTAGCGTCCACGGTATGACGCAGGCAACGGGGGAACGAGTGACGTCGGGTCGGACGGTGGCGCAGAAGATGGGCGTCAAGCCGGGCAGCCGGGCCTATCTGGACGCGGCGCCCGCATCGGCGGTCGAGGCGCTGCGGCTGCCCGAGCTGGCGGTCGCCGACACGCTGACCGGGGAGTTCGATTACCTGCACCTCTTCGTCACCACGCAGGAGGAGATGCGACACCGTTTCCCGGTGCTGCGGGAACACCTGCGCCGGGGCGGCATGCTCTGGCTCTCCTGGCCCAAGGGCGGCCGGCTCGGCTCCGACCTGGAGCTCAAGAGTGTGATCCGGATCGGCTACGACTTCGGGCTGGTCGAGAGCACCTGCCTGCGCGTGGACGAGGTGTGGGCGGGCTTGAAGTTCACCCACCCCAAGCCGGGCAAGGTCTACCGCAACAGCTACGGCACCCTGCCCGGCTCCTGACGGCCGGTCAGCAGTTGGCCAGGGTGTAGGTGAGCACCTCCAGCAGGGCCGCGTGGTGCTCCGCCGGTCCGTCCACGTGGCCCGGGATGCCGTGGGCACCGACCTCGTCGCGGAGTTCGTCCAGGCGAGGCACCCAGTACATGCGGTGGGTGGGGTTCGCCTCGCAGCAGGCCACGTCCTCCAGTGCCTTGCCCCAGGCGTCGACGAAGCCGGGTGTGCGGGCTTCCTCCCGGGTCATCCGCAGCACGATGGCGACCGCGCCGAACACGGTGGCGTTCCAGCGTCCGTCGTCGACGCGGTCCTGCTGTTCGCCGACGACCCCGGCGGCCAGGGCGGCGGCCCACTCGCGGGCCCGACCGTCGCTGTACATGAGGCGGAGCAGGCGGTCGTCCCAGGGTTTGCGGGACAGCGCATCCGGCTTCGGTTCGAGGTAGTCGAGGGCGAAGGTGACCATCATCGGGCCCTGCACGCTGGTGCGGGGCTCCATGTCGAACGTCTGGATCGGTTCGGTCGGCTGGTAACGGGACTCGGCCGGGTCGATCGCCCCATTTGCCGCCCTGACCAGTTCGAGTACCGCCTTGTGGGCGGAGAGCAGTCGGTTGTCCGGGTCCCGCGCCTGGAGGTGAGCGAGCTCGTCGGCGACGTACGGGTGCCGCAGGTCTGCGACGTTCTCGCGGAGGTACTCCTCTGCGGTGGGCCAGTCGGGCTGCCCCAGCCACTCGGAGAGGGTCACCGATCCGGAGCGCGCGACCGGACCCGTGGTGATCTGACCGGCGCTGGTGAGAAGCGTCGGGACGAACGCCGACGTCGACCAGCGTTGCGCACCGTCCGGCCCGGTGACCTGCCAGCCGGCGTCCGCGCCGGTGGTCTCTGGACTGATCAGTGCAAGGTTGTAGCGGTTAACCAGCGCGGTCAGGGCCGCGGCGGGCGCGGCGGCGACCACGATCGGCTGGAGCTTCCGTTCGCCGAGCTTGATCAGCGTCATGCCGAGCATGGTCAGCACGGCGCTTCGTTCGTCGACTCCGGCACCGCCCTCGACCACCACCACCGGACGTCGCACCGCGCGTGCCGCCCGCGCCACCGCTTCGGCGACCGGTCGCTGCCGCCACCTGTCGACGTCGCCCACGACCAACAATCCGCCGTCGTACGCGGCACCCCGGGGTGCGTCGATCCGAGGCGGTCCGAACGGCACCGGGTGCCGCTGTGGCGAATCGTGCACGCCAGACGGGTAGCCGATCACCAGCAGCGCCATCATCGACGCGTCGGCCGACGCGTCGAGCGACTCCGGCGGAGGCTTGGGTTCCGATTCCCTCCCCGGCTCCGGCTGCCGGAACCGGACGAACGCACCCTCAGGCTCGACCATCGGAGCACCGACGACATCGGCGGTCAGCGTGCCCAACCGCACGTCCCCGTCTCCGGGCAGGATGTGAGCGGTCCCGACCGACACCGTCACGTCGGTGCGGCGCGCCTCCTGCACGCGCTCCCCGAAGCGGGACAGAGCCTGGAGCTCCGCCGCAGTGCCCTCCGCGTCACCGGGGAGGAAGAGCACCAACAGCAACGCGCCCTCGAACCTGGCGCTGCTGCGCGCGAGTTCCCGGGTGAAGTTCCGGGGGCCGTACCGTCCGTTGCGGGTGACCACCTCGCCCGTCTGTGGATCCAGCGTGGCGTAGACCGACCACACCCCCGGCCGGAAGTCGGGCATCCGCCGCACCGCGTGGAACGTGTCCAGGGAGTCCTCAGGGTGCGGGTAGTAGATCTTCGAGTTGAACTCGTACCGTGACTCGACCTTCGACCTGCTGTTGTACACGCTCGGCGCGACCGGTTCGCGTACCTGGTCGGCGATGAGCCGGGCCGCTTCGCGCAACCACCGGTCCAGATCATCAAGCGGCCCGACTCGGCCCGACGAGTACCGACCGGAGAGACCGTCCAACGCCCAGGTGCCGGTCTGCGGATCCCGACGCATGTTCCCGGCCACCCCGGCCCGGGTCAGTCTCGCGGTGCCGTCGCCCTCGAACCGCGCGGCCAGCGAGGGATGTCCGGGACCGTCGAGCATGTCCCGGACATCGGCCAGCGTGACGGTCGGGTCAACCTTCCACATCGAGGTGAGCAGGTCGTCGAGCTGCGCCCGCGACATCGCGTCGGTCGCGGTCTCCGAGCCGACGAACACCAGGAGGTCGCGGGGGTCCTCACCCTCCTGCGCCTCGGCGAACGACCCGCGTTCCAGGACGAGGAAGAGCCAGTCGTGGCCCGGACGCCCGGCCCAGACCTCGGGTGTGAAATCGGCCAGCGGCATCCACAACGGATTGAGCCGGACGTCGAGTCCGTCCGTTGCGTCGCCCCACACCACACCGCTCTGCGGCGCCTGCTCGATCTCCGGCACCACGAAGGCTCCGACGTTCTCCGGCCGGTCGTACCACCGTGAGGCGGTCGGATCGACGGGGCCGTCGGTGGGGAGCACCAACGGCGCCGGGTCCGCCGCGCGGTGCTGGACCAGGAACCAGCCGTCGCCCGCCTCCTCGACGAACCGGGCCCAGGACAGTCGCTCGGTGGAGGTGTCGCTGCGAGCAGGCCGGTAGACGAGCAGGTCACCGTTGCGTAGTCGGGTGCCTGCCTGCGCCTGTCCGGAGACGCTGACGAAGATGACGCCGTCACCCCGTTGCAACGCGCGAAGTCTGTCGTCCACCGTGGTCGCCCGTGGGGATTCGGCGGCGAGCAGCGAGCGCATCCGGTAGGGCACGTCCATCATCACCATCTGCTGCTCGTGCAGCTGGGTGGCATGCTCGGCGGCGGCCTGGAGGTCCGGCTGCTCCAGGGCCGAGGGGTCGATCCCGTCGGCCGGTCCGCCGGCCGTCAGCCAGCGCAGGGCGAGCAGCGGCGACGCGTCGCCGACCGGCCACCAGCCCTCCGGAGGCGAGGCGAGACGACCGAGCCGGACCGAGCCGTCGCCGTCCACGAACAGCTTCGGGGCCGGCACGTCGTCGCCGAGCGGAGGTACGGGCCGCAGCGTCAGCGCGGTACGCACCTCGCCGGTCGTCGGCAGGTCCGCCACGAGCCGCAGGCCGACCGTGGCCGCACCCGTCACCAGGTCACCGCCGAGCGGTGTGGCGGTGCCGCCGTCGGCGGGGAAGTACCAGAACTCCGAGGGCTGTGCCCCGTGGAGATCGACCGTGCCGTCGGAGCGCCGATCCGCCCGCACCGCCGACACCCTTCCCTGCGGGTCGAGTGCGATGTCGTCGAGGGGAGCGAGCACGCCCTGCCGCAGCCGGTCCCGGAAGCGATCAGCCAGCGGGCCGTGTGTGCCGTCGCCACGGGCGGCACCGCCGACCAGCAGGACCAGCGGCGCCGAGGTGTCCGGTGCCCGCGCCGCCCAGCGGTCGATCAGGTCGGCTCCGGTGAACCGGGCGGTCACGTCCCGGTGGCGTCGGCCGTCGAGCACCACCGGCACGCGCGCCACGTCCGTGGTCGGGTCGTACTCGGCGTACAGGGCCCGCGACGAGCCGAAGGCGGCCGGCTGACCCCACGAGCCGGTTGGATGGTACGACTGGAAGAGGTCTCCGCCCACCCGGCGCACGAACAGCGTCGAGCCGCCCGCCGGGTACGTACGGGCGTCCTCGTCGCCCAGCACCACCAGGTCGACTCCCAACGCGACGGCGAACACCGCGGCGACCTCGTCGAGGATGGCGGAGTTCCACATCCGGGGCGCACCGATCGCCGCGACCAGCAGCGCGGCGGCATCCCGGGCCGGGTTCGCCTCGGGCGACCCCGCTCGCACCAGCGCCCCCGCCGCGTCGGAGTCCGGGGTGAGCAGGGTGGTGCCGAGGAACCGGTACAGGCGTGGCGTGTCCTCGTCCGCCATCGCGACCAACCGGGTGCGCAGCGACGGCTCACCGGGTGACAGCTCGTTCAGGCCCAGTGCCCCGGCGAGCAGGGTGACCGCCTCGTCCGCCAGGCTGCCGATGATCAGCTCGCCGATGGACCGGATCGTGAACCGGTGCGGATCGGCGCGGACGACCTGTCCGGCGTGCTGGAGCAGGGTGGCTTCGTCCCGTACGTGCGCCGGCAGCTCCAGGCCCTGGGCGCGGGCGCTGTCGAGCACCGCCCGAGTCAGACTGCCGGGCTCGGTGCCCAGGTGGTATTCCCACTCGTCGACGACGGTGGGTTCGCCGTCGGCCAGCAGCCTGGTCGTGAGCGGCTCCACGCGACTCGCGGGCACGAGAGGCGCGGGCTGCCGTACCCGCCAGATGACCGCCATCATGATCACGGCGCGTAGCGACGGATCCGCCACCTGCGCGAAGGAGGCGAGGGCCAGCGGTGGCACCGCGCTGACCCGGCGGTCCAGTCGACTGTGGTCGTAGGGGGCGAACTCGTATCCGAGGTGAGCCAGCAGGTCGGGATGACGAGCCGGCCCGCCCGGCAGCCCGTGGATCGCGGCCAACGCGCCGAAGACCGGTCCCGCGGTGTCCACCTCCGCCACCCGGACGACGTCGCCGGCCGGGGTCTGGAATTTCACGGAGACCGTCGTGGTCCCGGCACTGTACAACCGGCTCAGTTCGGTGTGGGCGGACCGGCGGTCGTGCTCGTCTTCCAGATCCCAGTCGCGGGACTCTGGCTCCGATCCGGTGACCCCGGGCAGGTCGACGTCGATCCGGACCCCGGGGAGGTCGACGTGCGCCCACATGATGTTCTGCTGGTCGAATCGGCTGTCGGCGGTGTACCCGACGAGTTCTTCCAGCCGGGCGTACATCTCCTCGATGTGACGGCCGTATCCGACGGTGATGCTCCGGAACTCGACGTCCAGTCTGAGGGCCATACCCAGGGCCGTGAGCACCCGCTCCGCGTCGTCGACCGACAACGCCGAGAGGTCTTCGAGGGTCCAGCCGGCGTCCCGCGCGGCCCAGAAGACCTCGGCGACGTCGCCGTCGAAGTCCTGGATGCCGTGCAACCGGGCGATCCACTCCCGGAGCCGGGTCGCCGTCGCCTCGGGCGTGAGAGAGGCCGCCGGTAGCTCGGCGACCTCGCGTGCCGCCGCACCGTCCGCGCCGGGCTGGGGGTGGGCCGCCGCCAACGTGACGAACTCCAGCGCCACGTCCAGCGTGACCTCGGCCAGTTCCGCGACCGTGAGGGCGTCCTCGATGGGCACACCCGCAAGCTGGTACTGCTCCCTGAGGTGGAGCAACTTGAGTTCCTCCGCGTCGCTGACTCCCAGCAGACGACGGGTGAGCGAGTCGCGCGGCGGTACCTCGCCCACCTGCTCGCGCAGCAGGGTGGTCAGTTCGTCCAGCACCACGTGCCGAGGACCACCACGGTCGACGCGGACCGCGATCTCGCTGCGGATCGGGGCCAGCTCGCGCGCGTCCACCCGGCCCCGGTTCGCGAGCAGGAACACGGAGGGCCCGTACGGGTCGTCCGACAGCTCCACCGGCACCCGGCCGACCCGCACGCTGTGTCCCAGCACCAGCAGGTAGCTCAGACCGAGCGCGTCCGCCAGGGATTCGATCTCGTGCCGGCCCCAGGAACCGCCGGGCGTCCTGGCGTCGTGGTACTCACGGACCCTCTCGACGACCTGCGCGAGGTCGTCGAACGTCGCCGTGCCGATCCGGTCCAGGTCCGACGGGTCCATGCCCAGCACGTCGGCGGTCCACTGCCTGTCCGAGGAACGTAGCTCGCGCCCGGTCACCGGCTGGTGGGAGTCGAAATCGACGTCGACCAGGAAGGCCAGTTGCTGGCCCGGCTTCTCGGTGATCATTCCTACCCGCTGGGCCACGTCACCGAGAACGCCCCGGATCCAAGCGGCATCGGACTGCGCCGCCACCCCTCCGGCCCGCAGGAAGGGTTGCAGCAGCCGCACCGGCACCTGCAGATCCAGGGCCGACTGGTACACCGCCTCGTACGGCGGCTGGACACCCCATGCCCGGAGCCGGCCCGGCGTCCGCTCGGACAGCTGCCCCTGCGCCCTGGCCTGCTGGTAGACGAGCTGCGGCGGCACCTGCGCCTCGGCTGCCACCGAGTGCACCACCTTCGGGTCCAGCCACGGACGCTCGCGTCGATCCTCCTCGATCTCGCGCTGGTGCACACCGAATCGCCGAGCCCAGAACACGGCCAGCAGGTTGTCCACGAACTGCGCGGGCGGGAGATCGTCGGTGCCAGCCGGAGTATCCGCCGTCGCCGACACCTCCGTCGCCGACATGCCGCCGGTCAGTCGGTCCCAGGTCCGCATCGCCGTGGCGAGTTGTCCAGCTGCCTCGACCACCTGGTCCGCCACCGCAGCCGTGATCAGCGACGCCGACGGCGACGCGGCGGACCCGGCCGACACCAGCAGCCGGGTGACGTGCACCGCCGCCGTACGGATCACCAGGTCGGCGTTGCGGTAGGCGTGCCAGGTGGAGCCGGGCCGGCTCAGCGGTTCGAGTCGGGCGTGCACCTCGGCCAGCATCTGCACGGGCGCGTCCCGTCGCCCGCCCGGCTTCTGCCCGGGTAGCGCAGCCGCCAGGTTGGCGAGACCAGCCGGCGTGGTCGTCTCGTCCACTCCGGGTATCGATCGGTCGGCGTGGTGCTCCGTCCACCACCGGACGGCGGCGGTCAGGGCTCCGGCCGCACGGGTGGCTGCCTGGATCACGTCGCCCGGATCGGCGACGGGGTGGTGGAGCGTCAGGGTCACGGAGCGGGCCGTACCGACGATGATCGCCGCCTGCCGGGTCAACGCTCCGACGTACGGATCGTCCGTGACCGCGTCGACCTCCCGCCACACCGAGGTCGGGTCGGCCATGACGACGTCCCGCGACCGGCGCAACTGCTCGACACGGCGGGTCAGTTCCGCGACGTGTACGGCCCGGATGCGATCGGCGAGGTGCAGTCCCCCGCCCTGCGGACCGGCGCCGACCTCGGCGAACCGCAGCAGCTCCCGGACGTACCGTGGCCGCTGATCGTCGGCGGACTCGCTGAGGATCGACGCGTCGCTCCGATCCGGCCAGGCCGACCACTCCTGCGCGTGACCACCGCCGTCGCTATGCGGTCCCGGCCGGCCGAGCGCGGCCCACCGGGTGACGAATTCCTCGATCTGTCCCGCATTGGGCCGTACCTCGGAGGGCATCTCCCGGATCCGGTCGAACAGCGGGCGCAGCGACAGCAGCCCGCGCGGGTCCGTCTCCCAGGTGGCCGCCAGCCAGACCACGTCGTACGGGAGCTGCATCCTGTCGAGCCGGTAGGCGATCCAGAGCAGCTCGACCGGTACCCGACCGGTCACCTCGACCAGTCGTACCAACGCCGGTGCCTGCGTGGCCGACAGCCCGAGGCGGTCGGCCAACTCCGACAGGCGCGCGCCGTCTACTCCCGGCAATGCCGTCACCCGACGGAGATAGGCGACCCGCACACCGAGTTGTTCCGCCCACTGCGCCAGGTCGGTCTGGGCGGGCGCGGCAACGTCCAGCTTCCGGGCGAGCGCCCGGGTCAGCTCGGCCGTGGTCGCCGTCTCGGGTGCCACCGGCACGAGGGCATCGGCCACCCGCTCGCTCGGCACATCGCCCAGAGCGGCCCAGACCAACTCTGCGATCGTCGGGGAGTCCACCAGCGGACGTAGGTGCTCGACGGGGAACCCGAGGCGCGCGGTCCACCGCACCCATCTGACCACGTCGGCGTCCGCCGGCAGCAGCGCCGACACCGCTTCGGCGACCCGCTGCCCCTGACGGCGCAGCTGTGCCGTGTCGTCCGGACTGGCGACGGGCACCGATGCGGCGGCCATCCGCAGCTGGTCCCCCAGGGCCAGCGCCAGGTCGACGGGGGGTACGCCGAACCGCTCGGCCGCCGCTTCCAGAGCCGCCGGGCCGGCGAGGCCGGACTCTGTGGCCAACGTCGCCAGGCTCCCGGCCGCCCGGCTTCGGCCGGTCAGTGCTGCCCGCACGTGGGCGGTGGGCAGCTCGTGCAGCAGTTCCAGCGGTACGCCGAGTTCGCGCAGCTCTCCCAGCGCGGACCGGTCGGCGGGCGACAGCTTCGACCGGCGGATCAGGCGCATCAACCACACCAGGTCGCTGTCGGTGCGGACGCCCTCCCCGGCCAACTCCGTGCGCAGCAGGTCGACCCAGGACCCCTCGTCCGGCTCGATCTCGCGGGAGCCCGCCGCGACGCGCACCAGCACGTCCCCCACCGCCACCACGAGTTCCGGCGGCACCCCCAGGTCGCGGACCACACCGAACAGCGGCCCGGCCCCGGCGAGCCCGATCTCTCGCGCGTGGGTGCCCACGTCGAGCGGAACCGTGCCGAGCACCTCGACCAGGTTCACTAGTTCGGTGACCTCGTCACCCTCCATGGCCAGCCGTTGAGCCAGCCGGTCGACCTCGGTCCGGTCGAACGGCAGTTCCCCGTCGTCCAGCAGACGAGCCGCCTGCGGACCGGTCATCCCGACGCGCCGCAGCCAACGCGCGTCCTCGGTGTCCGCCACCCGAGTGTCGAGCCCTGGTCCGGACCTCGGCGCAGGGGCGACCAGGTCGACCGGGAAGTCCGTCGCGGGCACTGCGGGGAGCAGCGCCTCGCCGGTGCCCGACGGATCGGACGCGGGCGGCGCCAGGTGAGGTAGATCCAGTGCTGCCAATCGCTCGTGCATGTTCCGATAGCTGGTGGTGCGATCGGCCGCCGAGACCCGCGCCGTCCGGCCGTCCGCCGCACCGAACAGCAGCCGCAGGTGGGAGTCCACCGCCGCCAACGCCGCACCGGCTCCGGGATGGTCGTCGGCAGCCAGGCGTCGCAGGTCCGCGAACCGGTCCGGCATCGCCCAGGCGACGAACCGCACCTGGGCCTCGGCCGTGGCGAGCGCATCCGGCAGATCGGATGGCGAGCCGGCATCGGGTGATGCCGGAGAACTGCTCGACCCGGTCGGTGCCGTGTCGGTCCGTCGCGTGGTCGGCGCCACGACAGACGCATCACGAATCGCACCGGGTGCGCCACCGCGCAGGCGGGGCAGCCACTGCCGGCTCGCGGTCAGGTAGTAGTCGGCGGTCTGTTCGCCGGTCTCCGGGTGCCGGCCGTGCACACCCGTGTCGTCGACCAGCACCGGCACGAGCAGCCACCGATCGGCGCCCGGCACCGACTGCTCGACCCTGATGTGGCTGGTCAAGCCCTCCGGTGTCGCCTCGACCGGCTGGTGCCGGACGATCTCGGTCAGCTCGGCCGTACGTTCCCGCAGGCGGTGGATCTCCGTCTGCACGGACAGGATTTCGTCCGACAGATCGGCGATCCGCGCAGCGGCTGCCGTCGGTTCGAGCTCGTCGCGGTTGCGGCCCTCCTCAACGGCTGTCCGGTCGGCAGTCAGATCCGTGAGAGCCTTCGCCCTGTCGATCAAGGCACGCTGCATCTCACGGAGGCGGACGCGGTCGACACCCGCTGCTTCTACCGGGGTGACCTCGCTCGCGGCCACGAACAGGGCGGGCGTGAACCCAGCGGTGGACCAGTGCACCCGACCGTCCGGACCGATCACCCGCCACGGTGCGGCGGGACCCGCCTCGTCCGCACCGACCACGGGCAGGCCGTGCCGGCGTACCAGGGCCGTCAGTTCGGCACTGTGCGTGGCCGCGAGCACCAGCGGTAGCTGACGTCGAGCGCCGAACAGCGTCAGCGTCGCGCCGAGCGCGGTCAGCGCCGCGTGTCTCGGCTCGGGCTCCGGGCCGACCACCACCACCGGACGCGCCCAGGAGGCTGCCGCCTCGGCCACCGTCTCCGCGAACGGCCATTCCCGCCACCGGTCCAGGTCACCCACGACCAGCACGCCGCCGTCGTAAGCCGTGCCGGGAGGCGCCTCGATGCGGGGTGCGCCGAACGGCACCGGATACCGCTGAGTCTCCGCCTCCGCATCGGACGCTTCCCTACGCTTGTACAGGCGCCGCATCGCCGCATCGGCCGAGGAAGCGAGTCGCCTCGGCTCGCCGTGCAAGGTCAGCTTGACGAACTGGCCCTCCTCCTCGATCAGCGGACCGCCGCGATCGTCGGCGGTCAGCGTCCCCAGCCACACGTCGGTGTCCCCGGGCAGGATGCGGGCAGGGCCGTCGTTGACGACGACATCCGCGAAAATCCGGCGGCCGTAAACGGCCTGCGCGAACCGCATCAAGGCTCGCCGATCCGTTGCGGATCCCTCGGCACCACCGGGCAGGAAGAGCACCAGCAGCAGGGAGACCGTGTCGTCGAGGCCCGCACGGTGGAGTTGGTGGTCGAAGGTCTGTGGACCGTATCGGCCTTCTCGGGTCACCACCTCGCCGGTCGCCGGCTCCAGGGTGGCGAAGACCGAGGTGTAGGTCGAGTACCTGGGCATCCGCCTGACGGCGGCGAAGGTGTCCTCATTGTCGGCAGGATGGGCGAAGTAGAGCCCGGCATGGATCTCGTGTCGGGCGGCAGGCCGTCCCGTGCCGGACCCGACCCGGGCGCTCAGCGGGAGCACCGGTGCCCGCACCTGGTCGGCGACGAACCGCGCCGCGACGGTCAACCAGTCATGCATCGCATGAGGGTGGTGCTGGAGACGTTCCTCCGTGTCGTTGAACCTGCCCGAGAAGTCGTTCATATACCAGATGTCGGCGTCGGGGTTCCAGCGCAGTTCGCCCGTGACACCGGCAGGTGCCACGAGGGCCGCGTCACGTGTCGCCGGGTCGGTGGAGAACCGCACTGCCAGGGAGGGATGGCCCGGGCCGTCGACGAGGTCTCTGACGTGACCCGGAGTGGCCTCCGGGTCGGTCCGACGCAGCATCGCCAACAGCTCGTCGAACTGCCAGCTCGACATCGCGGCTGACGCGGCCTCCGAGCCGACGAACATCAACAGGTCGTCGGGATGCGTCCCGGCCTCAGGATCCTCCTGCTCCGACCCGGTGTGCGCCCGACGTTCCAGCACCACGAACATCCAGGTGTGACCGGGCCGCCTGCCCCACACCTCCGGCGTGAACTCGGCCAGCGGCATCCAGAGCGGGTTGAGTCGTACCTCCAGTCCGTCCACGTCGGTCTTCTCGGTGACGGCAGAGATCTGCTCGACCGGCTTGACGAAACGCGGCAGTACGCCGGCCGGGCGGTCGTACCGTCGTGACTCGCTGAGATCGACGCTCTCCGGGGACGGCAGCACCGGCTGCTGAATGCCCCGAAGTCCTTCGCGCACCACGTACCAGCCGGGTCCGGCCTCCTCGACGAACTGGCCCTGGGACAGCCGGGTGACACCGACGCCGCCGTGGACCGGCCGGTAGGCGAGCAGTTCCCCGTTGGGCTGTACGACGGCCGCGCGGGCCGTCCCGTTCTGGCTGAGGAAGACGATGGAGTCACGGGGCCAGACGTCGGTCAGCCGGTCATCCACCCGAGCATTTCCCTCGGGCTGTTCGGCGAACGCGGCCAGCACCAGTGTCGTCAGGTCCGCCGGCGCCATCCGCTCCCCGCGCAGTTTGACGGCCTGCGCAGCGGCGAACTCCAACTCCTCCTGCCGCAATGCGCTCAGGTCGAGCCCCTCATCCGGACCGCCGTCGAGCAGCCATCGCAGGGCGAGGTACGGCGTGGCGTCGCCGAGCGACAGCCAGCCCTGCGGTGGTGCGGCGGCACTACCGAGTCGCGCCGTGCCGTCGCCGTCCACGAAGAGGTGCGGCACCGGCGCTTCCTCGACCGTCGGCCGGGCCGGTCGGGCCGCCAGGACGGTCGCCCCGGCGTCGGGGAGCGGGAGGTTCACCACGATCGGCAGCCCGAGGGGTTCCGTGCCCACCGCGAGGTCGTCTCCGAGCGACTCCGACCCACCTCCGATCGGCGGGAAGTAACGGAACTCGCCAGGCTCCGTCCGGGTGAGGTCGACGGTTCCGTCCGGGGCGCGGACCACGGAGGCCGCCGAGACCTTCCCGTCGGCACCCAGGACGATGTCGACGGTGCTGGCGATGACCGGGGTGGCGAAACGGTCCCGGAAACGGCGGGCGAGCGCACCGTGCGGGCCGGACTCGTCGGCGGCCCCGCCCATCACCAGGACCAGCGGCTGCGGTCCCCGGGCGGGGTGGACCGCCCACTGGTCGATCAGTTCCTGGCCGGTGAGGTCGGCGGTCAGGTCCCGCAGGCGCCGACCGTCCAGCCCGGTCACCACGAGCGGCAGACGCGCCGCGTCGGTGGTCGCGTCGTACTCGCCGAAGATCACCTGCGCGGGTTCGATCGCGGTGAGCTGGGCCGGCACCGGTGCGGGGCGGTAGGACTGGAAGCGGCCCCGCTCGCCCCTGAGCAGGTGGAGGGTCGAGCCTCCCCCGCCCGAGTACCGGCGGGCGGCGTCGGACCCCACCACGACCAGGTCCACGTCCAGCACGACGGCGATCACACCGAGGATCTCCTCGACCAGCGCGGAGTCCCACAGCGTCGGGTCACCGATCGCGTCCGGCAACAGGTGTGCGACCTGGCTGGCAGCGGTGGCACCGCCCGCGCCGACGCGGCTCAGTGTCCATGCCGCGCCACTGCTCGGCGAAGCGACGGCGGTGCCGAGAAGTCTGCGCAGGCGCGGATTGCCCTCGCTGATCATTCTCATGATCGTCCACCGCAGGCTCACCAGGTTCTGAAGTGACTCGACCCCGATCGGCAGCGCCTCCGCCAGGCCGAGCAGCGCCCGGTCGTCGAGGTCTTCGGCGACCAGGTCACCGATGGTCCGCAACGGGAACCTGGTCGGGTCGTCCTGGACCGCCTGCCACACGTGCCGGATCAGATCGTCCTCGTCGCGCACCTGCGACGGTAGCCGCAGCCCTTGGGCGCGGGCGCCGTCGAGGACGGCCCGGACCAGGCTGCCGGGTGCGTCACCCACGTCGTGCGGCACCAGGTGGTGCTCGTCGGCCCCGACGGGGGCGGGATCCCTGTCGTCCAGGAACCAGGTGGTGGTCGTACTCGGACGGTCGGCTACGACCAGGGGTGCGGGCTGCCGCAGGCGTGCGATCGCCGCCGCCATGACGACGGCCGCGGTCGGCGGATGTTCGATGGACAGGAACGGGTCGACGTGTAGCGGCTCGGGCCGGCTGACCCGACGATCCAGTCGCATCGAGTCATACGGGTCGACCTCGTACCCCAGATATCCCAGCAGCTCTGGGTGCATCGTGAGGTCGCCCGGGAGGAGGATCACGGCGATCAACGCACTGACGGTCAGCGGCGTCAGGTCCAGTTCCGCGATCCGCACGGCCAGGTCGGGAGAGGCAGCGAGGGAGACGGTCGCGGCAGCGACACGTGTTCCGTCCTGTCGGAGCTCACGCAGGCCCCGCTCCAACTCCTCCCAGGTGACCGGTTCGTTCGTGAGGACCCATTCCCGCCGGGTCTCGACCGCTGCGAACGCGGCGAAATCAGCGTCGACCGAGTGCGACACGTGAACGCTGACGCGAACCGGTGAATCGAGCTCAGCCCACTGGGGCATCGGCAGCTCGAGGCGGGCGCCGGCGACCTCGTCGACGAATTCGGTCAGCGCCTGGAGAAGCTGATCGGGGTCGTGGCGGTACCTCGAGACGGTGTTGTGGAAGCCCCCGATGAGCCCCGCCTCCGAGGCGGACGCCGCGAGGGCTTCGAGCACCTTCGCCCGCTCGTCCACGGGCAGCGCCGACAGTTCGTCGAACGTCCAGCCGACCCGCCGCGCCTGCGCGGTCAACGGCGGGTGGAGGCGTGTGGACGCCCAGGCGATCCCGCCGAGCCAGTCGACCCACTCGTTGACCATGCGTGGCAGCGCCGCGAGGTCCACGGTGCGGACGGGCGCCTCGGCCTCCGGCCGGCCCTGGGGTACGGGACGGGAGCCGACCGCCAGTCCGATGGCGTCGGCGGTCAGCCAGAGGTTGACCTCACCTGCCTGGTAGGCAGTCTCGACCAGTTCCGTCGCGGAGACGCCGGCCTGCTGTGCGAGGAGTCCCAGGTGTCGCGGTACCCGGTCGTTCGAGGCCACACCGATCCGGAGCAGTTTGCCGGTGAGGGATTCCCTCGGTGCCGGGGCCTTCCCCTTCGCCCGGATTCGCGCGAGCGCCCGGTCCACCACGACCTGTCGGGGCAGTGAACGATCCATCACCTCGGTCAGCACCGTCCGGAACTGTTTCGTCGCCTCCCGCGAGTCCATCCGCAGTGCGGTGGCGAGCAGGAACAGGTACGCACCGTCCCGTTTGTCCGCCAGTTCCATCGGCACTCGGCCCATCCGGACGCTGTGGCCGGTGACCAGGTAGCTGCTGAGGCCCAGCGCGTCGGCCAGCGATTCGAGGTCGTGCCGTTCCCAGTTTCCGTCGGGTTCGCGGACGGCGATCTCGCGACGCACCATATCGATGAGCGCGAGAAGCGACTGGAGGGAGACCCGGTCGGCGACTTCCAGATCCTCCGGGTCCATGCCGAGGATGTCGGCCACCCATCGATTCGGCCAGTCCTCAAGTTCGCCGGGGCGGGTGGCCTGGGTCGTCCGCAGGCCGACGTCGGTCAGGAAAGCGAGCCGGCGCCGGGGCCACTTCGCGATCCGATCAGGCAGTTGTACCCGTAGCAGGGAACGCTTCACCTGCTCCAGGTCGGGCGCGGTGCCCGCCCTCGCACTCAGCAGGGCCCGCAGCGGCGACAGCAACCGCACCGGCACCGACAGATCGTTCGCCAGGCGGTAGACGTCCTCGTGCGACGGTCCCAGGCTCCAGCTCGCCCGCAGACCAGGTGCGCGCTCGGAGTGGTACCCGTTGCGTCGGGTGTACTCGTAGACCAGGTCGGGCGGTACCTGGAGTCTGCCAGCCGTCGCCACGATCGCCAGGTGATCCAACCAGGGGCGGAGGTAGCGGTCCTCCTCGATCTCGGACTCGGGTACGTCGATGAGCTTCGCCCACGACGAGGCCAGGATGACATCCGCGCTCTGGTCGTCGGTCTCCGCTCTGTTCCGGACCTCTGCCTGACCGTCGGTCACGGCTGCGGCGAGTTCGGCTGCGGACAGGCCACCGGCCAGCCGGTCCCAGGCCGCCACGGCCGCGGTGAGCCGCGCAGCCGCCTCGATCGCCTGGGCGGCGACCGCGTTCGCGATCAACGCCGCACCGGGCCGAGCGGGTATGCCCGCCCCCACCACCAGACGAGCGATGTGCGTGGCGGCCGCCTCGATCACCATGGCAGCCGTCCGATAGACGCTGCCCGCCTCGGTCGTCCGGGTCAACGTGTGCAGCAGTGCGCGTACCCCGGTCAACATCGCGGCCAGGTCGTCACGACCGGCCTGCGCCGAGGTCAATACCCCGCCCGCTGGCAGCGACCGCAGCAGGTCGGGAACGCGCACCGGCCGGGCCGGATCGTCTCCGGCCGACGGTATCGGCCGGTCGGCGTGCCGTTCGGTCCAGGCGCGTACGGCGTCGACCACGGCGTCGGCAGCCTGAACGGCTCCCCGAACCACCTCCGCCACGTCGGGTGCGGTGATGTCGCGGGTCAGCGCGGGTACCGCTGCGGTCGCCGCCGAGGCGACGATCGCCGCCTGCCGGGTCAGCGCTCCCAGGTCGGGGTCGGCGGCGACCTTCTCGGTGTCCTGCCACAGTTCCTCGGCCTCGACGGAACTGATCTCCGCCCACCGACGCAGCCTGTCGCGCCGATCGCGGACCGCCGTCGGCACGAACGTCCGGAGGCGGTCCAGGACCTCCAGCCCGGCTCCCTCCGGGCCTGATCCGAGACCGGCTGCCCAGAACAGTGCCGAGGCGTTCCGGCGGCTCCGGCCGGCACCGTCCGCCCTGGTCCAGGTCGAGCGACCGCTGTAGACGAGCGCGGCCAGGCTCGTGTGCTGAGGCTGCTGCTCGTCATCGTCCGGGATGGACAGGAGGCTGCGGGAACGGTGCGACTCCGACGACGAACTGAGGTCCGAGTCGTCGTCGCGACCACTGGCCGTCCGGGTGGCTGGCTGCGGCGTGCGTACGCTCGGCGCCGTCTCCTCGGCAGTGGGCCACATCCGGAACAGGTCGTCGTCGTCGAAGGTGTCGTGCCGGTCGAGCAGCAGTCCGTCCGCGAGGTCGGCAGCAGGCTCTGCGTGGTACTCCGCACCAGCGCGGCCCGGGTCCGCCCAGCGACCGACCAGCTCCTCGATCTCCTGCATCGACGGTCGCCCCTGACTGGGCATCTCCAAGATCCGTGCGAACAGCGGACGCAGCGGCATCAGCCTGCGCGGATGGATCTCCCAGTAGCTGGCGAGCCAGACCAGCAGATAGGGACCCGCTGGCATGCCCAGCCGGTAGGCGAACATGAGCAGGTCGTCAGCCGACACCCGACCGGTGACCTCGACCAGCCGGACCAGTGCGGCGGCTTGGTCTGGAGGCAACGCGAGGCGGTCGGCCATCGCCGGCAGCGCTCGCCCGTCGACGCCGGGCATGACCAGCACCCGTCGCAGGTAGTAGTCAGGCACACCGAGTCTGGCCGACCACGCGGCCAACTCCTCCGGGGTGGGCACGGCGGTGTGCTGGGGAGCGATCGGCGTCGGGGCTTCCGTCCCCGACATCAGCGGTCCGAGGAACTCGGCGACCCGGCCCCCGGGCACGTCACCCAGGGCCTCCCAGATGAGACCTTCGAGCATCGGAATCTCGGCCAGCGGGCGGAGCCGGTCCACCGGGAATCCGAGCCGCGCACTCCAGCGCACCCAGCGGTCGAGTCCGGGTCCGGTCGACGCGACCTGGGCCAGGAGGCGATCGGCGACCCGCTGCCCCTGCTCCCGGAGGCCGTCCGGCCCCGCGTCGGACAGCGGTGGAGCATCGGACACGGCCGCCCGCAGCCGGTCGCCGAGGGCCAGGGCCAGGTCGACCGGGAGTACGCCGAGTCGCTCGGCCGCCGCCTCCAACGCGGCCGGGCCGGCGAAGCCGGTATCGGCGGCCAGCGCCGCCAGACCGGTGTCGGCCCGACGCCGGCCGTCCAGCGCCGCCCGGACGTACTCGTCGGGCAGCTCGTGCAGCAGTTCCAGCGGTACCCCGAGGTCGCGCAGCTCGCCCAACCACCTGCGGTCGGCGGGGGCCAGGTCCATCCGGCGGGTCAGCCGCATCAGCCACACCAGGTCGCTGTCGGTGCGGACCCCGGCGTCGGCCAGTGCCGGCCGTAGCCGGTCGACCCAGGTGCCCTCGTCCGGTTCGACCGCCGACGAGCCGTCCGCGACCCGGGCCAGCACATCGCCGAGCGCTGCCACGTCTGCGGGGGACACCGCCAGTTCACGGACCACACCGAACAGCGGACCGGGTCCGGCGAGCCCGGCCGCCTCGGACCGTTCCCGCAGGTCCAGCGGCACCGTGCCGAGGACCTCGGTCAGCGCGACCAGTTCCCGGGCGTCTGCCTCCTCGCCCAGCATCCGCACCACCCGGTCGACCTGTCCCGGCTCAAAGCGCAGACGTCCGCCGGTCACCAGTCGCGCGACCTGGTGGGGTGGGATGGTGTTCGAGATCAGCCACGCCCGCGTCGCCGGGTCGGCCACCAGGTCGGCGATCGCGGGTGGCTTCTTGGACCCGGATGCCGTCTTGGACCCGGGTGCCTCCTTTTCCGCCTTGGACCCGGGTGGCACCAGCTGCACCGGGAAGGCCGGCACCGGCACCGCGTGCACCGGCACGACGCTGTCGTCGACGAAGACCGCCGGTGGGCCGGGCGGTGCCAGATGCGGCAGGTCCAGCGCCGACGCCAACGCCGTCAGCCGGTCGTGCACGACGCGATAGGCGGTCGCCACCGCAGCGACGTCCCGCCGCGCGTTGCCGGGCTGCTGCCGGTTCGGTGCGGTGGTCTGCGCCAGAACCTCCCGGTACTTCTCCAGGTCGGCCAACGCCTTGCCGGCACCCGGGCGGCCCTCGTCGGCCAACCGCCGCAGCTCGACGAGCCGGTCCGGCACCGCCCAACTGACCAGCCGTGCCTGTGCCCGGGTCACGACCAGCTCGTCCTCGACCCCGTTCGTCCGGCCGGGAACCGGTGGCGGGATGGGCGGCGTCCGCCGGACGTCCTGCACCGCCGTCGAATCGGGCGCGCCACCCAGAAGGCGGGGCATCCACTCGCCGTTCGACAACCAGAAGGAAGCGGTCACCTCGCCCGTCTCCGGGTGGATGCTGCGCACCCCCAAGGAGTCGTCGATCAGCACCCGATATTCGTCGAACCCCCGGTCACCAGCCGAGCGCCGACGAACCCTGATGTAGCTCAGCAGGCCCCGCGCGGTCTCCTCAACCGGGTAGTCGGCGGTGATCGCGGTCAACTCGGTCATACGCGCCGTCAACCGGGCGATCTCCGACTCAGCCTGCGCCACCTCCGCCGAACTGTCGGCGCGACCGCTCCGCTCGCCCGCCTGCAACCACCCCAGATGCGCCTCCCATCTGGCGAGACGCGCCCGCATCTCCGCCAAACGGACCTGACCGACATCCACCGACCGCGACTCGATCGCGGGTCCGGATGCGGGTTCCGTGGCGGCCACGAAAAGGGCCGGCGTGAACACTGTCGTGGACCACCGGGCCACGCCGTCCGGACCGATCGCGTGCCACCGCGTGCCATGGCCGGCGGTCTCCGCGAGCACCATCGGTACGTGGTGAAGGTGCGCCATCGCCCTCAGATCGGCGAGATCCGCAGTCGCGACCACCAGCGGCCGAAGCGGCCAACGCACGAACCGCTGCATCGTCTCGGCAAGAGAGGCCATCTCGGCAGCCCGTAAAACCGGGCCGGAACCGACCTCGGCCACGACGATCGGACGAGCCGACTGCCGCGCAGCCTCCACCACCGCGTCGGCCTCCGGCCACTCCCGCCACCTGGCCAGGTCACCCACGACCAACACGCCCCGGTCGTAATAGGCACCCGGCGGCGGCTCGATGCCAGGTGCACTGAACGGAACCGGATACTGCTGCCCTGTTTCGTTACCGTGGTAGGGAATGCGATAGGCACCGAGCGATTCCATGGACATGGACGCCGAGGATTGCAGCGGTTGGGGCTGCATGCCCGAGCCGAGCAACACGAACAATCCACTCGACGCCACCACCGGCACGCCGCTGCCATTCGTCACCAAGTTTCCCAGCTGCACATCGTCAAGGCCGGGCAAGATTCGGGCAACCCCGTAGTTGGTCACGATGTCGCTGAAGCGGACCTCCTGGAGCTGCCTCGCGAACCGCACCACTGCCTCAGCGTCCGACGCCGACTCCTCCGAACCGGTGGGCAGGAACAGCACCAGCAGCAAGTTCGTGTCGGTTTCCACATAAAAGCGGTCGATCTGGTTGTTGAAATTCCTCGGACCAAATCGGCCCGCCTTCGTCACCACCTCGAAAGATCGTGGATCCACGGTGGCGTACACGGACTTGAAGCCGGCGTAGGCAGGCATCCGCCGAACCGCTGCGAAAGTGTCCTGAGTGTCGTCGGGATGTACGAAATAGATCCCGGAATGGACTCCTTGAAGGCTTCCGCCCGTCGCCATCCCGGCGTCCAGCTGCACCGTGCGCGGGAGGACCGGCTCGCCGACCTGGTCTGCGACGAGCTGCGCGGCGACGCGCAACCATCGTTGCGCCACGTCTGGCGGGACCGAACGCGTCTCTCCCAACATGTACCTACCGGAGGATTCGTTCATCTCCCAGGTTCCGCTGTCCAGGATCCTGCGGAGTTCGCCCGCGACACCCGCCGAGGTGACGACTGCGGTCCCCTGCCCCTGCGACCCCGTGGTGAACCGGACCCCCAGGGAAGGATGCCCGGGACCGTCGACCAGGTCCCTGACCATCCCCGGCGTGATGTCCGGATCGACCTGCCGGAGCGAGGCCAGCAGGTCGTCGAACTGACCATCGGAGAGCGCGCCGGACGCCGCTTCCGAACCGACGAAGACCAGCAGGTCGTCGGGGCGTCCGGTAGCGACCTCCGTCTCCGAGTCACCGGTGTACGCCCGACGCTCCAGCACCAGGTACAGCCACGTATGCCCTGGCCGCCCCGCCCACAGCTCCGGGGTGAAGTCGGCGAGGGGCATCCACAGCGGATTCAGCCGCGCCTCGGCACCACGAATGTCGTCTCCGCGTGCCTCCTCGCTCCAGGGCTCCCGCTCAACCTTCAGTACCCGGGTGGGTAGCACGTCCGGCGGGCGCTCAGACCACCCCGAGGCGATCGGACCGGACGACCGATCGGCCGGGTACACCGGAGTCCAGTCACTCCGAAGCCGACGGCGAACCAGATACCACCCGGAGCCGGACTCGTCGACGAACCGGGCATGTGACATCCGCTCGGCCGAGGCGTCGCCATGGGTGGGTCGGTGAACGAGCAGTTCGCCGTTGGGCCGCACGGTGGCGGCATGTGCCCAACCCGCAACGCTGACGAAGACGACCTCGTCACCAGGCAACACTGCGGGAAGCCGCGGGTGTACCCGCACTCCACCCCTGGGCTGCTCCGCGAGCACCGACCGTATCCGGTCCGGCAGATCACGTACCGCCCGTTGGCCCAGTCGGAGTCTGATGCTGTCCGACGCGAAGGTCTGGAGGTCTCGCTGTTCGACTGCTGCGTCGGGCACGCGCGTGGACCCGCCGTTCCGCAGCCAGCGGAGGGCGAGGTACGGGCTGGCACCACCGAGCGGTACCCACCCGTCCGGCGGCGTGGCGTACCGACCGATGTGGATGACGCCGTCGCCGTCCGTGAACAGGTGTGGCTCCCGCGCCTCGACCTCGGCCGCCGGGGCGGGCCGGACAGCCAGGACGATCGGCGTGTCCTCGGCCGGCGGAAGGTCCACCACGAGCCGTAGGCCGACGGATCCCGCGCCTGCCACCAGGTCGGCACCGAGCGGAACGGGTGCTTCACCATCCGGCGGGAAATACCAGAACTCGCTTCGCTCCGGACTGTCGAGGTCGACGGCGCCGTCGGGCAGATGGCGTAGCGCGACCGCGGACACCCGGCCGTCGGTGTCGAGCACGATGTCGTCCGTGCCGGCGATGACGCCCAGACCGAGCCGGTCCCGGAATCGGGCGGCGAGCACGCCATCTGCACCGACCTGCTGAGCCGCTCCGCCCATGACCAACACCACAGGAGTCGCGGCACCGGCCTGCCGCACGGCCCAGAGACCGATCAACTCCTCGCCGCCGAGGCGGGCGGTCAGACCACGTTGTTGCTGGCCGTCGGCACCAGCCAGGACGACGGGAAGGCGTACCACGTCCGAGGCGGGGTCGTAGTCGCCGAATATCCCCTGCGCCGCCCCCAGGTCGACCGGTCCGCCGGCGACGCCGGCCGGAAGATAGGGCTGGAAACGATCCCGTTCGACCCGGTGCAGGAAGAGAGTGGAGCCACCGCCCGGATAGGTACGAGCAGTGTCGTCCTCCACGACCACCAGGTCGACGCCGAGTGCGACAGCGAGAACCGCAGTGACCTCTTCGAGCAGCGTCGAATCCCAGAGTCGCGGATCACGGATCGCATCCTGCAGGAGACGCGACACGTCACGGGTCCGGGTGCTCTCTCTCGTCGTCGCCCGACGCACGATCCATTCCGGACCGACGCCGGACAGCGGTGGTGAGATGGCGAGAAGCCGGTTGAGGCGCGGATCGTCCTGGTCGGCAGCAAGTGCGATCCGCAGACGCAGCAGGTCACGTCGCGGGCCGGCCTGCTCGGTGGGCCAGAGCACCTCGGCGAGTCGGAGCATCGTCCGTTCGTCGAGGTCGGCACTGAGCACCGTGCCGATGCTGCGGAGCACGAACCGATGCGGATCGTCGTGCGCGGTCTGCGCCGCGCGCTCGATCAGTGTGGCCTCGTCGCGTACGCCGGCGGGAAGGTCCACTCCCTGTGCACGGGCGCCGTCGAGGATCGACCGAAGCAGGCTGCCCGCCTCGCTTCCCACATCCTGCGGGCCGAGCCGGTATTCCGCTGCCGGGGTCGGGTGGGGATCGGGACCGTCCAGCAGCCAGGTCGTCGATGGTTCCAGCCGGGCAACCGGATCAGGCGGTGAAGACTGTCGTTGGTGCCAGACGGCCGCCGTCATCACCACGGCCCGAGCCGCTCCGGCCGTCAACGGCGCGAACGCCTCGGTGTGCAACGGCCGGACCCAGCTGACTCGGCGGTCGAGTCGGTTCGCGTCGTACGGAGAGACCTCGTAGCCCAGGTACGCCAGGAGATCGGGATACCCTGCCAGCCCGCCGGGCAGACTGTTCACGGCGATCAGGGCGCCGACCAACAGCGGTTGCGGGTCCAGTTCGCTGATCCAGACCTTTGCCCGGGAGTCGCCCGCGACGCCGGTGGACAGGAGAGCAGGCACGGATCGGTGACCCGCCTGCCGTAGTCGACGTAGTTCGGCTGCCACCACCTCCCGGTCCTGAGCACGCGAGAACTCCCACAGCCGCAGCGCCAGGTGGCGCTCTGACGACCCGGAAGAGGCCGTCGGCGGCTGCTCCGGCGCGGCCGGCGGCAGCGTGAACTCCAGGAGCGCGGGAGGGGATTCACCGATCTTCAGCCACAGCGGCAGCAGGTCGTCGATGCGTGCGTCGACCGCTCCGTTCACCAACGGAACGAGGCGGTCGAACATCTGTGCAGCGGCGGCCCCGTCGTTGGCGATGTCGTAGGCGAAGTCGTCAAGTTCGTCGACCACTCTCCCGATGGAGAAGCTCGAGATGCTCTTGAGCACCTGGTCGGCAGCGTCGGCCGGCAGCGTCGTCAGTGCCGCTGAGGTCCAACCCCCGTGGTTGGCGGTCCGCAACACCGTCAGCATGTCGTTCCGCTCGACCTGGAACTCGTCGCGGAGTCGGCCGATCCAGTCGCGCAGGTGACCAGCAACGACCTCCGGCGACAGGTCAGCACGGGAGGTGGCCGTGCCGACGGCGGCCGGTGAACGGTTCGGACCGGTCGTCGCGGGGTCGCCACCGAACGCGAAGCCGACGAACTCCGACACCGTCCGCAGGTCGACATTGCCTGCCAGTTCCGCGGTCTCGACCAGGTCGTCGACGGACATGCCAGCGTCTCGTGTCACCGCGCCGAGTGAGGCCGGAAGTCGCTTGTTCTCGGCACCGAGGCGCAACAGCCGACCGGCGAGAGACGTCCGGGGAGCGGGGGCCCGGTCGGCGCTGCGTAGCTGCGCCACCAGCGCGTCCACCATGAGGTGCCGCGGTCCATCGGAATGAACGGAGGATTCCACCAGGTCGTGGATCGGTGGCAGGTCGCGCGGGTCCACCCCGAGCCGGCTGGCCACCAGTAGCGTGCTCGTGCCGTGCGCCTGGTCTGCCAGCTCTTTCGGCACCCGGCCGATCCGTACGCTGAAGCCCGTCACCAACAGGCCGCTGAGACCCAGATCGTCAGCCAGCAGTTCGATGTCGTGCTCGCTCCAGCCTCCGCTGGGCTCGCGCTCCTCGTGGTGCTCGCGAACCAGCTTCACCACCGAGTGCAGCTTGTCGAACCAGTAGCGGTCGAGGATCTCCAGATCGACCGGATCGATTGCCAGGACCTCGGTGAGCCACTGCTCACCCAGGACACGGAGTTGATCGGGAGCGATGGCGTCGGGTAGGCCGGTCCCGAGGTCGGTCAGGAGGGCGAGCTGTCGCGCCGGATCCTCGATGATCGCCTTCGGGATGCCGGGTAGCCGGTCCAATGAGCGGCGGATCCGGCGCTCGCTGGCCGGAGGCTGCTCGGTCAGCAGGGCCCTGAGCGGCGCCAGCAGTCGCACCGGCACCCGGAATTCGTCCGCCAACTCGTACAGTGCCCGACTCGTGTGGTGCAGATTCCACCGCGTGATCAGTTCCGGATCCCGACGAGAAAGGTGTTCATGCCGGCTGGCGTGCTTATAGACGAGACCCGGCTCCAGCCGCAACTCGGCGGCCGTCTCGAGAACCGCCGAGAAGTCCAACCAAGGTCGGTGGTGATAACTCCATTCGACCTCCTCCGTGGACACGCCGATCCGCTCCGACCACCACGAAGAGAGCAGGACGTCCCCGTCCTGGTTCCAGCTGTCCCGGATGGTCTCGGCCTTCGCCACGACGTCGGCTGCGGCTCCGCTCACCTGCACCGCCGTCAGGCCACCGGCCAACCGGTCCCAGTCCGCCAGCGCGGACGCGACGTTGCGAACGCCTGCGATCGCCTGCGCCACCATGCCGTACGCGGCCAGCGTCGTCGATGTCGGCTTGTCGGCGACGGCTGCCACGACCATGCGGGCGACCTGCGCCACCACGGTGTGAAGGACCCGGGACAGCACCTGATAGGTGTTCCGGGTCGAGTCCGAACCACTCCACGTGTCGAGGAGTCCACGCAGTTCGGCCACCATCGGGCCGAGATCGTCACCTCGTGACGCCGGGCTCCGCCCTGCTTCTTGGCGCAATGCGGCCAAGAGCCCTGGGATGTCTCCGGACGCCACCGTGTCGGCATCGGCCGGAGGTATCGGCCGGCCAGCCTGGAGGTCCCTCCACCATCGCACACCATCGATCACTGCATCGACGGCACGACTGGCGGCGCGGACGGCTTCACCTCGGTTCGAGGCGGTGGTCTCGAGGGTCATGGCAGAAACGGCCGCCCTGGCCGCCGCAGCGACCACCGCCACCCGCCCGATCAGGTAACCCAGGTCGGGGTCGTTGGCCATGAAGTCGGCGTCTCGCCACAACTCCGTCATCGCCCGTCCGGGGAGGTCCTGCCACCGCTGCAGCGCCTCGTACCGCTCGGTGACGGCAGCCAACCGCATCCGGCGAAGGGGATTCACCACCCGCAGCCCGACCCCGTCCGGACCCACGCCGTTGCTCGCGAACCAGAGCAGCGCAGCGACATCTCGGCGGTCCGGGGCGGCGTCATCAGAATCGACCACTATTGATTCGTTGTGGTGGTCCAGCGCGGCAAGCACTCCGCGCTGCTCTGCCATGGCCCGCCGCCGTCCCCAGGGACTCCGGACCGACAAGTCGCCGGTAAGAGAATCCCGGTAGATGGCCGGGAAACTCTCCGAGCCCGATGCCGAGTCACGGTCGGAGCCGGCCTCGGGCTCACCGGCCGGTCGGCCACTCTGAACGCTACTCGCGCTGCTGTCGTCCGCGCTCGGAACCTGCTGCCGGGGGAGGTCCGGGAAGTCGCCCGAGAAGGCCGGGAAGGTCGGGAACTCCGGGAAGTCGGCGAAGTCATCGGCGATGTTCGAGAGCGTGAAGTCCAGGTCTTCCGGAGCCAAGAGGAGCCGTTCCTCGTCCTGATCATGCGATGCCGCCCAGGTACGGACCCACTCCTCGACCTGCCATGGGTCGGGTCGACTGTCTGGAGGCAGCTCCTTGATCCTCGCGAACAGCGGACGCAGTGGCATCAACCGGCGCGGATCAGTCTCCCAGTACGCGGCCAGCCAGATCAGCAGATAGGGATGGTGCGACAGACCCAGTCTGTAGACGAGAGCGAGCGCGTCGCCCGGCACCCGGCCGGTCACCTCGGTCAGCCGGACCAGGGCCGCCGCCTGGTCAGGGGCGAGTCCGAGATGGTCGGCCAACGCGACCACGTCGCTTCCGTCCACGTCTGACCGCACCAGGACCCGACGCAGGTACGGGCCGGGAACACCGAGCCGGGCCGCCCAGGCGGCCAGCTCAACCGGACGAGGTGCCGCCGCGCTCCTTCGCCAGGCCAGCGCTGCGTCAAGTCGTTCCGACGCGGCCGTCGCGGGGAACACCGGCACCAGGGCGTCGGCTACCCGACCCCTCGGCACGTCCCCGAGCGCCTCCCAGATCAGCCCGGACATGACCGGTGCGGAGGCCAGCGGGCGGAGCTGGTCCACCGGGAAGCCCAGTCGGGCGCTCCACCGCACCCAGTCGCTCAGCGTGGGCCCGCCCGGTTCGAACCGGGCCAACAGCCGGTCCGCCACCTGCTGCCCCTGGAGCCGCAGTTGGTCCCTCGCCCCGGTGGGAGGCACCCCGCCCGCAGCCTCCCGGAGCTGGCCGCCGAGCGCCACCGCCAGGTCGATCGGAGATACGTCCAGCCGCTCGGCCGCCGCCTCCAACGCGACGGGACCGCCGAGGCCGGCGGCAACGGCCAAGGTGGCCACACCCGTCGCGGCCAGGCGCCGGCCCTCCAGCGCCGCCCGCACGTGTTCGTCGGGCAACTCGTGCAGCAGTTCCAGGGACACCCCGAGCTCGCGCAGTTCCCCCAACCTCGGCCGGTCGGCGGGCGCCAACTCCAGTCGGCGGGACAATCGCATCAACCACACGAGATCGCTGTTGGTGCGTACCCCGGAGTTGGCCAGTTCCGACCGCAACCGGTCAGCCCACGTCCCCTCGTCGGGCTCGACGTCCCGCGAGCCCGCGGCGGCCCGCGCCAGCACGTCACCGATCGCGGTGACGTCGTCCGGGGGCACCCCCAACTCGCGGACCACACCGAAGAGCGGCCCCGGCCCGGCGAGCCCCATGGCCCGAGAGATGGTCAGCAGGTCGAGCGGTACCGTGCCGAGCACCTCGACCAGATCGACCAGGTCACGGACCTCGTCCTCGCCGAATCGCAGGGCGGTGGCCAGTCGGTCGACCTCGGTCGGGTCGATCCGCAGCCGTCCGTCGGTCAGCAGTCGGGCGGCCTGAGCGGCCGGAACCCCCACGCGCTCGACCCACCGCACCTCCTGCGGATCCGTCATCAGATCGCCGAGTGGGAGCGGTTTCGGTGCGTCGGGGGGAGTCAGCTCCACCGGGAAGGTCGCCGCCGGCACCGGAACGCCAGGCTCGACGTCCGTATCGGTCGACGAGGTCGGCGGAGCGAGATGCGGCAGGTTCAACGCCGCCAACCGATCGTGCAGGCTCCGGTAGGCGGTGGCCACCTCTCCGGCCTCGTCCAGCGACCCCTTCTCGGCCCGCGCCAACGCGCTCCGGTACGCCTCGACGGCGGCCAGCGCGTCGGCGGCGCCCGGACGGCCCTCGTCGGCCAACCGCCGCAGCTCGACGAGCCGGTCCGGCACCGCCCAACTGACCAGCCGCGCCTGCGCCCGGGCCACGACCAGCTCGTCCTCGACCGCGTTCCTATCGGCGGGGACAGCCGGCGGGGTGGACGGTGTGGACCGGGACTCCTGCCTGGCTCTGCCGATGGGCACCGGCTCCGCATCGGCTTCCACCGGACTACCGGTCCACCAGAGCGGGTCCATCGAGTCGTCCAGGCTCATCTGCGCGAGTGCCGCATCGACGTCGTCGGTCGACCGCACGACCGGCTCGGCCATCGTCACCCCGAAGGCCAGCCGGTTCTCGAAGTCCGTCAGGTCCGACCGCAGCCAGTGGTTCTCGACTGGCCCGCTCGTCACCGGCACCAGCAGCACCGGTTTGTCCCGCTCGCCCCTGGGTAGGTCCTGGTGCAACAGTTGGCCCACCAGCACCAGCAGCGCCGCGCCACCGGGGACCGGCAAGCCCACCGGAAGAAGATCGGCATCCGCCTGGTAGGCGAGCACGATCGCACCCTCGACCGGGGCGACGAGGTGCCGTTGCGCCACCGGCCCCAGCCACCAGACACCGCTGCCGTCCCTGGTGCGTCGCGCCAACGACCCGCCGATCCAGCTCCGGTCCTGGCCGAGGATCTGCTGCACGTACTCGGAGGTCAGTCCGTCGGACGGCCAGGTCGTGTCCGGATGGGCAAGCCACTCCAGGAGTCGGGCGAGTTCCTGCTTGGCGCGACGCTCGTCGTCCTGCGGGACCAAGCGGCGGAAATCGGTGAGGAGCCAACTCCGGATCGGCTCACCGGTGTCCCTGGGCGCGTTCGACTCGTATCCGTCACCGAAGTCGAGGTCGGCCCGATAGCCGGTGAGGGACAGCAGAGCCCGCGTCACCACGACGAGGCGTGGCACGGTGACGTGACCGATGCCGAAGGCGTACGCCGTGGCGAAGCCGACCGGGAGCAGTTCCGCACGAGTGATGCCGAGCGTGGCGGCCAAGCCGGTCAGCACGTCGACCAGTTGAGACTCCGACAGCGACTGTGGTGCCGGCTCCACCGCTCCCACCAGGGCGGCCGTCAGCGTGAACGGGTCGATGTCGAAGTCGCCCGTGTCCGATATGTGTTTGAGCTGCGGATCGTCGATGTCGACGTCGTACCCGGGGCCGAACTGCGGATCGTCGACGTCGCCCTCGGCAACGAAGGCGCTGGTCAGGAGCTGTCTGGTCCACGGCTCCGCCGTCTCGCCAGGGGGCAGTTCGTCCAGCTCGGGTGGTTCGAGGACGGGCCGGTGGACCTGCACCAGACTCAGGTCACCCCGACTGTCCGGGATACCGGTGAACAGCTCGGCCAGCAACAGTCCGAGTTGAACGATCGTCCACGGGGTGTCTCGGTCGGGTGCACCGACCACGATCCTCGGCATACCGTGATCGGGCTCCACCGGCACCGGCAGCGCGGTCGAGGGCTCGTCGGTGGCGTGCACCCAGAGCGTCTGCCCCACCGGCCTGATCCGCCAGTCCACCTGGTTGTTCCGTGTGAAGAGGCCGCCCCCGAGATTGATCAGCGACTCAAGGGTGTTGGTGAGGTGGAAATCGGGCCATTGCGGTTCCGGGTGCACGGTGAAGTAGTCGGCGAAGAGACTCATCGACTGGGCATGCCACCGCGAGTACGGGACGAAGTGGTCAAACAGTGCATCGGCCGGGTCGATCTGGAAGCCGGCCGCGTCGGAGACGGCCATCATCTGCCCCGTGCCGATAGTCGACGCCAGCTCCACCGCCTGAGTCGGCGTCAGTGAATCGGAGGTCACCACCTCCACCAGGGCGTCCGCAGGCAGTCTGGGCACGATGCCGGCAAGACGTGACAGTGCGTTCTCGGCTCGCCCCAGCTCCACCACCACGGTCGGGCGAGAGTGGTGCACCAGTCGCGGGGAGTAGTCCTGCCGCTCGGCCGACGCCCGCCACAGGTGGGTCCCGGCCTCGCTCGTCTCGGCCCTGTACCGGGAGAGCGACGGCACCTTCGCGGCAGGAACTTTCTGCCAGTCCCGCACCGAACCGCCGGTCGAGAACTCCAGGCCCGCGCGGTACGCCGCGCCTTCCAGACCGAGCCGGAACATCATGGTGCCGGTATCGAAGTCACGGGCCGCCTGGTCGATCATCCGCGCTTCGAGCAGTTCACGTACGGGCGGACTGAACTGCTCAATCCCTCTGACCTTGAACACCTGGGCCGCGTTCCGGATAGCCAACTGCGCCGCTCTGATGTGTAGGTTGCTGTGGTCTTGATCGATCCTTGTGTAGTGGTTCCACCACAGGTTCAGTGCCAATGGATAGCGCTCGTCGTCGAGACGCAGTGGCTGTGCCCACAGGGCGTCCTGCACGTGCCCGGCGCGGGTCACCCGGTCCATGGCCTCACGGTCGTTGGTGGCACCCGCGACGAGCCGGCCCATCAGCATGTACTGCTCGGCATGGACCCCCTCGTGCGCGAGACCCGCCAGCATGTAGTCGACCGAATCCGACTGCCCGACCTCCAACTCCCAGGTCGTGCCGTCGAACCTGGCCGCATGATGCTCATCCGACACGTCGGCGACGCTGGTGTAAGCCGAAGGAACGTCGGCGTCGGCACCCCTGCGGAGGTGCCCGAAGATCAAATCGGTCTTCTTCTGCCATGCGCGGCGCTGCCGGTCCCCGCCGCCCAGGGTGTGGTACTCCTTCCGTGCCCGAACTCGGAGTTCCGCCCACAGGGCCGGGCCTGTCGCCCACAGCGAACCGTACTCATCGACGACCTTGCGCGGTGGCCAGACCTCGACGCCGCGAACGAGCGTCGTGCCACGATTTCCGGCCGGGTCGGCGAGCATCGCAGCGAGCATGGCGGCGAGCGCAGCGTCCAGGTCCCCCAGGTCCGGTGGGGTCACCCGATGGAAGTGGTCGTCCTTGCGGCGTACCGAGAAATTCGGGTTCTCCGCCACCTTGTGCAGGGTGACCTCACCGGTGTCCGGATCCACCGATACCAGCCACCCGGCGACGACGGTGCTCCCGGGGAACTGCCCCAGGACGTCGGGGGCCGTCGGTGGCGCCGCTTCCGTGGCTGGGCTCCCCCACACGTCGATACCACCGCGCGCCACGACCGCGTACACCATCTCGCCGTCGGCGGGCATCCGGTGCAACCGGTCGACCCCGAAACCCACCAGGCCGTTCGCCATGCCCGCGACACCGTCGAACACCGGCATGACGCCGTCCGGGCCGTCGTGTACGCGCTGCTGCAGACCGGTGGTGAAGGCAAGCTCCGGCGGGATCGGCACCGAGGCCCAGAGCGTCTCCGTCTCCCAGCCCGGCCGCCGGCTCTTGGCAAACCAGGCGGGCCAGTTCCGCCGTAGTTGTTTCTCGGTGTACCCCGGAGGCACCACGATGGCGGGAACGCTCGGTGCCGAGGCGGCCGCAGCCGTCCCCGCCGAGGACAACCCGGAGCCGCCCCGCCGCGCTGAGGACGACCCGGAGCCGCCCCGCCGTGACGACGACGAGCCGGGCGCGCCGCCCAGCACCCGGGGCATCCACTCGCCGTTGACCAGGCGAAGGTCGACCGTCAGCTCGTTGGTCTCCGGGTGCAGACCGTGCACCCCGGCATCGTCGACGAACACCGGGATCTCGACCCGCTGGAAGCGGCCCTCCATCCACTGCCGCACGGAGACGCGACCGACAAGCCCACTCCCCGTCGCCGTGACCGGACCGTACGCCACGACCTCGGTCAGCTCGGTGATGCGCTCCCGCAACCGGTCGATCTCCGACTGGGCCCGCGCCACCTCCGTCGACGTGTCAGCGCCGACACCGTCCGCACGCAGGCGCACCAGATGCTCCGCCCACCTGGTGAGATGCTCCCGCATCGTGGCCAGGCGCACCCGACCGGCGTCCTCGGGCTGCTGCCCCATCGCCGACCCAACCACGCTCTCGTCGAGGTCCATCGGGTCGGCGGCCGCATCGTCCTCCACGGCGACAACGACCGGATCGGCCATCGTCACCCCGAGGCTGAGCCGGTTCTCCGTCTCTGTCAACTCGGCCCGCAGCCAATCGCTGTCGGCCGGGGCAGAGATCACCGGGACCAGCAGCACCGGAGTGCCCCACTCCTCCTCCGGTAGCTGTCGCCGCACCAGTTGGCCCACCCGCACCAGCAGGGCGGCACCCCCGGGGACCGGCATCCCCACCGGCAGAAGATCAGCACCAGCCGCGTACGCGAGCACGAGGGTGTCCTCGACGGGAGCGACGAGGTGCCGCTGCACCACCCGCCCCAACCACCAGACCCCACTGCCGTCCGGCGTCCGCTGCGACAGCAACTGGTCGGTCCAACTCCTGTCCCTGCCGACCACCTGCTGTAGGTACTCGGAGGACAGTCCCTCGGCGGGCCAGGTCGTGCCCGGATGTCCGAGCCACTCCAGCAGCCGCAAGAGTTCGTGCTTGGCACGACGCTCGTTGTCGTCCGGCACCAGGCTGCGGAAACTGTTCAGGATCCGGCTCTCGTCCGGCTGTTCCCTCCCCCGGTCGGGCAGGGCCTGCAACGCCCGCGTCACCACGGTCAGACGTGGCACGGTGACATGACCGATGCCGTGAGCGAACGCCGTGACAAAACCCACCGGAAGGAGTTCCTCGCGGGTCACGCCGAGCCTGGCGGCCAGGCCGGTCAACACCTCGACCAGGTGGGAGTCCGACATCGCCTGCGGTGCCGGGTCCACCGCACCCACCAGAGCAGCCGTCAGCACGTACGGGTCGATGTCGAAGTCCTCGATCTTCGACGTGTGGGTGAGCCTCGGGTCGTCGACGCCGCGCTCACCGAAGGCGCTGACCAGGAGCTGCCGGGTCCACGGTGCGGCGGTCTCGACGGGGGGCAGGTCGTGCAGCTCGGGTGGCTCCAGGACAGGCCGGTGAATCTGCACCAGGTCCGGCATACCGCGACTGTCCGGAACACCGGTGAACTGCTCGGCCAGCAGCAGCCCGAGCTGGACGATCGCCCAGGGGGTGTCCCGACCGGGAGCGCCGACGACGATCCTCGGCATCCCGTTGTGAGGCTCCACCGGCACCGGCAACGCTCCGGCCGGCTCGTCGGAAGCACGCACCCAGAGCGTCTGTCCCACCGGCCTGATCTGCCAGTCGCTCAGGTCCTGCCGGATGAAGACCCCGCCTCCGACGTTGTACAGCGGCTTCAGCGCGTAGTTGAGTCGGAGCAAGGGCCGTTGCGGTTCGGTGTGGACGGTGAAGTAGTCGGCGAAGATGCTCATCGACTGTGTGTGCCACCGCGAGTACGGCACGAAGTGGTCGAACAGTGGATCGGCCGGATCGATCCGAGGACCGGACGAGGCGGAGACGGCCACCATCTGTCCCTCGCCGACCGTCGCCGCCAGCTCCACTGCCTGGGTCGGCGTCAGTGGATCGGAGGTCACCACCGCCACCAGAGCGTCCGCCGGCAGCCGGCGCACGATGTCGGCAAGGCGGGACAGCAAGTTCTCGACTGGCCCCAACTCCACCACCACGGTGGGGCGAGAGTGGTGCACCAGCCGCGGGGAGAAGTCCTGCCGCTCGGTCGACGCCGGCCACAGGTGAGTGCCGACCTCGCTTGTCTCGGCCCGGTAGCCGGCGAGCGGCGGCACCCCGGCGGCAGAGACCTCCCGCCAGTCCCGCACCGAACCGCCGGCTGAGAACTCCAGAGCCGCGCGGTACGCCGGGCCTTCGAAACCGAGCCGAACCAGCAGAATGCCCAGTTCGAAGTGGTGTGCCGTCCGGCTGACCAGCCGCGCTGTCAGCAACTGGCGAACGGGTGCGCTGAACTGCCCCATCCCCAGGAGCTTGACCAACTGGGCTTCGGTCCGCCTGCGCAGCAGTGCCGCATCTTGGCGCGCGCTCCCGATCTGGACATCGAGGCTTGAATGGTGTTGCCACCACAACCGCAGTGCCAGCGAGTAGCGTGGATCGCCGCGATCAAGCGGCTGTGCCCGCAACGCCGCAACCACATCGGCGTTCTCAGTGATCAGCTTTATGGTCTCGTCGTCATTGCTGGCACCGGCAACAAGCCGCCCCATCAGCGCGTACTGCTCGGCGTGGAGCCCCTCGTGCGCGAAGAACGCGAGCCTGTCGTCGACGGAGTTCGACTCTCCGAGCTCCACCGTCCAACTCTCGCCCACGAATGTGGCTGAGGAGCCCTCTTCCGACAAGTCGGTGACGACGGTGCTGGCTGCGGGAATGCCGTCGGTGCCGGCGTTGAGGTGCCGGAAGAGCAGGTCGCTGGCCTCCTGCCAGGCACGGCTCTGGCCGCTCCCACTGCCCAGGGCGCGGTAGTCGCTGCGGGCCAGACGCCGCAGCTCCGCCCAGTAGGCCGGGTTCGTCGCCTTCAGCGACCCGTAGCCCTCGCTGACCCTGCTTGGCGTCCACCCCGCACTCCCGCGAGTGAGCGTCGTGCCGCGATCTCCCGCGAGGCGGGTGAGCATGGCGGCGAGCGCACCGTCCAGAGCCGTCAACCCGGGTGTGGGTGAGCCTTCTCGGTACACCGCCAGGTTGGGGTTCGCCGCCGCCTGGCCCAGGATGACCTGACCGGTGTGCGGGTCCACCGACACCGGCCATCCGGCGACGACCCTGGTCCCGGTGAACTGGCCCAGGACGTCGGGTGCGGTGCGCGGTGCCGCCGCCGTGGCCGGGCTTCCCCACACGTCGATCCCGCCGGACGCCACGACGGCATAGACCATCTCGCCGTCGGCGGGCATCCGGTGCAACCGGCCGACTCCGAAGCCCACCAGCCCGTTCGCCATGCCTGCGGTGCCGCCGAACACCGGCAGGATCCCACCCGGGTCACCGTCCGGAGTCACCCGCTGCTGCAGGCCGGTGGTGAAGGCAAGCTCCGGCGGAATCGGTACGGAGGCCCAGAGCGGTCTCGTCTCCCAGTCCGGCCGCCGGCTCTCGACATACCGGTCGGGCAAGGTCCGCCGCAGGTTCTGCTCGGTGTAACCGGCAGGCACCACGATGGCGGAAGCACTCGGTGTCGCACCGGGCACGGCCGTCCTAGCCGCCGACGATGGTCCGGGCCCGCTCCGCCGAGCTGACGACGAACCCACCCGTCGCTGCGACGAGCCGGGCGCGCCGCCTAGGAGGCGGGGCGTCCACTCACCGTCGACCAGGCGAAGGTCACCGGTGATCTCGCCTGTCTCCGGGTGGGTGCTGTGCACCCCCGCCTCATCGACGAGCACCGGGACTCGCAGCCAATCGAGCCGACCGTCTGATGCCGAGATCCGCACCCTGGCGTGGCTGGTCAGGCCCGATGCCTTCGCCGTCACCGGACCGTCGCCCACGAGCCTGGTCAACTCGGTGATCCGACTGTGCCGATGGTGAATGTCGGCCTGGATGTTCCACTCACGGGTGGACAGATCGGCTATACGCCGGATCGCGTCGGCCATTCGGACCTGGTCCTGGCCCGCCCGGTCACGCTCCCGCTTCGCTTCTTCCAGGCGCGACCGCAGTCTTCGCAACTCCTCCGCCCGCGCCATCAGTTCGCGCCGCATTCCGGCGAGATGGGCCGGCCCCACGGCCACCTGTGGCGTCGTCTCGGGACGAATCACCGGCTCCGTGAGCATCAGGTTCAAACGCTCCATGCGGAACTGACCGAACCGCACCCGATCATCGAGCCGAGCCAGACCGGTCCGCAGCCCGTCGGCGTCCACCAACTCGGACGTCACCGGCACCAGCAGCAGGGGAAGGGGATCTGGTCCCCACTGCCTCGGCAGGCGTTCCCGGACCGCCACGGCGGTCATCGCCAGGGCCGCGACGCCGGCAGGTACCGGCATCTGCGCCGGCATGAGATCCGTGTTCGCCGCGTATCCCACGACGATATGGCCGGGAACTGCGGACACCTCGTGCTGCTCGGTCGGTGGCCCCAGCCACCAGGTCTCCTCGCCGGAGTCGAGTCGCCGGGGCGACAGCGCCGGGCTCTCCCGCCACTGACGGTCGTCGTCGAAGGCGGCGGCCAGCTCGGCCATGGTCAGGCTCACGGCGTTCCCCTCCGAGGGCCGCGCTTCGACCAGTTCGAAGAGCCGTAGGAGACCGGTGACGTCACCGTGATCGTCCGAGTTGTGGCCGACCGCCTGTAGCAGATACCGGACCGCGAGATCGCCGGCCGGCATGGGAACGCCGGGGGCCGTGTCGAGCAGTGCCCTGAGCAGTCGCTGCGCCTGGCGTAGACGTGGCTCGGTCACCCCACCGACGCCGTACGCCATGGCGGTGACGTAGCCGACCGTCAGCAACTCCGACCGGGTCACGCTGAGCCGGTCGGTCAACTCGTCGATCGCGACGACAAGCTGCTCGGGCATCACCTCCGCCGGCCGGGCGTCCACTGCACCGAGCAGGGCGTACGTCAGCAGATGCCGGTCGAGACCGAGGTCTCCTGCCGACGCGTCGATCCGCGGCTCGTTTCGGTCGATGTCCGCGCCGAAGATCAGCGAGGGCAACCGGTCAGTCCAGCCCGGTGCGTTCGGCTCCGGCTCGATCGAGAGCCTGGGCAGCGGAGGTGCCTTGACGACAGGTCGGTGAACCTGGAGAAGGCGTGGATCCGACGCGGCGTTCGGCACTCCGGTGAGGTAGTCGACCAGTGCGTTCGCAACCTGGAACACACCCCACGGGGTGTCGCGGCCCGGGACCCCGACGACCAGGCGGGGTACCCCGGCCGCAGCATCGACTGGGACCGGTTGCGCCTGCGGCGATTCGTCCGCCGGGCGAACAAACAGGTTGTCACCGACCGGGACCGCCTGCCACCCCAAGACGTCGAACGTCCCACCACCGAGGCTGGACATCTGTGGTAGCCCGGAGCCCACGATCTCGGGAGCTTGTGGAACACGATGCACGGTGAAATAGGCTGCGAAGGGGATCATCGACACGTCGTGCCAGGGTGAGTGACCGACGAAGTGTTCGATCAGCCGATCATCGCCGGCGGGGGGAGTGGCCGTAGCAGCGCCGACGGCCAGCACCTGGTCGTCGGCGAGGAGTCCGGCCAGCTCGACCGCCTCCTCCGGGCTCAGCCGATGCGGTGTCACCAGGACCACCATCGCCGACGAGGGAAGCACCTCCGCCGCTTGCGACAGGACCGACGCGGCGTTTCCGGTATCGCCCACCTCGACGACGATCTGCGGGCGCGCCGGATGAACGAGTCGGGCCTGGTCCTCCAGCCGCTCGGCGTGTTCCGGCCACAGGTGGGCACCGGCCGCGTTCGTCTCGGCCCGGTATCCGGGCAGGCGCGGTGCCTCAGGGTGGACCCGTTGCCAGTCACGGACGGACCCTCCCGTGGTGAAGGCCCGCTCCACCACGTACGCCGGGATCTCCATTGGACGCGCCAGAGCGCGCACGGTCCGCTCCAGCCACAGGCGATACGAACGAGTCAGGTCGGCGGCGAGGCGGTCCCGCACCACCGGATTGAACCCGGCATCGGCCGTTGCCAACCTTTGCTTGGCCCTGCTGAGAGCAGCGGAGGCGGAGTTCCGCGCCATGAAGATGGCGCCGCCCTCGCGGTCCACAACCTTCCTGTCCCACAGAGTGCGGATGGCCGCGTCGTAACGCGTGTCCTCCACCGGAAGGGGATGCCTCCACAGCGACCCAGCGATGCTGGGCTGCGACACCATGGCCCGAAGAACGGCGAAGTCGTTCGTGGACCGCGCAACCGCTCCGAACATGACCAGATGCTGCTCGACGTGAAAGGACTCGTGAATGAACGTGGTCAGCCGTTGGTCGAGCGGACCTCTCCGACCGACATGCATGATCCAGCTATTCGGATCGAAGGACCCCTGGCCGTCGATGTCGAGGAGCAGCACTTCGATTCTCGGAGCACGGAGCCGTTCGGCGAAGCGGTCGGCGAGTTCCTGCCATGCCCCCTGTTGTCGAATCACGTCGACTTCGTCGGAGAAGGCTGCGACGTTGTCCCGGACCTGGCCACGCACCTCCGCCCAGTAGTCCGGATCCATCGACCAGAAAGACCGATAGTTCGCCGGCCGGACCGGATCGTCCTGTTCTCGGCCCAGCGCTACGCCCTGCTGGGCCACCATTACGTGGAGGAGTTCGACGATCTCGGCGTCCAGCCGGTCGACGTCGGGGAGTCCGACCGTCGCACCGGTCTCGTCACGGACATCGACCAACGGGTTGGGCCGTACCGGCCCCAAGCGGACCGCACCGGACGCGTCGACGGACACCCGCCACGCGGCGAGCACGTTGTTGCCCGTTACCTGACCCAGCACCTCGGGTACCGATGGGGAAACCGCCGCCAAGGCCGGGCTCGCCGATACGTCAATACCGCCCGGAGCAAGGGCGACATAAATGACGTCGCCGTCCAGCGGGATCCGGGGAAGTCGCCCCACTCCGAATCCCACCAGCCCGTTGGCCATTCCGGCGGACCCTTCGAGCACGGGCCGCAGCACGTGCACATCAGCGTGGTCCTCGGTCGTCCTCGCCTCCAGACCGATCGTGAAGGCCACCTCGGGCGGTAGTGCGACGACGGCGAACAGCGGGGTGGCTGTCCAGTCCGACCGTTGGCTTGGCCGGTACTGCTGCGGCATGCCATCCAACAACCTGCGCAGCGTCGTCCCCGAGGCGCTGGCGGCGGGACTGGCATCGACCGGTCCGGCTGTCGCGGAAGGGCCGACCGGGGATCCCCACGCCGGGGCGAGGCCAGGACCACCGCCACGCAACGGGCGCAACCACTCCCCCCGGTCCAGGTGGAACTCACCGGTCAGGGCACCCGTGTCCGGGTGTCTGCTACGCACGCCCGCCTCGTCGACGCGCACTGGGATTCGGACGTATCCGGCGCGCCCCTCCACCGCCTGCCGCACCCAGACGTAGCTGTGCAGAACGCCGTCCGGCGTCTCCTCGATCGGCTCATGCTTAGTGATCTTGGTCAGCTCGGCGATTCGCGTCCGCTGACGATCGACCTCGGCAGCGATCTCCCACTCCCGTGCGGCCAGGTCGGCAGTCCCGGAGGAGGCAGCCGGTTCCTCGGCGTCCCGGCCATGGTCTATGGCAGTCGATGCGGAGCGCAACTCCCAGAGCTCGGTGCCTGTCTCGATGAACGTGCGCCGCATCTCGGCCAGGCGCGCCTCCAGCTCTGCGGAGCGCTGCTCGATGACCGGCGGGTGATCCGCCCACTCTTCGGCAGTCTCGCCGGACGGGGAAGGCACGGGCGGGGTCTCGACGTCCACGCTGACCGGCCGATGGTCCGCGTCGAGCAGCACCACCGTGGTGGCCGCGTCGCGCAGCGCGACCATCCGCCAGTCGTCGGTGAGTGGAACCTTGATCGGTGTGGTGTCCGACTCCGGTGTCCCGATCCACCACACGTCCTCGCCGTCCGGCAGCAGCCAGGCCACCGCCGGCCCGCCGTTCGGTGCCCGGTAGGACACCAGCGCTGCCGATTCCGGGGCGGCGCGCAGCGTGGCACGCAGCACGTCGGCGGCGATCGGCTGGGCTGACCCGCCGACCATCGTCGGCACGTCGGCAACGGCGACGGGCAGCACCTTTCGGAGTAGAGCCGCCGCCTCCGGCTCGGTACCGGCTCGGACCAGGTGGATCGCGGCGGCCAGGCTCCCGGGCGGGATGATCACCCGCAGTGCCCGCTGGATCTCCTCCAGGTCGGCCAGCAGGGCCTCGACGCGTCGGCGGCCAGGCTCCTCCTTGGCGACGATCCGGTCGTACGCGGCCCGCAGCGCCATTCGTCCGGCCACGTGTGACCACGGCAGCACCCGTACCGACGTGGCGTCGTCCCACGACGCCTCCCGGCCTCGCGCGTCGACCGGTACCAGTTGGTCTGCACGGGCCTCGCCCACCGGCACCTGCACCTGGAGGCGGTAGAGGTCGGCGAGGTTACCGAGGCCCTCCGGGTCGTCCGGGAGCGGCTGCCCCCCGGTGGCCCAGCGGTCGAGGTCCCACGGCACCAGCACCAGCGAGTCGGGGAACCGCTGTCCGCGCAGGTAGTCCAGGCCGACCGCGGAACGCGGCGTCTCCTCGATCAGGTGGATCAGCGTGCCGTCGTCCGGCGCCGGGGTGGCGACCGCGACCGCATGGGCGTACAGGTGCGCCGTCTGGGTCATCGCGCCGGTGAGCACGAATCGGCCCGGAACGGCCATGATCTCCTTGCAACCGTCGCCGCCGGGCACCTGATACCTCGCCTTGTCGCCACTTCATGCGGGTCGCCGCCACTGCGTCACGCCGCACCCGTCGTACACCATGGCACCCCGAAGCGGGATGCCCGAAAGTCCCCATTCGGGCCGTGGTCTCGTCCCCACGGAGTCAGAAGATGTTGCGACCCACCTCGACCATGTGTCGGAACGCGCCGAGCACGCCCAGCGCCAACGGCACCATGAGCAGACTGGTGATCACGCCGAACACCTCGGCCCGGCTGCGGCGACGGGCCGAGGGGTGCACCATCGGCCCGTCCCGTGGCGGCTCGGGCGTCGAGGGACGCAGCAGGCTCAGCGCCACCCCGGCTCCGGCGACGCCGAGCCCGGCCAGCACCAACACGACCAGGGTCGCGCCGGGACCCGCGCCGAACATCCCGACGACCGCGAGGATCAGGCTGAAGCAGCCGACCAGCGCGGCGATGCCGAGTAGGAGCAGTTCGGCGGAGAACGCCACGAGCCGACAGCGGGCCATCAACGCGATGCTCGCCACTGCGGTCAACGCGACCGCCCAGCCGCCGCCGTTCCAGGCCAGCACCGGGAGCGCTGCGGCCAACGCCAACGCCGGGCCGACGAGCACCACCGAGAGCAGGCGGTGGGAACGGTCGACCAGGCCGACCGTGACCGGCAGGGCGGCCGTCTGGTCGGGTGGTCGGCGTTGTCCCCACGACGCCACGGTGGCGGCGATCCGCCGGGCCACCGCGATGATCCCCATCGCCGTCACGGTGACCACCGCGGCGGCACCGGCGCGGTCGGTGTCCAGCGCCCGGATCAGGGACACCAGCGCCAAGCCGACGGTCAGGTGCAACTGCACCACGACCAACGCGGCCGTCGGGATGACCACCAGCGCCATCAGCGCGGCCAGGCAGGCGCCGAACACCGCGCCGTCCCAGCGGTACGCCGACACACCCAGCACCCGGGTCACCAGCATGCCGGCCGCCGCCAGACACGGCACCGAGGTCAACGCGACCGCCATCCGCAGCCAGTCCGGCACCACCTCGCGGTGCTGGGTGAGGCTCCACGCTCCGGCGAGCAGCCCCAACCCGGCCAGGACGAGCCCGGCGGCGGTGCCGGCACCCCCCTCGAACCGGAGTCCCGCCGTGATCGCGGCCACCGTCGTCCAGAGCAGACCAAGGCTGAGGACGATCGTGCCGCCGCGAAGTCGCTGCTGACGATGCCGGTGGGTCTCGTCGGCGACGAGTTCCTCGATCTCCTCCACCAGCGGCGCGTCGTTCGGCTCCTGGGCCGCGTCGCGGAGATACAGCACCTGGCCGTCGACCACGCCGACGTCGAGCAGGGTGGCGTCCAGCGGCAGCGGCGGGTGGCCGGCCGGCGCCAGGGACCAGGCCGGCGGGAGCACGTCGGCCCGGTCCTGGCCGCACATCTCGGCCAGGCGGGCGGAGTACTCGCCGACCGGCGCCCCGGAGGGCACCGACACGTCCAGTCGGCGGCGGGTGCCGACCACCGTGATCCGGCTCCGTTCGCCGCTCATCGGTCCTCCCTGCACCCGAGCCGTGTCATCCGGCCACCTCCAGGTCGTCGACGTGCAGGTCGTCGGCCTCCAGGGTGCTCAGCTCGGCGGTGCTGGGCGCGTCCATCTCGGCGATTCGGGCCGCGTGCCGCTCGGTCATCATCTGGAAGACCTTGCGGGCGAACCGGCCGTTGCCGAAGCCCTCGCCCCGCTGGATGCCGTCGAAGTAGGTCAGCAGCGCGGCGCGACCGCCCTCCGCGACGTGGTACTGGTGCCGGCTCGCCTGCTTCTCCACGATCTGGACCAGTTCCACCGACGAGTAGTCCGCGAAGGTCAGCGTGCGGGAGAAGCGGGAGGAGAGGCCCGGGTTGGCCGCGACGAACTGCCGCATCTCGTCCGGGTAGCCGGCGACGATCACCACCACCTCGTCGCGGTGGTCCTCCATCAGCTTCACCAGCGTCGAGATCGCCTCCTGGCCGAAGTCGGTGCCACCACCGGTCGGCACCAGGGCGTACGCCTCGTCGATGAAGAGCACCCCGCCGAGGGCCTTGCGGAAGGCCGCCTGGGTCTTCGGTGCGGTGTGGCCCACGTACTCGCCGACCAGCGTGCCCCGGTCCACCTCGATCAGGTGTCCGCGTTCGAGCATGCCCAGCGCGGCGAGCAACTGCCCGTAGAGCCGGGCCACGGTGGTCTTGCCGGTGCCGGGGTTGCCGGCGAAGACCAGGTGCCGGGACATCGGCGGCGGCGCGAGACCGGCCTCCCGACGGCGCTTGACGGTCTGCACCAGCTTGACCATGGTGCCCACGTCCCGCTTGACCCGGGCCATCCCGACCAGGTCGTCGAGCTGGCCGAGCAGGTCGGCCAGTTCCGGCACCTTGCTCGTGGCACCGGCTCGGGGCGCGGCGGCGGGGCGGCGCGGACCGGGACCGGCCGGCACCGCGCGGGCGGCGACCGGCTCGGTCGGCAGGGTCGCCTCGGCGACGTCGGTGCTCCAGCACTCCTCGAAGGTCGCCCGACCCTGGTCGGTCTGGTCGACGTCGGTCGCCGCGTCGTGCACGTGGCAGCGCAGCAACGCCGGATCGGCGTCGACGCCGACGTGCACCGCCGGGTAGTCGGTTCGGGAGATGTCGCAGTCGGTCAGGCTGCCGTGCGCGCCGTCGCCGACGTACACGCCGTTCTTGCGGCACTCCCGCACAGTCAGGCTGCGGATCATCGGCGCGGCGCCCTCCCAGAGCACCAGCCCGCTGCCGCCGATGTCGGTGATCTCGCACTCTTCGAGCGTCGGCGTGGCGTACGCGTCGACGAGCACCCCGGCCGCGCCGCAGGAGGCGATCCGGCAGTGCCGGGCCAGCAGCCCGGCGTGCGGGGCGACCTCGATGCCGGTCTGCTCGACGTCGCGGACCTCGCAGTCGGTCAGCAGCGGTCGGTGCGGGGTGTCCACGCGTACGCCGGCCCGGGAGTCGCTGACGGTCAACCCGCGCAACTCGGCGTCGGCGCCGCCGTCGATCTGCACTCCGCCGAGACCGGCGCCGGTGATGGTGCCGCCCTCCACCCGCAGCAGGGCGCGGTCGGAGGCGCGTACCCCGAACTCGGGGGTGTCGGCGATCGTGCACTCGACCAGCGCGGCACTGGCCGTGCCGGTGAGGTGCACCGCGCTGTACTCGGAGCGCCGTACCTCGCAGCCGTGCATCAGGATCCGCCCGTCGTCGGCGGCGTAGAGCCCGTTGGCGGCCGAGTCGGCGAAGGCGCCGTCGGTGAGGCGCACCTCGGCGCGTTCCCGGACGGCGAGCGCGGTCTGACCGGACTGGTTGATCCGGCTGCCGGCCATCGAGAGGCGGCTGTCGCCACCGGCCAGCACGCCCGGGCCTCGGGCGGCATCCACGGTCGACTCGTCCAGGTGCAGGTGGCCGTACCCGGCGAGGAGCACCCCGGCGGAGGCGGCGCGGCTGATCGTGCACCGCCGGACCAGCACCCCGCCGGTCTCACCGGTCTCCCCCGCGCCCGGCGTTCCGGCGTGTTCGGGCCGCAGCGGCGGCCACCAGTCCGGTCCGAACGTCGCGCTGCCGCTGATCCGGATGCCCTCGGCGGCCAGGTCGTGCAGCTGGCAGTCGGTCAGCCGGGCCTGGGCACCGCCGCTGACCTCGACGCCCACGCCGCCGCTGGGCCCGATCTCGCACCGGGTGAGCGTCAGCGTGGCGTTCTCGGCCACCAGCGCGCCACCTCCGACGCCGCCCATCCGGCTGTCGGCCAGGGTGACCTGGGCGCTGCCGGCGGCCTCGACCGCGGCGCCACCGGTCTCCGTCACCTCGACCGACGTGCCCACCACCGTCGCCTGGTCGGCGACGATGAGCCCGGGAGCCGCCCCGGTACGCAGGATGGCGCAGTCCCGCAGCGTCGCTGACGCATCGCCGCTGACCTGGACCGCGCCCCCGGTGACCGTGGTCGACTCCAGCGCGAGCCGACCGGTGGCGGCGACCACCACGGCACCGGTGCCGCTCAGCACGAACCCACGGATCGTGGCCGACCCGGACCGTACGGCGAGCGCCGGACCGTGCGGCGCGACCAGTTCGACCGCGCCGCCGTCGTTCTCGGCCACCAGCGTCACCGACTTGTCGACGGTCAACGACTCGCGGTACACGCCGGCCACCACCGAGACCACCCCGCCGTCGCGGGCCGCCCGGATCGCCGAGGAGATGGTGCGGTGCCGACTCCAGGGGCGGGTGGAGACCCGTTCGATCCGGCCGGACGGCGCGCTGGCCGGGGCGGAGACCGCGGGCTGCCCCGTCACTGGGCGATCACCTCAACCGCTGTGCATCGGAGTGGTCGGTCGGACGGTTCGCGGGCGGGTCGAACTCCGGTTCGGAATCCTTGCGGTCGTCGGAGCGGAGCACGGTACGCAGCCGGAACACCGACAGCACCGTCACGGCCACCAGCACCAACCCGATGAGCACGAAGATGAGTACCTGGCCGCCGCTGGTCGACGATCCGCTGTCACCGGCGGGCGGGCCGTTCGGCGCGGCCACCCCGCCGTCGTTCTCCAGCGCCGCGTTGACCGAGGTGAACGGATCGATGACGCCGTCGCCGTAGGAGGCGGGGTCCTCCGGGGTGTCGGCGGTCCGGCTGGCCGTGTTCCGGATCCGTTCGGTCACCTGACCGGCCGACAGGTTCGGGTACGCGGACCGCACCAGGGCGGCCTGGCCGGCCGCGTAGGCCACCGCGTACTGGGTGCCGCTGCCGACGAAGTCGCCCGCACCGCCGATGCCCAGGCTGGCCACGTCCACGCCGGGCGCGACCACGTCCACCCCACCGGCGCGGTAACTGGCCGCCATCTTGCCGTCGCCGCCGATGCCGCCGACCCGCAACATGCCCTGGTCCGGCAGGCCCGACTCCGGGTCGCTCGAGTCCAGGTCGGCGGCGGAGACCACCACGATGTCGTGCTTGACGGCGGTGGCGATCGCCTCGGCGACCGCCGGGACGTTCGGGTCCACGTACGACCCGAGCGCGATCACGGTGGCACCGGCGGCCACCGCCACCTCGATACCGGCCGCCTGGTCCGCCGGCTGTGCCTCGGCCTTGGTGGTGACCACCCGGACCGGCATCACGGTCGCCTCCGGAGCCACTCCCGTCACCTTGCCCTTGGAGCCGGACTGCGCGATGGCGATACCGGCCATCGCGGTGCCGGTGCCGAGGCAGTCGATGTCGCCCCGGCCGCTGCCGGCCACCACGTCCATGCCCTGGGTGACCCGGCCGCGCAGCTCGGACAGGCTGCCGTCCACACCGGAGTCGACGATCGCGATCATCTGGCCCTCGCCCCGGCTACGGGACCACGCCCGCTCCGGTGACATGCGCCGCTCCGCCCAGTCCGCGCTTGCCTTGTCGCCGCGCGCCGCGGTGCCGCACTTGGCACCTCCCGAGCCGGGCTTCTTGGTGCCGCTCGGACTCGGGGTGGGGCTGGGGCTGGGGATGGAGGGTCGGGGCAGTGGGTTTGCCGCAGGTGGTGCGGCGGACGCCCCGGGCGACGGTGGACGGGAGGTCGGCGACGTCGGGGACGGCAGCGAGCCGCGTTCGACCCCGTTACCGACCGCGTCCCACGGCAGCACCAGGTGCCAGCCGGCGCGCAGTTGACTCGGGTCGGTGAGGGCGCCGCCGCCCGGCTGGGCCCGGCCGACGTTCAGGTTGAAGATCTCCTCGGCCCGGTCTCGAGCGCCGAGGAAACGCTCGGCGATGTCGCGCAGGCCCTCCGGCTTGCCCGCGTACGCGGACTCCACCGTGTAGTACTTGACGTACGGTGCCGCCTGGGCGCGGGCCGGGAGGACGGGCAGCGCGGCCAGCAGTACGCCGAGCACCACCACCACGTACCGTCCCACCCGTGACGGGTACCGGCTGACCAACATCTCCCTCGCCCCCTCGTCGTGCCCGTCCCGGTGCGGACTCACGACTCCACGACGGTCCCACTCGCCGCGACGTTCAGCCGTCGCGTCGGGAGTTTCCGTTCAGGCCGCCAGTGCGCCGGGCCCGCCGATGATGCCCCGGGCGGCCCGCAGCGCATAGAACGACCGCGACCGGACGGTCCCCTCCGGGATGCCGATCCGGGCCGCCGCCTCGGCCACCGACACGTCGCCGTAGTAGAGCTCCACCAGCACCGCCCGGTGTTCCGGAGTGAGCTTGCGCAGCACGTCGGCCAGGGCGGCCCGGTCGAGCAGGCCGTCGAACTCGTCGTCCGGCGAGTGGGCCCAGCTCACGTCCATCCCGTAGACCTCCGTCGGCCGGGCGGCCCGCGCCCGGGCCACGTCGATCGAGAGGTTCCGCGCCACGATGAACAGCCACCGGCGGATCGTGGCGTCGTCGGCGGGCAGCTCGCTCAACCGGGACCAGGCCCGCAGCATGGTCTCCTGCAACAGGTCCTCGGCGAGCTGGCCCTGTCCCCGGGTCAGTCGGAGAAGGTAGTAGTACAACGGTTGGGCGTTGTCCGCGAAGACGCGACGCATCCGGTGATCGAGGTCGACATCGACATCGACGCGCTCCTGCACACCAACGTTGGCACCCATCGCTGTAGCCCTCCCCAGGACCCGGACCTCTCACCAGCACCGCTCAAACGGGACGCTAGTGACCGGGGAGGCGGGCGGCGTGAGCCGAAGGACTCAGTGGGGCCCAGGTCTGGTCCCGGCAGCGCGGTCCGGCCGGGACGGAACGATGTTGCCCTACCGGGTCGGTGCGGTGCTGCCCTGCCGGGTCGTGGCATCGGCCCGGCTGGCGAGGAAGTCGGCCAGCGACATCTCCGGTTCACCCACCGTCCGCCAGCCGAGCCGGCCCGCCGAGAGCAGCCGGACGACCTCGACCTGCTCGTTCGCCTCGCGGGGAAGCAGCAGGCCCGCGCCGGCCTCCAGCATCTGACCGGCCGCCGACCGGATCTGCGGCAGGTCGCCGATCTGCGCCACGGTCGCCCGTACGTCGACGGCGCACCGCCACGGCACCCGCACCTGCACCAGCAGCCGGCCCCGACGGGCTCGCGGCCGGTTACGCAGCAGCACCAGACCCTGGCTGCGGGTCGTGGAGCCGGGGTCGCGCACCAACGCGTAGGCGAGCGCGTCAGCCTCGTACGGCCAGCGGGGCAGGTCGGCCGGCAACCCCTCGATGCCGTGCCCGGCCCCGGTGCAGCGCAACGCCAGCGGCGGCGTGGACGAGGCGACCGACTGCTCCACGTACCGCCCCGATGCGTCGACGCCGTAGCCGGCGACGAGCTGGGTACGGTCCAGCAGACCGCCCGGGAGCAGGTACGACTCGTCCCGGTCGACGAGCAGCTCGTGCAGGGCCGGTGGCTCGTGCACGGTGATCGAGGACATGTCCACCGCACCACCGGCGAGGACGCGTACCCGCAGCAGGTGCTCGTCCGCCCGCAGCGCGGCGGGCACCGGCGGGCGGAGCGTGCCGACCAGGAACAGGTTCGAGGTGGGTACGCCGGCGCCGGTGGCGTCGGTCGGCGAGCAACCGGCCACCACGTACAGCTCGACCGGTTCGGCGTTCACCGTCGGACGCTCGGCGATCCAGTAGATCGCGTGCGCGACGGGCCGCCGGACGGTGCCGAGCCGGGGCGCGGCACCGACCGGAAGCTCGGGTCCACCCGGCGGGGCAGGGCGGTCGGGACGCCCTGCTTCCGCCGCCGCGCTCGGCCCGAAACCCGGACGCCGCAGCGACCCGGGCTCTACGGCTGGCCCGGGCTCTACGGCTGGCCCGGTGCCGTCGTGTCGCACCGTTCGCGGAGCAGGTTCCCGCGCCGGACCGGCGATCGCGCGCGGGCCCGCTACCGGCCCGACCACCGGTCGCGGCGGCCCGACCTGCCGCTCGACGCGCCTCGGCTCGGTCCGGTTGGGCTGAGCCCAGCCACCCGCCCGCGCCTGCGGCGGAAGTGGCGGCACGGGCGAGGACGGCTCCCCATGGGAGTCGAACCCGGCGGACACAGCGGGCGACGAAGGGGCACCAGTCGGGGCGGCCGGTGGCAGGGGGGCCACCACCGGCGCGGCCGGAGACGCGGGGGCCACAGAGGCCACGGCCGTCGCGTCCGGCGCACCCGGGGCCGGTCGCGGCGGTGCCGGTCGGAACGGTGGCACCGCCGGGGCCGGGGGCGAGGCCGGGGACGTCGGTGCGGGCAGGGGCAGGACCGCGTGCACCGGGACCGGGGACACCGGGCCGGACGTCACCGCCGCAGGGCGTCCCGTCGACGGCGGCCCCGGGTACGCCCGGACGTCGGACACCGAGGGCGAGGTCGACAGGCCGGGCTCACCCGCCTGCCGCCGGTCGATCGAGGGCGTCGCCTCGGACGCGGTGCTCCGCTCAGCGCTGTCCGGGGCAGGGGCGATCTTCTCCGGCGCGCGGAGAGCTGCCTCGGTCGGGCGGCCGATGCCGGCCCCGCGACCGGCGCCCATCGGACGGCTGCTGCTCTCGGCCGTCACCAGCACACCGTCGTCGCTCTGCCAGCGTCGCTGCGAGTCGTCCAGGTCGAGGCGCTGCCAGTCCATCGGACGGCCCCGCTCGTCGACCGCACGGGCCGTACCGTCGACGCTGTCGAAGGCGGCCTCCGGCGGCAGCACCCACACCTCGGCGCGGAGTCCCTCCACCAGCCGGCTGCCGTAGCGGCGCACCCCCGCCTCGGCGGAGGCCGGATAGCTCGCCAGCAGCAGCAGGTCCTCGCCCTGCCACCCGGCCGTACGCAGCATCCGTTGCAGCACCCGTGGTCCGAGCGCGTGCGGCCCGGAGTCGGCGTACTGCACCGCCCACCGGCCGTCGTTGAGGATGGTCAGGTCGATCCGGAACAACCCATGCTGGGCCCGCAGGCTGCTGTACCGCGAGTTCATCGCCCGCTGGCGGGCGGGCGCGACGCTGACCAGGGGCGCGCCCGGATAGGGGGTGACGACCATCCGCCCGGCCGGGGACAGCCGGCCGTCCTGGTCCGGTTCGAAGCGCGGCGAGCCGGCCATCGGCGGCAGGTACGTACGCCACTCGGCCGGGCCCCCGGCGCGGTCCACGGCGCTCAGGTCCTGGCAGCTCTCCAGGACCTCCAGGGCGGCGGTACGCTCCGGCGCCCACACGATCGCGCCGGTGTTGTCCGCGAACGCGGCCAGGTTGGCGTGCAGACGCTGCCGCTCGTCCGGGTCGGAGGGCCAGTGCAGCCACATCCGGATCTCACTGCCGTAGAGCGGCACCTCGGACAGGGCGGCGGCGAGCTGACGCCCACCGGTCACTCGGTAGGAGCCGGTGTAGTCGCCGACCACGAAGCCGCCGCCCCGGACGGACACCCCGATGGTGGTGAGCTCCGGGTGCCCCGGGGCCAGGTCCACCGCAGCGGCCCGACGAGCCACGAAGTCGGCCCGGGTGGCCAGCGTCAGCCCACCGGGCAGCGGTGCGGCGACGACACCGGACCGGGGACGCAGCACGCCGCCGGTCGTCTCGTACCAGCCGGGCAGGTCGGTGGCCATCGCCGGGGGCTGGACGACGAGCCACTCCGCCGGTCGCCCGGTCTGGGCGTCCACCAGGCTGGGCTCCGGCTCGCGGTCCCCGTCGTACCGGAGCATGCTGCCGGCCGGGCTGATCAGCACGTCCCGCCCGAGGATCCCGGCCAGTTCGGCGAAGATCTCCGCGTGCTCCGCGCCGCCATCCATCATGATCCGGACGTCGTCGCCCGCCCCACCGCCCCGACGGACCAGGTCGGCGAGTTGCACGGCGTCGAGCGGCGTCCCGTTGCCCCGCAGCGCGACCGGCAGACCGTCCGGGCCGGTACGCAGCCAGATGTCGTAGAGCCCGTCGATGCGCCGGTGCTCCGGGCGCGCCCGGGTAGCCGGTGTCGGCGGCAGCCTGCCGGTCATGACGCTCGTCCGTTCCTCGATGTCCCCCCTTGCACGTCCTCTCAACGGACGGCGGTACCCGGTTTTCTCAATCCGACGTCGGCGAGTCCGTGCCATCACCGCACTGAACACGGCGGGTCCCGCGTCCGTCGTGTGATGCACCGGGCAGAGAAGGGGTACGGCGATGGAACAGGATCTGGGTACGGTCGCGATCGTCTGCGACCAGCCGTTGTCGCGGGTCGGGATGGAGCGGCTGGTGCAGGACGAGCCGGGGCTCGCGCTCGGCCCCTCGGTCGGCTCGGTCGGCGAGTTGGAGCAGGCCGGACCGGCCGACTACCGGGTGATCTTCATCGACCTGCCGGCGCTTCCCGGCGCGAGCGTGCTGGAGCTGATCGGGAAGCTCGCCACCCGTGGCGCCCCGCTGGTCTGCGCCACCTGGGAGCAGCCACCAGGCCTGCTCTCCGCCGTCCGGGCCGGTGCCCGAGGCGTGATCACCCGGTACGCCGAGCAACCCGACGTACGCCTGGCGTTGCGCGTGGTGGCGACCGGTGGGCTGCACATCGGCGCGGAGCTGGCCGACCGGTTCGCGGCGGACCTGTCGCGCCCGGCGGACGCCGACGAGAACGGTCTCGCCCCGCGCGAGGTGGAGACGCTGCGCTGGATCGCGCTCGGGCTCACCCACGCGCAGATCGCCACCCGGATGGGGCTGTCCCAGGCGACCGTCAACACGTACGCCAAGCGGATCCGGGCCAAGCTCAACGTGACCAACAAGGCGGAGCTGACCCGGATGGCGATCGAGCTGGGCCACGTTACCCAGGGACGCGTGGCGCACGGCCGGTTGACCCACGGTCACCTGAGCCACGGCTGGCGCGCCGCCTCCTAGCCCACTCCGCTCAGGACAGCTCGGCATCGGGCTCCCTCGTCGGCCGCACCGTGATCGACCAGCGGGACGGCGTCACCTCACCGAGGACCACCGGCACCTGCACTCCGGCCGTCCGCAACTCGCGGGCCACCCGCCCGTCACCGTTGCCGAGCCGGGCGCAGACCACGATGCCCGGGGTCGGCGACGGCTCCACGTCGGACAGTTGCGCCGCCCGGTTGCAGCCGTTCGGCAGCGACTCGCCGAGCACGTCCCCGACCACGGTCACCTCGTTGCCGTCGGCCAGGGCCTGTCGGATCAGTCGACGCGCGTACCGCTGTCCGTCGGGCAGGCTCCCGGCGACGGTGAGCACGTCCGGGCAGCGGACCAGGTCGACATAGAGCCGCCAGCCGTCGCGGTCGCCGAGCAGCAGCGGCAGGGTGGCGGCCGGCGGCGCCTCACCCGGGCCGTACCAGCCGAACGGCGCTGCCGCCGCGTCCCGTGCCCCGTTCAGGGACACGCTCAGGTTGAGCCCCTCGACGCGCAGGTCGGCGCTCAGCTCGGTGGCGTCGCCGACCTCCGGCCGGCGGGGCCCGGCGGGCGGCTCCACCAGCGGCGGCACCGGAGCCGGCGTCGGCGTCCGGCGCGGCAGCTCGGGAGAGGGCGGTCCCACCGGCCGCAGGCGACCGCCCAGCGACGGCCGTGCCGGGCGTTCGGGCGACGTCGGCCGTTCCGGCGCCGTCGGTCGCTCGGGTGCCGCCGGTCGCTCGGGCGCCGTCGCCGGCGGGTGCGGTGCACGTGAGGTGGCGGTCGCCGGGTACGGGTCGACGACCGGCGTCGCGGAGGAGTGTGCCCCGGCCAGCACGAGCTCGCGCTCGGCGTCGGCCGCTGGTGGGGCGGAGCGGGCCGGGTGGCCCTGCACGGGTGGTGCGTCCGACGGCGCGGGCGGGTCGGACAACGGCGGCGGGTCCGACAACGGCGGCGGTGCAGCGGACACCGCCTGCGCGCTGGCCCCTCTCGTGCCACGGCCTCCACGCAGCACCGCCACCGCCACCGCGAACAGCATGACGGCCGCGAACACCCCGATGGCCTCGAAGATGGGCGCACCCTGCCGCCCGGGAGTCGCGAGATCCCGGGTCGGTGGCGGTGCGGCCTGGTTCACCACCGGGTACTCGTCGTAGACGCCGGGGCCGCTGGCGTCGGCGGGCAGCGTCAAAATCCAGCCCGGCTTCAGGACCATCGGGTCGCTGAGCTGCCCGCCGTCCGGCTGCGGACGGCCCCTGGTCAGCTCGAAGATCTCCAGGTGCCGCCGGCCGGTGCCGAGGGTACGGGCCGCGATCTCGTACAGCGACTCGCGCTGACCGGCGACCGGTTCACCGACGACGTAGTACTTGGACCCGACCGGGGCGGGCGGCGGGTCGGCCGGGGCAGCGTGGACCGGACCGACCGGCCCGAGCACGGCCAGGGCGGTCAGGCACACCACGACGATCCGGCGCAGCCCTCGCACTGTTCCCCTCCCTCTTCCGGCTCACTGCCTGCCGGCGACCGTCACCGGCCGCAGGTGGCACGTACGGCGGAGACCGCCAGTCGGGCGTCGGCCTCTCCCGCCGCCCGCGCCGTGACCCGTACCGCCAACTCGCTGGTGCGCAGCGGGAACGCGCCCACGTCCACCCACCGCCCGGTGTTCTGCGCCTGGTTCATCTCGAACTCGGCGTACGCGGCGCCGCCGCGACCGGCCAGCACCTCGTAGCGGACGCTGGTCACCCAGCTACCGCCGCCGGACGGGTCACGAGGCACGTACACCTCGACGCGACACTGCCCGCCGGTGGACGGTACGAACCACCACTGGACCGACTGGTCGGCGTCGTTGCTGATCGGCAGGGTCTGGAAGGTGCCCCGGCAGCCGCCCTCGGACCATCCCCCGTCGGCCACCGTGCGCCACTGGTCGGTCCGCCCCTGCACGTCGAACCCGCGGTCGTTGGTGGTGTCGCAGCCCCAGCCCGCAGTCGCGATGTAGCCCGGGTCCGCCGCCCCGGCCCTGGACCGTGGACTGATGAGCTGCCAGAAGATCCCCACCACCAGGGAGAGCAGCACACACACCGCGGTGACCGTGATCAGCGTCGGTAGCCTGACCGACAACCGGTCACTGGCCGGCTTCGACCCGGCGTGCTCGACGAACGCGGCGACGAAGTCCGAGCGCCACCGCACCGCCCGCCGGGCCGGCGTCTGCGTCGCCTCGGTGGGGTCCACGATCGGTTGCTACCCGGCCAGCCTGTTGATCGACTCGGTCAGCAGCGTCATCCGCTCGGCAGCCTGCACGCGCAACTGCTCGGTCCCGTCCTGCAACGCCGCCAACACCAGGTCGGCCAGTTCCTCCGCGTCACAGGTCTCCATCACCCGAGGGTCGATGTGCACCGCCTGGAACTGGCTGTCGGCCAGCGTGACCGTCACGCCCCCGCCAGCCGCGGACCCGACCACCTCGGAGTTACTCATCGACTGCGCCAGCTCGGCGACCTCGTACTCAAGCGCCTGGGTCCGAGCCAACAGCCCGCTGAAATCCGCCTGCTCGCTCACCGCACCAGCCCCTTCCTCGCCGATCCGCGTCCACCCGACCGCGCACGGCCGTCCGAACGATGGCCCCAGCCTCGCAGGCCACACGGAGCACCCGGTAGTCCCTCATCCGGCACGCACTCCGGCAAGGCGAGGCACCACCCGCTTCCCCAGGGGACACACCGATGTCCCAGAACGGGGACGTCATGCCTCCCCCTCTGAGGCCCCGCACCCAAGGCTCGGAATTCGGGCTCTTGGTTCGGGGTTCGGGGTTGGGGCCGAGACTCAGCCCGGACGCTTCCCCGCTCCCGTCCGTACCCACCTGCGCGCCGCCTTTGCTCTGCTTCACTCCACGCAACACTTCCGACGATTTGCACGGCTTCGAGCAGAAGGAACGGCTATGCGAAAGTGGATCTTCCCGGCAATAGGTCCTTAACGCCCTGATCGTTGCGCGGGTTGAAGCAGAGCAAAGGCGGGCAGGAGGGAGTCCGCGGCGGTCGGTTCCGGTCGGCCGCCGACGCAGGTCGCGGTGGTTGAGCCACGACCGGGCCACGTCTATCCACGCTGGAACCGTCAGGCCGAGGCGGTGTCGGGTTCGTCCTGCTCGGGTGTCTCGTCGACGGGCGGCGGAAGCGCGACCTGGATCAGTCGGCCCGGTTGGGCCCGCTCGACGAGGGTTCCTCGGCCGGGTGGGCGGGCGGCGGCGCGTTCGTTGCCCAGCACGACGCCCTCGCGGCTGTCGCCGGAGAGGATCAGGCCGCTACAGCCCATCTCCTTGACCCGGTTGAGCAGCGGGTCGGCCATGGCACGGGCCATGCCGCTGACCCGGCGGGCCAGCACCAGGTGCAGGCCGATGTCGCGGGCCTGCGGCAGGAAGCGGGACAGCGGGGCGAGCGGGGCCGCGGAGCCGGTGGGCAGCAGGTCGTAGTCGTCGGCCACCACGTAGATGTCCGGCCCCTCCCACCAGTCCCGCTGGCGCAGCCGCTGCGGGCTGATCCCGGCCGGTGGCAGCCGCTCGGTGAGCTTCGCGACCACCTGCTGGACGTAGGCGCTGGCGGTGTCCGGGTCGCCGGCGTAGGCGGCCAGGTGGTCCTGCGGCACGGCGTCGAGCAGCGAGAGACGGGTGTCGAGCAGCACCACCCGCGCGTCCCAGGCGGACTGTCGCGCGCAGAGCGCCGCCAGCCAGGTACGCAGGGCCGACGACTTGCCGGAACCGGCGTCGCCGAAGACGAGGAAGTGCGGGTCGTCGCGGATCAGGTCGATGGTCACCGGCTTCAGGTCGGACTCGCCGATGCCGAGGGGTACGGCGGTCGGCGCGGCGTCCGGTGGTGCCGGCACCTCGGCGGCGTCGATCCGAGCCGGGAGCAGGCGTACCGGTGGGGCCGGAGGGCCGGACCACCCGGCGGCGATCTTTCCGAGGACGTCCTGCTGGGCGGCGCGCAGACCGTCGATGCTGTCCTGTCCGTCCATCCGGGGCAGGACGAGCTGGAAGTAGACGCCCGGCTGGCTCAGCCCCCGGCCGGGCACCTTGGCCGGCACCCGGGCGGCGAGGCGGCGGTTCACCTCGGACTCGGCCGGGTCGTTGAGGCGCAGCTCGATCCGGGTGCCGATGCTGTCCCGCAGGGCGGGGCGGATGTCGTTCCACCGGCCGGTCGTGATGATCAGGTGTACGCCCACGCCGAGTCCCCGGGCGGCGATCTCGTTGATGACCGGGTCGGCCCAGTCGAACTCGGTCCGTAGCGCGCCCCAGTTGTCGACGAAGAGGAAGACGTCGGCGGCGCGTACGCCCTCGGGCAGTTTGCCGGCGCGGCGAAGGTCCCGCAGGTCGGCGATGGAGTCCAGGCCGAGGGAGCGGAGCAGTTGCTCCCGTTCGCTGATCAACGACCGGACCTCGACGATCATCCGGCTGACCAGGTCACGATCGCTGCGACCGGCCACCGAGCCGACGTGCGGCGCCTCGGCCATCGTGTGCAGCGTGCCGCCGCCGAAGTCGACGCAGTAGAACTGCATCTCGTCGGGGCTGTGGGTGAGCATCCCGGCGAGCATCAGGGTCCGCAGCAGCGTGCTGCGCCCGGTCTGCGGTGCGCCGACGATCGCGATGTTGCCGTGTGCCCCGCCGAAGTCCATCATCAGCGTTTCCTGCTCCTGCTTCAGCGGCAGGTCGAGCAGGCCGATGGGAACGGCCAACGAACCGGTCATCGGCCAGTGTTTCGCACTGTAGCCCCGGCCGGGGTGGTGGGCGACCGGGCCGAGCAGGTGGTCCAGGGCGAGCGCCTTCGGCAGCGGCGGCAACCAGACCTGGTGCACCGGGCTGATGACCGAGGTGAGCCGGTCCACGACGATGCCCAGCTCGGTCTGGCCGCCCCGCTCCGGTGCCGGTGGCGGCTCGTCCAGCTCCTCCTCGCTGATCCGGCTGATGCCCCGCAGCGGGAACTGCGCGACGGTGTTGCGGGGCTTCGCGCCCCTGATCCGCTCACGTTCCTCGGCCGAGACGTAACCGGCGGAGACGTGCGCTACCCGGAACCGCTGGTAGATCGACTCGTCCACCTTGAGGTAGGCGGATCCGGGAATCGGTGGCAGGTTGTACGCGTCGGTGGTGCCGATCACCGTTCGGCTCTCGCTGGCGCTGAACGTACGCAGGCAGATGCGGTAGGACAGGTGGGAGTCCAGGCCCCGCAGTCGCCCCTCCTCCAGCCGCTGGGTGGCCATCAGCAGGTGCATGCCGAGGCTTCGACCGACCCGGCCGATCTGCACGAACAACTCGGCGAAGTCCGGTCGGCCGGAGAGCAGTTCACCGAACTCGTCGACCACGATCAGCAGGTACGGCAGTGGGTCGAGCGGACGGCCGTCGGTGCCGACGGCACCCTCCGCGCGGCGGCTCTGGTACTCGCGTACCGAGTCGATGTTGCCGGCGTCGCGCAGCATGCGTTGCCGGCGTTGCTGCTCGCCCATGAGCGCGGCGAGCACCCGGTCGATCATCGCGGCGTCGTCGGCCAGGTTGGTAATCAGACCGGCGACGTGCGGCAGCCCGGTCAACGGGGCGAAGGCGGCACCGCCCTTGAAGTCGATCAGCACGAAGCTGAGCAGCTCCGGCGGGTGGGTGAGCGCCAGGCCGGTGACGAGCGTCCGCAGCAACTCGCTCTTGCCGGAACCGGTGGCACCGACGATCAGGCCGTGCGGGCCGGAGCCGCCCTGCGCCGACTCCTTGATGTCCAGCACCAGCGGGTGGCCGTCCCCGTCGGTGCCGATCGGCGCGCGCAGCAGCCGTGGGTCACCGGCACCGATCCAGCGGCTGGTGATCTCGGAGTTCATCGGGTCGCCGCCGAGCACCATCTCGGTCAGCGAAACGGTGCGGGCGAGGACCTGCTCTCGTTCGTCGCTGAGCCGTAGCGGCGCCAGGGTGCGGGCGACCAGCTCGGCCATGCCCAGACTCACCTGGTCGACGTGGCAGTCGGTGGCGGGTGTGACGACCAGTTCCGCCCTGCCTTCCGTGGTGAGCTGGCCGTCCGGCCCGCACCGCAGCCGCAGGTTGACCCGGCTCGGCTCGTCGGACTCGCGCTGGACCAGGAAGACGAGCGTGATGCCGAGATGCGGACCGGCTCCGGCCAGCAGGGCGGCCATCAGCTCGCCACGCCCCCACTCGGAGAACGGGTCGAAGCTGGTGAACACCAGGATCAGCCGGGGCAGGGTCGGTCCGCCGGTGGTCGGACGCCGGTTGCCCTGCTGGTCGAGGCGACGCCGGAGTTCGGCCTCCAGGTAGTCGGTGAGCGCGGCGGGGCTCTCCGCGACCAGCGACAACTCCCCCGCCTCGCCGCGCAGCTCCGGGTCGGTGGTGTGCGGCAGCCACTTCGCCCACTGCCACTGGTCGTCCCCGCCGGCCTCCACCGCCACGAGCACGTCGTCCGGCGCGTGGAAGACGCCGACCTGGCAGAGCATCGCGCGGGCGACCTGCGTGGTGGCCGGTGGCGGGCCGAGCAGGCTGATCACCCCGGCCCGACCGATGTCGACCACCATCGGCTGCTCGGGCACCACGCCGAGCCGTTCCACCAGCCGTTCGGCGGCCTCCTGCGACTCCCAGTCGTAGTCGGTCAGCGGGTCGATCTTCGCATCGAGTTCGATCGGGGTGGTCAGTCGGACCGTACCCCGGCCGAGCCGGACCTGGAGGAAGTCGGCGTCGTCGCGACGGCGCTCCCAGACGCGGTGGCCGCCGACACCGATCGACCAGAGCCGGGCCGGTTCGGGGTTGGCGAGCGCGGAGGCGGCGCGTTGCGCGTTGGCGCTCTGCCGCGCCTGGTCCCGCACCAGCCGCAGGTGGCTGCGGTACCGGCGGCGCTGTTTGCGGGCCGTGACCCCCCGGGTACGCCGCTGCCCGAGGAAGAGGAAGACGACGGCGGCGATCGAGGAGAAGAAGAAGACCGAGCCGAGGATGATGGTCGCCGGCTGCCCGAAGCTGACCATGTACGCGGCCATGCCGACGCTGCTGATCAGCGGCAGGACCAGGTTCCAGGCGTGCGAACCGGTCGAGGCGTCCGGCACCTCGGGGGGTACGGGCAGCACGATCCGGTCCGTCGGCAGCGCCGGAAGGATGTGACGGGCCGGACGGTGGAAGGCGACCCGGCTCATCCGGCCACGCTCCGCTCGTTCATGTCCTCCACGACGGGCCGGGGTGACCTCCCGTTCAGTCGCCGCGACGGGCTCATCTGTCCGGGTCGGGACAGGTCATGATCGCTTTCTGGATCTGCGCGAGGGGTTCCCGGTGGCCCTCCGCCACCAGCGGCACCAGCGCGTTGATCTTGCGGATCCAGTTCGGCCGGACCCCACCCGTGCTCGGCAGGTCGTCCTTGAACTCCCAGATGGCGGTCGTCACCTCCTCGGCCGACTTGGTGCCCTCGATCAGGTCGCCGATCGCGCCCAGGATCGCGTGGCTGGCCCGGTCGTCGAACGACACACCGGCGAGGTCGGCGAGCATCGGTGCCATCGCGCCGAGCTGCGCTGCGGAGCCGGCCGCGCCACCGGCACCGGCCGCACCTCGGGTGCCAGCCGCGCCGCCGGCACCGGCCGCACCTCGGGTGCCAGCCGCGCCGCCGGCACCGGCCGCACCTCGGGTGCCAGCCGCGCCGCCGGGCCGGGCCGGGCCGTCGAGCAGCAACGGCTTGGCCAGGCTGAGCACCGCGTGGTAGCCGGCGAGGGACGGGACCCGTTCCACCGCCTCCCGCAACTGGGAGTGCTGGTCGGGCAGGGCCGGTCCGGCGCGGTCCAGCCCGGACACGATGGCCTGCGGATCGGTCAGCGAGGTGGACAGGAACGACACCACCGGGACGGTCGGCGGTGTGAACGCGGGTGCCCGGCGCAGACCGGTGGCCGCCTCGATCAGGTCCACGCTGAGCGCGTCCACGACGGGCGGTGCCGCCTGGCCATCCCCGCCCGTGGTGCCGCCCGGTCGCCGCGCCGTCCACGCACTGCCCAGGTTCAGCATCCCGCCGCTGCCGGAGGCAGACAGCCCGGGTGCCTCGTACACCAGTGGCGCGCCGTACTCGTCGAGCACCCGGGTGAGTTCCGGCGACACGGACGCGCGGGTGTAGACGACCGGCACCGGGTCGTGACCGCCGGCCAGGACCGACTCACCCAGGTGCACGAAGAGACGCCGGTTCAGCAGCGACACCTGCTCCGCGGAGGGCTGCTGACCGCGCCGTTCGGTGGCCAGCACGATGATCGGCTGGTCGAGGTACTCGGCCGCCTCCGCCAGTACGCCCAGGTCGTGTGTGGACACCGCCGCCGCCGGGCCGATGATCTCCAGTACCCGGCCCGTGCCGTCGGCCGCCTGCCAGGTGTGGAGCGCGACCTCGTTGCGGGTGGTCTCCGCCCAGGAGGGGCCGGTGGACACAGCGGCCGAGCTACCAGTCGAAGCCGCAGCGATCTGGACCAGTCGCTCCTCGACGCTCATCGGCTCCCCGGGGTACCGGGCGAGTCGGATCCGGCCGGATTCGGTGGCAGGCAGCAGCACCGACCCGTCCGGGCCGAGCAGCGAGAGGTTGCGGGCCTCGTCGTTGACCGCCAGATGGATCGACTCGCCGTCCGGGCCGTCCACGACGACCACGGCGTGCGCGCCGGCACCGGCCTGGTCCATCCGGTACGCCAGATCGACGTACCCGGTCGGCTCGTCCACCCGCTCAGCGCCGGTCGCCGCGAGGGCGTCGTCGCCGGAGGCGAACCGCAGACCGTGGGTACGCAGTGCCGCGCGGTACCGGTGGTTGGTCAGCGCCGCCGGCAGGCCGACCTCGACACCGTCGGCGGAGAAGACGATCCGCCCGGAGAGGTACGGCTTCCCGGACAGGATATCCAGCACTTCGGCGGATGCCTCCGCCCACGGCTTCGACGCCCGGTGGTCCGACGGCACCACCCGTACCGTGACGCCCGTGCCGGCTGCGGTGATCCGGCCCTCGGCATCCAGATCGACGACGCGGTGCGCTCCGATCGGCACCGCGCCGCCCGTCGCGCCGTCGAGTTGGGTACGCAGCACCTGCGTCGACAGTCGCAGGTCGTCCGCCCACTGTGCCAGCCCTGGCAGAGACGCCGGTCCGGCCGAGTCCGGCCAGTGCACCGGCATCAGATCGAGTTGCTCGGCCGACTGCCGGTCCAGCATGCGACCCAACAGATCCGAGTCGACCTGCGGAAACAGTGGCGTGGCCACCGGGCCGGAGAACCTGGCGGCGGCGTCGGCCCGCCGGACGAACGGATCGTCGGCCGTGGGCATCGCGTCGGTCCCGACGGCCATCGCCCCGCCGGGCAGGAACACCGTACGTCCGTCGGCACACAGCTCCGCCATCGGACGGGTGATCAAGGGAAGGTGGGTGACCACGCCACGGCTCCTCATCGTCAGGCGTCACCGTGCCATCCCGGACGGGACGCGCGACAGTCCCCGTTATGGCCGCCGGGACGTCCCCGGCGGACAGACGAAGAGCGATCGGTTGAGCGCGGCCAACTCTTCGTGGAGCTCCGGCCGGCGAACTCCCAGCGCACGGAATGATCGACTCGCGTCCAGCTTGTGCGGTTCGATAGCGATGACGAGAGTGAACGGCATGACGTGGGGGCCCGGCCGACCGTCGAGGATGGCCCGTACCCGATCCAGCAACGCGACCGCTGCACGTTCGACGCTCGTCGGTCCCGCATCGTAGACCCGATCGGAGAGCATCCGGATCGTCGCGGTATCACCACCAGCGATGGCGCGGACCAGCAGATTGGCGCGGGTGTCGGCGGCATCTTGTGACCCGGCCGGACCGGGCCGGGGAACGACGACGAGTGTTCCCGCCGCGGCTGTCGGAGGCATGGGACGCCGGACTGGCGCGCCTGCCCGGAGGGTGGCAAGCGTCGCGAGGTCCCCGCCTTTCGCCGACTTCCCCAGCGCCTGTCGAGCCAGGGTGATGAGGTCGACCAGTTCGGGGTAGGGATCCGCGTCGCGCCTGTCGGCATCGCGCACCATGTTCGAGAGTGCCCGCAGATCGGAGCGATCCGGCGCCAGGGCGAGACCGTTCGCCGCTGCCCACAGTGCGGTCACGGCGATCAGGTCGGGCCGGCGGCGAGTGGCGACGGAGCGCAGAACCTGGGTGAGGCGGCTCATCCCGATCAGGTCCTCCGCATTCGCATCGCGCCCGAAGACGAAGGCGGTGTCCTTGACGAGGGAATCGATCTCTTCCCCGACGTCACCCCACGGGTGGATGAGGAGGCGGCTCAGCGCACGGAGGTGCATCGGCCGGATCTCGCCAAGCATCGGCAGACGGCGCCGCAGCAGGGCGGCGACCGCTCGCTGCAACGAGGATTGGTCCAGCGGCAGCCCCTGCGGTAGCACGGTGAACATCCGCGCCAGACCGACCAGGTCCGGCTCTTCGAGATATGCACCGAAAACGACCTGGCCCAGCCGCTGCATGTGCAGGAATCGACTCCTCACCTCAGCGGGCATGATGGCTGTGCGGAACGTTGCGACGACGTCGATGGCGACCCTCGCTCGGCTGACCTCGGCCGCATTCAGGTCACCGACCAGAAGTCCCTGCAACAACAGGACCGGCACGGCACGGCTGAGTCGCGAGATGTCTCCGGCCTTGAACTCGCCACCGAAGATCATCTCGGCTCTGGTCACGTGGTTGCGGAGCGCTGCCCGATTCCGTTCCGGCGAGTCGGTGGGGCTGATCAATGCCGCCAGTGCCGCCACGTCCCGCGACGACAAGGTGATCGAAGGCGTCGGCGCACCGAGCAGCCGACCGACCGAGACCTCGATCTGTTCCCACGTGTACGGACGGTGACCGCGACCCAGCACCAGCAGGAGCCGGCTCATCCGCACCAGGTCGTTCCCGCTGAACGAAGGCCCGAACACGGGAGCGGTGAAGTAGGCGATGTCATACAGCACCTGTTCCGCATCCGCGTCGCCGGGCGGATCGGCCTCCACCCCCAGGTTCCGGGCCAACTCCGTGATCCGGTGCGCGCCCCCGGCCACGTCCGCCAGACGATAAGCAACCCGCCGGACCGGCACCCGCTCCGGTGCGGTGTTCGCCCCACGAAACCGGTCACTGAGCTGCGCCCACCGCAGTGGTGGCCACGTCTGGTCGTCCGCCACCCGGAGCCAGGCCTTCGGGAACCACCGCTGGACCTTGAGCAAGACCGGGCCGGCCAGGCCTGCTCCGCGCACGTCCACGTGGAAGATCTGCCGTCGCAGCGCCGGATCCAGTCGCAGGTTCACACTCTCCAGCAGGCCCATCGCCAGAACCGGTCGGTGCCCCTCGGGGACCTGCGCCAACAACGGTGCGACCGTCGACAGGGAGAGCCGGCTGGGTAGGTCCTGCAGGCCGACCACCAACCGCAACGTGCCCTGCCAGATGCGGCGCAGGTCGGCCGCCTCTCGGCCCGCCCCCTCGGCCGAACTGTCGAGCGACGCCAGTTGGCGAACAAGATCGGATTCCACCTCGACGAGATCGACCGCGCTGAGCAACTTCTGTGCCGAGCGTTCGAGGACGATCCGCCGGTAGCCCCTACGCACCCTCTTTCGGAGCCACTCCTCGTCCTGTTCGACCTCGGCGCGGAACCACGGTGCGAAATTGCCGAAGCCCCGCCCCTCCCCTACCCGCAACGCGACGTGGGTCAGATGCCCTTCGTTGGTGTCGACCGCAGTGAATTCCGTGGTGATGCCGAGCGCCTCGGCCACTCCGATGATCCGGCCGGGATTCGGGCGAAGGACGTTGTCCAGCAGCTCCCGCACGGTGAACATCCCGCCCGGCATCCGGTCGTCCAGCAGGTTCCGCAACTTACCCGGGAGAACGTTCAGGTCCAGGTTGGTGCCGTAGCGCCGACGATAGTGGTCGGCGAACAGGCGCTGGATCCGTGCGGCGTTCGTCGCCAGGTAGTTCCGCAACTCCTGTGGAAGCGCCATCAGCGCGGCATGGAACGTCTCCCTGGTGGCCCACAGCAACAGGCTCTTCGGCATAGACCTGACCTGATAGAACCTCGACGCGACCGCACCGACCCGCGTGTACTCGTGGGCCAGGTGACCAGCGAGGGTCGTGGCCAGGGAGGGCGTGGTCAGATCGGGGCGCAGGCCACCGTTGAACTCCGTGGCGATCAGCCGGCCGAAGTCCAGACCTTCGTCGAGCAGGGCCAACTTGTCGACGCGCGTTTCGGGGTGGTGCCGACGTTGATGGTCGACGAGGTCTTCCAGGAAGCGATACATGTCCTCGACTGGCAGACCGTAATTGTGCTGGGCCTCTAAGGCGTAGCGCCTGTCGGGAACGATCAACATCTGCCGGAAATAGGGAGCGACCGTCCAGTCCGAGAACGCCTCGCCGAGAGTGGAGCGCCGCGATGCTCGCCTAATCGCGACGGCGGTCGTCCGGGCCACGGAGTGCGGGTCTGCACCCACCTCTTCGTCGTCCAGCACGAGTGTCGCCGGTTCGACGATCTCCAGGACGTCGCCCCACCGCCCATCCGCGTCGAGACGGAATCCGTCCCTGGACGTCGCGATCCGTCTGGCGTTGCGAGGCGACGCGTCACCGGGCCACCTGAGGGCGGACGTCTCCAGTTCCTTGCCGCCCCGTCCGCCACGCAGCCGGCCAACCGTCTCCCACCGGCCGTTGCCCGCCCATCGGTAGTCCCGGTCCGGCAGCCCGGTCTCGGGGTCGAGGCCGTGCAGACCGCTCTCGTCGACCAGCACCGGCACCGGCCGGAAGGTCGTGCCACCCCGGCCCGCCTCGGCGACGTGAATGACGGTCGAGGTCTCCGCGTACGCCGCCATCCTCCGCCGGAGCCGGAAGGCCTCCCGCCGGGCCACGTCGGCCAGCGCGTTCGTTCCCGACGCGACCCCCGCCAGCCCGGCCAGGGCACGATGGCGCGCGAGGGCGGACGTCGGTGCCGTACCGGTCGGCGGCGTGGCCGCGTCGGCCTGCTCGCCGTCACCGGCCGTCAACGAGCGCGGCGGCAGCACCTGGAAGTCCAGGCCGAACCGGTGGTCGAGTTCGTCGGCGCTGAACCACAGCTTCGGGAACCATCGGGTGCCCAGGCCGACCGGCCGGAACACCACCGGACCGTCGAACGCGTCCGGGTCGGCGGCCCGCAGCCGGTCGAGCAGCACCGTCAGCCAGGCCGCACCACCGGGTACGCCCACCGCCGGGTCCTGCTGCCGGGGCCTGCCGTCCTCGCGGGCCGGGTAGCCGACCACCACGCCGTCCGGCGACGGTTCCTCGGCACGGACACCGCCGAGCGCCCACACCCGTCCCTCGGACGAGGACCGCGCCGAGCCGATCCATTCGTCGATCGTCGCGTGCGTCTGCGTCACCCGCCGTGCCAGGTCGTCGGCGTCGACCGCCCCGGTGGCCAGCTCCAGCGCCGTCACCAGCCAGTCCAGCGCCAACGGCTCGTCCGGTGGCGGTGCGGGCAGGCCCCACAGCCGGTGTACGAGGGCGGTGAGGCGGGCCGGATCCACACCGTCGGTCGGTCCGCCCAGGGCGAGGAGCCGACCGGCTGCGGCCAGCCGGGGCCAACTCAACCCACCGATGCCGTACGCGAGCGCGGCGACGAAACCGGCGTCGAGCAGGGCCGACGGAGTGCGCGGGTCGACACCGACCGCCTCGGCCAGGTGCGACCAGGACAGGCGGACCGCAGGTGGATCACTTGACGTGGTGCTCGCCTGGTCACCGATGGCGCGTACCAGGTCCGGCAGGCCGAAGGCGATGCCACCGTCGTCGCCGGGCCACTGGTAACGGCCCGGGTCGACCTGCCCGAACAGGGCCTCGATCAGGTCGGACGTGTCAGCCGTCGGTGCGGGTCGGTCGGGGAACGCAGGTTGACCGGCCACCACGTTCGGGACCCGTAGTGGGTGCGGATGGACGCTGTCGCCCCCGGCCAGGGCCCGGCTGACCCGGCGAGCCAGCACCACCGCCGCCCAGGGTGCGAGCTCGTCCGCCGGTCCCGTGTGCAGGGTCAGCTCGTCGTCGAGCGTCAGCCACCAGTCGTTGTGGTCGGTGAGCGCGTAGCCGCCACCACGGGTCGACGGCAGCGTCAGGCCCGGACCGGGCCACAGCACCGAGTACGCCGCCGCGTGCGACGGCAGGAACTCGAATTCGGTGGCCGTCGCGACCAGGCTGTCCCAGCCGCCGGCACGCAGCGGACGGATCCACCCCGATCGCACCGGCACCTCGGCCAGCGCATCACGGCCCACCAGCAGTGACCGGCTCCCGCCGAGCTGGTCGGCCAACTCCACGGCCTGATCGGTCGTCAGCGATGCCGCTGGCAGCACCTCCACGATCGCGTGTTCCCCGAGGTGACCGGGCAGCACGTCCAGCATCGCCTGCACCGCCGGTGCGACGGCAGCCGCCCGGGCGTCCACCACCACCCGCAGGCGGCTCGGGTGCGCCGGGCGTTCCGGCAGCCCATGCAGGGCCTCACGGTCGGGGCCGACGAACAGGCCGTCGGGGCGGGCCAGCAGGTGCTGTCCGGGCGGGGCGGTGAGGTCCACGTCGGCCAGATCGACCCGCCAGTCCCGGGCCGAGCCGAGGGCCGCCGAGGTCAGTTCCAGGTGGTCCATCTGGGTCTGGGCCAGCGACGCGAGGTGCAGGGCGGAGGCGGTCGTCGCACGCTCCCAGGTCTGCTCGCGGGCGACACCGAGCCAGGCCAGTGTCCGGGGGCTGAAGCCGGGGGTCTCCGTCGCCTCGGCCAGTCGCCGGTCGGCGTCGCGGCCGTCCTGGTGAAGCTGCTCCCGGGTCGGCCGGCGGACCCCGTCGCCGTGCGCGGGGTCGTACAGGTCCTGCCGCAGCGCCGTGGCCAGACCGTGCCGATCGTCGTCGACGGGTAGCGGGTTCGTGCGGGCAGCGTCCAGCGCGGTCTGGTCGGTCACCCTCTGCGTGACCTGCTGCCAGGACCGCTCGTCGTCGGTCGCCGCGACCGAACGGTGAACGAGGAAGTGCTGCGCGGCGACCAGCACCTCCCGCCGCAGTCCGACGAGCATCCCGTCCGGCTCGTCCAGCACCACCCGCACGGTCCAGGTGGAACGGTCGAAGGCCACGCCGAGGATGCCGTCGGTGTCCGGCGGCAGCAGGTCGACCGAGAGTGGCGGCATCTGTTCGACGCTGGCGAGGTGAGCGGCCAGTTCCCGCAGCGCGTCCTCGGCGGCGGTGACAGCGGCATCGTCCGCCCCCGTGACGGCCATGCTCTGCCAGGCTCGCAGCAGCGTGTCGAAGTGGGTCCGGGCCAAGTCGTGGGAGGCCCGCTGCACCTCGGGGGCGGCCATGGCGAACCCGCTGGCCGGGTGCGGGTCGATCGACGTGGGCGGTGCCGACGGCTGCCCGACCGTCGGCACCTCGGTCAGCTCGGGTCCGATCCGCGTGGGATCGCCGCCGTCCGCCGGGTACCGCCAGAACGCCGCCAGGTCGCGACGCAGCGCGTACTCGCCGGTCGCGTCGAAGCCGACGTGCAGCGCCCGCAGCCGCCCCGGCTCGCTCTGGACCCAGCCGTCACTGGCGTACACGTCCACGCCCAGGATGCGGCGGAGCGTGTCAGCGAGGCGGGTCGACCACGAATCCGTCGCGCAGTCGCAGATCGCCAACGCCAGCGGCTGTCCCCGCCACCCCGGCGTCACCCGGATGATCTCGGCGAACCGGGCCACCGAGACGTGCCGGCCGTTGACGCGTACGCCTCGGGCGTCGCCGTGCAGGGCGAGCACGAAGGCGCCGGGAATGGTCGACAACGACTGCGGCACGGCGGCTTCCGGGCCGCTCGCCTCGGGTGACCAGTACCGCCCGCCGGGGAAGCCGACTCCCGCGTCGGGGAACTCTCCGCCGACGCCGCCGTCGTGCAGTGTGGGCGTGGACGGGGCCGGCAGGTCGCCGTCGTCCGAGGCACGCGACGCGCCGTCGACTGCCCACACGTCGCCGGACACCTGGCCACCGACCCGGCTCTTGCGGCTGGCGCGTGATGTCGCAGTGGAGTCCCCGGCCGTCTCCGGTGCGCTGCCCACCGCCGCCCAGGCCGCCGGGAGATCCGCCACCCGGACCGGTCGGTCGCCTCGGGTGGTCTTGGCGTGCTCCACGGCCGCCAGCAGCCGCCTCAGCTCGCTGTCGGTGACCGTTGCGGAGTCGCCACCGCGCAGCGCCCACACCGCCAGGTCGAAGCGGTTGCCCCACTGGACCGGGCTCCGGTCCTCCGCCGACAGCGCGGCCGACAGCCGGCGCACCGAGGCGACCTGCGTGACGGTGGTCCGCGCGCCGAACAACGCCCGCGCCCACACGCCCAGGGTGAGCAACGACTCCTGCTCGTCACTGTCCGCCGGCAGGCCCTCGTTGAGCAGCCGGCCGAACCGCTTCCGCAGGCTGGTGCCGTGTCGCAGACCGGTCTGTTGCGCCAACCAACCCGGTGCGGCGTCCAACGGGGCGAGGCCCGTCAGCCAGTCACTCAGCGTCTGCCGCCAGCTCTGCACCAGTTCGCGGGTGGCCGGATGACCGGGCGGCTCGAACGCCCACACCTGACGCCGGAGTTGCCGTGCGGCCCCGTCGGTTGCGCCGTATCCGAGGAGAGCGCTCGCCACCGCTCTGATCTCGGCGACGCTGCCCGTCCAGAGCGGGTCGTCGGCGAAGATCTCCCGCCGTACGGCGGCGGCAAGTCCATCCCGGTCCACCGACGCTCGGCCGCTCCCCAGCGCCCGGACCAGGTGCACCAGGCCCGCCAGGTCCCCCGCCGTCGGCTGCGGATCGTCCGACGAGCCGAACACGGACCAGACGGACTGGAGGGTGCCGCGTACGGCGGCGACGACGCCGCCGTCGGCAGCCTGCCGGACCACACGGGTCAGCGCCTGAATGTCGACGTAGGCCAGCCGGAGCGGCCCACGGCCGGCCGGCGCCTCCAGGTGACCCACCAGATCGACGACGTCGTCCAGCCGGAGGTTCCATCGGCGAGGGCCGGCCAGGAGGCCGATCAGGCGTCCCAGCCCGACCATGTCGTCGGCGGTGGCCGTCGGGCCGAACAGGACGTTCGTGTCCCGGGCTAGCATGTGGAGCATCTCCACCGCGTCGTCATGGAAGTGCTGGAGGGTCCGGGCCAGCCAGCGCAGGTGTCGCGGCTCCACCTCGGAGATCCGCAGATGCTCGAAGACCAGCCGTCGGAACGGTGCGATCAGGGCGGCCGGATCGTCGAGTCTCGGCCGGTCCGGCAGCACGGAGACCAGCCGGGCCGTACCGACGAGGTCCGCCGCCTTGGCCTCGTCGTCGAAGAGCCGCGCGGCAAGTGCCCGCACCTCGCGCAGCAGGTCGACCGTCGCCGGTTCACGCTTGTCCAGGTCGGTGATGAGCGTGGCCGTCAGGGCGACGTCGGTTCCGCGAAGCTGCGCCGGGTCGCCGCCGGTGACGGCGACGACGGCCTGTCGCAGGTCGGTCTCCCCGACGAAGGTCCGCCCGGTGAAGACCTCGATGGTCCGCCCCAACCGGGCCAGGCTGCCCTCGCGCGGCTCGGGGCCGTACACCCAGCGGGCCAGCGCCGCCGCCGCACGCAGAAGCGCGTCCGCCGCCCGCCGGTCGCCGTCGGCCAGCACCTCCAGCAACCAGCGGACGTCCGGCACGGAGAGCGTCACGGCCCACGGCTGGTCGGCGGAGAGCCGGCCGACCGCCGCTTCGAGGTCGCTCCAGGTCACCACGCGGTGCTTCGGGCGCAGCGCCGTCAGCAGGCCGGCGTGGCGCTCCAGGTCGGCCCGGTCGAACGTGGGCCCGGAGACCGCCGCGGTCAGGTACGCCAGATCGTGCAGCGCCTCCCGGGCGGCGGCGCCGGTGGCCGGGTCGTCGGTCAGTCCCAGACCGTGCGCGAACCCTGCCACCCGGTGTCGGTCCCCGGCCAGCTCGTCCAGGCGTCGGGCCACGTCGCGCACGGGCACCCGGACCGGTGCGCTGTTGGCCCCCGCGAACCGGTCGCTGAGCTGCGCCCAGCCCGGTGGGAACTGGACCGGCTCGTCGACGACGCGCAGTTCCGCCTTCGGGAACCACTGGTGGATCTTCGGCCACGACCGCTCGGGCAGGTCGACCGCGCGCAGGTCGACGATCTGGATCCGGCGGCGCAACGCGGGGTCGAGCCGCAGGTGCACGCTCTCCAGCACTGCCGTCGCCAGGTCGATGCGCCGCTGTGGCGGCACCCGGTCCAGCACGTCGCCGGCCGCCGAGAGGTCGAGCCGGTCCGGGTGCTCCATCAGCCCGGTCAGCAGCCGGAGTGCGCCCTGCCAGACCGGTTCGGGCCCGGCCGGGCCGCCCGGGGCCGGTTCACCGGACGCCACCTGGCGTCGCAGGTCCGCCACCAGGTCGGCCAGCTCGACGGTGGGCGGGGCGGCCGACGCCGTACGTGCGAAAGCGACCTTCTGATATCCCCGGCGAACCCGCCGCCACAGCCATCGGCCGTCGCGTTCGAGGACCGAGGAGAAGATCGAGTGCGCCAGCCCGAAGTTACGTCCCTCTCCGACGCGCAGCCCGACATGGCGCAGGTGGCCCTCGTTGGAGTCGATCTCGTCGGTGTAGGTCCGGATGTTCAGCGCCTCGGCCGGGGTGATCACGCGGTCGGGGTTGGGGCGGACCACGTTGTCGAGCACCTGGCGCAGGGTGAACGACTTGCCCGGCACCTCGACGTCCAGCAGGTCCGCGCCACGTCCGGCCTGCGAGAGCTGTTCGGCGTGGTGGGTCCGGTATCGCGTGACGAACTGCTCCTGCACCCACTCGGCATGGGTGTGCAGGTAGCGCCGCAGCTCGGCCGGGAGCGCGGCGAGCGCGGCCCGCCAGGTCTCCCGGGTCGCCCAGAGCAGCAGGTTCTTCGGCCGGTGTTCCTTGGTGTGGTACGCCGACGCGACCGCGCCCACCCGGGTGTACTCCTGCGCCAGGTAACCGGCCAGGGTGGTGGCGGGCGACGGCCGGGTCAGGTCCGGCTTCACGCCGCCGTTGAACGCGGTGGCGATGTGCTCACCGAAGACGAGGCCCTGCGTGGTCAGCGCGGCAGCCTTCCCGAACGCCTCGTTCCTGGCCTGGTCGCGGTAGTCGACCAGGTCCCCCAGGAACTCGTACATGTCCTCGACCGGGAAGCCGTAGTTGTGTTGCACGTACGGCCGCCCGGCAAGCGGGGTGAGCGGCACGTCCCGCATCTCGGGTGCCACGGTGTAGTCGGGAAAGAGGGAGCCGAGCGTGCCTGACCGCGTGGCGCGTCGGACCGCCTCGGCCGTGGCGGCGTGTACGGCCGCCGAGTCGGCCCCGACCACCTCGTCGTCGAGCACGAGCAGCGGCGGCTCCACCACCTCCAGGATCGTGCCCACGTCACCGTCGGCGTCGAGCCGAAGCCCGTGCGGTGAACGGGCGATATCCCGCTGCGCGTCGGTCCGCCCCGGGGCCAGCCGTTTGATGAGAACCGGCAACTCCAGCTCCCGGGCTCCCCGCCCACCTCGCAACCGCAGGATCGGCTCGGCATGGGCGCGGGGAGGCTGCACCAGGAGGCCCTGCGACAGCCGGTGGTCGAGTGCGGCGGCCTGCCGACGCAGTTCCGGAAGCCACCGGGCGTCGATGCCGACCGGCCGGACCACGACCGGGCCGCCGAACAGATCGGGATCGGCGGTGCGTGCGCGGTCGAGCAGGACCGTCAGCCAGCCCGCCCCACCGGGCACACCGATCGCCGGGTCCAGGGGCCGCGGCCGGCCGTCGTCGTGGGCCGGGTAGGCGATCACCACCGCGTCCGGCCACGGGTCCTCGGGACCGGCATCGCCGACCGACCACACCCGGCCGGCGAACAGGGGACGGGCCGAGTCGATCCAGGCGTCGACCGTCGCGTAGAGCTGCCGCCTGCGGTGGGCCAGCTCGGCGAAGTCGGCGGCGCCCGGAGCCAGCTCGACGGCGACCATCAACCAGTCCAGAGCCAGCGGTGTGTCCGGATCCGGGTCGGACAGGCCCCACAGTTCGTGCAGCAGAGCGGTGAGCTGGGCCGGGCTGCGATACCAGGCGTCCGCCGGACCGGCGGAGATCCCTCGGTCGAGGGCAACGAGCTGCCGGGCAGCGGTCACCCGGGCCGAGGTCAGGCCGCCGATGCCGTACGCGAGCGCGGCCGCGAAACCGACGTCGAGCAGCGCCAGCGGGTCGCCGGAGCCGACGCCGACGGATTCGGCCAGCCGCCCCCACGCCTCGCGGGCCGTGTCCGGCGGCGCATCCGACGCGACGCCGGCCAGGTCACCGAGCGCGTACACCAGGTCCGGCAGCGCGAACCCGAGATCGCCGGCACCGCCGGACCAGACGTAGCGTGCCGGGTCGACCGGGCCGAGCAGGTCCGGCCCGACGGCGTCCGGCGCGGACGACGTGGGCAGCGGCGGCAGTGCGGCCACCTCGTCCGGCGTCCGGAGCGGTGCCGGGTGGAGGTCGTCGCCCCCGGCCAGCGCCCACGCCACGCGGCGTGCCTGTGCCAGCGCCGCCCACGGGGCCGAGCCGGGCACGGCGCCGTCCAGCGACAGTTCCTCGTCCAGGATCAGCCAGCGGTCGCGCTCACCGGCGAGCCGGTAGGTCCCGTCCGACCGACGCGGCAGGTGCAGGGACGGGCTGAGGCGCAGCGTCGATGGCGGTGCGGCGTCCCTCGGGCGGAACTCGAACTCGGTGGCCGTCGCCACGAGGCTGTCCCAGCCTCCGGGGCGTAGCGGCCGGACCCGCTCCGACCGGGCCGGTACGCCGGCCACCGCGTCCCGGCCGAGCAGCAGCGAACGGCCGGAGCCGCCGAGCCGGTCCGCCAGCTTGATCGCCCTGGTGGTGTCCAGCGATGCGGGCGGCAGCAGTTCCACCATCACCCGGTCCGCGAGGTGACCGGGCAGTGCCTGCACCGCCGCCCACACCTGCCGCCGCACCCTGCGGAGCGACCCGGTGTCCCGGGCGTCCACCACCAGGCGCAGCCGCGACGGATGCGCCGGGCGGTCCGGCAGCTCACCCAGCCGCTGCATGTCGGGGCCGACGTACAGGCCGCCGGGCCGGGGCAGCAGCCACTGGCCGGTCGGTGCGTCGATGTCGGCACCGAGCAGGTCGGTGCGCCAGTCCCGGGCCGAGCCGAGCTGCGACGCGGCCAGTTCGAGCGCGTCGGCCTGGGTCTGCGCCAACGACCTGCGGTACGACTCCACGGCGTGCGTGAACCGCCGCCACGCCTCGTCCCGTGCCTCCGCCAGCCGTCGGCGTACTCGCGGGCTGAACCCGGGGGTGGCCCCGGCGTCGGCCAGCCGACGGTCGGCGTCGCGGGCGGCCTGGTGCAGTCGCTCCCGCACCGGGCGGTGGGCCACGTCACCCTGCTCGGGGTGGTGCAGATCGTGCCAGAGTGCCGCAGCCAATCCCGACTGGGCGTCCCCGACGAACAGCGGGATCCCACGGGCGTGCAGGGCGACCCGGTCGGCGGCCTCCCGACCGGCCTGCGGGTCACCGGTTCCCGCCATCAGGCGGGACACCAGGAAGTGCTGCGCCGCCGCCAGCACCGCGCGCCGTAGATCCACCAGCATGCGGTCCGGCTCGTCCACCACCACCCGCACCGTCCAGGCAGCCGGGTCGAAGCCGACGGTCGTGCCGGGGGGCGGCAGGAGTTCGACCGAGGGTGACGGCATCTGCTCAGCGACGGCCAGGTGGTCGGCCAGTTCCTGCAACGCCGCCTCGGCGGTGGACACGACCGCACCGGTGTCGGACGGGTCGGAGGTCGACGCCGGCTCGGCAGGTGCGACGGCCGCCCCCGCGACGGCCGTGCTCTGCCAGGCGCGGGTCAGCGCCTCGAAGTGGATCCGGGCCAGGGCGTGTGAGGCCCGCTGCACCTCAGGACCGGACAGGGGGAACCCGCTCACCGAATCCGGGGCGAACGACTGCGGCGGTGCGGGAAAAGATCCGGTGGCCGGTACGGCGGTCAGGTCCGGCCCGACCTCGACGGGGTCACCACCGTCGGCCGGGTAGTGCCAGAACGCCGCCGGCCGCAGCGTGATCCGTGCGGAACCGCTCGGTGCTGGCTGGTCGAGCCCTCGCTCGTGGTCCGGTTCGAAGCCCACGTGCAGGGCCCGCAACCGCCCACGCCCGGTCTCCGCCCAACCGTCGCTGGCGTACACGTCCACCTGCAGGATCCGCCGCAGCCTGTCGGCGAACCGGCTCGACCAGCCGTTCGTGGCGCAGTTGCAGACCGCCAGCGCCAACGGCTGTCCCCGCCACCCCGGCGTCTGACGGATGACCTCGGCGAAATGGGCCACCGAGACGTGCCGGCCCCGGATCCGTACGCCACGGGCGTCGCCGTGCGTCGCGACCACGAAGGCACCTGGAACGACCGGCAGTGGCTGCACCGCAGCGACGTCCGGGCCGTCCACCTCCGGCGGCCAGTACCACCCACCGGGGAACCCGATCCCCGCGTTCGCGAACTCCCCTGCGGCCGGTCCGCCCAGATCACCGACGGTCTGCGTGGCAGGCAGGCCACTGTCGTCCACCGACCGGGTCCCCGACTCGGCCGCCCACACGTTGCCCGGGACCAGGCGGGCGACCTGCTGCTTGAGCGACTGACGCAGATTCCGCAGCGAGGTGGCGGACTCCTCGGTCTTCGTACGCGACTTGGGGAAGTCGGCCAGGTGCTTTCTCGCCTCACCCGCCGCCGCACGCGCTCGGCCCGCCGCCTCGCGCCAGGCAGCACCGCGCCGCGTCAGCTCCGGATGATCGTGCGTCAGATCCGCGGCGAGCGCCGGTATGGTGGCCGGCCCGGCCAGCTGCGCCAGGGCCTTTTGGAGTTCCTCCCGCTGGTCCGTCTCCCGGTCGTCCGCCCGCTCCACCGCCTCCTGTCCGGCCGACAGGTCGGCTGCGGCGCTCGGGTAGAAGGTGATGCCGCGTTGGCTGTGTGCCTGCTCCTCGCGCAGATCCTGGTTGGCCCGAAGGGCTTTCCGGTGGGCGTCGAGGTAACTCTCGCGAACCTGCTGGGCGTTTTGGACCTCCGGCAGATACCCGCGGTCACGGTCGCCGGTCCGTTCCTGGAGCCACCGCTCGACACCGTCGGGCAGCGGGGAGTCGCCGGTCTCGCGGGCCGCCGCGAACGACTCGAGGAGGTGTCGCCATGCCTGCTGCTCGGCCTCGATCCGTTGCGCGAGTTCCTGCCCGGCCACGACGACGCGGTGCCAGGCGTCCTCCGACTCCTGAGCGGCCTTGCGATACGCGGCGGCGGCATGGTCGACCACGTCGACATACGGCGACAGTGCCCGGGCTAGTGGCACCGTCAGCAGGCCGGTGGGGAACGCCTCGCGTTCCCGCAGCCGGAACCAGAAGCCGTCGGGGATGACGACCTCGATGCCCTCGGACCGACCGTCGAGCGTCGCGACGATCCGGTACACGACGTCGGCCCGGTACTCGTACGTGCGCCCGATGTCGCGGACGCTGCGGTAGCTGCCCGGTTCACCCTCCCCGCCGGCGGCGTCGTCCTCGGTGTTGGACGTCTCGGTCACACCGGTGAGGGCGAACAGGTCGGTCTCGTTGATCTCACCGTCGCGCTGGTTCTGGTGGTCGAACGAGGTCTGGAAGAGGACGTCCTGGATCCCGCTGTCCGCGCTCTGGTGATCGGTGCCCGCCGGGGTCAGCAGCACCTTGCGACGCTCGATCCGGACGGCCTCGCCCTGTGCCCCGGACACCGAGTGCAGGCGGACGTTACGCAGGTTGGCGAGGAGGCGCGCGTCCACGTCCAGCCAGGTGCCCTCCGCCGCGCTCAGGGTCGAGAGCACCGAGACCGTCGGCAGGGCGAGCCCGGCCTGTTCTCCGTCCACATCCGGCAGGCGGCCGGCGGAGTCTCGGTCGCTCGCGTCGTTGATCTGGAAGAAGGTGCTGCTCAGGACGGTTCGAGTGAAGAGGGATCCCAGGGTGGCGCTCGCATCGGATCCAGCCACCTGATAGGACGAACCGATTCGGTCCATGCCCGCCAGGTCGCTGCCCGGCAGGCCGGTCCGGCCACTGACCATCATGGTGAGCAGACGCTGCGCCGCGAGCCGCAGCACCTTCGATCCCCACGCCTGGCCGGGTCCGAAGAAGGTGGGCAGGCGAACCGCGAACGGGTCGTTCTTCCACCGGACCAGTCGAGCCGGCTCCACCTCCCACGATGCCAGCAACCGGATCGTCACGACCCCCGGTGAGGGGTCCACCCGTTCGATGGCATCCCGGACCGCCGGACGGCTCATCGTCTCCGGAACCCGGACCAACGGCTGGACCGGGTGACCGGAGACGACCTCGGTGGTCCCGTCGGCGTGCTCGATGACGACCTCCGGGACGAGGTTCATCGCGAATCGCACCGTCGGCCCCGTGGAGGTCACCGTGGTGTGCACGCGCAGCAGGCGCGCCTGGTGGCGGTGGGTGGAACGGCCCCGAGCGGTGCCCACTGCCGCCCCCGGCATGAGGGCGAAGACCGGACCGTGCGGCATGCCGTCGCCGGCCAGTAGTTGCAGCGTCCCCAGGTGTCGCCGGGAGGTCGTGTCGTTCTCCTCCTGCCGGATGTGCGCGATGTGATGGTGTTCGATGCTGACGTCGTGGCGCAGGTCCCGGAAGACGGGTTCGCCCTCCTGCCGCAGCCGCACCGAGACCTGCACGACCCGCCGACCGAGGTACGCCCGCCGGCGCAGCACCAGCGGGATCCCGTCTTCGAGCAGGTCGTCGAGGAAGGCGTTGACGCCGTCGGCGCGGAGCCCGGCCAGCAGGTGCCGCAGACCACCGAGCACGTCGTCGGCGAGATCGGTGGGCAGCACTCCCTTGATCTGCCCGGCGAGGCGGTCGTGGAGCAACGCCTTCAGCTCATCGAGGTCGATCTTGTCTTCCAGGACGTTGACCGTCAGGCCCTGCCCGAGCCGCATCGGCTCGGGCGCCCGCCAGGCCCGCTCCCGTCCCAGTGGAGGCGGCAGCAGTCCCGCCAGCAATCCCGCCGTCGTCGGATCCGAGGCACGGATCAACAGGGCCAGGTCCTGGAGGTCGGACTCGGCGACGTACACGTACAGCCCGTCGGGGACCGTCGCCTGCCAGGCCGACGACCGCAGCAGCGGACCTCGTCCGTCGGGGAGCATCGTCAGCAGGTCCTCGACGAGGGGTAGTTCGGTGAGCAGGTTGCCCCATCTGGCGGTGGCGAGGGCGATGTACTCCAGGTCCGCCTTCAGCACCAGGTATCGGCCGGTGTGCGACCGGTTGCGCTCCTGCGCGCCGGTGACCTCCCGACGCTCGGCCCGGGTCCGCTCCCGGTCGTAGTTGTAGTTGCCGAAGAGACGGCCGGCGAATCGCCCACCGGGGTGGTCGGGGGTCCAGCCTGGCCCCAACACCACGCCACCGGTCCACTTGATCCCACCGCCTCGGGACGCATGCGCGCCGCTGGTGCCCCGGTAGTAGTCCTCGACGGCCAGCGACTCGATGTAGTGCTCCAATCGCCAGTTCACCGGCGTGATCCGCGCCGCAACTCCGGCGTGCCAGTCGGCGTAGCTGCCGTCTCCGAACAGACCGCCCAGTTGCAACCCGCCAGGCGCGGTGAGTGTGCTGGAGTGTCCCTTCTGCACCGACTCCTCGAACGACTCCGTCAGCGCCACATTCACCGGAGTTCCCGAGATGGTCATGATCGGCGAACCATGGCTGACGTCACTGAGCGCCCGTTGGGCGAGTTCGCCCAACAGCCCCGGTGGCACGTCCATCGCGTCGACGTGGAAGGCGCGGGTCAACAGCTCCGGCCGCGCCCCGCCCACGGCCAGTCGGGCGTCAGGGGCGGCGATCTCGAGCGGCTCGGTGTGTGTCGCGGCCGGAACGGTGGCCGGCGTGACGCCGGACTCGACGCGCCAGGACATGTCCGACGGCGTCCACAGACTCACCGTCCCCCGTGCCGGCTCATCCTCGGCCAACAGCCGCTCCGGCGGACTGACCTGCATCCGCCAGCCAGCGTTGGCCCACGCCACGAGCGCCGACCGCCGCCACCGCGCGGGGCGCTGGTGATGCGACCAGAGCGCCTCGAAGTCGAGGTCGAAGTCGAACACCTCCACCCCGGTCGCCCGGTTCGACCATCGGTACGCCAACACCGGCGCGCCGAACCCGCCGGATCGGACCCGCGGCCAGCTCACCTTCCCGACCACACCGAACCGGCCACCGATATCGGTGAGCAACGACTTCACCGCCACCGCGATCTCGGGGCCGGTCGAGTACGCCTGCTCACGGGAGTGGGTGAAATTCACGAGATCGGTCAGGACCGCGACGTCCACCGGCTTGATCAGGCTCGTGCTACCGGCGTGCCGCCGGTTGCTCAGCGTCCCCTTGACCACGAGCTCGTAGTAGTCGGAGTGCACCACGCCGAACTGCCGGAAGCTCATCCGCGTGCCGTTGCCGATCAGCGGTGACAGGCCACCGCCGATCGACGAGGTCCGCGCCAGGCCGGCGGCCAGGGTGCCGTAGTTCTGCACGATCGCATCGACGTCCCGCAGGGATCGGCCGGACGGCTTCACCGTCCGCCAACCGGGGAACAGCTCCGGCTTGCGCGACTCGAGTTCGCCGAGCAGCCGGTCGTGCAGTTCGCGCATACCGGTCAGGTCGGCCACCACCGAGCTGCCGATCGTGGTCGGGTGCTCCCTCATCAGGTACTTCGGCGGTTGGATCACGTCGCCGTTGCTGGGCAGGCGCCCTACGCCCCGCGGCGCGGTCGACTCACCCTGGTAGCGGTACGTCAGGTCGGTCACTCGCTGCGGGCTGACCACCCGGCCCGCGTCAGCCAGCCGCTGGGCCTCTTCGACCTGCATGCGGATGAGGAGGATCACGTTCGCTTGACCGGCCGGCTCGTCACCCATCGGTTCGACGTCGAACGTGACCTCGACCGCGTACAGGGCCGTCGGGCCGACGGTCTCGGCGAACTTCTGGCCGACCGCACCGCTGCCGGCGGCACCGCCGCGAGTCCGTCGGAACGACTTGGCGAACAACCAGCGCAGACCGCCGGACACGGTCAGGCCGGGCCCCCGGTAACGCGATCCGGGGCCGGCACCCACCGTGCCGCTCAGTCCGTCGATGACCCCGGTCTCGGCGGCCACCTCGATCACTCTGGCGAAGATGTGCCGCATCGCCACGTCGTCTGCCTGCTCGGTGACCGAGAGCAGTCGGGCGGTGCCGAAGTGCGCTCGTACCCGCTCGGCCCCGATGGCTTTGCGGGTCTCGTCGTCGGCCAGGACCGGGGTGTACTGGTAGGTGTCCACCATCTCGTGGATCCTGTTGCCGACGTCGCTCCGCTGGGAGAACTCGAACAACGAAGCTCGGGCCGAGCCGCCCACCACAAGGGGCTGTCCCACCGTCGAGGTCATCGCCTCGGTCAACGCCGTCGTGTCACCGACGTCATCGACGACGAACGCCCGTGGGAGTTCGCCCTGGAAGTCGAGCGTCGGAGGGAGGTCACCGGCGGTCACCTGTTCCCCGACGGGCTGACTGACGCTCGATGGCGGTACCAGCCGCCCGGAGGGCGTACGCCGCAACTGCTTCAGGTCGACGGGCGGCTGCTCACGTTTGCTCGTCCGGAACGTCACCCGCTGTATGAAGCGCCATCCCGGGCGGTCGCTCCTGCTCAAGCCGCTGATCGGCCGAACGACCGACGACGAGGACGAGTCGGTCGAGCTGCGGCGGGAGAGAGCTGTCGGCGACTGCTCACCCGCTGCCTCCGCACCCCACGAACCCTGACGCAACGGTGGGGACGGCGCCTGGTGGCTCGACCCGGAGATCACCGATTCGGCGATGTCGGAGGCAGACCTGTTCGAGCCGGACACCGACGGTTCGACCGCCCGTGCCTTGCCCTTCGCCTTCGCCGTCGGACGCGTCAGGTAGACCGGCACGTCGAGCAGGACCGACTGCGGCATCAGTCGGCTGTGCGGTTCACCGCGTACCGCCTGGCCGGGTTCCGCACCGGGGGCGCTGCTGGTCACCGTCCATCTGCTGTCCGCGCGGAAGGCCGTGGCGGTGGTGCCGCTGCGCAGCATCCGGGTGTGCAGAACTCCCGTCGACCTGCTCATGGTGCTCGCCGGCTCGTTACGGGTGATCGCGACGTGCACGGCGACGAAACCAGCCGTCAGGGCACCGAACAGCGCCGAGAACGGGAGGTGGACGGTACGCGGGCGAAGGAACTTCTTGAGGTACTTCTGTTTGCGCGCGGACATGGTGGCGCTGTCCAGCCGCCGGGAGCTTGGCCCCGTCGACGTCTCTTCGACCAGGGTGTTGACCAGCTTCGCACCGACGTGCAGCTCGATCGGGATGCCATCGCGCCGCATGAAGTAGCGGTTGCCGTTGACGAGGAAGTCGCGGTACCGGTGTTCGAGGTCGTAGCGCAGCCGCACCATGCCGGGGTCCTGGTCGGGTACGCCGCCCCCGACCGCAGTCCGGACCAGCTCCAACACCTGAGCGGCCTCGGCCGGGAGCAGCGTCGCGTCGGCCGGACCGAGGAGTTGACCCTCGACCAGGTGGTGCGGCAACTCCCACCGGTCGGCGATCCGTTGGACGGGCAGGGCGAGTGCCTCGTCGGCAGTGGGCGGCACCTGCTGCGCCGTGGCCGCCCGGTACCGCTGCTGCCAGGCGTCGAGGACCTGGTGCAGCCGAACCGACCGTCCCGGCTGCTTGAGTTCGTCGACCACGTCCACGAGCGCACGGAGGTCGTCGTTGGTGATCGGCCGTTCGGCGGAGGACCTCTGCCAGCCGCGCAGCAGGGCGGTCAGGAGCTCCGGACGCACCCGATCCTGCACACCTGGCGTGCGTCGCCACAGCGGGTCCCGGCGGAGGGCGTCCACCAGCCGCCGCACCCGCTGCAACAGGGCGGCACGCTGCGTCGGGCTGCCCTCGGCGAGTCGTCCCGGGTACAGCTCCTCGGTGAGACCGACGATGTGGAACAGGCGTCGCCGGGCCCAGATCGGAACGTCCGGCCGCTGGCCCCACGGACGTAGCCGGGACATCTCCTGTCCCCACTGCGCAGTGCTCGGCTGGTGGTACAGCCCGATCGCCCGCGCGGTCTCCGACAGCCAGGACCCGAAACCACCGTCGACACCCCACCGGCTGAATAGCTCCCACACCTGCCGGTGCCAGTCGGACAGTTCTGTCCCGAACCCGAACCAGGAGGTCAGCTCCGCGTCGGCCACCGCCCGTTCCAGCTCGCCATCGAACCGGCTCAGGTCCGCGCGGAGCAGTGCCAGTGCCTGCCCGACGGTACGGGCCCATTCGTTCTCACCGCCGAAGGCCAGTTCCTGGCGTGCGCTCAGGCTGCGCCGTGCCCGCTCGATCCGGTCGCTGAGCTGCGACCAGCGGCGGGCGAACCGACCACGGTCCGCGCGGCTCAAGCGGGTCAGTCGGTCCCGTACCTCGGCCGCCGCCACCGGACGCCCCTCGCGTACGAGGGCGTCGAGCGAGACGACGAGTTGCTCCGGACGGTCGCCCCACAGCGTGTGGTAGCGGTCGCCGTGAGTCCGGAGCAGGTACAGCATCGGACCGGACTCGCCCCACGCCGGGTACGACCTGATCCGGCCCGGCTGGATCTCGTCGAAGGCCTGGAGACGGAACGCTCCGCTGCCGCCGAGGCCCTGGGCGGCGAGCTGGAGCCACTCGAAGATCTCCTGGTCCCAGTCGAGTCCGGCGGGCACCGCTTCGGTGAACCGCCGCAGTTGCGCCGAGGTCGGTACCCGCCGGACACCGGTGGCCACCACCAGCTCCCGCACCGCCTGCAGCACGGCCCGCGACGACGACCCGCCCATTCCCGGCGACAGCGCCTGCGGCAGTCGGGGAGCCGTCCCCTCCCGCTGGTACTCACCGTCGTCGGTGATCGGCCAGAGGTCGTCGTGCGGTGGCTGCGTCGGCGCCGGCCGCAGCTGGGTGGACGGCCCGGACCAGAGCGGGGCGTACGTGCCGTCGCGGGAGTCACGCACCAGGTGGAAGAGCGGACCGATCTCGCCCCGGACCGGCTCGGTGGCGACGGTCTCGCCGTCGGTCACGAAGACCTGCGTCCGGAAGCCGAGCTCCTGCCCCATCACCCCGAGCAGGGCCGCATCGGCGGGTGGTGCCGGCACCGTTCCTGCGGGTACGGCATCTCGGTCGACGAGGTGCCGCCACAGCCCCTCGCCGGTCGCCGGGTGTCCGTGCGCGGTCATCAGTCGGGCCACCGCGTCAGCCAGGCCCGGAGCGTCGGCACCGGTGCTGGCACCGGTGTTCAGGCCGTCGGGCAGGCGGACGGCCTGAACACCGGGGACCGGTTCGTAGCCACCGTTGCCGGACCGCACCCATTCCCGCATGCGCAGTGGGAAGATCTCGCCGAGCGCCGCCCGGTAGACGAGCATCAGCGGCCCGGAGTCACCCTCGATCGGGTACGCCCGGTACACACCTCGCTCGACGTCCTCGAACGCCTGTAGCCGGAACGGCGTTTCGCCGGCGAACTGTTTGACCGCCCACCGCAGAAGCCGGAAGACCTGCTTGGGCCAGGTGAGGTGCGAGTAGGTCTCCAACTTCGCAAGCATCTCGGAGATTTCCGGGGACCGGTTCGCACCCATCACCTGCGTCAGCAGCATCTGCACCGTGTACAGGATCTGGCTGCGCTGTTCGGACTCTCCGGTGCTGACGACCGACAGTCCGGGTGGGAGTTCCGAAGCGGTGGTCTCCTGATATCCGCCCGTCGAGGTGACTGCCCACCCGCGCAGCCGATACAGCGTCTCCCCCTGCAGGTATGCGAACACCACGTCACCGGTCTCGCCCTGCACGGGGTACGCCAGGATGCGACCCGAAGCACTCCGCTCGAAGGCCTGCAACCGGAACGGGACGCCACCCCCGCTGGCCGCCGCCGCCCCGAGCCACGCGTAGAGCTGCTCGTCCCACCGCTCCGGTTCGGGGGCCGTCGACCCGGCCGGTGGCCCGGCATCCCGGAGCTCCCGCACCGTGGGCATCCGTGCCGGACGGGCCCCGGCGGCCAGCAACTCGCGCCCCACCCGGAGGAGGTCGTCCTCGCTCTGCTCGGAGACCGCGTCCGAGTCGTCGAACCACAGACCCGTGGGCAGCCCGGCGGCCTCCCCGGCCTGGTAACCGCCATCCGGGCGCAGGTCCCAACCGCCGGTGTTCCGCACCGGCGCCACCAGGATCGATGACAGGTCGGCCGACAACGGCTCCGACCCGACCACGCTGAACGCGGATCCCCGACGGCCTCCCGGGTGGCTCTCCGGGCTCTCCTGCGTGGCCGCGTCGACCGCCTCGGCCAGCTCACCCCGGAAGGTGGCCAGGTCCGCGTGCAGCCCACCGGCCAGCCGGCCCGCGTGCTCTCGCTGACCGTTGCCGGGGGTCTGCATCTCGACACCGGGTCGCGTCGCCCACTGCCATGCCTGGCCGATCCGCCGCCGTAGCACGGACCAGCCGGCCTCCATCACGGTCCGCGATTCGCCGTGCAGCAGGTCGATCTGCTCGATCACCTCCTGCTCGACCAGCGGTGTCCCATCCACGGCGAGCGACCGGAGCCAGAGGACGTTGCGACGCCACTGCCGGGCCGTCGCGGTCACCGCAGTCGGGTCCGAGCCGCTGGCGGAGTCGGATGCGTACCGTCCGCCCGGCGTCACCGTGGCGGGGATGCCGAGTCGTGCCTGCCGGATCCGACGCGCGAGTCCGGGCACCGGCTCGGGTCGTGCGATGTCTCCGACCAGGCGTGCGGCCTCCCCCAGGAGGTAGATGTCGAAAGCGTCTTCGTTCACTTCGTGGTAGATGTAGAAGACGTCACCGCTGTCGCCCTGCACCGGTTGCGCCCTGACGGGGGCATCGTTCGCCTCCCGCACGAAGTACTGCAGCCGGAAATCCGGCTCGCGGGACATCAGACGCTGCGATGCCTCGGTCAGCCCGGTCATGAACCGACCACCGGCCAGCTCCATGTCCCGGGTGGTCCGGCGCAGCAGGTGGTCGACCCACTGGTTCTCCGTCGGCACCTGCTCCGGAGCGGTCCGGGCTATCACCAGGCGACGCAGCGCCGCCAGGAAGCCCACCTCGTTGAGCGGCGACGACGGGTTCTCGCGCAGTGCTTCGGGAAGGTCGTCGGCTCCCTCCTCGGGATGCGTGTACGTGCCGTCGGCGGCACGCTGCCACCCGAGGTCGTCCCCGGGGGCGGCGACCGGCACCGGTTCCTCGGCCGGCATGGGCGCGCTGGCGTCCAGCGAGTCGAGATCCACGTCCGTCTCGGCGTTCCTGAGGCGCTCCTCGGTTACCACGGTCCTGAGGCGGTCCTCCGTGACACCGGCCATGCCGTGCGTCTCGTGCACGCCGAGTGCGACGCCCAGCAGAGCCATCCGGGCAATCAGGTCGGTTCCGTCTCCCTGACCTCCGTCGTGCAGTCCGAGCCGACGCGTCAGCTCGGTCAACAGATCGACGACCCGGTCCGGGTCGGCCTCCCCGTCTCCGCCGGCGACACCGACCAGTTGGTCGAGCAGCATGAACGGCAGGAAGCCGTCCTCACCGCCCAGGCGCTGATCGATCCCGTCGAGGTCGACGACAGAGAAGGCGGAAGTCCACACCATCGCGTCCACCGGATCGGCGGCGATCACGTCACGGAGCCTGCGGATCGCCGGTGGCGAGGCGACGTTCCCGTACACCTTCCACAGACCATCATCGACGTTCATGCCGTTCTGCGTGGCCCACCACTTGGTGAACCAGATTCCGAGACGAACGACCGTCCACGGCACGAAGGCTCCGGGGCTGCCGATGGCGACCGACTCGTCTCCGAAGGTGGGCACGGTGTCCCCGACGTCGTCGGGCCGGATCCAGATCCGGTGTGGTTCGGCAACCACCGTCCAGCCCGGCACGAGGGCGAACCGACCGCCGCCCAGGTGGGGCAGCTGCTTCAGGTACGACACCGACAGCGGTTCGGCCTGCGGCTCGGTGTGCACGGTGTAGTAGGAGACGAAGGGCCCGACCGCCCGAGCGTGTGCCCGCGAGTACCCGACGAGATGATCTTCCCGTGCCCCACGGGTGATCAGGTCCGGCCGCAGCGCCAGCTCCTGGTCGGCGTGCAGCAGACCGGCCAGGGTGATCGCCCGGGTCGCGTCCACCGGACGGGGCACGACCAGCTCGACGAGGGCGTTCGCCGGTAGTCCGGCGGCCACCCGCCCGAGGATCTGTGCGGCCTCGGCCGTCGAGGTCGCGTGCACCAGCACGATCGGCCGCTCGGGATGCACCAGACGGTGCTGTGGTGCGACGGCACCGCCCGCCAGTCGGAGCTGGACGCCCGCCGGACCGAACCACGTCACCTCGACGCCCGAGTCCGGGTCGACCTGGATGTCGGGCCCCACCCGCCAGTCCCGAACGGAACCGCCGGCACTCAGGCGGGCCTGCAGGGCCCGGACATGCGTCTCGATCGGCTGGTTGTGCAGCAGGGCGAGGGTGTCGGCGTGGAACCGTTCGACCCGGCTGCGGTCACGCACCAGGCGTCCCCGCAGTCGCGCCGAGACCTGACCGCCCCCGGCGGTGAGCGTCTCCCCGGCGATCAACCAGCGTTCGGCGGCCGACAAAGCGGCGTGCAGCTCAGCTCGCTGCCCTTCGTCCTCGGGGGACCACATCTGCACCGCCGGACCGAAGCGGCGATCGCCGGGAACGAGCGTCCGTCGCATGAGACGCCGGACCCGATCTTGGGTGAAGGGGCTGACGAACGACTCGCTGTTCGCGCTCCCCGCGTACGACGCCTGCTCCACGAGCATCCGCTGCTCGGCGCGCAGAATCTCGGCGAACAGCGCGCCGAGGTCGTGATCGACCGAGGTGGGGGCGAGTTGCACCGCCCACTGTGAGTAGTCCACACCTAAGCCGAACCCCGGCACCACCTCGATGGCGAGTTCAGGAAGGCCGACCCAGTCGGTCAGCAGGTCCGTCAGCGCCGTCCACGCCTGCGACCGCGCGGAGTCGCCACCGGCGAGCGCCGCGTAGTGGTCACGGGCCCAGGTCCGCACCTCGGCGGTCAACTCGGGGTCGGCGGCGTCGAACTGCGGCAGGACCGACGTCTCGGAATGAGTCGAGGCTCCGGACGCGACCGGCGACAGCGGCCGGTACGTCATGCTGGCGGACCGGTCCAGGTGCAGGACCGGACGCTCGCCCGGATTGGTGCTCTCGGCGATCGCACCGCTGCGGATCACGATGTCGATGTCGAGTGCACGGGCCAGGAGGACGACCAGGTGCCGGCTCGCCGTCGGACTGCGGGATTCCCAGGAACCCAGGTAACCCGCCAGATCGCCCGTCCGGCCGTCGATGGCACGCCGCAACGCGGCGGCCAGCGTCGGACGCGGTCCGATTCTGGCCGTCACGGCCTGGTGCACCTGCGCTGCCGTTTCCTGCGTCTGGAGCAACCGGACCAGCTCCGCGCGCAGGTGTTGCCGCCGGTTCTCGGATAGCCATCCGTCGAGCGCGGCCTGGACCCGGTGCGCGAACTCCTGACCGCTGATCCCCGGATGCTCGCGCCGGGTGTTGCGCTCGATGACGGTCCTTCGATGCGCGGCCGGCTCGGGCGCTGGTGCCACCGCCGGGAGGCTCGTCACCAGATCGACCAGCGCTCCGGGGGGCACCTCCTCGGCGAGCTGTGTCGGTCCCGCGCCGAGCAGGTCGCGGACGAGGTCGTCGTGCTGCCCGATCTGCGCCAGCACGTGGCGGCGGAGTCCCCCCGGTGCGCGGACACCGGACGGCAGGCGGACACCCTGCCACCGGGCGGCGTCGATGACGGCACCGAGGAGACCGTGCTGCGCCCACCGGCCCGGCCGCACCTGCATCTCGGGCATCGACACGGAGAACCGATCCGGGTTCTGTCGTACCAGCCATGTGCCGACGTGGTGCTGCAGGCGCGCGGCGGAATCGGACGGCACGGTGTCCAGCCAACCGGCTGCGGTCCGCAGCGTCGCGACGTCCTCCGCGGTGGCGGTCTCCGGACGGGCCGGAGTGGCCAGCCAGATCGAGCGGGCCGCCTCGTACGCATCGGGGACGGCCGGGACGGAGGTGGGTGAGGTCCACTCCGATACCCGGTTCTGCGCCTGGAACCGTTCGTGCCACACGCTCACCGGCTCGTTGCTGCGGTCCAGCTCGTGCCACGCTCTCGCGGCGGCCCGACGCCGGACAGCGCGTGCCGATTCGAGGTCCGCGTCGGGTGGGAGCGCGGCGGCGAACGTGTGGAACCGGGCGTAGAGCCCGTGCAGGAACCGCAACGGCAGTTGGCCCGAATCCCTGCCCTGCACGATGTCCCGAACGGGGGTCTCCGGGGCGCTTTCGACGACCGCAGCGAGGAAAGCGGCCGGGTGTTCCTCGTCGGGGGTGAGCAGCGGCACGTCCGGCCGCCACCGGATCCCACGCGGCAGACCTACACGCTCCTCGCCGGGCGGATACCACGACGTCAGCTGGAACAGCGTCGCGACCTGCGCGGCACCCGGCGGGTCCAGGTCCAGCGTGTCCAGCAGGGAGTGCAGATCCGTCCAGCCGGACAGGTCGAGCAGCCAGTCGTCGAGCCAGACCAGGTCGGGATCGAACCGCCCGGCCCCGTCAGCGAGCGACGGGACGTCCCCGTCGGTCCCCGCGCCGCCGCGTTCCACCGCCCGGACCAGCGCGAGCACGACCCGCAGCCGGGCCTGTAGTCCGGCCAGCCCGAACGCGAGGTGCAGCGGCATCGACGAGGTGCGCACGCCGTCGCCGGTGCTCTCGAACGTGCTCTCCGAGTCGGTCCGCGTGCTGGCCGCGCGGTCCGGGCCGGACGACATCCGCTGGAGGAGTTCCGAGTACGTCTCGGCGGCCCGGTGGAGAGCGTCGGACGAGAAGAGTCCGTTCCGTGTGGCGGGCGTCTGCACGTCGATGGAGAGTGGCACCTCTGCCCGGTCGGTCAACTGCCGCAATGTGTCGATCAGCAGACCGAGGGCCCGCCACACCGCAGGGCTGTCCACCAACTCCTGTGCCGTGAGCCGATACCCCCCGGGGTGTACCAGCTCGTTGATCAGACCCACATCGGGCACGGCATCCCGCAGCCCCTGCCACACCGGGGCCATGTAGTAGCTGATCTCGTCGAACGCAGGGTGGGATACGCCGTCTGCGGAATCCTCCTGCTCGATGACGATCTGCAGGCCGAAGGTGGTGCTCGTGTCGGGTCCCGCCAGACCACCCAACGCGTTCTCGACGAGGTACGGCAGCGGGTCCTCGCCGACCGAGACACGGCCCCGCAACCACGGCACCAGACTCTGCGCGGGCGGTCGCGCTCCGGGCACACCGAGGTCCGGCCAGTCGCCCCGCCCGTCCGCGGCCTCCGCGTCGACCCGGTTCGACGCCGTGAGGTTCCACGGTGGCCGCGGCATTCGCGCGGAGAGCAGGCTCGTCCAGTCCGCGTCCGAGGTCTGGGCGACGAATCGGTACGCCGTCCGGACGAACTCGTCGGGCAGCGCCATCCGGCCGGTGATCAGTTGGCGGGCCAGGATCGGCCAGGGCTGCCCGGTCAGCAGGCCGGTGAAATCCACCCTCCCGTGGATCGCCGCGCGGAGCACCGCCTCCTGCCAGCTCACCTGCTCGCCCCGCAGGTCGATGCCGTTGCTCAGCCGGGCGGTCAGACCTTCGACGTCGAGGCCGTACGTCGACGTGTCGGAGGCGAGGATCTCGCGTACGCGGTCTGTGCTCGGCGTCGGTGGCACCGCGAACGACGTGTGGGCGAGGCTGGGATCGGCGAGTACCCGGCCCAGCCCCGATGCCTGTGGCTCGGCGTGGTGGTGGACCTGTGGGCCGCCGAGAACGAGCCCGGCCGCTCGGACCCGCAGCGCCGGATCGGGGAGCAGCTCGATCAGTCGGTGTGCCCGGTCCCCCAGGCGGTGAGGGTCACCCACCCGCGACGGGTCCTGGAAGCCGGGGCCCGTGAACCGCTGGTTCCACCACTGCGGCGACAACGGCTGCCGGGCGATCCGGACGAGTTCCGCCGCGATCCGTACGCGGGCCTGCAGGACACCGGGCCAGACCTGACCGGGAGCCATGACGAACGCGACATGGTCGCCGGAACGCCAGTTCGCGCGAATGAGGAATGAGCCATTGCGGTGGTGCTCAAGGAACTCCTCGAAGGAGTCGAACTCTCTGGCCGCGTAGGCGCTCTCGTCGGTGAAGGGAGTCAGTCCGGCAGCCGTCAACACGTCGGCCTGCGTGTGATAGAGGTGAGCCAGCCGGAGGTAGGCGGCCGCGTCCATGCCGTACTCGGACCGCACGGAGATCGTCACGGACTCTGCGGCGGCCTGCCGAGGCACGATGTCCACCAGGCGGGCCAGTCCAGCCCAGTTGCCGCGACCGGCACCGAACTCGTAGAGCAGATCGTTCCCCAACAGGGTGGCACCGGGCAGTTCCGTCACCTGTTGTTGCAGCTCACCGGCTTGGTCACCGGTGATAGGCGTCAAAGACAGCCAGATCGTCACACCGGCCGGCTCGGGGGCCTCCGGCAGGAACGGCACCAGCCAGGCGCCGGGTACACGCGCCCGCGCCAGCTCCTCGACCGCCCCGAGCGGGTTGGCACCGGCGGTGAACCGGTCGAACAGTTCGGTGGCCTCGGTCGGCTCTGCGGACGCCAGCGCGGCGGCCTGGATCGCGCGGACGCTGTAACGGTCGAGGGAGGCCGTGCCCTCCCGGTTCCACACCCGCCAGAGCTGCTTCGGACCGAGGGCGTACTTCTGGTATGCGGACTCCGCCCACGCCTGGTAGTCAGTGACCACCTGCTCGGTCGTGGGCTGCCCATCGCCCGACACGGCCGGTGGCCGCTGGGTGTTCGCGTACAGAGCCACCGACTCCGGCGCACTGTGCAGCCGCTCCGCGACCTCCAGCAGCCGGTCGACACCGAGCCAGCTGCCGTCGTCGTTGAGCAGCGTCGGCAGGTTCGACGGGACGGTCCACGACCGCTTCACCAACCGGAACAGCCGATCGGTGATCGTGTCGCCCGACGACCGCCCCGGCCAGTCGGAGCGGGCCCGGATCGACGTGGCGACGTCGTACGTGACGCCGAAGCGATCGCCGCCGGGGTCCTGGTTGAGGCGGTCGAGACCGTCGTCGGGTCCGAGCACCCTCGGGTCGACGCCGAGCATGGCGGCGAGGGCGAACAGCCGGGCCGGATCGGTCACCCCCAGGCGGCGGGCCTGGTCGGCGACCCCGTCGGGAACCGCCCCGATCCGGAGGCTGAACGCGTCCACCCACCCTCTGCTGATTCCCAACCGGTCGGCCAACGCCGTCCGCGCCGCCCCCGACAGGCCCCTCCGTTCCGCGAGTCTCGGCAGCAGGTCCAGGAAGCTACGCGGTTCCAACTCGGGCAAGTGGTCGAGGAGTTGGGCGACCTCCGGCTCCGCAGTGGCGGCGATTCCCCACTGCCAGGCGAGCCACCGGGCCATCAGACCTCTCTGCTCTTGGCCTTCCATCGCCTGCCAGGCATTCGCGCTGAGTCCCAGATCGGAGATGAGCATCAGCGGCAGCGTGGCCGCCTGGTAGGGGTCGTCCGGAATCGACTCCGCGTCGCCCCAGATCGGAGTCAGCACGTTCTTCGCGATCGATTCGAGATCCTGTTCCCCGGCGTCGGGATCCCGAGGCAGCACGTCCACGACCGGAGCGAACTGGTGCAGGTGCAAGTCCCACCGATAGGCCAGTTGCATCAGCACGGCCTGTGGATCTCCGGTCGGCAGGGCGAAGGCCCGCGTCGCCGCCAGGTCGCCGCCGCCCGACCAGCGGGCGTACTCGAGGGGCCCGGACGGCTCCACCTCCATCCTGGCGGCCTCGTCGAGTACCGCGAGGTGGTCCAGACCCGGCCGCCTCATCAGGTCGTGGTGGATGACCAGCTCACCAACGCCGAACTGGTCGCCGAACCACGTGGCGAACCACTGGTCGGCGGCCCGGTCGGCGGGCAACGGGCTGATCTCCGCGTAGTCCCGGAGGGGCCGGTACGGGTCCCTGATGCGGTCGAGGAGGTTCACCGCGCTTAGCGTCCCCGGATACACGAAGACGTCCTGCGTCTCCTCGCCCAGCAGGTCGTACAGCTCTCCCGGCGTCAGTCCGTCAGGGCCCAGGGTCGACGGGGTGTGCGTGGCGATCCACAACGCCCACCACGGCGCGTCGGTCACGGTGTCGAGGCTGTCCCGAAGGTTCGTCACCAGTTCCGCGACAGAGAGTCGACCTTCATCCGACACCGGCGGAGGTGAGGTCGAGAGCAGTCGCACCGCCGACCGGAACGGCATCAGGTCCCGCGAGTCGGCGGCCATCCGCCAACTCCATTCGAGCACGACCTGCGGCCGCACGCCCATCCGATACGCCAGTCTCGGCAGGTCGGCGGTCATCCGGCCGATCGTGCGGATCAGGTCGAACAGCCAGTGCGCCTCGCCGTCGTCCAGTGCCATCCGATCGGCCAGACCGACCATGCGGGGCAGGTCGGCCCAGGCGTTCGCAGCCAAGGCCCGCACCTCGTCGGCGGTCACCCCGAACCGGGCCGCCCACCGGGCCGCCTGTTCCTCGCTGACCGGGGGCACGCTGCGGTACGACGGAGGAGGCGGCGTCAGCGAGTCGAGGAACTCGCTGACGTCGTCCATCGGTCGGTCGCTGAGCATCCGGTAGAGCAGCAGCTTCAGGTGCCGGGACGACGAATCCGCCAGCAGCGACGTGATCGGGAAGCCGAGCCGACCGCTCAGCAGAGCGGGCCAACCGTCCGGCGCACCGGAATCACGATGGCCGAGTTCCGGCACCGAAGCCGGATCACCACGATGATGCTGCTGCCAGGCCCAGTTGAAGGACGTGGCCAACAGGTCGGCCGGCAACGCCTCCAACAACTCCAACGACACGCCCCGGTCGTTGAGCCACCGCAGGACAGGCAGGTCAGCCGGATCCAGGATCAGCCGCCTGCCGACATCCGCCAACATGATCAGGTCGTTGTCGGTGTACACCCCGTACTGACGTAGCCGCCGTCGCAGCTCGGCCAACAGGTCCCCGGGCGCGATCTCACTCCGCCCGACCATCGTCGCGGCCAACTCGCCACCGAACACCTCAAGCGCGTACGGGTCCACGCCGAGTTCCACGGCGAGCGCAAACCAGGCCTGCCGGACCACGGGCACCTGCACCGCACTCGACGGGTTCGCGTGCAGCGACGCCAGACCTCGGCGGAGTCCGGCGACCTCGATGCGCAGTGCGGCGACTTGCCGCGCCGCACGACTTCTCTCATCGGCGGCGCCGGCCAACGCGGCGCGCACCTTGTCGATGTCCGCCGACACGTTCGCCAGTTCCGCCTGCACATCGGCGAGTCCCGTGACCGGTGCCGCAGCGTCGGGAAGCGACTCCCGGTGTGGGTGCACCCGACGCCGCAGGTCCTCCGCGCGGCCCCGGAGACCTTCCGCCTTCTGGTCGAGGCCGGTCGCCTTGGACTGCCAGTAGCGGTGCTGGTATTCCGCCGACCAGTGCGTCTTGTCGGCCTGGACCAGCTCGGCCTCCGCGTGCGCCAACGCGTCGCGCGCCTGGGTCAGCACCGCCGCCAACGCCAGCGGCTCGATCTGGGACGGCTCCGGCACCCGCTCGATGAGCTGCACCCAGCGCAACATCCGGTTCAGCCGGGCAGCGTCGGCGACCTGACCGTTCTCGTCGAGCACCGCCAGCGCCCCGGCCAACCGCAGGAACGCGGCACCGTCGAACCCGTTCGGTTGACTCCTCAGCAGGTGGTCCCAGGCGTCGGAGCCGCCGAGCGCGTCGGTGAGCATGGCCTGCTGCTCGGCGTTCAGCCCCGACGCCGACGGTGACTTCCGCTCGTAGGTGGGCGACTCCTCGCGCACGGGAAGGGCGTCACGCTGGATCCGGTCGGCGGTGTCGGGCGACACCGACAGCTCCACCGCGTCGTCCAGGCGGACCGCCAGTGGTGACGCGCCCGGCGAACCCGACGGAGTCACCTGCGCCAGCAGGCCGACTCGGATCCGCTCGCGCGCGGTCTCGCTCTGGTTCGACCGGCCCAGCCGTACCCCGCCGAACATCGCCAGCTCGACCCGGAGCGGACCCGCCGCCGCGCCCGGTCCGTCGAGCGCACCGGGCAGCAGCGCGGTCAGTCCCCGCGCGGAGAGCGCGTGATGGATCCGGTCCACCGCGACCGGATCGGCCAGCACCGGGTGGGACCGGAGGCCGCCCGGGGCGGAAGCCGGCCGGTGCCTTGCCCAGCGGCCGGAGGTCAGCTCCGCCACCACCGCGTCGTGCAGCGTCCGCACCGCCGTCGGGGCGATCGCGCTTACCCGAACCTGTCCGTTCCGTACGTCGTGCCCGGTCACCGTCTGCGGCCGTAGGCCGAGCGCGCGGAGCGTCTCCTGCGGGCCACCAGGCAGCGCCGGCACCCGCTCGACGCCGGTGGCAGCCGTCCGTGGCATCGGCTGCGCCAGCACCTCGTCCGCCACCGTGACCCGCTGGTCGAGCAGCGCCGCGCGGGTCTGCGGCAGGTCCCTGACCGGTTCGGGTCCCGTGTTTCTGGCCGGCACCGGCCCGGTGTGCTCCAGCCGCACCGTCACCAACAGCGACGCGTCGAACCGATGCGCACCACCAGCAGAATCGACGTGCTGGTAGGGGCCGGCCGGCTCGGTCCGCACGATGAGCCGGAACCGCTCGTTCCCGGTATCTCCGGAACGGACCGGCCGCATGATCACGCCGGCCCGAAGCTGCGCGGGCGGCAGGTCCTCGAGTCGCCTGGTGGAGAGCAGCTCGGTCAACTGACCTGTCGATCGGGCCGGCGCACCGACCGTCTCCCACCGACTCTGTACGAGTCTCCGTGCGTACGCGTCGATCAGGTCGGTCGCCGCGTCCGCCGCCGGATTCGGCACCGCCGGATCCGGCGCGGTCAGGCTCTCCTGGTCGTACGCCAGAGGAAACGCCGCGAACGGTACGAGCACGGGCGGCGACGATCCGACCGCCACCGGTGCCTCGGTCGGGTCGGGCGGGCTGCCGTCCATCTCCACGTCGCCGTCGTCGTCCACCGGGGCCGGGCTCGACGCCACCGATGTCGCGGCGGACGCAGACGTGACGACGGGGTCGGACCACACCGGACCCAGCCCCGGCACGACCGGCCGGGAAGACCCGAACTGGTACGGCTCGTCCCTACCGGTCAGGATCAGCAGGGCAGCCTGGGCCCGTAGTGCCGGGTCGGCGTGCAGCGAGGCCAGCCAGCGCCCATCGGCCCCCAGCTCCCGCGCGGCGCCGCCTTCGCGAGCACCACGGCGGGCCCCGGGAAGCTCGAACTGCCGGGCCCAGAGGGCGGCGTCCTCGATCGGGCGTCGGGCCGACCGGACGAGTTCCGCGATCATCAACACGCGCGCCTGGACGGTACCGGGATCGGTTGGCGCGTTCATCCCGGTCCTGAACCGGATGACGTCGCCGGATCGCGGTGCGGCGCCGATCCACAACGCCCCGCGCTCAGCGCCGTGGTAGGCGAGGAAGCGCTCGTACGTCGGGAACTGCGGAAGGCTCAACTGCGCGCGATAGACGTCGAGGTCGTCGAAGGGTGTCACTCCGGCGGTGGTCAGGACGTCGGTGTGCGAGTAGTAGAGGTGTGCGAGTCGGAGGTAGGCGGCTCGGTCCGTTCCGTACCCGTGACGCACGTCCACGTGCACCTGGCGCGGCCGATTGCCGGGATTCGGTCCGAAGGCTCTCAGCACCTTCGTCAGGTCTGCCCAGCCACCACCGTCTGAGGCGAACGTGAAACTGACGTGGTCCCAACTCAATCCGCCTTGCTGGAAAGCGGCACCGGGAACACCGTCGAGAATTCTCGCCAGCCGCGCACGCGGTCCATCCGCCAGTTGGCGCACCCTGAACCTGATGTGCACCCCGTCGGGCACCGCGACGTCCGGCAGGAACGGCACCCGGGCACCACGGATTGATCCGCGTGTCACCGTCTCGATGGCATCCAACACGTCCTGACCGGTGTTCGCGGCCAGGCGGCTCGTCATTCCCGCCAGGTCGTTGCCCGCGTGCTGGATCGCCGCGAGGCGGATCTCGGCGACATCGCCCCGCGCGAGTATCGCGGAACCGTCGCCGTTCCACACCCGCCACACGTCGATCGGGTCGAGCCCGTACCTGTCGCGCAGTCGCTCCGTCCACTCCTGGTAGGCGGCGATCACCTGCTCGTCGGTGGGTTGTGGGCGGCCGGGAACGAACGGCGGCCGGTTCGTGTTGGCGTACAGCGCCACCGGCTCAGGCCGCCCGCCCAGCCGCACCGCGATCCTCAGCAGCCGAGGCAGGCCGAGCCACGAACCGTCGTCGTTCAGGAGCTGCGGCAGCCTGCCCAGCAGCGTCACCACCTGGGCAGGTGCGGCCTCGGACGACTGCACGACCCGGAACAGATCGCCGGTCAGGGTGCCGTGCATCCGTCGGGTCGGCCAGTCGGGCCGGGCCCGGATCGAAACGGCGACCTCGCCCGCCGCACCGAGGCGGTCCGATCCGGGTACGCCGTTGAGTCGTCCGAGATCGTCGTCGGGGCCGAGGATGCGGGGGTCGACGCCGAGCAGGGAGGCGAGCACGAACAGGCGCGCGGGGTCCGCCACGCCCAGTCTGGCTGCCTGCTCGACGATGCGCGTCGGCACCGAGCCGATCCGGAGGCTGAGCGCCGTCACCCACTCCTGGCTGATCCGCAGCCGGCTCGCGAGCGCCGCCCGTTCGTGCTGCGGCAGGCCCATCCTGCGGGCCAGCTTGCCCAGTGCGGTCAGATAGCCGGCCTCGATCAGCCGCCGCAGAGTGGTCGCCCGCGAAGGGTCGGTGTCCGTCGTCCAATCCAGGCCCGTCACACCGGTCATCCACCGGAGCAGCCGAGGATCGTCACCGGCGGTCACCGCGGGCCAGGTGTCGGCGGACAGGGCCATGTCCGCCAGGGCCCGAATCGGCAGGACGGCTGCGGCCTGGCTGGCCGGGACTCGCTCCACCGATCCCCAGACCTGGGCCAGCAGACGTCCCGGCAACTCGTCAGCAGGAATGGCCGCTGTGCCCTGGTCCAGCAGGTGCATCACCGGTTCGAGTTGGTATAGACGCAGGTCCCACCGGCGGGTCAGGTCCGTCAGGGCCGGGGTGGAGAAAGCGTCCGGTAGCTCGTCCGACCGCATCACGGTCAGATCACCGCCACCGGTCCGCCGTGCATGATCGAGGGCCTCGCTCGGTTCCGTCCCGAGCCTGCGTGCGTCGTCGAGCACCGCGAGATGGTCCAGCCACGGCCGGCTGGCCATGTCGCGGGTGATGGCGCCTTCGGGTGCTTCGAAACGCTCCTCGAACCAGTCGCCGAACCAGTGGTCCGCGTTCCGTTCGGTCGGCAGGGACGAGAGCGGCTCGATACCGTCGGTGTAGTCCTCGGGAAGGTCCGTGATCCTCTGGGCCAGGTCGGCCGCGTTCTCTGTCCCCGGGCTCTCGAAGATCCCCGTCGGGTACGCCCGGATCCGGTCCAGCAGTTCGCCGGGAGTGAGCCCGTCAGGCCCCTCGCTGGACGGCGTGTGCGCGCCGACCCACAGGACCCACCACCACGCCTCGATCCCATGTGCGATGGTGCTCTGAAGGTGCGCCACCAGTTCCTGGACGGTGAGCCGGTCGGCGTACGTCACCGACGCGTCCGGGGCCGCCACCAGGCGTAGCGCCGACCGGAACGGCATCAGGTCCCGTGGGTCGGCGTCCATCCGCCAACTCCATTCGAGCAGGACCTGCGGCAGCGTCCCCGCCCGGTACGCGAGCCTCGGCAGGTCGGCCGCCAACCGGCCGATCTGCGACGTCACCGTCCACAGCCACTGCGCCTGCTCACCCGCCAACCCCATCTGGTCGGCCAACCCGACCAGGCGAGGCAGGTCCACCAGGGGACTCGCTGCCGCCGTCCGGATGGCGTCGGCGGACACACCGAGCCGGGACGCCCACGCGGCGGCTTCCCGCTCCCCCACCGGGCGCGGTGCCGAGACGTTCCCGCCCTGCTGGAGGTCCACCGGCCGATGCCGCACCAGATCGGTCAGGAACTCCTCGATCTCGGCCATCGGCAGGTTGCCGAGTAACCGGTACACCTGCATCCGCATGTGCCGCGACGACAGGTACGCGGAGAGGATCGTGACCGGGAAGCCGAGCCGCGCACTCAACACGGCATACCGCAGGAGGTGCCGAGGCGTCCGGAAGCCCAGTTCCTGGGCAAGCCGGAGCACCCCGGCTGCGACCGCCGCACCCTGGTCAGCGTTCATGATCGGCACCGGCGAACGCCGTACCACGACGTCCACCAGGTCACGGATCATCAGCAGGGCGGACCACCAGTCCTGCACCGACTCCGACCACTGGCCATGCTCGTTCCCGGACGGCTGCGTGGCGCGGCCCACCGGCCGGGCCGCCACGGCGGCGTCCCGGAGCGCGTCGACGAGCCCGTTCAACGCCGGTACGCCCGCCAGGCCGAGCTCCCGCGCCGCCGACGCCGGGTCGTCGCCCCGGAGGTGCTGTTTCGAGGCCCAGGTGACCGTCGTGTTCGCCAACTCGTCCGGAAGGCCGTCCACCAACTCGAGCGGCACACCCCGAGCGTTGAGCCACGCGAAGGTGGGTGCGTCGGACGGCCCCAGCGCCAACCGCCGACCGAGGCCGGCCAGCAGCGCCAGGTCGTTGTCGGTGAACACCCCGAACGGCCGTAGCCGCCGCCGCAGGTCGGCCAGGAACTCCGTCGGCGAGGCGTCACCGCGCCCGACCGCCACCGCAGCGACCTCACCGCTCATCACTTCGAGGGCACCCGGCTCGACACCGAGCTCGATGGCGATCGCGAACCAGGCCCGCCGGACGGTCGCCAGCCGTGCCGACCCCGACGGATCGGCGACGAGACGATCAAGACCGTCCCGTAGCTGGGCGTCGACGTCGCGTCGCACGCTCAACTCGTCCAACGCGTGCGCTTCATGCGCGGCGGCAGCAGGCAACGCGTTCGCGACCTCGCCGCGCTGCTGGCGGAGGGTGGCGAGCGCGGATGCCGCCGCGTCGTCGGTCACCGTCGCGGACAACCGCGCGATCCGACGGTCGAGACCGCGCAGTTCGGTCTCCAGGACTCGATGCTGGTACGCCGACGAGCGGAGCACCTCTCCGGCCCGTTGGAGGGCGTTCTCCGCCGCCGACAACTCCGTACGCGTCTGCGTCAGCACCGCACCGACGGCCAACGCCTCGACCTCGGACGGGTCCGGCACCCGCTCGATGACCTGCACCCATCGCGCCAGCCTGGCCAACCGCGACCGATCCTGGACCCGACCGCTCTCGTCGACCACCTCCAGCAGCCCCGCCAGACGCCAGAACGCCGGGCCGTCGAACCCGAACGGCTGACTCTCCAGGAGCCGGTCCCAGGCTCCCGTCCCGCCCAACACGTCGGTCAGCAGCCGCTGTTGCTCGTCGCTCACACCCCACGCCGACGCCGCGGCCCGCTGATACGCCGGAGGTGCCTCGGCCTCGTACGGCGGCGTAAGCACATCGAGGATCTGATCCGCCAACTCCGGCGGCATCGACAGCTCCACCGCCCCGTCCAGGCGGAACGCCAACGGCGGTGGCGACCCGGCCGGACCCGCCGGAGGTCGAACCGTCTCCCGCAGCTCCACCTGCACCAGCAGGCCCGCCCGGACGCGTACCTCCGGAGCACCCGCTCGGGTCACCTGGCCCAGCCGGACCCCGTCGAACGCCGCCAGCCCGACCGACAGCGGGCCGACCGCCACCGGCTGCCCGTGCAGCGCGTCGACCAACCCCGGCTCGGACAGGGCATGGGACAGCCCGTCCAACGTCACCGGATCGGCGAGCACCGAACGGGACCGCACACCGGCCCGGGTCCGCGCCGACCAGCTCTCCGCCCACCGGCCCGAGGTCAGCTCGGCCACCACCGCGTCCTGCAACACCCGCACCGATGCCGCGACCCCGGCCACCACGACCTGCCCGGGCAGCGCGGCTCCTTCGGGCACCCGCAGCGCTGCGAGCCTGAGCGCTTCCAGTGTCTCGTCCGGACCGCCGGGCAGCGCCGCCACCTGCTCCACACCGCCGCGCCGGATCCGCACCCCCGGCTGCCGCAGCACCTCCTCCGTCACCGCGACCCGTTGATCGAGCAGCACCGCCCGCGACTGCGGCAACTCGGACGCGGACTCGATCAGGGGCCCGACCGGCACCGGGCCGGTGTGCTCCAACCGCACCGTCACCAGCAGGGGCACCCCGTACCGGTGAACGTCCCCATCCGATTCCACGTGCCGGTAGGAACCCGCCGTCTCGGCCCGGACCACCAACCGGAACCGCCGGTCCTCGGTGCTGCCGACCGGACGCAGGACGACCCCGGCGCGCAGCACACCAGCCGGCCAACCGGACAACGACTCCACGGTGAATAGGTCGGCCAGCGGGCCACGTGGCACCGGTCCGCCGGGTTGTGGCGCGGTCACCTCCCAGTCGTGCTCCGCACGCCCCGGCGCGTACGCGTCGACCAGGGCCACCACCGCCCGCACGGCCGGCTCATCCGGTGCCTCCGTCGCGCTCACGGACGCGAGGACGGTCCGCGAACCGGACGGCGACACGGCCCGCGAACCGGACGGCGAGACCGCCCGAGAGCCGGACGGCGACACCGCCCGAGACACCGCCCGCGAGGTCACGCGCGAGCCGGACGGTGACGACTCGGGCGACACGATGGCCACCTGCTCGTGCAGCAGGGGGAACGCCTGGGACGACAGGAGGACGGGTGGCCACGACCCGACCCGCACCGGCTCCTCCGCCGGATCGGGCGGGCTCGCGGTGATCTCCATGTCGTCCGGATCGCCGCCGGCCGAATCCGTCTCGTCCGTCCCGGTCGACACTGACGCCGCCAGCCGCACTCCCCAGCCCAGCCGCTTGTCCAGCGCGGCGAGGTCGGTCCGCAGCCCGTCGAGCGACTCCTCGACCGCCGGATCGTCGACGAGCGGCGTCAGGAAGACCCGCTGCCGGCTCGGGTCACCGCCGTTCAGCTCGGTACGCAGCGTGTCACCGAGCTGGGCCAGCAGGGCGGCACCACCGATGACCTGATGGTCGGCGGCGGGTCGGCCGTCGAGCAGCGGCAGCCCGTCCGGGCCTGCCTGGTAACCCACCACCACGACGTCGTCGATCTCGGCCAGGAGGGGAAGTGCCGCCCAGACGTCGAGCGGTATCCGGCTCGGGTCCGCACCGGGCCACCAGAGGGTCGCCGCCCCGTCATCGGTCGCCCTCGTACCTTGGAGTATCCGGATCAGCCACTCGCGCGAGCGATCGTAGGACGGGCCGAGCGCCGACCGGGAAGCGTCCGAGATCGCCACCGGATCCAGCACCCGCATCAGGTGCAGCGGAAGCTCCCGGTCCAGGTCCTCGACATGGTCTGCCGGGACGACCCGCTGGACCAGCGTCCTCGCCCGGGTGACGGCAGGAAGCGCCGGATCTCCCGCCGTCGTGTGCACGTGCCACGCCGCACGCAGTCTCGGCATGGTCAGGCCACCCGGACCGTACGCGACGGCCGCCAGTCGTCCTGCCGCCAGCAGGACACGCCGGGCGGCGAGCGCGCCGGAGTCGGGTACGGCCGGATCGATCAGGCCCAGCCGGTCCGCCAACCCGGTCAGCGCGTCGACCGCGCGCGACGGTGCCACGAGCGAATCGACCGGTCCGCCGCTCAGGTGGAGCAGGGCGTCCACCACGTAGTACAGCTCGTAGTCGGCGGACTCCACCAGCCTGAACGGGTTCCCGTCGAGGTGCGGGACCTCGACGGGACTCCCGGATGCCGGGACGTACTCCGCGCCGAAGGCGAGGCGTACCAGCTCACGGTCGCGGTCCTCGACGGCGTGGAGCACGTCGTCGGTGACGGCCGCCGGAGTGTCGGCGGGTGCGATCGCCGGCCGGAACACGTGGACGAAGCCCTCGTCGACGGTGGCCCCGACCTGACCGGCCAGGATCCGGGCCAGCCAGAATCCGGCGCTGACCACCGCCCACGGCGTCTCCTGGCCGGGGCTGCCGACCACCACGCGCGCGCGTCCCACACCGGTCAGGTCCGGCTGCCCGTCGGCCGGGCCGATCCAGGCCCGGTCGCCCACCGCGACCACATGCCAACCCGGATACAGCTCGAAGGTCCCGACGCCCACATTCCGCATGAGGTACGGAAAGGACATCGGCAGGAACGGTGGCCGCGAACTCCCATGGAGCCGGTAGTAGGCGGCGAACGGAGCCAGTGTCGGCGCATGCGTCCGGGAGAACGGCAGCAGGTGACGGGCGAACTCACCGGCGGGTGCCACCAGGTCCGGGGCGACGATCAGAAGTTGGTCGTCGTCGAGCGCCGACGAGAGCACCGCCAACTCCTCGACGGTGAACAGCCCGCCTCCCGGTGCGCTGTGCAGTTCCACCAGCGCGTGCGCGGGCAGGGACGACGCCAGTTCGGACACCACCCGCTCGGCGTCGGCGAGGTCGGTCAGGTGGATCAGCACCAGTGGACGGTCGGGATGGGCGAGCCGAGGCGGGGGCGTCCTCGTCACGCCCTGCGGACGGACGAAGCTGCCCGCCACGATCGCCTCGACGACGTAACCCGGAAGCGGCGGCACCTGTGCCTGCGGTTCCCGTCGCCAGTCCCGCGCCACACCGCCGGAGTCGAAGTCGAACTGCACGAGGTGTGCCTGAGCCTCCAGCGGCAGGTTCAGGTATCGGGTCATCGCCTCGGCGAAATGTCGGAGCACGCCGTCGTGGCCCCGCGCCAATCGGCCACGGACTCCGGCGTTGAACCCACCGAGGCGGTCGGCTTCGTGCAGGAGTGTCGGAGTCACGTCGATGCGGGACTGCGCGGCACCAACGGCGGCGATGATCTGTGTCGCCCGAGCTTCGCCCTGCGGTTCCAGTTCCGGCCGCATCCGCCCGCCGATGTTGTGTCCAGGGCTGCCGGCATCCACCGCTGTCGAGGAGAGTTCGTCGCGGACTCGGGCGTCGTGGACGAGCGAATCCAGCGTGACGCCGTCGGGGCGGCCCGCCGGCAGCCGACCGACGAGCGTGACCTGCTCGACGTGGACCAGCTCGTGCATCAGCGTACGGAGCAGGTGTTCGACGGCGCCGTCGGCGAGCCCGATCGTCCACGACCGCCGGTCGAATCCGCCCAGGTGCCCCTCGGCCGGTTGACCGATGTGGAGACCATCGGGTCCCAGCTCGGGCAACCCGGCGTGCCGCAGGACGAGGTTCGCCAGGTTCCGCCAGCCGTCCTGCTGCGCGGCTTCTCCCGATCTGCCGGAGAGCCGCCCGTAGTCGGCACGGACCAGCTCGCGTACCGCCTCGTGCAGCTCGCGGTCGGCGGTCACGAGAAGCCGGTGGTCCAGCAGCGGATTCGTCGGCGCGAGCGCCACGGCGGCTTCGGCCGGATAGGGCGGGCTGGCGGTGACCTCGGCGGGCTCGTCCGGTGCCGGTCCGACGCCAGCCTCGCCGGCACGATCTGCCGCACGACCGGGCCGGGGTCCGGTGGCGACGGCGACCGGCACCGCATCCGGCATGGTGTCCCAGGCGAACAGCCGGTCCAGTTGCCGTTCCCGCTCGATCGCCGGGCCCTCCAGGGGCAGCGCGGCGTAGTCGATGCGTGCAGAGGCGTACGCGGCGTTGGCGCGGATCACCTGGAGCGCCACGTCGGCCTTGTCGCGCAGGCTCCGGGTCGGGACTGCGTCGAGGTCCCGCTTGCGCTGCACGGCGTCCTTGTACACCCGGTACAGCTCGCGCCGGCGCGCCTCCACCGCCTCGGTCGCCCCCCGATCGGCACCGAGCTTCCCCCGGTACAACTGCTCGCCGTACTCATGGTCGTCGGTGCCCGGCACGGCCGGGTTGTCCAGCGCGGCCTGGAGCACCCGGTCGTCCTTGATGGCGATGTGCCGCCGCAGGTCCGCCACCGTGCGGTGGGTGGCTGCCAGGTAGCGGGCCATCAGGAAGTACTGCTCGACGTGCTCCCACTCGTGGCGCATCGTGGTGACCACGTCCTGCCAGGTGTTCAGCATCTTGTCGGAGAGCACCAGACGCCACTGTTGGTGCGAGAAGCCACCGTGCAGATCCTCGGCCCGGACACCGCGCGCCCGGCCCGGGGCGTCGTGCAGCGGGTCGAACTCCGGCACCGGCACGTGTCCCGGCCCGGCCGGATTGAGCGTGTCCGACAGGTGAGCCCAGAGCTTCTCCTTGGCCTCCAGGGTGGGCTTACCGGTGAAACCGTGCCCGATCCGGCGCGCCGCCTCGTGGTACTCGACCAACCGGCGGTCCTCCGGCAGGTGGCGGTCGGGTCGCTCGATGACCAGGTCCTGCAACTCCAGCCGGTCCAACCGCTGCTCCGGCAGGCCGCGCAGATGCGTGCCCAGCTCGTCCCACACCTCGTCGGGCGGGTTGGTGCCGGGCGCACCGACCAGCACCAGGGTATTTCCGTTGTCGGGGCGGGCCAGGAATCTGGTGATCACCGACTCCGGGGCGTCGGGTGGCCGGATCCAGATCAGGTTCGGGTACTCCACCAGGGTGTGCCCGGCGGCCATCGGCCGGGTCCGTGACCCGTCGCTCAGGATGGTGTCGTGGTCGACCAGGTACCAGCCGTCGTCCGCCGACGTGCCCCCGGGCAACCGGCGGAACGGCACCGGCGTTCCGGCGGTCACCTGACCGACCGGTACGGCCATGACCGCCCCCGCCGGCAGATGCCGGTCCACGAGCGACCGCAGCTTCTCCGGCGTCACCCGCCGCCCGGTACGCGGCATCTCCACCTGCTGCCGGCCCGCGATCGCCGGGTCCAGGGCACGCAGGTACCGGGCCACCACCCTCATGTCGGTCACCGACCGGTCGACCCGTAACGCCTCCCGGCCCGCCACCAGCGGTGCACCCGAGTCCTCCGCCGACGTCGGGGCCGCGCCACGATAGAGCCGGTACTCCTCGGCCTGCTCGTGCCGGATCTGGTATCCCTCGGGGACGGCAGCCGCGCGCACCGCGGTCTGTTCCTCGCGGGCTTTCCGCTCCTGCTCGGCCTGCCACGTTCGCAACGCCTCGTCGAGCTCGCGCCGCCACCGGGCCTCCTCGGCCTGCCGGACCTCCTCGGCCTGCCGCGCCGCCTCCCGCTCACGGATGACGAGCGTGACGCGCTGCTCGTACGTCAGGCCACGGCCCTCGCCCCGACCGCGCAGCACCGTCCACTCGGCCTCGGTCAGCGGGCCGGGCAGCTCGCGCGGGGGCAGCAGCACCGGTTGCCGGTCCCGGTCCAGCACGATCCGGACCCCACGGTCGCCATAGGGGCTGCGCCCCTGCTCGGCCCGCTCCACCTGCTGCCGGAGCTGTCCGGCCCGGGCATCGTCCGCGCCGACCGCGACCAGTTCGTCCAGCTCCGCCCGGCCGCGTTGCACGAACGACCGCAGCGCCTCCACCACGTCCCGCCGCCGCAGCGGCGACAGACCCGTGCCGAGCCCTTCGCCGTCGAGGATCCGCTGCTCGCCTGCGGACGGGGCGACCACCGCCGGCACCGACGGGAGCCCGTCCGACGCCGGGACCGGTGGCGCCGGCTGCTCGTCGTGAGAGTGCGGGACTTCGCCGGTCAACACGGCTTCGAGATGGGCGATCCGGTCCACGCGCCACAACCGTTGCGAGACCGAGCCACCCGGCAGCGCGTCCCAGACGCGTAGCTCCGCCAACTCCGCCTGCACCTGCGCGGTCTGCCAGGCCCAATTGCGCTCGCCGACCACCAGGCCGATCCGCTGGTCGTACGGCAGACCCTGGCCCGCACCCCGACCGGCCAGCACCTCCCGTTCGGCCTCGGTCAGCACCCCGGCCGGCGGTGGCTGTCGGACCAGCGCGACGGTCTGCACCGGCGGAGCCGTCCGGTCGCCGGCCGGACGGTCACCCACCAGGGCTTCCAGGTCGGCGATGTGCTGCGCCCGCCAGGCCTGATCCGACGTCGGCTCGTCCGGCAGCGGCTCCCGGTCCCGCAGCTCCGCCAACTCCACCCGCAACTGCTCGGCCTGCCACGCCGAGTTGCGCTGGGTGACCACCACGTCGATCCGCTGGTCGTACGACAGGCCCTCGCCCGCGCCCTGTCCGGCCAGCACTCCCCATTCGGCCCGGGTCAGCGGCAGGCCGTGTACGTCACGCGGTGGCAACAGTTCCGGTCGGCCGTCCCGGCCGGGCACCACCCGCACGCCCCGATCCCCGAAGGGGCTGCGTCCCTGCTCTGCGAGGGCGATCTGTCCCCGGATCTGGGCGGCCTGGCGCAGATCCCCCGCACCACCCGCCGCCGTCAGGTCGTCGACCCGGGTACGCCCCTGCTGCACGAACGATCGCAGCGCCTCCACGGTCTGCACCCGCCGCGCCGGTGACAGCCCCTCGCCGAGACGTTGACCCGCCAGGATCCGCCGCTCCGGCACCGACGGACGCTCCACCGTCGGAAGCGGCGGACGCTCCACCGTCTGCACGGATGGGCGCTCCAGCGTCCGCACCTCCGGAGCCGAATTCCCAGCCTCCGGCCGCTCGCGTACCACCGGTGTGCTCTCGACCGTCCGCATCGGCGGGGCCGGTGCCTCGGTCACCGGCAGCAGCACGTCACGGTCGGTGACATGCACGGGCTCCGGCCGCAGGGTCGCCGGCTCACGGCCCTGTGCCGGCACCTCCCACTTCACCCGTGTGGAGGGAGCGCCCGAGGTCTCGCGCGGTCGCAGGCTCGGCTGGCCGTGCTGATTCAGGACAACCTGGAACCCGCCGTCGTCGTACGGGCTGAGGCCCTGCCTCGCCAGCTCGACCTGCTGCCGTAGTTCGGCGGTGCGGGCCGCGCCGGCCGCAGCAGCCGTCGGCCCCTCCAGCCAGGTCTCGGCGCCCCGCGCGAACGACCGCAGCGCCTCGACCGTGAGCACCCGATGTCCCGGTGTCAGACCCGCCCCCAGACCCACACCGTCGAGGATCCGCTGCTCCCCTTCGGACGGATCGGTGATCCGTCGGGAACGCGCCTGCAGGTGGGCCAGCTCCGGCGGCAGCGTCGTCGGCGTCCCGACCTCGGCCGCCCTGTTCTGCCGCGCCCAGGTCCGCTCGTTGAGCACCAGGTTCACCCGCTGGTCCGGACGCAACCCGAACCCGGCACCCCCGCCCTGCAGGATCTCGGTCTCCGCAGGAGTCGCGTTCTCCCACGCCCGCGCGCTCCGCTCGGCAGCCGACGTTCCCACAGGCGGCTTCGGCACCGGCACGACAACCGGCTCCGGTGTACGCCCCGCCAGCGTCGACTGGATCTCGGCGATCCGCTGGGAGCGCCACACCCACTCCGACACCGGTTCGCCCGGGGTCCGCACCTGCCG
>NZ_JBVHKD010000001.1:372733-381385 GCF_055559695.1 Micromonospora sp. NPDC023869
CGCCGCAGGTCCGCCAACTCGGCCCGCAACCGCTGCTCGGACTGCTGTGCCCAACTACGCTCGTTGAGCACCAGGTTCACCCGCTGGTCCGGACGCAGCCCGGCACCCGCACCCCGACCGTCCAACACCTCCTGCTCGGCGGGCGTCGGGTTCTCCACTCGACGCGGACCAGCAGCGGACGGCCTCGACACTGGTGTCGTCTCCGGCGTACGGTCACCCAGCGCAACCTGAATGTCGTACATCCGCTGGGAGCGCCACACCCACTCCGACACCGGTTCGCCCGGGGTCCGCACCTGCCGCCGCAGGTCCGCCAACTCGGCCCGCAACCGCTGCTCGGACTGCTGTGCCCAACTACGCTCGTTGAGCACCAGGTTCACCCGCTGGTCCGGACGCAACCCGAACCCGGCACCCCCGCCCTGCAGGATCTCGGTCTCCGCAGGAGTCGCGTTCTCCCACGCCCGCGCGCTCCGCTCGGCAGCCGACGTTCCCACAGGCGGCCTCGGCACCGGCACCTCGTCCGGTTGCTCGCCAAGCCTGGACCTGATCTCCGCGATCCGCTGGGACCGCCACACCCACTCCGAGATCGGCTCACCCGGCGTCCGCACCCGGCCCCGCAGATCCGTCAACTCCGCCCGCAGACCCGCCTCGACCTCAGCCGCCTGCCGCGCCCAGTTCCGCTCGTTGAGCACCAGGTTGACGCGCTCATCCGGCCGCAACCCAGCACCCGCACCCCCGCCCCGCAACACCTCCGACTCCGCAGGCGACGCACCCGCCCACGCCCGAGCACTCCGCTGCTCAGCCGTCTCACCCGCAGACGACCTCGGCAACGACCACTCGGAACGCACACCCAACGCCGACTCGAGCTCCGCGATCCGCTGATCCCGCCGCAGCCACTCCGACCCGTCCAGTTCCACCCGCGTGACGGGGGCCGCAGGCGTGTCCATCTCAGGTGCCCGCAGTTCCGGGCGGCCACGCCGGTGCAGCACGACCTGGACTCCACCGTCCCCGTACGGGTTGAGGCCCTGCCTCGCCAACTCCACCTGCCGCCGCAGCTCAGCGATCCGTGCCTCCCCAGCCGCAGCAGCAGCCGGCCCGCCCATCCAGGTCTCGGCGCCCTGCGCGAACGACCGCAGCGCCTCCACCACCAGCACCCGCTGATCCGGCGGCACGCCCGTGCCCAGCCCCGCACCATCGAGAATCCGCTGTTCCGCCTCGGACGGGTTCTGCCCCCACTGCTCCCGTGCCCGCAGGTCCGTCAACTCCGCCCGCAGGCCCGCCTCGACCTCAGCCGCCTGCCGCGCCCAGTTCCGCTCGTTGAGCACCAGGTTGACGCGCTCATCCGGCCGCAACCCAGCACCCGCACCCCCGCCCCGCAACACCTCCGACTCCGCAGGCGACGCACCCGCCCACGCCCGAGCCTGCCGCGCCGCCGGCGACTCACCCGGCCTCGGCGACGGCACGTCCACCGGCTTCGGAGCACTCCCACCCAGTGTCGACTCGATCTCCGCGATCCGCGTTTCCCGCCGCACCCATTCCGAGATCGGCTCACCCGGCGTCCGCACCCGGCCCCGCAGATCCGCCAACTCCGCCCGCAGAACCGCCTCGACCTCAGCGGCCTGCCGCGCCCAGTTGCGCTCGTTCAGCACCAGGTTGACGCGCTGGTCGGGCCGCAGCCCCGCGCCCGCGCCTCCGCCCTGCAACACCGCCAGCTCCGCCGGCGTCGGGTTCTCCACCACCCGTCGTCCCGGCACGGCGCCGGGTCCGACCGACGCGCCGTTGTCGCTGACCGTTCCGTTCTCCGGCCGGATTCCCGGTCCCGGAGTGAGTCCCGGCACGGTCCCGGTTCCCGGCACGGTCGCCGGTTCGGGGCGCGCCGTCGCCGCAGGCGTGGCCTCGGTCTGCGCAGCCAGGGCCGGCGTCGCCGGAGCCGGTTGCTCGGTCGTCGGCGCGGGCCGACCATCTCGGACCGGCGTCGACAGCTCGTGCGTTCCGGTACGCGGCGTCGACGAGCCTGCCGGCGGATCCTTCCGCACGGTGCCGGGCTGCCCCGTCGAGGACTCCAGGCGCTTCGTGCCCGACTCCGGACGCTGCCCGAACGTCTCACCGGGTCGCGGTGCCGCGTCGCCAGCCGGCGGATCCTTGCGCAACTTGCCGGGCTTGACCGGCTCGGGCTCCGGCGAAGACTCCAGCCGCCGAGTACCCGACTCCGGACGCTGCCCGAACGCCTCACCCGGCCGCGCCGCATCACCGACCGGCCGATCCTTGCGCAACTTCCCGAGCCCCGTCTGCGGCTCCGGCGAAGACTCCAACCGCCGAGTACCCGACTCCGGACGCTGCCCAAAGGTCTCACCGGGCCGCGCCGCATCACCGACCGGCCGATCCTTGCGCAACTTGCCAGGCTTGACCGGCTCGGGCTCCGGCGAAGACTCCAACCGCCGAGTACCCGACTCCGGACGCTGCCCGAACGCCTCACCCGGCCGCGACTGCCCCGGCGGCTTGGGGGCGCTGTCGGTCCCGCCGCCCGGCGTACGGGAACTCTCGCCCGCCCGCGTACCCGGGCCCAGGAGGACGTCCTCACCGGGCTTGGGTCCGCCACCGGGCTTGGCCTCTGCGCGCTTGGCCGCGCCCTCCAGCAGGTCCGCCATCTGCCCGTGCAGGCTGTCGCGCGCCGCAACGGGCTGTCCGGTCGGCCGCGGGCCCGGCGTGGCGGCCGGGCCGGACCGGGATCCGAAGACCTCGCCCGGCTGCGACCCGGCCGGTGTCCGGGTGTCGGTGGTCGTGATGCGGTCCGGGACACGCTTCGCACCGCTCGGCGGTGCCCCCTCGGTGCCGGCGGGCGAGCGTTGGCCGCCCTGCCCGGCGGGTGCCTGGGTCTCGCCCACGACACCCCGGGACGTGTCACCGACATCCCGGGCGCTTCGGGTGGCCCAGGCCGGGTTGTCCACCGTCGGCTCGATGTACCGGTCCGGGGTCACCGTCTCGGTACGGCTGCCGGTGCGCGGATCCCGCATCCCCATCGTGCCCTGCGATCCACCGGTACGCGACGAGCCGCCGCCCTCCGCCCCGGCCGAGCGACCCGGTTGCGGGCTGCCGGTGTCGGTCCTCGGCGTCGGGGTGTCGGTCGACCGGGGTGGCGTCGCGACGTCCCCGGTTCTGGCCGGTCCCGTCCCACTGCCATCCGGGCCCCGCTGTCCCGGCACCGGGCTGCCGTCGGCGTCCGGCCGGGTCGGTCGGCCGCCGAGCTGCTGCCCCTCGCCGTACCCCTTCCAGCTTCCGCCGGAGGCCGGCGCGTCCGGGGTGGTGCCCCTGCCCCCCGGTGCGATCCCGCCGCCGGTGTTACCGCCCGGCCCCGGCGACTTGATGACGACGGAGGGCGGCTGTGGGGCCGGCGCGTCACCGCCCCGGCGGAACATGCCCCCGAAGTTCTCCAGCGAATTGATCAGGCGATCGGTCGTCCCGCCGCCGAGCCGGTGGCCGGGGCCGGGCATGTCCGCCCCCGGAGTCGGCCGGGAGGTGACACCGAGTGGCGCGGGCTCCGGTGGATTGAGCTGCCAGCCGGGGCGGCTCTTGATGTCGACCATCTGCCCCCGGCCCCGGTCCAGTGCGGAGACGGCGGACTTGCTGGGGGTGTGCTCCTGCCAGGAGTAGAAGCTGCCCTCCGGCGCACGCCCGCCGGAGTCCGGCAGGACGCGGTTGTCCCGGTCGGGCATCCGCATCCAGCGGTCCGACGGCTGCTGGTTGCCGGCACCGGGTCGGCCCTGCACCGCCTCGTCCGGCAGGCGGACCCACTTCTCCCCGTTGATCTCCCGGACCTGGGCGGGACGCTCGGTGACCCGGCCATCTCCGGTCGGTCTCGACGAGACACCGAACTGGTCGTCCCGGACCGCCTTGCCGTCGCCCAGGCGACGCCCAGCACCAGGGTCGGGTGGATCCACCGGATCGGTCCGGGACGGTCGGCCGAGCCCTCCCGGGCTGTGCGGCTCGCCGCTGGATCCGCCGAGCCGCACGCCCGGCGGTTGGTCCGGCCCACGTTGCAACAACAGGAACTCGGTGCCGAACTTGTCCTTCCGGATGTGCCAGTCCCACTCGCCGGTGTACTGGTCGCGCCCGGACGTCCGGGGAGGCGGTGCCTCGGCGGGTGGCGGGACCGGGGCTTTCGCCTCCAGGTCGAGTCGCGGACCGCCGGGCCCCTTCGGCCCCACCACGGGTACGGGCGTCTGGTCCGGATAGGGCGCCCGAGCGTCGATGCCGTCGGGCCCGGTGTGTCGCGGACCACCGGGCATGGGCTTCGTCGGCACCGGGATCTGCTTGAGCGGAGTCTCGACCCCCGGCTGACCACTGAACTGCCGACCCGCGCCACCCTGCGCGTCGCCGCCGACGGGCCGCCGTGGGGTCAGGGCGGTGATGTGATCGTCCAGGCGCTGCACGACGAGGGCGTTGCCGCCAGTAGGCTGCCCGCCGGGGCTGTCGGCGAGGATCCGTTCGCGCAGCGCGCGCATCTCGGTGAGCGTGCCCGGCCGGCTGGACTGCGACACCCCGGGTTGCCCCTTGGTGCCGCCGCCCCCCTCGGCGATGAGGTCGCGGATCCGCGCGTCGAGGTTGGCCTGCACCGGGTTGGTCTTGCCCGGCTCCGGCGCACCCTTCGAGGACGCGCCCACCGGGGCGGTGTCCGTGGCCGACTTGCCCTGTCCGACGACCGGCGGCTGGTCACCGTTGGTGCCGCCGGGACGGGAGCCGGGCGGCGTGACATCGCCCGGGATCTGCTCAGGTGTGTCCGGCCGGGTCGCCGCGTGCGAGGTGGGCCGGGGTGACGTGACCGGGGTGTCCGGCCGGACGGCCGGCGGCTCGCCGGAGACGGGTGCCCGGTCCAGCGGTGGTCGCGTGGTGACCGGGGTCCTGACGTCCGCCGGAAGGTCGTTCGCCGCGAGGTTGCCGCGAGGTCCGGGTTGCCCGGCGGGTGGTACCGGTGTGGACGGCTCGGGGGTGGCTGGTCTCGGGGTGGGCGTGGGGACGTCGACCACCTGGTGAACCGGGCGTGCGGGCGGCGGAACCGACACGGTGGGGTCGGGAGTACTACCGGCAGGTCTGCCGCCCGGCAACGGAACGTCCGCCACCGAGCCGACGCCGCCCGGCCGGACCACGGGCGGGTCGACGGTCACGCCCTGGCCGGGCGGCGGCGTGCCGGACCGGGCCGGTGTGGGCGCGTTCGGGGACACGTCCCGGGCGGGGCCGTTGCCGGGTACGTCCCGCGCTCCGCCCGGGGTCGCGGGTAGTTCGGGGCTGGCGGCAGGCGGCCGTCCTCCGCCGGGAGTGGCGGGCAGGTCAGGGCTGGCGGCGGGCGGCCGTCCTCCGGGCATCGGCTCGGGCGTCAGCTGCGACGGCGGCCGAGGATCGGCGGCGACGGCGCGCGGAGGCGGCGCGGGCGCGTCCACTCCGGCCATCGCCGGTCCACCCGGCGTCCGCGTACCGACGGGTGGCGCACCCGCGTCGGCCTTCGGCGGTGGGGTGGTGCGGGCGGGCGGTGGCAGGCTGCTGACGGCGTTGCCGTTGCCGACCGCCGGTGGCCGGGTGTCGGGCTGCGGCAGCCCGGTCCGGGGTTGCGGTTGGGCTGGTGGTGGCGTGTTCACCGGGCCGTCGAGGCGGGCCGGTGGCGGTGTGGTCCGCGCCGGTGCGCCGCCGAGCGCCGAGGGTGGGGGTTGGTCGACCGTGGTGGGTCGGGTGGTCCGCGTCGGCGCGGCACCACCGGCGTTTCCCCGCCCGCCGACCGGGCGGACCGGTGGCGGCGTCGAACTGGCACTGACCGGGCCCGGCGTCGGGGGCCGGCCACCGACGGCACTATACGGGGGTGGTGCGCCGAGCGGAGGGCCGTCCGGCGAGCCGACGCCCGGTATGTCGCCGCGACCGGTCCGTACGTCCGGGGTGGGGGTGTCGCTGGGCCGCCCACCGGTGTTCGTGCCGTCCAGGCCCTTGACCGTCGGCACGTCGGTCGATTTCGGCCCACCGCCGCCGACCTTGCCGAGTCCCCGGGTGGAGATTCCGAACAGTCCGCCCAGACCGGCGGCGGCACCGACGCTGATCCAGCTCTCGTTGGTGATCTCGAACTTGCCGTCGACGTGCGAGGCGATCGCCTGGGCGAAGACCTCGGCGGCAAGCTGGGTGGACCCGAACACCGCCGCGCCGAGACCGAACTGGAACGACATGTTGATGATTGCCCGCAGCGCCGTGGCGAGACCGGCGACCGCCCGCGCCATCGCCGCGACGAGCGCGGCAAGCGCCGGGCCGATCGCGAAACCGACGATGAAACCAAAGAGCAGTCCGAAGATGACGCTCAGGATCGTGACGAGGGACTGTTTCCGGATCTCTTCGAGCTTCTTGCGGATCTCGTCCGCCATCTTGCGCAACCGCCGGGCCCAGCGGCGGCACAACTCGGCGGTGTTGCGGAGGTTCTTCTCGAGATTGGGCAGCGTGCGGGTGGCCGCCGCCCGCCCGCTGCCCTGCCAGTTGCCGACCTGATTCAGTGCCCTCGACGGCACGAGGACCAACCGATCGAGGTCCTCGGCCTTGGCCTCCCACTGCGCGGCGAGCGCATCGAGTTTGTCAGGATCCGGATGGGTGTCGCTCGCCATCCGTCACTCTCTATCCGGCGGCGGTGGCTTGTTCGCGTCCGGATTGTTGGGGTAGAGGGTGTGCACCGGCGACTCAGTGGTGTTGTACGCATCCCCGAGATCGACGGGCGGAGGGGTGCCGCCGTCGCCTTCGCCGTCATCCTCCGGCGGCAGGTCCTCGGCGGGGATGGCGGCGGTGAACTCGTCGAACATCTTGATGACCGTCTTCTCGGCCTCGCCGTAGTTCGACGCCGCGCTCGCCGCGATCCCACACACCTGAGAAATCAGCCCGTGGGTTTCCTGTTCCTGCGATCCGAACAGATCCCACTGCAATTTCTGCAACCGATAATTGAACTGTTGGACCTCCTCGGCGGTCTCGCCGGCCCAACTGAGTTCGAGGTTCTTCCACGTGGTACCGATTCGCTCCCACGAGTCGACGACATCGCCCATGAGCTTGACGACTCGCTCCGACCCGATCGTCCACATGCCCTGCGGGTCGACATTGATGCTCTGGCCGTCGTCGTAGTGTGCGGGCGCACCGCTCCCCATGCTCAGCCCCCCGCCCGCGCACCAATCGGTTCCGTGCCGGAGACGCTAGCATCGGCCCAGCTCAACCGGACCATCTCAATGTTGGTGACGGTGGGCGTCCCCCGAAGAGGGACATCCCTCTGCGGGGACCCGCGTGGTACATGTCTAAGATGGCCGACCCTGAGCTGGACACCTACGTACAGGCGTCGATTAAACACGTACCCGAACTGCACATGGAAGAGCGCACGGCGCGATCGGTCACCGGCGACAACCTGTTCAACCCGCCAAAGGACGCGGGCGACGAAACGAAGGAACTCGTCGAGCCGACCGTCCGAGCGTTCGGGGTCACGCCCGCCGACCTTCGCGGGGCGCAGAACTACATGCTGAATGAACTCAACACCCAGGTCGACGAGTTCGAGTCGTTCAAGGCGGACGTGCTCAGCAAGGGTGGCTGGATCTTCTACGCCGAGAACGAGGGCGGCGTACAGAACGACCGCGTGATCAGAAGCCACGACGGTGGTAGCCACATCTCGCGACACACGGTGAAGGGCGAGGACCTACCGCCGGTCGAGGACCCCAATCCGGATCAGACGCAGATGCTCGTGGACACCCAGCTCTCGCTGCTCAAGGCGGTCGGCGGTTCGATCCAGGCGGTGGCGCAGTACGTCGTCCGGGTCAACAACGCCGCCCAGTTCTATGCCGAGGCCGACAAGCAGTCGTTCGGCGAGACGGTGCCGACCGCACCCGAGTCTCTCCCCCGGGTCGGCGGCCCCGAGGAATCCGCCTGATGACCGGGCCGGAGCTGACGCCGACCAAGGGGCACACGTTCGAGCGGCAGAGCGACGGCTCGGTGGTGACGTACGACGCCAATGGTCAGCCGGTCCAGCAGGTGATGCCCGACGGCCGGGTCTACAGCTCCTTCGACGACGCGGGTCGCGCCCGGTACGTGGAGATCCCGCCGTCGGACGGTCAGGCGGCGACGTACGCGCACATCGGCTACCAGGACAACCTGACGATCTTCCGGTACGCCGACAAGTCGGTGCTCACCTTCGACAGTCACAGTCAGGATCTGGTCAGCCAGCGGCTACCCGACGGCACCCTCTACACCGACTTCAATGCCAAGGACCAGCCCCAGTACGTCGAGATCCCGGCCCGCAGCGGCCAACCGGCGACCAGCGCCGAGATCAGTTACCAGGACGGCAACACCGTCTACACCTACGCCGACGACACCGTCATCACGTACAACGCCGACGGCAAGATGCTCAAAGAGCAACGCCCCGACGGCACGACGTACAGCGACTTCGACGCCGACAACCGTCCCGGCCACATCGACGTCCCCGCCACCGAGGGCCGACCCGCCACCAGCGCCGAGATCAGCTATCAGGACGGCAACACCGTCTACACCTACGCCGACGACAGCGTCGTCACGTACAACGCGCAGAACAAGATCGTCAGCGAACAACGCCCGGACGGCACCACCTACAGCGACTTCGACGCCGACAACCGCCCCGGCCACATC
>NZ_JBVHKD010000001.1:381480-761630 GCF_055559695.1 Micromonospora sp. NPDC023869
ACATCCACATCCCCGCCACCGAAGAACGACCCGCCACCAGCGCCGACATCAGCTACGAAGGCGGCAACACCCTCTACACCTACGCCGACGACACCGTCATCACCTACGGCGCCGGCGGCAAGATCGTCAGCGAACAGCGCCCCGACGGCACCACCTACAGCGACTTCGACGCCGACAACCGCCCCGGCCACATCCACATCCCCGCCACCGAAGAACGACCCGCCACCAGCGCCGACATCAGCTACGAAGGCGGCAACACCCTCTACACCTACGCCGACGACACCGTCGTCACGTACAACGCCCAGGGCAAGATCGTCACCGAGGAACGCGCCGACGGCACCGCCTACAGCCAGTTCGACGCCGACAACCGCCCCCACTACGTCGACATCCCCGCCACCGAGGACCGGCCCGGCGTCACCGCCACCATCAGCTACCGGGACGGCAACACCGTCTACACGTACGACGACGAGAGCGTCGTGACGTACAACTCGGAAGGCCAGATCCTCACCGAGGACCGTGGCGACGGGTGGGTCATCACGTACAAGGACGGGGCGCCGACGTCCGGCGTCAACTCGGAGACCCGGGAGACGGTGACCATCACACCGACGGCCGGCGGCGGTTTCCAGTGGACCTACTCCGGAGGCACGACCATCTTCCGCAACTCGGACGGTGCGGTCACCAGCATGGAGCAGAACGGCTGGACGTTCACCACCTTCGACTCGGAGGGTCGGCCGACGTTCGGCACCCAGGGCACCAAGACGGTCACCATCGAGTACGGCACCAGTGGCAGCGACATCAAGTGGGCGTACACCGACAACGGCAAGCCCTCGATCACCGTGATCACCAACGCGGACGGTACGCCGATCACCCAGATCAACCCGGACGGCACCCAGTTCACCTTCGCCGTCGAGCTGGACAAGCTGGCCGATGCCGCCAAGAAGGTCGCCACCGAGCGAGACGCGCTGGAAGCCAAGCTGAACGAGATCAACAAGGAGTTCCGCACGCTGCGCGACTACTGGATGAGCCCCGCCGGCAAGAACTTCGCGCTGTTGCTCGATCAGGTCGACGGTCTGAGCGGGCAGGTGCGCGACGTCCTCAACGAGGCGATCCGGCGGATGAAGCACACCCACACGATGTACACCGACGTCGAGGAGCAGAACACCAAGAACCTCACCAACAACAACCGGTGAGCCGCCGTCCTCAGCGCACCTCGAACTCGTGGATCGAGTACCCGTACCCGGTCATCACCTTGGCCGTGCCGACCATCCGGACGTAGCGGACCGGAGTACGGGTGACGGCGATGTCGACGGTCCCGCCCGCACCGCTAGCGGTCTGGTAGACCGTCCGCCACGTCCCGCCGTCGGCGGACACCTCGACCCGGTACGCGGTCGCGTAAGCCCGCTCCCACCGCAGCCGGACCTCGGTGACCTGCCAGAGTTCGCCCAGGTCGACGGCGAGCCACTGGGTGTCCGGGGTGAACGCACTGCCCCACCGGGACTCCCGGTTGCCGTCGATCGCGCTCGACGGGCGATAGATGGTCTCGAAGCTCGACGCACTGGCAGTCCCGGAGAGTGCCAGATTCCGTCCCGAGCTGTTCACCCGACCGGGCATCGCCGACGACGCCACCGGCTGGGGGCTGGCACTCGGCGCGGACGACGGCGACCCGGTGGGCCGGGGCGGGGCCACCGGTGCGGGCACCCGGTCGGTGCCGCCCGATGACGCCGGGCTCTGCCCGGGAAAGCTCGGGCCGGGAGCCGCACTGGTCTGGCCACTGCTGCCCGAGGCGGGACTGACCGAGGTGGACGGATCGTCGGCCGGGGTGCCGGACGGGTCGGCGGCGACCGGCGCTCCGGCGGGGAACTCCGGCAGACCCGGCGGCGGTGGTACGGCGTACCCCGGCGGCGTGTCGGCGCCGGACGGTTGCCCGTTCGGGTTCAGCACGTACCCGCTGGCGACCGCCACCGTCAGGACCGCGACGGCGGTCAGGATCTGGGCCGACAACCGGGGCCTACGCCGACGCCGCGCGTCCGACCCGACCGGACCCGACCCGGAGGGGTGTCGCCGCTCGTCGTCCGGACCGGCCGGTGGCGCTGCCACCTCGGTACGCGGTGGGCGCTCGGCCTGCGCACTCTGCTTCGGGCCCGGCTCGTCGCGGCGGACCGGACGGACGGCCTCGTGGCGCGCCACCGGACGGATCGGATACTGCGTCGTCGGCTCGGCCACCGGGTCAGGCCCGGCCGGGGCGATCCCACCGGCGTGGCCGCCCGCGAGCGGCGCGGTCGTCTCGTCCGCCCCAGAGCCCGACTCGATCGCCCTTCCGCGTTCGGGAATCCGCCCACCGGTCGGCGAGACCGGGTCGGGCTTCGAGGTGACCGGGCCGCCGGTTGACGTCGGCGGGCCGGACATCGGCGAGACTCCGCCGGTGATCGGCGTCTCCGGGCCGGCTCCCGGCGTGATCGGGCTTGCGATCGGCGTGCCCGGGCCGGCGATCGGCGTGCCCCGGCCAGAGAGCGCAGCGCCCGGCTTCGCACCCGTCGTCTTCGGCCGCGCCGCCGGTGCACCCGAGCTCGTGCCACCTGCACCGGCCTGCGGGGCACGCAGCACGACGGTGCGCTGCACCACCGGGGCCGCCAGCGCGTCCTGCTCCGAGTCCGGCGTCGAGACCGCGTCGTCCCCGGCCGCCACCGCGAACCGGGCCGGCGACAGCTCGACCCGCCGACGGGTCTCGGCGGGCATCCGGCCCAGCAGCGCGCCGAGCACCGGCAACACGTGGTAGCGCGGCGGTTTGCCGGGTACGCCGACGAAGATCCGCACCTTGCCGGAGGTCCACGGATGCGAGCGCACCAGGCGCGCGCCGTGTTCCTGCTCGGGTGGCCGCACCCACAGGCCGGACTGCGTCACCTCGGCCACCCACCGTTCGCCGAGCCGGAAGACGTTCTCCGCCAGCTCCGGGTAGCCGTCGAGTCCGCGTACCGGTCCGACGGGCCGGGCCGGGCCGTCGGCCGGGAAGCTGAGGACGGTCGCGATCGGTTCCCAGGTGGCGGCCGAGTGGTCGACGGCGAGACTCGTCGGCCGACCGTCGGGCGTGCGCGCCGGCAGGCCGGTGTGCACCTGGACCGGGGTACCCGACTGACGGGCCAGGCTCGTCGCCGCGGTGGCCGTCGTGGTCACCGCTCCGTAGGAGGCCAGCACGATCTGCTGCCGCAGCCGCGACGGGAGTCGGTCGAGGAACTCGACGACGGCCTCCGCCTCCGGCTCCGGCTGGCCGGGCCGCCCGAGCAGCAGCACCGGACGGTCGGCATCCATCGGTACCCCGTACGCGGGGTCGTCGTAGTCCGGCATCGGCGTGCCCGGCAGCCGGCGGAACAGCCACATTCCGGCCGGTACCGGAAGCAGTGCCAGGTCCCCTGGGCACGTCGTGGCGCACAGCTCGTCGACGTCGTCCTCCCAGGACGGCTGCGGGCTGCGATGCCCGGCCGGGGCGGTCACACCGTCCGGGGTGTGCCGTACCCAACCGTTCACTGCGAACAGTGACCCGCCGGGCACGAGCAGCACCTCGGCACGGGGTACGTCGAGCGTCGCGGTCAGCTCCCGGGCCAATCGACCGACCAGACCGCGACCGGCCGCACCGGCCACGGCGACGCGGCCACGGCTGCCGGGCGGCACCGCGATGGGCAGCACCGTCTCGACGAACGACCAGTCCTCGGGGGTGTCCAGCGGTCCGATGACCGTCACGACGTCGCGCTCCGCCACCAGCCCGGTCGCCGCCTCGGCGATCACTCCCGCCGGGTCGGCGCCGACCACGGCCACCCGGTCACCGACCCAGTTCAGGGCCGAGCCGAGCTTGCGGAACCGACTACTGTCCGCGAGCGAATCCGGGTTCGACTCGGTACCCGGTTCGGCCGTTTCCGGCGGCGACTGCGCGTCGGAGGTACGGCCTCGCTGATCACGGATCATGCCGAATACTACGAGCCGGAGGTCTCGGATGTTCAAGACCCCCGGCCTGCGGTGATCGTCAGCCGCGCCAGGTGCGCAGGTTCGAGAACTCCGCTTCCGAGTAGTTGTTCCAGGCGAGGTTGGCGGCGTTGGCGATGTCACCGAGCGCACCGTCCACGCCGAACAGACCGTTCGCTCCGGCGTTCCACTGTCCCTGGAGTCCGACGTACTCCTCGCGCGCCTCGCCGACCCAGCTCTCCTCCAGCGGCACCAGCTTGGCCTTGAGGGTGGCGAGCATGTCGACCAGTTCGTCGGCCGTACTCTTGAGCCTGGCGCCGGCGAACTCCAGCTCCGGGGGGACCCGGATGCGACTACCCATACTGTCGGTCACGCGAACTCCTCTACTCTGGCGGGCTGACGATTCCGGTCAGGCACCGGGCTCGGGCCCGAGGCGGGCCGCCGGAATGCCGTTGATCTCGGGCATGGTGCGCACCGTCGCCTCGTCGGCCGTGGCGTAGTTGCCCGCGTTGCGCTGCAGGCCCCGGGAGATCCCGTTCAGGGCGTCGTTGAGCATCCGGCCACAGGTGTCGTACTCCTCCATGGTGGCCTTGTACGCCTTGGAACCCGGCCCCAACCAGTACGACGCAAGGTCGTCCACGTCCCGTCGCAGTGTCGCGAGCCGCGCCTGTAGTTGTGCAGCCGTGTCGGTGCAGGACTGCGAACCGTCCAGCAGCATCTGCGGAGTGATGTCGACTAGCTTCATAGGCCCTCCCGGTCGATGCCGCTCGGCCCCCTGGCCGTCCGGACGGCGGTCCCGTCCCAGCCTGCCCTGCCGGTACGGGACCGGCACAGTCACCAGTTCCAGGGACACCGGCCGCACCGGACGGTGAGGACGCCCGGCCAGGACATAAAGGGACTACCGCCGGTCTGGGGCACCATGCCAGGGTGCGGCGGGGATGCTCGGCCGACACCAGGTCGCGTGGCCGGCGTAGTCGACGCTGACATGCCGGAGAGACGATCCGGGGGTGAGGGGATGCCGGTCGTTCACGGTTGCCGGGAGATTCTGGTGGTGCCGGGCCGGCTGGTGCTCACCGGCGACCTGACGCAGACGGGAGATCCGGGGGCGATGGCGGCCTCGCTCGCCACGACTCCTCCGGCGGATGCGGCCCTGGTGTTCCTGGCGGAGGAGGTGCCCCGCTCGGCGGTGGGCGCGAACTTCCTCCACAGCCAGCCGTTCCCCGACCAGTTGGTGCTGGTGCCGTGGAAGGTCGAGCGCTGGGCGGTCGACGGGCGACCTCTGGTGGACGACGCGACGGCGGTGGAGAAGCTCGCGGATCTGTACCGGGTGCAGGTGCAGGTACCGGTCGGGTCGGCGCGCTCGGCACGGCTGGTGCCGGTGGATCCGCAGGGCCGGGAGACGTCGTGGGACGACGCCGTGGCGGTACGGGGACTGCCGTGGTCGCACGTCGCGGCGCGGGAGGCGATGGGCGCGGCGATCGAGATCGCGTCGGACCGGACCGGACCGCCCTGGGCCCGGATCGAGACGTTGGCCGGCCGGTTGGCGGAGTCGCAGCAGCGGTTGCGGGCCGCGGCGCCGTCGGCGGCCACGGCGCTGGCGTTCCGTCTGGTCCGTCACGGACTGCCGCCAGGGGTGGATGAGGCGGCGCTGAGGCGCAAGGTGATGCCGGCGTCGGTGACCGACGTGCTGACGGCGACGGGTGGCGAACTCGTGCCGGCGGACGATGTCGACACGCTGCTCGACAGCCTGTTGCGGGTTCCCGACTCGACGGCGTTGGTGCGCCTGCGACCCGGTTCCGGCACAAGTGACGTGGGCTGGCTGGTAGCGCGCGACGGGGTGGTGCGGTGGTTCGGTGCGTCGCCCGCTCCGGGTGGTGCCGCGGGGCCGACCGTCGTGCCGGTGGGTGACGGCTGGGTGGCGGCGGCGCTTCGTGATCCCGCGACCCGCATCGTGGTGGTCGACGCGGCCGGAGAGGCGACCACCCTGGACGCCCTGCGGCGCGACGCGGTCGAGGTGCCGGTGCCCGGAGGAACAGCCCCAGTGGGTACCAGCGGGGGGATGCTGGCCAAGCAGCCAGACGAGCTTTTGGACCTGGACGGCAGCCCGCCCATGCCTGCCGAGGAGCCCGTCGCGGTCGGTCCCTTGCCACCTGCCGTGCTGATGCCGGGCGAGTTTCCGCTGATCGTCGATGAAATGGCGATCAACGCACGGCCCGGGACCGAGGATGCCGCCGACGAATTGACGTCGGACCGGATGGACATCGACTCGTCGTCCGGAAGCGACGATGCGACGTCGGACCGGATGGTCATCGACACCTCGTCCGCAGCCGACGATACGACGCCGGACCGGGTGGCGGCATTGGCGGCCGGGCTGGTTGCCGATCACGCGGCGCATCTGCGGGATGTCCGCTGGGAGGTCGTGACCTTTGGTGCCGCGGTTACCAGTCGGCGTGGCGGGCTGTCCGACCTCTTGAGCGTTGGGCAGCTGGCGGCGTGGCATTCGTCCGGCCTGTTCGACAACGGTGTGGCGCTGCGCCCGGCGCGCGGGAGCGGGCCGGTGGGCAGAGAGGTCCGGCTGCTGGTCCGCGCGGAGCCAGTCGGCGCGTACCAGCACGTGGAGGCAGCGGGATCCGCACAGTGGTATGCCGCTCCGTTGCTGGTGACGGTGCGCTGGCAGCACCTCGGACGGACGCCGCCGGCCGGCCTGCCGGTGGTCCGCTCGGCGCTGGTGGAACTGCGTGCGTTGGTGTCGGACGAGGTGTTGACCGGGCCGGGGTTGCGGGTGGTGCGGCGGGGGGCCGAACTGGTCGGTGCGGGTGAGGAGTTGGCCGCGACAGCGGCCCGGCTGGGGCTGGGGGTGCTGGATCTTCCACCGGAGGCGGTGCGGGGCGGGCAGGCCCACGTGGGTGCCATCGATCCGGTGCCGGTGCGGGCGCTGCACGACGCAGTCGTCGCAGAGATCGCGACGGGTCACTGGCGGGCGGCCGGTCGGCAGCTGATGCAGGCCGACACACTGCACCAGATGCTGTCCGGGCCGGGTCTCTCAGGTCTGCTGGGCGAAGCGCTACGCGCCCGGGGCGCAGCGGCGGGCCCGCTGCGGGTCCGGGCGGCGTTGGTCGACGCGATGCCGCTGGGCACGCTCAGCAGCCACGACGCTGTCCACCAACGGGTACGTGTCGGACTGCTGGTGCAGCTGGAGCCGACGGACGTGCATGGTCTGCCGCAGCTTGTCTTCCGGCTCGACGGTGCTCTGGAGCTGGTAATGGACGCTCCTACCGCGGACCAGTTCGTGCACGGAACGCCGCCACCGCCGTACGAGCGGGTGCCGGCGGAGGACGAGTCGGCAACGGCGGCGGCCCCGACCGGGAGTCAGCAGCCGCAGACCGACGACCTCTTCCACAACGACACGTGGACCCGGTTGGTCAGCGACCTGGGTGTGACGGGCCCGGACGAGGCCAGGACGCGGCAGTGGGTACGTCTGATCGAGAGCGTGCCGGACCCGGACGAGGTCACCGATCTCACGGTCGACGCGATCTCGGCGTGGCATGGGCCGCTCCCGACCGACTCGACGGAGCGGGCTGCGGCGGAGCGCGCCTCAGCGGATCTCGTGGAACCGGTCCGACGGGCGTGGTACGCGGTCGCTCAGGATCTCGGTCTACCGCCGGGCGCCCTGCGGATCGTCGGTAAGGAACTGGTCACCGTGGTGCTTACGCGTGCCACCGGCACCAGGGCCGCCCGAGCCGACGAGTTGCTGACCGGGTTGCGTGCGCGGTTGGGGCCGGTCGGGGTGTCCACCGATGTCGAGGTGGTGTTCCTGGCCGAGCTCAGCGTCCGGCTCGGACTGGGTATGGATGATCTTCCGTCGTTCCGCTGGCTGAGCGAGCGGGGGGTGCCGCTGGAACTGGTGCACACCCTCCCGGACGGGTTGGCCGAACGGTCTGTCGCCTGGGCCGCCGATCAGGTCCGCCGGGGCGATGACATCGTCGGTGTGGCGAAGGAACTGGGAATGTTCCTCGTCTCGGTCGGGCCGGACGAGTCGGCCCGAAATGTGCGGCGCAAGCTGCGATTGCTGGCGCTCGAAGCGCTCGCCGGGCAGCTGAGCCTCGGGCCGGTCGCCCCATCCGGCACCGAGAGCGAGCACCCGGCGGCTCCGGATGCCCCTCCCGTCGACGCAGCGGGGGATCCACCGTCCGCACGACTGGAGACGGCAGGCAAGATCGATCTTGCCGGCCTGTTGGCCATCCGAGAGATGATCCGGACCGCGGCGGGGTTGGTCGACATGAGGGCGGACCGCGTCCGGCCCGCCGAGGTCGGGACGCTGGTCGAGCGGGTGGTGGATCAGGTCCGACTCATCGCTGAAGAACTCGGGTTCAAGTCGCTGCAGCACGTCACACGGTATGCGGAGTTGAGCGGCAAGCTCGGATTCCCGGTCACCGAGTTGAGCAACCTCCTGCCGTCCGGCCACTTGCCCTCGCTCGTATACCAGCTGGTCGGCAACGTGCCGACGTCTCAGATCGCGCGGTTCCTGGCGGAGGTGGCTCCCGCCCGGCTGATTCGGCAGTCGGCCGATCTGGAACCTGATCCGATGTCGACGACGACGTCGACGAGGTTGAGCGTGCGGGAGGCCGCCGGCTGGGCCGACCGGTGGGAGGTGCCCGAGGAGCAGGTCCGGGCGGTGGCCGAGCTCCCCTTGGTCGACCTGCCGCGCGTGGCCCGGATGGTCGACAAACTGCGCCTGCCGAGGGATCAGATCGCGCAACTGCTCGACGTGATCGCGACGACCGGCCAGGTGCCGGACCGCCTGGACTGGTTCGCCTATCGGGCCGGGATCGAGACGCAGGTCGCGCTGGAGCTGTCCTGGCGGTTGAACGCGAACATCCTGGATCTCCTGCCGATGCGGTCGCTTCTGAACCGGCTGGCGGTACACGCGCCCGAGCGGTCGGACGACCGACTGACCGTCGAACACCTGGTTCGCCTGCTCGTACAGGGGCCGAACGGTGAGCCGGTGCCATTTCCGTCGTGGACCTTCTGGGTCGGGGCGCGCCTACCCAACGGGTCAGGGGCCGACGGGCTGACCCCGAACGAGTTGCACGACCTGCTGTTCAGCGACTTCCGGGTGGGCCACGCCGACGTGACGGAGTATCACCGGCGGCTCGCGGGCCTGGACTGGATCGGGCTGCTGGAGCAGGCGATGGACGACTCGGCGCGCCGGTTCGACGAGGACGAGCCTCCGCCGGCCCGCCCGCAGCTGCCGGCAGCACGCGACGCGGACCTGTGGCTGGCCCCGTGGCTCGCCGAGCAGGTGGGCATTCCGCGCCACGAGGTCGAGCGCGACCTGATCGACCGTCCGTGGCTGGACCATGTCGCCGTACTCGACGCCGCCCGTGATCTGGCGGTGCCGGTGCCGACGGCCCTGGCCTACGCCCGCCGGTGGGGTGGACTGCGCGTCTCCGACATCCCGCCGCTGCCACCGGACGCCCATCCCGACACCGTGACGCAGCTGTTCGGCATGGCCGCACGGTGGGATGTGCCGCTGGTCCAACTCGGGCCGGTCGTGGCCACGTTGCCGCGTCGACAGGACCTGCCCAAGGAGATCCCGGCGATCGCCGACGACGTGCTGCGACAGTTGTGGCCCAGACACGCCGGCTTCGATGTGACGGACACGTTCTGGCTCGCGCAGGTGCCGCTGGCGTTCCTCACCGACTGGGGCCTGACACTGGCCGACTGGTCGGGTGACGAGGTCGATCTCGGTTGGTGGCTGACCAGTGTGCTGGGTTTGCCGGACGCCACCTACACCGACGGCCCAGGTTCAGCGATGGACACCGACTCCGATGTCGAGATGACCAGCGGGTCGGACACCGACACGAGCAGCGAGTCGGCCGTCGGCCCGAACAGGGTCTTCGCCGACCAGATGTGGGCGGACCTGAACGACCACCAGCGCGAGCGGTACCTGACGACCCTGTCGGAGGTGGCCGATCAGCTCGGCCTCGACCTCCACCGGCGCCACGAGTTGTCGACACGACTGCGCATCAGCACCTTTTGGGTCACCGGGTTGAGCCTCCGGATCGGGCAGGTGCCCGACATTGAGGAGCATGCGTCGCGGCTGGGTGTCCCGCCGGACAGACTGTTCGCGCTCGCCTCCGTCCTCGGTGTCGACCCCGCAGTACTCAACCCGGCGGACGACCTCGCGCGCCTCAACGACGCTGACGAGGCCGGTGCGCCGAGGTTCGCCGCGGTGGGCCCGGTCGCCGACTCGATCCGAAGCCGACCGGACTGGCCGGCGCGGCAGTTGACCGGCACGCCCACCGACCACCTGTACGACATCGTGTTCGAGCAGGGCGACGTACCACCCAGGCTGGCCCAGCAGCTCAACCACGACGGTGGCTGGCTCGGTCTCCGCGGTCTGTTGGAAGTCGCCGCGAGGTCGGACCTCCCGACACAGTCGCTGGCGGTCTACGCCAACCTGAGTCGGCCGCCGAAGGCGTCTGATGCCGGTCCGGCCGGGCCGCGCCGGGTGATCGGGGCGTTTCAGACTTGGCGGCGGTCCGACGAGGAGAAGTACGGACTCGACACGTCGGACCTGTGGCCGGTGTGGAACCACGACGGCTCGGCGACCCTCACCCGAGGCGACGTCGCCGAGGTCAGCGCCGCAGCCCTGCGGTACGCCGCGTCGGATCGGCGCGCTGAGCTGTTTCGCCGGATCATCGCCCGTGCCGCCCGACAGGACGTTCCGCAGCATGTCGCCGGTCTGATCCGGGCGATGGGCGCGGCGGCGGGACCCGGCTCCGCACCGCACAAGTGGCTGAGCCCGTTGCTCCCGGACGCACCCGTGCCGGACGGCATGTCGATCAAACTCCTGTCGTTCCTTGACCAACATTCACCGGAGGCGGCGAGAGCGTTCGCTCACCTGTCGGACATCGCCGGTGTGAGTGTCGGGCGCCCCACGGACGGTCAATACTCGTTGAAGTTGACGTTCGGCCACGAGCAGGCTGGATGGACCGACCTTGCGCAGGTGCTCGACACACTGAGGGATCTGAGATTCACTCTCAAGAAGGCAACGGCCGAGATCAGGACGGGGTACGGCGCGGACGCCGCCGCATACCTCCGCCTGGCCCACCTCTACTACTCGCATCTCAACGCGATGAGCCAGATCGGCCTGGCGAGCAGAAGCAGCCCGCCGCCACAGTACGGCTTCGCGAGCCTCGCCGGGTTCCTCCGCGCCCACCGCAGGGACAGTGGCCTGTCTTTCGACGTGGCCTGGAGTTCCGCCGACGTCGTCAGGCTTCGCATGAGCGCCCGGGGGGACCTGCTGTGGCCCGGCGTGCGACAGGCCGGGTTACGGATATTCGCGGAGTTGGTGGAGCTCGCCCGTCAACCGTTCCCGGAGCCGCAGTGGTGGGCCTGGCCGTTCCGGCCGCCCGGCGATCACGCGGACGACGCCTTCGAACTGGGCCTCGACGGGTGGCGGCTGGTGAAGCTACTCGTGGACGGGTCGACCCGCGCGCAGGCCGCAGCGTTGTTGACCATCTTCCCGGCTCGGCGAGTGGCCTCGAAGTTCCCGATGGCACGGGGACTGGGTCCGGTCCGGGACGCTCCGACGATCCCGGAGTCCCTGCCACAGACGCGCGAGGTACCGGAGGGTCGCCTCCTGGCCGAGACCCTGCCGGCGAGTGTCGAGGCGTACGCCTCGGACTGGTCCGAGAGGTGGCCGGAACCGTCGGAGACCGTGGACTGGCTACGGCGCCGGATCAACGCCGGCACACCACCCGTGCCGTACGTCCTGACTCAGGCGTTGGGGGGCCTGGGCGATCCCGCGTCCGGGCGGACGTTCGCTCTCACCATCGACGGCGCGTGGAGTGACGACCTGCCACACGAGCCGTGGACGTGGGTGGCCCCCAAGGATCGTCGGGAGATACTCGCCGATGCGCTGGCCGCCGCAGAGTCTGCGCTGTCTGTGTATGGCGGTAGGTCACGGCTACGGACCGAGTTCGACCCGGATGAAGCCGACATGTTCGTCATCCGCGCGACGGATCTCGTGGACAGCCCACCGGTGTGGCGAGCGCTCGGAGCCGTGGTCGAGGCCATGCGGCGGTACGGCGTGTCCGTCTCCAAGATGGTGATCACGGTCGATCACGCCCCGCTGCCGACAGCCGGGATCGGGGAGCCGGTCGATGTCGCGGCGGCGCTGGGCCGCCTCGTCCGCGCCCACGAGGACACGCTGACCCGGCTGTTCGGTTCACCGGAACTGCCCTGGCTGAACCACGCGGAGCCGCCGGAGGTGACCGCAGCCGAATCGCGACCTCACGCCGTCGAGGTCGGCTTCACCTACCCCGGCATCCCGACGTCCGGGCTGGGCGGGCTACAGGGAGGGGTCCGCGTGGTCTGGGCGCTCCTGGCTGCCACGACGCGCGACCCCTTGGCGGCCTCGGCCCTACCCGACTCCGCTGCGGATCCGGTCGGCACGAACTTCGCCACCACCAGGTCAGAGCCGCAGCAGGTACACGGTTGGTTCCTCGACCCGTCGGGGGGACCGCAGCTCAGGTCATTGCTGGCAGCCCTGGATCTGGACCCGGCCGGACGCGCACAGGTCGCCGCGCTGTTCCACCTGAACTCGTGGTATCCGCCGCCGGGCCACGCGGACGGAGCGGTGCGGGGCATGGCCGACCGTCCGATCTGGCCGGTCTCCGTCAGGTCGGAGCATCCCGCCGCGTTCGTCACCGCAGTCGCCGGCATGGACCCGGAGATGGCAGCTCGCGACGCCGTCACCGACAGCGAGGCACTCCGCCTTCCGCTGGACCACCTGATGGGCATCCAGCGGCGGGCCGACCTGTACCTGCGTACGGCACCACCGGTCACCGATGCCGCCACTGAGTTGGAGCTGCGGCAGGCCAGCGTGGCGGGGCTCTGGGACGAGTTGGAGCGTAGCGGTGCGACGGTCGGCGCCTGGCGCGAGCGATTCCGGAACGAGCAGGTCAGGCTGGGTGACCTGGGCGTAGACGTGTCGCAGCACGGTCCGATACCGGCCCTGGTGGACGAGGCACAGGGCGTCCTGGACACCGTTCCCGCCGTCGGCGGTGCCACCGTCGAGGACGTGATCGCGCTGAGGGCCGTGAACTCCTGGCTGACGTCGAAGACAAGGCCCTGGTTGAGCGCTGCCGGCGAGAGCCGGATCGACCTGCTGCGTCGTGTGGTCGCGGACCGGCTGAACGCAGCGGCTCGCGAACCACTCCGCCCGGCCCCGACGTCGATGGAGGCCCGAAACGGGCAGTGGACGCACCGGGGGTTGCTGGGGGCGGTCCTTGATGCCGCCGCGTGGCAGGGTGTTCCGATTCCACCCGAGATCCGCACGCCGAGTCATCTGCGTGACGTCGTCACGGGGGTGGTGGCGACCGAGCCGGCGCGGTTCGCCGACGTGGCGGGAGGACGAGGCGCTCTGCTGGCTGAGGAGTTGCCTTTCAGCACGTCGACCGCGCTCCTGGCCGATTTCCGTCCGGCGGAGCCGACGCCCGAGCAGCTCGATGGGTGGCAGGCCGAAGCGTCGGCCGTCGTACGGCGTCGGATGCCCGACGCGGACGATCACACGATCCGGAAGGCGGCGCTGGCGGCAAGGAGCGCGCGGACGCGCGAGCACCGGCGCAGCCAGTGGCGGGCGGAGTTCGCCCGGCGTGTGGAGCGGCCGACTCCCACCTTCAATGCCCGGCTCCTACGGGCCGTCATCGAATTCGACCATGCCCGCGTACAGCTGACGCAGCTGGCGTCGGAGGGCGCGACATCCGGTGCCCGTCACCTGCAGGCGGGGATCGAACGGGTCGACCTCCAACTGACGGCACTGGGGCGACACCTTCCCGCAGTCATCGCCAGGGCACTCGACATCAACATCATCGTGCACGGCGACCAGAGTCCGGTCGAGCAGACGCATCCCGGGCCCCGCCCGGCACTGCACCTGTTCCGCACCGACACGGACCGGTTCCGCCCCGACACGTACCAGGCGTACGGGCCGCTCATCAGCGCGGACCCGTCCTCCTCGGTACCAGCGCGGCACGCTGACACACTGGATACGCACCTCTGGGACTTCGCCCGGAGCTGGGTACGCGAGCGCTACTCGATTCTCGACGGCGGTCGGGGCTGGAACGAGCGGCGGATGGCGTGGGCCAAGCTGGTGGACCTGCTCGTCAAATGGGTCGACGTACCGCCGATGCCCACTTTCGTCGACTTTGTCGACTTCGGTGACAAGGCAACATTCGACCCGAGACGCTGGAGATTGGACCTCGCAGTCACCTCTGTCGACGGCGCACTCATCGAGCTGATGCAACAACTGCTCGTCGCAGAAGTGATCACGATGCAGGCCCGGGCAGAGTCCTCACCACCGGACATGAGCAAACACACGACGGCCCACCATGTCGCGCGCCACCTGTGGGACACGCGTGTCGGGGAAGACACCCGACTGGAAGCCTGGCCGTCCGACTACGCCCACGTACGGGCGCGTGCTGCCGCCACCCGCGACAGCGCGCAACGCGAAATCCTGATGACAGCCCATCGACTCTCGACCATCGGGCCTCTGGAGAGGTCGCCCCGGCTGCGTCACCGACTGACGCAGGGCGTGGCCGCCGCACAACGACAGCACGCCGACGTGATGGCCTCCACCATCGATGTTGATTCGGTAGCCGAGGCGCAGCTACTTCTCGAGCAGAAGTTCACGGAGGCTGGCTCGCTGCGGGACTGGCGGACGACGCCGACCAGGCGAGTGTCGGAGGTCCCGGGGTTCGAGATGGTCGACCTGGGCCCGGCGGGAACCTTCGTGCGCCCGGCGGGGTCCCGGACGGATCCGCCGACACGGATGACGCATCCGGCCCGTCGCCTCGACGTCGTGGAGGTGGTGGATCCGGCCACCGCCTCCCACGTGTTGACGCAGGTACGCGATGGCCTGCCAGAATTCTCGACCGTGGAGCTGGTGATGTCCGCTCCGGTGAGCGCGTCCCAGGCCGTGGAGCTTGCCGGACTGGTGGGTGGTGACCGGACACTGGCGCTGGCCGCGCACCTGGTCGATCCCGCCGACCTGGCCGATCACTTCGTGGCCCACACCCGTGTCCACACGCCAACTCTCCACCCGTTCGCGGCGTACTACACCGTCCATCCCACACCACAGCGCCACGAACTGCTGATCGCCGACCTTGCTCTGGCACACGTCGGTGACGGGAGACACGAGTTGCTGCCGGGCTGGCACATCGTGCCGGTCGGCGACCGTCTCTGGATCCGCCCGGCCGGCCACCCGGAGCGGGAGCTGCCGTATTCCGGTGCCGCTCGGATCGTCATCGGTGTACCAGGGCAGGAGACCCCATGGACAGTCTGGGTCCTGGGCCGGCGGGTCGGCACGGTGGCCACTGTCGGCGCCGACCTCAGGCCCGAGGAAATCGTCCACCGGCTCGGATACCTCGGCCCGAAGCCGGCGGTGCTACCCCTGGACACGGCGGTTGCCCATCAGATCGGTGATCAGGACGTGCGGCTGTTCCAGCACGCCTTCGAGAACGAGAGTCCGTCCGCCGAGGCTGATGTGTTGGTGTCGAGCGACGGTATCGCGATCGTGGAGAGGCTGACGCTCAGCCACGTGGTCGACGTACTGCTGGACCTCGCCGACGCCGATCCGACGGAGAGCGACGTCGAGGTCCTGGTCGGCCGGTTGGACCGGCTGGCTGAGCGGCAGGGCTTCCACAGCGACGACCCGGCGCAGGAGCGCGCAGAGAACGCCCGGAACAACCTGCTGAGCTGGGCAAGGACCAAGCTCGCCGATGCGGGCCTCGCCGGTCTGCTGACCGACGGCACCGCCACGGACGAGGCTGAGCCGATGACCGGCAGACCGCCAGACCCTGCCGAGGTGCCGGTGGCGGTGCAGCGGCAGCCGGTGCTGGTGCCGGTCCGGGCCGGGGTGTACCTGCCACATGTCGACGACCCTGCTCCCCCGCCGGTGATCGAATGGATGCCGCGTTACCAGAGCTACGTCTCGGCCTTCGCGACCCTGGACCCCGCCACAGCAGAACTGGTCGCCGGCGCCCGCCACTACGGACCGGCGAGGTTCAACGACGAACTCACCGCCGCAGGTGTACCGGCGGACGCGAGACTGTCGTTGACCCTCTCACCGCCAACGGGTGAGGACGTCTCCGAGCTGACCCGACGTACGGCACAGCGATTCGCGGACGAGTTGTGGTCCCTTCGCGGCACTCCGGGCATCTTGAGCACAACCGAGATGCCGGGTCCGGCCACCCCACTGCTCACCGTGCCGGAGGTACTGACCGGATGGCTGCGGCAGGCGGACTGGCCGGATGCCCAGCAGTACCTCCAGCAGCACGTCGCCGAACTGAATCAGCAGGAGAGCATCGAGGCGATGCGCGCCCTCAGTCACCACGATCCGGAGAACCGCGTGGCGGCTCCCTACCGCGCGATCCTCGAGCTGGTGGATCTCGGCGGCGGCGTGGCGGGGCCGACCGACGCGCTGCACCGCCCCGAAACAGCGATGGACCCCGACGGTACGCAGCCGTGGCTGGTGCCGACGGGCCCAGTGCCGACGGCGTTCGCCTTCGACTACCTACAGGTGAGACCCGATCGGCAGGCCCGCCGACCGTGGAACGACCAACTTCTCCGCATGATGTACGAACGAGAGGCGTTCCGAGAGCTGGCAGTGATGCTGGCATGGGGTGTCGTGGAGCGCGGCGAGCACCCGACGCAGGGCCAGCATGCCGGTTTCGACTACGGACAGGGCAACGCGATGGCCTTCGCCGCCGTGCACCGCGTGCTGAGGATGTCGGTGACGAGAGCAGGGACTCCCGAGCCGACCGGAGGCTGGCCGGAGATCGACGCGGTGGACGCCTGCAAACTCGATCCGCTCGACAAAGCGTTCTGGGTGGACCGGATGGACGAGCTACGCGATCGGGTGCTCAGGTTCGGCATTCCCGGCCACCCCGACCGTAACGGTATGTCAGCACCCGAGCACGAGGAGTTGCTGAACCTGCTGATCGAGAGGTTGACGAGCTGCTAGCCCCGCAGCGGACACTTCGACCGATCGGCGTGAAGCGTGTCCGCAGGCCGGAGGGCGTTTTTGCTGATCTTTGAGGTGCCCCCGGCAGGATTCGAACCTGCGACACACGGTTTAGGAAACCGATGCTCTATCCCCTGAGCTACGAGGGCCGGACGATCGACGCCGCTCGGCGGCGGCTGTCAGCGTACCGCAGGAAGCTCCCGGGGTGATCAGCGCTGGCACCGCCACCAGCGGATCACACACCGACCGCACATCGCCGGGCCGACCGGGCCGTCCGTCACCGGCGGCCACGGTCGCGCGACGCCGTTCACCTACGGTCACCGGCTGCGGGAGTCTCTACGCGAGTTCACACAGCGCCACCTCTGCTGATCTTGGTCGTTTGGGCTGGTAGGGGGTCTTGTCGCGGATGCAGGCCCAGAGGACGTTGAGGCGTTGTCTGGACAGGGCTGCGGTGGCTTGGCGGTGGCTCTTACCTTCGGCTCGTTTCTTGTCGTAGTAGGCGCGTGATCGTGGGCAGTGGGTCAGGGCGGTGAAGCTGGACATGCTGAACACCCGGCGTAGACCCCGGTGGTATCGGTGCGGCCGGATCTGATGACCTTGCCGGCGTCCGGAGTCGCGAGAGATCGGGGCGAGCCCGGCGTGGGCGGCGAGCGCCGCGGCGCTCGGGTAGGTGGTGAGGGTGCCGGCGTGGGCGAGGAACTCGGCGGCGAGGGTGGTGCCGATGCCGGGCAGGCTGGTGACGATCTCTCCCAGTTCGTGCTCGGCGACCACCGCGGTGATGGTTTTCTCGATGGCGACGATGCGGTCGTTGACCGCTTCCAGATCGGTCGCCATCTGCGCCACGATCCCGGCCGCAGTGGCCTCCCCCGCGACGGCGACGGTCTGCGTCCGCGCGGCAGTGAGGACTTTGACGGTCAGCGCCTTGGCGGCCCGCACGCCGTGCTGGCGCAGGTAGGCCAGGATGCAAGCTTCGCCAGCACGGCGCAGCCCGCCGGGGGTCTGCCACTGGGCGAGGAGCCGGAGTGCGCCCTTGCTGCGCGTGTTCAGCGTCTTCTCCAGGGCGGGGCTGATCATGGCCAGGAGGTCCTGGATGCGGGCGGTGATGCGAACCCGATCGGCGACCAAATCGAGGCGGCGGGAGACGAGCAGCTTCAGCTGCTGCTGCACCCCGTCCGCGAGGGTGAGGGTCGGTAGATCGCCGCGCATGCGCAGGGTCTGGGCGATGACGTACGCGTCGTGAGCGTCGGTCTTGCGGTCGCCGTGGAACGCCTCCGCCATCCGCGAGGTGACGGTGCCGCTGACGTAGCGCACGTCCGCGCCCCGATCGAACAGGATCGCCAACAGCAGCGAGGCAGGTCCACCCCGCAGGTCGACGGCCCAGCGGATCGGCTTACGGCGCTTACCGAGCCGTCCGGCGATGCCGGAGATGGCCTGCTGGTCGTTGGGGATCTTCTCGGACAGAACGACGGTGCCGTCGTCGTCGACGACGCACACGTGGTGGTGGGTCTTGCCGACGTCGACGCCGGCCCACAGGCTGCCCATCGGGCATCACCCTCTTCGCTCTTGCTGGTCAAGGGGCGTGGACCCGCCGCGGTTCAGTAGCCACAACTTCGGAAAGGGCGATCGGTCGCAAGTCTCCATCCAGTGCTGATACAGCGGTCATCAGCGAGGGCCGGGGCGTCCTACTCCAAGCTGGCCATGACATCGGCAGCACACACCCAGACAGTCACCCGACCCTCCGGGTCCATCCCGGCAAACGACACAGTTCGATGTCCGGTTGCGGGTCCCAACGGGCACCCGGAGCCCAAGCCGCTGCTATCAGGGGTGCCGCGCCGCAACGTCGAGCTGTCCACGATCTTGCGCGCCTCGGTGACGGTCGCCGGTCGTCGAACCAAGCGTCAGGTGTCAAGGCCTGCGAGGTTGAGTCGTTCGAGCAGGCTGGGCTTGCGGGCGTGAACTGCCCGTAACTCGGCCAACCGGTGCCGGAACGATGTGCTGTCTCCGTCTCGTTTAGCGAGGTCGCGTAGGTCGACGAGGAGTTGTACGGCGGTGTCGTACTCGCGGGGTTTCTTCGTGGCGATGAGTTCGTCGACCCGCTTCCAGACGGCGGGTTGGTCGACTGCGAGGGTGTCGAGGTGCCGCTGCCGGGCGGCTGCGGCGGACCGTTCGCGGCGGATCCGGTCGCGTTCGCGTTGCTCGGCGTCCCGTCGTTCCCGTTCGGCGCGCAACTCCGCGGCGGTGGCGAGCAGTTGTCCGACGGTGCGGGCGGCTGCCGGGACGGGGGCATCGGTGCGGTGCGCGGCGCGGTAGCGGCGTAGCAGTTGGCTGCGCAGGTGGCTGTCGCCGCCGGTGATCAGGTCGGTCAGGATGGTGTCCTTGTCCCGGGCGGGCAGCCCGACGACCCAGGTGCGTAGTTGCGCGGCGGTCGGTTCACCGGAGGCGGCCGGTGCCGACCCGGCCGCCGCGGCCGTGATCAGGTCGGGGTCGATGCGCAGGAACTCGGCGACGGCGGTGAGGGGCGCGTCGAGGGTGTTCAGTCCGGCGGGGATGGGCGGTTCGGGCTCGTCGTCGGCGATCTCGGCGGACTGTACGCAGCGCAGCCAGGCCAGGTAGAGCAGGCGCAGGTCGCCGGCGGCGAGGCGGGCCCGGACCGGGATGATCGAGGTGAGCAGGCCGTGGCCGTCGAGGTCCCACTCGTCGGTGCCGTCCTCGTCCTCGTCGTGGAGGTCGATGATGACGTGCTTGCCTGCGGTCCACGCGGATGCGCTGTCACCCTGGCAGTACTGGGCGACGGTGGCGGGGTCGAGCACGTGTTTCGGTAGCCGCAGCATGAGCTGGCGGGTGCCCCAGTTGGCCAGGTACAGGTGCCCGTCGAAGTACCGTTCCATCAGCTTGCGGGGGTCGCCCTTGAAGTCGCCCCACTCGTAGGTGTTCACAAAGCTGGTGGCGGTGATGTCGGCCCGGGTCGACAACGACCGCAGCTCGGCCCGCTCCTGGCCGCTGAGGGGCCGGTCGACGGCGGTGAACTCGTAGTACTGATACTCACTCACTACCGGCCTACCTCCCGGCCCAGTGCCGGTAGGCGTCGATCCACCCGGCGCCGTCCGGCGCGGGGGTGGGTAGCGGCAGGTCGAGGAGGTCGATCTTCTGCTGGTGGTGGCCTCGGGCGCAGACCGCGACGATGCTGTCTGCGGTCAGGTCGACCTTGCGCACGGTCACCTCGACGCCGAGGACGGTGGTGGTGAACGGCACCACCAGATGCTCCTCGATCATGGTGAACAGGCCGGTGAGCTGTTCGTCGTCGCCGTACGCGTCGACGGTGGCTTCCCCGACCATCGCCTCCAGCGCGGCGGTTCCCTTCGATGTCATCCGCGGAGGCTAGCGGACCGGTGTCGGGGAGTTCGGAGCCTGGTGCGCGAGGATGGTCGGCATGGGTTCGGTGGCCGAGTTCGTCGATCTTCGGCGGGAGGTGGAGCGGTTACGGGCGGAGAACGCCCGGCTGGCGCGTCTGCTGGAGTTGCGCGGCCAGGACAAGTCTGTGGCGCCGGAGCAGTTGTCCGCGCCGGTGGAGCCTCCAGGGCTGGTCACCATGGCTTCACCGACTCGGGACAAGCTGGCGTTGTTCGCCGACCGGTTCCGGGCCCGAACCGACGTGTACGCCGTACGCTGGGAGAACGCCCGTACCGGCGCTGCCGGGTGGATGCCCGCGGTAGCCGGAGGCTGGCGCAAGGGCATGGACCGGCGCGGTGCCACCTACCTGCCCCGCACGACGGAGGTCGTCGCGGCGCATCTGGTCGGCGACGTGTTCATGGGCCTGTACCCGCTGATGCCCGGCAACACCTGCCACTTCGTCGTGGCCGACTTCGACGGTCCGACGGCGATGCTCGACGCCCTCGCGTACGTGAAGGCGGCGCGAGCCAGCGCGGTGCCTGCTGCGTTGGAAATCTCTCAGTCAGGCCGCGGTGCCCACGTGTGGGTCTTCTTCACCGGTGCTGTTGCCGCGGCCACCGCGCGGGCCGTCGGCACGGTCCTGCTGCGGGAGGCGATGGTGCTGCGCGGGTCGATGGATCTGCGGTCGTACGATCGGCTCTTCCCCAACCAGGACGTGCTGCCTGAGGGTGGCTTTGGCAACCTCATCGCCGTACCCCTGCAGGGCCACCGCCGCAAGGACGGACTGACCACCTTTCTCGACCTCGGCACGCTCGAGCCTCACGCGGACCAGTGGGCGTTCCTGTCGACGCTGGACCGGCTCAGCCCCGGCGACGCCGAACACGTCGCCCGGCAAGCGAAGCAAGCCGTCACCGGTGCTGACCTCGCCACGATGAGCCGGTCCGCCGCGACCCAGGTCCATCCACCGCTGCCGCCGGTGGTCCACGCGGAGGCCGGTGCCGGGCTGAGCATCGACGCCAGGCAGCTCACCCCCGCCGCGCTGGCGACGTTCAAGCACGCCGCTGCCATGGCCAACCCGAAGTTCTACGAGCTGCAGCGACTACGCAAGTCCACCTGGGACACCCCACGCTTCATCCAGGGCTACGACCTCACCCTCAATGACCGCCTGGTACTCCCACGGGGGCTGCGGCACACCATCGCCACCATCGTCGAACGCGCCGGATCGCGGCTGGCAGTCACGGACGCACGAAACTCCGGCGCCGAGATCGACATCGCGTTCACCGCCGAACTCACCAGCAGACAGGCCACTGCGGTCGGCGCACTTCTCGCCCACGACGACGGGATCCTGGTCGCCCCACCCGGCTCCGGCAAGACCGTCATGGCCTGCGCCGTGATCGCCGAACGCAACACCTCCACCCTCGTCCTCGTCGACCGCAAGGCCCTCGCCGACCAGTGGCGCACCCGCATCCAACAGTTCCTCGGCATCAAGCCCGGTCAACTCGGCGGCGGCCGACGCAAGCTCACCGGCACGGTGGACATCGCACTGCTGCCCTCCCTCACGCGGCGCGACGACGTCGCCACTCTGACCAACGGGTACGGGCACGTCATCGTCGACGAATGCCACCACCTCGGCGCCGCCGCATACGAGCACTCGGTCAAACGGATCGCCGCGCAGTTCTGGCTCGGCCTCACCGCCACCCCCACCCGACGCGACGGCCTCGGCCAACTCGTCACCTAGCAACTCGGACCCGTCCGCCACACCCTGACCGACGAAGAACAAGGAACCCTCGCGGCAGCGATGCACGCCGACGCCGGCCCCCAACGAGCGCTATTCATCCACGAGACCACATTCCAACCCGGCGACATCGACCTGGACGCGCCCAGCGCGCTCGCCGAGGTGCACCGGCGACTGGCCCTCGACGAGCCACGCAACACCCAGATCGCCGATGATGTCGCCGCAGCCCTGACGCGCTGGCGCAACTGTCTCGTCCTGACCCGACGGGTCGCCCAGGTCGAGGCCCTCACCGCTCTGCTCGCCGCACGCGGACACCAGCCACTCGTGCTCCAAGGCGCGATGAGCGCCCGCGACCGGCGGACCATCGTTGACCGGCTCGACGGCGCCAAGATCGGCGACGGCCTGCTCGTCATCGGCACCACACCGTTCATCGGTGAAGGCTTCGACGCCCCCGCCCTCGACACCCTCTTCCTCGCCGGCCCGATCTCCTACGACGGCCTGCTCGTCCAATGCGCCGGCCGCGTCATCCGCGCCGCCCCCGGCAAGGACCTCGCCGAGGTCCACGACTACCACGACCCGGCCGCCCCCATCCTCGCCGCCTCACTCCCACGCCGCATGCCCGGATACCGGGCCCTCGGGTTCACCAGAACATGAGTGCATCCGATCTGACTGGTCCCGCCGGCTACGGAGATACACCAAAGAGGCCAAGCGCGCTTGGCCTAGCGTAGTTAGGCTACGAGCATGGACCGGTTCTCCGAGGATGAGCTGAATGCGGTGGTCTCCCGGTACGAAGCGACGCGCGCGGCTGCGTTGACCGAGCGGGACGAGCGACTACGGGCGTTTCACGCGGCCGGCTGGCGGCCGGTGGATCTGCAGCGGGTCACCGGGTACAGCAGGGAGACGATCCGCCAGGCGCTACGACCGGAAGTCCGACGGGCGACCAACATCAGCCGACGTCGAAATCACCCAAGCCGCCAGCGGACTACCGGCCCTACGGCGACCGGAAGCCCTACGTGATCGCCGAAACCCTCGCCGAACTGCACGGCCCGACCGATGGCATGGTTACGCTCCCGCGTCATCTCGACTGGTCCGGGCACCCCGAGTACGACCTGAATCGGGCCGCACGCCTGGCCAGCATGTACAAGGTGGTGCTCACCGAAGCCAGCACGGTCGAGGATCTCAACGCCTGGCTCGACGCCGACCTCCTCCGGCGGCTCTGGCCCACCCTCTGGCTGCCACCCCAACTCCGCCAGCGCTGGGAGGACGCCTTTCCCGAACTCGCCGCGACCCGCAGCAACGCGACGTAGCCGTGGACCCCTTCCACGAACCGGCTCGACCGCGTAGCCCGCAGATCGAACACCAAATGACCGCGTACCGAACGCACCTCCTGCCGCAGATCGAAAGCCAAGGTCCTCGCAGATCGAAAGTTTAGGCGTTATGGTGATGCCGTGCCCACACCGCACCTAATCCCCCGCCGCGCCGCCGCGCAGGTCAATGCTGCTCTGGCGGACACCCGCGTTGTCTTGATCAGCGGAGCACGCCAAGCAGGCAAGAGCACCCTGGTTCGCCTCGTTGCCGGCGATCGCCTAGCCGAGCGTCGCGATCTTGACCGGGCTCAGGACCGGGCGGCGGCGATCGCCGATCCGGTCGGGTTCGTGGACTCCTCCGAACTCCTGGTCGTCGACGAGATCCAGCGCGCTCCGGAACTACTACTGGCCATCAAGGCAGCAGTCGACGAGGACCCTCGTCCGGGCCGGTATCTGCTCACCGGCTCGTCACGGTTGTTCGGCATGGTTGCCGCCCCGGACGCGTTGCCCGGCCGGATGGAGACCGTGGAACTCTGGCCGTTCTCCCAAGGAGAACTCGACGCTGAGCCGGACGGATTCATCGACGCCGTCTTCACGCTCGGTCCGGACCTGCGACACGAGTCGGAGGTGACCCGCGCCGACTATGCGGCCAGGATAGTGCGCGGCGGCCTACCCGAGGCCACCACCCGTACCGACCCGCGCCGCCGCCAACGCTTCCTCGACGCCTACGTCCAGGCGCTCATCGACCGCGATGTCCGGCAGCTGTCCGACATCCAGCACAAGGGCGAGCTACGCAAACTGGTACGCCTGCTTGCGGCCAGGTCCGCGACCATCATCGCCGCCAACTCCCTCGAATCCGCCCTCGGGCTCAGCCGACCGACGATCGCCCGCTACCTCCAGGCCCTGGAGGAAATCTTCCTGATCAAGCGGATCCCGGGCTGGTCCCGCAACCTTGGCACCCGGGCCACCGCCGCGTCGAAACTGATCTTCGTCGACTCGGGCATCGCCGCCAACGAGATCGCGACCGACGCCCGGGCACTGCTCCGGCCGGGCGCACCGTTCGGCCCGCTACTCGAATCATTTGTCCTGTCCGAGCTGTCCCGGCAGCTCACCTGGTCCGAGCAGTTCGTCGACCTGTCCCACTACCGCGACCAAAGCAGGTACGAAGTCGACGCGGTGCTCGAGAACAGGACTGGCCAGGTGGTCGGGATCGAAGTCAAAGCAGCCACCACCGTCGGACCCGACGACTTCCGCGGACTACGCCGACTCGCAGACCGACTCGGCGACGACTTCATCACCGGCGTCGTCCTCTACACCGGAACCTCCACGCTGCCGTTCGGCGACCGACTCCGCGCAATGCCGGTCAGCGCACTGTGGCAGGTTTCCGCCTCGACAGCAGACTGACCTCCCCCGCAGTTCACTCCACGGCCGGTCAGGGCCACCGAAGCGGGTCAGAACCCGAGGACCGAAGGGCGTGGTGTACTGATCGTCAACAATCGATCGCAGCAACGCCGAGAAGCGACCCGCACGCACCGGCAAAAAGAGGAAGCCGCAGGTCATCGGCCTGCGGCACAAGCGCAGCGTCGTCTTAGGAAACCGATGCTCTATCCCCTGAGCTACGAGGGCCGGACGATCAACGCCGCTCGGCGGCGGCTGTCAGCGTACCGCAGGAAGCTCCCGGGGTGATCAGCGCTGGCGCCGCCACCAGCGGATCACACACCGACCGCACGTCCCCGGGCCCGGCCCGGCCCGGCCGGGCCGGTCATCGCCGACGGCCACGGTTCCGCAACGTCGTTCACCTAGCGTCACCGGCTGCGGGAGTCTCTACGCGAGTTCGCACGGCGCCACCTCTGCTGATCTTGTTTGTTTCGGCTGGTAGGGGGTCTTGTCACGGATGGAGGCCCAGAGGACGTTGAGGCGTTGTCTGGACAGGGCGGCGGTGGCGTGGCGGTGGGTCTTTCCCTCGGGCCTCTTCTTGTCGTAGTAGGCGCTCGCGTACCCCTGGGCCGCCCGCTCCAGCGAACCGCCTCGGTGCCACCGCCCGCACGTCGCCGGGCGGGTTGGTGTCGGGGGGTCGAGATGGACCGGAGGGAACCACAACCGCAGGTACGCGTCCTCAGTCGGTGCTGTGCGCAGTAGGCGACGGTCGCCGCCGGCTGCGGTGCAGGTCCTGGACAAGCCGTGGTGATCGTCCTCGGAAGACTTGCGAACACCAGGTGCGCAGCGGGTAGCTCAGCCTCACCACGAAGTAGTTCACATACTCGAGCACACCAAACAGCCAGATTCCGACCACCAGGGCACTTATGGCGAGGGAGTCCGGGAGCCATACGAGCACCCCGACCAGACCGCCGGCCAGGATGGCCACATCGACCACGCGAAATACGCGATACACCGCCGCGAGCCCGCGCGGCATATGGCCCGTCCCGATCCAGCGACGCGCGAGCAGCCAGTACGTCCCGCCTTGAATCAGGATCAGCAGGAGCGGAACGAGCGCGGACCACAGCGCGCGTACATCTGTCGGGTCTGCAAATCGTGGTGTGACCCGCCATGCCACCACGGCGAAGACCACGACGGAGACGAGCTCCCCGCTGCCGATACTCACATACCGGCGTCGCATCTTCTCGTACCGCTGGGAGGACACCCGTCGAGTATGCGCTGCGTCGCGAGCCCTCCGGCGAACGGCCCGTCGACCGGCGGACGACGGGCGGAACAGGATCAGCTGACCGGGCTGATCCGGCGGGGACCACGGATCACATAGGCGCTCACACCGGTCACCGCGAGGATCCCTGCGGTCACCAGGGCCGCGACACTGTCCGCCGGTTGGCCCGCCCAGGTGAGCAGGTACAGCGCGAACGGCTCCGGGACGGCCGGGATGGCGGCCGATACGCAACCCACGACCACCGGCAGCGTCCAGGCCAGTCGCCGACCGAACAACACCACCGCCGCGGCGGCGAGCCCGACGAAACCGGCCGCGTCCCGCAGGACGATGCCGACCGGCGCCGTCGTCACGGCCGTCACCACGGCGGATGCGACCACGAAGATCGCGGCCAGGTGCAGCGCTCGGTATGGGGCCCACCGGATCGCCGCGGTCGCGTCCAGGGTTCCGTCCGGCCCGCCGAGGCCGTACCCGAGAACGGCCGTGCCCAGTGCCAGGGCGAGGGCGGCGGTCGTCACGGCGTGGCTGGGGTGGGTCTGTGCGGCGCCGAACCAGGCGAGGAGGGCCATCGCCGGCACCGCGAACAGCAACCCTCCCGGCAGCTCACGCGAGCGCAGGAACAGCAGCGCGGGCGTCACCGGTCGGCTCCGACGCCGAGGGCGGCGGCCTGGTCACCGCAGGTCAGGCCGGCAGCGCGGACGGCGGCGACCCGACGTACCTGCTCGTCGGCGGGCAACGCGGTGAAGGTCTGCCACATCTGCTCGCGAACGGCCTGTTCGTCCCCGAAGAGGCTCTGACCGGGCACCGGGTGACTGCCGTGGAGCCAGGCGGCCGCCACGGATCGGGCGCGCAGCACGTCGAGGTACGCGTCGTCGTCGGCGCGGACGCAGAGCGGTGTACCGGCACCGGCCAGGATTCGGGCGGTCAACTCGGCGGGATCGTCGGTGGCACCGAGGTTGTCGGTGTCCACCCACGCCTCGGAGGCCGGCTGTGGGCGGTCGCGGCCGGGTGCAGCCTCGTGGACCGAGGTCGGCGCGTCCGGCAGCGTGGCCATCATGCGCAATGCGTCCCGGGCCGGTGCGACGAGAGCGGGCAGCTCCCGGCTGTGGGCGGCGGTGACACAGACCTTCGGCCCGTCGTCGGTGGTGCAGACCTCGGCGACGGCGGCCGGGTCGACCGGGAACGCCTCCTCCAGCGGGACGGTCAGCATCGGCGCGGCGAGCGCCAGTCCGAGTGCCGGTGGGGCGACGGCGAGCAGCCGTACCAGCGGGTTCCTCGCGAGGAACAGCACTAGTCCCCCGGCGGCCAGCCCGCCGAACCACCAGGCCTGACCCGCGCTCACCGCGCCGGCGACCATCTCGAACTCGGAGATCGTGGTGGTGAAGAAGGGCAGCAGGAGAGCCGCCCCGGGGTCCGTGGCCTCGCTGGGCCGGGTCAGCTCGATCGCCGCGAGAAGTGCGGCGAGGCCGCCCACACCCAGCACGGCAGGGGTGTACGCGTACGGCAGCAACCGGCCCACGCCGAGGCCGAGCCACCCGGCGGCGACCAGGGCCAGTACGCCGACCAGCGTCACCGCCGGCCAACCGGTGCCCGGGTACCCGGCGGTGGCCGCGACCTTCGGTGCCCCGCCGAACAGCACGAGCAGGAAGCCGGCAGCGAGGCAGGTCGCCGTGACCACGGCGAACGGGCCGGTGCGCCGCCAGCGGGGAGCCGGTGTGGTGCCGAGCAGTTCCTCGATCCGGTGGCGTCGGTCCCGGCCGGCCTGCCAGGCGCCGGCCGCCAGCGCCAGCGGCCAGAGGATCACCAGCATGATGCGCTGGAAGACGGCGAGGAGGTTCCACTGCTGGTCCCAGAGGGCGGTCTGCCCGGTGAACGCGAGCACGTAGAGTCCGGCCACGCCGAGCGCGGCGGTCACGGCACCCGCGAGAAGCGCGTCGGAACGGCGCAGCTCGATCCGGAGGATGCGGTTCACGGCGCCACCACCAGTCCGGCGCGGTGCCGCCCGATCAGCGCCGAGTAGCCGCGTTCGATCGGGCTGTCCCCGGCGTCGTCGGGCCCACCGGCCGCCGCGATGTCGTCCGGCGTGCCGTGGAACACGATCCGCCCGGCGTCGGCGAGTACGACGCTGGTGCACGCTGCGGCCACGTCCTCGACGAGGTGGGTCGAGACCACGACACAGGAGCGTTCGCCGAGGTCACGCAGCAGGGCCCGGAAGTCGAGCCGCTGCTGCGGGTCGAGGCCCACGGTCGGCTCGTCGAGCAGCAGCAGGTCCGGCTCGTTCACGATCGCCTGGGCGATGCCGGCCCGCCGCAGCATGCCACCGGAGAGAGCCTTCATCCGGGAGTCGGCCCGGTCGGTCAGACCGACCCGCTCGATCGCGTGGCGCACGGCACGGCGACGCCGGCCGCCGGGCACGTCCTTGATCCACGCCATGTACTCGACGAACTCGGACACGGTGAAGCGCGGGTAGTAGCCGAACTCCTGGGGCAGGTAGCCCAGGCCGCGCCGCACCGCCCGCAGGTCGGGCCGTCCGTCCATCGACTGCCCCAGCAACCGGAGCCGGCCCTCGTGTGGGGGCAGCACGGTGGCCAGCGCCCGGATCAGGGTGGTCTTGCCGGCGCCGTTCGGGCCGAGCAGCCCGTGGACGCCGGGACCCAGGTCCAGGTCGACGCCGTCGACGGCCACGTACCGGCCGGTCCTCACTCGCAGGCCCTCGGCCTGCACTGTCGTTGCCACGATCTTCTCCGCTCGTCTGTTCGGTGCGGTTTCGATCGTGCGACGGCAAGGCGGGGACACACCTCGGCCGTGCTACCGAGCGACCCTGCGGGGAGTCGGCCGAAAGAACTACGCCGCCCGGACGCCGGTGTCGTACCGTGGCCTTCCGTGCTGGTCATCTTCCCTGGTCCTCGCAGGTCACAGCGGGTGACGGCGGGTCTGCTCGCCGTCGTGGCGGCGGCCCTCGTCGTCCTCGAAGGGCTCGACGGCCCCACCCTGCCCGCCACGCTCGGCCTGATCGTCAGCGGGCTGCTCGCGGTCGCCGTGGTGCTGTTGGCCGAGGCCCGCCCGATCGCACTCGCCGTGGCGGCGGCGGTGTCGCTCGCGGTCTCGGCCGCCTTCGGGCTCGTGCCGACGCTGCGCCCGGAGCACACGTTCGGCATCGTGGAGCTCGCCGTGCTCTCGGTGGCGGTGATCCGCCTGGTCATGCAACATCCGATCCGGCGCGCGGCAGGTCCGGCCGCCCTGGCGATCCTCGCGATCGCCGTGCTGCCGACCCGGGTCCTGCTCCATCCGGTCAACGCGGGAACGATGTCGCAGTACGGTGACGTGCTCGTCGTCGCGCTGACCGCCTGGGTGCTGTTCCTGGCGCTGCTCGGCCTCTATCTGCGCCTGCTGGAGCGCCGCCGGGCCGACCTCGACCGGCTGGCCCGGCAGGCGGAGCGCATGGACCACGCCCGCGATCTGCACGACTACGTCGCCCATCACGTGACCGCGATCGTCGCGCAGACGCGTGCCATCCGTTTCGTCACGAGTTCCGGTGCCGCGCCGTCCGCCGAGGATCTGGACGAGCTGCTGGCCGGTGTCGAACAGGCCGGCGGCCAGGCCCTCACCTCGATGCGCAAGCTCGTCGGCATCCTGCGCGACGAGACGGCCACGCCCGCGCCCGCCCACGGCACACTTGACGAGATGCTCACCGCGGTCACCGGCACCCTGCCACCCGGACATCCCACGCCGACCGTCTCCGTCGACGAGGCGCTGTCGCACCGGGCCTTGCCCGACGCCACCCTCGATGCGGCACATCACACCGTGTTGGAAGCGCTGACCAACGTGCTGCGCCACACCACCGAGACGACGCGAATCGACATCCGGATCCGAGTCCAGGCCGACCGGCCCGATCTCGCCGAGGTGTCGATCCGCAACGACGGAAAGCCGGCCGGGTCGCCGTTGCCGGCCGGTGGCTTCGGCCTGACCGGCCTCGGCGAGCGGGTACGGGCTGCGGGGGGCGAACTCTCGGCCGGGCCGGCCGGGTCAGGATGGCAGGTCACCGCGACCCTCCCGATCGACGACCGGCCTTCGGGCAGCCGACGCCGGTTTCGCCCGTTCAGGCCCGAGGCCGGGGCCGAACCGAAGGAGATCGCATGACCATCCGGCTCCTGCTCGCCGACGACCAGGACATGATCCGTACGGCGTTCCGCATGATCCTGACCACCCAGCCGGACATCGAGGTGGTGGCCGAGGCGGCGGACGGCGAGGCCGCCGTGGACCAGGCCCGCCGGCTGCGCCCCGACGTGTGCCTGCTCGACATCCGGATGCCGAAGCTCGACGGCCTCGAAGCGACCCGGCTGCTGGCCGGGCCGGCCGTCCGGAACCCGCTCAACGTCCTCATCGTCACCACCTTCGACCTCGACGAGTACGTGTACCGGGCGCTCCGCAACGGCGCCTGCGGATTCCTGCTCAAGGACACCTCACCCAACCTGCTGGTGGAGGCGGTCCGCGCGGCGGCCGCCGGGACCTCGCTGATCTCGCCGGCGGTGACCGTGCGTCTGCTGTCGCACCTGGCGCCGCGCCGGGGGGACGAACCCGAGACACCCGAGGCGCCGCCCACCGAGCCGCTCACCGAACGCGAACTCGCCGTGGTCCGACTCGTGGCGCACGGGAACACCAACGACGAGATCGCCGGACGGCTCTTCGTGACGCTGTCGACGGTCAAGACGCACCTGGCCAACGTGCAGCGCAAACTCGCCGTCCGGAATCGGGTCGAGATCGCCGCCTGGGCGTGGCGCAACGACGTCTGCTCCCCGCTCTGATCGCGTCCATCCCCTGACGTCGGTGCGGCGAACCGTCCGCACCGGCCGGGCGAACGCCCGGTCAGCCGACCACGCTGGTGGCGGCCTGCTGCCCGTACGGTGCGAGGAAGACCTTGTCGGCGGTGCCGGACCGCTGCTCGGCCAGGGCCGCCGGCAGCTCGTCCAGCCCGAAGAAGGCCGGGGTCAGGCGCTCCAGCGGCAGCGCGGAGAGCAGCCCCACCGCCCGCTGGTGGGTGTACGGGTTGATCAACGCGCCGATGATCGTCAACTCGCGGGAGAAGATCTCGTTCGGTCGGATGCTCGCCTCGTCCTCGGGATGGGCGACCCCGAAGACCAGGATCCGCCCGCCCCGCGACGCCATCGCCATCGCGTCGCGCAGGATCCGCGACGACCCGACGGCGTCGACGACGTACGGGAATCCGAACCCCCCGGTCAACGCCCGGGCCGCCGTCTGCGTCCCCGGGTCGGTCGGGTCGAACGCCGCGTGCGCCCCCATCGCCAGCGCCAGCCTGCGCCGGTCCGCACGGGGATCCATCGCCACCACCGGGGCACAGCCGGCGGACCGGGCCAACGCCACCATCATCGCGCCGGCCGGACCGGCGCCGTAGACCAGCGCCGGCAGGCCGGAGACCGGTGCCAGCCGGTCCATCCCGTGTACGCAGCAGGCCAGCGGCTCCGCCAGCGCCCCGATCCACGGCGGCGTCCCCGCCGGCAGCCGGTACGCGATCCGCGCCGGCACGACCTGCCGTCGGGTCATCCCGCCGTCCAGCCGTACCCCGTAGCCGCGCCGGTGGTCGCAGAGGTGCTCCTGGCCGAGTCGGCAGTACGCACAGGCGGTGCAGTAGCGGTGCGGCTCGACGGTCACCAGGTCACCGACGTCGAGCCCGTCGACGTCGGCCCCGACCTCGGTGACCCGACCGCAGACCTCGTGCCCGAGCACGACCGGTCGGGCGGCGGGGAAGGAGCCCGCCACGATGTGACCGTCGGTGCCGCAGACCCCGACCGCCAGCGGGGCGAGCGCCACCTCGTCCGGCAGCAGGTCACGGGCGGGTACCCGATCCAGCCGGACGTCACCCGGACCGTGGAACCGCACCGCTGTCGTGCTGCCGCGACCGGTCGTCGACACGGTGTCAGAGACTGTCATGCAACAGCTCCTTGAGCCGGCGGATGTGCGCCAACGCGGCCTCGGCCGCGCCGTCCGCGTCACCGGCGCAGATCGCCTCGAAGATCGCCTGGTGCTCGTCGACGGCGAGCAGCATGCCGCCCTGGACGCTGGTGGAGCGCATCGCCATCCGGACCCGACCCTGCACCCCGTCGAGCATCTGGGCGAGCACCGGACTCTGGGCGGCCAGCCGGATCTCCCGGTGGAACGCCGCGTCCAACTCCAGGTGCTGGGCCAGGTCACCGGCCTCGGCGGCAGCCCGGTGCGCGGTCAACAGACCGAGCAGCGTACGCCGCAGTGCCGGGGTGTACCGCTCGGCGGCGAGCCGGGCGGCTGCCCACTCCAGCGCCTCCCGCGCCTCGTACAGGCTGACCAGCTCGGCTCCGCCGATCCGGGCGACGACCGCACCCCGGTTCATGGTCTCGCTGGCCAGGCCCTCCTGGACCAGCCGGACGACGGCATCGCGCACCGGGCTACGGCTGACCGAGAACTCCTCGGCCAACGCCGGGACGCTGAGTCGGGCCCCGGGCCGCAGCTCACCGGAGATGATCCGGTCGCGGACCGTCCGATAGATGACCTCCCCGGCCCGCACCGCCTCCTCGGCAGGCGGTCGGGCCGAGGTCTCGGCGGCGGTGCGCTGCTGCGGAGGGATCGACGTGGACGGCACAGGTGACCTCACTCGGTGGACGTCCCGGCCGACCCGGTGCCGGCCGCGGCGGTGGACGCGGCGGCCAGGAAACCCGTGGCGAACCGGTGGTAGGTGGTCGCCACCGCGGCCACGGCGTCCGGGCGGGCGACCGCGCCGGAGAGCAGTCCGCGCAGCGCGTCCCACCAGATGCTACGGCCGATGGCGAACCCGGTGAAGCCGCCGGCTGCCGCCTCGCGCAGCCACCCGTCCACCGTCTCCACCGGAGCGTTGGCCCCCAACAGGATGCACTCGCCGCCGGTGGCGGCGGCCAGGTCGGCGGCGGCCCGGTAGTGCCCGACCTCGGCGAGATGCTCCAACTTCCACACGTCGACCGGGAACGCCTGCGACAGCTCCGTCATCCCGCGCAGGATCAGCTCGGGGCGCAGCTTACGGTCGAAGGCGGCGGCGTCGCCGTCGACTGCGGCGAGTTGCCCGGGCGTCGGCGGCACCAGGAGTTCGACCAGGAACCGGCCGCCCGCGTCGCGTACCGCCGTGGCCACCTCGGCCAGCCGGTCCCGCTGCACGGCGTTGCCCTCGCGGTCGCCGTCCACGTTGTAGCGGATCAGCACCTTCGGCAGCGTCGGCGTGTGGTGACGCAGGAACCCGGGCAGGTCCGCCGGCTCGGTCTCGTAGACGTCGAGGCCACCGCGCTCCAACGGCATGCTCAGGGCGACGCGGTGGGCGTGGGCCCGCTCCGGCACGCCCGGCCCGAGCAGGTCGTCGACCAGCACCGCGGCGTGTTCCCGCAGCTCGGGCGCAGCGGCCAGGGCGGCTAGCAGTCCGTCGAGGACCATGTGCTTGCCGTCGGCGATGGCGGCCCGCTCGGTGACGGTGGCGACACCGGTGTGCCCGTAGAGGGCCTTGGTCAACCAGGGGCGCTGGTCCATGGCGAGGATCAGCAGACTCATCGGGCTTCCTCCGTGACGATGCAGGGCTTGACGTAGTCGCCGGCGACGAACTGGGCGAACGCCCCGGGCAGTTCGGCGAGGGGCAGCGGGTGGGTCAGGGTGTCGCGCAGGGTCACGCCGACCGCCCGCAGCAGCGCCCAGTTCTCCTCGACCTCGTTGACCGGGAAGTAGAACGAGCGCACCGTGAAGCAGTCCGTGCGCCGCCAGCGCGGTGTCGCCGGCATCATGTACGGCTCGTTCGACTCGCCGAGCGCCACCACCGTGCCGCCGGGGGTGACCACCCGCTGAGCGGTCTCCCGGGCGGCAGCCGCCCCGGAGACCTCGACCACGAGGTCGTACTGGTTCTCTCGGGTCAGGTCCTCGGCGGTGGTGGGGACGGCGCCGAGCCGCTCGGCAGTGCCCAGCCGGCCGGGGTGCGGGTCGTACGCGTGCACCTCGCCGACGCCCAGCAGCGGTGCCACGGCGACCACACCCAGCCCCAGCGGGCCGGCCCCCACCACCAGAGCCCGGCCGACGTCACCGACACGGGTACGCCGGGCCAGCCTCAGCGCGTGCGCGGCGGTGCCGACGGTGTCCAGGCCGAGCACGGCGACGTCCAACGCGACGTCGTCGGGGACCGGCAGCACACAGCGGGCCGGCACGTCCACGTGCTCGGCGAACCCGCCGTCGCGTTGCCACCCGATCAGCTCCCCCAGGGCCAGGCACTGGTTGGTCGCCCCGGCCCGGCAGCGGACGCACTCGCCGCAGTAGACGGGGATGTAGACGATGGCCCGGGTGCCGGTCGGCACGTCCCCGCCCTCGCCCACCTCGACGACCGTGCCGCCGATCTCGTGGCCGGGCACCACCGGCGAACCTGCGGCGAGTAGCCGCTTGTCCGACCCGCAGAGCGCGCAGACGTCGACCCGCAGCCGCACCTCGCCCGGTGCCACCGGGCCGAGCGACACCTGCTCGAAGTCGATCCGCCCGTCGCCGGTGAACCGCGCCCGGGAACTGGTCGTGCTCACTTGACCGCACCTCCGGTGATGCCCCGGACCAGCCAGCGCTGCGCGAAGATGGTGAGCAGCAGCGCGGGGGCCGAGATCAGTGTGCTGGCGGCCATCAGGCCACCGAAGTCGTTCGAGCCCTGGCCGATGAAGTTGAACGCGATGACGGTCAGCGGCAGCGTCTCGTTGTTCGCCAGGGCGAGCGCGAACAGGAAGTAGTTCCAGGAGAAGACGAAGCTCAGCGTCAGCGCCACCGACAGCCCCGGCAGGGCCAGCGGCAGGGCGATCCGGGTGAACCGTTGCCAGGCGTTCGCGCCGTCGATCAGCGTCGACTCCTCGATGCTGATCGGGATCTCCTCGAAGAAGGGGATCAGCAGCCAGATGCAGAGCGGCATCGTGATGATCAGGTGCGCGACGATCAGCAGCCCGTAGTTCAGCACGGTGTTCGAGGGTGCGTCGATGCGGACCGACAGGACGAAGAGCGGCAGCACGAAGAGCACGCCGGGGGCCATCCGGGCCAGTAGGGTGAGGAATCCCAGACCGGGCAGGTTGCGGCGGACCACGACGTACGCCGCGGGCACCCCGAGCAGCAGGCCGAGCAGGGTCGAGCCACCGGCGACGATGAAGCTGTTGAGGATGTAGCGCCCGAAGTCGAACCGCTCGAACAGGGCGGTGTAGTTCTCCAGGGTCAGCGCCGACGTGACGGCGAAGATCGAGCCGGTGATGTCGATGTTGCGCCGCAGCGAGGACCAGAGCATGAACAGCACCGGGCCGAAGAAGATCACCGTGAAGACGGCGTACGCCGCATAGACACCGAGGCGACGGCGGCGGGGCTGACGTGCGGTGTCGGCGCTGGTCACGGTGCTCACTTCGCCTCCCGGGAACGCAGCCAGGTGAAGAGCCCGGCGATGCCGATCACCAGGACGAGCAGCGTGATCTGCAACGCCGCCGCGTAGCTGGGGGCCTGGTCGATGAAGGCGGCCCGGTAGCCGTAGACGTTCAGGGTGTTCGTCGAGTTCACCGGACCCCCCTGGGTCATGATGTAGACGGTGTCGAAGAACCGGACCAGGTCGACGGTGCGCAGCAGGATCGCCACGGTCAGCACCGGGCGCAGCAGCGGCAGGCCGATGTGCCAGGCGGTCCGCCACGCGCTCGCCCCGTCGATCGCGGCGGCCTCGAACGGCTCCTCGGGCAGCGCCCGGATGCCCGCCGAGATGATCAGCGCCATGAACGGCGTCCACTGCCAGATGTCGACGAGCGCGATGGACCACGGTGCGATGCTCGGGTCGCCGAGCCAGATCACCGGGTCGATGCCGACCGCGCCGAGGATCTGGTTGGCCGCGCCGAGCGTGGGATCCATGATCAGCAGCCACAGCAGGCCGACCGCCACACTCGCGGTGATCGCCGGGATGAGCATCATCCCCTGGAAGATCCGCCGGCCGGGCACGTCGAGGCTCATCACGTACCCGAGCACCAGGCCGAGCAGCGTCTCGACGAGGAGACAGACGACGAAGAGGAAGATCGTCACCCGCAGCGAGTTCCAGAACTCGGGGGTGGCCAGCATCTCCCGGTAGTTGCCGAAGCCGAGCAGCCCGGCGTTGGTGCCGTCGGGCCGCCGGTCGGTGATCGACAACCACAGGGTGTAGACGATCGGCACCAGCACCAGGGCGCCGGTGGCGAGCAGCGCCGGCAGGACGAACGGCATGATGCCCCGCGCGGTCGGATCGACCCGCCGCCTGCGGCGCTGCCGTGGTGCCGGGGGCGACGCCCCCCGCTCCGGCTTACCGGAGCGGGAGACGTCCGACGGACTCGTGGTGACCACTACGTCATCCCTCGTTCTTGGCCAACTGCGGGGCGAGACCGTCCTGGATCTGCTTGGCCGCCTCGGCGGCCGAGGCACGGCCCAGGATCGCCAGGCCGACCGCGTCGCCGATGATCTTGCGCATCTCCGGTGCCGCCACACCGACCGGACCGACCTCGGTGGAGCCGGTGGTCTGTGCCGAGGTCAGCACCTCGTTCCACTCCTTGAGCAGATCGGTGTCGAGCGAGGCGGTGTACGCCTCCGAACCGGCCACCGAGGTACGCGGCGGGGCGATGCCCGACTCGGTCAGCTTCTGCTGGACCTCGGCGCTGGTCGCCCACTCGACGAACTTCCAGGCGGCGTCCTTCTTCTGCGAGAACGACGAGACCGCCAGCCCCCAGGACAGGATCGTGGTGCGGGAACCGGCCTCTCCGGCGGGGAACGCCACCACGCCCAGGTCGTCGGCGACCTTCGAGCTGCCCGGGTCGGTGATGCTGCTGACCTCGTTGCTCGACTCCAGCATCATCGCCGCGTTGCCGGCGGCCATCAGCGCCGAGGACTGGGTGAAGGTGTTGTTGACCACGCCGTCCGGGCCGTACTCACGGGCCAGGGTGGCGTACTGGTCGATCGCCTCGATCGCCCGCGGGTCGTCGAAGTTGGGCGTGACCTTGTCCTCCTTCGTCCACTCCACCCCGCGCGCGTGCAGGAACGGACCGAAGGTGAACGGCAGCGCCGTCGACTGCCCACGCAACGCGATCGGCGTGACCGCACCGTTCGACCGGTCCTTGATCGCCGCCGCAGTGCTGGTCAGCTCCGCCAGCGTCGTCGGCGGAGTGAGGTTGTACTGCTGGAACAGGTCCTTGCGGTAGTAGAGCACCACGGCCTCGACGTTGATCGGCGCGGCGATCTGCTTGCCGTCGACGGTCATGCCGGCCCGTACCGCCTCGGGGAAGTCCTCGACGTTGTAGTCGGTGGCACCGGAGACGTACGAGTCCAGCGGCTCGTAGTAGTTCGACCGGGCGAACTGCGGCCCCTCCCGAGAGGGCAGCGCCATGAACACGTCCATGGCGGAGCTGCGCGACTGGAGGTTGAGCTGCACCTTGTCGCGCATCTGCTGCTCGGCGAAGGTCTGCACCCGCACCTTCATCCCCGACTCGCGCTCGAAGTCGCCGATCAGCGGCTCGATCGCCCGCTGCCAGGGGTGGTTGGACATGATGAGGTTGATCTCGTCGGACGCTCCGGCGGAGTCGCCCCCGCCACAGCCGACGAGGAGCCCGCCGGTCATGGCCAGAGCGACCCCGGCGGTGAGGTATCTGCGCATGTCTTCCCTTCCGTGTTCTCGTGTCAGCCGAGCAGGGGTTCCAGCCAGCGGTGGAAGGAGTCGAGCTCGGTGGGGTGGGTGGTGCGCCACTGCTCGGGCACGGCCCGGGTCCGCCCGGCCACCTCGGCCAGCGGCACCGGGTCGTACCCGACGTCGTACGAATCGCCGGGCCGGCGGTGCAGCCCGACCATGACCCCGCCGACGCCCTCCACCAGCAGCCGGGCCGCACGCCGCCCGACCTCGGCGGCCTCGCGTCGGTCGGTCTCGGAGGCGAGGGAGGCGGCACTGCGCTGCGCCATCCCGAGCACCTCGCCCCGAGCGGCGACGCCGAGCCGCAAGCCGACGGTGCGGGCGAGCACCCGGGAGACGCCGCCGAGCAGGATGCGGGTGTGGTTGGCCGCCTCGAACGGTTCGTCGGTCAGCTCCGGCGCGGCGCCCTCGCTGACCACGACGAAGGCCCGACCGTGGGTGGCCAGGGCGTCGGCGACCCGGTCCAGGAAGACGGTCGTGTCGAACGGAACCTCCGGCAGCAGCACCAGATGCGGTGCGTGTGCCGGGTCGTCGCCGTGCCAGGTCGCGGCCAGCGCCAGCCAGCCCACCGAGCGACCCAGGGTCTCCACGATCCGGACCGGCTCCACCCCGGCCATCGCCGCGTGGTCGCGGGCCAGGTCCGGGACGATGCGGGTCAGGTACCGGGCGGCCGAGGCGTACCCGGGGCTGTGGTCGACGCCGACCAGGTCGTTGTCGACCGTCTTCGGGATGCCGACGGTGACCAGGGGTCGACCCCGCTCGGCGGCCCGCTCGCCGAGGGCGTGCAGCAGGGCCATGGTGCCGTTGCCGCCGATCAGCGACACCCCGTCGACCTGGTGCCGGTCGAGCGAGTCCAGTGCGGCGTCGAGGTCGGCGCCGGTCACCGCTCGGCGGCCCGCGCCGAGCCAGGACCCACCCCGGCGGGTCACCGCCACCGGCACGTCAGCCCGGGTGACCTCGGTGAACGCTCCGCTCACCAGGGCGTCCGGCCCACCCCGCAGGGCCAGCACCGAGTGCCCGTCGGCAGCCTCCAGGAAGCCACGCAGGCTGGCGTTGACCACGGCAGTCGGCGCTCCGGTCTGTCCGATCAGCAGGCGCATGGTCAGCCCTCGACCGGCCGGGTCGCCACGCTCTGGAAGCTCTGGAACGCTTCGAGGCCGGGACGTCCGCCCTCGTAACCGAGGCCGGAGTTGCCGAGCCCACCGAAGGGCACCCACGGAGTGTTCGGCGTGCCGGTGTTGACGCCGACGATCCCGGCCCGCAGCCGACCGGCCACGGCGCGGGCGGCGTCGAGGTCGGTGCCGCAGACGTAGCCGGCCAGCCCGTACCCGGTGGCGTGGTGCAGGCGCAGCACCTCGGCGAGATCCCGGTAGACGTGCACCGGCGCGACCGGCCCGAAGATCTCCTCGGTCATCGCGCGGCAGTCGGCCGGGGCGTCCAGCAGCACGGTGGGGGCGGCGAAGTGCCCCGTCGTGGGCAGACCGGCGTCGGTGGTGACGGCACGGGCGCCCCGGGCGACCGCGTCAGCGACGATCGCGGCCATCCGGGCGGGGTCGTCGGCCGGGGCCAGTGGCCCCAGGTCGGTGGCCGGGTCGGTGGGATCACCGACGCGCAGCGCCCGGGTGGCGGCGACGAAGGCCTCGGTGAACTCCCCGGCCACCTCGGCGGCGACGAAGACCTGGTTGGCGGCGATGCAGGACTGGCCGTTGTTGCGGTACTTGGCGACCACCAGGGTCTCGGCCGCCGCCGCCGGATCGGCGTCGGGAAGCACCACGAACGGCGCGCATCCACCCAGCTCCAGCACGGTACGCAGGAAGTGCGGGGCGGCCTGGGCGGCGACCAGCCGCCCGACCCGGGTGGAGCCGGTGAACGACACCACGCGCACCGCCGGGTCGACCAGCCAGGGGGTCACCACGTCCTCGGGGGTGCCGAGGACGGTGGAGAGCAGCCCCTCGGGCAGGTGCCGGGCACAGACCTCGGCCAGCACCAACGACGACAACGGAGCGAGTTCGCTCGGCTTGAACAGCACCGGCGCTCCGGCCGCCACCGCCGGAGCGATCTTGCGGGCCGGGATGGAGACCGGGAAGTTCCACGGGGTGAGTACGGCGGCCACCCCGAGCGGCCGGGTCCGCACCTCGTGCCGGATGCCCGGCACCACGTCGAACCGCTCGGCCGACTGCGCTGCCACCAGCTCGGCGGTGATCCGGAAGTACGCCACCGTGAGCCCCAGCTCGGCGTGGGCCTCGGCGAGGCGTTTGCCGGTCTCCCGGGTGATCAGGGCCGGCCACTCCTCCTCCCCCGCGAGCTGCTCGACGGCGTCGGCAATGGCCCGCAGCGCGGCGGCCCGTTCGGCGACCGGGCTGTCCGTCCAGCCGGCAGCGGACCGCTTGGCGGCGTCGAGGGCGGCAGCGGCCTCGGCCGCCGCACCGAGGGTCACCTCAGCGAAGGCGACGCCGCTGGCCGGGTCGTGCACGGCCAACCGCGCGCCACCGGCGTCGGCGTGGCCGGCGATCCGCACGGCGGTGTCGGCGGCGAGGACCTGCGAGACGATGGGGTCGGTCACGGTAGCTGCTCCTCGTAGCGGTCGAGCTGGTCAGGGTCGAGGTCGATGCCGAGACCGGGCTGGTCCGGCACCCGGACGGTGCCGCGATCGGTGAGCAGCGCGTCGGCGGCAGCGCGCAGCGGGTTGGAGCGGATGTCCCACTCGACGAGTCGGGTGGCCCGGCTGGCGGCGGCGGCGCAGATCGTCGCGGCGGTGGCGACGGCGCCGTTGTACAGGTGCGGATTGACGGTGTGCCCGGTGGCGGTGGCGGCCGTCCGGACGGCGAGGAACTCGGTGATTCCGCCGACCTTGCTCAGGTCCGGCTGGACGATCCGCACCGCGTCGTCACGCAGGTACGGCGTGAAGGCCGCCGCGCCGTAGAGGTTCTCCCCGGTGGCCAGGGGCATCCCGGTGCGGCGGGTCAGCTCGGCCAACTGCTCCGGGCGGTCACCGGCGAGCGGCTCCTCCAGCCAGGCCACCCCCAGGTCGGCCAGGGCGGGCGTGACCTCCAGCGCCTCGTCGAGCGACCACGCCTGGTTGGCGTCGGCGAACACCTGCGCGCCGTCACCGAGGACCCGGCGGGCGGCGCGGACGTTGGCCAGGTCGGTCTCGGCACCGAAGCCGACCTTCACCTTCACGGCGGTCAGGCCGAGGGCGGCGCAGCGTTCGGCGGTCTCGACGACCCCGGTCGGGCCGAGGCTGGAGCCGTAGACCGGCACCTCGGTGGGCGGCTCGGGGTGGTCGGCGAGCAGCCGGGTCAGACTCACCCCGGCGTGCCGGGCGGCGAGGTCCCACAGGGCCAGGTCGACACCGCTGACCGCCTGGTGGATCGGGCCGGGCGCGCCCCACTGCCGGCCCAGCGGTCGCAGTCGCCGCAGCAGCGTCCGGTGGGCCTCGGCGGTGTCGGTGAAACGCCGACCGACCAGGAGCGGGGCGACGCCTTCGCGGATCGTGGCGATCCGTTCCCGCCAGGCCCAGGAGGGATAGTTGGCCCAGGTCTCGCCCACGCCCACCGCACCGTCCGCGAGCTCGACCTCGACCAGGATCATCACCCGGTGGGTCAGCGGGGCGAAGGACATGGCGATCTTCTCGTCGGGGCGGGCCCGCAGCACCCGGGAGCGCACGGCGGCCACGGCGACGTCTGGCAGCGCCGCCGGTGACGGCACGATGGCCGCCGGTACGGAGGCGGGCTGCCCCACGGCTGCGGACGTTCGAAGCATTGTTCCCTCCCTCACAACTGCCACCAAGGTGCATGCAATCTTGGAGGCACGTGAAGTCCACGTCAAGGGCCCGTAACAAATGTGTTGCCTGCCGAGCGGGGCAGAGCCGGAATTCCGCCACGCGGCGACCCGGCGCAGCAGACGACGGTCGAGTGCGGCCTGGGGTCACCGTCCGAGGCAGGTCACCGGCCGCGAGTCAGCGCGGGACGGTGCGAAGCGGACCCGAGCGCGAGTCGGGGTGTGGGTCGGGGCGGCGGTGGTCAGGCGCGGACGAACCGGGTCCCGGCACGCCGGGCGGCGTCGGCCACAGCCGGCGGCAGGTCGACGTCGGTGACCAGGGTGTCGATCCGGTCGAAGGCGCAGACCCGGACCGGGGCACTGGCGTCGAACTTGCTGCCGTCGGCGACCAGGACCACCTCGTCGGCGATCTCCATCACCGCGTGCTTCGCGGTCAGCTCCACCTCGGAACGCACGTAGACACCACGGGCGTCCACCGCGCTGGCCCCCAGGAAGAGCATCCGCACCCGCATCCGCTGCAGCAGATCCAGTGCGGCGAAGCCGACCATCGCCTGGTTCTCGTGCAGCACCTCGCCGCCGAGGCCGATCACCCGGACCCGAGGTCGACCCAGCATCTGCGCCAGCACCGGAACCGAGTGGGTGACCAGGCAGCCGTCGAAGTCGTCGGGTAGGCAGTGCGCCACCGCGGCTGCGGTCGTACCGCTGTCCACGCCGATCGTGTCGCCGGGCGCGACAAGCGCCGCGGCGGCGCGACCGACGATGAGCTTGGACTCGGGGTTGACCTGCGCCCGGTGCAGGTAGCTGGGGCCTGCGGCACCACCGGGAGGCAGGCTGACCCCACCGTGGACCAGCACCGCCTCGCCCCGCTCGGCGAGCCTGCGCAGGTCACGACGGACGGTCATCGGGGAGACCCCGAGCTGCTCGGCAAGGTCGGTCACGGAGAGGAAGCCCGACCGGCGCAGCGCCGCCATGATCTGGGTCCGGCGCTGCGGCGCGCCGTCATAGCGCAGGGACTCCAAGGTCACGCCGGGCGCCTTCCTCTCGGGCGGATGGGTGAAGTCTAGAGCACCAACCCATCTGGTTTATTTCTAACAACGGATGTTAGTTTTACCATCCGTTGTTATGTCTTCCCGGGAGGATGAGCTGTGACCGACTTCCCCACCTCAAGCCTGGCCCGCCCCTCCGGCGGTTACGCGATGCTCGCCGTCGACCAGCGTGAGGCCCTGCGGGCCATGTTCGCCGCCCACCAGTCCGCTCCCGTCACCGACCAGCAGTTGACCGACTTCAAGGTGACCGTCGCCCGGGTGCTCAGCCCGTACGCCTCGGCCCTGCTGGTGGACAAGCAGTTCGGCTGGGACGCCGTGGTGGCCAGCGGCGCCGTCGCCCCCGACTGCGCCCTGATCGCCGCTGCGGACGCCTTCACCGGCAGCGCCACCGAGTTCGTCGCCGACGTGGCGATCGATCCCGCCGTCGTCCCGGCCACCGTCCGCGCCGAGGGCGCCAAGGCCCTCAAGCTGCTCCTGCTCTGGCGTCCGGACGAAGACCCCGAGGGCCGGATCGCGCTCGCCACCGACTTCATCGAGCGGTGCCGCAAGCACGGCCTGGTCAGCATCATCGAGCCGGTCAGCCGGGGCCCACGCGACGGCGGCGAGTACGACCACGAGGCCGGCATCCACGCCGCCGCCCGGGAACTCGGCGCTCTCGGGGCCGACCTGTACAAGGCCGAGGTCCCCACCCACGGCAAGGGCACCGAGGCGGAGATCCTCGCCGGTTCGCAACGGCTCACCGAGGTCATCGACAGCCCCTGGGTCGTCCTGTCGTCCGGCGTACCGGCTGAGCGCTTCGGTACGGCCGTGCGGACGGCCTGCCGGGGCGGAGCCTCCGGCTTCCTGGCCGGACGTGCCGTCTGGGCCTCGGTGATCGGCAGCCCCACCCTGGAGTCGGACCTCTCCACCGTCTCCGCCGACCGGCTGCGCCGACTCGCCGACCTTGTCGACGACGCCGTAACCCGCTGAGCCGTGCCGGTCGGCGATCTGCTCGCGGTGGTCGCCGTGGCGCTCGGCGCCACGGCGCAGCGCCTCACCGGTCTGGGATTCGCACTGGTGGCGGCCCCCTTCCTGGTGGTCCTGCTCGGGCCGCACACCGGGGTCACCCTCGCCAACGTCCTCTCCATCGCGATCTGCCTGATCGTGCTCGCCGGGACCTTTCGACACCTGGAACGGCGCCTCGCCGCGACCCTCGCCGCCGGTGCCGTCATCGCCGTGCCGCTGGGCGCGCTGGTGGTCCGCACCCTGCCCACCCCGGTGCTGCTGATCGGGGTGGGCACGCTGACCGCCGGCTCGGTGCTTTGGGTGGTCGCCGGGCGGGAACTGCGGCTGCTCCGCCGTCGCGGTGGAGCCGTCGTCGCCGGTCTGGCCTCGGGCTTCTGCAACACCACCGCCGCCACCGGCGGCCCCCCGTTGGCGGTCTACGCCGCCAGCACCGGCTGGCCGCAGCGCGCCTTCGTGCCCAGCGTGCAACTCGTCGGACTGGTGAGCAACGGGCTCTCGGTGGCCGCGAAGGGACCGCCGGCGGTCTCCCTGCCCTTCATCGTCATCTGTGGGGTGGCGATGGCGGCCGGGTTGCTCGGCGGACAGTTCCTCACTCGCCGGGTCAGTGAGGCCCAGGCACGCCGGGTGATGCTCCTGCTGGCCCTCGGCGGCAGCCTGCTCGCCATCGGCAAGGGGGTGACCTCGCTGTGACCGGACGCCAGGGCACCGAATCCACCCTCGCGCCCGCCGACCCGGACGACGTACCCCGCGCCGACGCGGTCCGCCGACCCGGGCGACTCTTCGCCGTCGGCACCGACCCCGATCCCCGGTTCACGCTGGCCAACGAGCGCACCTTCCTCGCCTGGATCCGTACGTCACTGGCGCTCTTCGCGGCCGGCATCGCCCTGGAGGGCCTGAACCTGCCCATCCACCCGGGCTACCGGCTCGCCGCCGCCGTGCTCCTGATCGCACTCGGCACGCTCACCCCGGCCCACGCCTGGTTCGGCTGGCTGCGCACCGAGCGGGCACTGCGACTGAGCCGGGGACTGCCGCCGCCGACCAACATGGCGGTGCCGCTCGCCACCGGGCTGCTGACCGTCGGAGTCCTGCTCACCGTCGGTCTGCTGCGGTGAGCAGCGCGGGCCTGCACGTCGAGCGGACCAGACTGGCGTGGCGTCGTACCGCCGCCGCCTATGCCTTGGCCGCGCTCGTGGTCGGTCGGATCCTGGCGTTCGACCTGGGGCACGCCGCATTGGCGTTCGCGGCCCCGTTCGCCGCGGTGGCGCTGCTGGTGATGATCGGACCGCTGCCTCGTCGGGCCTCTGCGGCCCGGGTCCCCCGCCGAGCCCCTACCGCTCTGCCGTCCGGGGCCGCGCCGCCGACCGCACCGGCGCCCGTGTTGCTCGCGCTGGTAGCCGCGATGACCGCCCTCGCGGGGCTGGGCGGGGCGATCGCCGTGCTCCTGGCATGACCGAACACGTCGACCGTCGTCCCACGAGTCGTGGCCACGGGAGACCTCACCGTCCCGCGCCCGCGACGGACGCCCGTCCCGGTGTCAGCGCGGGACCTCGCCGGACCGTAGTCCGTTGACGAGAAGCGCGACCATGCGGCGCGCGTAGTCGGGCTCCTCGTCCGGCATCGGCGCGCACAGCTTCGCGACCGCATAGATCAGGTCCTGTGGACTCACCTCGGCTCGGATCTCGCCGGCCGCCGTCGCGGTGTCGAGCAGGGCTCCGAGTGGCGGACCCAGCTTCGCCATCAGGTAGCCGGAGAGGCCGTCGTACGCCGGATTGCCGGAGTGCAACGCCGCAGCGAACCCCCGTTTCGTCGCCACGAGCGCGGCGAGCCGGTCGAGCCACCTGGCGAGGGCGGCCAGCGGCTCGTGTTCGGCGGCCAGCGCCGGGCCCGCGTCGGCGCAGGCGTCGATCTCCCGCTCGATCACCGCTTTGATCAGGTCGGAGCGCTGGGGAAAGTGGCGGTAGAGCGTGCCGACCCCGACGCCGGCCAGGTCGGTGATCTGTTTCGCGGGTGCGTCCACGCCCGAGGTGCCGAAGACCGTCTTTGCCGCGTCGAGCAACGAGTCGACGTTGCGCTGCGCGTCGGTGCGCTTTCGGCGGGACGCCTGCGCGCCCGCCCTCGAACCGGTCGTCTCGTCCGACACTCCAACCCCCTTGCTGTTCCGGAAAGGCTTTCCGTATAGTTCCGGAAAGGCATTCCGCTTCATCTGACGATACCGCGAGGAGACGATCATGCAGTACCGCTCCCTGGGCCGGACCGGCATCAAGGTCAGCCCGTACGCTCTCGGCGCGCTGATGTTCGCCACGCAGGTGGGCAACCCCGACCCGCAGGACTCGGTCCGCGTGATCCACAAGGCGCTCGACGTCGGCATCAACCTCATCGACACCTCCGACGCGTACGGCGACTCGGAGGAGGTCGTCGGCCGGGCGCTCGTGGGGCGGCGGGACACCGTCGTCCTGGCCACCAAGTTCAGCCGCCCGACGGGCACCGACCCCAACCAGCAGGGCACCTCCCGCCGTTGGATCATGACCGCGGTCGAGGACTCCCTGCGCCGCCTGCGCACCGACCACATCGACCTGTACCAGGTGCACCGGCTGGACCCGGACACCGACATCGAGGAGACGCTCTCCGCGCTCACCGACCTGATCCGCACCGGGAAGGTACGCGCGATCGGCTCGTCCAACACCCCGGCGGGCGACATCGTCGAGGCGCAGGCGGTCGCCGAACGACGCGGGTTGGCACGTTTCCGCGCCGAGCAGGCGCCCTACTCGATCCTCAACCGGGGAATCGAGAACGAGGTGCTGCCGACCGCGCAGCGCTACGGGATGGGCACGCTGGTGTGGGGCCCGCTCGGCCAGGGGATGCTCACCGGCCGGGTCCGCAAGGGCCAGCAGAACGACCTGCGGCGGGCCCACATCTTCCGCCACCTCACCGACGAGCGCCGGATCGACGTCGTCGAACGGCTCGTCCCGCTCGCCGAGGAGGTCGGCGTGCCGCTGACCCACCTCGCCATGGCCTTCGCCATCGCGCACCCGGGCGTGACCAGCGCGCTGCTGGGTGCCCGCACCCTGGACCAACTCGACGGCCTGCTCAACGGCGTCGGCGTCGCGCTCTCCGACGACGTCCTCGACCGGATCGACGAGATCGTCCCGCCCGGCACCGACGTCACCCGGCTCGATCAGGCATACCTGCCGCCGGCCCTGACCGAACCCGCCCTACGCCGCCGCCCGGTCGACGAGCGCCGCGCCGCGTGAGCCGAGCACGGCGCGCGCCGCGTGAGCCGAGCAGAGCGGAAGGAGATCAACGCGCGCCGTAGGCGCGGATGAAGGCGCGTACGCCGTCGATCATGGTTTTTCTGACCCGGTCGGGATCGACGCGGGCCGGGTCGGGCTGCTGGTTGTAGGCCAACAGGACGGTCAGCGCGAAGAGGTGTTCGGTGGCCAGACGCGGGTCGTCGGTCTCCAGCAGACCGGCCTCGGCGAAGCCGGCGACGTACTCCGCCATCAGCTCCTCGGCCACGTCGGTGGACACGTCGTCGCTGGCGCTGGGGGTACGCAGGCGCTCCTGGGCGGCGAGGGCGAAGGCGGCGGCGTAGTCGGCGGAGCCGACCATCGTCGTGCCGAAGTCGACGAGTAGTGCGGTCATGGCCTGTTCGAGTCGGGCGACCGTGGTGATCGGCACCTCGGCGGAAAGGTGCTCGTCGAAGGCGCGCTGCGCGGAGGCCAGCAGCGACTCGGAGGCGTCCGCGAGGATGGCCAGGAAGAGGCGACGCTTGTCGCCGAAGTAGTCGTAGACGGTGGCCTTGGAGACCTTCGCCTCGGCCGCGACGGCGTCCATGCTCACCCGGTCAACGCCCTGCCGGACGAACAGCTCCCGCGCCGCCGCGAGGACCGCCTTCCGCTTCGCCGCCGACCTCTCCCGCATCGGCTTCTCCTTCTGACCTGCGCCCACGGGCCGCCCTCCTCGTGATCGTCGTGCCCCACCCGCCTGAGCTCTGAACTATACCGTTCAGTCTTGTCGAACCAGACTGAACCGTTTAGTTTTGCTTCGGGTCGGCCACGACGCCACCACCCGACGGAGAGAACGTGAGAGATCCATGCCCAAAGCACCAGCCGTGTTGGGAACCATCGCCGAAGCCCTGCTCGGACGCACCGGCCGCGTCGAAGACGTCACCGAGCCCTTTCCCGGCTTCCTCGACGTGAGCCTGCGTGCCGACCCACCACACGGCGGCTGGCACCCCACCCAGGAACTCCAGTTTCGCGTCACTCCCACCCGCAGCCGCCGATACAACATCCGCACCGTCGACCCCGGCCACGCCGACCGCATCGGTCTGCTCGTCGCCACCCGCGCGACCGGACCAGGCACGACCTGGGCGAAGCAACTGCGCGCAGGAGCCGAGACCACCATCCTGGCGGGCCGGCACATTCCCTTACGGCTGCCCGGAACCCGGCGGCTCTACCTCGGGGACAGCTCCGCCCTCGGCACGATCGACGCCCACACCCACGACCGCACCGGGCACCTCGTGGCCGTCGAGGTCCCGCCGGCCGCCGTCGCGGCACTCGCACAGCGATGGCCCCGCCACCACTTCGTCCCCGCCACCCCACTGCCGGGCGACGCGCTACAGCACTGGCTGGACGCGACGACCGATGCCGGCGCCCTCGACGGTATCGACGGCGCCCTGTTGCTCGGACATGCGCAGTCCCTACAGCGCCAACGCAGACACCTCCTCCAGCACCAGGTGCTCCCACGGCGAGCCATCGTCACCAAGCCGTACTGGGCAACCGGCAGAGAGGGCCTGTGACCGATCACCGTGGCCGAGGATTGCGCGGCGTACGCCACCGTCGCGCTGTCCACCGAAGCCGGGCCGCACCGATCTGCGGCGGATCGCGCCCGCCCGGCCCTCGTGCCGCGTGTGGCGTCCGCCGGTACGGGTAGACGAGTCGCACGGCACGTGACACCGCGTGCGGTCACCCGCTGGGACGGGAGGGACGATGAAGGTCAGGAGTTCGTTGCGGTCGTTGACGCGGAAGATGAACTCGATCGTGGTCCGCCGTCGGGGCAAAGTCGTCGTGGTCAACAAGAAGGACCCGCGCCAGAAGGCCCGACAGGGCTGACATTCCCCGTCATCCCGAAAGCGACATGGCGGTGCAGACACCGTGCGACAGGAGGCGACCGTGAGCTACAGAGCGCGGGACGGCGAGCAGCCGGTCGATCCGAACCACGCCGAGGACGAGGCCGGCCAGGTACCGCTCGTCCAGGTCGAGGCGGACACCGACGTGCCCGCGCCGGACGACACCGACGTACGGCCGGACCTGGTGACCGAGGACAACGGGTCGGGGATGACCGGCGGCTCCTCGGGCAGCAGTGGCGGCGGCTCCAGCATGCCCGGACACCCCGACGCCTCCCACTGACGCGAACCAGCGGATGCCTCAGCACGGCCGTCACCACGACACCGGGCACGCCGCACACGACAAGCACGCCGGGCATGATCCGGAGGCGTTCCGCCGCAAGTTCTGGCTGAGCCTGGCGCTGACCGTGCCCGTCGTGCTCACCAGCCCGATGGTGATGGACTGGTTCGGCTACCGGCTGGACTTCCCCGGCATCGACCTGGTGGGGCCGATCCTCGGCACGGTGATCTTCGGCTACGGCGGCTGGCCCTTCCTCCAGGGCGCGGTACGCGAGCTCCGGGACCGCGCCCCCGGAATGATGCTGTTGATCGCGATGGCGATCACGGTCGCGTACGTGGCGTCGCTGGCCACCGCGTTCGGCGCGTTCGACCTGGACTTCTGGTGGGAACTGGCCGCGCTGGTCACCATCATGCTGCTCGGGCACTGGCAGGAGATGAAGGCCATCGGCCAGGCCCGAGGCGCCCTGTCGGCGCTGGCCGCGTTGCTGCCCGACGACGCGGAACGCCTCGACCCGGACGGCCGACCGCAGGCGGTCACCGTGGCCGACCTGCGCGTCGGCGACCTGGTCCTGGTCCGGCCGGGCGGTCGGGTGCCGGCGGATGGGCAGATCGTCGACGGCGCGGCCGAGCTGGACGAATCCATGATCACCGGAGAGTCACGGCCGGTGTCCCGCTCACCCGGCGACCGGGTGGTGGCCGGCACCGTCGCCACCGACGCGGCACTACGGGTACGGGTCGACGCGGTCGGCGACGACACCGCGCTGGCCGGCATCCAACGGCTGGTGGCGCAGGCACAGCAGTCCAGCGGACGGGCGCAGGTGCTCGCCGACCGGTTCGCCGCGTGGTTGTTCTACATCGCCACCGCCACCGCCCTGGTCACCCTGCTGGTGTGGACGGTGCTCGGCAACCTCGACCAGGCGGTCGTCCGTACGGTGACGGTGCTGGTCATCGCCTGCCCGCACGCGCTCGGCCTGGCCATCCCGCTGGTGATCGCACTCTCCACGGCGGTCGCCGCGAAGGGCGGCATCCTGGTCAAGGACCGGCTGGCGCTGGAGCGGATGCGGACGGTGGACACCGTGCTGTTCGACAAGACCGGCACGCTGACCCGGGGCGAACACGTGGTCACCGACGTCGCCGCCACCCACGACCACCGCCCGGCGGCGGGCCACGCTGGAAGCGACCGCCCGGACGACGCCGGAAGCCGCCGGCCGGACCACGCCGGAGGCGACCGGCCGGCCGGGACCGGTGACGATGACGGTGAGCGGGACGTACTCGCCATCGCGGCGGCGGTGGAGGCGGACAGCGAGCATCCGCTGGCCCGGGCCATCGTGGTCGCTGCCGAGCGGCAGGCGGACCGGCGGACGGCGACCGGATTCCGGTCGCTGACCGGCCGGGGCGTCCGCGCCGAGGTGGACGGCGTGACGTACGCGGTCGGCGGGCCGGCGCTGCTGCGCGAGTTCGGGGTCACCGTGCCCGACGATCTCGCCCGACGGCAGCGGGACTGGTCCGATCGCGGCGCGGCGGTGCTGCACCTGCTGCGGGTGCAGGACGACGGGGCACGGGTGCTGGGTGCGCTGGCCCTGGAGGACGAGGTACGGCCGGAGGCCCGGCAGGCGATCGCCGACCTGCGCGCCCAAGGCATCCGCAAGATCGTGATGATCACGGGTGACGCCCGTCCGGTGGCCGAGGCGGTCGCCGCCGACCTCGGATTCCGACCCGGCGAGGACGAGGTCTTCGCCGAGGTGCTGCCGGCCGACAAGGACGACACGGTGGCGGACCTGCACCGACGTGGGCTGCGGGTGGCGATGGTCGGTGACGGGGTGAACGACGCCCCGGCGCTGGCCCGCGCCACCGTGGGCATCGCGATCGGCGCGGGTACCGACGTGGCGATCGAGTCGGCCGGGGTGGTGCTCGCCTCCTCCGACCCGCGCGGCGTGACCGGAGTGATCCGGTTGTCCCGCGCCGCGTACCGGAAGATGATCCAGAACCTGGTCTGGGCCGCCGGCTACAACGTGGTCGCGCTGCCGCTCGCCGCCGGGGTGCTGGCCGGGGCCGGAGTGGCGCTGAGCCCGGCGGTCGCGGCGGTGCTGATGTCCGCCTCCACCATCGTGGTCGCGCTCAACGCCCAACTGCTGCGCCGGGTCCGGCTCCGGCCGCAGGACCAGACGGGTACACGGGATCAGACCGGTGCGGCCGGGTAGGCGCGGGTCTCGGCGGCCTTGACGGCCGCCCAGACCGGTTGGCCCGGGGTGAGCGCGAGCTGCGCGGCGGCGGCCGGCGTGACGTCGGCGGCCACCTCGATCGGGCCGGCGAGCTGGATACGCAGGTTGTCGCCGTGCCGCTGCACACCGGTGATGGTGGCCGGCCAGGTGTTGCGCGGGCTGCCGTCGGGCTGCCGTGGATGCAGCGCCACCGCGGACGGTGGGAACGCCACGAACACGTCGCCGTCCTGTGGATCCCCGGCGGTCAGCCGGAACCCGTCGGCGAGCCGGACCTGATGCCCGCTGGCCTGCCCCCGGTACAGGTTGAGCCCGACCAGGCGGGCCACGTAGTCGGTACGCGGTCGGGCGGTGATGGTGGCGGCGCTGCCCTCCTGCACGACCTCACCGTGCTCGACGATGACCAGCCGGTCGGCGAGCACCAACGCGTCGAGCGGGTCGTGCGTCACCAGCAGGGTGGCTCCGGTGTGCGCGGCGAGGTGCCGCTGCAACTGGGCGCGTGTGTCGAGCCGGGTCCCGGCGTCGAGCGCGGCCAGCGGCTCGTCGAGGAGCAACAGCGCCGGTTCCACCGCCAGCGCCCGGGCCAGGGCGACCCGCTGGGCCTGCCCGCCGGAGAGCTGCCGGGGCTTGTGCCCGGCGTGTGCGGTCAACCCCATCCGGGCCAGCCAGTCGGCGGCCAGGCTGCGCGCCTGCCGCCGGTTCAGGCCCTGTCGACGCGGGCCGAACGCGACGTTGTCCAACGCGGTGAGGTGCGGAAAGAGCAGGTAGTCCTGGAACACCACGCCGACGGACCGGCGCTCGGGTGGGGTCCAGATCCGCCGCCCCGGGTCGTCGAGGTCGCGGCCGTCCAGGGTGAGGTGTCCGGCCGAGAGCGGGATCAGCCCGGCGAGGGTACGCAACGCGGTGGTCTTGCCGGCCCCGTTGGGCCCGAGCAGCGCGACCACCTCGCCGGGGCCGATGGTCAGCGGCAGGTCCAGCCGGAACTCGCCCCGCGCCACGGTCAGGTGGGCGTCGAGCAGCGGCGACCCGGCGGCCGGTGTCGGTGGCGAGGCGGTCATGGCGAGCTGATCCACCGGTCGCGCAGGCAGGCCAGGATCACGACGGAGACGGTGAGCAGGATGAGGCTGAGCACGATCGCGGCCTCCAGGTCGGTCTCCAGCGCCAGATAGACGGCCAACGGCATGGTCTGTGTCCGGCCGGGATAGTTGCCGGCGAAGGTGATGGTGGCACCGAACTCGCCCAGCGCACGGGCCCAGCAGAGCACCGCCCCGGCCGCGATGCCGGGCGCGACGAGCGGCAACGTGACGTGGGTGAAGGTGGTCCACCGGCCGGCACCGAGCGTGGCGGCGGCCTCCTCGTACCGGGTGTCCGCGCCACGTAACGCCCCCTCCACCGCGATGATCAGGAAGGGCATGGCCACGAACGCCTCGGCGAGCACCACCGCCGTGGTGGTGAACGGCAGCGTGATGCCGAACGTGCTGTCCAACCAGGAGCCGACCAGCCCACGCCGACCGAAGACCAGCAGCAGCGCCACGCCGCCGACCACCGGAGGCAGCACCAGCGGCACGGTGATCAGGGCGCGCACCACCCGGCGACCGGGGAATGACACCCGGGCCAGCAGCCAGGCCAGCGGGATGCCGAGGACCAGGCAGAGCAGGGTGGCCAGCGAGGCGGTCTGCACCGACAGCCGCAACGCGGTCAGCACGCCCGGTTCGGTGAGTCGCTGCGGCAGCGTGCTCCACGGTGTCCGGGCCAGCAGCCCGACCAGCGGCAGCACCAGGAAGACCATCCCGAGCGTCGCGGGCACCAGCAGGGCGATCGGGATCCGCCCGGTGCGCCGGGTACGGGTGGGCACGCTGGTCACCGGCTACGGCGCCTGGAATCCGGCCTCGGTGAGCACGGCCTGCCCGGTGTCGGAGCGGACGTACTCCACGAAGGCCCGCGCGGTCGTCGCGTTGCGGGCCTCCTTGAGCACCAGGATCGGGTAGTCGTTGATCGCCCCGGCCGACTCGGGGAACTCAACGCCGTCGACGTCCGCGTCGGCGGCCCGCGCGTCGGTCCGGTAGACCAGCGCGGCGTCCACCTCGCCCAACCGCACCTTGGACAACGCGGCCTTCACGTCCTGCTCCAGGGTGACCGGGGTGAGCGCCACGCCCGCCGCGTTCAGCACCGTCCGCGCCGCCGCCCCACACGGCACCTGCTCGGCGCAGAGGGCCACCTTCGCGCCGGGTCTGGTCAGGTCGCTCAGCCCGGTCACCCGGTCGGGGTTGCCCTCGGGTACGGCGATGACGAGCTGGTTGCGGACGAAGGTGACCGGCTCACCGTCGCCGTTGCCCGCCTCGGTGACGGTGGCCATCGGGGCGGGGGCGGCGGAGGCGAACACGTCGGCGGGTGCGCCCTGGTTGATCTGGGTGGCCAGCGCGGAGCTGCCGGCGAAGCTGAACGTGACCTTCACACCCTCGTGGGTCGCCTCGAAGTCCCGCCCGATCCGAGTGAACGACTCGGTCAGTGACGCGGCGGCGAAGACGGTCAGCTCGCCGCCGATCCCGTTCCCGCCGACCGGCGGGTCCGCGGCGTCCTCGGCGCATCCGCCGAGCAGTGCGAGTGCGGTGACCGCGGCCAGGAGACGTACTGCTCTCACGAGTGGGCCCTTCCTCTGCTGCCGGTCGGCACGGCGGGCTTCTCCACCACGACGGTGGTCGACTTGATCACTGCTTCCGCCACCGACCCGACCTCCAGGCCGAGGTGGTCGACCGCTTCCCGGCTCATCAGCGAGACCAGCCGGAACGGACCGGCCTGGATGTCGACCTGGGCCATCACCGCGTCCTTGACCACGGCGGTGACGATGCCGCGCAGCCGGTTGCGCGCCGAGGACTCGTCGGCCCGCCCACCGGGTTCGGCGGCCTGGGCGCGGACGAACGCGGCCAGCTCGACGCCGTCGATCACCCGGTGTCCGTGCTCGTCGCGGCTCGCGGTGAGCCGACCGCCGTCCACCCAGCGGCGCATGGTGTCGACGCTGACCCCGAGCAACTCGGCCGCCTCACCCATCCGGAACATCGTCACGGACGGATCGTAACGGCCGCAGGTGCGGCCCGATAGACCCGATCACGGCCGCATCCACGACGACCGTTGCCCGATCCCGGCCGAACCTGCCGCGCCCGGTGGCCGACCGTGATCCGGGTTACCTCGCGGTCCGGAACTTCCGACGCGTCGGAGCCGACCAAGCTCACGAGATCGCTCATCGAGGGGAAGCCCATGCCCAGCACCGCCTCCCGCCGGCTCGTCCGCCCGGCACTCCTGCTCACCGGCGTCGTCCTGGCCGCCGTCGTCGCGGGCTGTGGCTCGTCCGACGACGCGTCGACCGCCGCCCCCGGCCCGTCGGCCACCCCGGCCGCCGCCGCGCCGAGCGAGGCCGCCGGCGTGCTGGGCGTACGCGACCCGTGGGTCAAGGCCGCCGACGACGGCATGACCGCGGCGTTCGCCACGCTGGTCAACGACGGCGACACCGACGTCACCCTGACCGGCGCCAGCACCGAGGTCTCCCCGATGGAGGTGCACGAGATGGCCATGCGGGACGGCAAGATGGTCATGCAGGCCAAGACCGGCGGCGTGGTGATCAAGGCCGGTGGCGAGCACAAGCTGGAGCCCGGCGGCGACCACCTGATGCTGATGAACCTGACCGCACCGGTCAAGGCCGGTGACGAGCTAAGCATCACGCTCACCTTCGCCGACGGCCGGACCCAGACGTTCACCGCCGTGGCCAAGCCGTTCACCGGCGCGCAGGAGAGCTACGCCCCGGGGCACGGTGAGCCGATGCCGCACACCTCTCCCAGCCCGGCGTCGTGACCCCGACCCGTCGGCCGGTGAGCCGGCGCGGACTGCTCACCGGCGGCGCCCTGGCCGCCGGGGGCACGCTGGCCGGTGCCGCCGCGGTCGCCGCCGGCCGGGACGACCCACCGGCGGTACGCCCCGAGCCGGTGGCGGTCACCGTCGGCGCGGCGGTCGAGCCGTTCCACGGCGTACACCAGTCCGGGATCACCACCGAGCCCCAGGCGCACGCGGCGTTCGTCGCCTTCACCCTGCAGCCCGGCACCGACAGGGCCGCCCTCGGCCGGATGCTGCGACTGCTCTCCGACGACGCCGCCCGGCTCACCCAGGGCCGTCCGGCGCTGGCCGACACCGAGCCGGAACTGGGCCTGCTGCCCGCCCGGCTCACCGTCACCTTCGGCTTCGGCCCGGGTCTGTTCACCGCCGCCGGCCTCGACGACCGCCGCCCGCCCTCGGTCGCCGACCTGCCCGCGTTCCGCATCGACCGGCTGCAACCGCGCTGGTCCGGCGGGGATCTGCTGATCCAGGTGTGCGCCGACGACCCGATCACTGTCGCGCACGCCCAGCGGGTGCTGGTCAAGGACAGCCGTCCGTTCGCCACCGTCCGCTGGGTCCAGCAGGGTTTCCGGCGGGCCGCCGGTGCCGAGCCGGGCCGGACCCAACGCAACCTGTTCGGCCAGCTCGACGGCACCGCCAACCCGAAGCCGGGCACCCCGGTGGAGACTGCGGTCTGGGTGCCCGACGGCCCGGACTGGCTGCGGCACGGCACCACGCTGGTGGTGCGGCGGATCAGCATGGACCTGGAGACCTGGGACCTGCTCGGACGCGTCGACCGGGAACTGGCCGTCGGCCGGCGACTGGGCGACGGCGCGCCGCTGACCGGGGCAGACGAGCACGACGAGCCGGACTTCGCCGCCCTCGGCCCGGACGGGCTCACCGTGATGCCGGACTTCTCCCACGTCACCCGGGCGCACGTCACCGACGACCGGTTCCGGATCCTCCGCCGCCCCTACAACTACGATGGAACACCGGCCGCCGACGGCACCGCCGACAGCGGACTGATCTTCGCCTCCTACCAGGCCGACATCGACCGCCAGTTCCTGCCCATCCAGCGGCGGCTCGCCGAGCGGGACCTGCTCAACGAGTGGGTCACCCCGATCGGTTCCGCCGTCTTCGCCGTTCCGCCGGGGTGCCCGGAGGACGGCTGGATCGGCCGGCAACTGCTCGACTGACGAGGAGAATCACCCGCATGTCCACCCGCCTCCGCCACCGGGTCACCGCCGCACTGGCCGCCTCGTTGCTGGCCGCCACGACGCTGCTGGCCACGCCCGCCGCCCCCGCGTACGCGCACAACGTGCTGACCAAGGCCACCCCGGCGCAGGACGCCGAGGTCACCAAGGCGCCGACCAAGGTCACCCTGCAATTCCTCCAGCGACTGAACCCGGACTACACCACGATCACGCTCAGTGACGCGGACAAGGAGAAGGTGGCCACCAGCGAGCCGGAGGTGGACGGCACCAAGGGCACGATCACCATCGACGAGCCGCTGGTCAACGGCGTCTACACGGTGGCGTACCGGATCGTCTCCGCCGACGGGCACCCGGTGCAGGGGTCGTACGAGTTCACCGTGGCCGACCCGACCGCCACCGCCGAGCCGACCCCGACCCCGAGCCCCACTCCCAGCCCGGAGCCGACCGAGACGACGCCGTCGGCGGAGCCGACCGTCTCCGCCAGCCCCGCCGCGAGCGGCACCGACGACGACTCGGCCCCGGTGGGGCTGCTGGTCGGCGCCGGGGTGCTGGTCATCCTGGCAGTCGGTGCGGCGGTGTTCCTGCTGCGCCGTCGCCGCGCCGTCGGGCAGTGAGCCCGGCTCAGCGCAACAGCACCGGCCCGGCGTCGATCCGGGTACGGAACAGCGCGTACGGCTTGCGGCGCAGGTCCTCGCCCCGGTGGTAGGTGGCCTGCCGGTGGAGTTGGTTCGCGGTCACGTAGAGGTGCCCGTCGACGGCCACCGACATGGTGTCCGGCCAGAGCAGGCGGGGATCGTGCACCACCGTCTCGTAGCCGCCGTCCCGGCGGCGGCGGAGCACCGCGTTGTGCTCGTACGAGGTCAGGTAGATCCGGCCGGCATCGTCGCTCTCCAGGCCGTCCGACCCGGTGCCCTTGTCGCCCTCGTGCCGCACCGTGGCGGCCACCTCGTCCTCGCCGAGGGAGACGTCCACGAGGGCGTCGGTGGCCACGCTGTACCACTGGCGTGAGGCGAGGGCGCAGTAGTAGAGCCGGGTTCCGTCGGCGGAGATGGCGATGCCGTCCGAACCGATGGTGACCGGTTTCGGCGGCCCGTCCGCCGTCCGCTCCAGGAACGGGCGACCCTCCACCACCGGGCGGAAGCGGGACAGCGGCTCCGGTTTGGTGGACGGGTGCTCGTGCAGTCGCCGCCACGAGGCGCCCGTGTCGAGGTCCACCACGATGATCCCGTTCGCCCCGGCGACCGCCGAGTCGGTGACGTACGCGATCCCGGCGGCACCGCGCCGCAGGTCGAACCGTACGTCGTTGAGGTAGGTGGTGGGCAGCGCCACGTCCGACGGAAAGGTGATCACCTGGGCGACCGTGTCGGTGGCCAGGTCGACGCGGACGAGTTTGGGGCCGCCGGGCCGGGTCGGCTGGAACATCGGGCTGCCGGTGTCGAGCACCCAGAGCCGGTCGGCCGGATCGACCACGATGCTCTGCACCGAGACGAACGCCCCCGCGTCGTCGTCGCCAGCCGGCCGGTTCCACTCCGGGTCCGGGTACGGCACCTCGGCACCGTCGCGTAGCTCGACCACCGTGGCGGGGACCTCGTCGCCCCAGCGGGGAAAGTTGACGAAGATCCGGCCGGTGTGCGACACGCTCACCCCGGTCGGCATCGGCCCGTTGAACGCGTGGACCAGTTCCAGCTCGCCGACGGGCTCGTCCGTCACCGGTTGACTCATGCCCTGCTCCTGACTGTCGGTGCCGTTTCCCGTTCCCGGGGCCGACGGGGGCAAACGCGTCAGCTAACCGGACTTATAACCCATTAGGGTTTTGACTCCTCAAACTGCCATTAAAGGGATCATTCGTATCATAGCCTTCACATGCCGCCTCCACCAGTCACCGCAGTACCGAAGGAGCCTTGATGCGAAAGAGATTCCTCGCCGCCGCCCTGGCGGGTGTGGCCGCGTCCACCGCGTTCGCCGCCCCCGCTCTCGCGGAGGACACCATCGTCACGCTGACCGTCGACGCCGCCGGCGGCCTGTCGATCACCGTGCCCGCGACGGCGAACATCGGCCACGGCGTCGAGGGCAGCTCGGTCTCCGGCCTGCTCGGGCCGGTCACGGTGCTCGACCAGCGCGGCTCGCTCACCCCGAACTGGACCGCGACCGTCATCTCGACCGACTTCGTCACCGGTGGGGGCAGCTCCGGCGAGACGATCCCGAACATCAACGTCAGCTACTGGTCGGGCCCGGCCACGGCCACGGCCGGCAGCGGCACCTTCACACCCGGCCAGCCGAACGCGGGCGCCGCGCAGATCATCAACGTGCCGCGTACCGCGTTCAGCAAGACCGGCGGCACCGGCAACAACTTCGCCACCTGGAACCCCACCCTGGTGGTGAACATCCCGGCCGGCACGGTGCAGGGCACCTACCGCGGGACGGTGACACATTCGGTGGCCTAGGCTCCTCGGCCGGCTGGTGCCGCTGGTCTCCGTCACCCTCGTGGCGCTCGGAGTGCCGGCGGCTCCGGCCGTTGCCGCGCAGGAGCACGTACAGGCCATCGCCGTGCCGCAGCACGTACAGGCCGCGTCGCGGGACGGCATCGGCATCCGCCTGATGGACATCCCCGCCAAGCGGGCCGAGGACCCCCGGGCCAGGGTCTACATCATCGACCACCTGAAGCCCGGCGCCACGATCAGCCGCCGGGTCGAGGTCAGCAACGACTCGCCCGAGCGACAGCAGATCGAGCTGTACGCCGGGGCCGCAGCCATCGAGAACAACGCCTTCGCCGTCCCGGAGGGACGCGAGAGCAACGAGCTCAGCGACTGGATCAGCCTCGGCGCAACCGTTCTCGACCTCGCTCCGGGCGAACGCGCGCCGGTCGAGGTCGACGTCGAGGTGCCCCGGACCGCGTCCAAGGGCGAGCGGTACGCGGCCATCTGGGCGCAGGTCTCCAGCGAACCGCGACAGGGCGACAACGTCATCCAGGTGCACCGGGTGGGCATCCGGCTCTATCTCGACGTCGGCCCGGGCGGCGAACCGCCGACCGACTTCCGCATCGGCGAGGTGGCCGCCGAGTCCGGCACCGGCGAGTTCCCGGTGGTGACCGCGCGGGTGACCAACACCGGCGGTCGGGCGTTGGACATGACCGGCACACTTCGCCTGACCAAGGAGTCGATCCGGGCGGGGCCGTTCAAGGTGACCAACGGGGTGACCATCCTGCCCGGACAGAGCGGACAGGTCCGTATCGAGGTGAACGAGTCCCTGCCGGCCGGGGTCTGGAACGCACGGCTGGCGCTGGTCAGCGGCGTGGTGGAACGTACCGCCGACGGGCGGATCACCCTGCCGGTCGGCACCCGCGCCACGATGGACAGTTCGTCCGCCTGGCTGCCCTACACGCTCGGCACGCTGGTCGCGGTGGCCGCCGTCGGCGCACTCGGCGCCTGGCACGTATCCCGCCGCCGCCGAGCCCTCGCGGTCCCGACCCGCCAGGTAGGCCCGTTCGGCTGACCACCCGCCACCCCAGCCGCCCCGCCACCCGACCCGGCACGAGCCCGCCGGGCCCTCCGCGATCATGGAGTTGTGGCCGTCGATCATGGAGTTGCGGCTCTTGGTTTGTCAGCTTTCGCTACTTATATGAGGGCCACAATTCCATGATCGGCGCGGCGCGGCAGCGGCAGCGGCGCGGCGACGAGGCCCGGCCGTCCGATCGGACGGCCGGGCCTCGTCGTGCCACCGTCAGGAAACCGAGAATACTCCACAAACGGTCATATAGGATCAGACTCACATTTGCCGACGATGTACGTGCTCGGGCCGTCGCCTGGGGCGTACGCCGCAGGGAGGTCGTGATGATGGTCCGGGGCCGCACTGCACGCTCGACACGGCCCGGCCGAACGGTCGTCGCGGGCCTGGTCGCGATCGGCGTGCTCACTCTCGCGCCGGCGTCGTCGGCCGTGGCGGGACGAGCCACGCCGGCCGCTGCGGCAGGGGCTTCGGCCGCCACCCCGCCGCCCGGCTCGACCGGCGTCTACTTCGAGGTGCTGCCGTCGCCGACCGGAAGCCCGACGCCGGACCCACAGCCGACACCGCACCCGACCGGACAGCCCACGCCGCACCCGACCGAGCCACCGCATCCGACCTGGCAGCCGACGCCGCACCCGACGCGGCAGCCGTTGCCGGTCACCGGGTCGGACTCCGGCCCGGGACCGCTGCTGGCCCTGGCCGCCGTGTTGATCGTCGCCGGAGGGGTGCTCGGCGTCCTCGGGCGGCGGCGGGTCAGATGACCGAGTGGGTCACGGTGGCGCGGTAGCCGCCGGTCACCGCGCTCGTCGGGAGCGTCACCGACAGGGTGGGATTCCAGCTCGCCGAGTTGGCGCCGGTCACGCCGGACCAGGCCGCGGCGGTACGCGGCACGTCCAGCACCGCACCGGGCTGCGGCAGGAAGACGCCGAGGCCGGTGGTGCTCACCGCAGTGCCCGACGCGTACCGGACGGCGGAGCGCGGGATCGTCTCCCCTGGTGTACCGGATCCCGTGGTGAAGGCGGTCACCGACACCGTCGCCGTCCAGGAGCCGGCGCTCGGTCCCCGGTCGTCGACGACCGTGACCAGGCCGAGCCGGTTCGCCAGCGAGGCACCGGGGACGCCCCGGCCGATCGACGCGGCGGACGGGACGCTGATCCGCAACCCGGCCAGCGCGACAATGACCAGGCTCACCGGGCGGGTGGCGGACTGGTCGTACGAGTCGGTGACCCGGACCGTGAAGGAGAACGTGCCCGCCTGGGTCGGCGTACCGGAGAGCAGCCCGGTGGCGGGGGCGAGCGTCAGCCCGGGCGGCAGCGAGCCGCTGCTCACCGACCAGGTGAACGGCGCGGTACCGCCGTTCACGGTCAACTGCTGCGAGTACGGCTCGGACACCCTGCCGCTCGGCGGGGCCGGGAAGGTGAGGGTCGGCGAGGCGTTGACCGTCACCGCTGCGGACTGCGCCGAGTCGGGGCCGGTGCCGGCGGCGTTGATCGCGGCGATCCGGAAGGTGTACGTGGTGCCGGCGGTCAGCCCGGTCACGGTCCGCGAGGTCGGCGACGCCGGCAGGGTGACCGGTGTCTGGGCCACCCCACCGACGTACGGGGTCAGGCGGTAGCCGGTGATCTCCGCACCGCCGTTGGAGGGCGCGTTCCAGGTGATCGCGGCGGCGTTGGTGCCGGCGGCGACCGAGGTGATGGTGGGCGCGCCGGGCAGCGTGTACGGCACCACCGGCGCCGACGGTGCGCTGGGCGTACCGGTGCCGTAGGCGTTGATCGCCGCGACCCGGAAGGTGTACTGGGCCGAGGCGGTCAGCCCGGTCAGCGTACGGGTGGTGGTGGAGGCGTCGAAGGTGATCGTCGGCTGCGTCACGCCGTCCCGGGTCGGGGTGAGCACGTACCCGGTGATCGGGCTGCCGTTGTCAGCCGGGGCGACCCACGACACGGTGGCGCTGGTGATGCCGGCGACCGCTGTGGGCGTGGCCGGGGTGGCCGGCGCGGAGGCGTAGACGAAGGTGACCGCACCGGCGGCCCCTCGGGTGACCACGGAGATGGTCACCGGTGCGGCGCTGCTGCGGGCCGGCAGCGAGGAGATCGCCAGACTGCCGTCGCTGTTGGTGGTGAAGCAGCCGACGGCCGGGCCGGAGGTGCAGGGCAGCAGCACCACCGAGGCGCCGGTGCGCTGCTCGTCGGCGGTGCCGATGGTGATCGCGGTGGCGCCGGCGAGGTTGCTGCCGCGTACGGTGACCGCGACGCCGCCCGCGATGGGGCTGATCGCCGGGGTGACGGTGAGGCCGGTCGGCGCGGCCAGCGGGGTGACCGCGGTGGTGGTCGAGGTGTAGCCGGGGCTCGCGTCGATCGACGACGCGGTGGCCACCGTTCCGGTCTGGATCAACGTCGGTGTCACCGAGGTCCCGGTCACGGTGGCGACCACGGTGATCGGCGACAGGTTGCTGCCGCCGGGGAACGGCACGTTGGAGTTCGTGCAGGTGATGCTCTGCCCGGAGGGCGTGCCACAGGACCATCCCGTGCCGTACGCGCCGCGCGGCACCACGCCGGTCGGCGCGGTCTGGGTGACCAGGATCGGCGCCGGTTCGCTGGTGCCACTCTCCACCCGGGGAGTGATCGTGTACGTGACCGGGTCACCGGGCTGCGGGCTGGAGCCGACCGAACTGGTCTGCGTCACGGTCAGGTCGGGCACCTGGTTGAAGCTGACCGCGCGGGCGTTGTCGATCTCGTGGAAGTCGGTGACCGCACCGGTGGAACCGACCCAGCCGAAGGCGAGTTGCCGGGGGAAGCCGTTGGCGTTCAGCCAGTTCGGCGACGGGTACAGGCTCGACGGCACCACCGGCAACGCGCCGGACAGGGTCCGGGCCGCACCGCCGACCGGAGTGAACCGGACCGCGTACTGACCGGCGGGAACGGTGATCCCGGTGCTGGTGGTGTACGTCGACCCGGTGGTGTTGACGATCACCTCGACCGGCACCACGGAGGCCGCGCGGGTGCTCGCCCGCAACGCGAGAGCCGACGACGAGGTGCTGGTGGCGGTGCTGTTGACCGCGCAGTAGCCCACGCCGTTGCGCCCTGGTCCACGGATCACCACCTGGCCCGGCACCCGCCCACCGGTGGTGGAGATGTACGCCGGGTTGGTGCAGCCGGTGCCCTGGTAGACGCTGTTGCTGTAGTTGCCGAAGACGTCGAATCCGATGCCCATGTAGCCGTTGGAGAGGCCGACCGATCCGCCGTTGAAGGCGGCCGAGTAGCCGAGCGACCCGCCCGGCTGACCGATGATCGACGGCGAGCGCGGGTCCGCCGGGTCGACGGCGGCGAGTACGAGGGCCAGGCCGTCGGCCCCGGTGCTCGTACCGCCGTACTGGTAGGAGTTGAAGGTGACGTGCAGTCCCTGCGATGTCGGCACGCTCACCGCGCCGAACACGCCGCCCTGCCGGGTCAACGACGCCGGTGTCAGCCGGAGCTTGCCGCTGCCCTGCGGGTCGGTGCTGGTCGGGCAGCTCAGCAGCGGACCGGTGGTGGTGTTGCCGGACGCGCTGAGGCAGGCGCTGTTGCTGCTGGTGCCCGAGGGCACACCCGGCACCGCCACCGCGCCGATGCCGTTCGCGGTGTTGTTGCGGAAGGGCTGGTCGAACAGCACGGTGCCGTCCGCCGCCGCCGGGCCGGGTACGGCGACCAGCAGTCCCATGGTCAGCGCGACCGTCATCGCCGTGGCGACCGTCGGATGTCCCCAGCGCGCGAACGACATGCACCCCTCCGGACTCATCCACCTCGCCAACCTCACAAGGACCCTACGGTGCCTTAAAGGACAAAGGTGGCTAAACCAGACATTCGGGTGTCAGGCGTCGGCACTGTCCGGGGCCGACGCGGCACGCGGTCGCGAGGCCGGCACGCGGTCGACCGGGGCGTACCCGGCCGCCTGGAGGGTGAACAGGTCGGCGTAGCGGCCGGCGGCGGCCATCAGTTCGTCGTGGGTACCGGCCTCGACCAGGCGACCGTGATGCAGCACGAAGATCCGGTCGGCGTGCCGGACGTTGGCCAGGCGGTGCGTGATGAGGATCGTGGTCGCCCGCCCCTGCCGGTCACGGATCGCCTGGAACAACGCGTCCTCCGCCCTCGGGTCGAGCGCCGAGGAGGGCTCGTCCATCACCAGCAACTCCGCGTCGCGGAGAAAACCACGGGCGGCGGTGATCCGCTGCCACTGGCCACCGGAGAGGTCCTGCCCGTTGGCGAAGGTCCGGTCGAGCAGCGTCTCATACCCGTACGGCAACTCGCGGATCATCTCGTCCGCGACCGCGCGGGCCGCCGCCGCCTCGATCCGGTCCTGCCGCACCTCGCCCTCGATGTCACCGATCGCGATGTTCGTGGCGGCGGTGAACGGCCACTTGTGGTACTCCTGCGTGACCACCGCGATGCGGTCCCGCAGCCCGTTGCGGTCCAGCTCGGTCAGGGCCCGCCCGTTCCACCGGATCGCCCCCTCGGTAGGGGTACGCAGGGAGGCGATCATCGCGGCGAGGGTGCTCTTGCCGGAACCGTTCTCCCCGACGAACGCCACGGTCTGCCCCGCCTGGACGGTCAGCGTCACCCGGTCGACGGCCAGGTCGTCCCGGTCGGGGTACCGCAGGCTCACCCCGTCGACGGTCAACTCCCGCAACCGCTCCGGCGGCACGGCGTCCACCGCCTCCGGCAGGTACCCGGCGGCTCGGGTCATGAAGCCGGTGTAGTCGCGGAAGTGCTGGCCCTCGGTGTAGACCCGGTCCATCTGGAAGGTGACCACCGAGAGCGAACGCTGCGCCGCCTGCACCGCGATCACACAGGTCGCCGCAGCGGCGAGCGGGATCTGCCCGTCGATGAGCAACAGGCCGAGCAGGACATAGACCAGGCCGGTGGCGACACCGCCGATGAGCGACCCCACCGTGGTGGTCGTGGTGACCCGGCGGGCCAACGCGAGCTGGATGTCGGTCTCCACCGCCATCACCCGGTCGTGCTGGTCGAGCAGGAACCGGCGCAACCCGTACGAGCGCAGCTCCGGTGCCGAGTCCCGCTCGGCCATCAACCGGTGCAGCAATCCCATCCGCCGTCGCCGCACCGAGCCGGCGATGTAGGTCCGATAGTGCAGGTGTCCGGCGCGCAGCGACGCCCAGGCGTTCGGCACGGTGGCGACCAGCAACGCCAGCAGCAACAGCGGGTGGACCACCACCACGGCCACCGCCACCGCCACCACGCCGACCAACCCGGCGAGCAGGTTCATCGAGGCCGGCACCAGACTCACCGCCGAATCGGTGCCCCTCGACGCCCGCTCCATGTCGTCGGCGAACGCGTCCGCGTCGAACGCCTCCAACCGCACCGCCGTGGTCACCTCGAACAGGCCCCGCTCCACCTCCCGGCTGACCCGGGGCGTCAGTCCGTTCAACGCGTACCCGGTGGCGATCGCCATGCCGGACCGCACTGCGGTCGCCGCCGCCAGCACCACCAGCGCGGGAAGCGCCGCCACCACCTTGTCCCCAGTCGGCCCACCGGCGAACAGCTCCACCAGCACCCGCTGCGTCGCCAGCAGCCCGAACGCCGACATCACCCCCGCGCCGACCGTCGCCACGGCCACCACCGAGGTACGCACCCGGTCGGCCCGCCAACTGATCCGCAGCGCCGCCCAGACCAGCGTGGGAAGTTCGGCGAAGACGGCGAACAGACCGGCCTCCGTCCGGGCTCGCATCCCGCTCTCCCACCACGTCGACCGCAGCTCGGGCAGCACCGACTCGACGGTCACCGGCTCTGAGCGCGGGGCGTGGACACGACGTCGGGTCGGGGTGACGGCCATGGGCGTACCTCCTGGGACGGGTGGACGGCGCGACGCCGGTGTCAGGCACACCGGACGATGGCCACCGACTTCATCGCTGAAGGCGTTCGGACCGCTACCTATAGTCACTGCGGAGGTGTCGTCGGTCCAGCCCCTGTCGGCGTGCCGACCCACGATGTCGACCGATGCGGCGTCCGGGATCGGCAACGCGACGCGCGATCGCGTCAGGACCCGGCGTACTCCGGGAGCCGACGGGCCACCTCGTCCGGCCCGGGCATCGCGGCGATCTCCCGAGCCAGCGCGGACGCCGCGTCGCGGTGTTCCGACCGACGCGGCAGCAGGCGCGCGGCGTGCTCGGCGACCGCCTCGGCGGTGACCTCGTCCGGCCGCAACCGCAGCCCCGCACCGGCGGCCACCACGGCGTCGGCGTTGGCGAACTGGTCGGCGCCCTGCGGAAGGATCAGTTGCGGCAGACCGGCGGCGAGCGCACCGAGCGTGGTGCCGCTGCCGCCGTGGTGCACCACCAGGTCCGCCCGGGGCAGCACCTCCGCCTGCGGCACCCACTCCCGCACGACCACGTCGGCCGGTACGACGCCGATCTCCTCCACCGGCACCCGCCCGGCGGCCACCACCACCCGGGTCCCCAGCCGGGCCAGCCCCGCGACGGTGGTGGTCACCAGGTCAGCGGAGCCGAAGGCGGTCCCGAAGGTCAGATAGACCAGCGGCCCAGACCTGTCGTCGTCCCCGGTCGGCATCGGCCCAGGTGCCGAGAACGGGACCGGCCGCAGCGCGATCCGCTCGGCCGTCGCGGCGAACGTCGCGTCCTGCAACGACGGTGGGCAGATGTCCAGGTGCGGCCGTCCGGGTGCGGCAGCGATCGCGGTCGGCGACTCCAGGCCGATGTGTGGCGGGAACATCCGGCCGAAGCCGTGCCAGAGTCCGGGGACGCCGGCCTGCGCGGCGGCGACAGCCGCTCCGGGTACGCCCCAACCGTGCACCACCAGGTCCGGGGCCAACCGCTCCAGATCCGGTGCCAGGTCCTCGGCGTACATCTCGTAGAACGTGTCGGCGGGACGGAACGGCCGCAGCCCGTTCGCGGCCAGCGGGGCATGCACCGCCTCCCCGGCGGCGAAGTGCACCTCGTGCCCGGCCTGTCGGGCGGCGACGGCCAGCGGGATCATCGGATAGGCGTGACCGACCGAGGCCAGGCTGGCGAAGATCAGACGCATCGAGGTCTCCTACCCGTCAGGCACCGCGTGGGGCGTACATGATCACGGCCACGCCGAGCAGGCAGATCGCCGCGCCGGTGACGTCCCAGCGGTCCGGCCGGAACCCGTCGAAGATCATTCCCCAGGCCAGCGAACCGGCGACGAACACCCCGCCGTACGCGGCCAGGATGCGCCCGAAGTTCGGGTCCGGCTGGAAGGTGGCCACGAACCCGTACGCACCGAGGGCGAGCACCCCGGCGGCGACGAACCACAGTCCACGGTGCTCCCGCCAGCCCTGCCACACCAACCACGCCCCGCCGATCTCGGCGACGGCGGCGAGCACGAACAGCAGCACGGAACGCAGCACGGTCACGGCCCGCACCCTACCCGGATGTAAGCAGGGGACCCCTGCTATGCACCAGGCGTTAGTACGGGTCCCTTCCTTACATCCCGGCCTACCCGGCCGGATGGGCCATGGTGCCGGTGAGCGTGACGGTGCCCGGCAGCCGGGAGTCCTGCCGCAGGAACTGCACCACCACCGGCACCGCGGAGTGCACCACGCAGCCGTACGGGCGGTCCAGGCGGACGGCCTCCGGATCGATCAGGTCGTTGACGCGTACGTGCCGGATCCGTCGGGCGCCGACGACGAAGCGGTACGGCCCGACCGGCTCGGCGTCCTCGTAGTAGAAGGTGAGCGTGAGCCGGGCATCGGCGTCGGAGGTGTTGAGTACGCAGATCTTGTCGAAGCTGGTGAACTCCGGTTCCGATCCGTTGCTGCCGAGCGGGATGTGCCCGCCCGGCACCACCCAGACGAGTCCGCCGAGCTGTCCCATCACGCCTCCTCGAGCAGTCGGGCCAGATCGGGGGTGAGGAACACCCCGTCCGGGTCGAGGCGGCGCCGCGCCTGGCGGAAGTCGTCCCAGTGCGGGAAGAGCGGGCGCAGTTCCTGTGCGGTCAGCCAGTGTTTCTTACCCCAGTGCGGTCGGCCACCGTACTGCCGGAAGATCGCCTCCATGTCGCGGAAGTACTCCTCGTACGGCAGCGAGGTGTTCTGCAGGCAGGCGATGGTGGTGGTCGGACGGTCGTACGCGTTGCTGAGCCAGATGTCGTCGGCGGCGATGGTCCGCACCAGCACCCGCCACCCCACGATGCGCCGGTGCCGGTTCAGGATGCGCTTGCGGACCTCGGTGAAGCAGGCCGTGAACGCCTCGGCCGGCAGCATGTACTCGATCTCCTCGAAGCGCAGGTCCCGGTCCTGCGGGATGGTCCGGTGGGTCGGGCCGATCTCCAACTCGCGGGGCTCGGTCCACGGCGTCGACTCCAACGCCTGGCGGGCCACCCACATCTGCCCCTCGGGCAGGTCGTCGGCGCGGTTCATGGTGCGGATCTGGGTCAGGTCGCTGCGCGGGTACCAGTAGAAGTCCATGTTGCGGTTGGTGTGCTGCAACTCGGCCAGGTGGTCCAGGGTCCAGTCGACCGGCGCGCACCAGGCCCGCCGGCGCAGCTCGTAGCGGGGCTGCGCGTCAATGGTGATCTTGGTGACCACGCCCAGGGCACCGAGCGAGAGCCGCGCGGCGGGCAGCAGGTCGGCGTTGCTGTTCGGCGAGATGTCCAGCGTCTCGCCGGTGCCGGTCACCAGCCGCACCCCGGCGACCTGAGTGGAGAGGTTGCCGAACCGGACGCCGGTGCCGTGCGTACCGGTGGCGGTGGCACCCGCGATCGACTGGTAGTCGACGTCGCCGAGGTTCTCCATCGCCAGACCGGCGTCATAGAGGCTCTCACCGAGCGCCTTCAACCGGGTGCCGCCCCAGACCGTGAACTGGTCACCGTCCTGGTGGACGACCCCGGTGAGCCGATCCAGGCTGACCAGCGTCCCGTTGGTGCGGACCAGCGGACTCGACGAGTGCCCCGAGCCGACCGGACGCAGGTGGGTGCCGGACTCGCGGGCCCGCAACACCAGCTCGCGGACCTCGTCCTCGTCGGCCGGCTCGGCGTTGCCACCAGGGGTGAAGGAGAGGCTGCCGGACCAGTTCACGAACGGACGGGGCATCACGACCTCTTCTCGGTGACGAACAAGACGCTTACCCGGCCGCGAGCTGGGTATTCATGCTTCAAACCCGTACTGCAACGAGCATTTCGGCAATCACGTCCTTCCGGAGCTGCGATGACCTATCCCCCGATCGACTCGTACGCCTTTCTCTCCGACACCCACACCGCCGCGCTGGTCGCCGCCGACGGCGCGGTCGAGTGGTTCTGCGTGCCGCACTTCGCCGGTGACGCCGTCTTCGCCCGCCTGTTGGATCGCGAGGTCGGCGGTGCGCTCGACCTCTCCGTGGCCGGCTGTGACACCCCGACCCGGCGGTACCTGCCCGACACGCTGGTGCTGGAGAGCCGGTGGTCGACGCCCGACGGGGTGGCGGTCGTCAAGGACTTCCTCGCGGTGGCGCCGGGGGACGCCGCCCAACCGCTGCGCGCGGACAAGGTGCTGGTACGCCGGGTGAGGGTGGAGGAGGGTACGGTCCGGTTGGCTCTGCGGATCCGGCCCCGACCCGACCACGGCGCCCGGGACACCACCTGGGAGCACGTCGACGGGCGCTGGCGGGCCGCCGGCACCCCGCTCTGGGTCGACACCGACCTGCCGGCCGAGCACGGCGACGGGGTGCTGCGGATCGAGGCGGAGCTCTCCGCCGGTCAACAGGCGGCCGTGCTGGTCGGCTACGACGAGGACGCCACCCGGGACGTCGACGCCGACGAGATGCTGGCGCGTACCTGCCGGACCTGGCAGGACTGGTCCACCCGCAGCGACTACGCCGGCTTCGGCGCGGACGAGGTGCGGCACAGCGCGCTGGTGCTGCGCGGGCTCGCGTTCGACGAGACCGGCGCGTTGATCGCCGCGCCGACCACCAGCCTGCCGGAGCACATCGGCGGGGTACGCAACTGGGACTACCGGTACGCCTGGCACCGGGACTCGGCGCTGCTGCTGCTCGCGTTGTTCCGCCTCGGGCACGCCGAGGAGGGTCGGCGCTACCTGCACTTCCTGATCTCCGTCTGCACCGGCGACCTGCTCACCCCGCTGATCGGCATCCACGGGCACATCGACGAGGAACGCGAGCTGGAACACCTGGAGGGGTACGCCGGCTCCCGGCCGGTCCGGGTCGGCAACGAGGCCGTCGAGCAGGTGCAGTTCGACACGTACGGGCACATCCTGGACGCCGCGCTGGTGTACCACGAGCTGACCGGCGAGCTGACCCGGGAGCAGTGGGAGTTGCTGCGCAAGCACGTCGAGGTGATGGCCGACCGGTGGACCGAGCCGGACCACGGCATCTGGGAGATCCGTGGACCGCGCCAGCACTACGTCAACGCGAAGGTGATGACCTGGGTCTGCCTGGACCGGGGCATCCGGCTGGCCGAGCTGCTCGACGACCGGACGGCGGACGTCGAACACTGGCGCACGGCTCGCGACGCGGTCCACGCCGAGGTGCTCGAACGCGGCTACGACCCGGAGGTCGGCAGCTTCGTGATGGCGTACGGCTCCACCGAGCTGGACGCCTCCCTGCTGCGCATCCCGCTGGTCGGTTTCCTGCCCGGCGACGACCCCCGGATGCAGTCCACCATCGACCGGATCCGGCAGGAGCTGGAGGTCGGCCCCGCCCTGGTGCGCCGCTACCGTGCCGACGACGGGCTGCCCGGCGAGGAGGGCGCGTTCCTGCTCTGCTCGTTCGAGCTGGTCTCGGCGCTGGTGCTGGCCGGCCGGCGGGACGAGGCACGCAAGGCGTTCGACCAGCTCCTCAATTACGCGGGCCCGCTCGGCCTGTACGCCGAACAGCTCGACCCCGACGGGACGGCGCTGGGCAACTACCCGCAGGCGTTCACCCACCTGGCCCTGATCGAGGCGGCGATCAACCTCGACGAGGCCGGTGACCGGGACGCCCTGCACGCCTGGGCCGCCCGGGGCGGCTCCTGACCCGTAGGCGGCCCGGCATGTAAGGAGGGGTCCCCTGCTAACGCCTCGTGCATAGCAGGGGACCCCTCCTAACCGCCGCCGGAGCCGGAGCCGCGGCCGTGTCGGAGCCCTGACCTCGGCGCTTTCCGTTCCGGCGGGAACCATGCCGGGTCCGGGAGCGACTACGAATACATGGGGTGTGAGCAGTGGCGGGAGATTCTCTCGGCGCAGTTGGACGGCGAGGCGACAGCGGATGAGCAACGCGGGGTGGACCTGCACCTGAACAGGTGCGCCGGCTGCCGCCGGTGGCTGAACACGGCGGCGACGGTGACCCGGCGAGCGCGTACCCAGGTGGTGTCCGCTTTGCCGGACCTGACCGCGACGATCCTCGCCGCCGCACCGCCGCCGCGCCGGGGTTGGCGCGTCCGGCTCGCCGCCGTCACGCCGCGTGGTGACCTGTTCACGTCGCTGGCCGGACGTGCCCGGACGATCACCGCGCTGCGGGTGTCGCTGGGTCTGCTGGGCGCGGTGCAACTGGTGCTCGGGCTGGCGCAGATCGGCCGGGCCGAGGTGGCCGAGCACGTGCACGCCACCGGCCAGCACCTGTGGCACGAGTCCGCCGCCTGGAACGTGGCGGTCGGCGCCGGGTTCCTCTTCGTCGCGTTGCGCCGGACCGCACCGTCCGGGCTGCTGCCGATGCTCAGCGCCTTCGTGGCCACCCTGGTCCTGCTCTCGGTCAACGACCTGGTCGCCTCGCAGGTCGCCGTGGAACGGCTGGTCAGCCACGGGTTCCTGGTGGTCGGCTACCTGATCACCGTGTTGCTGGCCCGCAGCCTGCGCCGACCCGGTGACCCCAGTGACCGGCAGCGACCCGAGCGCTCCCGCTGGCGGCTGCGTCTCGACGAGGTCGACGAGCCCGCCCCGTTGCGACTGCTGCCGCCGCACTCGGCCCAGGCCCGGCACGGCCGCGACCACCGCCGCGCTGCCTGACCGCGCGGCCCCCACGGGGGCCGGGACGGCACCGCGTCAGCCGGCGGTGCCGTCCCGGCCCCGCCGTCGACGCGGGGTCGCGGTGTCCATCGCCGCGACGAGGTCCTCACGGGCGCGGGCCACCCGGGACCGGATCGTGCCGACCGGTACGTCACACACCTGGGCCGCCTCGGCGTAGGAGAGCCCCAGCAGTTGGGTGGCGACGAACGCCTCCCGCCGCTCGTGCACGAGCCCGTCCAGCAGCCCGCGCAGCACCACCTGCTCGTCCACGGCGGCCTCGACGCCGGCCGAGGTCGCCTCGGCGGCGGACTGCCAGTCGACGAGGTTGGCGGTGCGGGGCCGCGACACGGCTGCCCGCACCTGGTCGACGGCGACCCGTCGGGCGATGGAGAGCAGCCAGGTCCGGGCACTGGAGCGGCCGGCGAACGAGGGCAACGCGCGCCAGGCCCGCAGGTACGTCTCCTGGACCAGGTCGTCGACCTCGCGCACCCCGGGCAGGTGGGCCAGGAACCGCCGTACGTCGTGCTGCGTCGCGCGCACGAACGCGGCGGCGGCAGCCTGGTCGCCCCGCCCCGCGGCGAACGCGTACCCGCTGATGTCGTCGGTCACGGCAGTCATCGCCGTATTGGTCGCTCCGGCACCCGGGTTGGTTCCCGGCGACATCCGAAAAATCATCGACGCACACGACACCGCCGGGCCGACATACGGCCCGGCGGTGTCGTGTGACGCGCTCCGGTCAGCTCCGGAAGGCGTCCTTGATCTTCTCGCCCGCCTGCTTGATGTTGGCGCGCATCTGGTCGCCGCGACCCTCGGCCTCCAACTGCTCGTTGTCGGTGGCGCGGCCGACGCCTTCCTTCACCTTGCCGGTGGTGTTCTCGGTGGTGTTGTTGAACTTGTCCTCGAAGCCCATGTCAGCCTCCCGGGGTATCGGCTCAGCTCTTGCTACGCGGATCAGGTACCCAGCCGAACCGCACCGGAACCATCCCGGTTCGAAGAAATCGGTCGGAAGCGCCGCAGCCGCAGACTGTTGGCGACCACGAAGACCGAGGAGAAGGCCATCGCCGCACCGGCGATCATCGGGTTGAGCAATCCAGCGGCGGCCAGCGGCAGGGCCGCCACGTTGTAGGCGAACGCCCAGAACAGGTTCCCCTTGATCGTGCCGAGGGTGCTGCGGGCGAGCCGGATGGCGTCCACCGCAGCCAGCAGGTCGTCGCGGACCAGGGTCAGGTCGGAGGCCTCGATCGCCACGTCCGTACCAGTGCCCATGGCCAGCCCCAGGTCGGCCTGGGCGAGCGCGGCGGCGTCGTTGACCCCGTCGCCGACCATCGCCACCGCCCGACCTTCGGCCTGCAACCGCGCGACCACCGCGACCTTCTCGGTCGGCAGCACCTCGGCGATCACCTCGTCGATGCCGACCTCGGCGGCGACCGCCCGAGCGACGGTGGTGTTGTCGCCGGTGAGCAGCACCGGGGTCAGGCCGAGCGCGCGCAGCCGGCGGACCGCCTCCCAGCTGGTCGGCTTGACCTGGTCGGCCACCGCGAGCATGCCGCGCGCCCGCCCCGCCCAACCGACCAGCACGGCGGTACGTCCGGCCACCTCCGCCTCGGTCGCCGCCCGCATCAGGTCCTCGGGTACGTCCATCCCCCGCTCGCGCAGCAGCCGGGTCCGCCCGAGCAGCACCTCACGGCCGTCCACCGTACCGGTCACGCCCAGCCCCTCGACGTTGGCGAAACCGGTGACCGGCGGCAGCTCGCCCAGCTCGGCGGCACCGGCCACGACCGCCCGGGCGACCGGGTGCTCGGAGCCGGACTCCAGCGCGGCGGCCAGCCGCAGCACCTCGGCCCGCTGCTCGCCCGCACCGGGCTGGACGTCGAGCAGCGTCATCCGGCCGGTGGTGACGGTGCCGGTCTTGTCCAGCACCACGGTCTCCACCCGCCGGGTGGACTCCAGCGCCTCCGGCCCCTTGATCAGTACGCCGAACTCCGCACCCCGCCCCGTGCCGACCAGCAGTGCGGTCGGCGTGGCCAGGCCGAGGGCGCACGGGCAGGCGATGATCAGCACCGCCACGGCGGCGGTGAAGGCCGCCGTCGGCCCGGCGCCGGAGCCCAGCCACCAGCCCAGCGTGCCGGCGGCCAGGGCGATCACGATGGGGACGAAGATCCCCGAGATGCGGTCGGCGAGCCGCTGTGCGGCGGCCTTGCCGGTCTGCGCCTGCTCGACCAGCCGCGCCATCTGGGCCAGTTGGGTGTCGGCACCGACCCGGGTGGCGGTGACCACCAGCCGGCCGCCCGCGTTGACGCAGCCACCGACCACGGTGTCGCCCACGCCCACCTCGACCGGCACCGACTCACCGGTGACCATGCTGACGTCGACCGCCGAGGAGCCCTCGTGCACCGTGCCGTCGGTGGCGATCTTCTCGCCGGGCCGCACCACGAACCGGTCTCCCACCGCGAGCTCGTCGACCGGGATCCGGGTCTCCACGCCGCCGCGCAGCACGGCGACGTCCTTGGCGCCCAGCTCCAGCAACGCCCGCAGCGCCGCACCCGCGGTCCGCTTCGCGCGGGCCTCGAAGTACCGCCCGGCGAGGATGAACGCGGTGACCCCGGCCGCCGCCTCCAGATAGATGTGGCCGGTGCCGTCGGTCCGGCTGATCGCGAAGCTGAACGGGTGGGTCATGCCGGGCGTGCCGGCGGTGCCCAGGAACAGCGCCCAGATCGACCAGCCGAACGCGGCGAGCGTGCCCACCGAGACCAGGGTGTCCATGGTCGCCGCGCCGTGCCGCAGGTTGACCAGGGCGGCCCGGTGGAACGGCAGTCCGCCGTAGACCACCACCGGGGCGGCCAGCGTCAGCGACAGCCACTGCCAGTAGGTGAACTGCCAAGCCGGCACCATGGCCAGCGCGATCACCGGCACGCTGAGCACCACCGAAACCCACAGGCGGGTACGCAGCGCACGCAGCTCGTCCACCGGCTCGGCAGCTTCCGGCGTGGCCTGCCGGGGTGATGGCACCGCCGCCGTGTAGCCGGTCTTCTCGACCGTGGCGATCAGCTCCTGCGGGGTGACCGGGTCGGCGTAGGAGACGGTGGCCTTCTCAGTGGCGTAGTTGACGCTGGCCTGCACGCCGTCCAGGCGGTTCAGCTTCTTCTCGATGCGGGCGGCACAGGACGCGCAGGTCATGCCGCCGATGGACAACTCGATCAGGTTCGCTGCCGTGGGCAGGGGTCGACTCGTGGTCATGGCTGGTCCCTCAGTCGTGCCCGTGTCCGGGCGTACCGTGCCCGTCGTCCGGCGCGGCGGTGGGGCCGACCGGGACGTGCACCGGGTCCCCGACGTGCACGGTGAACTCGGCGGTGCGTACCACCCCGCCGTGGCGGAAGTCGAGATAGAGCCGGTAGGCACCGGCGGACGGGAACTCGGTGGCGAAGCTCACCCGGGGTCCGGGCTCGGTGCGCCCGTCGTCCGGCACCCCCTCCGGGTGGACGTGCAGGTACGCCAGGTCACCCTGCCGCAGCGCGACCAGGTGCCCGTACGCCCCGAGATACGGCTCCAGGTCGGTGACGGGTACGCCGTCGCGCTCGACGGTCAGCGTCAGCGTGGACGAGCGGCCCGGCTGCGGCGTGCCGTCCAGGGTGACCGTGTAGTCGTCGACCGTGGCGGTGGGCGCCGGGGCGGGCAGCGGCCGCTCGGTCAGCGTGCCGGGGACGGTCACGTCGACGCCGAGCGTCAACGGCTCGCCACCGGTCGGGGTGAAGTCGGCGAACGCCCGCCACACTCCGGGCGCGGTGAGCGGCGTGGCGACCCGCCAGGTGCCGTCCGGCGTCAGCTCGGGGTGCACGTGGCGAAAGCCGGAGAGGTCACGCCGGGCGACGATCAGGTGCATCGGCTTGTCGTGCACCACGTCGTAGCCGGTCACCGGCCGGCTGTCCGGGCCGGTGATCCGGAAGGCGAACTCGCCCGCCGGGGCCTCGACCGGCACGAGGGTGTAGCCGCGCTCGGAGACGAGGAGCCCGCCGGGCAGATGCCCGGTCGCGCCCGCGTCGTGCCCGGCTTTGTCGTCATGTCCGGCGTTCTCGTCGTGCCCGCCCTGATCCGGGCCGTCGCCGTGGCCGGTCGCGCTGTCGTGGCCGGTCGCGGTGACCGGGGCCGTCGGGCCGGTCACCTGGCCGACTCCGTACGCGGCGGCGAACACCGCCGCGAGGCCGAGCGCGAAGCCGCTCAACTTCGTCGCCGTGTTCATCGGGACACCTCGGTCTCCGGTCGCCTCAGGCGGCGACCAACTCGTAACCGGCCTCGTCGACTGCGGCCCGGACGGCGGCCGGGTCCAGCGGCTGCGCGCTGGTGACGGTGACCTGGCCGCTGGCCAGGTCGACCTGGACGTCCTCGACGCCGGGGATCGCGCCGACCTCGGCGCTGACCGCGCTGACGCAGTGGCCGCAGGTCATGCCCTGCACCTGGTACGCCGTGGTGACCATGGCAACTCTCCTCTCCAGGGCCCGCCCACCCGGCCGGGCACCTCGTCGAATACCCTCGGGGGGTATCCACAACCGTGACCGTACCATACCCCCCAGGGGTACGTTATCCTCGTGTTCATGAGCACACCCGCGCCGATCCGCGGCTACACCGCCAGCAAGGACCAACTGCTCGCCCGGCTACGTCGTGTCGAGGGGCAGGTACGCGGCGTCGAGAAGATGGTCGACGAGGATCGCTACTGCATCGACGTGCTCACCCAGATCTCCGCGATCCAGGCCGCGCTGGACAAGGTCGCTCTCGGCCTGCTCGACGGACACGCCCGGCACTGCATGCACGAGGGCGCCGCCGAGGGCCGCGCCGACGAGATGGCCTCCGAGATGATGGCCGCCGTCGGCCGCCTGATGAAGCGCGGCTGACCCGCCCGTCGCCTGATGAGCCGCGGCTGACCCGACCCACCCGCACGCCCGGCCGGGAGTGTCGTCTCCGACGCCCGTCCCCGACACACGCTCGCGACCTGCGTTCCGATGCCGACCTGGCTACCATTCGCCACGATGGCCAGCCGATCCGGAAGCCTCCCGGCCCCCGCCCGCCGTCGGGCACGCACCACCGCCGCAGCAGACCTTCGGCGGCCCGTCGCCGTACCCCCGACACGGTCGCGGCGCACTGCCGCCGCCCGCGTGTGGCGGTGTGACACGGCCGCAGCCCTGCCGCGGTTGCGCACCCCGGCCGCAGCCCTGCTGCGGTTGCCGAGAGCCGGCCCCGCCCTCACGGTACGCAGCCATCCTGCCACGCTCGGGCCATTCCGGATGCCCGCCGCAGCTGCCGACCGGCGGCGCTGAACCTTCTCGCCCGCCGGTACGTAGTTCGCCTTGGAATCGTTGGGAGACAATGAATGGGCGCCGACCACACCCGTTCCGCTCCGCCCACCCCACCCCGGGTGCGGCGGATCCTCATCGTGACGGTGGTCCCCCTCTTCCTCGTCACCCTGGTCGCCGCGCTCGTGCTCTGGCCCTCGGACCCGCCCCGGCCCGAGGCCGCCGACGACACGCCTCGTTACCACGGCACGGTCACCCGCGTGGTGAACGAGCCCTGCCCACCGAACCCGGTCGTGCCCGAGGGCACCCCGACCACCGCCGGGCAGCAGTGCGGCACGGTGACCGTACGGGTCGACAACGGCCCGGACGAAGGTCAGGACGTGCAGACGCCGCTGCCGGACGGCCCGGGAGCGCCCCGGGTCAGCGTCGGCGACGAGATCATCCTGGTCTCCCTGACCGATCCCGAGGACCCCTCGCTCAGCTACTACAACATCGCCGAGCACCAGCGGGGCAAGGCGCTGATCTGGCTCGCGGTGCTGTTCGCCGCCGCCATCGTGGCGTTCGGGCGGCTTCGCGGCCTGGCCGCGCTCGGCGGTCTGGCGGCCAGTTTCGCCATCCTGATCACCTTCGTGCTGCCCGGCATCAGTGCCGGCCAGCCGCCGTTGGTGGTCGCCATCGTCGGCGCGGCACTGATCATGTTCGTGGTGCTGTACCTGACGCACGGCATCTCGGCACAGACCTCGGTGGCCGTCCTCGGCACGCTCGGCAGCCTGGTGCTCACCGGCCTGCTCGGGCTGGCCGCCACCCGGGCCACCCACCTGACCGGCTTCGGCAGCGAGGACGCCACCACGCTGTCCATGTTCCGGGGCGACGTCGACCTGCACGGCCTGCTGCTCGCGGGCATCATCATCGGCTCGCTCGGCGTGCTCGACGACGTCACGGTGACCCAGGCCGCCGCCGTGACCGAACTGCGTCACGCCAACCCGAGCTTCACCCGCCGGGAGCTGTACCGCTCGGCGACCCGGGTCGGCCGGGCCCACATCGCCTCGGTGGTGAACACCATCGTGCTGGCGTACGCGGGCGCGTCGCTGCCGCTGCTGCTCCTGCTCACCGCCGACACCCGCGCGCTCGGCCAGATCGTGACCAGCGAGTTCCTCACCCAGGAGATCGTCCGCAGCGTGGTGGCCACGCTGGGGCTGGTCGCCGCCGTACCGCTGACGACCGCACTGGCCGCGCTGGTGGTCACCGCCGGACGGCGGGACAACCCGGAGCCCGGCGGCCACCACGGCCACGACGACGGGCCGGACGGCGACGGCCCCACTCCCCCGACTCCCCGGCCCGGCACGGACCGGACCGAGGCCCTGCACGCGCTCAGCACCGCGCGTGCGCGTGACACACCCCCCGCCACCGGATCGCGGTGGCCCGACCCGGACAGGAGCACGGACACCACATGGTGACACCCCGCAGCGTGACCGCCCCTGCCGACACGGTTCGTGCCCGTGTCGTTGGTCACCCATCGCGATTACGAAATGACGCATCTAGCCGGGTTCGGGGCGTAGAGACCGACATGGACCGTCGGGTAACCTCACAGCCGGTCACCGACGAAGGCGCGCAGCGGCGCCTGCGGTGCCACCGCCCAATCGCCGCGAGGCGAGCCGGGGACCCAGGTAGGTGGGGTGAATCCGCGTCAGCGGTAGGGGCCACTTCCGTTCCGAACCCGTCAGCTAACCCGGTCGGCGGTCGATGGAAGGGAAAGAAGTGACGGCACCCCTACGCCGCTGGATGACCCCTGTGGTGGCCGTGTTCGCCGCGTTCGCCGTGTTCGCCGGGCCCCTGCCGGCCATGGCCGCGCCGAACCCACCCGCGCCAGCTGAGCACGACGACGACCCACCGATGCTCAACGACCTGATCGAGTCGGCGAACCGCGACTTCTCCAAGGCCAAGAACCAGCTGGAGCGGTCCAAGAAGCGCCAGCTCAAGCTCGACGTCGAGCTGCGCCGCGCACAGGCCGACCTCGACGCGCTCCGGCCGCAGGTCGCCGAGATCGCGACGCAGTCGTACCGCACCGGCCGGGTGGGTGCGATAGCGATGTTGTTGCAGAGCAACGCGCCGGACTCGTTCATGGACCGTGCGTCCGCCCTGGACGAGTTGAACCTGTTCAACGACAAGAAGTTGGGCGAGGTCAACACGATCCGGGAGCGCGCCGACCAGGCCAAGCTCGCGTCCGACGCCGAGGTCCGTGAGCAGCAGAAGCTAACCAACGACATGGCTCGCAAGAAGACCGAGGCGGAGAAGTCACTCCGCCTGGTCGGTGGTGAGAGCCTGACCGGCGGCCTGGTGGCCGCCACCTCGCCGGTCGCCCGGGTGGCGCCGAACCGCGCGTCCGACGGCAGTTGGAAGCCGGAGTCGTGCAGCCAGAAGGACCCGACCACGTCGGGCTGCATCACGCCGCGCACCCTGCACATGTACAAGGAGGTCAAGCGGGCCGGCTTCGACCGCTTCGTCGGTTGCTGGCGGCCCGGTGACAAGTTCGAGCACCCCAAGGGCCGGGCGTGTGACTGGTCGTTGCAGAACAGCGGGTTCAGCCCCTGGCACAACAACGACACCCGGATCTACGGCAACAACCTGGCGGCCTTCCTGGTCCGCAACGCCGACCGGCTCGGCATCTACTACGTGATCTGGAACCGGCAGATCTGGTTCCCGACCGAGAACAGGTGGCGGTCCTACAGCGGCCCGTCCAACCACACGGACCACGTGCACGTGTCGCTGCTCTGAGCGCCGTCCGGGTGACCTGCGAGGGCCGCTCCGCCGTCCGGCGGAGCGGCCCTCGTCGTCCGTGTCGGGCAATCCGGCGGGTCAGCCCACGGGCGTGACCACACCCGCCATCTCGGCGGGTTCCGCCGCGACGGTCCGCACCTCACCGGCGGCCAGCCGGTACGACATGCCCACCACCGCGCACCCGCCTGCGGCCACCTCGGCGGCCAGCGCCTCGGAGGACTCCAGCATCGCCTCGACGGTCTGCGCGATGTGGATGTCGACGATCGCGTCCAGATCGTCGACCCCCGCCTGCTCGGCCCGGCGCAGGCTGGGCACCACCGCGTCCACCACGGCCCGCAGGTGCCCCGACGGAGCGGTGCCGGTGGCCGCCGCGGCCCGGGCCGCCTGGACGGCGCCGCACGAGTCGTGCCCGAGCACCACCACCAGCGGCGTACGCAGCACGCTCACCGCGTACTCGACGCTGCCCAGCACCTCCGGGCCGATGGTGTGCCCGGCGGTCCGGACCACGAAGAGATCACCCAACCCACGGTCGAAGATGATCTCCGCAGCGAGCCGGGAGTCGGAGCAGCCCACGATCACCGCGAAGGGATGCTGCTCGGCGGCGACGGCGGCCCGGTGGCTGGCGTTCTGGTTGGGGTGCCGGAGCGTGTCGGTGACGAAGCGACGGTTGCCGGCGATCAGCTCGGCGAGGGCGCGCTCCCGCGAACCGGGAAGGTCTGCGGTCAGGTACTCACGTTCGGGACCGGGCTGCGCTCCGATCGTTCCGGGTCGACTCATCCGGCGTCACCTCGCCTCTCGGTGGAATGCCTGGTCATCCCGGCCGGCGCTGGCCACGGGCTGCCACCAACCGTCACACGCAGCGCAAGGCACGTCAAGCTATGCGTGATCTGCATTTCATGTATTCCAGAACGCTTGCCAATCGAGACGGGCGGGCGCGAGCGCAGCTCCGGAGCGTGACAGGGGCAGGCCATACGATGGCGGGCATGGCGACCTCAGACGAGCGAGAAAGCACCCGAAACTGGACTTTCCTGACAAACCACGCACACGTACTGCTCGCCATCGCCCGCAACCCCACCGCCCGGCTGCGCGACGTCGCCAGCGAGGTGGGGGTCACCGAACGCGCCGCCCAGGCCATCGTCGCCGACCTGGAGGCGGGTGGCTATCTGCACCGCACCCGGGTGGGCCGCCGCAACGAGTACACCCTGAACCCGGCCGGCCGGTTCCGCCACCCGGCCGAAGCCGACCGCCAGGTCGGCGACCTGCTCGCCCTGTTCACCGACTAGCCCGTACCGTCCACAGTCGACTACGTGGCGTGGTTCACCGATCCCATCCCACTCGCGCCCATGCGTTATCGACACGGGGACGATAGGTTGAACACGTGTCGTCCGTCGCGCTCGCCCGTCCCTTGTGGCCGGCGACGCTGCGCACGCTGCGGGAGCTGACCCGACTGGCGTTGGCCGCCCTCGTGCTGGCGGTCGGTCTCGGCACGGCCGCCGCCAACCTGCCACTGCGCCCGGCGGGCGACCAGCCGATCCACGCCGTCGCCGATCATCGCGCCTGGTCCGTCACCGCCGACCTGCCGACCTGGCCGGGCACCGTCGCACCGGTCGCCGAGCAGGTGCGGGCCTCCGGCACGCTGGCGACCTCACCGACGCAGCCCACGGTCCCGACCCCGCCGCCCGCTCGCCCCGAGCCGGCCGCCGAGTCCGGCGCGGCCACCACCACGGTCCACCAGCTCGCCGCGCCGCGACCCACTGTCGGCAACGGTGAGCCGACCCGTCGCGGTCCACCGGCCGCCTGACCGACGGCCCGCCTCAGGACGCCCCACCGGCCCACGCGACCGTCCGCCGCCCCGGCCCGACCCCCCGGACACGGCGACCGACCGTCGCCGAGCGTCCCGGGGGCACACCGCTGTCGCGGACCCGTCCGGCCCGGCCCGACGTCCTGTCGCTGACCTCGGCGACCACAGACCTTCCCCCAGTCGACGACCCTCATCCGACCGCGAGAGGTGTTGATGATGCGAACCGCTTTCTCCTACGTCATGCCCGACGTCCCCATGGCCGCCGTGATCTGGCTGAGCCTGCTCGGGGTGGTGATCCTCGCCATCGCCGCCCTGCTGCTGCGCCCCCGACACCTCCTCCGGTTCGACGCGGGCACCCGGATCCGCGAGGCGGCACTGCCGAGCCGCACCGAGCACACCGAGGAACAGCGGGACCAGGACCGCTGGGCGGAGGAGGTGGCCGTGGCCGCCGACCGGGCCGACGCCACGGCCCGCCGCCGTCGCGAGGAGTGGCTCACCGCGCAGGACGAGGCCGAGCGGGCGTGGAAGGCGTACGAGACGGCGGAGGCGGACGTCCGCCGGCTGTCCGCGGCCACCGGGATGCCGCTGCCGCAGACCTCGCGCACCCCCGCCGAGTACGCCGACCGGGAGCGGTGGCTGCACCGGTCGGCCATGGAGGCGTACTGGCGGCGGGAGCTGTCGGTGGAACAGCTCAGCGACGTCTTCGCCCACCGGGGTTGGGACCCGCGACTGCACCCGGTCGAGCAGGAGCTGACGCTGCGCCGGGCGGTACGCGACAACCTCTTCGCGCGCCAGCAGGCGGCCCACGCGCAGGAGCAGGAGCGCTGGCGGGCCGCCGAGCTGGCCACCGCGGCGGCACGGAGCCTGCGCGACGAGGCGCTCTCGGCACTGCTGCCGCAGGTCGAGGAGCGCGAGTCGGTGCTGCCGTTGACCGCGTTGGGTGGCGTCGAGCAGACCCGCGAGATGCCCGTAGTGGTCGGCGGGCGGGCGGCACCCGCGTACTGACCGGTTCTGCCGCGACAGGCAGATAGCGCGAACCTCCTCCGGCCCGTCGGGCGGGAACCTAGCGTGGGACCGGTGTCGGACGGACACCGGCCGGGTACGACCTCGCCGGGAAGAGGAGGCCGACGTGGTCGCACGGGGTGACGGGCGCAGGCCCGAGGAGTCGACGCTTCGGGGCGCCGGGCCGAGACAGACCTGGGCGGCCCTGCCCTGGCTGGTGCGTACGGCGGTGGTCTGGAGCGCCTGCCTGGTGGTGATCGCCGCCGGGCTCTATCTCCTGGCCCGGATCACGATGCTGGTCACCCCGCTGGCCATCGCGCTGGCCGCCACCTTCTTCCTGGCCGCGCTGCTCGACCCGGTCCAGCTCGCGTTGCGCCGGCTACGACTGCCCGCCGCACTGGCCGCCCTGCTCACCGTCCTACTCCTGCTCGGTGTCCTGTCCGGCGTGGGCGTACTGGTCTGGAACATGACCGCGGGACAGTTCAGCGAGCTGGGCGACGAGCTGCGGGAGGGACTGGAACGCAGCCGCGACTTCGTCACCTCCACCCTGCCGGTCACCGACGAGCAGCTCGACGGCCTCGTCGACCAGCTCCGCCAGGCGCTCAGCCAGCAGGAGGTCGACCCGGTCGCCAGTGCGCAGACGGTGGCCGAGGTGTTCGGCTCCATCCTGCTCGCCCTGGTGCTGCTCTTCTTCCTGCTCAAGGACGGCCGGTCGATGTGGCACTGGACGTTGCGTCGGGCGGGCGGGCCGAACCGGGAGATCGCCGCCGAGGCGGGTCGGGTCGGCTGGCGCACGCTCGGCTCGTACAGCCGGGGCACCATGCTGATCGCGGCGATCGACGCCATCGGTATCGGTCTGGCGCTGGTGCTGCTCGGTGTGCCGTTGGCCTTCCCGCTGGCATTGATCACGTTCTTCGGCGGCTTCGTCCCGATCATCGGCGCCACCGTGGCCGGGGCGGTAGCGGTGCTGGTGGCACTGGCCGCCAACGGCCCCACCACCGCCCTGCTCACCCTGGGCGCGGTGATCGCCGTCCAGCAGATCGAGGGCAACCTGCTCGAACCACTGATCATGAAGCGGCAGGTCCGGCTGCATCCGGTGGTGATCCTGCTCGCGGTCACCGCCGGCACGCTCATCGCCGGCATCGCGGGCGCCTTCGTCGCGGTTCCGATCGCCGCCGTCGTCTGGCGGGTCATCGACAGCGTGCAGCAACAGCGCCAGACCGCCGCAGCGAAGCGGCGGTGGTCGCGGATCATCCGGGGGCGAACGGCGAAGGCCCGTACCCGCAGGACGATCCGCAAGGTCTGACCTCAGCTCCGCGCGCGTACCCGGGGATGCAGGTGGTCGCCGAACCAGCCGGCCGCCGCGTCGGCCACCTGTTCCAGCGTCCCGGGTTCGGCGAAGAGGTGCGTGGCTCCGGGGACCACCCGCAGGTCGGTCGGTGCGGTCATCCGGTCCCGAGCCTGCTCGTTGAGCGTGATGACCTGCTCGTCGAGGCCACCGACGAGCAGCAGGGTGGTGGCGCGCACCTCGCCCAGGGCGGCTCCGGCCAGGTCGGGCCGGCCGCCCCGGGACACCACGGCGCGCACCACGTCGGGCCGCCGTGCCGCCGCGATCAGGGCGGCGGCGGCACCCGTACTGGCACCGAAGAGACCGATCGGCACTGCACCGAAGGGCCGCTCGACGGCCAACCAGTCCAGGGTCGCGACCAGCCGGTCGGCCAGCAGCCCGATGTCGAAACGTAGCTCGGCGGTGACCGCGTCCACCTCGTCCTCGGCCGGGGTGAGCAGGTCCACCAGCACGGTGCCGAGGCCGTCGGAGGTGAGCCGGTGGGCCACCGAGACGTTGCGGGGGCTGTGCCGGGAACTGCCGCTGCCGTGCGCGAACAACACCGCACCGGACGTGTCGGTCGGCACCGACAGGTCGGCCGACAGGTCCACCTGACCCGCCGGGATCGTCACCTCGCCACCGCGTACGTCCATCTCGCCTCCCGGTCTCACGCATACCCCGCCCGTTGCATCGCACGCGCGTTTGTCGCCGGGGGCGGCGGGTAGCCGACGAGAGACCGCAGACGGACCGGCGCCTGGGGCGTCGGCGAGCAGATCGCGAGGACCGTCATGCCGCATCACCAGCGTGAGCCCGTGCAGAAGGCCGCCGATCGCGAGCGGCGTGAACAGGACACCCGGCGCGGACGGGACTGGGCGGACGAGGCGGCCCAGGCACGTGACGCCGACGATCCCCGGGCGCGGACGCCGCACGACGCCACCGGCCGTCCGTCTCAGGGCGAGCCGATCTGAGCCTCCCGCGTCGACCGGCGGTCCGCCGGTCGACGCGGGACGCCTCAGCTGGTGGTCTCCGGGAGCCGGAGCAGCGGCGCCCGGCCTGGGGCCTGTTCCGGCGTCGGCAGGTCGTCGGGGGGCGGCGGGATCGGTACGGTGACCGACTCGTCGCAGGTGACGCGGATCGACTTGCCGTAGTGGCGGACCTCCATGACCGCGTCGTGCGCGGCGTGGTGCAGCGAGTACGTCGTCTCGTGCGGACGCACGTCGACGCGTAGCCGCATCCCGCACCACTGGAGCGAGAAGGCCAACCGGCTCAACCCGCTCGACAGGTGCGGCGCGAACGACGGCACCCCGTCGTGGTCCCGCAGGCCCCCGAAGCCGGCGACCAGCGCGATCCACGCCCCGGCGAGGGAGGCCATGTGCACTCCGTCGCGGGTGTTCTCGTTCAGGTCGTGCAGGTCCATCAGCGCGGCCTCGCGCAGATAGCTGTGCGCCAACTCGGTGTAGCCCACCTCGGCCGCCAGCACCGCCTGGGTGCAGGCGGAGAGCGAGGAGTCCCGGACGGTACGCCGCTCGTAGTAGAGGAAGTTGCGCAGCTTCTCCTCGGGCGTGAACGCGTCCCCGCGCCAGTGCATCGCCAGCACCAGGTCGGCCTGCTTGACCACCTGCTTGCGGTACAGGTCGAAGTACGGGTAGTGCAGCAGCAACGGGTACTTGTCCGACGGTGTGTCGACGAAGTCCCACTCCTGGAGCCGGGTGAAGCCCTCCACCTGCTGGTGCACGTCGATCTCGTCGTCGTACGGGATGTGCATGGCCGAGGCGGCGTCCCGCCAGGCGGCGGCCTCCTCGTCGGTGACCCCGAGGTGGTACGCCTCGTCGCGATAGCGCATCGCCACCTCGGCGGCGGTCTGGAGGTTTCGCTGCGCCATCAGGTTCGTGTAGATGTTGTCGTTCTTCACGGCGGTGTACTCGTCCGGGCCGGTCACCCCGTCGATGTGGAACTGGCCGTTGCGGTCGTGGTGCCCGAGCGACCGCCACAGCCGCGCGGTCTCCACCAGCAGGGTCAGCCCGATCTCCCGCTCCAGTTCGCGGTCACCGCTGATCAGCACGTACCGGCGCATCGCGTCGGCGACACCGGCGGCGATGTGGAACGCCGCCGTGCCCGCCGGCCAGTAACCGGACGACTCCGGCCCCTCGATGGTGCGCCACGGGAAGGCCGCACCCTTGAGGTTGAGCGTCCGGGCCCGCTCGTGTGCCTGCTCGAGTGTGGAGAAACGCCAGTACAACGCGTCCCGCACGGCAGCCGGATGGGTGTACGTGAGCACCGGCAGCACGAACATCTCGGTGTCCCAGAACGCGTGGCCGTCGTACCCGGGGCCGGTGAGCCCCTTGGCGCTGATCGGCCGACGCTCCGCGCGGGCACCGGCCTGGAGCACGTGGAACAGCCCGAACCGGACCGCCTGCTGCACCTCCGGGTCGCCCTCGACCTCCACGTCGGCGGCGTCCCAGAACTCGTCCAGGTACTCCCGCTGCTCGCGGACCAGCCCGTCCCAGCCGTCGAGTCGCGCGGCGGCGAGCGCGGCGCCGACCTGGTCGCGCAGGGCCGGCAGCGAGCGGCGACTGGACCAGCCGTAGGTCAGGTACTTCACCACGCAGAGCGTCTGCCCCGGCTCCAACACGCAACCGATGGTGGTCCGCACCCAGTCCTCGTACCCCTCGGACTCCACCGTGGTCCGCGCGGGCGACTCGACCTCATGTTCCATCGCGGCGGCGACCCGCAGGCCGGACACCTTGGTCCGGTGGATCAGCAGCCCACCGTCCTCCGTGGTCAGCTCCTCCTCCGCCTCCAACGGCGACTCCAGCACCGCGGCCACCCGGGGGTCGCGGCTCTGCGGCGGCAGCGTCTCGTTGGCCACCAGCTCGGACTGGACGATCAGCCGCAGCGGCTTACCGTCGGCCACCTCCACCTCGTACCGGATGGCGGCGACCGAGCGCTGCCGGAACGAGACCAGCCGGGTGGTGTTCACCCGCACCTCTCGCCCGGCCGGGGAGCGCCAGTGCAGGGAGCGGTGCAACGTGCCGGCCCGCATGTCGAGCACCCGCTCGTGGGCGAGCACCTCGCCGTACCGCACGTCGAGCGGCTCGTCGTCGACAAGCAGCCGGATCAGCTTGCCGTTGGTGACGTTGACGATGGTCTGACCGGACTCCGGAAAACCGAAACCCGCCTCCGCGTACGGCAGTGGGCGCAACTCGTAGAACGAGTTCAGGTACGTGCCGGGCAACCCGTGCGGCTCACCCTCGTCCAGGTTGCCGCGCAACCCGACGTGCCCGTTGGAGAGGGCGAAGACCGACTCGGACTGGGCGAGCACGTCCATGTCAAGGCGGGTCTCCCGCACGTGCCACGGCTCGACCGGGTACGCGCGCTCCCGGATCATTCGTGCCGTCCGGCGAGCAGGTCGCCGAGGTCGGCGACCACCACGTCGGCGCCGTGGGCGCGCAGTTCGTCGGCCTGACCGGCCCGGTCCACCCCGACCACGTACCCGAATCCGCCGGCCTTCCCGGCGGCGACACCGGCCAGCGCGTCCTCGAACACCACCGCGTTCGCGGGATCGACGCCGAGCAGCTTCGCCCCGGCGAGGAAGGTGTCCGGCGCGGGCTTGCCGCGCAGCCCCTCGGCCCGTGCCGTCAGCCCGTCCACCCGGGCCTCCAGCAGCGATTCCAGCCCGGCCACGGCCAGCACGTCCCGGCCGTTGGCGCTGGCGGTGACCACCGCCCGACGCAGCCCCGCGTCGCGTACCGCCTTGAGGTAGGTCACCGAGCCCGGATAGACGTCCACTCCGGCGGTACGCATCCGTTCCAGCACCAGCGAGTTCTTGCGGTTCCCCAGGCCGTACACGGTCTGCGCGCCCGGCGGGTCCTCCGGCGTACCCTCCGGCAGCGTGATGTCGCGTGAGGCGAGGAAGGTGCGTACGCCGTCCAGGCGGGGCCGCCCGTCGACGTAGCGGTGGTAGTCCGGCCCCGGGTCGAACGGGCGGAACGGCTCACCGGTGGTGGCCGCGTGCCGCCGCAGGAAGTCGTCGAAGGTCTCGGTCCAGGCGGCGTTGTGCAGCCGGGCGGTCTGCGTCAGCACACCGTCCAGGTCGAAGAGACAAGCGGTCACATGATCAGGCAGGCCGAGCACCGTACCAATCTAACCACCAGGGCGTACGGGCAAACGCATTTCGGCCGAGCCGCGTACCGTGAGCGTCGGCGGAGGCCACGGCACGGTCACGAGGCCGAGCTGCGCATCGGGGAGACCCTGCCCGAAGGGAACACACCGATGAAGGAACTGTTGGGCAACGAGCTTGAGTACGACGACGAACATCGTGTGACCCGCCACGGCGAACTCTTCACCGGTACCGCGCTTCTCTTCACCTCCCAGGGTGCGCTCCGGCTGGCGGTGACCTACCGCGACGGCGTGGAGCACGGCCCTGAGTACTCCTCGTTCGAGGCGGGGCACATCCAAGCGGAGACCGTCTATCGCCACGGCAACGTCCTCACATCTCGTCGGTGGCACTCCAACGGCCGACTCGCCTACGAGACGCGCCACGACGAGACCGGCCACCTGGTCGACGAACAGCGCTGGAACGAGGACGGCAGCCGACAGGTCGCGCAATGGGCACACATCGATGATCTGGACATGGACGACAACCAGGAATTTCTTGACCGCCATGGTCCATTCACGGGATTCGTCCTCGAAGTGACGAGGAACGGCAGGGTCATTGCGGAGTCGGCCCATGAGCTCGGCGCCCCGGATGGTCCGGAGCGCTCGTTCTTTCTGGACGGCGGACTCGCGTCGGAGACCGTCATCAACTTCTACAGACGCGTCGAGGTTCGCGAGTGGCATCCCAGTGGCCGACTCGCACGCGAGGAGCACTACGACGGTCAGGGGAATTGCCTGAGCCGCCATCGCTGGAAGGACACGAGCAAACCCATGATCGTCCGCTTGATCACCCTTTCCTAGCACGACACCCAGCGCGCGGCTTACCGGGCGGGCGGTCCCGACGGTTGCCGACCGCTGATGGACTGACGTCCGGAACGCCCGATTGACCCTCTTCGTTCCAGCAACTCAGCGCTTTGAGTTGCCGAAGGTAAAGCACGCTCATACGTTCTTGGCAACAAGCATCGTGAAACGAGTCATCACGGGGAGTCTCGTTGTCCAGCACTGATGCACAACCCGCCACGAACGGCGGATTACGTGTATTCGCGCTTCTGGTGTCATCGTTTGGCAGCTTCGCCGGCTCCCTCGTGGCGATCACCTGGCGGGGGAACCCCTGGATCGGCGTCGTCATGGGTGCCGCACTGACGATCATCGTGCTGGTCGCCTGGCGGGTGAGGCACCGCGGCTGGCGGGGCACGATACCGCCGAAGAACGCCCGCGCCCTGAGCAACGGCGGCATCGCAGCGCTGGTCCTGCTGGTCGCGGCAGCGGCGATGAATTGGAGCTTTCCCATGATCGTCGATGACGGCACCGTCGACCGGCCGATCTCCTGGATCGCACTGGCGTTCCTGGCGGCCAGTTGCGCGCTGATGATCGTCACCGGCCGCGTCGCCCAGAGGCCGCAGTGAGCCGTCGACGCACGCCCATTCCGGTCGCGGTCCTCCTCGGGGCGCGTGGGTTGTCGATGGAATCGCGCCGGCTGAGGCTCTGGGGCGAGCGAACGGGGATCTGTTCGTCGTGGTGGCGGGCGGGACTGTCGTGGGCATCCTGGTCGTCGCACTGGTCGCCATCGTCCGGCAGGAGAGGCGTAAGCGTCGATGGGAAGGCGCTCGTCGTGGTTTCCCGGATGAAGTGGGCAGCCGGTCCGGTGATCCTGTGGGTCCCCGGCTCTTCAGTTGGATCACCGGCCATCCCCTCTGGATGGGCCTGGTGGCGGGAGCCCCCGTCACGATCGCGGTGGCGGCGCTCGCCGTGACGACGGCACCCAGGCCGTCGACCCGGGACGAGGTCGACCGCCCCGGTTGACGCAACCGGATAGTTGCCATACCTTCTGTAGCAACCTACTGGTTGCTACAGAAGGGGCGCGACGATGGGATTTCCCGACCGGATCGAACGCACCGTGCGGATAGCCCGCCCGGTGGACGACGTGTGGGCGGCGATCACCAGCGCGGAAGGGCTCGGCACCTGGTTCGGCCAGCGCGCCGAGGTGGACCTGCGCGTCGGCGGCATCGCGACGGTCGCCTGGGACACCGGCGAGCGGTCGCAGTTGCGGATCGAGCGGCTCGAACCGAAGACGGTCTTCGGTTACACCTGGCCCGTGCACGGCCTGCCCGCCGACGACCCGCGCCGCACGTACGTCGAGTTCACCCTGACCGCCGACGGCGACGGCACCAGCCTCACCGTGGTCGAGACCGGGTTCGCCCAACTCGGCCCGGACGAACACGACGTGGCGTTCGCGGGCAACACCAGGGGCTGGGCGAGCGAGCTGGACGAGCTGATCACCTATCTCCATGACTGACCCCGCGTCCGAGGCCGTCGCGGAGGCGGTCTTCGTCGCCCTGGCCGACCCGAACCGACGCGCCATCCTCGCCGCCCTGGCCGAGGGTGGCCCGGCCACCGCCACCGACCTCGCCGCCCGGCTGCCGATCACCCGGCAGGGCATCGCCAAGCACCTCACCCTGCTCGCCGAGGCAGGTCTGGTCAGTGCCGAGCCGGGCGAACGCCGTCGGGTCCGGTACGCCCTGCGATCCGCACCGATGCAGGTCGCCCAGCAGTTCCTGGCCGCCTTGGCCCGCGACTGGGACGGCCCGCTCGCCGCCCTCCGCACGCACCTCGAATGACACCGATCGAAGGACAGGACCCATGACCGAGCAGAGTTACACCACGACGTTCGTGGTCGACCAGACCTCGATGCAGGTGTTCGACGCCGTCAACGACGTACGCGGCTGGTGGTCGACGGACATCGACGGGCCGACCGACGTCGCCGGAGCCGAGTTCTCCTACCACTACCGGGACATCCACCGGTGCCGCTTCCGGATCGTGGAGTTCGTGCCCGGTGAGACGGTCGAGTGGCTCTGCGTGGAGGGCTACTTCAACTTCACCGCCGACCCGCAGGAGTGGACGGACACCCGGATCCGATTCGACATCGCCCCGGAGGGCGACGGCACCCGGCTGCGCTTCACCCACATCGGCCTGACCCGGCACCACGAGTGCTACGACGTCTGCGCGAACGCCTGGGGCGGCTACGTGGGCAGCAGCCTCCGGACCCTGATCGCCACCGGCAGCGGCGACCGCGACAACGAGGTACGCAACGCCGAGGCGTTGCAGCAGCGCCGCTGACCCTTCGCGCCAGTCCGGCCGCAGGCAGCTCCGCCAGTTCGGGCGCAGGCCGTTCGGCCAGCACCGGACGCAGGGCCTTCCGTCAGTTCGGGCGCAGCGTCCAGGTGACGGTCATCTCCGAGGTCGGCTTGCCCTCCTCGGTGGCGATCTCCACGCGTACCGGGAACTCCGGTCGCTCGCCGGCCTCCAGCTCCGCGATCACCTCGGCCGGCGGGCGTCCGAGCCGCGCCGTCGCCAGCACCGGGCCCAGGGCGAGCTTGCGGTACGCGATCTCGGCGCGTACCGCCAGCGGCGTGGCCCGGTCGAGCAGGTGGCCGAACGCGGCCATCACCACCGCGCCGGAGGCGGTCTCGCCGAGCGTGAACACGGCCCCGGCGTGCGGGCCGCCGACGTGGTTGTGGGTGGCCGGCGAGTCGGGCAGCCGGACCACGGCCCGCACCGAGCCTTCCGCCTCCGGTGCCACCTCGACGAATTCGAAGCCGAGCGTACGGGCGAAGGGCACCGCCTGGAGCATGGCGGCTGCCACCTGCCGCGAGTCGATGGTCATGCCCGAACGCTACCGGCAAGTAACTTGACCGACAAGCCGGGACCGGTCAGCCCACGCTCCGCCCGCTCAACGCGTCCTGGCGAACTGCACGAAGGCTCGCCAGGTCTCGGGCGTGAAGGTCAGCACCGGCCCCTGCCGGTCCTTGCTGTCGCGCACCCCGACGACCTGCGCCAGGTTGTCGGCCACCTCCACGCAGTTGCCTTGGTTGCCACTGCTGCGGGTGCTCTTGCGCCAGATCGCGCCGGTCAGGTCCATGCTTCCGCCGCCTCCGAGATCATCTTGAGGGTGGTTCCCTGGGGTAACGCCTCGGCCCGAACAGCCTCCCAGTCCTGCCGAAGGGAGTTTACGTCCACAGTGCGCTCCACGATGGTGCCGCGCATCTGGTTATCGAGGTAGGCGATGTCGTCGCCCTCCGGCGGGGTGGCGATCACGAAGGCACCGTTGAGCCCCGGATAGGCGCCCACCCCCTTGGGCACGATGTGCAGGTGCACCTTGACCCGACGCCCCACCTCCACCAGGTGTTGCAACTGCTCCCGCATCACCTTCGGCCCGCCGACCGGGCGCTCCAGCACCGTGTGGTCGAGGACCGCCACCAGCAGCGGCGGATTGGGCCGGGCGAGCACCCTCTGCCGGGCCAGCCGGGCGGCCAGCGGCGGCTCGACCTGGTCGCCGACGAGCTGACTCGCGCCCTCGTAGAGCGCGCGAGCGTACCCCTCGGTCTGGAGCAGGCCCGGCACCACCAACGGCTCGAAGCCACACAGCGAGGTCGCCTCCTGCTCGATCGTGACCCACTCGCGGAACCACGGCATCAGGCTCTCCTTGAGGATCGCCTCCCGGACCCGGACCAGCAGCCCCTCGCCGTGCAGCACGTCGTCGCAGCGCACGGTGAACTCCTCCCGGGGAGCCCGGCGACACTGCTCGACCGACGCGACGAGCGAAGCCGAGTAGCTGATCTGCTGGCCGAGCGCCTCCTGGGAGAGTCCGGCCTTGGTCCGCAACCGACGTAACTCACCGGCGAACAGCTCCAACATGGGTAACCGATCCATCTGCACACCTCTGCACTTCGGTGACGACCGGCTCGTACGGCCGGGCTGGTGGGGGTGAATCCCTTCCGAAAGTAGTGGTGTCCTCACCAGACTGTCACGTAGAAAGTTCCCCGATTGCGGCAGATCGTGGGGATTTCTGTCGGGGCCCGTCCGCTCGTCCCCCGCTTGGACGGGCCCCGACCCAGGTCAGGCGCTCCGCCCGGAGCACAGCATCCGCGCAGAGGAGTTTTTGATGATCACTCACCAGTTGCCGCAACCGGGTGACGGGCCGGCACCGGACCGGCCGCGGGCGTACCCGTTGCACGAGAAACCGCACACCCCGCTGCGCCCGATGTGGTGTTGCCGGGCCTGCGGGCACCCGTGGCCGTGCGCCACCGCGCGCATCCTGCTGAAGACCGAGTACGGCCGCAACGAGATCGGCCTGTCGATCTATCTGTCGGGTCTCTTCTACGAGGCCACCCGGGACCTCTACCGCCTCAACCCCGACGACGGTCCCACGCCACGTGACCTGTTCACCCGCTTCGTCGCCTGGTCCCCCTACCGCCGCCCACTCGTCGAGCCGTGCTAGCGGCCGACCATCCGCGAGCCGCTCGGGGAGGCGCGTTAGCAGGGGACCCGTGCTCTACCGCAGACGTTAATAAGGTGCCCTTCCTTGCATCGGTCCCGTCAGCGCCAGCCGACGTCGATGCGGTCGCCCCGGGCGTCGAAGAAGTGCAGGGCGTCCATGCGGACCTTGACGCTGAGCGGGTGCCCGGCGGAGACCGCCGGATACGGCGCCAGCCGGACGGCCAGTTCGGCCGGGCGGCGGTGATGGCGGCCGGGATCGTTCAGGACGCTGGTGTTGGTGCCGCCGTTCGGGCCCTGCTCGCCCTGGTCGACCGCAACCCGACCGGTGAACCGCTGCATCATCTGGCCGAACCGGCGCAGTCCGCGCTGACCGAGGGGGGCGTCGCCGTCGGCCGGGGCACCGACCTCGTCGACCACGATCGCGGAGGCCCCGATGTCGAGGAAGGCCAGGGACTCGTGGCCGTGGTGTTCGAGGTAGCGGATCCGGCCCTGGAGCACGTCTCCGGAGGTGTCCGGCGCGACCGGGGTGAGCGCCTCCGCGCGCATGCCGACCACGATCCGCTCACCGTGGTAGTGCGCTACGGCCCGACTACGGATGTCGTTCCACGGCAGATAGAGCGCCTGCTCGCCGAGGGTGAGGGTGATGTACCGGTCGAGGTGGACGTAGACCGACGCCTCCAGCAGGTTCATCCGGGGGCTGCCCAGGAACGCGGCGACATAGAGGGTGGCCGGGCGGCCGTACACCTGGGTGGGGGTGCCGACATCCTGGAGGACGCCCTTGCGCATGATGGCGACCCGGTCGGCCATGGTCAGCGCCTCGGCCTGGTCGTGGGTCACGTACACGGTGGTGACGCCCAGCTCGCGGGTCAGGCCGGAGATCTCCGCGCGAAGCTCGGCACGGAGCCCACTGTCCAGGTTCGACAGTGGCTCGTCCATCAGGAACAGGCCGGGCCGACGGACGATCGCCCGGCCCATCGCGACCCGCTGCCGCTGCCCGCCGGAGAGCTGGCCGGGGCGTCGGGCCAGCACGTCACCGATGCCGAGGGCGCTGGCCACGTCGGTGACCCGCTCGCCGCGTGGGGCCGGTTCGACGCCGGCCAGCTTGAGCGGGAAGGCGATGTTGTCGTTCACGCTCATGTGCGGATAGAGGGCGAAGTCCTGGAAGACCATCGCGATCCGCCGTTCCCGGGGCGGCAGCTCGTTCGCCAGCTCGCCGTCGAGCATCACCGCGCCCGAGGTCGGTTCCTCCAGCCCGGCGATCATCCGCAGTACGGTGGACTTGCCACAGCCGGACGGCCCCAGCAACACCAGGAACTCGCCGTCGTTGACGTCGAGATTGATGGTGTCGACAGCGACGGTGCCGTCCCGGAAGACCTTTGTCACATCCTTGAGCGCGACGGTTGTCACCGTCTCCTCCCCCAGCTCGTCGGCGAACCCGGAATGACTGTCGCCAGGATCACGTGGCGAGCACATCGGGTAAACGTGCCATGTTCGAATCGTGACAGACCTATTACGGTCCATCGAATGACGGCGATTGCACGGAAAGGGGAACTCAGGCGGCCGTCTCGCCCAGGAAGACCCGTCGGGCCACCCGCTCGGCGGCGTGCCCGTCCTCCAGCGAGCAGAAGCGTTCCCGGAACGCGGCTCGCGCCCGGTCGGCCTCCGGCGTCTTCAGCGCGCCGGAGCGGAACACGTCGAGCAGGTCCGGGAAGGTACGCGCCACCGCACCGGGCGCCTCGGTGGTGACGTCGAAGTAGACCCCCCGGGTCAACCGGTACGCGTCCCAGTCCGGCGCGTAGACGACGATCGGCCGGTCCAGGACGGCGTAGTCGAACATCGCCGACGAGTAGTCGGTGACCAGCACGTCCGCCGCGAGATAGAGGTCCTCGACCCGGGGATGGTCGCTGACGTCGACGATCCGGGCCCGGCTGCTCGGGCCGGGCGTCCGGCGGTCCCGGTCGTGGAAGTAGTGACTGCGCATCAGCAGCAGGCCGGTCGGGCCGAGCGCGTCGAGGAACCGCTCCGGGTCGAACGGTGGCCGGTAGCCGGGCAGGTGCTCGCGGTGCGTCGGGGCGTACAGCACCACCCGCTCACCGAGGCCGGCGCCCAACTCCGCGCGCAGCCGCAGGACCTCCTCGGCGGTCGCGGTCACCAACCGGTCGTTGCGCGGATAACCCACCTCCAGAGAGGTGTACGCGGCCGGATAGGCCCGTTCCCACATCTGGGTGGAGAAGCTGTTCGCGCTGACCGAGAAGTCCCACCGGTCCACCCGACGCAGCAGCCCGGCGAAGTCCATGCCGGTCGCGCCCAGCGGATACCGCTGCTGGTCCAGCCCCATCACCTTGACCGGGGTGCCGTGGTGGGTCTGCACGTGCACCGTGCCCGGCCGCTTGCGGACCGAGTCCGGGAAGTTGACGTTGTTGATCAGCCACCGGGCCCGGGCCAGCACCCGGTGGTACGCGGGCGTACCGGCCACCACGTACTCGACCCCGTCGGGCAGGGTGTGCACCCGGTCCGGCCGGACGATCCACACGCCCCGCACATGCGGCGCCAGCCGCCGCGCCGCCTCGTACACGGCGGCCGGGTTGCAGGCGTACCCGCGATACCAGTACGCCGCGTACACGGCCAGGTTCTCGTCGACCGGCCGACGGCGCTCGACCCGCTGGTACTCGCCCAGCGCGACGTTCCAGGCCAGGCGTATGCCCCGACGGGCCGGCGGGCCCACCCGGTGACGCGCCCGACGGGCGACCCGACGGGCCGTCTCGCCGACACGGCCGGTGGCGCGAAGCGCGCTGAAGGTCCGCCACCGACCGGCCGCGACCAGCCGGTGCTTGAGCCCGTCGATCCCGTCCGGAACCCGATGACCACCGGGCGGGCGGAAACGGGCGTGTTCGATGGTGATCCGGGCGAAGAAGGTCGGCCGCAGCTCTGCCGGAATCCGCTCGTCGGTGCCGAGCACGGTCAGGTAGTGCCACATCATCCGCCCGAACATCGCCGGCCGCAGTTCCTCGGCGCCGAACCGGTCCAGGTCCCGGAACACCCGGTGCCACTGGTGGAACACCTCGAAGTGCCGCTCGCCCTGGGTCTTCGTGATCGCCCCGGCCCGCCGCTGCCGGTAGTTGACGCAGACCACGTCGAGCACGCCGATCCGGTCGGCGGCCAGCAGCGCCGGGTAGCTGAACGACACGTCCTCGTACCAGCCGGGCGCGAAGCGCAGCTTGGCGTCGACGAGGAACCGCCGACGCAGCAGCCGGTTCCAGGCCGTGTGCAGCAGTTCCAGCGTCTCCGGTCGCTCGGCCAGCCGGAACGTCTCCGGCCCCGGCGGCTCCGGGAAGACCTCCGCCATCGCGCTGGCGCTGGCCCGGTCGTCCCAGTACGTGCGGACGTGGTCGACCAGCAGCACGTCGGGGCGGGTCTCGCGGAGCCGGGCGGCCACCTCGACCAGGCAGCCCGGCGCGAGCCAGTCGTCACCGTCGACGAACCAGACGTACTCGCCGACGGCCAGGTCCAGCCCGACGTTGCGCGCCGGACCGAGCCCGACGTTGTGGTCCAACCGGACCGCCCGGACCCGGTCGTCGCGGGCGGCGTACTCGTCGAGGATGTCGCCGACCGCGTCGGGAGAGCAGTCGTCGACTCCGATCACCTCGATGTCGGTGATCGGCTGACCGAGGATCGAGTCCAGGCACTCCCGCAGGTAGCCCTGCACGCGGAAGGCCGGGACGACGAAGCTGATCAGCGTCATCGTCCCGGCCTCCCGTCAGAGCGTCGCGCCTTGTCGCGTACCCGCCGGGGCCCGGGTGGGACGGCTCGGTCGGACGAACCAGGCCAGCACCACACTTGCCACGAAGAGCACCAGAAGGTAGATACCGAGTGTAGCCAGACCAATACTCACGATTCCGGCGATCGCCGTCAGCGCCAGCAGCACCGACCGCCCCTCCCAGCCCAGCGTGGCCGAGTGCAGCGGCGGCGCGGGTTGCCGCTTCTCCAGCCGGGCGACCAGGTCGTAGTGATGCAGGGTGAGCACGAAGAGGTACCCGAAGATCAGCCACGCGGGTGCGCCGCCGATCACCCCGACCGCGACCGCGAACAGGAACTCGGCGGCCCGCAGCGCGGCCGGCACCAGCCAGTCCAGCGGCCCGTTGTGCGCCGCCCCGGTCCCCGCCGCAGCGGCCAGCAGCACCATCAGCACCACCGGCACCGCCGCCCAGCGCAGCCAGGACGCCGGATCGCCGTCGTCCCCCAGCAGCGTCACCAGCACCAACCCCGCCGCAGCCAGCGCCGCGACCACCGCGAGCACCAGCGGCCCCGGCCGACGCAGCACCGGCAGCCGGGTGGCCAGCGGGCCGTCGTCACGGTGCAGGGTCGCGTCGACCGTGTCCAGCACCGGCACCCACATCCAGCGCGCCCGCAGGGTACGCAGCGCACCGGTGTACGCGAACGCCAGCACCCCCCAGGTCAGCACCGCGAACAGGGCGATCCGCTGGTCGAACAGCGCGGCGGCCAGCGCGATCAGCGCCCACCGTTCCCCGATCGGGAAGACCACCGTGCGCTTGAGCCAGTACGACAGCGACCCCGAGTCGGCCTGCACCCGGTTGGACGCGGCGTTCAGCCGGTCACCGATGCCACCGCCCCCGGTGCCCTCCGACTTCGGTCGACGGGCCGCCTCGTCGTGCAGCACGCCGTACCAGGCGTCGGTCATGTGCCGCACCGTCTGGAGGGTCATCGCGGCGATGGCCAACGCCCAGCCGTACCGGAACCCGGCCGCCGTGGCACCCCACCCGAGACCCGCGTAGACCAGGTACTCCTTGGCCCGGTCGGCCATGGTGTCCAGCCAGCCGCCCCAGGCGCTGAAGTTGCGCGTGTAGCGGGCGAGCTGACCGTCCACACAGTCGAGCACGAAGCCGAGATAGAGCAGGACCGCACCGCCGACCAGCGCCGGTCGGCCACCGGCGGCGAACAATGCTGCGGCGGCGACCGCGAAGGCCACCGAGATCATGGTGACCGCCGTCGGGCTCAGCCCCAACCGGGCGCAGAGCTTGGTCACCTGCGGCGACCAGGTGCTGACGAAGTACGTGGTGAAGAAGTCGTCCTTCTCCTTCACCGAGAGCCGCAACTCGGCTCGGTCCTCGTCGACGGCGGCCACCGCTGCCTCGGCGGCGGCCAGCCCGGGCGCGTCGTCGACCCGGTGCGCGACCAGCAGGCGTACCCGGTGGGCGAAGACCAGCGTCCCCTGCCCGGCGAGGCCCGCGAAGACCCGGTCCACCGCCGGGCCCGGGGCCTGCCGGTCGGTGCCGGCCGCGCGGGCGGCGGCGACGAGTGCCGGTACGTCGTCACGACCGACCCGCACCGCGCCCCCGAAGACGCCGGTGGCTCCGCCGTCGAGCCGGTCGACCGGACCGGCGTCGACCACCTGGCCGCGCTCCTCGCGGACCACCGTCCGGCCACCGCCCGGCGGGTCGGTGAGCACCAGCGCCACGGTCGGTCCGACCGGGCTGGTCACCAGATGCCGCAGTACGGCGGTGTGCGCCACCAGGTCCGCGCCGCTGAGCACCACCGGGCCACTCGCCGTGGCGGCCAGGTCCGCCACCTCGTCCAGGGACGCGGCGAACCGCACGTCGGCCACCCCGGCCCGGCGCCACTGCTCGGCCAGCCCCTCCGTCAGGGCGCCGCCCGGCACCGCACCCGTCGGCAGGCTCGCGGCCGACGAACCGGCGGCGAGCACGATCGCGAGGGTCACCGGGGAACCGCGTCGTGGTACGCGGCCAGCGCCTCGGCGATGGTGCCGTCGACGCTCAACCGGCCGCCGTCGAGGAAGAGTCCTCGACGACAGAACCGGGTCAGGTCCTTTTCGTTGTGTGAGACCAGCACCAGAGTGCGCCCCTCCCCGAGCAGACGATCGATGGTCGTGTAGCACTTGTCGCGGAACTCGGCGTCGCCCACCGCCGTCACCTCGTCCATCAACAGGATGGGATGCGGCAGGTGAGAGATGATCGCAAACCCGAGCCGGACCTTCATCCCGGACGAGTAGTGGCGTACCGAGGTGTCGATGGCCCCCTGCACCTGCTCGCCCGCGAAGGAGACGATCTCGTCGAAGTGCCGCTTCAGGTATTTCGACGACAGCCCGTGCAGTCCACCCACCAGGTACAGGTTCTCCCGCCCGGTCAGGTCGTTGGAGAAGCCGGCGGAGAGTTCCAGCAGCGGCGCGACGTCGCCCCGGACCCGGATCCGCCCCTCGTCGGGGATCAGCACCCCGGCGATCAGGCGCAGCAGGGTGCTCTTGCCGGTGCCGTTGCGGCCGATCACTCCGAGCGTCTCGCCGGGCGCGAGCGAGAAGGAGACGTCCCGAAGCGGCCAGAAGCGGCCGTCGGAGGCACCGCGCGTACCCTGGTGGATGAACAGCTCGCGCAGCCGCAACTGCCGGCGGCGGTTGCGGACGAACCGGATGCCGAGGCCCTCCGCCTCGATGATCGCGTCGGCCATCAGAGTTCCTTGAGCACGGCGGGTTCGAGCCGACGGAACGTCCACCAGCCGACCACCAGGACCACCAGGCTGATGCCGACGGTGGTGGCGAGCATCCGGGCGTCCGGGAACTCGTCCGGATACCAGACCGCGTGGTGGAGCTGGAAGATCCCGACCAGCGGGTTGAGCTCGTAGCCCAACTTGAGCCACCCGGGCAGGCCGGAGTCGCGGACCAGGCTCAGTGGATAGATGATCGGCGTGGCATAGAACAGCACCCGGATGACCAGACGCATGAACCGCTCCACGTCACGCATCAGCACGTTCGCCGCCGACAGCAGCAGCGCCAGCCCGACCAGCAGGGTGGCCTGCACCAGCACCGCCAGCGGCAGGGCGAGCAGCGACCAACCCGGGTCGATCCTGCCGTCGGAGGCGTACCAGATCGCGATGGCGCCCAGGATCGGCAGGCCGGCGGCGTACTCGGCGAAACGCCCGGTGACCCGACCGATCGGGAAGACCTGCCGGGGCACGTTCATCGTGGTGATCAACCGGGACTGACCGGTCAGCGCGTTGGTCGCCTCGCTCAACGCCGAGCTGGTCCACATCCAGGCGAAGATCCCGGTGATCAGGAACAGCGGGTACGACCCGGCGGCCTCGCCGAGATGCCGGTTGGTGTCCCGGGAGTACAGGACGCCGAAGACGAACCAATAGATCGCCCCCATGCCCAGCGGCTCGATCAGCGACCAGAGATACCCCAGCACGGACTGCTGGTACTTGACCGCGAGATCACGTCGGACCAGGATGCGCAGCGAATTGCGGTGCGACCACAACGCCCCCACGCCAGAGGTCACCGCCGTCTCCCGCCTGCTGAACGGACGACAGGTTAGCAGCCGGTGAATGTCATCCGCTCAGCACTCGATCACGTTGACCGCGAGGCCGCCGCGCGCCGTCTCCTTGTACTTGACCTTCATGTCGGCGCCGGTCTCACGCATGGTCTTGATGACCTTGTCGAGCGACACGGCGTGTACCCCGTCACCGCGCAACGCGAGCCGGGCGGCGGTGATCGCCTTGATGCTAGCCACCGCGTTGCGTTCGATGCACGGGATCTGCACCAGGCCCCCGACCGGGTCGCAGGTCAACCCGAGGTTGTGCTCCATGCCGATCTCCGCGGCGTTCTCCACCTGGGCGGGCGTACCGCCCAGCGCCTCGGCCAACCCGGCGGCGGCCATCGAGCACGCCGAACCGACCTCGCCCTGGCAACCCACCTCGGCCCCGGAGATCGACGCGTTCTCCTTGAACAGCACCCCGATCGCACCGGCCGCCAGCAGGAACCGCAGCACCCCCTCGTCGGAGGCCCCCGGCACGAAGCGCGTGTAGTAGTGCAACACCGCCGGGATGATTCCCGCCGCACCGTTGGTCGGCGCGGTCACCACCCGGCCGCCGGCCGCGTTCTCCTCGTTGACCGCCAGGGCGAACAGCGTCACCCAGTCCATCACGTGCAGCGGATCCCCGTCCGGCACCACCGTGTCGGTCTCCAGGCTGCGGCGCAGCTCGGCCGCGCGGCGGCGCACCTTCAACCCGCCCGGCAACGTGCCGTCCCGGGAACAGCCGCGCTCCACGCACTCGCGCATCACTCGCCAGATGTCCAGCAGACCGGCCCGTACGTCCGACTCGGCCCGCCAGGACACCTCGTTGGCGAGCATCACCTCGCTGATCGACAGGCCGGTCGAGGTGGTCACGTCGAGCAGTTGCGCGCCGGTCAGGAAGGGATACCGCACCGTCGTGGCGTCCGGCTTGATCCGGTCCGCACCGGCCGCCGCCTCGTCGACCACGAACCCGCCGCCGACCGAGTAGTAGGTCCGCGCCCTGACCTCGGCACCGCTCGCGTCGAAAGCCGCGAAGATCATCCCGTTCGGGTGGTACGGCAACGACCGCCGCCGGTGCAACGTCAGATCCCGGTCCGGCTCGAACTCGATCTCGTGCGTGTCGAGCAGCGCCAGCCGGCCCTGCTCCCGGATCCGGGCCACCCGCGCGTCGACGCTGTCGGTGTCCACCGTCTCCGGTGCCGCACCGCCCAGCCCGAGCAGCACCGCCCGATCACTGCCGTGCCCGTGCCCGGTCGCACCGAGCGACCCGAACAGTTCCGCCCGTACCCGGACCACGTCCGCGAGCAGCCCGTCGGCCTTGAGCCCCGCGACGAACGTACGCGCCGCCCGCATCGGTCCCACCGTGTGCGAGCTGGACGGCCCGATGCCCACGCTGAAAAGGTCGAACACACTGATCATGACTGCACTTCCTCGCCCTGCCCCGGGATCACCGGTCAGCAGCCCGCCGAAAGAGGTGGCCGCCCCCCATCCGGACGCGGCCCGTCATACGCCCTGGTGAGAGCGCCCAACCCGCCGACCCTACCCCGCCCCCGCCCCACCCACACCCCACCCACACCCCACCCGCCCCCGCCCCTGCCCTGCCCGCGCGATCTTGGACTTGTGGTCGAGGTTTCGGCCTAATATGCACCTCTTGCGCCTGCCACGACTCCATGATCGCCGGGTCCTCGCCACGGCGGCGGCTCCCACCCCGGCTCCTCGATCGACGCGCGGGTCGGGGTTGCTCGGGGATGGGTGGCTCGGTGGGGACGCGGGTAAGTACCTACGGGTGCGCGCGCTGAGGTTCGTTCTCGCGGGCGAGGGCGCGGGGGCCACCCGCTCCTAGCGTTGAGGCATGGAGCGGCGGATCGCCGCAGAGGGGAAGTACCACCATGAGTCGCAAACTGGTCCGGCCCCGGCAGGGGCGCATGTTCGCCGGAGTCTGCGCCGGTCTGGCCCAGCGCTTCGGCACCTCCGCCGGGCTCATCCGGCTGTTGTTCCTGCTGTCGCTGCTGCTGCCCGGCACTCAGGTCGTCATCTACCTGGCACTCTGGATCATCATGCCCAACGAGGACCGCTACCTCGTCGCAGGCCACTGACCGGTCCGTCCTCCGCACGCGAGGCCACCCCGGTCACCGGAGGTGCCGTCGCGCAGGCTGCCAACCCGGCCAACGACACCCCACCAAGGCCACCCGGGCCGCCGGCTCACGTCGGCGGTCCTCGGCTTTCCGCACCACCGAACTCAGGCCCAGGCCACGCAACTTCAGTGATACTGCTGCCTCAGGCCCCTCTGGAGACAGCAACAAACATGAAGTTGCTGCCTCGACCCCCGACGACCGACCGCCCCGCCGGCAGGTCGAGCGACAGCCGGCGGGGCGGGGCAGTGCGGGGGCGGGAGTGCAGGGGCAGTGCGGCGGGTCAGGGAGCGGTGTAGGTGATGGTGACCTGCTCGAAGCCGAGCGAACCGAGCAATCCGGTCAGCATCTTGCGGGTGTTCTCCTCGGCACGGGCGTTCAGGCCGCTGTCCCGGGCGGCGGCGGTGATCCGGTCCTCGGCGAGCTGGTAGACCTGCTGCTGCCGGTTCGGGTCGCCGCCGATCAGGTCGCCGACGCGGTTGAGCAGCCCGCGCTCCTCCGCGAAGACGTAGCTCTTGTCGAGGTCGAGATTGGTCTCGGCGAGCTGCGGTGCGGGCAGTTTGACCTCGACGGACTTGCCGTCGGCGGACTGCACGATCGCGCCTTCGCTGAGGGCGCCGAAGTCCACGTACGCCTCGACGCTGCCCGACCCGACGAACAGGGTGCGCTGGTTGAGCAGCCAGTCCGGCACGTTGCGCCGGTCGTTCTCCAGGTCGACCACGACCTGGAAGTTGCCCTCGGCGGCCACGTAGCGGCTGAGGTCCTGCATCGACTCCAGCAGCGCGGGCTGGGTGCGGTCGGTCTGCTCCTTGCTGAACGGGTTGCGGAACTCCGGCAGGATGCCGGTGGTCTGGACGCCGAGCAGCACCACCACCGCCATCGCCGCGGCGCCGAGCACCCAGAGCAGGGCCCTCGCGGCACCGCCACCGCCGCCCGGTGGCACGGGCGGGGCATCCGGCCGGTCCGTGCTGTCGTCACCGGGCTGGTGGTCGGCAAACGTGCTGGTGGGCTCGTTGATGTCGCTGTCGCGTGCCATCGCCCTCACCGTCCTTGTCAGACGCGTTGTCTGTTGATGACGGTAAGCCCCCGGTACGACAGCCGCTCGTCGAGTCGCCCGAACGTGTGTTTCCGCAGGTCAGAGGCGTGAAAGATCAGGTGAACGCGGAGACGCCGGTGAGCCGCTGCCCGATCACCAGCTGATGGATCTCGGAGGTGCCCTCGTACGTCAGGACGCTCTCCAGGTTGTTGGCGTGCCGCATCACCGGGTAGTCGCCGGAGACGCCGTTGGCACCGAGGATGGTCCGACACTCACGGGCGATGGCCAGCGCCTCGCGGACGTTGTTGAGTTTGCCCACGCTGACCTGCTCGGGGCGCAACCGGCCGGCGTCGGCGAGCCGCCCGAGGTGCAGCGCCAGCAGGTAGCCCTTGTGCCACTCGACCGCCATGTCGGCGAGCTTGGCCTGGGTGAGCTGGAAGCCGGCCAGCGGGCGACCGAACTGGGTGCGGGTGGTCGCGTACGTCAGGGCGGTCTCCAGGCAGTCCCGGGCCGCGCCGAGCGCGCCCCAGACGATGCCGTGCCGGGCCTCGGTCAGGCAGCCCAGCGGGGCCTTCAACCCGATCGCCTCGGGCAGCCGGGCGTCCGCCGGCAGCCGGACGTCGTCGAGCGCGATCTCCCCGGTCACCGAGGCGCGCAGGGACATCTTCCGGCCGATCTCGCGCGCCGTCACCCCCGGCGTGTCCATGGGTACGGCGAAACCGCGCACCCCCTCGTCGGTGCGCGCCCAGATCACCGCGACGTCGGCGATCGGGGCGTTGGTGATCCACATCTTGGTACCGTGCAGGATCCAGTCGTCACCGTCGCGGCGGGCCCGGGTGGTCATCGATCCCGGGTCGGAGCCGTGGTCCGGCTCGGTCAGCCCGAAACAGCCGATCGCCTCGCCGGTCGCCATCGCCGGCAGCCAGCGCTGCTTCTGCTCCTCGCTGCCGTAGCGCCAGATGGCGTACATGGCCAGCGAACCCTGCACCGAGACCAGGGAGCGGACGCCGGAGTCGCCGGCCTCCAACTCCAGGCAGGCCAGCCCGTACGCGACGGCCGTCGAGCCGGCACAGCCGTACCCGGTCAGGTGCATGCCGAGCAGACCGAGCGCGCCGAACTCGCGGGCCAGTTCGCGGGCCGGCACCTCACCGGCCTCGTACCAGCCGGCGACGTGTGGACGTACCCGCTCGTCCACCACGCGGCGCACGACGGCGCGGATCTGCCGCTCCTCCTCGGTCAGCGACGAGTCCAGGTCGAGCAGGTCCACGCCCACCACCCTAACGACGGTTCAGCACGAGGTGTCGGGTCACTCGATCGCTTCGGCGAGCACGAACACCCGGGCGTGGATCTGGTTTCGCTGTTGCAGGGCGGCGCGCAACGCGCGGTGCAGGCCGTCCTCCAGGTAGAGGCCGCCGTTCCACTGCACCACGTGCGGGAACAGGTCACCGTAGAAGGTGGAGTCCTCGGCGAGCAGCTTGTCCAGCGCCAGCTCCCGCTTGGTGGTGATGAGCTGATCCAGCCGCAGCGGCCGGGGCGGGATCTCCGCCCACTGCTTGAGGGTCAGATTGTGTTGCGGGTATGGACACCCGTCCCGGACCGCTCTGAAGATCACGACGGCACGCTCCTCCCCCTGGTCGGGCCGAACCACGACGCCGAGCCGGGCCGGGTCGCGGCGGGGCGCCGCGTAACGCGGCGCCCGTGACCGTGCCAGCGTAGCCGCAGCACGCACCCCACGTTCTGCTCCTTGTTGCCAGTTTCGCTACCGGTCGTCCGGTTCTGCACCGGACGAACCTCCGGTTTCGGTCAGCTCCACCGGCCTCGGCGGACGACCTCGCCGACCGGACGGCGCCCCCGACGCAGTGACGGTGACCGGTGGTCGGGGGCACGGTAACCGATCGTGAGCGCGCCGATCGGGTGGTACGCCTCAGGCACGCCGAACGCCTCCCGGTAGGACGACAACCGCTGCGGCGGAATGCCGAAGAAGCACGAACCGAGCCCCTCGTCCACGGCGGTCAGCATCATCAACAACGCGGCGAACCCGGTGTCGACGTACCAGTACGGCACCGGCCAGCGGTCCGTCGACCGGTCCGCCCAGCCCTTGTCCGGCTCGGCGTACCGTTCGAGGTAGACGGAGCGGTTCGCGTGCGGCACGACGATCAGCGGAGCCCGCCGCATCCCGGTCAGCCAGCGTCCCGTACCGGCGTCCTCCGGGGTGCTGGCCGCCCAGAACCGCTCCCGGTCCGCCGGCTCCTCCAGCACCAGGAAGCCCCAGCCCTGGGAGAAGCCGGCCGACGGCGCGCGGACCGCGTGGTCCAGCAGCCGCTCCACGACCTCCGGCGGAACCGGACGATCCGGGTCGTAGTTGCGCACCATGCGGCGTCCCCGGACGACCTCTGCGAACTCCACGTCGTTCCTCCTCGCCGGCTCAGTTGCCCGGCCGGATACCCCAGTCGCCGCGCCAGGTGTCGCCCGGCGCCAGCGTGATCAGATCCCGACCGGAACGGAAGGCGTCCGGCGGGCAGGTCATCGGCTCCACCGCCACCGACCGGCGGAAACGCTCCCCGGTCAGCGTGTCACCGGTGTACACCTGCCACCAACCGAACTGGGCGTCGGCCCAGATCTGGAGGCCGTGCGACCGGTCCGGTGCGCTCAGCGTCACCGCGGAGCCGCCGTCGGCGTCCCGGATCACCTGTCCGAAGGCCAGGTCCAGCACCGCGTCGCCGATCCGGCGCGGCTCGGTGTAGTCGTACTCGGTGCCGGCGACCTTGGCCACGCCCACCGGCAGCAGCCGCCCGTCCAGCAGCAGCCGGGTCTCCCCCGGTACCCGCATCACCACGTCGTCCACCGCCACCCCGGGTAGTCGCAGGTACGGGTGCACGGAGAAGCCGAACGGCACCGACTCCACGCCGATGTTGGTCACCTCGTGCGCGGCCCGCAGCCCGTCCGCCCCCACGCTCCACCGGGTACGCAGCCGCAGCGGCCAGGGGTAGCCCGGCTGCGCCGGCATGTCGAGCCCGACGACGACCTCGTCCGGCTGCTGCTCGATCAGCTCCCAGCGGGCCCAGTTGACCAGGCCGTGGATGGCGTTGTGCCGCTCCGGCTCGGTCAGGTGGAGCTGGTACGACTGCCCGTCGAAGGGGTACACGCCGTCACGGATCCGGTTCGGCCAGGGAGCCAACACCTGTCCGGCCGAGCCGGGGCACAACTCGTCGGCGGCGTACCCGTCGAGGTGCTCCACCCCGTCCTGCCGGTAGGTGCGGACCCCGCCGCCCACCTCGACGATGACCGCCTCGTGACCTGCGGCGGAAATGGTCCACTGTGCCCCGGACAGGGGACGCGGCTCGCTGCTGCTCATGTCGCCAGACCCTAGCCCCCGGAACCGCTCTGCGCTCGCCGTGCCGGGTGGTCCTCGGAAGCGCCCTCGGTGTTCGACGTCACCGGCGGCCGGTAACGCCTCAACGCCGGGAACGCCACCGCGAGGACGACCGCCAGGCCCGCCGCCACGAGACCGCCACCGACCCAGGCCACGCCGCTGCCGAAGCCGGTCGCCATGGCACCCGCCCGCAGGTCGCCCAGGCGCGGCCCACCGGCCACCACCACGGTGTTGACGCCCTGGAGCCGACCGCGCATCCGGTCCGGCGCATAGATCAGCAGGATCGACTGCCGCACCACCGAGCTGATCAGGTCGGCCGCTCCGGCCAGCACCAGCAGGGCGATGACCAGCCAGAGTTGCCGGGCCAACCCGGCCAGCGCCACCGCCAGGCCCCAGCCCACCACGGCGAGCACCAGCACCAGCCCCTGCCGGCGTACCCGGCCGATCCAGCCGGAGACCAGCCCGGCGAGCAGCGAGCCGATCGCGATCGAGCTGTACAGCCACCCCACCGCCGCGCCCCCGCCGAAGCGCTCGGCGGCGACCTCGGGGAACAGCGCCCGGGGGAAGGCGAACACCATCGCGATCAGGTCGATGCCGAAGGAGAGCATCAGCACCCGGCTGGCGAGCAGGTAGCGGAACCCGTCGACGACGCTGCGCAGCCCGACCTGTCGGGGCGTACCGTCCGGGTCCGGCTCGGGCGGCATCGCGGGCAGCCGCAGCGCCGCCCAGACCAGGGCGACGAGCAACACCGCGTCCACCGCGTACGCGATCGGCAGCGCCACGTCGAGGTGCCAGGTGGCCAGGATCAGACCGGCAGCCAGCGGCCCGAGGACCGAGGTGGCCATCGCGGTGGTGAAGTTCAGCGTGGTCGCGGCGGGCACCAGCTCGGCCGGGACCAGCCGGGCCACCAGCGCGCTGCGCGCCGGCCCGCTGATCGCGTACGCGACCGAACTGAGCGCCACCAGCCCGAGCAGCAGCACCGGGCTGCCCACCCCCAGCAACGCCTGCGCCAGCAGCCCGGCCACCGAGACCCAGAGCAGCACCGAACCGGCGGTCAGCACCAGCCGACGGTCGATGGCGTCGGCCACCGCCCCGCCCCAGAGCCCGAACACCAGCAGCGGTACGAAGGCGGCGATGCCCAGCAGCCCGACCCAGAGCGAGTCCTGGGTGAGGGCGTACATCTCCACCGGCACGGCGACCGCGGTGAACTGGAAGCCGAACATGGCGATGCCGTTGCCGAGCCAGAGCCGCCGGTACGCGACCACCCGCAGCGGGCGCAGGTCGATGGCCCAGCGCCGCCGTTCGCGGGGCCGGTCCGTGTCTGTCGAGGTCACGGCGCCAGCCGCTCCACGACCCAGTCGTCGGCGTCGCGGCGGAACCGCAGCCGGTCGTGCAACCGGCTGGCCCGACCCTGCCAGAACTCCACCGAATCGGGCCGGACCCGCAGCCCGCCCCAGTACGGCGGGGCGGGGATCGGATCCACGTCGGCGAACCGGTCCGCCACCACCCGGTACGCCTCGTCCAGCGCCGCCCGGTCCGGCAGGACCGACGACTGGGCACTGGCCCAGGCGCCCAGTCGGGAGCCGCGCGGCCGGCTGGCGAAGTACGCCTCGGTCTCCGCCCGGTCGATCCGTTCCACCCGGCCGGCGACGATCACCTGCCGCTGCATCGGGAACCACGGGAACACCAGGCTGGCGTACGGGTTCACCTCCGCCTCGACACCCTTGCGCGAGAGGTAGTTGGTGAAGAAGACGAAGCCCGTCGGGTCGTAGCCCTTGAGCAGCACGGTCCGCGCGCTCGGTCGGCCCTCGGCGTCGGCGGTGCCGACCACCATGGCGTTGGGCTCGGGCAGCCCGGCGGCGACCGCGTCGGCGAACCACCTGTCGAACTGCGTGTGCCACTGCGCCGCCAGGTCGGCCTCGATCAGGCCGGCGTCTGCGGCGTACTCGTGACGCATCCCCGCGGGTGGCGGTGTGTTGCCCGTCACGTTTCCTCCCTCTGGATCGGGCCGCTCGCCCCCGCGACCAGCCCGTCGGGGCCAGTCTTACCGAGTGCCCCACGGCGCCTGCGGCCGGGGATGTCGTCAGCAGCACATCCGCAGCGGGTCGCATACCCGATCACCAGCAGGCAAGATGTCACGAACACACATCCGGAGCAGGGTCGCCTGAAGGCGCTCACCCGGCCGGGGCCGGGGCACCGAGCCGGGCGGGCGCACCGACCACACACCAGGAGTAGTGAGATGGCCGACTTCAAACCCGGACTTGAGGGCGTCGTAGCGTTCGAGACCAAGATCGCCGAACCGGACCGCGAGGGTGGCGCGCTGCGCTACCGCGGCGTCGACATCGAGGATCTGATCGGCCAGGTCTCCTTCGGCAACGTCTGGGCGCTGCTGGTCGACGGCCGGTTCGGCCCGGGCCTGCCGCCGGCCGAGCCGTTCCCGGTGCCGGTGCACTCCGGCGACATCCGGGTCGACGTGCAGTCTGCGGTGGCGATGCTCGCCCCGTACTGGGGCCTGCAGCAGATGCTGGACATCTCGGACGAGCAGGCACGCGAGGACCTCGCCCGGGTGTCGGTGACCGCGCTCTCCTTCGTCGCCCAGTCCGCCCGCGGCCTCGGGCTGCCGGCGGTGCCACAGAAGGAGATCGACAAGGCGGAGACGATCGTCGAGCGCTTCATGAAGCGGTGGCGCGGCGAGCCCGACCCCCGACACGTCAAGGCCGTCGACGCGTACTTCATCTCGGCCGCCGAGCACGGCCTGAACGCCTCCACCTTCACCGCCCGGATCGTCGCCTCCACCGGCGCCGACGCCGCCGCCTGCATCTCCTCGGGCATCGGCGCACTCTCCGGCCCGCTGCACGGCGGTGCCCCGTCGCGGGTGCTCAGCATGCTGGAGGCGGTCGAGCGCAGCGGCGACGCGGAGAGCTACGTCAAGGGCGTGCTCGACCGGGGTGAGCGGCTGATGGGCTTCGGCCACCGCGTCTATCGGGCCGAGGACCCACGCGCCCGGGTGCTGCGTCGCACCGCCAAGGAGTTGGGCGCGCCGCGCTTCGAGGTCGCCGAGGCGCTGGAGCGGGCCGCGCTGGCCGAGTTGCAGGCCCGCCGCCCGGACCGGGTGCTCGCCACCAACGTCGAGTTCTGGTCCGCCGTGGTGCTCGACTTCGCCGAGGTGCCGGCGCACATGTTCACCTCGATGTTCACCTGCGCCCGGATGGGCGGGTGGAGCGCGCACATCCTGGAGCAGAAGCGGCTCCAGCGGCTGGTCCGCCCCTCCGCCCGGTACGTGGGCCACGGCCCGCGCAAGCCCAACGAGGTGGAGGGCTGGGACGCCGTCCCGCACGACGTCTGAGGCGTCGGCGTCGCCCGGCGTCTGAGGTGTAAGGAAGGGACCCTTTCTACCGTCTCCGGTAGTACAGGGGTCCCTTCCTAACATCCAGGCCCGGCGCCCAGCGCAGCGAGCGCTGCACGGCGGGCGGGCAGCGGCGGGCGGGCAGCGGCGGGGATGTGGGCGACGCCACGGGCTGTGGCGGACGCCTCACGGTTGGGGCTGGGACCAGCACCCGGCGGGGCGTCGACGGGTGCAAGGATGAATTCCGGCAGCGCCGCCCGATGGGCTGGACCCCGGCTTCGACCGTGCACCCGCACGCGCCCGCCGTCGGTCCGCCCCACCTGCTCACCCGGGCCCCGACCCATGCGGAAGGATCTTTACGACCGTGGCTGACGCACCGACCATCCGGATTCCCGACGAGATCAAGCCCGCCGACGGCCGCTTCGGCTGCGGGCCGTCCAAGGTCCGTCCGGCTGCGATCTCCGCGCTCGCCGAGGTGGCGACCAGCTACCTGGGCACCTCGCACCGGCAGAAGACCGTCCGCGACCAGGTGGCCCGGCTGCGCTCCGGCATCGCCGAGTTCTTCTCGCTGCCCGAGGGGTACGAGGTGGTGATCGGCAACGGCGGCACCACCGCGTTCTGGGAGGTCGCCACGTTCGGCCTGGTCCGCGACCGGGCCCAGTTCGCCAGCTTCGGCGAGTTCGGCGCCAAGTTCGCCAAGTCCGTCAAGGACGCGCCGTTCCTGGGCGAGCCGACGATCCGCAAGTCGGATGCGGGCAGCGCGCCGACCCTGACCGCCGAGGCCGGCGTGGACGTCTACGCCACCCCGCACAACGAGACCTCGACCGGCGTGGCGGTGCCGATCAGCCGGGTCGCCGGTGCCGACCCGGGCTCGCTGCTGCTGGTCGACGCCACCTCCGGCGCCGGTGGCCTGGAGGTCAACGTCGGCGAGACCGACGTCTACTACTTCGCCCCGCAGAAGTGCTTCGGCTCCGACGGCGGGCTCTGGCTGGCCCTGATGTCGCCGGCCGCGCTGGAGCGGGCGGCCGAGATCAAGGCTTCCGGCCGGTACATCCCGGCCTTCCTCGACCTGGTCACCGCGATCGACAACTCGCGGCTGGAGCAGACCTACAACACCCCGGCGCTGGCGACGATCTTCCTCGCCGCCGAGCAGACCGACTGGATGAACTCCCAGGGTGGGCTGGCCTGGGCGGCCAAGCGCACGGCCGAGAGCGCCGCGACGGTGTACGGCTGGGCCGAGCGCTCGACCGTCGCCACCCCGTTTGTCACCGACCCGGCGCTGCGTTCCAACGTGGTCGCCACCATCGACTTCGCCGACGGGGTGGACGCCACCGCGATCGCAAAGGCGCTGCGCGCCAACGGCATCGTGGACACCGAGCCGTACCGGAAGCTGGGCCGCAACCAGCTCCGGGTGGCACTCTTCCCGGCCGTCGAGCCGGCCGACGTGGAGGCGCTGACCGCCTCGATCGACTACGTGGTCGAGCGACTCTGAGTAAACTCGCGGTGACCCTGCGGGCCCGGTCGACCCACTGTGGTCGCCGGGCCCGTGTCGTACTGCGACAAACGCCACTGTCGCGCTCGCGGCACTGACCCGCCGCACAGCGCTCAACAGCGGGGAATTAGGCTGCTCAGCTCGACTTGCCCGGGCGTGGCGTCTCCCACCAGGCTCCGGATGGGCGTACCGTGGAGCGCAACGCCCCGGGTGGCCGGCTCGTGGCGTAACGGCCAGCGAAGCGGGACGGAGGCAACGCGATGCGCCCAGTACGCTTCGTCGCCCTCTCCGAGGACGGCCAGGCCCTGGTGCTCGCCGACGAGGTCGGGCGCCTGCTCGCCCTGCCCATCGACGAGCGTATCGCCGGAGCGATGCACGCCGAGCCCGGTGCGCCCACGCTCGCGGTGGCACCGTCCACCGCCGACCCGGTGCCGTCGCTGTCCCCTCGGGACATCCAGGCCCGGATCCGCTCCGGCGAGTCTGCCGAGGACGTCGCCCGGATCGCCGGTGTGCCGGTCGACCGGGTGCTCCGCTACGCCGGGCCGGTGCTCCAGGAGCGGGCGATGCTCGCCCAGCACGCCCGCCGTACCCGGCTCAAGGGCGCCGAGAAGCCCACACCCCTCGCCGAGGTGGTCAACGGCCGGCTCGCCCAGCACGGGATCGACACCGAGAAGATCTCCTGGGACGCGTGGCGCCGCGACGACGGCACCTGGCGGATCGTCGCCACCTGGCCGTCCGGCAAGGCCACTGCCCAGGCGGTCTGGGATCTGGACAAGACCCGGCAGTCGGTGGCCCCACACGACGACATGGCGCAATACCTCTGCGCCGAGCGGCCCGCGCCGCTCCTCGGCCAGGAGCCGGCACCGGAGCGGGGCGGTCACGCCCTGCCCGGCCCGTCGCGCGGTGAGCCGAGCCGGGGTGGGCACGGGTTGCCCGCGCCGACCGATCAGAGCCGCTCCGGTCGGGACCCGATCCGGGCCGGCCGGGACGCGCTGCTCGCCTCGCTCGACCGCCCACTCGGCTCCACCTCGGGCCGTGGTCTCGAACCCCGCTCGCCGGCCGCGCTCGCCGGTGGCCAGGACACGCCGCGCCGGGCCGTCGGTGGCGGCGCAGCTGCCCTGCTCGGCGGCGGTCAGGGTTCCGCCTTCGACGACGACGCGGACGCGCCCAAGGAGGTCCCGGCTGTGCCGTCGCTGGCGGTGCTGCGACCGCGCCGCACGGGTGCCCCGGCCGCCACGGCCAACGAGTCGACCGAGGCCGGCGCCAAGCCGCGCAAGCGGCTGCCGAGCTGGGACGACGTCCTGTTCGGCAGCGGTCCCGCGGCCCGCGAGTCCTCCTGACCGGGCACCGGCCACGCGCCGGTGCCCGGCGAGGGCGCTGAGCTAGGACAGCGGCCACGCCGCGAGGCGGTGGTGGGCCGGGTGCGGCCCCAGTTCACTGCGGGTGAGCACGAGTTCCCCGGCTGGCCATTCGGGGCCCTGGTAGTCCGCCAGGGCGGCGAGATCGGCGTCCACGTCATCCGGTGAGAGCCGGTCGCCGGGGCGGGCCACGGTCAGGTGCGGACGCAGCGGCTTCTCGTCGTACGGCAGCCGGGCGTGACGCAGCCGGGAGCGGATCAGCCGCCCCAGCACGTGCAGTGCCTCGACCTCGCCGCCCACCCCGACCCAGAGCACGGTGAAGCGTCCCCGACCGAAGCGCCCGCCGCCGGCCAACCGAAGCCGAGGAGCGGCGGTACGCCCTTCCCGCGACCACTCGGCGGCGAGCCCGAGGGCGCTCTCCACCTCGACCAGCCGCCCCGGGTCGACGTCACCGAGGAACGCGAGGGTGAGGTGGGCCCGCGCCGGATCGAACAGTCGGACGTTGGTCCCGGCGGCAGCGGCGGCACCGAGCCGGAGCCGCGCCACCCGGTCGGTCAGGTGCGCGACCGCCTCGGTCGACGGATGGATCGCGGTGAAGAGTCGCACCTAGGCCGTGTTTCGTAGGGCGTCGTTGTTGGGGTGTGGCGGTGGTCGCTAATGGGAGAGGTCTCCGGTAGTTGGTTCAGCGACCAAGCTGGAACTTCACACCGGAGACCTCGTGCCGAGCGTAGCGGCAGTGAGGCGACATGACCTGACCGACGTGCAGTGGGCGGTGCTGGAACCGTTGCTGCCTGCGGGAACGGGTGATGCTCGGCCGCGCAGATGGACCATGAGACTGATCATCGACGGGATCCGGTGGCGGGTGCGGACCGGATCGCCGTGGCGGGACGTGCCTGCGGAGTATCCGCCGTGGCAGACCTTGTATCGATGGTTCCGGCGCTTGCAGCGTGACGGTCTCTGGGCCCGGCTGCTCACCTCATTGCAGGCCCGGGCGGACGCAGCGGGGCTGATCGGCTGGACGGTGAGCGTGGACTCGACCGTCAGCCGCGCCCACCAGCACGCGGCGGGAGCCCGTCGCGACGGTCAGGCGCAGAAGGAGCCTCCTGGTGGTGTGCAGGCCGAGCCGGCAGATCACGGCCTCGGCCGATCGAGGGGCGGCTGGACCACCAAGACCCATCTGGCCTGCGAGCAGGGCCGCAAACTGATGGCCCTGGTGGTGACCGCCGGACAGCGCGGCGACAGCCCCCAGTTCATCCCCGTACTGGCCAAGATCCGCATCCCCCGGATCGGTAGCGGCCGACCACGGACCCGCCCCGACACCGTGCTGGCCGACAAGGCGTACACGTCCAAGGCAAACCGCGCCCACCTACGAACCCGCGGCATCCGCGCGTGCATCCCGAGCAAGACCGACCAGGACGCGCACCGCAAGGCCAAAGGATCCGCAGGCGGACGCCCGCCCGCCTTCGACCCCAAGGTCTACCGCCTACGCCACGCCGTGGAGTGCGGCATCAACCAGCTCAAACAACACCGCGCCATGGCCACCAGGTACGACAAACTCGCCGTCCGCTACGAAGCCACCCTCACCATCGCCGCCATCAACCAATGGCTCCGAGCCCTACGAAACACGGCCTAGTTAGCGGTGCCGCTCGCGCTGCCCGGGGCGGGTCGCCGGCAGGCGCAGCCCGGCGGCGTCCAGCTCGCCCTCCACCCTGACCCGTTCGATCTGCCGGTCGACGCCGGCCAACTCGGCCAGGTGCTCGACGATCCCGAGTGCCCGGCAGGCCAACCGCAGGCGGTCGTCGTACGCGTCGAGGACGGCGCTGTGCCACACCACCGCCGCCCCGCCGACCCGTTCCCGCCGCAGGCACCTCAGGTCGGCCGCGATCTGCTCCAGCGGATGTCGGTCGCGCCGGTCGAGGGCGGCGAGATCGGCCCGGACGGCGAACCTGTCGGCCGCCAGCGTCCGGTGCAGCCGGGCGATCACTCGGCGGTCCCGACGCCGGGCACGCCACTGCGAGTAGCCGTAGGTGACCCGGCCGACCATGTCGTCGGCACCGACCACCAGGACGATCAGCACCGGCAGGAGGACCACGCCGGCCAGCGACAGAGCGAGCAGCAGCGACCGCAGAACCTCCACGCAAAGAAGTTATGCCGACACCCAGCGTGATGTAACCGATTTTCCGGTATCCGCGCCGGACACCCCGACCACGTCGGGGCGCGCCCGGCACCGTGGTCTCAGACCTCGGTGACGTAGAAGCGCGGCATCGGCAGGATCCGGAACCGCAGCCGAGCGCCGTCGCGGCGAAGCTGCCAGGCCAGCGCGAGCAGAGCGGTGGCCAGGGAGACCAGCCCGCCGGCCCAGATGCTGACCCCGGCCCCGAAGGTCTCCGCGATCCAGCCGATCAGCGGCGCACCGACCGGGTTGGTGCCCAGGAACACCAGCACCCACAGGGCCATCACCCGGCCCCGGAAGGCCGCATCGGTGCCGAGCTGGACCCGCTGGTTGGCCGCCTGCGCGAAATAGACCATGAAAAAGCCGGTCGGCAGCAGCAACACCACGACCATCCAGTACGTGGGCGCGAGGCCGACGAGCGTCCCGAAGGCGGCACAGGCGATGGCGGCACCCAGCACCAGCCAGACCGAGGGACGGCTGCGCCGCCCGGTGCCGGCCAGCGCGCCCACCAGCGCGCCCACCGCGAGCGTGGTGCTGAACAGGCCGAACGAGGCCGCCCCGGTCTGGAACACGGTCTTGGCCAGCGCCGCGAGGGTGAGCTGGAAGTTGAACAGCGACATGCCGATCACGGACATCACGACCATCGGCAGCACCAGGTCGGCGCGCCGACTGACGTACCGCAGTCCGTCCAGCACGGTCGCCGCGGCCCGCTCGTTGCGCGGCGGCAACGGCTCCCGGTGCAGCTCGGCGGTACGCATCTGGATCACGGTGACCAGCGGGCCGATCGAGCTGAGCGCGGTGAACAGAAAGACCGGACCGACGCCGAAGAGGGCGATGGCGACACCGGCGACGGCCGGGCCGACGATCCGGGCCGAGTTGAACACGGCCGCGTTGAGCGAGAGCGCGTTCGGCAGCAACGGGGTGCCGACCAACTCGGAGACGAACGCCTGGCGTACCGGGGTCTCCACCGCGTTGGCCACGCCCAGCAGGGCAGCGAAGACGAAGACGTGCCAGAGCTGAACCAGGCCGGTGAGCACCAGCAGCGCCATCGCCAGCGACAACACCGTCCAGAAGGCGTTGGCGATGAAGAGGAGCATCCGCTTGTCGTACCGGTCGGCCAACCGCCCGGAGATCAGCGTGAGTAGGAGCACCGGGGTGAACTGAAGGGCGACGACCACGCCGAGCGCGGTGGCCGAATCGCCGGAAAGTTCGAGAACCAGCCAGTCCTGGGCGATGAACATCATCCAGACACCGATCAGTTTGACCAGTTGCCCGGAGGCGAATAGCCGGTAGTTGCGGACCTGTAGGGACTGGAACATCGTGCTGAGCCTCGCCTGCACGCTTGGTGCGCCTCCTCGCGTCGTACGCGTCATCAACGACGGACGTCACGGCACGGCGCACACCCGGTGTGCGGTGTCAGGCTCGGGAAACTCGCTGCAGAATCTCCGCTGCGTGGTGCAGGGTCTCCCGGTCGGCATCGCTCAGCTCGGCCAGCCGGTGGGCCAGCCATTCGTCCCGTACCCGCTCGAACTGGTCGAGCACGGCCCGGCCTCCCTCAGTCGTCGCGAGGATGACCTGCCGGCCGTCGGTCGGGTGGGGCGTGCGCTGCACGAGGCCGCGCTCCTCCAGCTTCGCGACGATCTTGGTCATCGTCGGTGGCTGCACCCGTTCGACGTCGGCGAGTTCCCGCGGCGTGAGCGCGCCCGCCAGCTTGAGGCTGGTGAGCGCGGACAACTGAGTGACCGTCAGGTCACCGACCGGCCGGGCCTGGCGGACCCGCCGGTTGAGCCGGGTGATCGCATCTCGCAGCTGATGGGCCAGCTGCGCCGGTGGCATGCTCTGAGCCGTCACCGTCCGCTCCGTCACGTTAGTTAGCCTAGCTAATGAGACCCGGAGTCGGCAGCGAATATGACCACGCTCACCCGGGTGATCACCGATCCCCGGGCCGGGGTGCGCTCGCGTTGTGCGCGGCACGCACGCCCGACCCGGGCCGGCGTCAGAACAGCGACTCGATCGGGCCGCGCAGGAAGTACACCACGAACAGCGCCGCCACCCCGTACAGCAAGGGGTGGATCTCGCGGGCCTTGCCCTTGGCCAGCTTCATCACCACGTACGCAATGAGGCCGGCACCGATGCCGTTGGAGATGGAGTACGTGAACGGCATCAGCACGATGGTGAGGAACGCCGGGATGGCGATCTCGTGATCGGACCAGTCGATGGTGCGTACCGCGGTCATCATCAGGAAGCCGACCACCACCAGCGCGACCGACGCCGCCTCGAACGGCACCACCACGACCAGCGGCGCGAGGAACATCGCCAGCAGGAACAGCACACCGGTGACCAGGTTGGCCACGCCGGTGCGGGCACCCTCCGCCACACCGGCGGCACTCTCGACGAACGACGTGTTGCTGGAGACGCTGGCCGCGCCACCGCTGGCCGCGGCGATCGAGTCGACCAGCAGGATCTCCTTGGTCCGGGGCGGGGTGCCCTGGTCGTCGAGCATGCCGCCCTCCTGACCGACGGCCACCATCGTGCCCATCGTGTCGAAGAAGTCGGTGATCAACAGCGTGAAGATGAACATCAGCACGACCAGCCAGCCGGCCCGTTCCCATGACCCCAGCACGTTGAACTTGCCGAGCAGCGACAGGTCCGGCACGTCGAACGGGTTGCTGGGCAGCGTCGGGACGTTCAGCGACCAGCCCTTCGGGTTCGGCACCCCGTTGACCACGGACGGTCCGATGTTGCCGACCGCCTCGACCACCATCGCCAGCAGCGTCGAGGCGAAGATGCCGATCAGGATGGCTCCGCGTACCCGGCGCACCACCAGCACCAGGGTCAGCAGCAGACCCACCACGAACACCAGCATCGGCCAACTGACCAGCTTGCCGCCGATGCCCAGCCCGACCGGCACGGTGGTGTTCGCCTCGTCGGGGAGACGCCGGACGAAACCGGAGTCGACCAACCCGATGATGGTCAGGAACAGCCCGATGCCGACGCCGATCGCCGTCTTCATCTGGGTCGGCACCGAGCGGAACACCGCGGTACGCAGCCCGGTCAGCACCAGCACCGCGATGATCACACCCTCGATCACCACCAGGCCCATCGCGTCGGCCCAGGTCATCTCCGGAGCGATCTCGTACGCCACCAGCGCGTTGACGCCGAGACCCGCCGCCACCGCCAGCGGGAAGCGGCCGACCACGCCCATCAGGATGGTCAGCAGACCGGCGAGCAGGGCGGTGGCCGCCGCGATCGCCGGGATCGGCAGCGTGTTGCCGTCGCCGTCGACGGCACTACCGAGGATGAGCGGGTTGAGCACCACGATGTACGCCATCGTGAAGAAGGTCGCCAGGCCACCGCGTACCTCACGGCTCATCGTCGAGCCGCGGGCCGAGATCTCGAAGTACCGGTCGAAGCCGTTGCGGGGACGACTGGGACCGGGTGGGGTGCCCTCGTCGGGCGGCGCTACTGCCATCAGGAACCTCACAGCGGATCATCGGGTTGTCGCGCGCATCGTCGCAGAACCCGAGGCGGCGGAAAAGCGTCACGTACCCTGACCGGGTGCCGAAGCAGCAGCCCCGCCCAGAGCCGCTCGACCCGCCGATGGTGCCGTTCGCGCTGGCCGGGATGGCGGCCTGGGCGGTCGCCGGGCTGGTGCTGCTGCTGTTCCGCGACCGTCTGATCGACAGCGGTCACGAGAACTGGCTATGGATCTGTCTGGCCGGTTTTCTGTGGGGCTTCCCCGGTCTCGCGGTGATGATGCGCCACGACGCCCACCGACGGCGACGACGCGCCGCCGGCTGAGCGACCCGCCGAGGCGGTCCGACTCCGGTCGGTCAGGAGTGGCCGTACGGCTCCGCCGGCTCGCCGGACTCCACGGACCCGGGCGCACGGCTGACCGACATCGGCTCCACCGCGCTGTCGTCGTAGACGGTGGGCATCTCGTCCACCGCCGTCTCGGCGTCGACCAGAGTCTCCGAGTGGGCACCGCACCCGTGGTCGGCGCTGACCACCCGACCGTCGTCCGGGGCGTAGAAGTTGCCGCACACCCCGAAGCACAACCGCAGGTTGCCGGCGAGCGGTAGGTAGAAGCCGCAGGTGCCGCAGCGGGCGGCGGCGGGCGCGGCGGTCGAGATGGGCGCCGACGGGCCGTGGTCGCCGTCGTACCAGCGCTGCGCCGCCTCGGCCCGGCCCTCCCGCGACAACACCCGAGGCCGACCGAGCCCCAACTCCCACGCGGTCTCCTCGACCGCCGGGTCGTCGGAGAGCAGGTAGCCGGGCTGGAGCCGCTCGTCGTCCGGCGGCGTCGGCAGCAGGTCACCGGGGCCGAGGTCGCCCGGCTTGAGCCGCTCCTGCCAGGGCAGCCAGCCGGGCGCGAGCAGCGCGTCCGGCCCGGGCAGCAGCACCGTCTCGCAGATCGTCACGGTCCGGCTGCGCGGCACCCGGGTGACGGTGACCGCCCACCGCCAACCGCGGTAACCGGCCTGACGGCACTCGAAGTAGTGGGTGACGAGGCGGTCACCCTCAGCCACGGCTTGCAGGTGGTCGCCGACGTCGTCGGGATCCACCTCGGTGATGCCGGCGCGGGCCACCTCGACGGCGGCGGCGCAGACCTGGTCGAGACGAGCGGCGCGGGCGGAGGCGGGCCTGGTCACCCAACCATTGTCACCCATGCGCGGGGCCGACTGCGAGGCACTCCCCAGAGGTGTTCTGCGGCGGTGACGCGCCAAGTGTCGGCTCGATGGTTCAGGATGGGTGCCATGCCGCTGTCCTCCCGCCCCGAGAGGTCCCTCCTCGGGCGGACCGTCGGCACCGGAATCCGGGCCGTCCGGCTGCTGCTGCGCGGCTCGCTGAGCAGCGGACGCTGGGTGACGCGTAGTGCCGTCCGGGCCCGGTCCCGGGGTGCTGGCGGCGAGACCGGCATGGTCCGCATGTTCGACCTGCACGCCGTCTCCTGCGCCGGTGACACGCTGATCGCCATCGGCCTGGCCGGGACGATCTTCTTCAACGTGCCGCTCGGCGAGGCGCGCAGCAAGGTCGCGCTCTACCTGCTGGTGACCATGGTCCCGTTCGCCATGCTCGCCCCGGTGGTCGGCCCGCTGCTCGACCACTTCCGGCACGGCCGGCGGTACGCGTTGGCCACGACCATGCTGGGTCGGGCCTTCCTGGCCTGGCTGATCTCCGACTACATCCACGGATTCGGGCTGTACCCGGCGGCCTTCGGCGTACTCGCGCTCTCCCGGGCGTACGGCGTGGCGCGGTCCGCCGCCGTGCCCAGACTCCTGCCCGAAGGGCTCGGGCTGTCCCAGGTCGGCGCACGCGCCAGCGTCTACGGCACGGTCGCCGGTGCCCTCGTCGCCCCGATCGGACTGGCCGCGTTCTGGTTCGGGCCGCAGTGGCCGCTCCGGGTCGCCTCGGTCATCTTCCTGGTCGGCATGGTGGTGGCGCTCCGGCTACCGCCGAAGGCCGACTCCGAGCCACCGGAACGGGTCCCCCGCCCGCTGCGCGCGCTGCTGCGCCGCACTGGTGACCGACCACTCGGCCGGGGCCGACCCGCCGGACGGCTGGTGATCTCCACCCTCGTCGGCGCGGCCACGTTACGCGCGACCTACGGCTTCCTGCTGCTCTTCCTCGCCTTCACCATCAAGGCGGGCGACCTGACCACCGTCGTGTTCGGCCGCGACCTGGGCGACGAGGGAGCACTCGGCCTGGTCGGAGGTGCCCTGGCCGTCGGCACCTTCCTGGCCACCGCGATCGGCACCCGACTACGCATCCACCGGCCGGCCGCGCTCCAGTCCAGCGGCATGATCATCGTGGCCGGAGTGGGCGTACTCACCGTCCTGAACTTCTCCCTGCCGATGGTGGCCCTGCTCTGCGTGGTCACGGCCATGATGAGCGGCATCGCCAAGTTGGCCGTGGACGCCTCGATCCAGGAACGCATCCCGGAACGACTGCGGGCGAGTTCCTTCGCGCACTCAGAGACGGCCCTGATGCTCGCCTTCGTGGCCGGCGGCGGGCTGGGGCTCGTACCCTTCGAGGGCCGCATCGGCATCGCGGTCGCCGCCGGTGCCGGCACGCTCGCCGCCATGCGCGGCATGGTGATGGCCCGCCGGCTGCGGGCCGAACGGTTGCGCGGCCGACCACTGACCGACGACGAGTTGGCCACCGAGGAACGGGCCGCCGACGAACAGGCCGCCACGGAGCAGGCCGCCCGGGACAAGAAGGCGGCCGAGCAGGCCGAAGCCGCCGAGCAGGCGAAGGCCGCCGAGGCCGCACCCACCTCACCGGCGCCCTACCAGGGCGGTACGGCCGACGAGCGCGACCTGGCACCGCCCGGCTTCCACATCTACCGCCCGTCGTCGGCGGTCACCGGCGGCAGCGACGACGAGACCCGACGCAGCTCACCGGGACCGATCCCGTGACCGGACTGCTCGTGGTCACCGCAGTGCCAGCCGAGGCGGAGGCGATCCAGGCCGGTCTCGCCGACCCCGCCGTGGCGGTGGTGCCGGTCGGCGTGGGGCCGGCCGTCGCCGGGGCCGCGACCGCCCGTCTGCTCGCCCTCGCCGAGGGCGCCGGCCGGCCGTACCGAGGGGTGGTCAGCGCGGGCGTGGCCGGTGGCTTCCCGGGCCGCGTACCGGTCGGCGGCACTGTGCTCGGCACCCGGGCCGTCGCCGCCGACCTGGGTGCCGAGTCGCCCGACGGCTTCATCCCCCTCGACGACCTCGGCATGCCGGCGGAACTGCTCGGCGGCGGCACCTCCGTCGCCGTCGACCCCGCCCTGTTGGCCGCCCTGCGCGCCGCGCTACCGGACGCCACCGTCGGTCCGGTGCTGACCGTCAGCACCGTGACCGGCACCGCCGCCAGCACCGAGGCGCTGAGCCGACGTCACCCGGACGCCGTGGCCGAGGCCATGGAGGGGTACGGCGTGGCCGTCGCCGCCATCCACGCCGGCGTGCCCTTCGCGGAGCTGCGTACCGTCTCCAACCCGATCGGTCCCCGCGACCGCAGCGCCTGGCGGATGCGCGAGGCGCTCGTCGCCCTCACCGCCGCCGCCACCGCCCTGCGCTAGCCACCGCCCTGCGCTAGCCGCCCGCGCTCGCGCTGATCTCGCCGCTCCGGCCGCTCCCGCGCTGATCTCGCCAGCCGTTCCCGCGCTGGTTGGTGCAGAACCGGGGTGGCGGACTGGCCTCGGTTCCAACGGTCACCGGTGTTCCAGCCAGCGGTCACCGGTGTTCCAGACGGAGCGACACGGGTCTGCCCGACGCGATCCGGAAGCCGCAAGCCATCAGGAACCGCACTCCACCCGACTCTGCGGTGGCGCACACCGTGCGCAGACCCGTCCGACGCGTCTCCTCGACGAGCCGACCCACCAGCCGCCGTCCGATGCCCAGCCGCTGCAGCCCGGGAGCAACCAACACACCGTCCAGCACCAACTCGCGCTGGTCACCCAGGTCCTCGGCGTGCAACAGGTCGAGACTGCGCTCATGGGCACGCAACTCGCCGACCGGATCCCCGTCCGACAGCTCGGCGACCAGACGCCAGCACGTCTCCGGCACGCCGTCGGTGACGCGACGGATCCGCACCTCGGCGAGCAACCGCTCACGGTCACGGCGCTCGTCCCGGTACCGCCGGTTCAGGTCGAAGGTCACCTCGGGCACCCGTAACGGCCACCGCTCGGGCGGCAACGAGTACCAGTTCGCCCACCAGGCCCCCGGCCAGTCCTTGAGCGTGCGTACCCGCCGCGCGTCGAGATGGGCCGGATAGCGACGTCCCGCCGCGTCCCGCCAGGTGTCGTCGGAGGCCGCATCGCTCGCTCCTGCCTGGCCTGGGCTGTCGCTGCTGGCGCTCGCGTCCCCGGTGGCGCTCTCGTCCCCGGTCGCGGGGGCTCGCCCCGCCGCGATGGCGGAGCCCCCGACGAGGCCCAGCGTGCTCCCTGCCGCGCGGACGAGCCGCTGCACGGTCCGGAACCGCGGGTCAGCGCCCCGCCCCGACTCGATCCGCGCCACGGTCGACTGCGGCACACCAGACCGGGCAGCCAGTTCCCGCTGGCTGAGGTCGGCCCGTCGACGCAACGCCCGCAGCATCGCTCCCACGTCGACCAGCCGCTCCCCAGCGGCACCAGCGCTGTCCCCCAGGGCGTCGTCCCCCATGGCACTGTCCCCCATGGCACTGTCCCCCATCGCGTCGTCCCCCGTGGCGCTGCCCTCCGTAGCGCTGTCCCCCGTGGCGTCGTCCCCTGTGCCGTCACTGCCCCGGCACCATTGATGCTGGCCGAACCCGACAGCGCCCTCAACCCACCCGGCGGACCTGTGGATAACTCCTGTGGATAACTCCCGTACCTGGTGACATCGGGGGCACTGACCTCGACCAGTCTGGGCCGACCTCTACTCCTCCTGGCCGCCTGTCGAGCTGAACCGTCGGTGCTATCGCCCCGGCGAATCCGCACCCGGTTCGGGCTCGGAGGGGGCCCGATCCGCGGATGCAGTCAGCTCGACAGGCGCCTCGGTGGACGTGGTGTCGGCACCCGAGCGACGTCCGGCGGTTGACGTCTACGCAACGCTGCGCCGCCAGGTGCGCAGGCCACAGGACTCCCTCAGCGGGGCCGAGGTGGGACCGAGGCCAGCGCCGAAGTGGGACCGAAGCCAAGGCAGAGAAGAAGCGGGCTGGGGTGGGCCGGGGCGACGCCGGGCTGGGGCTGGGCGAGGCCGGGCTGGGGCGAGGCTGAGGGGGGCGGGTGTGGGCTGGCTGACGGTGGCGGTACCGGCGGGTGGCGGGCGGTCGAGGCGGGGTTACGGTGGGGTGGTGGCGCTCTCGCTGGCGATCTCGCCCTGTCCCAACGACACGTTCGTCTTCCACGCGCTGGTGCACGGGCAGGTGCCCGGGGCACCTCCGGTCGAGGTGACGTACGCCGACGTCGACGTCACCAACACGGCCGCCGAGCGCGGCGCGTTCGACCTGGTCAAGGTGAGCTACGCCGCGTTGCCCTGGCTGCTGGCGGACTACCACCTGCTGCCCTGTGGGGGTGCGCTGGGGCGCGGGTGCGGGCCGCTGGTGCTCACCCGGACCGACCGGGACGGTGGGCCGGACCGGACCGACCTCAGTGACGCGACGGTGGCGGTGCCGGGCGACCGGACCACCGCGTACCTGCTGTTCCGGCTCTGGGCCGCCGGCCGGACGCCGCGCCGCATCGAGGTGGTGCCGTTCCACGAGATCATGCCGGGTGTGGCCGCCGGACGGTACGACGCCGGGCTGGTGATCCACGAGGCCCGGTTCACCTACCCCCGCCATGGGCTGACCGCCCTGGTCGACCTCGGCGAGTGGTGGGAGGCCGACACCGGGCTGCCGATCCCGCTCGGTGCCATTCTGGCGCGGCGCGGCGTGGTCGACCCGCAGCAGGCCGCCGGATGGATCCGGGACTCCGTCCAGCGGGCCTGGGCCGACCCGGCGGCCAGTCGGGCGTACGTGGTGGCGCACGCGCAGGAGATGGAGCCCGACGTGGTGGACCGGCACATCGGCCTCTACGTCAACGAGTTCACCGCCGACCTGGGGGACGCGGGATTCGCTGCCGTGGAGGCGCTGCTCGGCCGGGCCGCCGACGCCGGGCTCGTGCCTCAGACCTCCAGTTCGCGGGCGACCGCGTGGACCAGCTGAGCGACCTTCTGGGCGGTCTTGCGATCCGGGAAGCGGCCCCGGCGCAGGTCCGGCTGCACCTTCGCCTCCAGCACCTTGATCATGTCTTCGACCAGACCGTGCAGCTCCTCGGCGGGTCGGCGCCGCAACTCCGCCACGGAGGGCGGGGCGTCGAGCAGTTTCACTCCCATCGCCTGCGCGCCGCGTCGGCTGTCCACCACGCTGAAGTCGACCCGTTGGCCGCCCTTGAGGTCGGTGACACCCGCCGGTAGCGCGGTCTTCGGCAGGAACACGTCGCCACCCTCGTCACTGGTGACGAACCCGTATCCCTTGGCCGCGTCGTACCACTTCACTCGACCCGTAGGCACCTGAGAACCCCTGCTTCGTTGAGACGTCTACTGCCTCAAGGCTAGCCGGATCATGTCGTCGAGCGCCGCCGGGAATCCGGTGAGATCCGCCAGCACGGTCGCCGCCCCGGCGGCCCTCAGTTCGTCGACCGAACAGGGGCCCGTCGCCACCGCGATCCCCGGTACCTCGGCCGCCTGCGCCGCCACCATGTCCGCCACGTGATCGCCGACATAGTGGGTCGCACCGTGCTCCCGCAACGCCGTCGCCTTCCCCTCGGCGAACAGGTCACCGGCCACCTCGTCGACCGTCAGACCCAAATGTTCCAGGTGCAGTCGGGCGAGCCGGCCCAGCTTCGAGGTGACCACCAGCACCCGTCCGCCCCGCTGCCGTACCGCGTCGAGGGCGTCGACGGCGCCGGGCAGCGGCACGGTCGGCGTGATCGCGTACGCGGGATAGAGCTCGCGGAAGGCGTGCACCCCCTCGTCGATCCGCTCCGGCGGGAACCAGTGGGCGATCTCGGTCCGCAGCGGCGGGCCCAGCCGCGAGACGGCGACCTGGGCGTCGACGGGTACGCCGGTCCGCTCGGTCAACGCCCGGTAGGTGGCGGCGATGCCGGGGCGCGAGTCGACCAGGGTCATGTCGAGGTCGAAGCCGACCGTCAGTTGGCGCATGCTGCGAAGCTACCCGGCCAGCCAGACCAGCCGGGACGTCCGATGGGCGGGAGCGGCCCCGGCCGGGCTAGCGTGGAACGACGATGAGCACCTCACTCGCCGACCACCTGCGGGCGCTGCCCGACGAGTCGATCGCCGCGCTGCTCCAGGCGCGGCCCGACCTCGTCGTGCCGGTGCCCGCCGACGTCGCCGCCCTCGCCATCCGGGCCCAGTCCCGGGTCTCGGTGTCACGCGCGCTGGACGGGCTGGACCAGTTCACCCTGCTGATCTTGGATGCCGCCCGGTTGACCCGTGACCCGGCCGACGGCACCACCTCGGTCGACGGGGTCCTCGCGATGGCCGCCACCGGCCCGCACCCGCCCGCACCGTCCGCCGTCCGCGCCGCCGTCGACCGGCTGCGCGCCCTCTTCCTGCTCTACGGCCCCGACCACGAGCTGCGCCTGGTCGGTGGCGTCGACGAGATCTCCCCGTACCCGGCGGGACTCGGCCGGCCCGCCACCGAGCTGGACCCGCGCACGGCCGCGCTCTGCGCGGACCCGGCGAAGCTGCGCCGCACGCTGCTCTCCGCGCCGCCGTCCGCGCGGGCGATCCTGGACCGGCTGGCGGCCGGGCCGCCGGTCGGCAGCGTGCCGGTCGGCGCGTTGCGGGCCCCGGCGGTCGGCACCGACGACGACCTGCCGCCGGACGACACCAACGGCGGGGCAGCGACCGGTTCGCCGGTCCGCTGGCTGGTCGACCACCGGCTGCTGGTGCGGGTCGCCGGCGGCAAGGGCGGCACCGCCGGCATGGTCGAGCTGCCCCGGGAGGTCGGGCTGCTGCTGCGCCGCGACACCGGGCCGCTCGGTCCGCTGCGCACCAGCCCACCGGCGGTCGCCAGCACCCCACGCGAGCCGAAGGCCGCCGACTCCGCCGGGGCCGGGCAGACCATGGAGGTGGTACGCCACACCGAGGCGCTGCTGGAACAGTTGGCCGCCGAACCCGCGCCGGTGCTCCGCTCGGGCGGCCTGGGCGTACGCGACCTGCGCCGGTTGGCCCGCGCCACCGGCCTGGACGAGCCGACCGCCGCGCTGCTGCTGGAGGTGGCGTACGCGGCCGGGCTGACCGGTGAGGTGGAGCTGCCCGGCTCCGCCGGCCGATACGGCGCCGACCAGCAGGTGATGCCCACCGCCGGGTACGAGATGTGGCGAGCCGGCTCACTGGCCCAGCGCTGGGAGCAGGTGGCCCGGGCCTGGCTGACCATGACCCGGCAGGTCGGGCTGGTCGGGCAGCGGGACGACCGGGACCGCCCGATCACGGTGCTCTCCGCGGAGGCGGAACGCGCCGGGGCGCCCGCCGCGCGCAGGGCGGTGCTCGGCGTACTCGCCGACCTGGAACGCGCCAGCGCGCCCACCGCCGACGAGGTGTTGACACTGCTCGACTGGCGGGCACCGCGCCGCAGTCGGGGGCGGGAGGCGGCGCACCGGGAGGTGCTGACCGAGGCGGCCACGCTGGGCGTGACGGGGCTGGGGGCACTCACCTCGTACGGGCGGCTGCTGCTGGCCGAGGCGACCGCGAGCGAGGACCGGGACGCGGACGACCCGCTCGGGCTCCGGACCGATGCCGAGGACGGTACGGGTACCGCCGTGCGGGCACTTGACGCGCTGCTGCCCGCCCCGGTGGACCACTTCCTGGTGCAGGCCGACCTGACCGTGGTGGTGCCGGGGCCGCCCGAGCCGGCGCTCGCCGCCGAACTGGAGGTGGTCGCCGAACCGGAGTCCGCCGGTGGGGCAAGCGTGCACCGAATCACCACCGCCAGCGTCCGCCGGGCGCTCGACGCCGGGTACTCCGCCGACGACCTGCACGACCTGTTCCGGCGCCGGTCCCGCACCCCGGTGCCGCAGGGTCTGACGTACCTGGTGGACGACGTGGCCCGCAAGCACGGCGGGCTGCGGGTCGGTTCCGCCGGGGCGTACCTGCGCAGCGACGACGAGGCGCTGCTGGCCGAGGTGCTCGCGGACCGGCGGCTGGAGGCGTTGGCGCTGCGTCGGCTCGCGCCCACCGTGCTGGTGACGCCCTACCAGGCGGGGCGGATGCTTGTCGTACTCCGGGAGGCGGGCTACGCCCCGGTGGCCGAGGACGCCACCGGCTCGGCGGTGCTGACCCGGCCGAAGGCCCGACGGGCACCCGCCCGGGTCTCCGTCGCCACCCGGGCCCTCGATCCGCTGGCCACCCCGCGTCTGCCCCTGCCGCGCCTGCTGGGTGTGGTGGAGCAGATCCGTCGAGGTGACGCGGCGGCGCGGGCGGCCCGGCGGGCACCGGCGGCGGTGCGCGGTGGTACGCCGGACGGTCCCACCCCGGCGACCGGCCACAGCGAGGCCCTGGCCGTGCTGCAACAGGCGGTACGCGACAAGGCGCTGGTCTGGGTGGGCTACGTCGACGCGCACGGGGCGACGGCGTCCCGGCTGGTCCGGCCCGTCTCGTTGGGCGCCGGCTACCTGCGCGCCGAGGACGAGCGCACCGAGATGCTGCACACCTTCGCCCTGCACCGGATCACCGCAGCCGTGCTGGAGAGGTGACCCGGCGCCGGCTGACGTGACGTGGGCGCTGCCGGGGTGACGCGCTGCTCGGGCGGTGGCCGGTCAGCGCAGGCTGCGCCGGACCGATCCGACGATCGCCACGACCAGCAGCAGCGCGAAGCCGGTGCCGAGCGCCTCGCCGACCGAGTCCACGAAGCCCTGCTGGAGGACGAGCCAGCCGAAGAGGAACCAGCCGAACAGCGCCACCCCGAGGACCGCGTACGCGATCACCGTGGCGGTGGAGACGGGTTCTGCGGACTGCGCCTGCTCGCGGTCGAAGATCACTTCCTGGTCAACGGTCATGCGCCCTCCCCCGTACGGTCCGGCCCTGTCGTCCAGGGTGACACCCCGGAGCGCAACCGACCAGCACCATCACGTGACGATCCGGCGGGTTCATACCCCGGCCGAGGCGACGGTGAAACGGTGGGCGGGGGTCGCCGGTGCGGCCCGGACACGCGCTCGCCCCCGCTGGCATCCGCGACGACGGGACCCGGCCCCCGCTCGGTGGCCCCTCTCGTCGCGGCGCGAACGCGCGCCGACGCCGACCGGCGTGACGGTCGCCGTGGGCACGCGCGGCCTCGACGATCGTCTCCCCCAGTGCAAGACGCACCGAGGTACCCACTGGGTTGCAGCTGGTCGACGGTTTTCTTGCCACCCGGCCGCGCGTGCAACACTGGATGGTCGCCCGCCCGCAGGTCAGCCACCTGCCGGAGTGGGCCGATCAGCCGTACCGAGGAGGGGGTTCCGCGTGAGCGGTGGACCACTGATCGTGCAGTCCGACAAGACGCTGCTGCTGGAGGTCGACCACCCCGACGCCCAGGCCTGCCGAATGGCCATCGCGCCGTTCGCGGAGTTGGAGCGTTCCCCCGAGCACGTGCACACCTATCGGTTGACGCCGCTCGGGCTCTGGAACGCCCGGGCCGCCGGCCACGACGCCGAGGGCGTGGTGGACGCCCTGATCAAGTACTCCCGCTATCCGGTACCGCACGCCCTGCTGGTGGACGTGGCCGAGACCATGGACCGGTACGGCCGGCTCCAGCTCGCCAACGACCCGGCGCACGGACTCGTCCTGCGTGCCCTCGACCGGATGGTGCTGGTCGAGGTGGCCAAGAGCAAGAAGCTCGCCGGGATGCTCGGCAACAAGCTCGACGACGACACCATCGCGGTGCACCCGTCCGAGCGCGGCCGACTCAAGCAGGCCCTGCTCAAGCTCGGCTGGCCGGCGGAGGACCTGGCCGGGTACGTCGACGGCGAGGCCCACCCGATCGCGCTGACCCAGGACGGCGAGGACGGCGGCAGGCCGTGGACGCTGCGGTCGTACCAACGGGAGGCCGTCGAGGCGTTCTGGGCGGGCGGCTCGGGCGTGGTGGTGCTGCCCTGCGGCGCCGGCAAGACGCTGGTCGGCGCGGCGGCGATGGCCGAGGCGAAGGCGACCACGCTGATCCTGGTCACCAACACGGTCGCCGGCCGGCAGTGGAAGCGGGAGCTGATCGCCCGCACCTCGCTGACCGAGGAGGAGATCGGCGAGTACTCGGGCGAGCGCAAGGAGATCCGGCCGGTCACCATCGCCACGTACCAGGTGCTCACCTCGCGGCGCGGCGGCGCCTTCACCCACCTGGACCTGTTCGGGGCCCGCGACTGGGGTCTGGTCGTCTACGACGAGGTGCACCTGCTGCCCGCGCCGATCTTCCGCTTCACCGCCGACCTCCAGGCCCGCCGCCGCCTCGGGCTGACCGCCACCCTGGTCCGCGAGGACGGCCGGGAGGGCGACGTGTTCAGCCTGATCGGCCCGAAGCGGTACGACGCGCCGTGGAAGGACATCGAGTCGCAGGGCTGGATCGCCCCGGCGCACTGCACCGAGGTCAGGGTCACCCTGACCGACGCCGAACGGATGGCGTACGCGACGGCGGAGGCCGAGGAGCGCTACCGGATGGCGGCCACCGCCCGCACCAAGCTGCCGGTGGTACGCGCCCTGGTCGAGCGGCACCCGGAGGAGCAGACGCTGGTGATCGGCGCGTACATCGACCAGCTGCACCAGCTCGGCGAATACCTGGACGCCCCGATCGTGCAGGGCTCGACCACCAACAAGGAACGCGAGCGGCTGTTCGACGCGTTCCGCTCCGGTGAGATCCGCACCCTGGTGATCTCCAAGGTCGGCAACTTCTCGATCGACCTGCCCGAGGCGGCGGTGGCGATCCAGGTCTCCGGCACCTTCGGCTCCCGTCAGGAGGAGGCGCAACGGTTGGGCCGGGTGCTGCGCCCGAAGGCCGACGGCCGACAGGCGCACTTCTACACCGTCGTCTCCCGGGACACCATCGACACCGAGTACGCCGCCCACCGGCAGCGCTTCCTCGCCGAACAGGGGTACGCGTACACCATCGTCGACGCCGACGACGTCCTCGGCCCACCCCTACCGACCGTCGACTGACCTCTTCGCCTGCCCGCCCGGCTACGAATGCTCAGCCCGATCGCTGGTCACTTCGGGATGCCTCGATCGTGCTAGCCGCCGTACCCGGCTCGGGCACCGCGCCCGATCTGCTCGCTCTGTGTCTCCGTTCCCCATGTTATCAGTGGCCTCAAGAGAACAGCGGCGCTGCCTGGTGGGTGACGGCCGCGTCCGACTCTGCCTCCTGCCCGTTGGTCGAGCGGAAGGACGGGCTACTGCTGTGCTTGTTGCTCGTTCGCAAGAAAGATCGCCTCCATACCTTTCAATCCGTACGCACGTTCGACAGAATCGACCCAACCGGCTGGGGAGTGTGGCGATGGCAGACAAGAGTTCGATCGAGTGGACCGAAGCCACGTGGAACCCGACAACTGGGTGCGACCGCATCTCGCGTGGTTGCGATCACTGCTACGCGTTGACCTTGGCTAAACGCCTGAAGGCGATGAGGTCGGCGAAGTATCAGACGGACGGCGACGCGCGCACATCCGGACCGGGATTCGGAGTCGCAATACACCCCAATGAGCTGATGCTGCCGCTTCGGTGGCGAGAGCCTCGGATCGTGTTCGTCAACTCGATGAGCGACCTGTTCCACGCGAAGGTTCCCTTAGACTTCGTCAAGCAGGTCTTTGAGGTCATGGCGGCGACCCCGCAGCACACCTACCAGGTACTCACAAAGCGAGCCGCGAGGCTTGCGAAACTCGCTCCTCAACTCACCTGGCCGGCCAACGTCTGGATGGGTGTCTCCGTTGAGGACGATGAACAGACGGAGCGGATCGATCATCTCCGCCAGGTGCCCGCAGCCGTTCGGTTTGTTTCAGCCGAGCCACTCCTTGGCCCGCTGAACGAACCAAACCTCGATGGCATAAGCTGGCTGATTGCCGGTGGCGAGTCCGGTCCCGGCTGCCGGCCGGTCCATCCTGACTGGGTGCGGTCCCTGCGGGACCAGTGCGTCGACGGCGGGACGGCCTTCTTTTTCAAGCAGTGGGGCGGTAGAACGCCGAAGGCTGGCGGCCGGGAACTCGACGGGCAAACGTGGGACGAGATGCCGGCGACACGGGAACTCACGTCGATCGGGTGACGGTCACCGACGGAGGGTTACCGCCCTATGGGCGCCGCAGGCGCTCCTTCCAAAAGTCACCCTTACCCGTGTTGACCACTGACGTTCCGCTCAGCAGCCTCACGGCCGCCCGGACATGAGGAACGCTCGCTTGACCTAGCGTCGTGCCGTAAACCTCGGGCACGAAGTCGGCAGGGCAAAAGGAACCTATCCGGTCTAGCAGCCGTTCCAAGTTTCCGGCGATGATTCTCGTCCACTCTGGGCCGTGACTGCTGCTGTGAGTCTCGGGCGTTGGCAACTCATCATCACCGAACAGCGAGCCCTGCCCGTACCTCTCTCCCTTGCGCAGCAGATCCGTCTGCCACGCCACCGACCACTCCACTCCCGCCTTACCCAGCGAGTCTGCAAAGTGCCAAGCTCCCTCATTGCTGGCCGTGAAGAGCGCCAGCACGTACTTCGGCAGCAAATCGGGCCTGGGCCGTACTGGCATCTTGACCGCCCGGTATCTCGTTCCGGTCGTCAGAAGCTTCTCGTACGTGTCGCAGACCTCCAAGGCAATCTCGGTAGCCAGCTGCTCATCACCTTCATCCCGGACGCCAGCAAAGTGTTCCTGCCACCAGTCGCCGCCGAGGAAGCAGTCCAGCCGGTCCGCTGTTTTCTGATCTGCCGCCGAAAGCGCCCCATGCCTCGAACGAGACGCGTGTACGGCACGACCCATCCGAGCGACGGTCAGCACGCTGAAGTGCAGCAGAACCTCAGTAGGCGGCCATGACGGCCGGCCGAGCAGAGCGGCCTTGAGCACGTCGAAGTCCAACGCAGGGCCGAAGGGGTCGAGGAAAGCGAACAACGACGCTCCCTGAGCCCGTCTCAGGACTTCAGGAAGATGCTCGTCGACGGAGCCCATCCGGACAATCCGCTCTGCATCGCCGCCCTTCTGATCGAGAACGCGCGCGAGGTTGGCGAAGTTGTCCGGGTTCTGCTCAACAAAAAACGCCAGCACGCTACGGTAGCTCTTCACGAAATCAGCACACTGCGACAGGAGTAGCGGTGAGCCCGGCTGTCCGTCGTCATACTCTCCGCGCCCTGCGTAGCCGTCTAGGAAGACAACTCGGTTACCCGCAACGCTGCGACCGGTCTTAGACGCAAACACCACCGGGTACCTACTCAAGATCCCGTGCTTGAAGACTGCTGCCGATTTTCTGGAAGCGAAGAAGTCAGCCCCGGCCATTAGCCCTCCCCACGGCTACCTAAGGTAGCGTCACGCTAGCGGAAGGTCATGACCGCCGGAAGATGCGCAGGAACCCGCGCTCCATGGTCCCGATATCCATCCGATACGGGTTTCCGCACCTCTAGCAGCGATCGACACATGGCAGCATCGACGCCAAGTGTCTTGAATCTGACCGCAGGGCAGCGCTCAGGGCCACATTGAGGGCGCGCACCTAAAGCCGCGAGCCACATCAATCGACAGCGCTGCCGTCGTTGACGAAGTCAGTTCCGGCCGGAGTCAGCGACGAAGACACCGCGACCCGGGCGGCCGACCAGCACGCCCCGCTGCCGCAGCCGTGCCACCGCTCGACTGATCGTGGACTGCGAAACGTCGTACTTGTCCGCCAACACTCGCCCAGAGGGCAACTGAGAGCCGGGCGGATACGTCCCGTCCTTGATCTTGCCTAGCAGTTCATCGAGCAACTCGTCCATCGTGGGCGGGATAGGCACGTCAGGCCCCTTGCAGTCGGTTGGCCCGCTCAGTATCGATCAACTCTCACGCCATAGGCAACGTACGTAGCATTGATGACCTAGGTGGGTAGGTGACTCGGAGACATGCTTGACATAGGTGACTCAGTGGCAATAGCGTCGCTCTCGGTGATGCGGTGCCGCTGCGGTCGGTTGGCGCCTCTCGTGCGGTCTCGCATCGCCGTCGAGACCCATCTCCGCGCTACCTCAGCGCGGCCCTGCTGTCGTACCGCCGATTGAGGCTGCGGTGGCAGGGCGCGGGCGGTCTCCGCCGACCGCAATTGGCGGAGACCGCCCCTCCACCTTCCTGCGATCCCAACGAAGGGTGGTCACGTGCGTAGCCTGATCCGCTGGCTCTTACGCCGACCTGCGACGAGTCCCGACGTGCCGGTCCCACCACATCCGACTCAGCTTCCGCTGCGGCCATGGCAAATCCACGAGCGGTGCTTCAATGTCCGGCGGCGAGGGCTCGACCCCGTCGAGATCCACTCTTTCCTGCATCGGGTGGCCGATGAACTCGCCACCGCGCAGACCGCCCTGGTCGCGGTGCAGGAGGAGAACATACGGATCAAGAACGCCCTGCGTGCGTGGCAGAGCACCCAGCCGGCGGACCGTCATTACCGATGACCGAGCGCTGGGTGATCCATCTGCCGATCACCGCTCCCGACCTGCTGCGGGCCCGGATTTTCGCCCGGACCGCGGCCCGCGTGTTGGCCCGACTCAGCGTACGCATCGAGCCGGGCGGGGTGACCGTCTCGATCGAAGACCAGCAGGACGTACGCCACTGGGTGTTCTGCGACCGCCTGCTGCCCGGCGGCGCGCGGTGTGCCCTGCCGGTCGACCACACCGCGTCCTGCTCGCGGCGCGCGCCTGGGCTAAACCGGTGACCAGCGAGGATTGTTCCGCTGTGCAGGTCAGAGGACTCGGGTCACCTGCTCGGCGGCGACGACCGCGTCTCGGCTCTCCGGGTCGAGGTTGGTGCAGAGCACCACGGAGGCACCGGCGGAGAGTGGCGCGAGCAGCCACTTCAGCGGCTGGTCGTGCTCGCTGACGTCGACCAGCAGACGGTCACCGACCCGCAGGTCAAGCTGCTCGGCGACCACCTTCGCGACCGAGCCCCACTCGGCGTAGCTGGTGCCGTCCGGGCTGGCCGCGTCACCGGCGTGCAGCACGGGACGGTCGGTCGGGGCCGCGCCGTGCCGCAGCACCTCCACGGACCAGTCGAGCCAACCGGCCGGCACCTCGGCCAGCGGCTCCGCCCCGGTGCCGACGAGATAGCGGTGCAGCCCCTCCGGTACCTCCTCCAACCAGTCGTCGAGCCGTTCCGGCGTGACCAGCACGGCGTCGTACGGCCGGTCGCCGCCCGGCTCAAGCACCGGCAACCCGGCGGTGGCCCACGGCCGGAACGACACCGTCATCCCCACCGACCAGGCCCCGAGCAACACCGCAGCGGTACGCAAGTGCGGCGGTAACAGCACCGCCACCCGGCTGCCCGGCGTCAGCCCGCACCCGTCCCGCAGCAGACCGGCCGCGCGCGCCGACCATTCGCCCAGTTCGGCGGCGGTCAGATCGTGCCGGGCACCGGTCCGGTGGTCGAGACAGGTGATCAACGGCCGGCCCCGCTCGGCGAGGCCGTTGGCGGACAGTACGGGAAGAGCGGTCTCCATCCGTCGATAATCCCTTGCCGACGCACGGTGACGAAACGAGGATCGCGGGATGCCTTCGACCGCTCCCGACGGCCGTGCCGGAATCGACGCCAGACTGGTCCGACGTCTGATCGCCGCTCAGTTCCCGCACTGGGCCGACCTGCCGGTCACTCCGGTGGAACGCGACGGCCACGACAACCGGACGTACCGACTGGGCGAGACGATGACCGTACGCCTGCCGACGGCCGCCGGGTACGTCCCGGCGGTGGCGAAGGAGAACGAGTGGCTGCCCCGGCTCGCGCCGGAGCTGCCGGTCGCCGTCCCGTCGATCCTGGGCACCGGAATCCCCGGCGAGGGTTATCCCTTTCCCTGGTCGGTACGGGGCTGGCTGCCGGACGAGACGGCGGACCGGGGCCGCATCGACGATCCGGTGCGGTTCGCCGTAGCGGTGGGCGAGTTCGTGCTGGCCCTGCAGTCCTGCGACGCGACCGGCGGCCCGGCTGCCGGGGAACACAGCTTCTTCCGGGGCGCCTCGCCCGCGCACTACGACCAGGAGACCCGGCATCTGCTGAGCGTCCTGGTCGGGCAGGTGGACGTGGCGCGGGCCGCCACCGTGTGGGAGGGCGCCCTGGCCGCCGAGTGGCACGGCAGTCCGGTGTGGTTCCACGGGGACATCGCGGTGGGCAACCTGCTGGTGGTGGACGGAAAGCTGGCTGCGGTGATCGACTTTGGCACGTCCGGCGTCGGTGACCCGGCCTGCGACCTGGTGATCGCGTGGACGCTGTTCTCCGGCAGCAGCCGGCACGCCTTTCGGGAGACAGTCAGGCAGGACGAGGGCACCTGGGCACGGGCGCGGGGCTGGGCGTTGTGGAAGGCGATGCTGCTGTTGGCGCAGCACCTCGACTCCGATCCCGCACTGGCCGCTGACGACCACCGCGTGATCACCGAGGTCCTCGGCGACCACGATCGCCTGGGCTAGTTGTTAGGAAGGGTCCCCTGCTATACCGCAGGCGTTAACAAGGGACCCTTCCTTACGCCGAAGGCAGCGCACGACCGGGTTCGAGCAAAGGCGCAAGAAGATCGCCGTGCTCCTCGACCCGCTCCAGCACCTCCGAGGCCGTGTACGGCTTCGACGACGGTCGTCTGCCCGCCGCGCCCGCCTCCACCTCGTCCCAGGTCAGCGGTGCGGACACCGAGGGCACAGGCTGCGCCCGCAGTGAGTACGGGGCCACCGTCGTCTTCGCCGCGCTGTTCTGACTCCAGTCGATGAACACCTTGCCGGGCCGGAGGTTCTTCGCCATCTTCGATACGATCAGCTTCGGGTGCTCGCGCTCCAACTCCTGGGCGATCCGCCGGGCGTACCCGGACACGTCGTCGGCGGACTGCGTACCCGCGATCGGGCAGCAGAGCTGCATGCCCTTCTTGCCGGAGGTCTTCGGATAGCTGTCCACCCCGTCGGCGGCCAGCCGTTCACGCAGCAGCAGCGCCACCCGGCAGCACTGCCGCAGGGTCGCCGGCGGACCCGGGTCCAGGTCGACCACCATCAGGTCCGGATGCGCGCCGACCTTCCACTGCGGGGTGTGCAGTTCCAGGGCGGCGAGGTTGGCCAGCCAGACCAGGGTGGGCAGGTCGCCGGCGACCACGTAGTCGATGGTCTCCCGGCCCTTCGTCGAGCCGGGCGCGGGCAACGTCTCGACGTGCACCCAGGAGGGCGTGGCGGCGGGTGCGTTCTTCTCGAAGAAGGAGTTGCCCTCCACGCCGTTCGGGTAGCGGATCCGGGTCAGCGCCCGGTCGTGCAGGTGCGGCAGCAACACCGGCGAGATCCGGGTGTAGTAGTCGATCACCTCGCCCTTGGTGAAGCCGGCCTTCGGGTAGAGGACCTTGTCCAGGTTCGACAACTCCAGGGTGCGTCCGGCGACGTCGACCCGGACCCGCTCAGCCGGCATCCTCCACCTCCTCGGCCGACTTGTCCGGCCGCAGCCGCAGGACCCTGGGAAACCGCAGTCGCCCGTCCGGCGTGCGCTGGCCGTACTTGACCTCCACCACCACCTGGGGAGTTACCCAGATCGCGCCCCGGGCATCCTCCCGGGGCACGTCGCCGCCGAACGGCGAGGTGGTGGTGCGCAGCGGTTCCAACTCCCGCAGCAGTTCGCGTTCCAGGGCCGCCCCGATCCCGCCGCCGACCCGCCCCCGATAGACCAGCCGTCCACCGGCGCCGGGCACCCCGACCAGCAGGCCGCCGATCCGACGGGCACCGGGTCGCCAGCCGCCGATCACGAAGTCCCCGGTCACCTCCAGCTTGACCTTCACCCAGTCCGGCGACCGCACGCCGGGCCGGTAGGTCGAGTCGGCCCGCTTGGCCATCACCCCTTCCAGGCCGTGCTCACCGGCCGCGTCGTAGGTCGCCGGGCCGTCCGGAAAGACCGGTGGGACCGTCCACCGCGCCGCGCCCAGTCCGAGTTCGTCGAGGGCTTCCCGACGCCGGGCGTACGGCCAGCCGGTGAGGTCCGTGCCGCGCAGCCGCAACAGGTCGAAGATCATGTACGTGACCGGGGCGCTCGCCGCCAGCCGGGCCGCCTTGGCCGGGTCTCGTACGTGCATCCGCTCGGCCAGGGCGGTGAACGACGGTCGACCGGCCCGGTCGAAGAGGACCACCTCACCGTCGAGCAGTGCGTCGTCGACCTGTTCGCCGAGCGGGATCAGCTCCGGGTAGGCGGTGGTGATCTCCACGCCGGAGCGCGCGTACAGGCGCTGCCGTCCGGCGGCGATGTCGGCCAGGGCGCGTACGCCGTCCCACTTGAACTCGTACGCCCACCCGGCGCCGGCAGGCAGTTGCCCGGTCACCGCGAGCATCGGCCTCAGTGGCGCGCCGGGCACGAAACCGACTGTAGTAGCAGGCCGAACACCTCGCGCCCGGTTCCGTCTGATGCGAGCATGGTCGATATCGGGGAAGGGGGTGCGGGATGCGCGCCATCTGGAAGGGGGCCGTGTCGTTCGGCCTCGTCTCGATCGCGGTGAAGCTGTACTCCGCGACCGAGGAGAAGGACATCCGGTTCCACCAGGTGCACCGGGAAGACGGCGGGCGGATCCGGTACAAGCGCACCTGTCAGGTCTGCGGCGAGGAGGTCAGTTACGACGACATCGCCAAGGGCTACGACATCGGCGGCGGGGAGATGGTGATCCTCACCGACGAGGATTTCGCGGAACTTCCGTTGAGCACCTCTCACGCGATCGACGTGCTGGAGTTCGTCCCGGCCGAGCAGGTCGACCCGATCCTCTACAACAAGGCGTACTTCCTGGAGCCGGAGGGCACGGCGACCAAGCCGTACCTGCTGTTGCGGGACGCCCTGACCGACTCCGAGCGGGTGGCGATCGTCAAGGTGGCGCTGCGCCAGCGCGAGCAGTTGGCCACCCTGCGGGTACGCGAGGGCGTGCTGCTGCTGAACACCATGCTCTGGCCCGACGAGATCCGTAAGCCGGCCTTCGGCTTCCTGGACGAGGACCTCAAGGTCCGGCCGCCGGAGCTGGCGATGGCCACCTCGCTCGTCGACTCGATGGCCGGTGACTTCCACCCGGACGAGTTCACCGACGACTACCGGGCGGCGCTGCAGGAGGTCATCGACGCGAAGGTGGAGGGCCGTGAGGTCGTACAGCCGGAGGAGGTCGAGGAGGCGCCGCCCGCCGCCGTCGACCTGATGGCGGCGCTGAAGGCCTCGGTGGAGCGGGCCCGTGCGGCCCGTGGCGAGGGAGGCGGCGCCGCCGCCGGCGGTGGTGCCGGTGCGCCCACCCCGATCACCTCCGCCCGCTCGGCACAGAAGAAGACCGCGGCGAAGAAGGCCCCTGCCAAGAAGACCGCCGAGAAGAAGGCCACCGGTACGAGGGCCAGCGGCACGAAGGCCAGCGGCACGGCGGCCGGCGGTGCGAAGAAGGCCCCGGCGAAGAAGGCCGAGCCGGCCAAGAAGAAGACGACCAAGGCCGCGAAGGCCCCGGCGAAGAAGACGACTCCCCGCAAGTCCGCCTGACCGGCGGTCGCCTCGGCCCTGCCGGGGCGAGGTCCTCGCCCCTGTCGCACCCGTGCCCCCGTGTCCCAGTTGCCGCACAATTCCCACGGGTCACGATCGACGGTCGGTACTGCGTCCGCCACCAGGTACCGTGTGTCGGCGACGGCATCTGTAGCCGGACGCACCCACACCTCTCAGCAGGGGAGTCGAGGACGTGAGCGAGCAGGAGACCAAGGCACGACGGCGACTGGCCGAACAGTTGGCGGCCCAGAAGGCGGCCGAGGCCAAGCGGCGGCGGCAGGCATGGGCCGGTGGTTTCGCCGGGATCGCCGTGGTCGCGGTGCTGGTCACCGTCTTCGTGATCGTCGGCCAGCGCGGCGGTGACGACGCTCCCGACGAGTTCGCAAGCTCGCCGTCGGCCCCCGCGGACGCACCGGCCGAGCCGGGTGCGCCGGGTGCCCCGCCCGCCCCGCAACTGCCCGAGGGCGCGGACCCGGCGCTCGGCACCAAGCCGACCGTGAGCGCCGGCGAGGGCGAGCTGACCAAGCTCACCGTCACCCCGCTGATCGAGGGCACCGGACCGGCCGTCACCGCCGGGCAGTCGATCACCACGAACTACGTGGGCGTGCTCTTCGCCAACGGCGAGCAGTTCGACTCCTCCTGGGAGCGGGGCGAGCCGGCCACCTTCCCGATCGGCGTCGGACAGGTCATCGAGGGCTGGGACAAGGGCCTGGTCGGGGTGAAGGTCGGCAGCCGGGTGCAGCTCGACATCCCGGCCGAGCAGGCGTACGGCACCGATGGCGCGGGGGGACGGCCGGCCGGTCCGCTGCGCTTCGTGGTGGACATCCTCGCCGCCCAGTAGGAGACGACGGTGGCGACGGCGGACGAGCCCGGGCGGACGGCCCGGTTGATGTGGACGTACTACGAGCCGGTGCACGCCGTCACCTACTTCCACCCGCGCGCCCGCGCCGCCTACGAGGCGGCCGGGCTGCGCGGGTACTGGCGGGGGTACTTCGCCGGTCGGGCCGCCCCGCTCGGGCCGACCGGTCCCGCCCCGGTGGTGGCGGCCTTCTTCACCTTCGCCCCGCACATGGTGGCGCGTGCCCTGCCGGCGGTGTGGCAGTTGGCCGGGCCCGAGGAGGCGTTGCGGTCCCGGCTGACCGGGGCGGTGCAGGCCCTCGCCGAGTTGGTCTACGAGCTACCCGAGCAACACCTGGCCGAGGCCGCCGACTTGTTGTCGGCCGCCGCCGACGAGGTCGGGACCGCCGGTCGGGTGCTCGGCGCGGCCAACGCCGCGCTGCCGTGCGGTGAGTACCCGCTGGCCCGACTCTGGCAGGCCGCCACCACACTGCGCGAACATCGCGGCGACGGGCACGTGGCGGCCCTGGTCGCCGCCGACCTCGATCCGGTGGAGACGCTGGCCTGGCGGGTCGCGGTCGACATGCCGCCCGCCAACCTGCTCGGTCGGGGCTGGTCGGAGCAGGAGTGGGCGCAGGCGCGGGAGCGGTTGGCCGACCGTGGCTGGCTGACCTCGGACGGCCAGCCGACCGACCGTGGGCGGGCCGGTTTCCGGGCCGTCGAGGAGGCCACCGACTCGGCTGCCGCCCGTCCCTGGCGGGCGCTGGGCGCGACGCGCACGGAACGGCTGCGCGAACTGCTCGACCCGATCGCCCTGGCCGCCCATCGGGTCATCCCGCCGGACAGCCCGATCGGCCTGCCCGCCCGGTAGCCGCAGCGCACCGACCGACCTATGCCGCCGGGCGCGTTGCGGCTTGGGCGTTAGGAAGGGTCCCTTCCTATACACGAGGCGTTAGCAGGGGACCCTTCCTTTCATCAGGGGCGGGTACGGCAGGATGGTGTGCGTGGTGGATGCGGTGGTCTTCGACCTGGACGGCGTGATCGTGGACTCCGAGCCGGTCTGGGAGGAGGTCCGCCGGGCGTACGTGGCGACGCACGGCGGGACCTGGCAGCCGGACACCCAGCGTCGGCTGATGGGGATGAGCACCGGCGAGTGGGCCGAGTACCTCAGCGGTGAGCTGGGCGTACGGCGGACCGCCGAGCAGGTCGCCGCCGAGGTGGTCGAGGAGATGAGCCGGCGGTACGCGTCTCGCGTACCGCTGATCGACGGGGCGGACGACGTGGTGCGTCGGGTGGCCGCGCGGTGGCCGCTGGGGCTGGCCAGTTCGTCGCCGACCCGGCTGATCGCGGCGGCGCTCAAGGCCACCGCCCTGACCGACGAGTTCGGCAGCACGTTGTCCACCGAGGAGACGGCACGCGGCAAGCCGGCCCCGGACGTGTACCTGACCGTGGCGGAACGCCTCGGCGTCGCCCCGGCCCGGTGCGTCGCGGTGGAGGACTCCTCCAACGGCGTCCGGTCGGCCGCAGCCGCCGGGATGATCGTGGTGGCGGTGCCGCACGGGTCGTACCCGCTGGATCCGGACGCGAAGCGGCTGGCGGCGGCGGTACTCGACTCCATCGGCGAGCTGACCCCGGAGTTCGTCGACCGGCTCGGCTGAACCGCCACCGTCCGCTCCCCGGCCGCGAAGGTCGTGCTCGAACGGGCCGCCTGACCTCCGGCGGCATGGGTGCCGCCGGGTCGGGTAACGCCAACGACGCCCACGCCGAGTCGAGGAGGGCGCGATGAGGACGGTCGTGTACGAGCGCACCGGCGACCCGACGGTGCTCCAGGTGGTGGACCGGCCGGTGCCGGAGCCCGGGCGGGGTGAGGTGCTGGTCCGGATCGCCTGCGCCGGGGTGAACCCGACCGACTGGAAGGCCCGCCGCCAGGGCCCGTTGCCGGCGGGCTGGCAGACGCCCGGGCAGGACGGCGCCGGGGTGGTCGAGGCGGTCGGCGAGGGCGTCGACCGGGAGCTGGTCGGCGAGCGGGTGTGGGTCTGGGAGGCCGCCTGGCAGCGGCCCTGGGGCACCGCCGCCGAGTACACGGTGGTGCCGGTGCGGCAGGCGGTACGCCTCGGCGACGCCTCGTTCGAGCTGGGTGCCTGCCTGGGCATCCCGTTCCTGACCGCGCACCGCTGCCTGACTTCAGGCGAGTACCTGCCGGACAGCCTGGGCCCGGGCGCGTTGAGTGATCACACGGTGCTGGTGCAGGGCGGGGCGGGTGCGGTCGGCAACGCGGCGATCCAACTCGCCTCCTGGGCCGACGCCTGTGTGATCGCCACGGTCAGCAGCGCGGAGAAGGCGCAGCTCGCCGCAGCCGCCGGAGCCTCGATAGTAATCAACTATCGGGAGCAGGACGTGGTCGAGGAGGTCCGCAAGGTCGCGCCCGACGGGGTCCACGGCATCGTCGAGGTCGCCCCGGCCAGCAACGCCGCCACCGACGTACGCCTGCTCCGGCCCGGCGGCGTGGTCTGCGTCTACGCCGACGACGGCGGTGGCGAGGTGACCCTGCCGGTCGGGCCGCTGCTGATGCCGAACGCCCGGTGGCAGTTCGTGATGGTCTACACCGTGCCGAAGGCGGCGAAGGCGCAGGCGGTGGTGGACGTGGCGGCGGCTGCCGCGCAGGGCGGGATCCGGGTGGGCGAGCAGGCGGGTCTGCCGCTGCACCGCTTTCCGCTGTCGGCGACCGCCGACGCGCATCGCGCGGTGGAGGACTCGGTCGTCGGGAAGGTCCTGGTCGACACCAGCGAATAGCGCCTGACCTGGGATTATTTCCCCATCACCGGGACAGACGCGAACAAGTTTCGCGATACTGACTGTGCGGGTCGCCCCGCAAGGAACGGGTGGCCCCGGCGCGGTGCGAACGCCGGGGCCACCCACCGGGAGTGAGGTCTTCGAGAGCCGTCCACTCCTAACGGCGATGATGCGCCGAGAAACGTTACGGCGTGGCCGGTTCCGGCACATCCGCCGCGAGAACCCCCGTACCTTGTCCGGGTGAGCATCTCCTGGGCTGATTCGTACGTCGGGCAGCTCCGCGCCCTGGCCGGCGACCGGACACTGATGTTCGTCGGCGCGCGGGCCGTGGTCCGCGACAGCTCCGCACGGATCCTGCTGATCCGACGCTCCGACAACGGGCAGTGGGCGATGCCCGCCGGCGCCATGGAGCTGGGCGAGTCCATCGCCGACTGCGCCGTGCGGGAGGTACGCGAGGAGACCGGACTACGCGCGCTGCGGGTCAGCGCGTTCGCCCTCTACACCGGCCCCGACCGCACCCACACCAACATGTACGGCCACACGTACCAGATCTTCACCACCGCGTTCCGGGTCGAGGAGTGGGACGGGCGGCTGGCCCGGGTCACCGAGGAGACCACCGACGCCGCCTTCTTCCACCGGGAGGCGCTGCCGCAGCCGCTCTCCACGAGCGTCCTGGAGACCCTCGCCGACCTGGACGTCTTCGAGCAGACCAACCGCCTGATCCTGAAGTGACCGGCCGGAAGACCCTTCATCGTGGCGGTGTGGCTGTTCGACACGCCGGCGCACGAACAGCCACACCGCCACAATCCTGATGCACGTCAGAGCATCGTCTGGGATTTGGCCTCCATGTCGGCGGCGGCCTCGGGCTTCGAGGAGCGGTCCAGGGGCTTGCCGCCGGGGGCCGGGCCCTCGCCGCCGAGGCCGTCGGTGCCGCCGGTGGCGCCCTCCGGGCCGGTGCCGCGCAGCCGCTCGTTCGGCAGGGCCAGGGTGAGCAGCACCGCCACGATCGCGATCAGCCCGGTGGTCAGAAAGACCAGGTGCAGGGACTCGACGAAGGCCACCTGGACGGCCGCACGTACCGGGGCGGGCAGGGCCAGGATCGTCGCCGGGTCGTCGACCGACACTCCGGCGCCACCGGTCGGGCCCACGGCCGCCCGCTGCTCCGGGGACAGTTGCGCCACCGCCGCCGGCAGCCGGTCGGACATCTCGGCGGCCAGCCGGGCGGAGAGCACCGCGCCGAGGATGGCCACCCCGAAGGATCCGCCGAGCGACCGGAAGAACGTCGCGGACGAGGTACCGGCACCCAGGTCCCGCAGTGAGACGGAGTTCTGTACGGCGAGGACCAGCGACTGCATGCAGAGTCCCAGCCCGACGCCGATCACCGCCATGAAGCCGAACGCCACCCACAGCGAGGTGCCCACCTGCAACCGGGTGAACAGCAGCATCCCGACCAGCAGCACCACCGAGCCGGTCACCGGGAACCACTTGTACCGGCCGATCCGGCTCATCGCCCGGCCGGTCAACACCGAGGTGATGATGATGCCGGCCATCATCGGCAGCATCAGCAGACCGCTGCGGGTCGGTGATGCGCCCTTGACGATCTGGAGATAGAGCGGGATGAAGATGATCGACCCGAACATCACCAGACCGAGCACGAACCCGGCACCGTTGGCCAGGGTGAAGGTGGCGCTGCGGAAGAGTCGCAGCGGCAGGATCGGCTCGGCCACCCGACGCTCCTGAAGCACGAAGGCGACGGCCAGCACGGCACCGACGACGAAGAGGCCGATGATCGCGGCGGAGCCCCACGGATAGGTGTTGCCGCCCCAGCTCAGCGCCAGCAGCAGGCTGCTCACCCCGGCGACCAGCAGCAGCGCGCCGAGCCAGTCGATCGAGTGCTTCCGCCGGGTGAAGGGCACCAGCCGGATCACCCGCGAGCAGACCACGATGGCGAGGATCGCCAGCGGCACGTTCAGATAGAAGATCCAGCGCCAGTTGGTCTCCGCGAAGTAGCCGCCCACCAGCGGCCCGGCCACCGACGCGATACCGAACACCGCGCCGAAGACACCCTGGTAGCGGCCACGCTCCCGAGGCGAGACCACGTCCGAGATGATGGTGAAGGCGAGCGTGATCAGACCACCGGCACCCAGACCCTGCACACCTCGGGTGACGATCAGTTGGGTCATGTCCTGGGAGAGACCGGCCAGCAACGAGCCGAGCAGGAACGTCCCGATCGAGAACAGGAACACCGGGCGGCGTCCGTACAGGTCGGCCATCTTGCCGTACAGCGGGGTCGAGGCGGTGGAGGCGAGCAGGTACGCGGTCACCACCCAGGAGTAGTGGCTGATGCCGCCCAGCTCGCCGACGATGGTGGGCAGGGCGGTCCCGACGATGGTCTGGTCGAGGGCGGCCAGCAGCATGCCGGTCATCAGGCCGAACATCAGCAGCCGGAGCTGCCCCTTGCTCAGCACCGGCTCCGGGTGGCTCTCCGTGGTCATTGCGCCCGTTTTCCCGTACCACCGGAAACATGCCCGGGACGGACGAAGCCGGTCCGTCCGTCAGGCCCGGCGGGGCGTGTCGGACGGACCGGCCACGGGTGGTGCCGGTGGTCGGGTCAGTGCCGGCCCTCGGCGAACTCCTCGACGATCTTGGCGCAGAAGGCCGGCAGGTCGTCCGGCTTACGGCTGCTGACCAGGCCGTTGTCGGTCACCACCTGCTCGTCCACCCAGGTCGCGCCGGCGTTGGTCAGATCGGTACGCAGACTCGGCCAACTCGTCAGCCGACGGCCCCGCACCACGTCCGCCTCGACCAGCGTCCACGGGCCGTGGCAGATCACCCCGACCGGCTTGCCGGCGTCGAAGAACGACCGCACGAACCGCACCGCCTCCGGGTCGGCCCGCAGGAAGTCCGGGTTGGCGACCCCACCGGGCAGCACCAACGCGTCGTACCGGTCGGGGTCCGCGTCGGAGACGCTGACGTCGACGTCGTACGTCTTTGACGGGTCCAGGTGGTCGAAGGCGCGGATCTGGTCCGGCTTGATCGACACCAGCTCGGCGGTGGCGCCGGCCTGCTCGACCGCCTCGCGCGGCTGGACGTACTCGGCCTCCTCCACACCGTCGGTGGCCAGGAAGGCGACTCGCTTGCCCTGCAACGTGGCTGCCATGCTGCATCTCCTCTCCAGGGGGTCAACCGAACCCTTCCCGGCCCCGAACGCCCGAAACGCCCTGAGCTGCGTGACCCCGCCCGCATTGGCCGCCGGTCGCGCAGGTTTGACCCGGAGCGGCAAGGGGATCCGCCGGCATGGCACGAGCAGCAGCGGAACAGCTCCGGCTCGCCGACGTCGTGCAGAGCTGGCTCGGGCGCCCGGTCCTGGTGATCGGCGACGCCATGCTCGACGAATGGCGGTTCGCCGACTCCGACCGGCTGTGTCGGGAGGCCCCGGCCCCGGTCCTCACCCTGCGGCGACGCATCTCGGCGGCGGGCGGCGCGGCCAACACCGCAGTCAACGTCGCCGCCCTGGGCGGCCGGTCGGTGCTGGTGGCGCCGGTCGGCGCCGACGTGGCCGGCGACGAGTTGCACGACTGTCTGGACCGGGCGGGCGTCTGGGACCGGACCGTGAGCCAACCGGGCCGCCCCACCCCGGTCAAGCGCCGGATGCTGGCCGGCGACCAGATCCTGCTCCGCGAGGACTCCGGCGACCCGGACGACCCGCTCACCGACGTGGGCGTGGACTGCCTGCTCACCGCCCTCGACTGCGCGACCGAGGAGCTGCGGGCCGCCGCCGGTGGCGCGGCTCCCACGCTGGTGATCTGCGACTACGGCCTGGGCGCGCTGCCGGCACCGGTACGCGCCTGGCTGGTCGCCCACCGCAGCCGGTACGCCACCGTCGCGCTTGACGCGCACGACCTCGCCGACTGGCGTGGCCTCGCCCCGACCGTGGTGACGCCGAGCTTTGCCGAGGCGAGCCGACTGCTCGCCCGCGCCGGCACCGCCGGGCTGACCACCGCCGACGCCCCGACCGACCTGCACCTGGAACACCCAGAGGTGGACCCGACCGAGGGACCGTCGGAGCTGACCATGGGCACCGCGCCGGGCGGGTTGCGGCGTACCGACGGGCCGACCGGTGAGCCCACGCCCGGTGAGGACCGGGTCGCGATGACCCGCGACGGGCTCAGCGTGACCGGCACCGGGGTGACCGTGAACGCCGACGCCGGAGCCGGTGTCGACCGGGCCGTCCTGGCCGAGTCCCGGCTCGCGGAGTTGCGGGCGCACACCGGCGCGGACGTGGTCGCGGTGACCCTGGACACCGATGGTGCGGTGGTGGGCGGTGCCGAGGGACGACCCGCCCGCAGCCACAGCACGCCCGTACCGGCCAGCCACGCGGTCGGCGCCGGTGACGCGTACCTGGCGACCATGACGCTCGCGCTGGCCGCCGGTGCGCCGCTGCCGACCGCCGCGCAGCTCGCCCAACTCGCCGCGACCAGCACCGTCGCCGGCACCGGCACCTGTGTGTGCCGTCGCGACGACCTGCTGGCCGCGCTGGGCCGCCCGACGCCCGGCGGCTCGGCGCTGGTCGGCGCCGAGGGCCTGACCGGGATCATCGCGGAACATCGGCGGAACGGGCGCTCGATCGTGTTCACCAACGGCTGCTTCGACGTGCTGCACCGGGGCCACGTGCGGTATCTGGAACAGGCGAGCGCCCTCGGTGACCTGCTCGTGGTGGCGGTCAACTCCGACGACAGCGTCCGCCGACTCAAGGGCGCCGACCGGCCGGTCAACCCGGTGGAGGACCGTACCGCCCTGCTCGCCGCGCTCTCCTGTGTCGACCACGTGGTCGTCTTCGAGGAGGACTCGCCGGCCGGTCTGATCGAGGCCGTCCGCCCCGACGTCTACGTCAAGGGCGGCGACTACCCGCCCGACCTGGTACCCGAGGCGCCGCTGGTGCAGCGGCTGGGCGGGCAGGTCCGCACGCTCGGGTACGTGCCGGACCGCTCCACCTCCGCGATCATCGACCGGATCCGCGCCCACGGCCAGAGCGGGGTGACCGACACGGCCGATTCGGTCGGCTCGGTCGGATCCGTCGGCTCGATCGGGACGCCCGGCTCAGAGGGTTCGGACGGCTCGGTCGACTCGGTGGACGAGATGGGTGCGGGCCGGGCGGTCGTTGCGGGCGACACTGTCGCTGCCGGTCAGGAGGCCGCCGCCGGCCCGGATGGTGTGGCGGTGTCCCGTGCGGGCGTCCCGCCGACCACCGGCAAGGCGCCGTGAACCGACCGCTCGACACCGGCGACCACGCGGACTTCCGCGCCGACCGTCTGCTCGACGTCCTGGTCCCGACCCGGGACCGGCCCGCCGAACTCGCCGTCACCCTCTCCGGGCTCGCCGCCCAGGAGGGGGTGCCGGGGTTCGGGGTGGTGGTCAGCGACCAGTCCGACGGCGACCCCGGGTACGCCCACCCGGCGGCAGCCACCATGGTCCGTGCGCTGCGGTATCGCGGGCATCCGGTGCTGCTGACCCGTCGGCTGCCCCGGCGTGGGCTGGCCGAACACCGGGCCGCCCTGCTCGCCGCGTCCGCCGCCCGGTACGTGCTCTTCCTCGACGACGACGTCTGGCTGGAACCCGGCGCGCTGTCCCGGCTGGTCGCCGCGATCCAGGAACTGGGCTGCGGATTCGTCGGCAACGGCGTGCACGGACTGTCGTACCTGGACGACGTACGCCCGCAGACGCACCGGCACTACCGGGAGTGGCGCGGCCGGCCGGTGCCCGAGCGCATCCGTCCGGGCACCCCCGAGTGGGACCGGGCGCAGATCCACTCGGCGGCCAACCTGCTGCACGTCACCGAGGCGCTGGAGGTGCCGGCGGGGAACTGGCGGGCGTACCAGGTCTCCTGGATCGGCGGCTGCGTCCTGTACGACCGGGCCAAGCTGGTCGAGTGCGGCGGCTTCGAGTTCTGGCGGCGGGTGCCGGAGCGCCACCAGGGCGAGGACGTCGCCGCCCAGATCACCGTGATGGCGCGGTACGGCGGTGCCGGAGTCCTGCCCAGCGGGGCCTACCACCTGGAGTCACCGACCACCGTCACCGAACGCGACGTCGAGGCATGGGAGGTGCTGATGTAAGGAGGGGACCCTTCCTATACACGAGGCGTTAGTAGGGGTCCCTTCCTTACATCCGGGCTCAGCGGAACAACAGTTCGCGGGCGGCTTCGAGGACTTCGACGACCGGTACGTCGGTGACGAAGGAGTCCCGGTGCGGACAGTCACCGTCGCCGGGGCGGTGCGGATAGATGCCGGGCGTGCAGTCCACCCCGCAGACCGGGCAGTGCACCGTCCACGAGGTGATCGGTCGGTGTCGCCCGCGCAGCCCGGTGGCGGTGGTGATCAGGTTGCCGACCCAGAAGACGCCGACCGTGGGCGTGCCGACCGCACCGGCGAGATGCAGCGGGCCGGTGTCGTTGGAGATCACCAACTCGCAGTCGGCGTAGCAGCCGGCGAGCCCGCCCAGGCTGAGCGTGCCCACCTGGGGACGGACCGGCACCCCAGCCGCCGCCACCACCTGGTCCACCACGTCCTGCTCGGCCGGGGTACCGGTGACCAGCACCTCGTACCCGTCGGCGTGCAGCATCCGGGCCACCCGGGCGAACCGGTCGGTGGGCCAGCGGCGCCGAGTGTCGGTGGCCCCGGGGTGCAGTGCCACCCGGGGACGGGCCGGTTCGCCGAGCACGGTGCGGGCCTCGGCGCGGTCCGCCTCGGTCACCGCCAGCGTCGGGGTGATCGTGGTCGCCGGGGCACCCACCAGCGCCACCGCTTCGAGGTAGCGGATCACCTCCGGCTGGTAGTAGACGTACCGCAGCCACCGGTCCAGCGGTGGAGCGTCCTCGGCGCGCAGTCCGGCGGTCACCCGGGCACCGAGCGCGGCGACCAGGGGGTTCGAGTTCGCCCCGCCGCCGTGCAGTTGCAGCGCCAGGTCGAAGCGCTGCTCGCGGGCGGCGGCCAGGAAGTCGACCATGCTCGACTCGGGTTCGCCGGGGCCCGCCGCCCGGATGCCCGGTGCCGGCGGCACCACCTCCACCCGGTCCACCGGGCCCGGCCGGTCGCTCCACAGCTCCGCGTGCCACGGCGCACCGAGCAGCACGATCTCCGCCTTCGGGTACGCGGCCCGCAGCGCGTCCAGCGCCGGCAACACGAAGATGAAGTCGCCGAGCGCATTGGCCCGCAACACGGCGATCCGGGCCACGTCGGGCACCAGCCCGGTGGCCGGGGCGAGCAGATCCGGAGCGGCCACGGCAGGGGGTTACCGGTCGTACTCGCCGGGAGCGACGTCTGGCTGGTGGAGTTCCCGGTCCGCCGCCGGGTCGACACCCCGCGACGCACCCGCACCGCTCGGGTACGGCCCGGTACGACCGACGGTGATGGTGCGGGGCGCGGGCCGGGTCGCCCGGGGCAGCCGTACCCGCAGCAGGCCGTGGTCCATCACCGCGTCGATGCCCTCCGGGTCCACCCGCGACGGCAGCGGTATGCGGTACTCGAAGCCCCGCGTCTCGAATCCGCCGGGGATGCCGTGATCCGCGTTGACCTCGGCCTCCGTCCGGGCCCGTACGCACAGCTCGCGGTCGTCCAACTCGACCGCCACCTCTTCGGGCGCGACGCCGGGCAGCCGGACCAGCACCTCCCAGCCGTCGGGGATCTCGCCCAACTCGACCTCGGGCGGCCCCGGACGGCCACCGAGCAGCCGACTCAGCTCGGCGCGTAGCGACTGCAACTCGCCCATCGGATCCCAGCCCTGCTGACCGCCGCGCCAGCCCCGGGTCACCGCACACCACCCGTGGGCTGTCCGACCGAGGCCGGCCGCAGCGAACTCGGCGCGTCGAGGTGAGCGTCCCGGTCGACTCCGACGCCGAGCCGGTCGACGAGTTCCCCGCCCAGCCAGGCGCTGACGCCGAGGATGCCCAGCGCCACCACCTCGATGGCGATCAGCGCGCCACCGGCGGCCCGGGACTCGGCGTTGAGGCGTACCACCCAGACGGCGGCGAAGAGCAGGATCACCGCGAGGTTCGCCACGGCGTGGGTGATGCCCACCCGCTTCGCGCGGGTCCCGGCGGGGATGGCCAGCAGGTCGAAGGCCCCGGCCACCGCGGCCAGCAGGCCGCCGACCAACCCGACGGTGAGGTTCCAGTACGCCACCTCGCCGAGGAACCGTGGTCCGCCGAGCGTGTCGACCAGGTCGAACAACACGGCGGTGACCAGCAGGGCCACCGGGAACATGACCAGCATCGGATGCACCGGATGACCGAGTACCTTGAGTCGACTCTCCATGCTCCGGGCCTCCACTGCTCGGGTGTCGTTTCGCCGTCGACGGCTCGTGTCACGGCCACACCCCCGCCCATCAGGGGGGACAGCTCATCACAGTAGGCGCGCCTACACTGACCGTGGCGGTTTCTCGCCTGGATGCCGCCACCGGGTTCAACTTCACGGGGAGGCACACAGTGACGGCAGAGATCACCTCGCTGGCCGAGTTACGGGAGTTGCTCGGCACCCCGACACCCCGCGCCGCCGAGAAGGAACGCACCACGTTGCACGAGCGCGACCGGCAGTGGCTCGCCGCGTCGCCGTTCTGCCTGGTGGCCACGGCCGGGGCGGACGGCGCCTGCGACGTCTCGCCCAAGGGCGACCCGCCGGGCTTCACCCTCGTGCTGGACGACCGGACCATCGCCATCCCGGAGCGCCCCGGTAACAAGCGCGCCGACGGCTACCGCAACATCCTGGAGAACCCGCACGTCGGGCTGATCTTCCTGATCCCGGGGCGTGGCGACACCCTGCGGATCAACGGGCGGGCCCGGCTGCTGCGCGACGCACCCTGGTTCGACCAGATGGTGGTCAAGGGGCACCGCCCGGTGCTCGCCGTGGTGGTGGAGATCGAGCAGATCTTCTTCCACTGCGCGAAGGCGTTCCTCCGCTCCGGGCTGTGGCAGCCGGAAAGCTGGCCGGCAGACCCGCTGCCCAGCACGGCCCGCCTGATCAAGGAGGTGCAGAACCCGGTGGAGACCCTGGCCGACCTGGAGCGCCACTACGGCCCGGAGTACGTCCGGAAGCTCTACGCCTGACCGACCCCACCGGCTGCGGTGATCATCCATAGGTGACCGTCCGGGTCCGCGAAGGTGCCCGTGTAGCCCCAGGGCTGCGGGCCCGGCTCGGTGACCACCTCCGCACCGGCGTCACGCGCGCGGGAGACCAGACTGCCGACCTCGGCCGGACCGGCCACGGTCAACCCGAGTACGCACTCGCTGTGCCGGCGGTCGGCCACCTCCCGCCCGCCGAGCACCCAGCCGAAGCCACCGGTCGGCACCAGCATCAGGCTCAACCCGGCGTTGACCTCGAACTGCAACGGCTCGGGCAGCCCGTCCTCGGCCGGCTCACCGATCGTGGGCAGACCGAGGGCGTCCCGGTAGAAGTCGTGCGAGACCTGCCGGTCGGCGATCGGCAGGCTGACAACGACTGGTGCGTACGACACGGCAGGACCTCCGGCTGGCATGGCGTTCGTGGTGTCGCTGTGGAGTATGGGCGCCACCTGTGACACGAGGTGGGAGCCGCCGCCGGAGAGCCGGACCGGTGACCCGCCGGATTCTTGACTCCCCTTGTTGTCGCGCTTCGGTGTGCCTCTTCGGCGGTCCGAGATGTACCGATCGGTGGTACCGCGCGAGTCGGTGCGTGGTCACGATGGCCGGATGCACCCTCACGACCCGTACCAGCAACAGCCTCACCAGCAGCCGCACTATCCGCCATACCAGTACCCGCCGCAGCCGGGGATGTATGTCCAGCAGCAGCCGAACAAAACCGGGCTGGGCGGGTGGGCGATCGTCTTGTGGATCGCGGTGCCGGCGATTCTGATCATGCTGTGCTGTGCGGGGTGCCTGCTGACCGGGTCTTTCTCGGCGTTCATGGAGGGTTTCAACGAGGGCTTCAACGAGGGCGTGTCGAATTCGTAGTGCTGTGGTGGCGACTCCCGGGTTCGAACCGGTGACCTCTACGTGAAGGCATAGGAAAGGGCCTCTGGCTCCCGGGATTCCTCCCGGGGCCAGAGGCCCTTCCCACCGAGCCGCCTGACGGAATCGAACCGTCGACCTACGCATTACGAGTGCGTCGCTCTAGCCGACTGAGCTAAGGCGGCAACGATCGCCAAGTGTACGGCACGCACCAAGCCGGGGCGGAGCGGGATTCCCCGGACTCGGCGGACCGGACAACGGGCACGTTCGGGGTCGGCACGCCCCACCGTGCGGCGCTACGCTCCGGCGGGTGACCGACGACCACATCCCCCGCGACGAACCGGTCGACCCTCCGCCCGGTGACGGTACGCGTCCCGAAGCCCACACCGAGCATGCGACCGAGCCGGAGCCGGCCAGCGGTCGGGCGGCGCCGCTGGGAACGTACGCCGAGGAGGCGTCCGGAGGGCGGGCGGCGCGACGGCCGCGCAGCACCGATCCGCTGGAGCTGGGCTTCACGCCGCGTAAGCCGGTGCCGTGGCTCGCGCCGTTCCTGCTGATCAGCACCGGTCTGCGGACGTTGTTGGCGGTGCTGTTCGGGGCGTACCTGGACAAGCGGGAACTCCAGAAGGCGCTGGACGCGGAGGTCGCCCGTGAGGTCGGGCCGGACGGCGGGCTCTGGCTCGACTACGTGGCCGACCTGGGCGACGGGTTCAACGCCACGTACTCGGTGGCGTACCTGCTCGCGCAGCGGGAGCTGGAGGTGGACGGGCACCGGCTGCCCCGGGCGCAGACCCTGGTGATGGGCGGCGACCAGGTCTACCCGTCGGCCGCGTACGAGGCGTACGAGGACCGGTGCAAGGGGCCGTACCAGGCGGCGCTGCCGACCACGCCGCCGGAGCAGCCGACGATCTTCGCGGTGCCGGGCAACCACGACTGGTACGACGGGCTGACCGCGTTCCTGCGGTTGTTCGTCCGCACCCGGGACCGCCACTTCGGCGGTTGGCGGACCGGCCAGTCCCGCTCGTACTTCGCCGCCGAGCTGCCCGCCGACTGGTGGCTGCTCGGGCTCGACGACCAGTCCGGCTCGTACGTCGACGATCCGCAGCTCACCTACTTCGACGCGGTGGCGGAGAAGCTGGGCCCGCAGAGCAGGGTGATCCTGGCGGTGCCGGCTCCGGCCTGGGTGAAGGCCGTCGACCAGCCCACCGCGTACGACTCGATCGACTATTTCATCCGGACCATCGTCGCGCCCACCGGCGCCCAGGTACGCCTGCTGATCTCCGGCGACCTGCACCACTACGCCCGCTACACCGGGCCGGACGGCCGACAACTGGTCACCTCGGGCAGTGGCGGGGCCTACCTGTACCCGACGCACAAACTGCCCGAGAAGATCGAGGTGCCGCCCCGGGACACCCTGGCCCGCCGGTCCAGCCCCTCTCGCGCGTACGAGCTGGCCGCCCGCTACCCCGATGCGGCCCGCTCCCGCCGGTACGGCTGGGGGATCTTCGGCCGGTTGCCGCTGCGCAATCCCGGCTTCTCCACTCTGCTGGGCATCCTGCACACCCTGCTGATGCTCTCCATGGCCGGGGTGACCGACTTCCGTGCGGAGGCCTCCGAGCAGCGGCTGTTCAGCGTGCCGCTGGTGGCGATGGTGCTGGTGACCGTGCTCGCGGCGGCCATGTTCGCCAAGCCGCCCAGTTCCAGCGGCAAACGGCACGTCCGACACTGGCTGCTGGGTGTCGGGCACGGGCTGGCCCACGTCGGGTTGGGAGCCGCCGGCACCTGGGCGTGGCTGTCGCTGCCCTTCCACGACTGGCCGTGGCCGCTACCCGCAGTGGCCGCCGCCACGGTCTACCTGCCGGTGATCGGTGTGGTGGCCAGTCAACTGGTGGCCGGGTACCTGCTGGTCGCGAGCGCGTTCGGGGTGAACGTCAACGAACTCTTCGCCGGGCAGGGCATCGAGGACGCCAAGGGCTTCGTGCGGATGCGCATCGACCCGGACGGCACGCTCACCCTCTATCCGATCGCGGTCGACCGGGTGGGCCGCCGGTGGCGCGTCAATCCCGACGACTCCCCCGAGGCCTCCTGGCTCGCCCCGGCCCGTCCGCTGCGTCCCCGCCTGGCCGAACCTCCGGTCGTCCTGCGCTGACCGCACCCCCGACGAGGGCGGTACGGCGGGGTGCGGTGCTCAGGTGCTCGGCGAGCCCGTCACGTCCCGCCGTCCCGGACGGTCACCGCCGGGGCGCCACACCCTCCGGGCCGGGCTGGTCCCGGCTGTCGTAGGCGCGGCGTGAACCGCACACGTCGGCGCGGGAGCACAGGGAGCGCGAGCCGTCGGCGTCCAGGCGTACGGTGACGGCGTCGCGGGGAACGCTGTGGCCCACCACCCGGCCCTCACCCTTGGGGGTGGAGACGCGACTGCCGACCTCGGGCGCGGACTCCTGGAATTTCGAGTACAGGGGATGTTCGTATTTGAGACAACACATCAGCCGGCCGCAGGCACCGGAGATGCGCAGCGGGTTGAGCGGCAGATCCTGGTCCTTGGCCATCCGGATGGTCACCGGCTCGAAGTCGTTCAGGAACGTGGCGCAGCACAGGTCACGCCCGCAGGAGCCGATGCCGCCCTGCACCCGGGCCGAGTCGCGGGCCGACAACTGGCGCAGCTCCACCCGGCAGTGCAGGGTCGCCCCGAGGTCGCGGACCAGGGAACGGAAGTCCACCCGGTGCGGCGCGGTGAAATAGATGGTGCTGCGCTCGCCGCCGCCGTCGGCGCTGCCGAGCACGTGGTCGATCGCCACCACCTTCATCGGCAGGCCGTGCTCCCGGATCAGCCGCTTCGCCGCGACCTTCGCCTCCGCCTTACGACGCCGCAGCGTCTCGTCCCGGCGCAGGTCCTCCTCCTGCGCCAGCCCGGCCATTCGGGGGAAGCCCTCGGTGTCGTCGCTGACCCACTGCGCGGCCCAGACGCACTCCGCCACCTCGGGCCCGTCGTCGGTGGGCACCAGCACCTTGTCGCCGACCTGCGGTCGGAAGTCACCCGGGTCGAGGTAGTAGAGACGCCCGTACCGCTGGAAGCTGACCGCGCAGAGCATGCCCATGCTCCTCACCCTACGACGCGCCGCCGGATTTCCGTTGGGCCGAGGTGAGGGGTGATTATCCATGACTGTCGACTCGACCGATCCCGTGCCACCTACCGGTACGACGATGGTGGACCGGACGGCTGAATCCTCCGTCACGGACGGGACAAACGAGGCTCGACAGCGTTGAGTGTGGGGACAGACCTGCGGGGGGTGCAGGGAAGTCACGGCGCCGCCGCGAGGGCCTCACCGGGCACCGCGTGCGGCGCCGTGCTGCGTGCCGGCGCACCCCGCCCACCGGCGGAGGCCGACCGACGGCCGCGCACTCGGGTAGTCCGGCCGCCCGGGCTGCTACCAGCCGACGCGGGTGGTCGACCCGCCCGGGGCGGTGCCGGGGCGGAACCGGGGCGACGCCGCGCGCATCGGGGACTCGGCCAGGCTCGGGGCCCACTGCCGCAGCAGCGTCTCCGCCCCGTCGTACGCGACGCAGAGCACGGCCAGCACCCGGGCCGCGATCTCGGCGGCGGCAGGCGTGCCCGGTGACGAGGGCCCGGAATGCGGCGACTCGCGGGTGATCGTGGTGGCCGCGACCACCGAGACCGCCTCGGCCGAGCCGATCACCTCGGCCAGGGTGCGGGCGACGGCGAGCCGGCTGCCCTCCACCCAGTCGGCGAGGGCGTCGGCGTACCCGGCGGTGGCTTCGAGCCGCCCCACCAGGCTCTCCGGGCCGTCGTCGAGGTGACGAAGCAGCATCGTCCGGGACTGCCCGTACGCGGCGGCGGCCGGCCCGGACCAGAGCAGCGGATCGGTCAGCGTGGCGCAGGCGTGGTCGTACCCGTGCACGTGCCGGCGCACCGTGTGCCCGGCACCGGCCAACGGTGCCGCCCGCAGGTCGAGGAAGCTGCGCAGGGCGTCGCCGGGCAGCACCTGCATCCGGCGCAGCAGCGGCCAGACCCGGTGGCCCTCCGGAGCCCCGGCGGCGAGCAGGGTGTCGACCCGGCGCAGCAGGTCGATCCCGGGCTCGGCGAGCCGGTCCAGGGCGTCCATCACCTCTCCCCGGCCAACCGGCGGGAGGCGGCGGAGTCGGTGTCGGAATATCGGTCGGCGGCCTGGCGCAGCGCGGTCGCTGTGGCGGTCAACTGCGCGGCGGCGGCGTGCGCCTCGCGGGCCCGGTCACCGGTGGCGTTGACCCACTGCCGGTGCAGCGCCCGCCCGATCTCACCGGGCCGCCCGGGCGCGTCCGCGCCGAAGGAGACCTGCGCGGGGTCGGCGGCGGTGACCGAGCGGGACAGCGCGGTCAGCGTGGCGCTCGCCTCGTCGAGGCGTGCGGCCAGGGCCCGAAGGGTGTCCATCTCAGGCCCCCGTCAGTGGCCGGTAGGCGGTGAACGTCTCGTTGTGCAGCTTCTCCCGGGCCCACTGGGCGGCGTCCGCCGCAGCGGTCACCGCGGCCCGCACCGAACCCGCGACGTCGCGCGGCTGGCGGGTGTGCAGCGGACCGAGGAAACGCACGTCGGTGATCCGGCCACCGGCGGTCACCACCACCTCGACCAGTCCGTCCGGCGACCGGACGGTGACCTCGACCGTCGCCACGGCCTGGTCGAACTCGGCCTGGAGGGACTCGATCCGGCGGTAGCGTCGGACCGCCTCCTCGATCCACGCCTCGTCGATCTCGCCCCGCGGCATCAGCGGACTCCTCCCCAGCCGTCCTCACTGTGCGTACCGCCGCCGTCACCACGGCACACCGGACCGTACCGCACCAGAATTGGGCGTGTCGATGCCTGTGCGGATCCCGGAGCTGACCGCTCCGTCAGGACTCGGCATCCGGTGGTGCGCGGGAGTCAGCCCTTCCAGAGGGCGAGCATCATCGACTCGACCGCGATTCGGGGCTTGACGTTCGCCTCGATCGCGGACCGGCAGGCGAGCACCGCCTCCAGACGGCGCAGCGCCCCCTCCGCCTGCCACTTGCGGGCACCGGCGTCGGCCAGGTCGGTGGTGTCGGTGTGCACCGGCGCCACCGGCGCCGCCCAGGCGACGGCGAGTGCGTCCCGGTAGAAGGCGGCCAGGTCGACCAGGGCCCGGTCCAGCGCGTCCCGCTGGGCCCGGGTCGCCCGGGACTTCTGGCGCCGTTCCAGCTCCTTCAACTGGCCGGCGGACCCCCGGGCGGCGCCCGCCGCGCCCCGGCCGGTACCGCCCGCGCCGAGCGCGGTCTCCAGGGCGGCGCGCTCCGCCGCGTCCAGCTCGGCCACGGACGCCGCGGCCTCCGCCTCGGCCGCCTCGATCAGCGCAGACGCCGCGTCGAACGCGGCACCCACCCCGGTCAGCCGACGCGGCACCGCGAGCACCGCGTCCCGCCGCGACCGCGCCTGCGGATCGCCGGCCAGCCGCCGGGCCCGCCCCACGTGCCCCTGGGTGGCCGCCGCCGCCCACCGGGCCACGTCGGGCGCGATGCCGTCGCGGCGTACCAGCACCTCGGCGACCGCCTCGGCGGACGGCTGTCGCAGCGGTACGACCCGACAGCGCGACCGGATGGTCACCGAGATGTCGTCCGGGTGGGTGGACGGTGCGCAGAGCAGGAAGACCGTCCGGGGCGGCGGTTCCTCCACGGCCTTGAGCAGCGCGTTGCCGGCCGCCTCGGTCAACCGGTCGGCGTCGGAGATGATCACCACCTGCCAGCGCCCGCCGGACGGGGTGCTGGCCGCCCGGAGCACCAGCGCCCGCATGTCGTTGACGCCGATGGAGAGTCCCTCGGGTACCACCAGCCGCACGTCGGCGTGGGTGCCGGCGAGCGTGGTGTGGCACCCCGGGCAGGTGCCGCAGCCGGTGCCGTGGACGCACTGCAACGCGGCGGCGAAGGCGCGTGCCGCCACCGACCGCCCCGATCCCGGCGGCCCGGTGAAAATCCACGCATGGGTCATCCCCGCGCCCGGGTCGATTCCCGGGGCCGCGCCGTCGCCCTCGTCCGAGCCGTCCGGCGACCCCGTCGGCTCGGTGGTGTCCGGGCCGTCGGCGGCGCGCAGCACCGCGGCGGCGGCCGACGCCGCCCGTCGCAGCGTCTCCACCGCCTCGTCCTGCCCGACCAGATCGGCGAAGGCGTCCGGCATCAACTTCGCTCCGTCGTCACCAGCTCCGATGGGGATAACTCGGGCTGGACCGAGGTGTCCGGGCCGTTCGCCGGGTCCGGGTGGTTGATGCCGCCGGGGGCACCGAGCAGCTCCTCCACCCGGCGGGCCACCCGCTCGGCGATCTCCTCGGCCGGACGGGAGCCGTCGAGCACCAGGTACCGCTTGGGGTCGGCGGCGGCCAGGTCGAGGAAGGCGTACCGGACCCGCTCGTGGAAGGTGACCGACTCGGCCTCCAGCCGGTCGGCGGCCTGGCTCCGCGCGGCCACCCGGGACAGCCCGGTCCGCGGGTCGACGTCGAGCAGCACCACCAGGTCGGGCTTGAGCCCACCGGTGGCCCAGGAGGAGAGCCAGGAGACCTCGTCGACCGGCAGGGTACGACCGGCGCCCTGGTAGGCCAGGGACGAGTCGACATACCGGTCACTGATCACCACCGCACCCCGGACCAGGGCGGGACGGACCACGGTGGCCACGTGGTGGGCCCGGTCGGCGGCGTAGAGCAGGGCCTCGGCGCGCGGTGAGGGCGCCTCGTCGCCGGTGGTGTCCAGCACCATCGACCGGATCCGGGAGCCGACGGCGGTCGCGCCCGGTTCCCGGGTCACCACCACGTCCCGCCCCTCGCCGCGCAGCCGCTCGGCGAGCTGGGCGAGCTGGGTCGACTTGCCCGCGCCCTCGCCGCCCTCGAAGACCACGAAGAGCCCGGCCGAGACGAACGGCTCGGCCGGCATCAGCGGGCGGCCCCGGATCGACCCCCACAGGTCGGCCAGAACCGGTACGCCCTTCTTGTCGTCCATCTGCCCGAACGCGCTGATCCCGGCGAAGATCCCGGCGGCACCGGCGACGAGCAGCAGCAGCCGCGTCGAGGAGACCGAGATGCCCAGGTCGGCGATCTCGAACGTGCGGGAGCCGCCGACTCCGGCGAGCAGGCTGCCCAGCGCGATGGCCAGGATCAGCACCAGCCGGGTACCGATCTGCACCACGGCGAAGACCCGGCCGCGTACCTCGTCGGCGACCTCGCCGCCGAGCAGCGTGGTGCCGGAGAGGAAGGCCATGCCGGCCCCGGCGCCGACCAGGATCGCGCCGACCAGCGCCATGGACAGGTGGAAGGCGAAGGCCAGCGTCATCACCGAGGCGCTGGCCAGCACGATGCTCATGCCGAACCAGCGCCGCCGGGACATGTCCCGGACGATCATCGGGCCGAGCCCGATGCCGAGGGCGAGGCCCACGAAGATCGCGCCGAACAGCAGGTAGAACGCGGCGTCACCGGCGCCGAGCGAGGCGGCGAAGAACCGGGCGGTGCCGATCACGATGCCGCCGCCGGCGAAGGCGCCGAGGATGCCCAGGACCAGCCCGCGTACCAACGGGGTCTGCCCGATGAACCGCCAGCCCTCGGCGAACTGGCGCAGCATGCTCTGCTCGGTGCGGTCCTGCTCGTCGGTCTGGCCCTGGCTGATCTCCTTGATGCCGAACGCCACCACCAGGGCGGTGGCGAGCCGGGAGAACGCGTTGAACCAGAGCGCGAGCTGGGCCGGCTCGGCCCAGGAGGGCATCTCGCCCCCGGTGGCCGCCCGGATGACGCCGTCGAGCGAGGAGAGCACGATCGCGGCGAAGACCGGGGTGAGGCCGTACGTGGTGATCAGGGTGAGCTGGTTGGCGGTCTCCAGCCGGGCCCGAGGGATGAGGTTGGGGACCGCGGCTTCCTTGGCCGGGATCCAGAGCAGGGTGACCGTCTCGATCAGGAACGTGGCGATCGCCGCCCAGCTCACCACCCGCGCGCCGCTGGCACCGGTGAGTGCGTACAGCGGGATGGAGGCGAACAGCACGAATCGCAGCACGTCGCAGATGACCATGGTCCAGCGGCGGTCGAACCGGTCCGCGAGCACCCCGGCGAACGGGCCGAGGACCAGTGCGGGCAGCAGCCGGATGGCGATCACGCCACCGAACGCGGCTCCCTTGGCAGTGTTGCCCTCCACCTGCGCGGCGGCGAAGACACTGGTGGCGAGCAGGCCGAGCCAGTCGCCGAAGGAGGCGGCACCGAGCACGATCCAGAGCCGACGGAACGGGCGGATGCGCAGCACCGAGCGGATCGCGCCGTAGCCGGACAGGTCGGCCTGGGCGGCGGGTGGACTCTTCGGGTCGGTGGCCTGGCCGGTGGGCCCGCCCGGTGCACTCTTCGGGTCGGCGGTCTGGCCGGCGGCACCGCCGCCGGGTAAGCCGGTCGTGTCCCGGCCGGGTGTACCGGCGGGCTGGTCCGTGGACGGCGACACGCCGGACGACTCGCCGTTGAACTGGCTTTCGATGGCCGTACCTCCACGTGCCGGCCCATCGCTGGGCACCCCCGGTGGAACACTCTAGTCCCGACGGGGACCTCTCCCCGTCGCGCATCACCTGCTCGCCGAGCCTAGGACGCGGTTGCCAACCCGATCCCGGCCGGTCAGATGCGAGGGTGTTTCGCATTCACCGTTTCACAGTTAGCGTGCACACGTGGCCACCGACAGCGATAACCTGCGCCACCGGCTGGACCGGGCGACCGCGCACCTCGACCCCCCGTACGCGGTGGTGGATCTCACGGCCTTCGACCACAACGCCGCCGCGTTGACCTCGCGGGCCGCCGGCAAGCCGCTGCGGATCGCCAGCAAGTCGCTGCGCTGCCGGGACCTGATCGCCCGCGCGCTGGCCCGCCCGGGCTGGCGCTCGGTGATGGCGTTCACGCTGCCCGAGGCGATCTGGCTGGTCCGGACCGGGGTCACCGCCGACGTGCTGGTGGCGTACCCGACCGCCGACCGGGGGGCACTCGCCGAGTTGGCTGCCGATCCGGCGCTGGCTGCGGCGATCACGCTGATGGTCGACGACGCCGACCAGCTCGACTTCTATGACACGGTGACCGCCCCGGGTCACCGCCCGGAGCTGCGCGTCTGCCTCGACCTGGACGCCTCGTGGCGACTGCTGGGCGGCCGGGTGCACGTCGGGGTCCGCCGCTCACCGGTGCACACCGCCCGGGCGGCCGGCCGACTCGCCGCCACCATCGCCCGACGAACGGGATTCCGGCTGGTCGGCCTGATGTCGTACGAGGCACAGATCGCCGGTCTGGGCGACGCACCGCCGGGGCAGGCGGTGCTCGGCACCGCGATCCGGGTGGCCCAGCGCGGGTCGTACCGCGAGTTGCTGGCCCGCCGGGGTGCAGCGGTGGCCGCGGTACGCGAACACGCCGACCTGGAGTTCGTCAACGGCGGCGGGACCGGCAGCGTGGCCGCCACCAGCGCCGATCCCGCAGTCACCGAGGTCACCGCGGGATCGGGCCTGTACGGGCCGACGCTGTTCGACGCGTACCGCACCTGGCGGCCCACCCCGGCGGCGTTCTTCGCCTGCGCGGTGGTCCGCCGACCGGCACCCGACCTGGCCACCGTGCTCGGCGGCGGCTGGATCGCCTCCGGTTCCGCCGCCGACAGCCGGCTGCCCCGCCCGTGGCTGCCGACCGGCCTCAAGCTGCTCGGCGCCGAGGGTGCCGGTGAGGTGCAGACCCCGCTGACCGGTACGCCGGCCGCCACCCTGCGCGTCGGGGACCGGGTCTGGTTCCGCCACGCCAAGTCCGGCGAGCTGTGCGAACGGGTGAACGAGCTGCACCTGGTCGACGGCGATCACGTGGTGGGCACCGTACCGACCTACCGGGGCGAGGGACACGCCTTCCTCTGAGCAGGCCACGCCAGGACCACGGCGAGGTTCTCCGCCGCAGTCGTGGCGAGGTGTGCTCGGAGCTGCCGGTCCGGCGGGCCGGGCGGGTTCCCCGCGGGCTGCGTCGCCGGGTCGGATGAGGTCAGGCGGGCAGCTTGGCCGACGACTCGGCGGACTCGGCGATCTGGTCGTCGCCCGGCTTGGCGGGCTGCCCGACCGGCCGGCGGCCGGTGTCGCCGCGCGCCTCCATCTGACGGTGCAGGTACTCCCGGATCAGCGCCTTGGCCTCGGTCAGCACCCGGTCGTCACCGTCCGACTTGCGCCGGAACGCCAGCTTGATCAGGGAGTCCGCCGCCTCCACCGCGATCTCCAGGTGGAAACGCAGGTCGGGAACGTCGGCGAGCCCGAACCGCTCGGTGAGCACCCGGGCCAGTTGGTCGGCGATCACCCCGTTGTTGTCGCGCTGCTCATCGAGCAGATGCAGGTCGACCACGTCGCCGAAGTGCAAGGTACGGAAGCCGGGAACGGTGCGGTGCATCGTGATGTACTCGTCGATGCCCGCGTCGACCCCGTCCCACCAGTGTGTCAGGTCGTCCGAGGCGAAGCGTTCGTCGAGCCGCTGGAGGTAGGACTCCATCGTGCGCAGCGTGAGCGCCTGCACGATCGCCCGCTTGTCCGGAAAGAACTGGTAGACCGATCCGATCGCCACCTCGGCCCGCTCGGCGAGCAAGGTGGTGGTCAGCCCTTCGTACCCCACCTCGTCGACGAGCTCGGCGCAGGCGTCCAGCATCCGCTGGACGCGCGCGACACTACGGCCCTGCACTGGTACGCGACGCAATGGGCCGGTCGTGGCGGCTGAAGTTGACACTCGCCACCCCCCTTCGACGGATGAACATATCTGCACGTCACGAGTTCGTGACTACCGGTACAACGAGCGGACCTCGATTGCGGTATTTACCAGGAAGAACGTTCCTGATATGAACTCGGTTCATATTCATCTTGAGGAGCACCCCATGGTCGGCACCGGACGCACCCCCACCGCCTGGTCCAACTGGGGCGGCAACCAGCACAGCGTGGCGACCGCCGTCCTGCGCCCGACCTCCGTCGCCGAGGTCGCCGAGCAGGTGCGCGCCGCCACCGCCGCCGGTGAACGGATCCGGCCGGTCGGCAGTGGACACTCCTTCACCCCCGTCGCGGTCGCCGACGGCCGGCGGATGGACCTGAGCCGACTAGCCGTCGACGTACGCGTGAACACCGATCGACGCCAGGTCACCGTACCGGCCGGAATGACGCTGCGGGAACTGAACTCACTGCTCGCCACGCACCACCTGGCGCTGCCGAACCTCGGCGACGTCGACGCGCAGACCGTGGCCGGCGCGATCTCCACCGGCACCCACGGCACCGGTGCCGGATACGGCGGACTGGCCACCTTCGTCGAGGCGCTGACCCTGGTCACCGGCACCGGCGAGATCCTGCGCTGCTCCGCCGAGCAGCACCCCGACGTGTTCGACGCGGCCCGGATCTCGCTCGGTGCCCTCGGCGTCCTGGTCGAGGTCACCCTGCGCTGCGTGGACGCCTTCGTGCTGCGGGCCCACGAACGACCCGAACACCTGGACACCGTGCTCACCGGACTGTCCGACCTGATCGAGCGGCACGACCACGTCGAGTTCTTCTGGTTCCCGTACACCACCCGGGTGCAGCTCAAGACCAACGACCGGACCACCACCGACGACCGACCGTTGCCCCGCTGGCGCAGTTGGCTGGACGACGACTTCATGGCCAACAGCGTCTTCGCCGCCGCCTGCCGGCTCGGCCGCGCCGCACCGGCCCTGGCCCCGCCGATCAGCGCCGTCAGCGCGCGGGTACTCAGCGAGAGGGCCTACACCGGCCGCTCCGACACGGTCTTCTGCACACCTCGCCGGGTCCGCTTCATCGAGATGGAGTACGCACTCCCGCGCGACGCCCTTCCCGAGGCACTGGACGCGCTACGCCGGATCATCGACGATCTGCCGTTCAAGGTGCTGTTCCCGATCGAGGTCCGCTTCACCGCCGCCGACGACATCTGGCTGTCGCACTCGTACGGCCGCGAGTCGGCGTACATCGCGGTGCACCAGTACGTCGGGACGCCGTACGAGCCGTACTTCCGGGCCTTCGAGCAGGTGGCGACCGCCCTGACCGGACGCCCACACTGGGGCAAGCTGCACTGGCGCGACGCCGACTCGCTGGCCGACGCCTATCCGCGCTGGTCGGAGTTCCAGCAGGTCCGCGCCCGACTCGACCCACACCGGACCTTCACCACCCCCTACCTGGACACCCTGCTGGGCCGCCACCCCACGACCTGAACGACCCACCCATCGACCGATCCCGGCAGGCTGAGCGATCCTGGCAGGGTGAGCGATCCTGGCGCTTCGCGATGTCGAGGAGGTGCGATCTTCACTTGGTGGATTGCGATCTCGCCAAAACCGATCAGGAACGAAAGCGCCCCCGGAGAAGCACTTCCGTCCGAGGACCGGGACCATGCGCGTCGCCCGGGGAGCGTGCGTGTTACCGGGGGACGGTCCGACGGCATCCACCGTGTCCGCACCCCCTCGCGGCTCATCATGATCCGCACAACTTCATGGATACTGCTGCCTCAGGCACCCTCGGAGACAGCAATATCGCTGAAGTTGCGCGGATCTTGCCGCGCCCACGCGCAAGCACACCACCCACACGCTGACGCCCGCGTTGATCAAGGAGTTTTGGCCTCGGAGGGGCAGGTCTGAGGGCGCAAACTCCTTGATCAACCCGGTGGGCCCAGCCCGTCGTCCGGGGGGTGCGTCGCCCGCACGGGGAGGGTCTTTGGGGAGTGCCGCCCTGACTGGGGACGGGCCGTGGGGAGAGCGTCGGGTCGTCTGCCCGTGTCGCAGCTCTTCGGTCCAGCCCGGCCCTGCGCCTGCCCAGCATCCGCATCGGCCAACTCTGAGCCAGTCCAGCTCTGTGCCAGCACTCGTTCCGTTCATGGCTAGCGGATCGAGGTCTGTCGCCCCCGATTTTAGGGCGGTGGGTAGATCTGTTGTCGTCGGAGCGACAACAGATCTACCCACCCTCCCCGGGATCTCAAGCACACCACCGAGCCGGACCCCAAGATCTCGTGGTTGTCCACAGGGGTCAAGCTGGAGTCGCGGCGGCAGGCAAGGTAGGTGGCCGTGATGGGTAGGGCAGCGATGTCTGAAGCGGGCTGGTCAGCCGTAGGTCCTCCGCAGCCCCGCTCCTTCGACCAGCACTCCATCAGCGACGGGACGAGGTCAGTCAGTCGCGGGACGAGGCCGGTCGCGGGACGAGGCCAGTCGCGGGACGAGGTCAGTCGGCGGCGGGTGCCTTCTTGGCGGCGGTGGCCTTCTTCGGCACCGCCTTCCTCGGCACCGCCTTCGACGCCGTCTTCGAGGCGGCGGACTTGGTGGCGGCGGACTTCGAGGCAGTGGACTTCGAAGCGGCGGCCTTGGTGGCACCGGCCTTTGCGGGCGCCTTCTTGGCGGGCGCCTTCTTGGCGGCGGCCTTCTTCTTCGGCGCCGGACCCTTCGCCCGCTTCTCGGCGAGCATCTCGGAGGCTTCCTCCAGGGTCAGTGCCTCCGGGGTCTGGCCGCGTCGCAACGAGGCGTTCGTCTCCCCGTCGGTGACGTACGGGCCGAACCGGCCGTCCTTGATGACCAGCGGCTTCTCGGTCAGCGGGTCGGCGCCCATCTCGCGCAGCGGCGGCGCGGCGGCCCGCCGTTGCCGGTTCTTCGGGGCGGCCAGCAGAGCAAGCGCCTCGTCCAGCGTGACGGTGAACATCTTGTCTTCGGAGTCCAGCGAACGGAACTCGTCGCCCTGCTTGACGTACGGGCCGTAGCGGCCGTTGTTGGCCACCACCTCGGCGCCGTCCGGCGCCACCCCGATCACCCGGGGCAGGCTGAGCAGCTTGAGCGCCTCGTCGAAGGTGAGCGAGTCCGGGGACTGCGAGCGCAGCAGCGAGGACTTGCGGTCGCCACTGGCCACGTACGGGCCGAAGCGGCCGGACTTGAGCAGGATCGGCTCGCCGGTCGCCGGGTCGTCGCCGAGCTTGCGCTCGCCCCCGCCGCCGAGGAACAGCTCGTGGACCTTCTCCGGGGTCAGCTCGTCCGGCGCGAGGCCCTCGGGGATCGGCGCCCGGTCGCCCGGGGCCGCCCCCTCCTCGCCCTCGGCGACCGGTGCCTGCTCCTCGCCGGGAACCCGACGCTGGAGGTACGGCCCGTACCGGCCGACCCGCACCACGACCTCGCGTCCCTCGTCGTCGCTGAAGAGCGGGATCGAGTTGACGCTGCGCGCGTCGATGTCGCTGAGGTTCTCGGTGACCAGCTTCTTGAGCCCACCGGAGCGGGCGATGTCCTGGTCACCGGCACCGTTGGTGGTGCCGAAGTAGAACGCGGTGAGGAAGTCGACGGCCGCGTGGTCACCACCGGCGATCTCGTCCAGCTCGTTCTCCATGCTGGCCGTGAAGTCGTAGTCGATCAGGCGCGGGTAGTGCCGCTCCATCAGCCCGATCACGGCGAACGCGAGGAACGACGGGATCATCGCCTGCCCGCGCTTGACCACGTACCCACGGTCCTGGATGGTCTGCATGATCGACGCGTACGTGGAGGGGCGGCCGATGCCCAGTTCCTCCAGCGCCTTGACCAGCGACGCCTCGGTGTAGCGGGCGGGCGGCTGGGTGTGGTGGCCCTGCGCCGCCAACTGGTCGGCGGTCAGCGGCTGGTCCTTGACCAGGTTGGGCAGCCGACGCTCGGCGTCCTCGGCCTCGGCGTTCTCGTCGTCGCTGGACTCGACGTACGCGCGCAGGAAGCCCGGGTCGGTGATGGTCTTGCCGGTGGCGCCGAAGTCGGCCTCCTCGCCACCGGTGGTGGTGGCCCGGATCCGGACCGAGACGCTGGAGCCGACCGCGTCGGTCATCTGCGAGGCGATGGTGCGCCGCCAGATCAGCTCGTAGAGCTTGAACTCCTCGGCCGACAGCTCCTTGGCCACCTCGCCCGGGGTGCGGAAGTTGTCCCCGGCCGGGCGGATCGCCTCGTGCGCCTCCTGAGCGTTCTTCACCTTCCCGGTGTAGCGGCGCGGCTCCGGCGGCACGCTGCGCTCGCCGTACAGCTCGACGATCTGTCGGCGGGCCGCCGCGATGGCGGTGTCCGACAGGCTCACCGAGTCGGTACGCATGTAGGTGATGTAGCCGTTCTCGTAGAGCCGCTGCGCGGTACGCATCGTCTGCTGCGACGAGAACCGCAGCTTGCGGGCTGCCTCCTGCTGGAGCGTCGAGGTGATGAAGGGCGCGTACGGGCGGCGACGGTACGGCTTCTCCTCGACCCGGGTGACGGTGAACGGCCGCCCGTCGAGGCGGGCGGCGAGCCCCCGCGCGCCGCTCTCGTCCAGGTGCACCACGCCGGCACCGGGCTTGACCCGGCCGGTGGTGGGCTCGAAGTCCTTGCCGGTGGCGATCCGGTCGCCGTTGAGCGCGACCAGGGTGGCGTTGAAGGTGCGCGGCCCCTCACCGGCGTTCGTCACGGCGAGCGTGGCCAGGATGTCCCAGTACTCGGCGGTGCGGAAGGCCATCCGCTGCCGCTCCCGCTCGACCACGATCCGGGTCGCCACGGACTGCACCCGGCCCGCCGAGAGCCTCGGCATGACCTTCTTCCACAGCACCGGGGAGACCTCGTAGCCGTAGAGGCGGTCGAGGATGCGCCGGGCCTCCTGGGCGTCGACCAGGTCGCGGTCGATCTCCCGGGGGTTGGCCACCGCCGCCTGGATCGCCGGCTTGGTGATCTCGTGGAAGACCATCCGCCGGACCGGCACCTTCGGCTTGAGCGTCTCGACCAGGTGCCAGGCGATCGCCTCGCCCTCGCGGTCCTCGTCCGTCGCCAGGAAGATCTCGTCGACCTCCTTGGCCAGCTTGGTCAGCTTGCTGATCTGCTGCTTGCGGTCGGCGGAGACGACGTAGAGGGCGTGGAAGCCGTTGTCGACGTCGACACCGAGCCGGGCCCAGGACTCGCCCTTGTACCGGGCGGGCACGTCGGCGGCGTTACGCGGCAGGTCGCGGACATGCCCGAAGCTGGCCTCCACGACGTACCCCGGGCCGAGATAGCCCGAGATCGTCTTGGCCTTCGCCGGGGACTCGACGATGACCAGACGGGTGGTTCCAGCTTTGCTCGGCACGTCTGCTTCGACCTCTTTCCTGCTCAGGGCCGCACCAGCGCCCAGTTCCGGGCGCACTCGACCCACCGATACCCAGCGGTCCGGATGTCCAACGTAACGCGCCGTCCGTGTTTCGGGTTTCGCGGGCGGCAATTCGCTCGGGACGATCTGTGGTCGCGCCGGACGGCGTCACCGTACACCCTGAGTAGGGCATCGAACGGGTCACTGTGATCAGGGCGGCCCCTCGGTGGAGGTGCAACCCGGCCGATTCTCCCTGTGTTCCCCGACGCCCGGCTGTCTTCGATCGGACAGCCGGCGACGGATCAGTCGCGGGTCGGCCAGGTGCCGGGCGGTGCCGCGTCCGGACGTTCGCCGACCAGCTCCGCGAGCCGCGCCGACCGGCGTCGACCGGCGATCCGGTACGCCGGTCCGCCCGCCGTCGGCGCGAGCAGTTCGCCGGTCAGTCCGACCGCGTGCAGCGCCGCGCCGACCGCCGTCCACCGATCCGGATCGGTGCCGCCGAGCTGAAGGACGAAGTCGGGCGTTTCGGCCACCCCGGCCGCGGCCAGCCAGAGCCGCAGCCGACGGCCGTCGAGCTGGAAACCGGGGGGTGGAGACTGGGTCGGGCCACGTAGCCAAGCCGCCGCCAGCGGCACGATGGTTCGGGTGTACGCCGTCCGCACCGCGTACCGCCGGTCCCCGGCCGGCTCCCAGGTCGCCCGTACGCCCCGACGGCCCAGCTCGGTGACGAGCACGTGCACCCGCCAGGCGGCGTCCACCTCCACCGACAGGCGGGCGGTCCCGCCCATCCGGTGCACCTCCCCCGGCCCGGCGAGCAGCCCGGCCAGGTCGGCGACGCCAGGCTCGCCGGTCTCCGCGCCGAAGAAGACCAGTTGCCGCTCGTCGGTGGCACCCCGCTCGGGCACCGTAGGGCGTTCGACCGGCTCGCCGCGTCGGCGTGTCGCGGACCCGGCCGGGTCGGGCACCGGGAAGGTCACCGGCAGCGGTGTGGCCGCCGGTGTCTCTCCGGAACCGCTCAACGGCATTCAGGTACCTCGTCGAAGGCGCGCTTCAACTCCTCCGAGTTGAGCCGGCTGGTGTCCAGCGCGCTGGCGTCGTACTCCTGCTGGAGGGTCTCCACCGCGGTCCGGACGCCGTCGTAGAAGGCGCCGGCCTCCCCGATGCCGAGCCCGTCGATGGTGGTGCGGGCCCGGCCGTAGGCGTCCCGCATCGAGGCGAGCGCGGCCCGGAAACCGACGGAGACCTCCTCGCCCTGCTCGACCTTGGGCACACCGGCCTGCTCCACCTTGAGCCGCGCGGTCTCGCTGGCCTCCTCGGCACCGGCGAAGAGTCGGACCAGGTTCTCCTTGGCCTGCGCGGGGGTGGTCTGGGCGGTCATCTGCTCGTTGGTGCTGCTGGTCAACTTGCTGATCTCGGCCCGCCACGGGCTCAGCGCGGTGCACACCGACGCCGCCCACGCCCGAGGACTCGGACCGCTGGAGCCGCAGGCGGCGGCCAGCAGGACCAGCGTAGCCAGGACCACCGTGAGCTTTCCGGCGGTCGCCGCCCGGCAGGTACGCATGCGTTGCAGGGTACGGCTTCTCCTCGCCGTCGGCACCGGTCAGGTGTACGGGGCGTACAGGCGAGCGGTCCCCGGTCGGCGACGAACCGACCGGGGACCGCGGTGCCGACGGGCGTCAGGCCTTGATCGCCTCCGGACGCGGGTCAGCGGTGCCGGTGCCACCGGCGTCGTTGCCCTCGTCCATCGCCACGCTCTTGCGCTTGCTGAACACCACCGCCGCGACGATGATCAAGGTCGCCACCACCGCGATACCGACCCGCAGGCCGACGTTGCGGTCCTCGCCGATGCTCCACGCCACCACGGCCGGCGCGATCAGCAGCGAGACCAGGTTCATCACCTTGAGCAGCGGGTTGATGGCCGGACCGGCGGTGTCCTTGAACGGGTCACCGACGGTGTCGCCGATGACGGTCGCGGCGTGCGCGTCGGAGCCCTTGCCGCCGTACGCGCCGTCCTCGACCATCTTCTTGCTGTTGTCCCAGGCACCGCCGGAGTTGGCCAGGAAGACCGCCATCAGCGTGCCCGCCCCGATCGCACCGGCCAGGTACGACGCCAGCGCGCCGGGCCCGAGGCCGAATCCGACCGCGATCGGCGCCAGGATCGCCAGCAGACCCGGCGTCAGCAGTTCGCGCTGCGCGTCCCGGGTGCAGATGTCGACCACCTTGCCGTACTCCGGCCGCTGGGTCCGGTCCATGATCCCGGGCAGCTCCCGGAACTGCCGACGCACCTCCATCACCACGGCACCGGCCGAGCGGGAGACCGCGTTGATGGCCAGGCCGGAGAAGAGGAACACCACGGCCGCACCGATGATCAACCCGACCAGGTTCTGCGGGTTGGCCACGTTCAGCGCGTTGAGGATCTCGGCGCTGACGTCGGTCACCCCGGCGTCGGCGTACGCGATGCGCAGCGTGTCGGTGTACGAGCCGAACAGCGCGGTGGCGGCCAGCACGGCGGTGGCGATCGCGATGCCCTTGGTGATCGCCTTCGTGGTGTTGCCGACGGCGTCCAGCTCGGTCAGCGTCCGGGCACCGTGCTCGTCGATGTCGCCGGACATCTCGGCCACGCCCTGGGCGTTGTCGGAGATCGGGCCGAAGGTGTCCATCGCGACGATCACGCCGACGGTGGTCAGCAGACCCGTACCGGCCAGCGCCACGGCGAACAGCGAAAGCGTGATCGAGCCGCCGCCCAGCAGGAAGGCGCCGAAGACACCGGCGGCGATGAGCAGCGCCGAGTAGACCGCCGACTCCAGACCGACGCTGATGCCGGCGAGGATGACGGTGGCCGGGCCGGTCTGCGAGCTCTTGCCGATGTCCTGCACCGGACGCCGTTCGGTCTCGGTGAAGTAGCCGGTCAGCGCCTGGATCGCGGCGGCGAGCACGATGCCGATGACGACCGCGCCGATCACCACGCCACGCGGGCCGAACGGCGGGTCGCCGCCCTCGACGCCAAGGCTCTCCCGCCAGTTGTCACCGAGCTGTGCGGCCCACGACGGCTGGAGGTAGAAGACCGTGGCGATCGCGACCAGCACCGCCGAGATCACCGCGGAGAGGTAGAAGGCCCGGTTGATCGCGGTCAGACCGTTGCGGTCGGAGGCGCGCAGCCGGGTGATGAAGACGCCGATGATGGCGACGAGTACGCCGATCGTGGAGATGATCAGCGGCAGCACCAGGCCGTCGGTGCCGAACGCGGCGCGGCCCAGGATCAGCGCGGCGACCAGGGTTACCGCGTACGACTCGAACAGGTCGGCGGCCATGCCGGCGCAGTCACCGACGTTGTCGCCCACGTTGTCGGCGATGGTGGCGGCGTTGCGCGGGTCGTCCTCGGGGATGCCCTGCTCGACCTTGCCGACCAGGTCGGCGCCGACGTCGGCCGCCTTGGTGAAGATGCCGCCGCCGACCCGCATGAACATGGCCAGCAGGGCGGCGCCGAAGCCGAAGCCCTCCAGCACCGTCGGCGCGTCGCCCCGGAAGATCAGCACGACCAGCGCGGCACCGAAGAGGCCGAGGCCGACGGTGAGGAAGCCGACCACGCCGCCGGTCCGGAAGGCGATCTTCATGGCCGCTTCCCGGCCGCCTTCGCGTTCCCGGGCGGCGGCGGCCACCCGCAGGTTGGCCCGGGTGGCCAGCCACATGCCGGCGCCACCGATGAAGGCGCTGAACAGCGCGCCGACCACGAAGAAGAGCGAGCGCCCGATCTTCACCGCGGTCTCGCTGCCGTCGGTGTCGTGCACCGGCAGCAGGAACAGCAGGACCACGGCGATCACCACGAAGATCGCCAGAGTCCGGAACTGCCGGATCAGGTAGGCCGAGGCACCCTCCTGCACGGCCCCGGAGATCTCCTGCATGTTGGTGGTGCCCTTGCCGGCGGCCAGCACGGTCTTCGTCAACGCGGCGGCGAAGGCGAGCGCGACCAACGCGATCACCGCGGCGATGACGACGTACGTGACATTGGCTCCGGTTAGGGAGATCCCGCCGCCCTCGGCGGCCAAGGTGTCGGACATCTGTGTCCTCCTGTGCCGAACAACGCACCGGCCGGTGGAGACGCACCGGCCGGTGCCTGTATGCGAATTCGCAAGTGCGCGCCACCCACCCCGGCGAAACCGGCGACGGACGCCCATCTGCGCTGGCTGCCCGGTGGATCACTTGCTGACAACCCGGGTACTGTAGCCCTCCGCAGTGTTCGAGGTCACACCGAGGTGGCACCATCGGCCGATGATCTTCGTCGCTGTGTTATGAAACGAAATCTGATATAGGAACGGGTCCATGCGAACGGGCTCGCATTCCCAGTCCAGGAAATACGAGCCCGATGATTCGACGACACCGCGCCACGAATGCCGCATTCCGCGGCGCTGATCTGATGCGCGGGCGGCCGGCGGTGCCGACCGGTCAGCGACCGACCGGCCAGACCATTCGCACCTCGGTGCCGACGCCCTCGTCGACCGGCCGCACCTGCAGGTCCTCGACGAAACCGGCGAGCAGGGCGAATCCGACACCGGTGGTGAGGTCGTCCTCGTCCAGGGACTCGTTGGCCAACTGGTCGGCGTCGAGCGCGGTGAGACCGATGCTCGCCTCGATCGGCGCCCGGTCCACCACCCGCACCGCGTACGACCCGGAGTCGGACATCTCGACCAGCACCGGATCGGGCACGCCGTACTGGCGGTGCAGGGCGACCGCGCGGGTGCACGCCTCGCCGATGGCCAGGCGCACCTCGTCGAGCAGGTCCTCGCGGACACCGGCCCGTCGGGCCACCGCCACGCCGACCAGGCGGGCGGTGCGGACGTGCACCGGCGCCGGGGAGAAGGAGAGCCGGACCGTCGCCATCACGCGCCGGTACCGGTCGCCGCTTCGACCGTGGGATGCAGCGGGAATACCTGGTCCAACGCGGTGATCCGGAAGATCTTGAGCAGCGGCTCCTTGTCGCAGACCAGCGAGAAGGTGCCGTCGGCGGTCCTCAGGCGCTTGAGCGCGCCGACCAGCACACCCAGGCCGGTGGAGTCGAGGAAGTCCACCCGGCCGAGATCGACCACCACGTGCCGGGCCCCGGAGTCGATCAACTCCAGAAGCCGCTCACGCAGCCGGGGGGCGGTGTAGACATCCACCTCACCGCCGACCTCGAGCACCGTGTGCTCCCCCACGGTGCGGGTCGCCAGCGACAGCTCCATCGGTCCTCCCTTGCGCAGCCGTAAGCTCTCTGGCATCTAACCATTACCCCCGAAGGCGCCTGACGACTCACGGACCCGCTTCCGACCTGCAGACGCGACGATTTCCCATTTCCGAACACCAGTGCGAGAGTGCAGAACGTGACCCCGGCAGCTCCCGTCTCCGCCGGCAGCGGCCCGGAACGACCGCCGCCGGGCGAGCTGCTGCGCCGACTGCGCCAGCGACACGCCACCGACCCGATCACCCACGTCGAGCGGGTGCCACCCCGCTCCGGGATCGCGGTGCCGTGGCCGGCCTGGGCACCGGAGGACCTGCGAGCCGCGTACGCCCGACGTGGGGTGACGGCACCCTGGCGGCACCAGGCCGAGGCGGCCGGCCTCGCGTACGACCGGCAGCACGTCGTGGTGGCCACCGGCACCGCGTCCGGCAAGTCGCTGGCGTACCAGCTGCCCGCCCTGTCCGCCCTGCTGGCCGACCCGCGCGCCACGGTGCTCTACCTGGCACCGACCAAGGCGCTCGCCGCCGACCAGTTACGCGCCGTCGCCACGCTGGAGATCGAGGGCGTACGACCGTCCTGCTACGACGGTGACACCCCTCGCGCCGAACGCGAGTGGATCCGTCGCCACTCCCGATTCGTGCTGACCAACCCGGACATGCTGCACCACGGCATCCTGCCCGGCCACGCCCAGTGGTCGGGGTTCCTGCGCCGCCTGGCGTACGTGGTGGTCGACGAGTGCCACGTCTACCGGGGCGTGTTCGGCTCGCACGTGGCCCACGTGCTGCGGCGGCTGCGGCGGCAGTGCACCCGCTACCGCCCCGCCACGGGCGACCCCGGCCCGACCTTCGTGCTCGCCTCGGCCACCTCCGGGGACCCCGCCGCCGCGGCCGGGCGACTGACCGGCCTGCCGGTGACGGCGGTCACCGAGGACACCTCACCGAGAGCCGGGGTGACCTTCGCGCTCTGGGAGCCACCCCTGCTCCCGCCCGACCCGGCCGCGATCCCCTCCCCCCGCCCGGCACCCGCCGCCTCCGCTTCCGCCCCCTCTGGCCCGTCGCCCGCCGGCCCGCCTTCCGGCGGCCCCGCGCACGAGGCGAACGATCTCACCCAGGTGCGGCGGTCGGCGTTGCGGGAGACCGCCGACCTGCTCGCCGACACCGTCGCCTCGGGCGTACGCACCCTGGCCTTCGTCCGGTCCCGCCGAGGCGCCGAGGTGGTCGCCACCAGCACCCGACGCAGCCTCGACGAGGCGGTCCCCGGGCTGGGCGACCGGGTCGCCGCGTACCGGGGCGGCTACCTGCGCGAGGAACGCCGGGAACTGGAACGCGCACTGCTGCACGGGGACCTGCTCGGGCTCGCCTCGACCAACGCACTGGAGCTGGGCGTCGACCTGATCGGCCTGGACGCGGTGCTGATCTGCGGTTACCCGGGCACCCGGGCCTCGCTGTGGCAACAGGCCGGGCGGGCCGGGCGATCCGGCCAGGAGGCACTCGCCGTGCTGATCGCCCGGGACGACCCGCTCGACACCTACCTGGTGCACCATCCGGAGGCGGTGTTCGGGGCACCGGTGGAGGCCACCGTGCTCGACCCGGCGAACGCGTACGTGCTCGGGCCGCAGTTGGCCTGCGCGGCGGCCGAGGCCCCGCTGACCGACGCCGATCTGGCGCTGTTCGGTGACGGCGCGAAGGACACGGTCGCGGCGTTGGTCGAGGCGGGCGCGCTGCGGCAGCGGCCGACCGGCTGGTACTGGCGGCACCGGGAGCGACCCGAGGTGGACCTGCGCGGCGACGGCGGCGCACCGGTCTGCGTGGTGGAGGCGGCGACCGGCCGGCTGCTCGGCACCGTCGACGGCGGCTCGGCACACTTCCTGCTGCACTCCGGCGCGGTCTATCTGCACCAGGGCGTGTCGTACGTGGTCGACACGCTCGACCTCGACGACGGGTGCGCGCTGGTGCACCCCGAGGAGCCGGACTGGTCCACCCATGCGCGGGACGTCACCTCGCTGTCGGTGGTGTCGGTGCGCTCGTACGTCGACGCCGGACCGGTCGGACTGTTCCTCGGCGAGGTGGACGTCACCAGCCAGGTGGTGTCGTACCAGCGGCGGCGGATCGCCACCGGTGAGGTGATCGACACCCGCCCGCTGGACCTGCCGGCGCGGGAGCTGCGTACCGTCGCGGTCTGGTTCACCCTCTCCCCCGAGTCGCTGGCCACGGCCGGAGTGGACCCGGCCGACGTGCCGGGCGGGCTGCACGCCGCCGAACACGCCGCGATCGGGCTGCTGCCGCTGGTGGCCACCTGTGACCGGTGGGACATCGGCGGCTTGTCCACGGCGGTGCACCCGGACACCGAGGCCCCGACCGTCTTCGTCTACGACGGCCACCCCGGCGGCGCGGGCTTCGCCGAGCGGGCGTACGGCATGGCGTCGTCCTGGCTGCGCGCCACCCGGGACGCGATCGCCGAATGCGGCTGCGAGCACGGCTGCCCCTCCTGCGTCCAGTCGCCGAAATGCGGCAACGGCAACAACCCGTTGTCCAAGCCGGACGCGATCAGGGTGTTGGACGTGGTGCTGGCGAACCTGCCGGTCGCTCTCAGCGGGTAGGCATGAGATCCGCTCGCTCCGGGCATTGATGGATGGGAGCGCTTCCATCGAGCGCCATGACCATCAGTCCGTCGTCGCCGCCGTCACATGGAGGAGGAGCCGTGGCCGACACCATCGCCGAGACCGTCGAGCTGCTCTACACCATCGACCAGGAGAAGCTCGACATCGACCAGCAGATCGCCCTCGGTACGGCGCTCGCCACCCTGGCCCAGGCCGAACGGCTGGACCAGATCAACGAGCGGCTCCGTACCATCCACCAACTCCTCACCACCTGGTCCCACCGGTCGGCTGTCGACGGTGTCCGCTGACCTGACACTCAGCGCCGGGTCGCTTGCCGAGCTGTGCGACACTCCGGCGCACCACGATCGAGGAGATTCTCATGCAGCTCGATAGCTTGCAGGCGCAGCACCAGTTCCACATCCGCCAGCGGTTACGTTTCATGGTCAACCAGTACGAGGTGCACAGCGTCGCGCCGGACGGCTCCGAGGGCGGTCTGCTGGCGTTCGCACAGCAGAAGCGGCTCGCCTTCAAGGAGCAGGTGACCATCTACGCCGACGACTCCAAGCAGCAGCCGCTGCTCGGGTTCAAGGCCCGTCAGCGCATCGACCTCGGTGCCACGTACGACGTCACCGACCACGCCGGCACCCCGATCGGGCTGTTCCGCAAGGACTTCGCGCAGTCGCTGCTCCGCTCGACGTGGCACGTCGAGCAGGCCGGCCTGCCGAACGTCGTCGGTCAGGAGCGCAGCATGCCGGTGGCGGTGCTGCGCCGGTTCGCCGAGTCGCTGTCCTGGCTGCCGTACCACTTCGACTTCGTCGCCAACGGTCAGCCGGTCTTCTCGGTGGTGAAGAAGTGGGGCCTGCGTGACCGCTACGTCGTCGAGATCCAGCACCCGCAGATCGACCGCCGCCTAGTGATCGCCATGGCGATCGCACTCGACGCTCTCCAGGGCCGCTGACGCTCGGCGGCGTCGTCGGTTCGCTGGCTCGTCGGATGGCTGGCTCGTCGGATGGCTGGCTCGTCGGATGCGAGCCAGCCACCCGGCCAGCTCGCACCCGACGTGTTCCCCGTCCACGCGGGAACCGCTCACCCGCGCATCGGGCCTGCTCGGGAGGTGGCCGTGGCGACCCGGGAGATCCCGGGCAGCGGACGCACCGACACCTCGGCGGTGACCACCACGTCGATCCCGTCTACCTGGCATCGGACCAGCCTGGCGCCGTTGGCGGTGACGAGTTCGGCGGCTTCGGCACACGCCTGCGACTCGTCGTGCAGCGCTCGGCCCGCTCCGGCGAGCGCACCAAAGTCAGCCGCGACCCGCGCCTGGTGACGCGCCACCCGCGCGGCGCCTATCCCCGCACCGAAGATCCCACTGATCACGAAGATCAGCCCGACCGCCAGCAGGCAGACCGTCGCCCCACCTCGGTCACGCCCGCCGACTCGCCGCCGAGACCGGGACGCTGCCCCGGCCCGGCGGTTCGGAGGCGGGGCGGAGGTCACGGCCTCGGCTCCGGGATTCCGGGCTCGACGGCCGCCACCGCCGTGGCCACGACCACGATCGCGGGCAGGTCGGTGCCGAGGGCACGGACCGGGGCGCGCACGGTCACCCGAACCACCTCGTCGTCCACCACGACGGCCACCTCGGCACCAGGAGGTGCGTGCCGGTGGGCCGCGCTGTCACCCGGTTCGCCCCGGGAGGCGGCGAGCGCCGCCTCCCGGGCCGCGTCCAGGCAGGCCGCCCTGGAGCTGACCGCGTTGACCGCGGTCAGCCCGACGAGCAGGAGCAGCAGCAGCGCCGGCAGACCGGCCGCCATCTCGGCGGTGAAGGAACCCCGGTCACGACCGGTCGGCCGGCGCCCGGTCACTTCAGGGCCCGGTCGATGACGGCGGTCAACGCGGACTGCACGCTGTCGGAGGTCAGCACCTTGAGCAGGACGCCTCCGAAGGCCACCGCGGCGAGCGTGCCGACGGCGTACTCGGCGGTGTTCATCCCGGCGTCCCCGCGAAGGCGGGCGAGGATTCTGCGCACGTGTTCGTCCCTTCTCGATGTGTTCACAGCACGTCGCCGAGCACGGCGACGATCACCGGCACCAGACCGGCGAGAATGAAGGCGGGGAGGAAGCAGAGGCCGAGGGGCAGCACGATCAACACGCCCGCACGGCGCGCCGCCGACTCGATCGCGATGGCCCGGTCGGCGCGCAGGTCGTCGGCGAGCCGGGTGAGGGCGCCGGCCAGCGCGGCCCCGCTACTGGCCGACCGGATCGCGGCGGCGCCGATCCGCTGTGCGCCCGGCACCGTCGCCAGGTGTGCCCAGGCTTCCTGCGGCCCACCGCCCAGTTGCAGCGTGCGTCCGACCCGGCCGAGATGGTCGGCGAGCGGACCGCCCAGCGCGTCCGCCACCGCGAGCACCGAGCGTTCGACCGGAGCGCCCGCCCGGAGCGCGGCGGCGAGCAGGTCGGCGGCGAGCGGGAGATCGGCGACGGCCCGCAGTCGCCGGTTCCGGTCCGCCGGTGGCTCGATCCGCCGGAGCAGCCGGTCGAGCAGGAGCGCGGTGGGCAGCGCCGCCACCAGGCCGGGCCATCCCCCGACCAGTACGGCCACGGCCACGCCCGCCAGTCCGGCGGCGAGTCGTACCCGGTCCACCCGACGACCCGCCGCGCCACCGGGAACCGGTGGCGCGGCCTTCTGTTGCCCACCGGACCTCGACGAGCTCGTGGTGCTCGCTGGTCCCGGCGGGCCCTCGGCGGCGCTGCCACGGTGGGTGGCATTCGACGGGCTCGCATCGGCCAACCGGCGCAACCGCCGCCGAGGTCGGTGCCGACCGACCAGGACCACGGCGATCAGGACGACGCCGACCAGCACCGCCGCAGCCAGCGTGCCGTCGGTCAGGGCGGCAGCCATCGGACGGAGCATCAGCCGGCTCCGGCAGGCATGGCACCGAGACGGTCCGCCCAGAGCAGTCCGATCGCCTGGAGCACCACGGCCGCGACCGCACAGGCACCACCTATCGGGGTGTGCAACAGCACCTGGAGCGGGTCGACCCCGATGCCGTAGCCGAGAGCTATGCCACCCACCGGAAGGGCGGCCAACAGCCAGGCGGTGGCGCGGGCTCCGGCGGCCTGAGCTGCCGCCGCACCCAGTCCCCGATCCGTCGACCGGGCGTCGGCTTCGATCCGCTCCACCAGCTCGGCCAGCGGAGCACCCGTCCTGTCGGCCAGCCGCACCGCCGCTTCCGCCAACCGTCTCGACCGATCGTCGAGTACGTCGATTCCCCTCGTCGCTCGGCTGCCGGCACCGCTGTCGGCGGCGCGCGTGCCGTCGTCGCGGCTCGTCGCCCGCCCTGCGGCGACACCGACCTGATCCGGGCCGCTGGAACGCAGCGCCGCCACAGCCACCGGAACCGGCAGCCCGGCCCGGAGGTCGGCGGCGAGGGCACAGAGTTGGTCCAGCCGCTCCCGCTGCGCCTGTGCCACCCGAGCCGTCGCGCGACGGCGCAGCAGGGCCCGTACGCCCACGGCCCCGTACCCGGCCAGCGCGACCGCCGCCACCGGACCGCCGAGCAGTCCACCCGTCGTCGCGCCGAGCAGCATGGTCAGCAGCAGGACTCTCAAGTACGGCATCCCCGCCAGCCGAGCGTTCGGTAGGTGGCGCGTCCGACGCTCCTGGCGCTCGCTCACCCGGTGCGGGGCAGGCGTCGCGTCCACCGTCGGCGCGGACCCGTCCTCCGGGCTCGTCGGCGCGTCGGGCGGACGCCGCTTCGCTCCGGCCGTCGCCACGGGCGGCGTCACGCCTGGCCGCGTGACCGGCGGTGGTGTGGTGGGAAAGCCGCCGCGAATCGGTCGACGCCCGTCACCGCGCCCCGGCGGGTGCGAGCCCGCCGTCGAGTTCGGCGAGCTAGGACGCGTCGTCGCAGGTCGCAGATCGGCCAGCGGCGGGCCCACACAGGACTGGGCCGGCTCGCCCACCGACCGTAGCGTGGCCACCCATTCGATCAGCGGATCATCGGCCCGGTCGTCGCGCGACCGGCCCGGGAACACCCGGGTGCGAACCGGCCGGATCACGACCACACCCAGCCCGAGCAGCATCCCGGCCACCCACAGGTATCCGCCGCTCATGCCGGGCCTGCCGATCCGGGCCACGGTTCGGACAGGATCGGCGGCACCGCGACGTCCCGATTTTTGATCATGGTGCCGAGTGCCCGGCCCGCGAACCCGAGCCCGCGACCCCGGATCCAGGCGGGTACTGCGGTGACCAGCCGTTCCGGTCCCTCCGGCAGGAGCAGGCAGACCGACTCCAGCAGCCGCCCCTGCGGCGTACGACGGATCTGGAACACCACCTGTAGGGCCGCTGCCACCTGGGCGTGCAACGCCGGACGGGGCAGCCCGCCGAGCAATCCCAGCGCCTCCAACCGGGCCGGCACGTCCGACGGGGTGTTGGCGTGCAGTGTTCCCGCGCCGCCGTCGTGACCCGTGTTGAGTGCGGCGAGCAGATCGACTACCTCACCGCCCCGGCACTCGCCGACGACCAGCCGATCGGGCCGCATCCGTAGCGCCTGCCGCACGAGCTCACTCAGACCGACCGCGCCGGAGCCCTCCACGTTGGCGGTACGGGCCTGCAACCCCACCACGTGCGGGTGCACCGGCCGAAGCTCTGCGGCGTCCTCGACAAGCACGATCCGTTCGGTGGTCGGCACCAGCGAGAGCAGCGTGTTCAACAGGGTCGTCTTGCCGGACCCGGTGCCTCCGATCACCAGGTACGCGAGGCGGGCGGCCACCACGGCGGCGAGCACCGGCGCGACCGGCCGGGCCACCGCACCCTGCTCGACCAACTCGTCCAGGGTGAACGGCCGCTGCCGGAAGGTCCGCAACGACAGGTACGGCCCGTCGGTCGCCACCGGCGGCAGCACGGCGTGCATCCGGGTGCCGTCGGACAATCGGGCGTCGACGCACGGCGCACCGTCGTCGAGGCGGCGACCGGCTCCGGCAGCGAGCCGCTGCGCGAGCCGGCGTACGTCGTCCACGGTGCCCACCGGCACCGGGACCTGGTGCAGCCCCTGACCTCGGTCGACCCAGACTCGTACGCCGTTGACCAGTACGTCCGTCACCTCCGGATCGACCAACAGCGGGGCGAGCGGACCAGCGCCCACCAGGTCGTCGCGAACCCGGTCGGCCATCCGCAGCAGGGCGGTGTCCCCGAGTACGGCGGCGTCGGGCTCGGCGCGTACCGCAGAGACGATCGCGGCCGGGGTGACCGGCGTGGTGGCGGCGGCGATCCGCTGCCGTACCCGGGCAGCGAGGCTCTCCCCGCTCACGCCGAACCCGCCGTGGCGCTCCGGCCGGTCAGGTCGGTGACGATCCGCTGGCAGAGGTCGGCCAGCGGACCGCGCCCGGTGGCCGCCGGTGCCTCACCCCGCTCCAGGCCCCGGCACAGGCCCGGCTCCGGCCGCAGACTGCCGGCGAGCGGCAAACCGAGCGCCTTGGCCAGCTCGGTCGCCCGCAACCGGCCGGGGGCCGGGCCACGCACGACGACCGACAGGTCGTGGCAGTGCGGGCCGGCCATCGCCACCACCCGTGCCGCCGCCGCGGTCGCCCGCAACTCGGCGGGCACGACCACGAAGACCCGGTCGGCGGCCTGGAGCGCGGTGACCGCCGCGTCGTCGAGATACCGGGGCAGGTCGACCACCACGAAGTCCCGGCCGCGTCGGGCCGCGTCCAGCGTGGCCGCCATCGCCTCGGCCGGCACCGCGACCAGGTCACCGCGATCCCAGGAGAGGACCACCAGATCACCCCGACTGGGCAACGCCCGTACCAGGGCGGGGGCGTCCACCCGGCCGTCCGCCCCGGTCAGTGCCGGCCACCGGAGGCCCTCCAACTGCTCCCAGCCCAGCACCAGGTCGAGGCCGCCGCCGAGCGGATCGGCGTCGAGCAGCAGGGTCCGCAGCCGGGTACGGGCGGCGGTGACCGCGAGCCCACCGGCCAGGATGCTGGCTCCGGCCCCGCCTCGGCCGCCCAGGACGGCGACCACCCGGCCACCCGGTGCGTCCCCGACACCGCTCTCGGCGAACCGGTCGACCAGCCACGGCTCGGCGGCCGGCAACACCGCGACGTGCTCGGCACCGAGCAGGTCCGCGACCTGCCAGCTCGACTCGACGTCCCCGCCCCGGCCCACCAGGACCAGCCGCGATCGTCGCGGCAGCCGGGCCCGCAGGCAGGGCTGCGCCTGATCGCTGCCGACGATCACCAGCGGGGCAGACCGCCAGCGGGTCCGGGCGGCCGCCGGATCGGCGGCGACCTCCACCTCGACACCTCCGGCGGCGGCGAGCCGCAGCAGGTCGTCGAGCAGGTCACCGTCCCCGGTCACGACCAGCGGCGGAGGCGGGTGCGGCGGGACGGAGGTACGGGCGGGCATCGTGGCCTCCAGCGGTCGGCAGGGGTTGGCTGTGCCGAACCCTGCCGCCCGAAGCAGTCTCGACGCCGCCCCATGGGGCCAACCTGTGGACAACCAGGTCTCCTGTGGACAACGCCCATAGTCAGAGTCGATCTGCTATGTGGACGGTCGCATATCGCGTTCAAATCGCCTTCGATCGGCCATAGCGGGACGTCATGGAAAGCACGCATAATCGACGGTCTGCGCCGTCGGCGGAACGGCATCCCTCGCCGGATCGAGGTCATGAAGCAGTCGCCAGATCACGAGCAACCCCGCGTCGAGCCGAGACTCCGGGTCGGCCCCTGGCTGTTCGACCCGCGCTCCCACGCCGCGCCGCCCACTCGACCGGAGTTGCCCGCGCGCCCGACACGGCTCGCGTTGCCGGCCGCACCGGCCATCCGCGACGGCGAATCATGGACACCGCTGACCGTCGCGTCCGAACCCGTCGTCGTCCCCGCCGAACCGGCACGCCACGGCACCGGCCGGACGAGCCACCGGCTCCTGTTGGCCGGGGTCGCCACCGCCGTACTGGGCCTGATGCTCACCCTGCTCTGGCCCGCGCCGGAAGCCCCGACGACCGCCGCGCCGGAGCGGCCCTCCGGCTGGGTCGCACCGCAGCCGCCGGCCCCGGCCGGCACCTCGCAGCGTCCCGCCACCGCCGGCACCGGCACGCCGTCGGCCTCGTCCTCCGTCGGCGGAGTCTCCTCCACCCGACCCCTGCCGCCCACCACGGCGTCCGCACCGACCCGGTCGCCGTCGACGTCGGCCCCACGAACCGATCCACCCCGCACCCCGGGTACGCCGAGCAGCCGACCGACGTCCACACCGAGCCGCCCGCCGAGCCCTCCACCGACCACCCGGCCGCCCGAGCCGCAACCTCAACGACTCGCCCCGCTGCCCGGCGGACACGAACGGTGGCTGCGCTCGGTCGGCGGCGGCCCCGAGACCAGCATCGAGTTCGTCAACTCCACCAACCGCACGGTGACCGTGCACTGGCTGGACCACCAGGGACAGCGCAGGCAGTACCGAGTCCTGCAACCGAACACGTCGTACCGGCAGCACACGTACGTCGGGCACCCCTGGGTCGTCACCGACCGACGCGGCCGGGCCCTGGCCTGTTTCGAGCCGGCTCGTACGCCCGGCCGCGCGGTAATCGGCTAGCCGCGAAAGCGCTCCCGCAAAAGGGACGACCCCCGTCGGGGGGAAACGGTCTCAAGTTGTCGGCCGCTGCCAGCTGGTAGCGGCCCGCGTCAGCGAGCAGGTGTCGGACGTCGTCGACTCACGTTCGAGGTCGACCCGCGTCGACGCTCTCGCTGCCTTCTTGCTGCCTCGCTGTCTGATGCCTCGCTTACAAACTCTGTGCACTAGGTCCGTCCGCGTCCGGGCACGATCGTTCGCTCGGAGTACCGTCCATCTCCGCACAGGGTGGCGTGCGGCCGTCCGGCGCGGTTGCTGTCAGCGTTGCTGTCGACAGCGTTTTACCCGCGCTCCCGGCCGGAGCTGCCCGGTGCTGGGGAGCCGAACCCGTGTTGTCGGCCAACGTTGGTTGTACCCGAACGGGTGCTGGTGTGCAGCGAGCACCAGCCGCCCGTAGACGGCCTGGTCCCGCCCGGACTGCTGCCCTCGGCTGCCGCTGATACTTGGCTAGGAGATGCTCCGTGTCTCGTCTTTCACGTAGATGAAGTGTTGCGCCTCCAACCTCGCGGCGGTCTCCCCCCTGTGGTAGCCGCACACGAAGCAAGTTCCTACCCCAACGCCAACCCCATACGGGTCGATGCTCGACACCACTAACGTCTCCTGGCCGCAGACATCGCACTCCTGCGGGTCGAAACCTGATGCACGCTCCTTCGGGTCGAACGGCAGAGCTTCATCCAGGTTGGCAACTCGGCGGGCCACCTCCTCCTTGCTGAGCAGCGCAAGGTAAGCCTCTGCGAACGCTCGCGCGTCCGCGTCACGTGCAAGGTCGCGGAGTTCGCGGTCATCGGCCTCGAACGTATCCAAGATGAGTAGGGCTGGATGCTGATCCAGCTCCCGCAGAGCGGTGATAGCGCCCGGGTCGACGAGGGCCGACCCCCCGCAGCCGTGCCTCAGAGGAGCGAGATCCCCTACTGCCTTTCGTAGCACCTGCACCTTGCTGGCGACTTGCTTGACGGCATCCGAGAGCGGGACATCCCCGCGACTCATCTCCTCGATCAGCGTCAGCAGGAGGGATGCGGAGCGCATGCGGCCCTTGCGTTTGGGCTCCTCCTCCTCGCCAGGCCACTCATGGGCCACGATCGCGACAAGTGCGTTGCTGGCAGCCGCGTCGAACAGGGCAGGCGCGCCAGCCCCTTCGCAGTTGAAGCCCAGCGCGAGAGTGTTTTGGGCGTATTCGTACCTTGCGGGGTGGAGTCTGTTCATCGAAAGAGTGTAGGGGCGGCCACTGTGCAGTGTCGCCACCGAGCCAGTCACAGCGACTGATGCCTGCAGGGCCCGGTCGCTCATGACTTTCACACCCGCCGGTCCTGACGAGCGGGGCGGAAGGCGCTTCCCGTGCCGCTTACACATGACCGCAGGTCGTCGCGCGGCGGACCCCGCATGTCGTACGCGCTCAGTATGCTGCCCCTCTGGCCGCAACCCACCGCACGGAGCCGCACTCGTGAGACAGCAATCTTGCTCCCTGCACAATCAAAAGGGTCGGCCGACACATCTAGCGCAAGTCCGCGCAAATCACAACACCTTGGGGCAACGCGACACGGGCCTTCCTGCTCGTTTTTATGCAGCCCCAGATCAATTGATGCCCGGAGACGATTGTGGAAAAGCGGCTCCTGAACGAGCGCGACATCTGCACAAAGTTCATCACGCCGGCGTTGCGGAAGGCGGGCTGGGACGAGATGACTCAGATTCGGGAGGAAGTCCGGTTCACAAAGGGGCGGGTCATAGTTCAGGGACGGACGATATCCCGAGGAAGGGGCAAGCGAGCCGACTACATCCTGTACTACAAGCCAAACATCCCGATCGCCGTCATTGAGGCCAAAGACAATAATCACGCCCTAGGCGCAGGCATGCAGCAAGCACTCGACTACGCCGAGACGCTCGATATCCCCTTCGCCTTCTCCTCTAACGGTGACGGATTTATCCTGCATGATCGCACGGGACAGAGTGAGGAAGTTGAAGGATTTTTGAGCCTCGACGGGTTTCCGTCTCCGCAAGATCTCTGGGATCGGTTCCTGGCATGGAAGGATCTCCCAAAGACAGCCGAGTCTCTAGTCCTTCAGACTTATTATGAAGCGGCGACCAGCAAAGCTCCGAGATACTATCAGCTAGTTGCCGTGAACCGGTCGGTCGAGGCGATAGCAAAAGGCCGCAAGCGTCTGCTCCTTGTCATGGCGACCGGAACGGGGAAAACCTACACTGCTTTCCAGATAATCTGGCGGCTTTGGCAATCGGGAAGAACGAAACGAGTTCTCTTTTTGGCCGACAGGAACGTTCTCGTCGACCAGACGATGGTAAACGATTTTCGCCCCTTCGGTGCCGCGATGGCCAAGCTCAGCACATCGGCAAAGACGCTTATACCTCAGCTCGATTCCGCCGATCGTGTCCAAGAGTTACCTGGAGGCACAAGGCGGCTCGACACATCTTATGAGATATACCTCAGCCTTTACCAATCAATCACAGGACCAGAGGATAAGCAGAAGGTTTACCGCGAGTTTTCTCGGGGCTTCTTCGACCTCATAGTTGTCGACGAGTGCCATCGGGGAAGTGCGGCAGAGGACTCCGCATGGCGGGAAATCCTGGAGTACTTTAAAGGTGCCATCCAGGTCGGTCTCACAGCAACACCGAAAGAAACGGAATACGTTTCGAATACCAGCTATTTCGGCGACCCCGTCTACACATACTCGTTAAGCCAAGGGATTGCTGACGGATTTCTGGCACCCTACAGAGTAATCCGGGTTGATATTGATGTTGACGTAGAGGGATACAGGCCAGAGAAGGGGCACCTGGACAAACGCGGGATACGCGTCCCGGACAAGCAGTTTACGGTCGACGAGTTCGACCGTCAAATCGTAATTGACGAGCGAACTAAGCTCGTTGCGAAACGAGTATCGGACTTCCTGAGAGAGAGCGGCGATAGGTATCAAAAGACCATTGTATTTTGTAGAGACCAAGAGCATGCATCGCGCATGCGCCAGGCCCTGGTCAACGAAAATTCAGACCTTTGCAAAATCAATCATCGATATGTCATGCGCATCACCGGAGGCGACTCCGAAGGAAACGCGCAGCTCGACAACTTCATTGATCCAGAATCGCGCTATCCAGTCATAGTCACCACCTCCCGCCTCTTGTCCACGGGCGTGGACGTGCAGACTTGCAGACTTGTGGTTATCGATCGGCCGATCAACTCCATGACCGAGTTCAAGCAGATCCTTGGCCGGGGGACGCGTCTGCACGAGGATACCCAGAAGTACTTTTTCACAGTTATGGACTTCCGATCCGCCACTCGCCACTTCTCGGATCCGGAATTCGACGGCAGCCCAGTACAAATCTATTCCCCGTCAGACAATGACCCCATTGTTCCACCAGAGGACACAAACAGCGAAGATTCTCGATCGTCGGCCCAAGCCAGCGAGGAGACTAGCCACTCATCGCAGTCCAGCTCAAAGGGAAGCAAGCGGCTTCGGCGAACTAAGCTGTACGTCGATGGTATCCCCGTACAGATCGTGGGCGAATCGGTGTCGTATCTTGACGACAAGGGGAAGGCCATTGCCGAAGGCATCGGCGACTTCGTCAGGCGCGCCATACGGAAGCACTTCCCTGCAAAGGCTGATTTTCTGGAGCGGTGGGCGCAGTCGCCTAGCAAGTACGCGCTGGTAGAGGACCTAACCAATGAGGGCCTGCCCATCAAGGAGCTTGCCCACCAGATGGATGAAGGACTGGATCCGTTCGACTTCATCCTTCATTTCGCCTTTGACGAGCTCGCGTACACCAGAGCTGACCGAGCCGCTCAGGCAAAAGCTTCTCAGCTCTTCCTCGAACAGAAACCCCAGATTCAGAAAGTGCTAGGTGCCCTACTAGAGAAGTATGCGGACGAGGCTATGTTAGAACTAGACGACCCTCGCGTCCTGCAAATCGCTCCGTTTAGTATGATGGGTACGCCGGTCCAGCTCATACAGCTCTTCGGTTCACTCGGCAACTACAAGAAGACCGTGCAAGCCCTGCAGGATGCACTCTACCCGGAGGCTGGCTAAGGATGTCAGTTCGTACAGCGGTCCGTTCCATCCAGGACATCATGCGGCAGGATGTCGGCGTCGATGGCGACGCCCAGCGAATCTCGCAGCTTTGCTGGATGTTCTTCCTAAAGATCGTTGACGACCAAGACACTCAGCTCCAGATGCTGCAGGACGGCTATGAATCACCTATTCCTGCAGAGCTGCAGTGGCGAGCCTGGGCCAGCGACCCCGAAGGAATTACCGGTGAGTCGCTGGTTGACTTCATCAACACGCAGCTGTTTCCGCGGCTGAAGGAGTTGCCTGTTACCGGCAGGCAGGCCAGCCGCGCCAGAGTGATCCGAAGCGTATTCGAAGATGCGTACAACTACATGAGGTCCGGGCAACTAATTCGTCAGGTTGTGAACCGGATCAACTCGGTTGACTTTAATGATCTCGCTGCCAGGCAGCACTTCGGCGACATCTATGAGCAGGTGTTGAACGATCTCCAAAGCGCGGGAAATTCTGGGGAGTATTATACGCCGCGAGGTGTAACGGCCTTCATGGCTGAGCGGGTAGATCCGAAGCCCGGTGAGGTGCTTCTTGATCCGGCCTGTGGGACTGGAGGTTTTCTTACATGCGCTATCCGTCATATGCGGGAGCGGTATATTAAGACCCCGGACGACGAGAAGCGCATGCAAGAATCCCTCCGGGCTGCAGAAAAGAAGCAACTCCCCCACATGCTCTGCGTAACGAATCTGCTGCTTCACGGCGTCGAAAGCCCTAGCTTCGTCCTCCACGACAATACGCTGGCGCGTCCCTATACGAGTTACACCACAGCAGAACGGGTCGACATAGTCCTCAGCAACCCGCCCTTCGGCGGGAAGGAAGAATCTGGTATCGAGTCCAACTTTCCGAAGCATCTGAAGACTCGCGAAACCGCAGACCTCTTCCTCGCTCTGATCATCCGGCTTCTGCGACCGAAAGGACGAGCAGCCGTGGTGCTTCCAGACGTCTCGCTGTTCGGTGAGGGCGTAAAGGCTCGACTGCGGGAGCAGCTCCTAGAAGAGTGCAATCTACACACCATCATTCGTCTGCCCAACAGCGTCTTCCGGCCTTACGCGAGTATCGGGACCAACCTGCTCTTCTTTGAGAAAGGTGAGCCCACGAAGGAGGTCTGGTTCTACGAACACAGAGTACCGGCCGGACAGAAGGCCTACTCTATGTCGAAGCCGATCCGACAGGGGCATTTTGACGAGTGCATCTCCTGGTGGGGAGGATCAAATCGGAATGGCCGTGTGGAGAACGACAAGGCATGGCGCGTCTCGGTTGAGGACATCAAGGCTGACGGCTTTAACCTCGACCTCAAGAATCCCGCGAACCGGGACGACGAATACCCAGACCCGGACGTCGTCCAGGCTGACCTCGACCAAACGGAAGAACGGTTGGCCGCACTTCGAAGTGAACTGTTTTCGATCCTCCGCGAGGCGGTCACCCGATGAACCCGGAACTGTTGCTGCGGCACTTTGACGCCCTGACTGATGCACCGATGAGTGTCAAGAGGCTGAGGTCTATCGTTTTAGAGCTTGCCGTACGTGGCCGCCTCGTGCCACAAGAGCCAGACGATGAGCCGGCCACTGAACTGCTACGGCGGGTGGAGAGTGAAATTCGAGATCTTGTTCACCGTAAGGAGATCAAGGAACCGAAGCGACCGAAGCCGGTTCCGGAATCAGGCTACAGTTCTAACTTGCCAGCTGGATGGGAGCTGGTACGGGCAGGCTCGCTTCTGACTTTCGTAACCAGCGGGTCAAGAGGATGGGCGGAATATTATTCCGAGTCAGGAGCCTTATTTCTGAGGATTGGCAATCTAGATTACGAGACCAATCGGCTGGACCTAGCGGACGTTCAGCACGTGAGACCGCCTGCAGGCGCAGAGGGGGCTCGAACGCTAGTGCACGGCGGGGACGTGCTGATTTCGATCACTGGCGATACTGGAATGGTGGGCCTTGTCCCTACCAACTTCCCCGAGGCATACATTAATCAGCACATCGCTCTATGCCGGCCATCGTCTGAGGTTTCAGCAGCCTTTCTCGCACTCTGCTTCACTGCCCCTTCGGCCATCCGGCAGCTTCAGGGCCGCCAACGTGGGATTAAGAATAGCCTTGGCCTCGAAGACATCAGGAATGTTCTGATTGGCCTTCCGCCGCTTTCCGAGCAACACAGGATTCTCGGCAAGGTGGAATCCTTGATGGACTTGTGCGATCAGCTGTCCTCAGAACTCGAGAAACGCGACTTCCAGCGCCAGCAGATGACAGAAGGCGTGTACGCCCTCTCGCTTGAGTTGTCCGCATAGGTCCACGAATTCCGCCATCCCGTCTGCCGTCGACCCGCACTCCTGTGGAGCGGGCCTCCGCCTGGCCCGCCACGTCAAGACGGCCTTGACACCCGTACGGACGTTGGCGGGTCGGGCGGTGGTCTGCTCGGCTCGCCCGGGTCGACGGTGGGCGGGATGGCTCCCACCGCCACCACCCACGGACCGCGAGCGCCGACGGGCCCCGGCCATCCTGGAGCCGGAGCGCCCCCGCCGGAGGCGCAGTAACCGCGCCCCGCGACCGCCGCCAGCTCGCCGACGCGGCCGGCGTCCGCTCCCCCACGCCGCGCGGTGCTCGCCGCGCGGCCCGGCCGGCTGCCGGCCCCCCACCACCCCACTGGACAACGGCCTGTCGTCATGCGGCGGCCCACCGGGCTACCCGCCTCCGCGCCAGCCGCCGGGCGTCCTGCGTGACCCGGAGTCGGAGCGCCAGCGGAGCGACGTGCACGCGCCCTGGCGGCGGCGCGTGCGGCCCGTTCAGGGCCGCCTTGAAGACGTACAGAAAGTTTGAACCACATCGCCGGTAGCCGGCCGGCCTCGTCTCGTCGCCCATCGAGCACGGGATGGTGCGGGCCGTGTGCGCTCCGTACCCTGGCGACATGGCCGACCTCGTCGATACCGCTCGGGAAGTTGCGCGGCACCTGTTGGAGACTCCGCTGCCCCGTCGATGGAGTCACGTCCAGGCGGTAGCCGCCAAGGCGGACCGGGTCAGCGCTGCTGTACCGGTCGAGGATCGTGCGGTGCTCGTGGCGTCGGCGTGGCTGCATGACGTGGGCTACAGCCCCGACCTGGTCGACACCGGCTTTCATTCGCTCGACGGTGGCCGCTGGCTGCGGCGCGAGCGATTCAACGAGCGGATCGCCGGCCTGGTGGCTCACCACTCGTGCGCCTGGCTGGAAGCCGAAGAGCGTGGGCTTGGTGGGGTCCTGGGCGCCGAGTTCCCCCGGGAAGAGACGCCGGTGACGGATGCCCTCTGCTTCTCGGACATGACGACCGGGCCGGACGGGCAGGACTTCGAGGTGTTGGAGCGGCTGGCCGAGATTCGGTCGCGGTACGGGCCGGAGCACCTGGTGACCCGGTTCATCAGCCGGGCGGAGCCGGAAATGGTCGCCGCTGTCCAGCGGACTCAGCGCAGGCTCGCCGGCAACGTCCCTCAGCCGATGTAGGGCTCCGTGCGGTCCTCGTATCCGTGGGTGATGCGGAGCAGGGTCGACGGATGGATGTCGAGTGCTTCCAGCTCGTCGCGGGCCACCCACCGGACGTCGCTTGATTCATCGCTGGGGGTCGGAGTGCCGTTGACGGGTACGGCTCGGAAGCAGAGCGAGAACTGCTGCCGCACCTCTCCGTCTGAGTACGCGATGACGTGGTCTGGGTCGGAGTAGACGCCGATCATGCCGGTCACCTCGACGCTGATGCCAGTCTCTTCGAGGGTCTCTCGTGTCGCTGTCTCGGAGACCGATTCGCCGATCTCCTGACCGCCGCCGGGCAGTGACCACAGACCGTTGTCGGTGCGCTGGATGAGCAGCACCCGGCCGTGCTCGTCGCGGACGAAGACGGAGACGGCCACGACGATGCTGTTCGCTTCCGGCGCGTTCGGGTCGTGGTAGTGCTCGGTTCTCGCCATGGCTCTAGGCTGCCACCTCACCGAGTGGCAGGGGCTTCGAGGCGGACAAGACGCGGTCGAAGCTGTCGGCGTAGGTGCCGAACAGGTCACCACCGTTGAGCCGCCGTAGGTGCATCACGGGCGCGTGTGGTGCCGGGAACCCGAGTACATGCATGTTCACCAGCATCTCGTCATCGAATCGATAGATCGAGTTGTACAGCGTCGTGTCGTGGTAAAGCACCTTCACCCCGGGCGCATCGTCGAGCCGCTTGTAGGACTGCTGCACCTGACGAATCTTCGCGGCCATCACGCCGGGCGCACCCTCCTCGACGCTTCTCCGCTCGATCGCGGCGCTGGTCGGGTCACCGAGCAGGATCGTCACCGCGACACCGTCAACACCCTTTTGACGCAGGATGTCGACAAGCCTCGGGTCCTGCTCCAACAGGAAAAGGCCGGCGTAGGCCAGTACGTCGATCCGCTTCTCGGCTCGCTCGATCAGTCGTCGCCACAGGTCGTACGGCACGGCGGACCGCCGGGAGTAGAGCTGGACCATCTCGCTCTGCCCGATCTTCGATGCCTTTTCCGGGGTCACCGCGTCCGGCCACAGGTACGGCACGTCTTCGCGCACCATGGCCGCGATCGCGTGCCGGTGCCGGGGGTACGGCGTCCGGTCCTGCGTGATCCACCGTTCGACGGTCTTCGGGTCCACCCCGATCCGCTCGGCCACAACGACAGGCGTCAGGCCGTTGCGCAGGATGGCATCGCGTAGCCGGTCGTTCGGCATCCGACCCTCCTCAAGGGACGACTAGGGACAACTAGACGATAGTCGAGACGTCCCATAGTCGTCCAGCCCTCGGGATGGGGCGTCCTCGCAGATTCGGGAGTCTTGACCTCAGAGGCCACGAGCAAGAGTCCACCGGGGACAAGCTCAATTTCTGGCCCGAGACACAGGAGGTCTGTTGTGAAGCTGTACGTGGACACCCAGAGCAAGCAGGTCCAGGTGACGAAGGACCCCGAGCCGAAGAACGACCAGAACGGCAATCAGCGGTCGGAGAAGAACACCGGCCGGCTCATGTGGTCCACCCAGGTCTTCGTACTCGACGAGACCGGCGGCGAGATCATCACCATCACCACGGCGGGTGAGAAGCCGAGCGTGATGGTGGGACAGCTCGTCGCTGTCGAGCAGTTGGAGGCCATTCCGTGGGCGACCAACGGGCGTAACGGCGTCGCGTTCCGCGCCATCTCGCTGAAGCCGAAGGCTGGTAACTCGGCGGCTAAGTAGTTCTTCGCTCACCGCGCTGTGTGAGCCTCTGGTGTCTGATGCACGAAGCGGCCTGATGGTCCGCTGAACTGATCCACCTTCGGTCCGGGAGCGTTTCTGGCTCCTATTCTCCCGGCCCTGGCAACCCGTGGTTGCCCTCTCGATATGGCGCGGGGTCGGTACTGGCTCCTACACCTGCCGACCTCGCCTGCCATTCCAACCCGTTCACCCACAATCGTTGGGAGTGGTTGTCGTGCTCGTTTCCGCCATCGTCTTCGCCGTTGTCGCGGCGACTCTCTACGCCGGCCACCAGGTGGCCGACCACGTCTTCGGCCAGTCCGACAAGCAAGCCGCCCACAAGGCTGCTCCCGGCTGGGACGGCTGGCGTCACCTGTTGGGCCACGTCGTGGCCTATCACCTCGTGGTGGTGGTCATGTTGACCGTCGCCATCGTCGCGCTTGGTCTGCCCGTCACCGTCGTCGGGCTCATCGCCGGAGTCGGCTTCTCCGCCGTCTCACACGCATTCCTCGACCGGCGTTGGCCGGTGCGGTGGTTGCTCATCCTCACCGGTAGCCGGGATTTCGCCGACCGGCAGGCCCCGATCTGCGGCATGTACCTGGCGGATCAGTCTCTGCACGCGGCTTGCCTGTGGGTATCCGCGCTGCTCATCGCCTGCTTGTAGGCGCAAGGGTCGCTACGCGGCCTGAGTGATTTCGAGCCCGGGGCCGGTACTGGCTCCTACACCTGCCGACCCCGTGCTCTCCAACCCATCCAGCCCAATCGCTTGGGAGGACGTGTCGTGTCCAAGTCTAGCCCTCGCCGCTCGTTCGGCCGGAAGTCAACCGGAACCGTGACAGTAATCGAGGCCAAGGTGCACCGGTCCTCGGCCCGGAACGCCCGCATGGCGTTCATCCTCACTGCGGTCATCATCGGCGTACTCGGTGCCGTGGTGGCCGCTTCCTACGTACACCCCATCATCGCGCTGTTCATCGGCGCGGCCATCGGCGTCCCGTGCGGCGCGCTGGCCTGGCTCCTGGTCCGCATCTGGCCGATCCTGCGGCTGCTGTGGTGGTGGACCCCCGAAATCGTCCTTGCCGTCGTGCTGCTGACGGCGTGGGTGCAGCTCGCCACCCACACCCCGACCATCGTCACCCTGGCCGTCGTCGCGGTCGCCCTCGGCGTCCCGGCCGCCATCCCCACCGTCCGCCGCCAGGTCGTCGCCTGGTTGTGGTGCCTCGCCGTGCGGCACCGGCTGCGCGTCTGCTTCGCGCAGTTCATCATCGCCAACCAGTCGGGGTCACTCCCGCTGATCCTCTGGGCGAAGCCGACCCCGGTCGGCGAACGGGTCTGGGTCTACCTGCGACCCGGCCTGTCCCTGGCGGACCTGGAAGGCCGCCTCGACAAGATCGCCGTCACCTGCCACGCCTCGTCCGTCCTGGTCGAGCGCGCCTCCGACGGCAACGCCGCGTACCTGCGGTTCGACGTCAAGCGTCGTGAGGTGCTCACCGCAACCGTCACGTCCCCGCTGGCCGACGTCATCACTCCCGATGCACCGGCCACCGACCGACCGACGCCGGTCATCCCCACCGCCCTGGACCTGCCCGACGTCCAGGCACCCACGGTCACCCTGCCCATCCAGCCCAAGAAGTCGGCCGCCACGTCGGCCAACGGCAGCAAGCCGGCCCCTGCGCCGTCGTCGGACGCCGACGACGTCTCCGACTGGATCTGATCCCGCAACCCATCCCGGACGCGGGGAGCCCTACGGGCTCCTTCGTGTGGCTTCCCGCGCCCATCAACGCCAAAGGAGGGCACTCATGGCTACGGCATCCGCCCCGACCGCCGGTATTCCGGTGGGGCCTGGCCTGTCGATGTTCGACCCGATCTTCGTCGGCATCGACGAGTTCGGCCAGCCCGTCTACATCACTCTGGCCTACCGCAACCTCCTCGCCGGTGGTGAACCCGGCGGAGGTAAGTCCGGCCTACTCAACACCATCGCGGCCCACGCTGCTCTCTCGGCTGACTCCCGTCTTGTCCTGCTCGACGGCAAGCTCGTCGAACTCGGCCAGTGGGAAGACTGCGCCGACGCCTTCATAGGCCCTGACATCACCGCCGCGCTCGACGTCCTCCGACGCCTACAGCAAGTGATGAACAACCGGTACGCCTGGCTGCGCGCCCACGGGCGTCGCAAGGTCACCGCGCTCGACGGGCTCTCCGTCATCACCGTCCTGGTCGACGAGATCGCCTTCTACTCCGCCACCATCGGCGGCAAGCAGGAACAGGAAGAGTTCGTCGCCCTCCTGCGGGACCTGGTCGCCCGGGGTCGAGCCGCCGGCATCCCCGTCGTCGCCGCCACCCAGCGACCGTCGTTCGACATCATCCCCACCAGCCTGCGGGACCTGTTCGGCTACCGCGCCGCGTTCCGCTGCACCACTCCCAACAGCTCGAACATCGTCCTCGGTCACGGCTGGGCCGAGCAGGGCTACTCCGCCACCGACATCGCCCCGACGAACCAGGGCGCGGCGTACCTCATCGCCGAAGGCGGCATCCCGCGCCGCATCAAGGTCGCCTACCTGACCGACGCCCAGATCGCCGGCATCGCCGACTACGCCGCCTGGACCCGTCGTCCCATCCGCCCGTCCGCACCGACCGGATCTCGACTCGATTGGGGAACCGCCGCATGACCCTGCGAGAGCTCATCCGCACCCGTCGTACCCCGCAGCCGACCACCCAGTACGTCGACCGGCACGTGGTCGGCACGCCCGAGGAACTCGCCACGCTCATGGCGCTGGCCACCGATCGTGGGCTCCTCGTCTTCGCCTCGGCACCCGTACAGGTGCCCGGCGACCCGACCCGCTTCCGCCGCTACCTGCGGCTGCGCGCCAGCTAATCGGCCGACGGAACCGGCTCAAGCCCTGGAAAGCAGACCGGTTCCGCCGACCTCCCACCAAGCCCTCCTGAAAGGACGTGGCTGCCATGAAGGCTACCCAGAACCCACCTACCACCGGAACGGTCACACCTGCTGACCTGCTCCGAATGGCCGCCCTCTACCTGCGCCGGCACGGCTGGCACCAGGGCACCTACTACCCCATCACCGCGCCCGCCGGCTGCCCTACGCCGCCGGCCTGCGCTGTCGGAGCGATCGGCATGGCCGTCGCCGGCCACCGCGTCGACCACTTCTACAGCCTCGACTTCGGCACCCAGGTCGCGTTCCGCACCGCCGTTGGTGTCTTCACCACCCACCTCGACGACTACGAGCCCATCTGCGCCGTCGACGACGACGGTTTCCTCATCGACGAACACACCTCCCCCTATTCCTGGAACGACGACCCCGGCCGTACTGCCGAGCAGGTCATCACGGCCCTTGAGTCCGCCGCCGACGACTGGGACTCCCTCCACACCGACGGGGGCGAGAACTGATGCCCACCGTCAAGCCCACCTTGACGCCGAACGTCCCGCGACAGAAGCGCCGGGACATCGTCGAGAACGACGAATTCGCGGCCTTCGCACGCCGCATCATCCGCGCCCACGGTCGCCGCGTCGCCACCGGTGACGTCGAAGCCCTACGCGATTTGGTCGCCCTCTCCGCTGTCATCGACGAGGCCATCACCGACGCCGTCGTCGGACTCCGCGCCTTCGGCTACTCCTGGGCCGAAATCGGCCAACGCCTCGGCATCTCCCGCCAAGCCGCCCAGCAACGCTGGGGAGACCGGTCGTGACCAACTTCTACGACCCGACCGGCACCCGCTTCGGCTTTCCCACCTACCCGTACCGGATGGCACCCAGTGGGCTCGCCACCCTGCGGCAGCTTCGGGCTGCCGGTCTGCGCCCCGGCGGGCATGACCCCGTCGCCCAGATCTTCTGGCGGCGCGGGAAGCGCGTCGCCTACCTCTACCGCCTCGACCTGGCCAAGCCCAAGCGCACCGCCACCCCCGCCCAGCGGGAGGCCATCGGCAAGGCGCTGCGCGCCCGCCGTACCTGCGCCGTCTGCGGCCTGGTCCGGCCCTACTACATCCCGCACCGCTACGGCTGCTGCCTCGACTGCCACGGAGGCCACTGATGGGTGTCCTGATCACCTTCGCCGTCATCCTGCTCATCGGCATCGCCATGGCCTACATGGGCGGTGTGCGATGAACCGTCAGCCCACCACCGGCACCCGAATCGAAGGTGTCGTCCTGGTCCTCATCCTGCTCACCGTCGCCGGATTCGCCGGTGCCGCCTCGTTCACCCACGTCAAGGACTGGACCCTCGACAACTCCCCGGCGGGAACGGGCGAGTGGTTCGGCTGGGCCAACGCCGTCATCTCCGAACTCGTCCCCATCGCCTGCCTGCTGACCATTCGGCGTCGACGCCGGGTCGGTGCTCCCATCGGCTACCCGTTGTTCCTGCTCATCGCCGCCGCCGGCCTCTCCCTGGCCGCACAACTCGCGGTCGCCAAGCCGGGCATCTCCGGTTGGCTGCTCTCGGCAGTACCGGCACTGGCCTTCATGGCTCTGGTGAAACTCGTCCTCGCGCCCGTCAAGGGCGACAACCCGACCACGCCGGTTGTCGAACCGGCCGAACCGATCCGGGCTGAGGTGGCCGAGCAGGTCACCACCGAACCGGCACCGCCGGCCGCCATCGCCACCGACCCGCAACCCCGTCCGGCCATCCAGCCCACCATCCCGGCCACCGAGCCGGAGCCGGTCGAGGTTCCGACCCACCTCCTGCCCATGGCCAGGTTCGCCGCAGCACAGCACGAGCAGAACACCGGGTCACCCATCACCGCCGCCGAGCTGGCCGACCGGCTCGACATCGCCCCGGCCACCGCCGGGCAACTCCTGACCACCCTGAGCGGTGGTGCCCGATGACCATCTACCTCGTCGACATCGAACAGGTCGTCCACACCTGCCCCGTCCACCCGGAGGGGCACCCGTACGACATCCGACGCACCATCGTCGACCTCATCCCCGGCGGACCCTGCCGGGCCCCGGTCACCGTCCGCTGCGGCGGACAGACCGTCCTGATCCCGTGCCGTCGGCACGAGCCGGCCAAGCGCCAGTGCGGCGCCTGCCGGGTCATCGTCACCGAACGCACCATCACCACCCGCACCCCGAACGGGATCGCGGTCTGATGGCCTCGACGCTGGACCTCACTCCCCGCGCTTCGGCCCGGGGGGTGGGCTCGAACGCCGACACCATCGTCTACGACTACACCGCCGCCGGGGCTGCCTTCGCCCGTGCCACCCGACCGGACTACTTCGGCTGGATCGAACATGTCCGCGCCGCCGGTGGCTGTACCCGACCGATCCGGCTCGCCGGGCAGCTCCTCACCGTCGAGCCTGGCACCGGGCGCGTCGTCGAGCAGCGGCACACCGACGGTATGCCCGACGCGGTCATCTACACCGCCTGCGGCAACCGGCGGGCCACCGTCTGCCCCTCCTGCGCCCGCACCTACCAACGCGACGCGTACCAGCTCCTACGCGCCGGTCTCGTCGGCGGCAAGGGTGTCCCCGACACCGTCACCCAGCACCCGGCTGTGTTCCCCACCTTCACCGCTCCATCCTTCGGGCCGGTCCACGTCCGCGCGGTCCGCAAGCACACCTGCCGGGACCGCAAGCGCTGCGACTGCCGCCCCGACCCCTGCCACGCCCGCCGCGCCGACGACCCCACCGCCGGCCACTGCCCACACGGCCGCCCCGCCGTCTGCTGGGCACGACACGCGCCCGGTGACGCCGCGCTCGGTCAGCCGCTGTGCCTGGACTGCTACGACCATGACCACCAGGTCGTCTGGAACCTGTTCTCCGGCGAGCTGTGGCACCGCACCAAACAAGCCGCGGAACGGCACCTGGCCAAGCTCGCCCGTCGTCGCGGCATCCCGCGCGTCCAGGTCACCACCGCCTCGGGCAACATCCGGACGGTCCCACCGGTTCGGCTGTCGCACGGCAAAGCGGCAGAGTTCCAGGCACGCGGCGCGGTGCACTTCCACGCCCTCGTTCGCCTGGACGGCGTCGACCCCGACGACCCGGCCGCCGTCGTCCCACCGCCGGCCGCGTTCACCGTTGACGACCTCGTCGACGCGCTCCGGCACTCGGCCGCGCAAGTCGCGTTCACCACCCCCGACCACCCCGACCAGCCCGCCGGCTGGCCGATCGCCTGGGGCGAGCAGCTCGACATCCGGCCCATCACGCTCACCGGCCACGGCGAGGTCACCGACAGCATGGTCGCCGGTTACCTTGCCAAGTACGCCACCAAGAGCACCGAGGTAACCGGGCACCGCTCCACCCGCCTCACCGCCGACACCATCGGGGACCACGCCGACCCCGACGGCGACCACACCGCCCGCCTCATCGACGCCTGCTGGCGGCTCGGCCGACCCACCGGCATCCCCGTACCGCTGTCCCAGCGGCCCCGCGACCACCGGCCCCGACCCGGCTTCGTCCCGCGCTGGGAGTGCCCCGACTGCGGCACCCACACCCGCTACGCCGCCTGCCCGGTCTGCGTCGCCCGACGTCAATCCGTCCTTGAAACCGAATCGACGAAACCGGCCACCGCCAATCCCTACGCCCGACTGCGCCGGTGGGCGCACATGCTCGGCTTCGGCGGCCACTTCCTCACCAAGGCCCGGCGGTACTCCGTCACCTTCCAACTCCTGCGCGACACCCGCCGTGCCCACCGGCAGCGCGAGGAACACGGGCACCCTGCCGTCGGCGGCCCACTCGTCGACGACGACACCACCCTGATCGTCGGCACCCTCGCCTTTGCCGGAGCCGGCTGGCACACCACCGGTGACGCGCTCCTCGCTAACACCGCCGCCGCTATGGCGAGAGAGCGACAAGCCGCCGGCCGCGAGGAACTCGCCCACGAACTCGGCACCACCCCGGCCGGCACCCTGCCGGCTGTCGCCTGACCCGACCTGAGGAGGTCACCCCTCATGACCACCACCGCCCGACCGGCCCCGATCATTCGGCTCGTCCCTCGCACCGGGACAGTCGTCGTCGCGCCGGTCACCTACACCGTTCGGGAGGTCGCCAAGCTGCTGGGCATCTCGCTCGGCAGCACGTACGCCCTCGTCCGCGCCGGCACCATTCCGGCGACCCGCCTCGGGGGCCGCTGGCTGATTCCCCGTACGCGGTTCCATGCCTGGCTCGACGGCGTCACCGAGCAACCCGCCGCCACCGGCACCGAACACGGTCGGGGGCGTTGATGGGCTTCGTCCGCAAGACTCCGGCCGGTACCTTCCGCGCCTGCTGGCGTGACCCCGCCGGCCAGCAGAAGTCGAAGAGTTTCCGCACGAAGCGGGAGGCCAGTGCCTACCTGGTGGAGATGGAAGGCAGCCTCAATCGGGGCACCTACGTCAACCCGCACGCCGGCCGTACCCGCGTCGGTGACTTCGCTCAGCAGTGGCTCGCCGCCCGCTCGGTCGAAGCGCGCACCACGGAACGGACCGTGTCCCTGCTCCGGGCTCATGTCCTGCCCAAGTGGGGTGACTGGCCGCTCGGGAAGGTCGACTTCATGTCGGTGCAGGAGTGGGTAACCGGGCTCGGCCGCGACCTCGCTCCCGCCACCGTGGGCAAGTGCTACCAACTGCTGTCGATGATCCTGCGAACCGCTGTGCAGGCCCGGCTGATCGCGGTCAACCCTGCCGAGGGCGTCAAGCTGCCCCGGGACCGGACGCGGGACGTCAAGCCGATCACGATCAGCCGGGAGAACTTCTTCGGCAAGCTGGTGCCGGCCGTCCCGCCCCGTCACCGGGCCATCGTCTGCACCGCCGCCGGGGCCGGGCTCCGCTGGGGCGAGTGCGCCGGGCTCACCTGGTCGTCAGTCGACCTCGACCGGGCATCGCTGCGCGTCGTCCAGGTCGCCGAGGAGACGCACGGCGGGATCGTGCTACGCCCGTACCCGAAGAGTCGCGCCGGAGTGCGGACCGTGCCGCTGCCCGGCTTCCTCGTCGACGCGCTACGTCAGTTGCACACCGCCGCCGACAACCCGGACCCGCGCACGCTGGTCTTCCGGGACCGGGTTGGCCGACCGCTGCGCCGATCGAACTTTCGCCGTCGGGTCTGGCTGCCCTCGCTGGTCCGCGCCGGCCTACTCGGCCAGGTCGTCGACACCGGCCCGCATCGATACCGGGCCGTCTGGCCCGACCGGGAAGGCATCGAGTGGTCGGCCGAGTTCACCACCGAGCGGGAAGCCGTTGCCTACGTCGCGGCGAAAGCTGCTGGCGGGATGCGGTTCCACGATCTGCGGCACGCCTACGCCACCTGGCTGGTCACCGACGGCGTGCCGATCAACCTGGTGCAGCGGGTCATGGGCCACGAGCAGGCGTCGACCACGCTCAACCGCTACACCCACACGCCGGACGACTACGCCGCCCGGGTCCTGGCCACCTTCGACGGCCCTGCTGCCTCTCTGCTGCCTCCGACGGGAGAAACCACGCCGGACGAGGCCGATGACGAGATCGGAGACGACCTGTGACCTGGGGCGGAGCGTTCCCACGGGAAAGGGACGACCCCCGTCGGGGGGAGACGGGGGTCGTCGGAGGTTCGGCTCCGGGGGGGTCGAGCCGAACCCGCTCAGCGGTCACGGGGGGTGCAACCGCCGAGAGTCTGCCGGTTGTACGAGATGTGAATACTCGTGCTACGAACAAGTCTGCCTGAGCGGACCTGTGTACGTCGAGTGGTGTAGCCTCCACTCCCCGCAGATTCCTTTTCGCAGAGTGTGACTGCAGTCACCCTGTGCAGGCGGCGGGGAGGCCGACCCGCAGGTCCACACGGTCCTTGGCCCCCGGGCATCCGCCGACGATAGACCATCGGGCTAGACTTTCGCGCCGTGGGCCGAAGTGCCGCTTTCTTCGATCTGGACAAGACCGTCATCGCCAAGTCGAGCGCCCTGGCGTTCGGTCGGCCGTTCTACCGGGACGGGCTGATCACTCGGCGTGACGTCGTCAAGTCGGCGTACGCGCAGCTGATGTTCCGGCTGGGCGGCACCGACGAGCAGACCATGGCCAGAACCAGGGACTACCTCGCCACGCTGTGCAAGGGGTGGCAGGTGGAGCAGGTCCGCCAGCTCGTCGCCGAGACACTGCACGAGCTGATCAACCCCTACGTGTACGCCGAGGCCGCCGCCCTCATCGAGGAGCACCAGGCGGCGGGGCGGGACGTGGTGCTGGTCTCCGCCTCCGGCGAGGAGATGGTCCGCCCGATCGGCGCGCTGCTCGGGGTCACCGACGTGATCGCCACCCGGATGGGTGTGGTGGACGGGCGGTACAGCGGCGAGGTCGAGTTCTATGCGGCTGGTCCGAGCAAGGTCGAGGCGGTCAGCGAGTTGGCCGAGGCGCGCGGGTACGACCTGGCTGACTCGTTCGCGTACTCCGACTCGTACACCGATCGGCCGTTGTTGGAGTGCGTGGGGCATCCCAGCGTGGTCAACCCGGACCGGCAGCTGCGCAAGCTCGCGGTGGAGAACGCCTGGCCGGTGCTGGAGTTCCGGCACCCGATCCCGCTGGGTCGGCGGCTGCGGGAGCGGCCGGGCGTCCCGGTGGCGGCGGCCGCGCTCGGCGTGGGTGTCGGGGTGGCGATCGGCATCGCCTGGTACGGGCGGCACCGCCGGACCCGCGCGGGCAGCTCGGCCTGATCCCCGCCCCTCGTCAAGCGGCGGCCAACACCTCGTCGCCGATGGCGGTGAGCTGGTCGGCGCCCATCTCGACGGCGGACATGTAGTGGCGTAGCCACGACCGGAGCCCGTCGGGTGTCCCGGTGGCGAAGGCTCCGGCCGCGCCGACGTACTCCGGCTCGCGTTCCCGGTGCCCGACGTCGACCGGCAGCAGGCCGCGTGGGTCGACGCCGCTGGCCAGCAGCACCAGGCGGGCCGCGCCCCGGGCCACCACGCCGGAGGGGCCGGCGAAGGGGCGCAGGTTCAGCAGTTCCCCGTGCACCACGGCGGCGAGCACCAGCGGGGTGACCCTGGTGCCGCCGGCCACCAGCCCGGCCAGGGCGTCGAGGCGGGCGGCCACCACCGGGTCGTCGACCGGGCGGCCCAGGTCGGGCTGGTCGACGATGTCGCGGGCGGCGAGTACGTGCAGCTTCGCGAGGGCCTGTCGGGGCGCTCGGGGCCAGAGGTCGATCAGCCCGGGGAGCGCACCGGTGACGCGCAGGGCACCCTGGAGGACCGGTTCGGTGACGGTGCCGGCGCGTACCGCCTCACGGTCGTGGGACCGGCCTTCCAGGCCGGCGCTGGCCACCGCGGACCGCAGGCCGACCTCGGCCACGACCTGGCCGCCGTGTCGGCGCAGCGCGCGGTGGCCGAGTGCCTGATCGAAGCGGGCGCGGGCGCGCGCGACGGCGTCGGCGACGTCGGCGAGGTCGAGCAGGGGCGCGAGCGGGTCGGCGGTCACCCCGTCACGCTATCGACCCGGCTGTCCGCGTCGAGCACGAGTCGGCGGTGGTGGGGTGCCGCAGGTGTTAGGAAGGGACCCTTCCTATGCACGAGGCGTTAATAAGGTGCCCTTCCTTACATCTCGGCGCGTGGGAGGGGCCGTTGGGCGACGAGGGCGGACGAGATCGGTCGCCTGGCGCGTCCGCCCCGGCTAACCTGCCCGGAAGAGAGGCAGGTCACCCCGAGCGACGAGGAGTCACCGCATGAGCGAGGCATTGGCCAATCTGCTGAACGAGACGCGCCAGTTCCCGCCGCCGGCCGAACTCGCCGCCGCCGCCAACGTCACCGCGGACGCATACGTCGAGGCCGAGAACGACCGGCTGGCCTTCTGGGAGCGCCAGGCCGGGCGGCTGACCTGGGCGAAGCAGTGGGACCAGGTGTTGGACTGGTCGAACCCGCCGTTCGCGAAGTGGTTCGTGGGTGGGCAGCTCAACGTGGCGTACAACTGTCTGGACCGGCACGTCGAGGCGGGTCGGGGCGACAAGGTGGCGATCCACTGGGAGGGCGAGCCGGGCGACACCCGGACCATCACCTACGCCGACCTGCACCGGATGACGTGCCAGGCGGCGAACGCCCTCACCGACCTCGGGGTGGTCGCCGGTGACCGGGTGGCGATCTATCTGCCGATGATCCCGGAGGCGGCGGTCGCGATGCTCGCCTGCGCCCGGATCGGGGCGACGCACAGCGTGGTCTTCGGCGGCTTCTCCGCCGAGTCGCTGACCAACCGGATCCAGGACGCCACCGCCAAGGTCGTGATCACCGCGGACGGCGGTTACCGCCGGGGCAAGCCGTCGGCGCTCAAGCCGACCGTGGACGACGCGGTGGCGAACTGCCCGTCAGTGGAGCACGTGCTGGTGGTGCGCCGGACCGGCGAGCAGGTCGGCTGGTCGGAGCGGGACCACTGGTGGCACGAGACGGTGGAGCAGGCGTCGACCGAGCACGCCGCGCAGCCGTTCGACGCCGAGCACCCGCTGTTCATCCTGTACACCAGCGGCACCACGGCCCGCCCGAAGGGCATCCTGCACACCACCGGCGGGTACCTGACCCAGACCTCGTACACCTCGCACGCGGTCTTCGACCTGAAGCCGGAGAGCGACGTCTACTGGTGCACGGCGGACATCGGCTGGGTGACCGGCCACTCCTACATCGTGTACGGCCCGCTCTCCAACGGCGTCAGCCAGGTCATGTACGAGGGCACCCCGGACACCCCGCACAAGGGCCGCTTCTGGGAGATCGTCGACAAGTACGGCGTCACGATCCTCTACACGGCACCGACGTTGATCCGCACGATGATGAAGTGGGGCGACGAGATCCCCGCGGAGTACAGCCTCTCCACGCTCCGCCTGCTCGGCAGCGTCGGCGAACCGATCAACCCCGAGGCCTGGATGTGGTACAGGCAGCACGTCGGGCGGGGCGAACTGCCGATCGTGGACACCTGGTGGCAGACCGAGACCGGCGCCATGATGATCTCGCCGTTGCCCGGGGTGACCGCCGCGAAGCCGGGTTCGGCGATGACGCCGCTGCCGGGTGTCAGCGCCGACGTGGTGGACGACCAGGGCCAGTCGGTGCCGATCGGCGGCGGCGGGTACCTGGTGCTGCGGGAGCCGTGGCCGTCGATGCTGCGCACGATCTGGGGCGACGACAACCGGTTCATCGAGACGTACTGGTCCCGGTTCGGCGCGGGGGTGAGCGGCAACGCCGACGACCCGTGGGTCTACTTCGCCGGTGACGGGGCGAAGAAGGACGACGACGGGCACCTCTGGCTGCTCGGCCGGGTCGACGACGTCATGCTGGTCTCCGGGCACAACATCTCCACCACGGAGGTGGAGTCGGCGCTGGTGTCGCACCCGTCGGTGGCGGAGGCGGCGGTGGTCGGCGCCACCGACCCGACGACCGGTCAGGCGATCGTGGCGTTCGCGATCCCGCGCGGCAGCATCGACACCGCCGGTGAGGCCGGTGAGCAGCTCATCGCCGACCTGCGCAACCACGTGGCGAAGACGCTCGGCCCGATCGCCAAGCCGCGCCAGATCATGTTGGTGCCGGAGCTGCCGAAGACCCGCTCCGGCAAGATCATGCGCCGGCTGCTGCGGGACGTGGCGGAGAACAGGTCGCTGGGCGACGTCACCACGTTGCAGGACTCGTCGGTGATGGACCTGATCGCCTCCGGCATGGGCGGGGGCAAGTCCGACGAGGACTGACGGATAGGCGTACCACTCGACGGGTGGCGGTCCGACGCGGACCGCCACCCGTCGATGTCTGTCCGGACCTGCGCGGACGCCGGGTGGCCGCCACCGAGGGCTGTGACAGTGAAAACGCCTGCCAACAACTCGGTGCCACAAAATCGACGCATACCCCTTCCCCTGTAGCCCCACGAGTGCCTATGTTCACCAGTGGCCCCATCCGTAGGGGCCTATTTCACCGGTCCACAACCCCCGACGGGCCGGTTCCCTCAATCCGGAGGTACCACGTGCGGAAAGTCGCAGTGGGTCTGCTCGGGCTCTCGCTGACCGCGACAGGGTTGACGGTCGGCGCTTCCGCCGCCGCCGCGCCTGCCACGGCGCCGTCGGCCCAGTCGATCGCGGAGCCCGCCCACGCCGAACACGACCTGCCGAACCCGCTGGAGGACAAGCGCCGCGCCCTGCGCGAGCAGGGTCTGAGCGAGGTTCTCTCGGGTCGGGCCGAGGCGGAGCGGATCAACGGCAGCACGGTGGTCAAGGTCGGCGAGCGGGCCACCAAGGGTGGCAAGGCCGGCCGCAACGCCAAGACCACCAAGGGCGGCAAGGGCCCGACCGAGAAGCAGTACGTCGAACTGTCGCGGGAGAAGACCGACCGGATCTTCGTGATCCTCGCCGAGTTCGGCAACGAGCGACACCCGGACTACCCCGACCAGGACACCGACCCCGACACCCCCGGCCCGGTTCGGTTCGACGGACCGATGCACAACGAGATCCCGGAGCCGGACCGCCGGGTGGACAACTCCACCGTCTGGCAGCCGGACTACGACGCCGACCACTTCCGGAAGCTGTACTTCGGCACCGGCCCCGGCGACGAGTCGGTGAAGCAGTACTACGAGGCCCAGTCCTCCGGGCGCTACAGCGTCGACGGTGTGGTCACCGACTGGGTGAAGGTCAACTACAACCAGGCCCGGTACGGGCGCTCAAGCGGCTACCCGTGCGACGGGATCGTCTGCAACAACGTGTGGGCGCTGGTGCGCGACGCCGCCAACAAGTGGGTCGCCGACCAGAAGGCGGCCGGACGGACCGACGCGGAGATCGCCGCCGACGTGCGGGCGATGGACCAGTGGGACCGGTACGACCACGACGGTGACGGCGACTTCAACGAGCCGGACGGCTACATCGACCACTTCCAGATCGTGCACGCCGGTGGCGACATGGCCGACGGCGACCCGATCTACGGCGAGGACGCGATCTGGAGCCACCGCTGGTACGCGTACGCCTCCGACCAGGGACGCACCGGCCCGCCGAACTTCCCGGCCGGCGGCACCCAGATCGGCGACACCGGAATCTGGATCGGTGACTACACGATCCAGCCGGAGAACGGCGGTCGCAGCGTCTTCTACCACGAGTACGCCCACGACCTCGGCCTGCCGGACGACTACAACGTCATCAGCGGCGGCGACAACAACAACGAGCACTGGACCCTGATGGCCCAGAGCCGCCTCGGCGCCAAGAACGACGGCGGTATCGGCGAGCGCGGCGGTGACCTCGGTGCGTGGAACAAGCTCCAGCTCGGCTGGCTCGACTACGAGGTGATCGTGGCCGGGCAGAAGCGCACGCTGGTGCTCGGCCCGCAGGAATACAACACCAAGGAGGCCCAGGCCGCCGTGGTGGTGCTGCCCGAACGGGAGTACACGTTCGAGAACGGTGCGCCGTTCGAGGGCGACAAGCAGTTCTTCTCCGGCAACGCCGACGACCTGAACAGCACCCTGACCAGGACGTTCGACCTGAGCGGAGCGTCGTCGGCAAGCGTCTCGCTGAAGGGCCGCTACAGCATCGAGGCGGACTTCGACTACCTGTTCTTCGAGACCTCGACCGACGGCGGGCAGACCTGGACGCCGCAGCCCGGCACCGCCGACGGCCGGCCGTTCAAGGAGATCTCCCCCGGCCGGTACGCGCTGGACGGCAGCACCGACGACGAGTGGGTGGACGTCCAGGTCCCGCTGGACTCGGTGGCCGGCAACAGCGTCGGGTTCCGCCTGCGCTACCAGACGGACGGCGCGGTCGCCGAGGGCGGGTTCTTCGGTGACGCGATCACGCTGACCGCCGACGGGCAGACGGTCTTCGTCGACGGTGCCGAGGACGGTGCCACCGGCTGGACGCTGGCCGGCGGGTTCGAGGTCGTCGAGGAGACGTACACCCGCAGCTTCCCGAACTACTACATCGCCGGTACGCGGCAGTACATCTCGTACGACAAGTACCTCAAGACCGGCCCGTACTTCTTCGGGTACGCCAACACCAAGCCGGACTTCGTGGACCACTACGCGTACCAGGAGGGTCTGCTGATCTCGTACTGGAACACCCGGTGGTCGGACAACGACACGTTCGCGCACCCGGGCGAGGGCCGGAACCTGATCATCGACTCCCGCCCACGGCCGATCTACAACCTGACGGGTCAGCCCTGGCGGGCCCGGATCCAGGTCTACGACGCGCCGTTCAGCCTCAAGAAGGCCGACTCGTTCACGCTGCACCTCAACAGCCAGCCCCAGTACATCCGGGGTCAGGCCGCGCAGCCGCTGTTCGACGACACCAAGCAGTACTGGTTCCCGGAGCTGCCCAACCACGGCGTCAAGCTCCCGGCCACCGGCACCAAGATCAAGGTGCTGGAGCAGGACGGCATCTACACCAAGGTCCGGTTCTCCTGAGCCATCGACCTGACATGACGACGCCCCGGGCAGGCCATCTGCCCGGGGCGTCGCCCCTGCCGGGCCGGTGGTCCGGTCGGCCCGCCCGGGCCGGCGGCGGCGGGGTCATAGGCTGTCGGTCATGACCGAGCAGCGTGGCGACGCCATCGACGAATCCTGCGTCCTCACCGAAGGACCGTGGACGCACCGGTTCGTCGGCGCCAACGGCAGCCGGTTCCACGTCGTGGAGGCGGGCACCGGTCCGATGGTGCTCTTCCTGCACGGCTTTCCCGAGCACTGGTGGGCCTGGCAGCAGATGCTGCCGGCGGTCGCCGACGCCGGTTTCCGCGCCGTCGCCGTCGACCTGCGCGGCTACGGCGCCAGCGACAAACCACCCCGGGGGTACGACGGCTACACCCTCGCGGCCGACGTGGCCGGTCTGATCCGCGCGCTCGGCGAACGCTCGGCGACCGTGGTCGGCGCCGGTGCCGGCGGGATGATCGCCTGGACGGTGGCCTCGTTCCACCCCAACCTGGTCCGCCGGCTGGTGGTGCTCGGCGCACCGCACCCGCTACGGCTGCGCGCCGCGATCTTCGCCGATCCGCGTGGCCAGTTCGCCGCCTCCACGCCTGCGCTGAGGTTCCAGCTTCCCCGCTACGAGCACGTCCTCACCCGGGACGACGCTCGGGCCGTGGAGGTGATCCTGCGCCGCTGGGGCGGGCCCCGCTGGGTGGGCGGCCCGGAGTTCGCCGGCTACGCCCAGCGCTACCGGGAGGCCATGCGGATCCCGCAGGCCGCGTTCTGCGCCCTGGAGGGTTACCGGTGGGCGTTCCGGTCCGTGCTGCGACTGCACGGGTACCGGTTCGTCAAGCTGATGCAGCGCCCCCTGGTCACGCCCACCCTGCAACTGCACGGCGCGCTGGACGTGGCCTCGTTGCCGCGCACCGCGCAGGGGTCGGGGCGTTACGTCAGCGCGGCGTACGAGTGGCGGCTGCTGGACGACGTCGGGCACTTCCCGCACCTGGAGACACCGGAGCTGGTGCTGGGCGAGGTGCTGCGCTGGACGAAGTCCTGACCGGTGCTCAGATCCGCTGTTCGCGGACGTCGGTGACCTCACCGACCGGCGCCCAGCCCTGGTAGACACCGAAGTCGAAGGCTTCCAGCCGCATGGCCTGGGCGACCGGCCACCGACCGCCGGTGTACTCGACCCGCAGCCACCCGTCGTGCACGGCGAGCACGATGAACGGCTGTCCCTGCCAGGTGCAGGTCGTCCGGACGTACGCCAACTCCTCGACCTCGGCGGTCGGGACGACCCGGACGTAGCGGCCGGAGCGGACCTCCTCGAAACCGTCGGCGGCCTCCGGCCGGTAGAGCCGGATCTCGCCGCCGTCCGGGCTGGCCTGGTACTCCCGGCCACGCCAGCGGGCCACGTAGCCATCGCGCATCACCGCTCACCGACCTGACGCCAGGCGAGCGTGTCGGTGTCGAGCACGGCGACCAGGCGTTCGGTGCCGTCCGCGCCGATCCGCAGCAGTTGGGCACCGTGCGGCAGCCGGACACTGTCCACCTTGAACTCGGCCACCACGTCGGAACTCTCGCCGGGGGCGAAGCCGTTGCCCCGGAACGGGGAACGCTCGATCACCCAGCCCTCCATCGCCCGCATGGCGGCCTCGTTCTGCCCGCCGTACGGGATCCGGTAGAGACTGGGCCGGTACGCCGGCCACCTCAGCACGTAGATCTGTTCGGCGTCGGCCGCGAAGGGCGACTCGGGATGGTTGAGGCCGAGCGCACCGTACAGCTTCGCCGGGGTGTCGAGATGGGCCAGCTCACCGGCCCGGTGCACGAAGCCGGAGACCCGGTCGTAGCCACGCTCCAGGTAGTAGCCGAGCTGGCTGGGTGCGATCGCCTTCTGCATCACGATCGGCCGCACCGGGTCGACGACCGGCGCGGCCTCCTGCGGGCTGCTGGACGACACGGCCGGCTCGGCCGTCGACTCGGTCTCCCGCTCCGGGTCGTCACCGAGCCCCAGTTCGGCGGCCCAGTTGGCCAGCCCGACGATCTGCTCACCGGGCAGCTTGGCCCCCACCGGCGTACCGGGATTGACCGCGAACGACCACGACGTGTCCGGCCAGCAGCGGATGAGCTGGACGAAGCGGACCTGGAGCGTCTCGGCGGCGGCCGGGTCGGTGTGGTCGGCCAGCCGCTGCGGCGAGGTGTACGCCACCACGAAGGTCTGGCCGTCCAGTTGTACAGTGGGCCAGACGAAGCCCGGGTCCCCCGGCCGGGTGCCCGCGACGCAGTCGGCCGCCACCGGCATGAGGACCCGGGCCAGCAGCAGCGTGGACAGGAACGTGTCGGTGCTGCCGGCCTCCGCCGCCTCCAGCAGGTTCACCTCGACGTCGTTGGCCGGCGTGAAGTCGGCACCGACGCTCGGCCGCGGGGCGGCAGTCGGTGCGGCGGCGGATGCCGATTCCGGTACGGCGGCCGAGGTGGTCGCCGCCGGACTCTGCACCGTCGGCTCGGACCCGTCACCCGACCCGTCTGTCCCCGGCGGCCCGGCGGTGGGCGACACCGGCGCAGTGATCACCTCGGTCTCGATCGCCGACTCCGGCGTCGTTCCCCGAAGCAGGACGGTCTGCTGCTCGGCCCCGACCAGCGGGACGTCAGCAGTCGGCTCGGCCTCGACCGGCGGCACCTCGGCCGTCGCCTCGGACCCGGTCGACGTGACCTCGGCAGTCGGCTCGGAACCCGGCGACAGGACCTCGGCGGTCGGCTCGGATCCGACGGACGGCACCTCAGCGGTCGGCTCGGCCCCGGCGGTCGGCACCTCGGCGGTCGGCTCGGATCCGATCGTCGGGATCCACCCGGTCGGATCCGCCACCGTGGGCACCCAGGCGGTCGGCTCGGCCTCCACCAAGGGAACCGGCGCGGTCGGCTGCGCCTCGGCAGACGGTACTTCGACCGTCGGCTCGGCCTCCACCGTCGGCACCCACGCCGTCGTCTCGGGCTCCACCGTCGGCACCCACGCCGTCGTCTCGGGCTCGGTGGACGGAACCCGGGCGGTGGGCTCGTCGGACGGCACCTGGACGGTCGGTTCGGCCTCGACCGTGGGCACCCAGGCCGTCGTCTCGGGCTCCACCGTCGGGACCGGCGCGGTCGGCTCGGCCCCGACCGTGGGCACCCACGTGGTCGGCTCGGCCTCCACCAACGGAACCTGCGCGGTCGGCTCGGCTTCCGGCACCGGGACCCGTACGGTCGGCTCCGCCTCCGACACCGGGACCCTCATCGTGGGCTCCGCCTCGCCGACCGGGACGCGCACCGTCGGCTCGGCCTCGACCGGGGGGACGCGCACCGTCGGTTCGGTGCTCGGGAAGGGGGCGGGCTCGTGCGGGCGGGGCGGGGCGTCGTCGACCGAGCTGAGGTCGCGGGCCTCAATGATGGTGCCCTCGATGACGATCGGGGTGAAGCCACGGCGGGGCGCGGGCGGGCTGGAGACCGGTTCTGCGGCCGACAACTCCTCCGTGGGCTCCGCCGGCCCGCGAGGCGGCAGCGCCTCGGTGGGGTCGCCGCCATCGGCGAGACCACCCGGTGCCGTCCAGCCGTTCGGCGGGGACACCCGCAGTGGCCGGGTCGGCTCCTGCACCGCACCACCCGGTGACGGCAGTCGCTGGGTCGGCTCGCCACCGGGCTCCGGACGGGCGCCCGACTCGGCACCGGTGAAGTCGAAGGCGCGGGTCTTCCCCTCGGCGGACGGATCGCCGGCCGCTCCGCGCCGGGGGAACGGCTGTGCACCACGGGCCGCCAGTCGGGACGGCGGGGTCGCCCGGTCGGTCAGCCGGTCGGCGCGCTGGCCGGTGCGGGAGTTCGCCGGCTCGAAGAAGGACTTCCGAGGTGCCTGACCCGGGTCGGCGGGCCGGCCGTTGGTCGGCGGGCCGGCGCGGTCCGGCGTACTCGGCCAGCCGGGACCGGCGGCTGTCGGCTCCTCGTCGGGTGCCGGCATCGGCCGACTCGGCGGCGGACCGACCTGCCCTTCCACCCGGCCACCGCCGACGGCGCTGAGCCGGCTTCCCAGGCTCTCCTGACCGGCGGCGCGGTCCGGGGCAGGGGCACCACCCCAACCGGAATCGGGCCGACCCGGCGACGCTCCGCCGGGCTGCTGGTGATGCGGACCGGCCACCGTGCCGGGGGCCGCCACCGGTGACTCAGGCAACTGGAAGGCCGCCGGGGCCACCGGTTGCGGCGAGGGCGCGGCCGGACGCCCCGGACCGGCGCCGGATGGCCGTGGAGTGCCGACCGGGGCGGGCGGGGTGCTCGGCGTACGGGCGTCGCGCGCGCGGTTCAGGGCCTCCACCCGTTCCAACCGGGCTCGTGCGCCGACGGTGCGCCCAGGCAGCCGGACGTCGCCCCGGGACAACTGGGAGACGTACCAGGCCGGCAGGTAGCCCTCGATCGGCAGGCCGGGATTGACGGCCAGCCACCACTCGTGGTTGGGCCAAGCGGCGGCCAGTTCGGCGTACCCGGAGCGTCGGCTGGGTCCGGCGTGGTCACCGAGACAGGACCGCATCGCCTCGGCGGAGGTGAACGCCAACACGTGCGTGCGGCCGCCGGTCGTCCAGGTGCCCCAACCCGCCGGCACCTGACCTGGCACGGGCTGGACGGAGATCGGCAACAGCAGCTCGACCCGGGACAGGGTGCGGAAGTACAACTGCTGGTCGTTGCCGCGCAGCGCGTCCCGCATCGCCGCCTCGGCCTCGGTGGCCGGCGCCCAGTCGGTCACGGCCACCCCTCCTCCCGGGCACAGCCATAGGTATCGCTTACAACCTACAAGGTGTCCACAAGATCACAATGCCAGGCCGTCGCCGGTCCGCCCGCTTCGCCGAGGGGCGCTAACATCCCGTTCCGGTGTCGACACGATACGGAGGCGGTCGATGTCCCGAAACGTCCCGCGTCCGCTCCTCGCGGGGGTGGCCGCCGCCCTGCTGGCCGGGCCCGCGACACCGGCATCCGCCGCGACCGCACGGCCCGCGCCGGCCGGCTTCCCGGCGGTTGCCGCCGCGCCGGAGTGTGCCTCGCCACCGGCACCGGCCCGGCCGGTGGTCACCGAGCCCTGGCCGCAGCAGCGGTACGCCCCGACGCGGCTGTCGCCGCTGGCCGACGGGTCCGGGGTGACCGTCGCGGTAATCGACTCGGGCGTGGATCGCCGCCATCCGCAGCTCGCCGGTCGGGTGCTCGACGGCCTCGACCTGCTCGACCCCGGTGGTGACGGCACCCGGGACTGTGTCGGCCACGGCACCGGCGTGGCCAGCATCATCGCTGCCGCCCCACACGACGGCGTCGCCTTCCACGGTCTGGCGCCGAACGCTCGGATCCTGCCGGTCCGGGTCAGCGAACAGCAGGTCGTGGACGGCCGGGGAGCGGGGCGTGCGGTCGCGCCGGAGGAGTTCGCCACGGCGATCCGCTGGGCGGTCGACAACGGCGCCGACGTGATCAACCTGTCCGTGGTGCTCTACGCCGACCGGCCGTCGGTCCGTGCCGCGATCGCCTACGCGGCGGCCCGGGACGTGGTCGTGGTGGCCGCCGCCGGCAACCTGCACGGCGAGGGCGACCCTCGCCCCTACCCCGCCGCGTACGAGCCGGCGATCGGGGTCGGCGCGATCGGTGCCGACGGGACACGGGCCGGGTTCTCCCAGACCGGCCCCTATGTCGACCTGGTCGCACCCGGCACCGACGTGCTGATCGCCGCGCCCGGACGCGGCCACCAGCGGGCCGAGGGCACCAGTTACGCCGCGCCCTTCGTGGCCGCTACGGCCGCTCTGGTCCGCCAGTACCGCCCGGACCTGAGCGCTGCGGAGGTGGCCCGGCGGATCCTCGCGACCGCCGATCCGGCTCCGGGCGAGGGCTACGGTGCGGGCGTGCTCAATCCGTACCGGGCGGTCACCGAGGCGGCCGGCACGACGCCACGCGCACGACCGGCGGTCGGGCTCGACGCGGAGCGGACGGACCCGGCGCTGGTGGCACAGCAGGCCCGGCGGGCCGCCGCGCGGGAACGGGCCGCTCTGCTCACCGCCGCCGGGCTGCTGGCGGTGACCGTCATCGTGGTGGCCGCCGTCCTCGTGCCGCAGGGTGTCCGGCGACGGTGGCGCCCCGCCGACCCACGCTGAGCCGACAGCCCCGACCGGCGGCTGCCGATGGCTGACGCCGACCGCCGCGTGCGAGGCGGCCGGCGTCAGCCCTTCGTCACTGGAACAGGCCGGCGTTGCGCTTCTCGGTGTCGAGATAGTCGGTCGCGGACTCGTCCACCGCCACCTTGATGTCCCGCAACATCGTCTGGAGGTCCTGCGAGGCGTTGCGCCACCGGGCCTGACGCTGCTCGTACGCCTGCTGCGCCTCGCCGGACCAGCTCGCGACCAGCGGAGCGGCATCCTGCTCGAGCTGACCGAGCTGCGATTCGAGCGTGTTCAAGGCCCGCTGGATGTCCGCGCTGGCCTGTTGCAGCGCGGCGAAGTTGACGACCAGCACACCGTTCTCCATCCGAAGTCTTCCCCCTGGGTCGTGGTCTAGAGCGGCAGTTGGATGCCGCCGCGGTTGGTGGCGGACACCCGGCCGGCCGCCTCGGCGTCCGACGCGTCGTACTTCACGCCGGCGGTGCGGATCGCGCCCGCGGTCTCCCGAAGGGCCCGCTGCAGGTTCGCCTGATCCTGCGCCCACTGCTGTTTGACCTGCTCGAACGACCGGCCGCCCGCCCCGCGCCAGGCCTGCTGGAGAATCGCCAGCTGGGCCAGCAGTCCACTGAGCATCGACTGCAAGGACTGGTCCGTCTGCTCGAACTTCGCCGCGGTCTGTTGCATCACCGCAGCCTCTGCCTGGGTCTGGGAGGACACCCCGACGTCACCTCGTCTCTCGATCGTGGCTGGCCCATGGACACACCACCCGCGCCGCCGGAGGGCGGGCGCGACGCGGGACGGGCCAACGAGAACTCGTCGCTGACAGTAGCGACACCATCGCATTTCTGCTACCCCACCGCGCTCCCCTGTGGACAACGCGGCAGCCGGGCGGGCTACTACGATGGGCGTCGATGACGTCGCGGGGTGTGATCGACCGGCGGGCCGCAGTGCCGACCACCGGCGCCCTCGCCCGCCGTACCGTCGACGTCCCAGCCGACACCGGCGACGGCCGCAACAGACCACAATGGAGCCTGCGTGCGTACCGGCCGGTGGTCGGTCAGGTCGTCACCACGCAGGTGGCGGCGGCGCTGCTCGTCGCCGCACCGGGCCTGGGCACGCTGCCGACGAGCGCCGCCGTCCTGCTCGCCGGCGCGCTGCTGGTCGGTGCCTGGGGTCGAGTACGCCGACGGTGGCTGCACGAGTGGCTACGGCTCGGGACGGGCTATCTGGCCCGCCGTCGACGGGTGCACCATCCGGCGACCCTGCTCGACCTGGTCGACCCGGACGCCGTCGTCCGACCCGTCGAGTTGGCCGGATCCCCGGCCGCCGCCATCGACGACCCGGGTGGCCTGGTGGCCCTGCTCGACATCGGCGACGCCGCCGACCTGCTCGGTGCGGGCGTCCGCTCGCTGCCGCCGCCCACCGCGCTGCTGCCGGCCCGCACCGCCGACATGCCACCGGTACGCGTGCAACTCCTGCTCACCGTCACGGCGGCACCGGCGTTCGCAGCCGGCGGCGGACCGGTGGCCACCTCGTACCGACAGCTCACCGACGGGCGGCTGGCCGGCGGGGAGCGCGCGGTGCTGGCCGTGCGCGCGGTGCGGGTGGCGGGCTGGCCCGAGGAGGCGCTGCGGCGGGCGCTCGCCGGCACCGTACGCCGGGTGGTGCGGCGGCTCAGGCCCCTGCCCGTGCGTCCGCTCGGCGCACCGGCGACCCTGCGCATGCTCGCCGAGCTCGCGCACCACGACGGCCGCGTGCCCCGGGAGACCTGGCAGGGCGTCCGCTGCGGCGGACTGCTCCAGAGCACCTTCGTGCTGCGGCACTCGCCGACGGAGCCGGTGGGTCGGCTGGTGCCCCGACTGTGCGCGCTGCCGGTGACCGCCACCACGGTGTCGCTGAACGCCGACACCGAGGCACCGGGCCGGACCGACCTGACCGTCCGTCTGAGCGCGGCGACGCCGGCCGAGCTGTCCGCCGCCGGTCGAGCCCTGGAGCAGGTCGTGACGGCCGTCGGTGGGGTGCTCGTCCGCAACGACGGCGCCCATCTCGACGGCTTCGCCGGCACGCTCCCGCTGGCGCTGCCAGGTCAACCGGTCACGCGTCGCCGAGCCCCGTCGACACCGTCCGGCACGGACGACCCGGAGTCGACGCTGCCGTACGGCTCGGCCGGGTTGATGCTCGGCACCAACCGGTACGGCGGCCCCGTCGCCGTCCGGCTGTTCCGGCCGGAGAGCACCCGGGTGATGCTCGTCGGCGGGGTGCCCACCGCCCAGCTGGTCGCCGTGCGGGCGATGGCGCTCGGTGCCCGGGTGGTGGTCCAGACCACCCGGCCACACGTCTGGGAACCCTTCGTGCGTGGTGTCGGCGTACCCGGTCGGACGATCCCGCTGGTGCCACCGGACCGTCTGGCGGAGCTTCCGCCCGCGACCCCGCTGTCCCCGGTGCTCGTGGTGCGGGACGCACCGCCACCGCCTCCGGGCCCGCGCCCGGGTGCCCCCTGGCAGACCACGCTGTTGGTACGCGACGAACTGACCCCGGCCGACGCGGACGCGCTGGCCCGCGCCGACCTGGCGGTGCTGTCGCCGCTGAGCCGGGCCGGATCGGCGGTCGCGGGCACCGCGCTGGGCCTCGGCGACGCCGCGCAGTGGCTGGCACGCAGTCGGCCCGACATGGTGGCGGTGGTCAACCGGCGCGCCCTGCGCTGGGCGCTGCTGGCCGTCACACCGATCGAGGCGCAGCTCATCGGGGCACCTCTCCGGCACCGGCCGAGTTGATCTCGCGGGTTTCGCCGGTACGCGGGCCGTGACACCATGCCCGCCATGGGTTTTCTGAAAGGTCTACTGATCCGGGTCGGCGCCACGGCGGTGGCCTTCTGGCTGGCCACTGTGATCATCCCCGGCATCTCCCTGAACACCGAGTCGTTCGGTGAGACGGTGTTGACGCTGGTCCTCGTCGCGGTGATCTTCGGCGTGGTGAACGGGGTGCTCCAGCCGATCATCAAGACCGTCGGGTGTGGCTTCTACCTGCTCACCCTCGGCCTGATCGCACTGGTGGTCAACGGTCTGCTGTTCCTGCTCACCGGCTGGATCGCCGACCAGGTGGGGTTGCCCTTCGACGTGGACGGCTTCTGGCCCGCCGCGGTGCTGGGTGCGCTCTTCGTCGGCATCGTCACCTGGATCCTCGGCGCCATCCTCGACCGCGACTGACTCCCGAACCGGGCGGCTCGACCTCGTCGGCTGCTCGACCGACCGTCCGCCGGGCGGTCACCGTCGACACCGACGGTGACCGCCCGGATCACGAAGGGTGAATGGTCGGGTCCTAGGATCCCGAGGATGTTCACCCGGACCCGTCACGACGGTTACACGATCAGCACCTCGCCCGATCTGCTCGACCTGGATCTGGTGCACACCTGGCTCTCCACCGACGCGTACTGGGCGCTCGGGCGGGACCGCGCGACGGTGGGTGCGGCGTTCGCCGGCTCGCTCGGGTTCGGCGTCTACCGCCCGACGGACGGCCGACAGGTCGCCGTGGCCCGGGTGATCACGGATCGGGCCACCTTCGGCTATCTCTGCGACGTCTACGTGGACCGGGCCGAACGCGGGCACGGGTTGGGCACCTGGCTGGCCGGCGCCGTCCGCGACCACCTCGGCGAGATCGGCGTACGCCGGATCCTGCTCGCCACCAACGACGCGCACGGGGTGTACGCGAAACTCGGCTTCACCCTCGTACGCGCGGACCGCTGGATGGAGTTCGATCGCCGGGAGCCGAGCGTGACGCCGCTCACCAGCAAGGATTCACAGGGCGATCCGCCCCTTACGGTGAACACGTGACACCGCTCCGCCTCGGATACCTCTACGGCCTGGCCGCGTACCTGCTGTGGGGGTTCTTCCCGCTGTACTTCAAGCTGCTGCGCCCGACCGGCCCGCTGGAGATCCTGGCCCACCGGGTTATCTGGTCGGTGGTGTTCGTCGCCCTGCTGCTCGCCGTGATGCGCAACATCGGGTTCCTGCGTGCCCTGCTACGCCGGCCGCGCGCCCTGGCCGGGGTCGGTGCCGCCGCCGCCCTGATCGCGGTGAACTGGTTCACCTACATCTACGGCGTGAACTCCGACCGGGTGGTGGAGACCGCCCTCGGGTACTTCATCAACCCGCTGGTGGTGGTGCTGCTCGGCGTCCTGGTGCTGCGGGAGCGGCTGCGACCGGCACAGTGGGCGGCGCTCGGGGTCGGTGCGCTGGCGGTGGCCGTCCTCACCGTCGACTACGGCCGGCTGCCGTACCTCGCGTTGACGCTGGCCTTCACGTTCGGCGGGTACAGCCTGGTGAAGAAGCGGCTGGGGCTGCCCCCGGCGGAGGGCCTCTTCGTCGAGTCCGCCGTGCTGGCCGTGCCGGCGCTGGTGTTCCTCGGCTGGCTCGCGACCACCGGCGACGCCACCTTCGGCCAGGTGTCGGTCGGGCACGCGTTGCTGCTGGTGCTGGCCGGCGCGTTGACCGCCATCCCGCTGCTGCTGTTCGCGGGCGCTGCGAACCGGCTGCCGCTGACCGCCCTGGGCATGCTCCAGTACGTGGCGCCGATCATCCAACTGGCCTGCGGTGTGCTGATCTTCCACGAGCCGATGCCGCCGGCCCGCCTGGTCGGCTTCGGGCTGGTCTGGCTCGCGCTGATCGTCTTCACCGCCGACGCGCTCCGCAACGCCCGGCGCAACCGGCGCGCGCGCCCGGACAGCGAGGTCGGCGCGGCGGCGGCGGTGCCCGCCCCACGCTGACCGGTCTGCCCACGCTGCCCGACACCGCGCCTGACCGACGCCACCGCCTCAGCGGACGTCGTAGGCGAGCACGGGGGTGCCGTCGGCGCGGATGAGTTCCAGCCGGACCAGTTCGGCGTTGGTGAACCGGGTCGCACCGGTGATCCGCAGGTCGTCACCGGGCGCGGCACGCCACGAGCCGATCTGCTCCTGCGCGCCGTCCGGACCGTACGCCACCAGCCGGAAGGCGTGCGCCTTGCCGTAACCGGTGTGCTCGTCGTACCCGCAGTGCATGGTCACCTCGGTGCCCCAGTCGGTGTGCCGCAGGCCGATCTCGGCGTGCACCGGCACCGACCCGGTCACCGGCTCCATCGCGACCAGACGCACCTGTGCCAAAGGTGGCCGGCCCGGCTGCTCGCTCGGCAGCATCGTCGCCACGCCGAAACCGACCAGCAGGGCGAACGCCGCCGCCGCGAGGCCGGTGACCGCGTACCGCAGCCGGTTGGCCTGCCGCTCCCGACGCCGGCGGTCCCGCGCGGCGTTGAGCAGCTCGGGCACCCGGGGGTTCTCCGGCGGTGGGAGGAACTGCTCCAGGCTCGACGGGTCCAGCCGACCGAGCAGGCCGGGGAGCACGGCGATCTCGGAGACCGACTGTTGGCAGTCGGGGCAGCCGACGAGGTGCCGTTCGTACGCGGCCCGGTCGGCGGGCGAGAGGGCACCCAGCACGTACGCGCCGTCGTCGAAGGCGTAGTCGCAGCGGCTCATCCGGTCACCCCCATCTCCGCCAGCACCAACCGTAGTGAGCGCAGCGCGTAGTGGGTACGGGACTTCACGGTGCCCGGCGGCACCCCGAGCCGGGAGGCTGCCTCGGACACCGAACGGCCCTGGTAGAAGCACTCGACGAGAACGTCACGGTGGGACGGGCTGAGCCGGTTGAGCGCCTCCGCCACGGTCCACGCCTCCACGGCGCGTTCCGTCTCGTCGACGACCTCGCTGGGCTCGGGCAGCTCGTCGGTGTAGACCTCGCCGACCCGGGTCGACCGTCGCCGCCAGGCGTCGATGGCGAGGTTGCGTGCGGTGGTGAACAGCCAGGCGCGGACCGAACCGCGCCGGGGGTCGAGTGACTCCGGGTGCCGCCAGGCCCGCAGCAGCGTCTCCTGCACCAGGTCCTCGGCGCGCTGCCGGTCGCCGTTGACCAGCCGCAACGCGTGCGCGTACAGCGCCTCGGCATGCTCGTCGTGCAGGGCGCGCAGCAGGTGGGCGTCGTGGTCGCTGATGGTCCTCTCCTCGCTCTCGACCGAGCGGGCGCGGCGTTACGACCAGGGATACGTGCGGTCACGCCGATCGGTTCACCGCCTGCGCGACCTGGGATTCCCGACGGGGGAGTTCATCGCTGGTTCACATCGACGCCGGTTACCGCTCACCACGCCCTCCTAGCGTCCGGCGGGTACCCGTCGGTGAGCTGCACCGGCGCGCGTGACCCTCAGGAGGCTCCTCCCATGAGCGACCGTCCCCGGCTGCTCCCGCTGCTGGGCACTCCCCGCCACGGCAGCCGCGACGCCATGACCTGTCTCTACCGCTGCGGCAACGCCTGCGACCACCCGGTGCCCAACACCTCCGACAACGCCTACTTCGGCGACCTGGTCGACGCCGAGGTCACCCGCCGTGGCCTGGTCCGCGCCGGGGCGGTCGGCGCGCTGGTACTCGGCTTCGGCGGTGGCGCCGGTGCGCTGGCCGGCGGCGGTGCCGCCGCGGCGGCACCGGGCTCCCCGGTGGTGCCCGAGACCACCACCTTCGCCGCCGGTGGCCGGGGCGTCGGCAGCGGGGCGCTGACCTTCTCGTCGATCCCGCCGAACACGCTGGACACCTTCGTGGTGCCGAACGGCTACGACCACGCGGTCGTCATCCGCTGGGGCGACCCGGTGCTGCCCGGCGCACCCGCCTTCGACCTGCGCCGGCAGACCGCCGCCGCACAGGCCCGGCAGTTCGGCTACAACAACGACTTCGTCGGTGTGCTGCCGCTGGACAAGGGCGGGCGGCGGGCACTGCTCGTGGTCAACCACGAGTACACCAACGAGGACCTGATGTTCCCCGGCTTCACCAGCCTCGACGCGCTCACCGTCGAGCAGGTGAAGGTGTCGATGGCCGCGCACGGCATGTCGGTGGTGGAGATCGAGCGGGTCGCCGGCACCGGGCAGTGGCGTGCGGTCACCTCGGGTCGCCGCCCGTACAACCGGCGGGTCGACGCGTTGAGCAGCGCCTTCGAGCTGACCGGTCCGGCCGCCGGCTCGGCCTTCGTGAAGACCGCCGCCGACCCCAAGGGGCGTACGGTCGTCGGCACGCTGAACAACTGCGCCGGCGGGGTGACCCCGTGGGGCACGGTGCTCTCCGGCGAGGAGAACTTCAACCAGTACTTCGTCGGCGGCGACGCCGCACCGGCGGCGGACAAGCCCCGACTGGCCCGGTACGGCATCAACACCGCCACCCGCTACCCCAGCGGCAACCGCAAGTGGGACCGCGCCGCCGACCGTTTCGACCTGGCCAAGCACCCGAACGAGGCGAACCGGCACGGCTGGATCGTGGAGATCGACCCGTACGACCCGGAGAGCCGTCCCCGCAAGCACACCGCGCTGGGCCGCTTCAAGCACGAGGGCGCGAACGTCATCGTGGCCCGCAGCGGGCACGTGGTCGCGTACATGGGCGACGACGAGCGCTTCGACTACCTGTACAAGTTCGTCTCGGACCGCAAGTTCATGAAGGGCAACTCCTGGGTCGCCCGCAAGCACAACCTGACGCTGCTGGAGTCCGGCACGCTCTATGTCGCCCGGCTCGACCAGACCAGCGCCGATGAGATCGACGGGTCCGGCCGGCTGCCCTCGGACGGTGCCTTCGACGGCAAGGGCCGCTGGATCAAGCTGGTCAGCGGCAATCGATCCTTCGTGGACGGGATGACCGCCGCCGAGGTGCTCACCTTCACCCGCTTCGCCGGTGACACGGTCGGCGCGACCAAGATGGACCGCCCGGAGGACGTCGAGCCGAACCTGCTCACCGGCAAGGTCTATGTGGCGCTGACCAACAACACCAACCGGGGTGTCGGCAACAACCCCGGGCCGGACGAGGCCAACCCGCGCAGCAACAACCGGCACGGGCAGATCCTGGAGCTGGTCGAGCACCGGGGCGACAACACCGCCGAGACGTTCACCTGGTCGCTGCCGATCGTCTGCGGCGACCCGTCGGACCCGTCGACCTACTTCTCCGGGTACGACAAGACGCAGGTGTCGCCGATCTCCTGCCCGGACAACGTGGCCTTCGACGCCACCGGCAACCTCTGGATCTCCACCGACGGCAACGCCCTGGGCAGCAACGACGGCCTCTTCGCCACGCCGACCGAAGGGCCGGAGCGGGGTCACCTCAAGCAGTTCCTCACCGTGCCGCGTGGCGCGGAGACCTGCGGGCCGTTCATCACCGGCGACAACCGCTCGCTCTTCGTCGCCGTGCAACACCCAGGCGAGGTCACCGGTGCCTCGGTCGACAATCCGGCCTCCACCTGGCCGGACGGCGACTACGCCAAACCCGGCGTGGTGGTGACCTGGCGGCTGGACGGCGGACCGGTCGGTAGCTGACCCCGCCCCGGCTTCGCGCCGGCCGCTTCCCGACGGCCCTCTTCCCACCAGGAAGGGGGCCGTCTCGCGCCGGGTCAGCCTCCTGCCAGGTCAGCCCTCGGCGGCGGCTCGGTCGGCTCCGGTCAGTTCTCGGCGGCCAGGCACTCGGCGATCGCGCGGGCGGTGGCGATCAGCTTCGTCCGGACCACCCGGGCGGAGGTCATCATCTCGCTGGCCGGCAGCGCACAGGCGAGCACCGTACGCCGTTCCATGTCCTTGTCCGGGGTGACCAGGACGGCCGCGCAGGCCACCCCCTGCCGGAACTGACCCAGTTCGAGCTGCATACCGCGCCGCTCGCCGGCCGCCAGATCGGCCTCGAACGCCTCGGGTGTGGTCAGGGTGGCGCTGGTGAACGGCCGCATGCCGTACTCCCGCAGGTAGCGGTGCCGCTGCTCGGCGGTGAGCGTGGCGAGCAGCGCCTTGCCGAGCGCGGTCGCGTGCGCGCCCTCGTCGAACCCGGGGACGAGATCCTCCAGGTACGGCGAGCGGTTCCCCTCCGCGACGGCGGTGATGGCGACCTGGCCGCCCACGAAGCGGCCGAGGTAGTGGCTCCACCCGGTCTCGATGGCCGCCCGGCGCAGGTTCTCCCCGACTGCGGGCGAGCCCCGGAATGCGGCGACCAACTCGCGGTAGCGGTCGGCCACCTCCAGCCCCACGATGTACGTGCCGTCCTCCCGGCGGATCACGTAACCCTCGTACGCGAGTGTGCGGACCAGGTGGTACGTCGTGGCCACGGTCAGCTCGCATCGCCGGGCGATCTGCTTCACCGTCAGCCCCCGCGGGGCACGGCCGACCGACTCGAGCACTCGAAGTGCGCGGGAGACGCTTCGGATCAGGTCCGAAGGTTCCGCCAGGGGGTCACGCACAACCACCTCCGCCACCGGGGACTTACACCATATGAAAAAGGAGCCCGGTGCGAAACGCCTGATCGGGTGGAGGATCACCGTTCGTCGGATACCCGATGTGATGCTGACCGCACTTTCCGTTGCCGGAATGCGGCAGGCGTAGGTTGGCCCCACCATGACCCACACCGCCCCGTCCCCCGCTCCGGAGGCCGCCACCCGACCCGTCCGGGCCGCCACCACCGCCGTGGCCGTCACCATCGCCTGCGTCCTGCCCGTCTTCCTGGTCGGTGGCCTCGCCGTGCAGATGCGCGAGGAGTTGGGCTTCGACCCGGCCGGCCTGGGCATCGCCGTGGCGGTCTACTTCGGCGTCGGCGCACTCGCCTCGGTCCCCTCCGGCACGCTCGTGGAACGCTGGGGCGGCGGCGTGGTCGCCCGGGTCGGCATCCTGATCTCCGCCGGCTCGCTGCTCGCCGTGGCCGTGCTGGCCCGCTCGTACCCGATGCTGCTCGTCCTGCTGGCCGTGGCCGGCACCGCGAACGCGCTGGGTCAACTCTCCAGCAACCTGCTGCTGGCCCGGCACGTACCGACGCGGCGACAGGGCCTGTCCTTCGGCGTCAAGCAGGCGGCCATCCCGGTCTCCACCCTGCTGGCCGGCGCGGCGGTACCCACGCTCGCGCTCACCGTCGGCTGGCGGTGGGCGTTCGTGGCCGCCGCCGGTGCCGCGCTGGCCACACTGCCGCTCGTGCCGTCACACGGACCGCAACCGGTCCACCGGTCGAACCGGCCGGCCGGGAACGCGACCGTCGGTCTGGTGGTGATCGGCGTGGCCGCGACACTCGCGGCGGGCGCGGCGGGCGCGCTGGGCACCTTCCTGGTGGACGCCTCCGTGGACCGGGGTCACGGCCCCGCCCTCGCCGGACTCATGCTGACCCTCGGTAGCGCGGTCTGCGTCGCCGCACGGGTCGGTATCGGCTGGCTGGCCGACCGCCGCTCCGGCGGACACGTCACCGTGATCGCCGGCCTGCTGGCGGTCGGCGCGGTGGGGCTGGGCCTGCTCGCGGTGGCCGGCTCCGAGGCACTGGTGGTCGGTGTCCTGCTCGGCTTCGGCCTGGGCTGGTCCTGGCCGGGGCTGATGAACTTCGCCGTGGTCCGGCTGCACCCGCAGGCACCGGCCGCCGCCACCTCCATCACCCAGACCGGCGTGTACGCGGGCGGCTGCCTCGGCCCGCTGGCCCTGGGACCGCTCGCGGCCGCCGCCGGCTACCCGGCGATGTGGCTCACCGCAGCCGCCGCCATGCTCACCGCAGCCGGTCTCATGCTCACCGCGACCCGGCTGCTCTCCGCCCGGCCCGCGTCAGCCTGACCGCACACCCGGTCGAGGGCGTCGGTGCGGCGCTGCGGAGGGTCGGTCAGCTCGTCCGGTCGGCGATGTGATCGCAGAGCGATTCGAGGGCGCGACGCGCCGGCACGTCCGGCAGCGGCGCGAGCCGAGCGCGAGCGTCCTCGGCGTAGCTGCGGACCGTCTCCCGGGCCCGCTTGAGCGCGGGGCTCTCCCGGAGCAGTCCGAGCGCCTCGGCGTGCAGGGCGTCGTCGGTCAGCGGGCCGGTGGCCAGGATCTCCCGCAGCCGGACCGAGGAGGCGTCCGCGTCGTCGGAGGCGAGGGCATAGAGCACCGGCAGGGTCGGTACGCCCTCCCGCAGGTCGGTGCCGGGCGTCTTGCCGGACTCCTCCGACTCGCTGGCGATGTCGAGCAGGTCGTCGGAGAGCTGGAAGGCGACACCGATGATCTCGCCGTACCCGGCCAGCGCCGACACGTGCTCCGGGGCGGTGCCGCTGAACAGCGCGCCGAAGTGGGCGCTGGTGGCGATCAACGAACCGGTCTTCTCGGCGATCACGTCCAGGTAGTGCCGCACCGGGTCGGCGTCGGCCCGAGGGCCGACCGTCTCGGCGATCTGGCCGTGCACCAGGCGGGCGAAGGTGCGCGCCTGGAGGCGTACCGCCTCGGGGCCCAGCTCTGCGGCGACGTCCGCGGCCCGCGCGAAGAGGTAGTCGCCCACCAGGATGGCGACCGAGTTCGTCCAGCGGGAGTTGGCGCTCGGCGCTCCCCGACGCACCGCGGCCTCGTCCATCACGTCGTCGTGATAGAGCGTGGCCAGGTGGGTCAACTCCACCACCACGGCGGCCGAGACGACCTCCGGCCGAGCCGGCTCGCCGAACTGGGCGCCCAGGGCCACCAGCAGTGGCCGGAAGCGCTTCCCGCCCGCCTCCACCAGATGCCGGGCCGCCTCGGTCACGAACGGATCGGCGCTGGCCACGCTGGCCCGCAACTCCACCTCGATGGTGTCCAGCAGGCCCAGCACGGATGCCTCGGTGTGCGGGTCGGCGAGATACAGACCGAGCGGGCCGAACTGGCCCGCGTGCCGGCTCCGGCGGCCACCAGAGCCGGTGCCACCTGAACGCTCGCCACCCCTAATCACCACTACTCCACCATGCCACACGGGCTCTACCTGCAGCGGACCGGGGAGGCGCGGCGGGGGCCGGCCCACACCCGTGGACCGGCCCCCGAAACGGAAGGTGACGCCGCTACCGGATGAAGTCCGCAGCGCCGGTGGTCAGGTCGAGCAGCGGACCCGGTGCGATGCCGAGGACCAGGGTCGCGAGTACGCCGATCACCAGCGCCGCCGAGGTCATCGCCCCCGGCACCGTGACGGTCGGGGTCGAGTCACCCGGCTCGGAGAGCCACATCATGACCACGACCCGCAGGTACGGGAAGGCGAGCACCATGCTGGTCAGCACACCGGCGATCACCAGCCACACCTGACCGCCGTCGAGCGCTGGGGCGAAGACGGCGAACTTGCTGGTGAAGCCGCTGGTCAGCGGGATACCCGCGAAGGCGAGCAGGATGAAGGTGAACACCGAGGCGTACCCCGGCGAGCGGCGACCCAGCCCGGCCCAGCGGGACAGGTGGGTGGCCTCCCCGTCGGCGTCCCGGACCAGGGTCACCACGGCGAACGCGGCCAGCACGGTGAAGCCGTACGCCACCAGATAGAACATCGTGCCGGAAAGACCCTCCCGGCCCGGAGACAGCACGCCGACCAGCAGGTAACCGGCGTTGGCGATGGAGGAGTACGCCAGCAGCCGCTTGATGTCGGTCTGGGTGACCGCGAGCACCGCGCCGACCAGCATGGTGAGCACCGCCACCGTGCCGAGCACCGGGGTGAAGTCCCACCGTGCGCCCTCGAAGGCGACGTGGAACACCCGCAGCAGGGCGCCGAACGCGGCGACCTTCGTGCAGGCGGCCATGAAGCCGGTCACCGGGGTCGGTGCGCCCTGGTAGACGTCGGGCGTCCAGACGTGGAACGGCGCGGCGGCGGCCTTGAAGAGCAGGCCGATGGCGACCAGAGCCATGCCGGCGAAGAGCAGCACCGGGCTGGCCGTCGAGTTGGCCACGGCGGCGTTGAGGGTGGCGAAGTCCACGCCCGCCTGACGGTCGCCCAGACCAGCGCTGAAGCCGTAGAGCAGCGCCAGGCCGAACAGGAAGAACGCCGAGGCGTACGCGCCGAGCAGGAAGTACTTCATCGCCGCTTCCTGGCTCAGGATCCGCCGGCGACGGGCCAGCGCGCAGAGCAGGTAGAGCGGCAGCGAGAAGACCTCGAGCGCGATGAACATGGTCAGCAGGTCGTTCGCCGCCACGAAGATCAGCATGCCGCCGATGGCGAACGTGGTCAGCGGGTAGACCTCACCGGCACCACCGGCCTTGGCCGCCTGCCGCCGGTCGTCAGGCGAGTCGGCGGTGATCGCGGCCTGGGCGACGAATGCGCCGCCCCGTTCCACCGACCGCTCGCCCATCAGCAGCAGCGCCACGCCGGCCAGGGCCAGGATCGCGCCCTGGAGGAACAGCGTGGGCCCGTCGATCGCGATCACCCCGATGGTGATCACCCGCTTGTCGGCGTTGAACACCACCATGGTCAACGCGGCGAGCACCGCCAGCAGGGCCAGCGGGAGCTGGACGGGGTGCCGCAACCGGCGCGGCACGAACGCCTCGACCAGCACCCCCAGCACCGCCGCGCCCAACATGATCAGGATCGGCGCGAGTGCCGCGTAGTCGATCGGCGGCAGTACGAACTCGTTCACCGAGTCAACCTTTCGTTCGCGACTGCGCTGTCTTGTGCGCTCACCGGCTGGCCTTCGTTCGCGACTGCGGGGCTCGCGAGCTCACTCCTCGCGCTCACCGGCTGGCCTCCTGGACGTTGCCTGCCGTCGGCGCCGGGTCGGTCCGGCCGACATCCTCCATGGTCGCCTGGACCGCAGGGTTGATCACGTCGGTGACCGGCTTCGGGTAGAAGCCGAGCAGCACGATCAGCGCGATCAGCGGGGCGACCACGACCTTCTCACGCAGGTTGAGGTCGCGCTTCATCGCGTCGATCTGGGTCAGCGCCGGATTGAGCGTGCCCTGCGTGGTCCGCTGCACCATCCACAGCACGTACGCGGCCGCCAGGATGATGCCCAGCGTGGCGATCACCGCGACCGGCTTGTTCACCGTGAAGGTGCCGATCAGCACCAGGAACTCGGAGACGAACGGCGCGGTGCCGGGCAGCGCCAGCGAGGCGAGACCGGCGAAGAACAGCACCCCGGCCAGCACCGGCACCAGCTTGCCGGCACCACCGAAGTCACTGATGAGCGCCGAACCCCGGCGGGCGACCAGCATGCCGACCACCAGGAAGAGCAGGCCGGTGGCGAGGCCGTGGTTCACCATGTACAGCACGGCACCGGTCCCGGCCTGGGTGGTGAAGGCGAACAGACCCACGCCGATAAAGCCGAAGTGCGCGATCGACGTGTACGACACCAGCCGCTTGAGGTCGTTCTGCCCCACCGCCAGCAGAGCGGCGTAGATGATGCCGATCACCGCGAGGCCCAGCGCCCACGGCGCGAACCACTGGGCGGCGTCCGGGAACAGCGGCAGGCAGTACCGGATGATGCCGAAGGTGCCGACCTTGTCCAGCACGCCGACCAGCAGCGCGGCGGCACCGGCGGGGGCCGCGCCACCGGCGTCCGGCAGCCAGGTGTGGAACGGGAAGAACGGCGCCTTGATCGCGAACGCGACGAAGAAGCCGAGGAACAGCCAGCGCTCCGCACCGGTGGAGATGTCCACCTGCGACAGCGCCACCCAGTCGAAGGTCTTGCCGCCGACGACCCAGAGGCCGATCACGGCGGCCAGCATGAACAGGCCGCCGACCAGGGAGTAGAGGAAGAACTTGACCGCCGCGTACTGCCTCTGGTGGCCGCCGTAGCTGCCGATGAGGAAGTACATCGGCACCAGCATGACCTCGAAGAACACATAGAACAGGAAGACGTCGGCGGCGGCGAAGACACCGAGCATCGTGCATTCGAGGACGAGCAGCAGCGCGAAGTAGACCGGCACCGAGCGCTTCGACGACTCGGCGTCGTGCCAGGAGGCCAGGATCACCAGCGGCACCAGCACCGCGATCAGCATCAGCATGACCAGCGCGATGCCGTCGGCGGCGAACGTGAAGTTCACGCCCCAGTTCGGGATCCACGGGTACGACTCACGGAACTGGAAGCGGTCGCCGTCGACCTGCCAGGTCACCCACATGACCACGGACAGCGCCAGCACCAGCAGCGACCAGCCGAGTGCGACCTGCTTGGCCAGCGTCGGCCGGCTGCGCGGCAGGAGGGCGACCACCACTGCGCCGACCAGCGGCGCCACGGTGAGCACCGAGAGGAACGGGAAGTCGGACATTATGCGGCCTTACCTCCGTCGTCGATGCGCGGTCCGCCGGCGACGGCCGCCTGCGAGACCGTCGGCCTCTTGAGGTCGATCACGCGAACCACCCCGCCTGTACGGCCAGGAACGCGCCCACGATCAGCAGCGCCCCGGCGAGGATCGAGGTGGCGTACGACCGGACGAAGCCGGTCTGCAACCGCCGCAGTCGGCCCGAACCGCCGCCGACACCGGCTGCCAGCCCGTTGACCAGCCCGTCGATGCCCCGGTTGTCCAGGTAGACGAGCGCCCGGGTGAGGAAGATGCCGGGCTTCTCGAAGACCGCCTCGTTCACCGCGTCGGTGTAGAGGTTCTTGCGGGCGGCGGTGACCAGCACCCCGGCCGGCTGCGGCTCGTTGGCCGTGCCGTTGCGGAACAGGAACCAGGCCAGCGCGGCACCGAGCACGGTGACACCCAGCGACAGCACCACGATCGCCCAGTGCGGCAGCACCGCGTCGTGGTGCGCCTCGGCCGCGCCGAGGCCGGCGGTGGCGGTCAGCCAGTCCGGTACGGAGGTGGCCAGCAGCCAACCCGCGCCGATCGAGCCGATGCCGAGCAGGATCAGCGGGATGGTCATCAGCGGCGGGGACTCGTGCGGGTGCTCGATGTCCGTGGTCCAGCGCTTCGGCCCGTGGAAGGTGAGCACGAACAGCCGCGTCATGTAGAACGCGGTCAGCGCGGCACCGAGCACCGCGGCCCCGCCGAACAGCCAGGCCGTCCAGCCGTCCCGCTCGAAGGCGGCGGCGATGATCGGCTCCTTCGAGAAGTAGCCGGAGAACGGGAACATGCCGATGATGGCCAGCCAGCCCGCGCCGAAGGTGATCCAGGTGATCTTCATGTACTTCGACAGGCCGCCGAAGCGGCGGATGTCCACCTGGTCCTTCATGCCGTGCATGACCGAGCCGGCGCCGAGGAACATGTTGGCCTTGAAGAAGCCGTGCGCCAGCAGGTGCACGATGGCCAGCGCGTACGCCGCGCCACCGAGGCCGACACCGAGGAACATGTAGCCGATCTGGCTCACCGTCGACCAGGCGAGCACCCGCTTGATGTCGTCCTTGGCGCAGCCGATGATCGCGCCGATCAGCAGCGTCAGCGCACCGACGCTAACCACCACCAGTTGCAGCGTCGCGTTGGCCGAGAAGATGATGTTGGACCGGGCGATCAGGTAGACACCGGCGGTGACCATCGTCGCCGCGTGGATGAGCGCCGACACCGGGGTCGGGCCCTCCATCGCGTCCGGCAACCACGCCTGGAGCGGGAACTGGCCGGACTTGCCGGCCGCGCCGAGCAGCAGGAGGATGCCGAGCACCAGCACGGTGCTGCCGGCCAGCGCGCCGATCCCGTTGAACACCTCGTCGTACTGGGTGGTGCCCAGGGTGGCGAACATGATGAAGATGGCGATGGCCAGACCGGCGTCGCCGACCCGGTTCATCAGGAACGCCTTCTTGCCGGCGGTGGCCGCGGCCGGCTTGGTGTTCCAGAAGGAGATCAGCAGGTACGACGCCAGACCGACGCCCTCCCAGCCGAAGTAGAGCATCACGTAGTTGTTGCCGAGGACCAGCAGCAGCATGGCCGCGACGAACAGGTTGAAGTAGGCGAAGAACCGCCGACGACCCGGGTCGTGCGCCATGTACTCGACCGCGTACAGGTGGATCAGGAAGCCCACGCCGGTGATCAGCAGGACGAAGACCCCGGCCAGCGGATCGAAGAGCAGTCCGAAGTCGACGTTGAGGTTGCCGACCGCGATGAAGTCCCAGAGGCTCAGTTCGACTGACTTGTTCTCCAACCCGCGCAGGTTGAAGAAGTAGGTCAGACCGAGCAGGAAGGCGACACCGACGGCGGCCACGCCGAGCCAGTGCCCCCACCGGTCGGCGCGCCGGCCGAGCAGCAGCAGGACCATCGCGCTGACCAGCGGGATCGCCACCAGCAGCCAGACGCTGCTCAGCAGCCCGTCGGCCGTCGCGTACGAGACGGTCTCGGCCGGAGCAGCCTGGGCGTACGTCACAATTTCGTCCACCGGTGGGCCCCTCTAGTACTTCAACAGGTTGGCGTCGTCGACGCTGGCGGAGCGCCGGGTGCGGAAGATCGCCATGATGATGGCCAACCCGACCACGACCTCGGCCGCCGCCACCACCATCACGAAGAACGCCATGATCTGGCCGTTCAGGTCACCGTTCATCCGGCTGAAGGTGACCAGCGCCAGGTTGGCCGCGTTGAGCATCAGCTCGACGCACATGAACAGCACGATCGCGTTGCGTCGGACCAGCACCCCGGCCGCGCCGATGGTGAACAGCACCGCGGCGAGGACGAGGTAGTAGTTCGGTTCGACGGAGAAGAAGTCACTCACTTCTCAGTGCCCTTCAGGGTGGTCTCCTCGGCGGCCAGCTCACGCACCGGAAGAATGTCCGGCGTGCTCCGGTCGCTCAGCCGGCCGTCCGGCAGGCGCGCCGGGGTGGCCACCGACGAGGAGGTGGCGAAGACACCCGGGCCGGGCTTCGGACCGGGGTAGTTGCCCGGCGCGAAGCGGGCCTTCATGGTGGCCACCTGGTCGCGCTTGTCCTCCTTGCGCCGCTCGATGTGCGCCAGGATCATGCCGCCGATGGTGGCGGTGATCAGCAGCGCGGCGGTCAGCTCGAAGGCGAAGATGTAGTCGGTGAAGAGCAACCGGGCGATGCCCTGCACGTTGCCGCCCGCGTTGGCCGCCTCCAGGCCCACCGCCTCGGTGCCCTGGGTGGCCCGGTAGACCCCGCTGCCGAGCAGGGCGGCGAAGCCGACGCCGAGCCCGATCGCGGCGATCCGCTGACCCCGCAGCACTTCGATCAGTGAGTCCGAGGCGTCCCGGCCGACCAACATCAGCACGAACAGGAAGAGCATCATGATCGCGCCGGTGTAGACGATGATCTGCACCATGCCGATGAACGGTCCGGCCTGGAGCACATAGAACACGCCCAGGCTGAGCATGGTGAGCACCAGCCAGAGCGCCGAGTGCACCGCGTTACGTGCCGCGACCATGCCGATCGCGCCGGCCAGCGCCAGCGGGGCGAGGATCCAGAAGGCCACCGCCTCGCCGCCGGAGACCGCACCCGCGGCGAGCACCGTCGAGGTGGTCATTCCGTCTCTCCCTTGTCCGCCGCGGCACGCTGGGCGGCCTGCTCGGCACCGGGGAAGGTGACGCCCGGGTGCTCGTCCAGCTGGTACCGCCCCGGCCCCATCGGCGAGCGCTCGGCACCGGCCGAGGTGCCCGGGTTGGTCAGGCTGCCGATGTAGTAGTCCTTCTCGCTGTCGCCCAGACGCATCGGATGCGGCGGCTGCTCCATCCCCGGCAGCAGCGGCGCGAGCAGCTGCTCCTTGGTGAAGATCAGGTCCTGCCGGTTGTCCCGGGCCAGCTCGTACTCGTTGCTCATGGTCAACGAGCGGGTCGGGCACGCCTCGATGCACAGCCCGCAGAAGATGCAGCGGGCATAGTTGATCTGGTAGTTGCTGGCGTACCGCTCACCCGGCGAGAAACGCTGCTCGTCGGTGTTGTCGCCACCCTCGACGAAGATCGCGTCCGCCGGGCAGGCCCAGGCGCACAGCTCACAGCCGATGCACTTCTCCAGGCCGTCCGGGTGCCGGTTGAGGATGTGCCGGCCGTGGTAGCGCGGCGCCGGCTTCGGCGGGGTGAAGGGGTAGTCGGTGGTGACGACCTTCTTGAACATGTGCGAGAAGGTGACCCCGAAGCCCTTGAACGTTCCGGTGATCGCGCCCACGTCACACCTCCTCAGAGTCCTGGCCGGCGGGAACGTTGGCCGGCTCCCGCTCGGCGACCATGCGCCGGGTACGCGGGCTCGGGGGTACCTGCAGATCCATTGGCGGCAGCGGGAAGCTGCCCTGCGGCCGGTTCTCGACCTGCTCGGCGACGGTCGGCTTCGGCTGCGGCTTGCGGCTCGGCCAGAACATCGCGGCGAGCAGCACGATCCCGGCCGGGATGCCGATGGCCCACAGGCGACCCGTGGTGTCCCAGTCGCCGATGGTGCGGTACCAGCCCAGGACCACGATCCAGACCAGGCTGATCGGGATCAGCACCTTCCAGCCGAGCCGCATGAGCTGGTCGTAGCGCAGCCGGGGCAGCGTGCCCCGCAGCCAGACGAAGACGAACACCAGCAGGATGACCTTGCCGAAGAACCAGAGCAGCGGCCACCAACCGGTGTTGGCGCCCGACCAGAGGCTGATCGGCCACGGCGCGTACCAACCGCCCAGGAAGAGGGTGACGGTGAAGGCCGACATGGTCACCATCGCCACGTACTCGCTGAGCATGATCAGCGCGAACTTCAGCGAGCTGTACTCGGTCATGAAGCCCGCCACCAGCTCCGACTCCGCCTCCGGCAGGTCGAACGGCGGCCGGTTCGTCTCGCCGACGATGGAGATGAAGAAGACGATGAAGCTCGGGAACAGCAGCAGCGCGTACCACCCGGGCGCCGGGACGTCGAAGCCGAAGAGGTTCACCTGCGTGCCGTTGCCCTGCGCGGCCACGATCTCCGAGGTGGACATCGTGCCGGCGAGCATGAACACCGCCACGATGGAGAGCCCCAGCGAGACCTCGTACGAGATCAGCTGGGCGGTGGACCGCAGACCACCGAGCAGCGGGTAGGTCGAACCGGAGGCCCAACCGGCGAGCACGATGCCGTAGACCGCCAACGACGAGAAGGCGAGCACCACCAGCACCGCCACCGGCACGTCGGTGACCTGCAACGGCGTCTGGTGGCCGAAGATGCTGACCATCGGGCCGAAGGGGATCACCGACAGCGCGGTCACCGCGCAGATCACCGAGATGGCCGGCGCGAAGAAGTAGATGACCTTGTCTGCCGACTTGGGGAGGATGTCCTCCTTGAAGGCCATCTTCAGGCCGTCGGCGAGCGTCTGCAGCAGACCGAAGGGGCCGAGCTGGTTCGGGCCCGGCCGGACCGCCATCCGCCCCACCACTCGCCGCTCGAACCAGACGCCCAGCAGCGTGCCGAGCAGGGCGACGACGAAGGCAAAGACGATCTTGCCAAGCACCAGCCACCACGGGTCGTGACCGAAGTCGGTCAGCGACGGCGCCTGGGCGAGGAGCGAGTGACTCACTGGGCCCACCTTTCGTTCCCGACTGCGGGGCTCACTCGCTCCGCTCGTTCACTCCTCGCACTCACTGGTTACCCCCGACGGAGTTGAGCAGCGGGCCCGAACGACCCGCCGCGTCGGCGGCGACCGGCTCGGCCGTACCGGGTGCGGAGACCCGGACCACCGAACCGGAGGTCGCGCCCAGGCTGCGTCGTACCGTCGAGCCGGGCGAGTTGGTGGGCAGCCAGACCACGCCGTCCGGCATCTCGGTGATGGCTGCCGGCAGGGTCAGCGCCCCACGGTCGGTACCCACCGTCACCGGGTCGCCGTCGGCGACGCCGAGCGCCTCCGCGCTGCCCTTGCCCAGCCGGACCACCGGCGGACGGGCGGTGCCGCCCAGGTGCTCGTCACCGTCGATGAGGCTGCCCAGGTCGAGCAGTTGGTGCCAGGTCGCCAGGACCGCCTCGCCGGGCGCGAGGTCCCGGACGGTGCCCGGCTCGACACTCGGGGCGGCCGGACGACCCACCCGGGTCGTCGGCAGGCTGCCCAACTCGCGCCGTACGGAGAGCACGTCTCCGGTGCCCAGCCGCACGTCGAGCTGGGCGGCGAGCGCGTCGAGCACCCGACCGTCGGTCATCGCGGCGGTGTTCAGGACCGCGTCGAACGGACGCAGCCGACCCTCCCAGTCCAGGAAGCTGCCGGCCTTCTCGACCACCGGGGCGACCGGCAGGACGACGTTCGCCCGTCGGGTCACCGCGCTGGCCCGCAGCTCCAGGCTGACCAGGAACGGCACTGCGTCGAGGGCCTGCTCGGCCAGGCGCGGGTCGGCCAGGTCGGCCGGGTCGACGCCGGCCACCACTAGCGCACCGAGCTGGCCCGCTGCGGCGGCGGCGAGGATGCCGTCGGTGTCCCGTCCGGCCTGGCTCGGGATCACCCCGGCCGGGATGTCCCACGCCTCGCCCAGTTCGGCCCGCGCGGTCGGCTCGGTGACCATCCGGCCACCGGGCAGCAGGTTGGGCAGGCAACCGGTGTCGACGGCGCCCCGGTCGCCGGCACGCCGCGGCACCCAGGCCAGCTTCGCGCCGGTACGCGCGGCCACCTCGGCGGCAGCGGAGAGCCCGCCGGGCACCGAGGCCAGTCGCTCGCCGACAATCAGGATCGCGCCCGGGGCGCTCAGCGCCTCGGCGACCGTGGCGTGCTCGGCGAGCACCCCGGCCTCCTCACCCGGCACCACCCGGGCCAGCTTGGCACCGAGCTTCTCCAGGCCACGGGTGGCGAACGGCGCGATCGCGTACACCTTGAGCTTGTTCTTGAGGTACGCCTTGCGCATCCGCAGGAAGAGGATCGGGCACTCCTCCTCCGGCTCCAGGCCGACCAGCACCACCGCCGGAGCGTTCTCGACGTCGGTGTAGGTGACGTCGGTGCTGCCGGCGACGTTGCTGGCCAGGAAGTCGGCCTCCTCGCGGGAGGCCGGGCGGGCCCGGAAGTCGATGTCGTTGGTGTGCAGCGCGATCCGGGCGAACTTCGCGTACGCGTAGGCGTCCTCGACGGTCAGCCGACCGCCGGTGAGCACCGCCGAACCCTGACCGCCGTCCCGAGCGGCACGCAGCCCCTCGGCGGCGACGCTGAGCGCCTCGCTCCAGGACGCCTCGCGCAGCTCACCGGTGCGCTCGTCGCGGACCAGCGGAGTGGTCAGCCGGTCGGTGGCGCGGGCGTACTGGAAGCCCCACCGGCCCTTGTCGCAGTTCCACTCCTCGTTGACCTGCGGGTCGTCGCCGGCCAGCCGGCGCATCACCTTGCCGCGACGCCAGTCGGTGCGCTGGGCGCAGCCCGCCGAGCAGTGCTCGCAGACGCTCGGGCTGGAGACCAGATCGAACGGGCGGGCGCGGAAACGGTACTGGGTACCGGTCAGCGCGCCGACCGGGCAGATCTGCACGGTGTTGCCGGAGAAGTACGAGTTGAACGGCACGTCACCTGCGTCGCCCTCCTCGCCGTACTCCTCGTCCCGGTAGATGTTGATCTCCTCGGCGGACGACCGGTTCATCAGGTCGATGAACTTGTCACCGGCGATCTCCTCGGAGAACCGGGTGCAGCGCTGGCAGAGCACGCAGCGCTCACGGTCGAGCAGCACCTGCGTGCTGATCGGCAGCGGCTTCGGGTACTCCCGCTTGTGCTCGTGGAACCGCGAGTCGGTACGGCCGGTCGACATCGCCTGGTTCTGCAGCGGGCACTCGCCGCCCTTGTCGCACATCGGGCAGTCGAGGGGGTGGTTGACCAGGAGCAGCTCCATGATCCCCTCCTGCGCCTTCTTGGCGACCGGGGAGCTGAGCTGGGTACGGACGACCATGCCCTCGGCCACCGTCTGCGTGCAGGAGGCGACCGGCTTACGCTGCCCCTCCACCTCGACGAGGCACTGGCGGCAGGCACCGGCCGGCGCCAGCAGCGGGTGGTCGCAGAAGCGGGGGATCTCCGTGCCGATCTGCTCGGCGACGCGGATCAGCAGCGCCCCCTTCGGGGCGGTGACCTCGACGCCGTCAATGGTCAGCGTGACCGTCTCAGTCGACTTGGCAACGTCCGTCATTAGTGGGCTCCCACCAACTGCTTGTCGGACAACTTCGGAGCGGTCCGTCCCTCGATGTAGTCGAGGTAGTCCTGCTTGAAGTACTTCAGGGACGAGGTCACCGAGCTGGTGGCACCGTCACCCAGGCCGCAGAACGAACGGCCCAGGATGTTGTCGCAGGTGTCGAGCAGGGTGTCCAGGTCGTCGTGGGTGCCCTGACCGGCCAGGATGCGCCGGTAGACCCGGACCATCCAGTAGTTGCCCTCCCGGCACGGGGTGCACTTGCCGCACGACTCGTGGTGATAGAACTCCAGCCAGCGGTAGGTCGCGTAGACCGGGCAGTCCTGGTCGGAGAAGATCTGCGTGGCCGTGGTGCCGAGGATCGATCCGGCGCCGGCCACCCCCTCGAAGTCCAGCGGCACGTCCAGGTGCTCGGCCGTGAGCAGCGGGGTGGACGAGCCACCCGGCGTCCAGAACTTGAGGTGGTGTCCGGGCTGCATCCCGCCGGCCAGCTCCAGCAGCTCGCGCAGCGTGATGCCCATCGAGCACTCGAACTGGCCGGGGTTGGCGATCCGGCCGGAGAGCGAATAGATCATCGGCCCGGAGGACTTCTCCGTGCCCATGGTCTTCCACCACTCGGCACCACCGAGCACGACGTACGGCACGCTCGCGATGGTGCCGACGTTGTTGACCACGGTGGGGCTGGCGTACAGGCCGTGGGTCGCCGGGAACGGCGGGCGCAGCCGGGGCTGGCCCCGGAAGCCCTCCAGCGAGTCCAGCAGCGCCGTCTCCTCGCCGCAGATGTACGCGCCGGCGCCCGAGTGCACCACCAGGTCCAGGTCGAACCCGGAACCGAGGATGTCGCGCCCGAGGTAGCCCTTGGCGTAGGCCTCGTTCACCGCGTTGCGCAGCCGACGCGCCGCGTGCACGGCCTCGCCCCGGATGTAGATGTAGGCCCGGCTGGCCCGGATCGCGTACGACGCGATGATCACGCCCTCGACCAGCGAGTGCGGGTCGTGCGTCATCAGCGGCAGGTCCTTGCAGGTGCCCGGCTCGCCCTCGTCGGCGTTGACCACGAGGTAGTGCGGCTTGCCGTCGCCCTGCGGGATGAAGCCCCACTTGAGCCCGGTCGGGAAGCCGGCGCCGCCACGACCGCGCAGCCCGGAGTCCTTGACGAGCTGGATCAGGTCGTCCGGGTGCGCCTTGAGAGCCTTACGCAGCGCGGCGTACCCGTCGAGCTTCTCGTAGGTGCCGATCCGCCAGGCGTCCGGCGACAGCCAGCGCTTGGTGAGTACCGGCGTCAGCTTGGCCAGGGTCTCCGGCCGAGGCGTGGTCACTTCTGAGCCCCCTTGTCGTTCGCGGAGCCCCGGCCACCGCCGGACGACTCCGCCTCGCTGAGGTTGCGCTCCTGAGCCTCGGCGTCGTCGCCGGCAGGCTTGCCGTCACCGGCGGGCCGGTTGGCCGCCGTACCGGCGGCCTCCGCCGCCCGGGCGTCGCTCGACGTGGGCGCCGCCCCGTCGACCGGCACCTTGGTGCCGGGTGCGTCCGGCACGGCCGTCTGGGCGTCCGGCTGCCGGGTCTCGGCGGTACGCACCTGCGGCGACTTGCGGTCCGGCGCGGGCACGTCGGGTGCCGTGGTGCCGGTCGGCGCAGCCTTGGCCGGGGTGGCCGGGGCCGGCTTGTCACCGGCCTTGCCGCTGCGGATCGGGGTGTTCGGGTCGAAGCCCGGCACCGAGATGCCGTGCTGCTCGGCCAGTCGCAGGCCACGCAGGCTCGGCTCACCCGGTACGCCGTCGGCGACCGCGCCCTCGCGCTCGTCGGCGAAGCCGGCGAGCTGCACTGCCATCTCCTTGAGGGTGCAGAGGCGGGCGCCCCGGCTCGGCGTGGGCCGCCCACCGGCACGCAGCTCGTCGACCAGACCGACCGCGCTCTGCGGGTCGACCCCGTCGAAGAAGTCGTAGTTGACCGTCATCACCGGGCCGTAGTCACAGGCGGCGAGGCACTCGGCGTGTTCGAGGGTGATCGAGCCGTCCTCGGTGGTCTCGTCGTGCCCGACACCCAGGTGCTCGGTGAGGGCGTCGTAGACCTCCTGCCCGCCCAGGACGTTGCACATGGTGTTGGTGCAGACGCTGACCAGCCAGTCACCGGTGGGGCGGCGCTTGTACATGGTGTAGAAGCTGGCCACCGCGCCGACCTGGGCCTTGTTCAGGCCGAGCACCTCGGCGCAGAACGCCACTCCGGCCGGGGAGACGTAACCCTCCTCGGACTGCACCAGATGCAGCAGGGGCAGCAGGGCCGAACGGGACCGGTCGGCCGGGTAACGGGCGATGATCTCCCGCGCCCGAGCGCGCGTCGCATCAGTGAAAACAGTCGTGGTCATCAGCGCCGCCTTCCGTTCGCGACTGCGGGGCTCGCAAGCTCACTCCTCGCGCTCACCGGTCACAACCTCCCATGACGGGGTCCAGCGAGGCGCCGCCGGCGATCACGTCGGCGATCAGGCCACCCTCGGCCATCGCCGGCAGGGCCTGGAGGTTGACGAAGCTCGGCTCCCGGTAGTGCACCCGGTACGGCCGGGTGCCACCGTCGGAGACCGCGTGCACGCCCAGTTCGCCGCGCGGCGACTCGATGCCGACGTACACCTGGCCCGGCGGCACCCGGAAGCCCTCCGTCACCAGCTTGAAGTGGTGGATCAGAGACTCCATCGACTGCCCCATGATCTTGGCGACGTGCTCCAGCGAGTTGCCCATGCCGTCGACGCCGATGGCCAGCTGCGCCGGCCACGCGATCTTCTTGTCGGCGACCATCACCGGTCCCGGCTCGAGCCGGTCCAGCGCCTGCTCGACGATCTTGAGCGACTCGCGCATCTCGGCCATCCGGACCAGGTACCGGCCCCAGACGTCGCCGTCGGGGTGCGTCGGCACGTCGAACTCGTAGTCCTCGTAGCCGCAGTACGGCATGGTCTTGCGCAGGTCCCAGGCCAGGCCCGCGGAGCGCAGCACCGGGCCGGTGACACCGAGCGCGACACAGCCGGTCACGTCGAGCACCGCGATGTTCTTCGTACGCTCCAGCCAGATCGGCTGGCCGGAGAGCAGGTCCTCGTACTCCTTGAGCCGCTTCGGCAGGAGCTTGAGGAAGTCGCGGATCTTGACGATCGCCTCGTCCGGCACGTCCTGGGCGACACCGCCCGGCCGGACGTACGCGTGGTTCATCCGCAGCCCGGTGATCAGCTCGAAGATCTCCAGGATGTACTCGCGCTCCCGGAAGCCGTAGAGCATCATGTTGATCGCGCCCAGCTCCATCGCCGTGGTGGCGACCCAGACCAGGTGCGAGGAGATCCGGTTCAGCTCCATCATGAGCACCCGGATGGTGTTGGCCCGCTCGGTGATGTCGTCGGTGATGCCGAGCAGCTTCTCCACCGCGAGCGAGTACGCCGTCTCGTTGAAGATCGGCGAGAGGTAGTCCATCCGGGTCACGAACGTCGAGCCCTGGACCCAGTTGCGGTACTCCAGGTTCTTCTCGATGCCGGTGTGCAGGTAGCCGACGACCGAGCGGGCCTCCCGGACCGTCTCGCCCTCCAGCTCCAGGACCAGCCGCAGCACCCCGTGCGTGGACGGGTGCTGCGGGCCCATGTTGACGACGATCCGACCCTCGTTGATCGGGTCGACTCCCGAGACGAGATCGTCCCAGTCCCCGCCGGTGACGGTGAAGACCCGACCTTCGGTGGTCTCGCGCTCGGTGGCGTAGTTGGACGCGCTCACAGTGCCGACCTTTCGTTCGCGACTGCGGGGCTCCGCTTCGCTGCACTCCTCGCGTTCACTGGTACGACCTCCGCTTGTCGGGCGGCGGGATCTCGGCGCCCTTGTACTCCACGGGCACGCCGCCGAGGGGGTAGTCCTTCCGCTGCGGGTGGCCCTCCCAGTCGTCCGGCATGAGGATCCGGGTCAGCGCCGGGTGGCCGTCGAAGATGACGCCGAACATGTCGTACGCCTCCCGCTCCTGCCAGTCCGCGGTCGGGTAGACCGAGGTGACGCTGGGCAGATGCGGGTTCTCGGCGGAGACGGCCGCCTCCAAGCGCACCAGTCGCCGATAGGTCATCGAGGTGAGCTGGTAGACCACGTGCAGCCGGCGCTCGTCGGCACCCAGGTAGTCCACGCCGGAGAGCGAGGAGAGCAGCTCGAAGCGCAGCCCCGCGTCGTCCCGCATCACCTGGCACACCTCGGCGATCCGCTCCGGGCGGATGTGCAGGGTCAGCTCGCCCCGGTCGACCACCACGTTCTCGATCGCGTCGCCGAAGGCCGGGTACGCCTCCTCCAGCGCGTCGTACACGTCGTCGAAGTAGCCGCCGAACGGCCGAGGCGAGTCGGCGAGCTGCGGGCGCGGGCGAACCAGGCCGCCGAAGCCGGAGACGTCGCCGGTGCCCTGGTTGCCGAACATGCCCCGGCCGGCGGGCGAGGCCGGTGGGAACTCTGCGGGCGCACCGCTGGTCGACCCGGCCGGCGTCACCGGAACCGGTACGCCGCCGCCCTCGGCTCGCTTGTCGTCAGTCACTTGATCCCCCCGTACGGGTGGAGGTGGTTCTGGGCCTTCATCCAGTTCTCGATCCGCAACTGCTCCTCGCGTCCCTCGCGGACGGCCTTCGTCCACTCGGCGCGGCGGGCCTTGTCGTTGCGGTACGACGACGGCATCGAGCCGTAGGGCACGACCGGCACGTCACCGCGCGCCTCGCGGGCCGCCAGCATCTTGCGACCGTTCGGGCCGAGCGGCTCGTGGCCGATCTTCTCGCGCAGCTTGAGGATCGCGTCGATGAGCATCTCCGGCCGGGGCGGGCAGCCCGGCAGGTACATGTCGACCGGCACGACGTGGTCCACGCCCTGGACGATGGCGTAGTTGTTGAACATGCCGCCGCTGCTGGCGCAGACGCCCATGGAGAGCACCCAGCGGGGCTCGGCCATCTGGTCGTAGATCTGGCGCAGCACCGGGGCCATCTTCTGGCTGACCCGGCCGGCGACGATCATCAGGTCGGCCTGCCGGGGCGAGGCCCGGAAGACCTCCATGCCCCAGCGGCCCATGTCGTAGTGCGGACCACCGGCGGCCATCATCTCGATCGCGCAGCAGGCCAGGCCGAAGGTGGCACCCCAGACCGACGACTTGCGCGACCAGTTGACGAGCTTCTCCACCGAGGTGAGCAGGACGCCGGCGGGAAGTTTCTCCTCGATACCCATTGCCGTTCCTCCCTCAGTCCCAGTCCAGACCGCCGCGCCGCCACTCGTAGGCGTACGCGACGAAGACCGCACCGATGAAAATCAACATGGCGACGAATCCAAACACCGGCAGGAGGTCGAAGGAGACAGCCCACGGGTAAAGGAAGATCATTTCCACGTCGAAGACGATGAAGAGCATCGCCGTCAGATAGAACTTGACCGGGAACCGGCTGCCGCCGATCGGCTGCGGGCTGGGCTCGATCCCACATTCGTAGGCTTCGAGCTTGGCCTTGTTGTAACGCCGGGGCCCGGCGAACCGGGCAGCGCCTATCGAGAACAGCGCGAAGGCGGCAGCGAGGGCGAACAGCCCAATGATGGGTACGTAAGGCGAGAGTGACATCTTCTTCTCCTGCTCGTCCTTCCCTGCCCTCGTTCGTTGGCGAAATTCACACTATTCACATCCCACCCGGCGACCGTCGGCGGGGGGTCGACCTGCCTGGTCCGCGCCCCTACACAGCGGGCGCGACCCGGGTCATCGCATTGATCACCCGGTCCATCGCGTCACCGCCACGGGGGTCGGTGAGGTTGGCCAGCAGCTTGAGCACGAAGCGCATCAGGGTCGGGTGGGGCATGCCGTGCTTGGTCGCCACGCGCATGATCTCGGGCCGGCCGATCAGCTTCACGAAGACCCCGCCCAGCCGGTAGTAGCCGCCGAACCGGGTCTTCAACTCCTGCGGGTACGCCATCAGGGCACGCTCCCGCTCGACACCGACCGGACGGGCCAGCGCCTGCACCGCGACCTCCGCGGCCAGCTCGCCGGACTCCATGGCGTACGCGATGCCCTCGCCGTTGAACGGGTTGACCATGCCGCCGGAGTCACCGACCAGCATGACCCCCCGGGTGTAGTGCGGCACCCGGTTGAAGCCCATCGGCAGTGCCGCGCCGAGGATCGAACCCTCGGCGTTGGCCTCGTCGGTCATCCCCCACTCCGGCGGCGTGTTGGCCAGCCAGTCGGTGAGCAGCCGCCGGTAGTTGGTCTTGCCGAAGGCCGACGAGGAGTTGAGGATGCCGAGGCCGACGTTGACCCGACCGTCACCGAGGCCGAAGATCCAGCCGTACCCGGGCAGCAGGGCACCGGTGCCCTTGGCCCGCAGCTCCAGCCACGACTCCAGGTAGTCGTCGTCGTGCCGGGCCTCGGAACGGTAGTAGCGGCGGACCGCCACGCCGATCGGGCGGTCCTCGCGCTTGGCCAGCCCGAGGGCGAGCGGGAAGCGGCCGGAGACGCCGTCGGCGGCGACCACCAGCGGCGCGTGGAAGGTGGCCGGGGCCTTGTCCGGGCCGTCCTCGGCCTCCACGCCGATCACCCGGCCGTTGCCGTCGAGCACCGGGCCGGTCACGTTCACGTTGGTCCGTAGCGTCGCGCCGGCGGACACCGCCCGCTGGGCGAGCAGGTCGTCGAAGTCGAGCCGTGTGCGGACCAGCCCGTAGTTCGGGAAGCTGGCCAGATCCGGCCAGTCGAGTTCGAGCCGAACGCCGCCGCCGATCACCCGCAGACCTCGGTTGTGCAGCCAGCCGGCCTCCGGTGAGGTGTCCACACCCATCCGGATCAGCTGCCGCACCGCGCGCGGGGTCAGCCCGTCGCCGCAGACCTTCTCGCGCGGGAACTCGGTCTTCTCCAGCAGCAGCACGCGTACGCCGTGCCGGGCCAGGTGGTACGCGGTCGCCGACCCACCGGGACCGGCGCCCACGACGATCACGTCGGCGTCGTTCTCCACCGCGGTCATTCGCACCTCCTCCCGAGTGCTCGTGAAATGCTTCACAAGCCAGCCGGGACGAGTCTATGACCGACGCCGTACGCTCGGTTTGTTAGGGCGACCTAACATCACGGAAACAGGACACTGACGGAACTCCCGGACGCTGCGGCCATGCGATCCGGGACATCGGAGCAGCCCTATGCGGTGGGGCTGGCGGCGTCCAGCCCTGCGCGGATCGTCTCCGGCAGGTGCTCCCGCAACGCGCCACCGGCGGCCCGGTCCAGCGCGGCGAGCACCTCGGACACCACCTGACGCACGTCCGCCGGATCCGCACCGGCCAGATCCCTGAGCTGGTCGACCAGCTCGGCGGCATCATCGGTGGCCACGTGGTTCGCATCCGTCATGCGGGCCAGCCTAAGGGGCAGGCAATACCAAATGACCCCATTCACCTAAATGACGGTGAGAAAGGGGCAAGTCGGGTCAGTCGCGGATGGCCCGGTGCAGCGCCACGATGCCGCCGCTCAGGTTCCGCCACGCCACCTTGCCCCACCCGGCCGCCCCTACCCGCGCGGCCAACGCCGGCTGGTCCGGCCAGGCCCGGATCGACTCGGCGAGATAGACGTAGGCGTCCGGGTTGCTGGACACCGTCCGCGCCACCGCCGGCAGCGACCGCATCAGGTACGACAGGTAGACGGTGCGGAAGGCCGGGTTGACCGGGGTGCTGAACTCGCAGACCACCAGCCGGCCGCCCGGCCGGGTGACCCGCGCCAGTTCGCGCAGCGCCGCGTCGGTGTCGCTGACGTTGCGCAGCGCGAAGGAGATGGTCACCGCGTCGAAGCTCGCGTCGGCGAAGGGCAGCCGGAGGGCGTCACCGGCCAGCAACGACACCTGTGGACGGACCTTCTTGCCCGCGTACAGCATGCCCAGCGACAGGTCGGCGCCGACCGCGTACGCCCCGGAGCGGGACAGCTCCTCGGTCGAGACCCCGGTGCCCGCGCCCACGTCCAGCACCCGGTCCCCGGGACGCAGGTCCAGGGCGGCCCGGGTGGCCCGCCGCCAGAACCGGTCCTGCCCGAAGGAGAGGACGGTGTTGGTCAGGTCGTAGCGGGCCGCGACCCCGTCGAACATCGCGGCGACCTCGTGCGGCTGCTTGTCCAGGCTGGCGCGCTGGCCCTGCGGGGTGCTCACCCCTCCACTCTGCCAGCCCGACCTCCGACCGTTCACCGCCAGGGTCGCCGGTGCCCACGGCACAGACAGTAGGGGCGGGATGGTCGCCCATCCCGCCCCTACTGCCGTGCGTTATGTGAACGGCCCGCGCGGGCCGATTGAGGACTACCTCAGGAGTTGGTCTTCTCGTCCCCCGGAGCCACCAGGACCACCCGGCGACGACGGGACACCAGGAACATGGCCGCACCGGCGAGCACGACGCCCGCACCGACGGCGCCGATCGCGCCGGCCTGCACACCGGTGACCGGCAGGCCACCGCCACCGCCACCGTTACCGGTGGCCGCGACGATCACGGCGAAGTCGTCGCTGTTGTCCGACGGGTCGATGTCGGCGAACTCGGTGTCCTCGATCTCCCGGACCTCGGCCCGGTCGAAGTCCGGGACGGTCGCCTGCTTGCTGATCCGGGCCTCCGGCTTCAACGCGCCGTGCGCCACGGCCTCCAGCGAGCCGCCCTTGAGGGCCACCGGTGCCTTCACGTCCTCGTCCACGACGATCGGCATATCGATGATGAGCACCTCGTCGGTCCCGATCACAAGCGTCTTGTCATCGCACACGGCGCTGCGGTTATCGGCGCTGATCTCGCACCCCTCGACCGGGAAGGCGAAGGTCACACCCACCGGAAGCTGGAAGGTCAGCTTGATGCCCTGGGCGATCAGGTCGCCCTGGTTCAGGACCGCACCGAAGACGATTGAGGTATCGCCCGGAAGGAGCTTGTCGCTCTCCTTCTCGGTTTCGAAGTCGATGCCGGTCTTCACGTCCGGCACGATAACGCCCAGGTCGACGCCGCTCTCAGGGGTCACCTCGACGTCGAAGGTGACGCTGTTGTTGCTGTCGTCGGTGTCGTCCGGCGACTCGATGGTGATGGTGACCGGGGCCTTGTACGGCCCGGTGGCCGTCTCACCGGTCTTGACCAGGAGGAGCGGCAACTCGGTGGTCTCGCCGGGTCCGGGGATCTCGGTCTTGTCCAGCTCGCAGACGAACAGGGTCGGGTCGCTGTCGGTCGTGCACCCACCCTCGGTGACCGTCGCGAACCAGAGCCTGCTCTCGTCCACCTTGGAGGCGTCGACCTTGAGGGAGACCTTGCTCGGGGTGTTCTCACCCTGGTTTTTGATCTTGGCGAAGGCCAGCTTGCCCCAGGAGCCCTCGGCGACCTTGGTGCCGGCCGAGGTGATCGCCAGGTCGGTCTCGGTGCCGGCGGCGTGGGCCGGTACGCCGAACGCGGCGACCGCGCCGGAGGCGAGCAGCGCGGCCGTGGCCAGGCTCGCGGCACGACGAGTACGGAAGATCATTAAAGGGTCTCCCCCGTGGAGTGGTGAGAAGCGTACGGCCGGGGACGTTAGCGGTCGGCGATCACACGCGCCACCCCGGTTCACACACGCCACAAGCTGCTCAGCTAATGGTCATTTAAGGTTTGTCCGGATTGATGGCTCTTGTTGCCCGAGGGAGCGCGACCCCGCACCGCTCCGGCACTACGCTTCGAGCCGGTTGGATGGGCGGGGCGAGCCGTTCGGGTGATCAGCCGAGCGTCGGCACCGTTGGCGAACCGTGACCTTTCCGGGGACCACTCGTGACCTTGGGGAGACTCAGTTCGCCTCGACCAGCGGCAGGGAGCGACCGGCACCGCCGCCGGGCAGCGCGATCGACGAGAAGTGCGACACCACCCGCTCGTCGGTGGGGTCGTCGGCAGGGGTGTGGTGCACGGCCAGCCGCCGGTAGAGCGTGTCCCGTTGCGCCGGGATCCGGTCGGCGGAGCGGATCATCCCGATCAGCTCGTGCAGGTTGGACCGGTGCCGGGCACCCGCCGAGGAAATGACGTTCTCCTCCAGCATGATCGAACCCAGGTCGTCCACGCCCATGTGCAGCGCGAGCTGCCCCACGTCCTTGCCCGTGGTCAGCCAGGACGCCTGTAGGTGCGGCACGGTCTCGAAGAAGAGCCGGGCCACCGCCACCAGGCGCAGGTACTCCAGCGTCGTCGCCTGGGTCCGGCCCTTGAGGTGGTTGTTCTCCGGCTGGTACGTCCACGGGATGAAGGACCGGAAGCCCTGGGTGCGGTCCTGCACGTCGCGGATCATCCGCAGGTGCTCGATCCGCTCGGCGGCCGTCTCGCCGGTGCCCATCATCATCGTCGCGGTCGACTCGACGCCCTGCCGGTGCGCCAGCTCCATGACCTCCAGCCAGCGCTCGCCCGACTCCTTGAGCGGCGCGATCGCCTTCCGCGGGCGCTCCGGAAGCATCTCGGCGCCGGCACCGGCGATCGAGTCCAGCCCGGCGGCCTTGATCCGGGCGATGGCCTCGTCCAGGCTGACGTCGGAGACCTTGGCCATGTGCAGGATCTCGCTCGGGCCGATCGAGTGGATGGCGAGCTGCGGGTACGCCTTCTTGACCGAGGAGAACAGCTCCTCGTAGTACTCCACCCCGTAGTCCGGGTGGTGGCCGCCCTGGAGCATGACCTGGGTCGCGCCCAGCTCGACCGCCTCGCCGCAGCGGCGCAGGATCTCCTCGGTGGGGTGGGTCCACCCCTCGCTGTGCTTGGGAGCCCGGTAGAAGGCACAGAACTTGCACGCCGTCACGCAGACGTTGGTGTAGTTGATGTTGCGGTCGATCAGGTACGTGACGATGTTGTCCGGGTACCGCCGACGGCGTACCGCGTCCGCGGCCTCGCCCAGCGCGTGGAAGGGCGCCTCGGTGTAGAGCAGCAGCGCCTCCTCGGGCGTGATCCGCCCACCGTCCGCGCCACGCTGCAGGATGTCGTCGATCTCCCGGCTCGTCGTCACGCCACCGAGCCTACGTCGCGACTCCCACCGACCACCCCCAGACCCGTCCGGAGATGCCGCACACCACAAGCGCGGCCTCGATGAGGCGATCGGGCACGCGCAGGTGGCCCAGATCGTCACTTTCTGACGAATAGCAGCCCGAGAGGAGGTACATTACGCGTGAATGGGGATTGGAGTTGAGCCAGTCGATGCTGCTGCGCTTCCGGGCGACCAACTTCGCGTCACTACGTGACGAGGCCGAGCTGAGCCTCATCGCCACCGATGAACATCCCGGCGTCGCCACTCGGCCAGTCCCGCGCGAGAAGCTGGACGTCCTACCCGTCGTCGGCATCTTCGGACCGAACGCGTCGGGTAAGAGCAACATCATCAAGGCCCTGGAGTTCGCCGGCAACGCAGTGCAACTCTCCCATCAGAGGTGGCTTCCGGAGGAACCGATCCCCGGTCGATGGCCGTTCCGGCTCGACCCGACCAGTGCGAGTCGGCCCAGCGAGTTCGTCTTCGACTTCGTGGTCGACGACGTGCGGTACGAGTTCGGCTTTTCGCTCGATGACGAGGTGATCCAGCAGGAGTGGCTGTACGCGTTCCCCAAGGGACGCCGGCAGGTCTACCTCGAACGCCAGGGTGGATCACTGCATTTCGGAAACAACCTCGCTGGGCCGCGCGAGCTGATCGCGGACACCGTGCGCCCGAACAGCCTCTTCCTGTCTGCGGCCGCCACGCACAACCACCCCCAGCTCAGCAGGATCTACCGCTGGTTCAGTTCGCGACGGATGATCACTTACGATGCGGGCACGTCGAGCCGTTTTCCTCCAGGGACGCTCCCGGACGAACGGATGCTCGCGCTACTCCGCTTCGCCGATCTCGGCATTGTCGGCGCGACGGTCGTCCGACCCGATCCACGACCCGCCATCGCGCAGGAGCTTCCTCGGATCGAGTTCCTTCACTCAGCGGCGGTCGAGACCGGCGAGGCGCCCCTGCCGTGGCAGTGGGAGTCGTCCGGCACGCGTAGCTGGTTCAGCCTGCTGCAACTGGCGATACGTGCTCTCGACGCCGGTGGACTGCTGGCCGTGGACGACCTCGGCAGCGAGTTGCACCCGCACCTCACCTCCGAGCTGATCCGCATGTTCCATAGACCGGAGAGCAACCCATCCGGGGCGCAGCTCGTATTCAACAGTCACGATGTCGGCCTACTCGGCCGCCACCGGTCCGCACGTCTTGACCGAGACCAGATCTGGCTCACGGAGAAGGACACCAGCGGCGCTACCCGCCTCTACCCCTTGACTGAGTTCCGAGTCCGCGGCGGCCTTGACGATGTCGAGGGCAGGTACCTCAAGGGCCGCTACGGAGCGGTCCCCTTTCTCGATCACCAGATACTCGATCTTCTCCAGCCACCGGACCACGCGGCGTGAGCAAATAACTCTAGACACCAGCGTTTTGGGCATCGAAGTTCCAAAGTTTAGTGGCTAGAGTTCGGTCATGCCGTTACTCGACCGCGCCACCTCCAGGCAGACCAGGCGATGAGGCGTCGTAACAAGCCTTTGCGGCGCCAGCCTGGGCGCCGGGAGGAGCGGAAGGCATATCTGATCTGCTCGGAGGGCGAGAACACGGAGACTCTCTACTTCAAGGGTCTGCGCCGAGAACTTCGAGCCGGAACTGTCCGGATCGAGGTCTTCTCTGGCAAGGGCCAGCCCTACGGCGTCGTCCAGAAAGCGCTCACCGAGGCTGAACGGGCCGCCGCCGGCGGAGAGCCCTATGACGAGGTGTGGTGCGTCTTCGACGTGGAGGCACCGGACCCCCATGCTCAACTAGACGCCGCACTCGGATTGGCCAAGCAACACCGCATCCACTGCGCCGTCTCGAATCCCTGCTTCGAGGTCTGGCTCCTGTTGCACTTCGAGAACCTGCCCCACCTCACGACCGATGAGGCGTGCCGCAGGCTTGAACGGCATCCCTGCGGATACCGGAGGCGAGACAAGGGATTGAACTTCGAGGCCCTTCGGTTGGGGCGAGCGGAGGCAATCCGACGGGCCAGTCAACTGGATCGCCAGCAGGTCGGCAGGAGTCTGCCCGAACGTAACCCGTCGACGTCGGTGCCGCTCCTGGTCACCGCGCTCGAGTCGGACGCTGGGCCAGCAGCACGTGCAGCATCGAAGGATTGAGGAGCCGCAGATGCCGATGCATCCGATCGAAGTCGATGACGACGTGTACGCCCTGCTGCAGCAGCATGCACGGCCTTTCGTCGACCAGGAGAACGACGTACTCCGCCGATTGTTGGGTTTGGATGGCAGCCCGACAGCCATCGCCAATCGGGTAAGTGGTGGGGATCTTCGCGCGCTGCTCGATGCCGAACTCCTGGCACCCGGCGACGAACTCGTTCATATCCAGACGCGGAAAGGTCTGACCCACCGAGCGGTGGTCACGGCCGACGGCAACATCCGACTTCCTGATGGATCGACCTATGCCAAGCCGTCACCCGCGCTCAAAGCCTGCGTGGGGCACGACATCAACGGCTGGGGTCAGTGGATCCATGCACAGAGCCGCGAATCGCTCCAGTCGCTGCGTGAGGCGCTGCGGAAACGGCAAGCAGACTGAACTCGCACGAGACCGGGGCCGCCCGCATCCCTCGGGACACGAACGGCCCCGTCGGGCCTCGACCTGGTCGGATCAGGAGCGGTACGCCGCCAGCATCCAGGTGTACGCGGCGTGCCCTTCCGCGTTCGGGTGGAAGGTCTCGGTGAGACGGGTCAGGTTGACCCCGTGGAGGAACGGCTTGGGGCTGCACGCCTCGTACCCGGCGAGGACCGGGCGCATGTCGACGAAGGTGACGCCGGCCCGGCTCGCCGCCGCGCGGGTGCCCTCGGCCACCGCGTCGGCGTTGCCGTTCATGAAGGTGCGCTTGGCGGCACTGGGGCTGATCGCGCCGCAGGAGCCGGTCGGGGCGACCAGCCTCGGGTAGCCGAGTACGACCACCTTCGCCTTGGGCGCCCGGCGCTTGATCTCGCCGTAGAGGCCGGCGAGCTCGCCCACCATCTGGTTACGGGCGTAGTACGAGGAGTACATGGTGGCGGTCTCGCAGTACCACTCGCTCTCGGTGAGGCAGCCCGTTGCCACCGAGGAGAACTGCGCGTCGTTGCCGCCCACCGTGATGCTGACCAGCGCGGTGTTGCTGCTCAGCGCGGAGAGCTGCTTGTTGCGCACGTCGGCCATGGTGGCGCCGCTGCAGGTGACGTCCTTGAGCGTGTACCCGCTGACGCTGGAGGCCAGCAACCTCGGGTAGCTCCTCGGACTGCGCAGACATGCGCCACTTGCCGAGTCGTACGGGAAGGCCCCGACGCCGGAGGCGTACGAGTCGCCGAGTGCCACGTACTCCTGGGGGGCTGCGGCGCGGGCGGGTGCACCGACGACCGTCTCCATGGCGATGAACGCCATGGCTGCGGCAACCACCACCGAGGTGAATTTGCGCATGGCTTCCTTTCTGACTGTGAAGCCGGAACTGGCCGGGATGACCGCATCAGCGCTCCTCCACAACGGACCAAGTCGGTCCAGCCATCGAGAACCGGACGATGCTCTCGTTCATCCCTCGGCGCCACAGACGGTGCGAAGCCCACGCATGTTCAGATCCCGGTCGGCGATCTTCCGACCGAGCGGGTGACGCGGGTGGACCTCAGGCGTCGTAGTCGACGGTGACGGTGTCGGTGACCGGGCTGGACTGGCAGGTCAGCACGTAACCGGCGGCCACCTCGTCGGGCTCTAGCGCATAGTTGCGGGCCATCTCGACCCGGCCGGAGACCACCTTCGCGCGGCAGGTCGAGCAGACGCCACCCTTGCAGGCGTACGGCAACTCGCTGCGGACCTTCAACGCCGCGTCCAGGACCCGCTCGTCACGGCGCATGGTGAAACGCGACGACCGGCCGTCGAGCAGGATCGTGACCTCGGTGCCGGTGCCCGGCTCGTCGCCCGGGCGGCGGACCGGATCCGGTGGCGCGTCGACATGGAACAACTCGGTGTTCACCGCCGACTCGACGACGCCCCGCCCGACGAGCACCGCCTTGGCGTCCACCACGAGCCCGTACGGGCCACAGAGGAACCACTCCTCGATCGCGTCGCCGGGTACCACGGTGTCCAGCAGCCGGCCCAGCCGCGCGGCGTCGATCCGCCCGGAGAGCAACGGCGACTCGGTCTCCTCCCGGGACAGCACGTGCACCAGGTGCAACCGGGTCGGGTAGCGGTCCTTCAGGTCGGCCAACTCCTCGGCGAACATCACCGAGTTGGCCGTGCGGTTGCCGTACACCAGGGTGAAGGTGCTGGCCGGCTCGACGGCCAGGGCGGTGGCGACCAGCGACAGCACCGGCGTGATGCCGGACCCGGCGACCACCGCGCCGTAGCGGCGGACCCGGTCCGGAGCGAACGCGGTGCCGAAATGCCCCAGCGGCGGCAGCACCTCGACGGTGTCGCCGCGCCGCAGCACCCCGCAGGCGTACGCCGAGAACGCCCCGCCGGGGATCTCCCGCACGCCGATCCGCAGCCGCCCGTGCCGGGCCAGCTCCTGCGGGGTGGAGCAGATCGAGTACGACCGGCGCACGTCCTGGCCGGCACCCCCGCCCACGTCGACGGGCAGCCGTACGGTGAGGTGCTGCCCGGCCTGGAAGGCGAAGGTCTCGCGCAACTCCTCGGGTACGTCGAAGGTGATCGCGACGGCGTCGGAGGTGAGCCGGTCCACCGCGACGACGGGCAACGGGTGGAACACCGGGCGACGGCGGACCGGGCGGGTGATGGTGACAGTCACAGCGCCTTCACATGGTCGAAGGGTTCGGAACAGGCGCGACAGCGCCACAGCGCCTTGCACGCGGTGGAGCCGAAGCGGCTGAGCTGCTCGGTCTCCGGTGAACCGCAGCGCGGGCAGCGCACGGCGAGGGTCAGCGGGACCACGCCGTCGCGGGATGCCGCCTGCGGTGGGGCGATGCCGGCGGCGGCCAGCTTGGCCCGACCGGCGTCGCTGATCCAGTCGGTGCTCCAGGCCGGGCTGTGCACCGTACGTACCTCGGCGTCCGGGTGCCCGGCGGCGGCCAGCGCCCGCCGGATGTCGGCCCGGATGACGTCCATCGCCGGGCAGCCGGTGTACGTGGGGGTGATGGTCACCACGACGCGGCCGGTCGCCGGGTCCTCCTCCACCGCGCGCAGGATGCCGAGGTCGTCGATGGTGACCACCCGGATCTCGGGGTCCACCACCGACGCGACGGCCACGCGCGGATCGGTCATCGCGACGGTCCGTCCGTGCTCACCAGCGCGCCCCGGGGTGGGCCCGGTGCAGCACCTGTGCCTCGGCGAGCAGGTACGACAGGTGTTCGGTGTGCACACCGTCCCGCCCACCGGCCGGTGCCCAGGCCGACTCCGGCACGGTGAGGGTCGCCTCGGCGAGCACCTCGGCGACCGTACGACCGAACTCGTCCCGCAGGGTCGCCGGGTCGACCGGGGCGTCCGGCCAGGGGCTGAACAGCTCGTCGGCGTACGGCCAGATCTGGTCGATCCCGGCCTGCATCCGCCGGTGTGACTCGGCGGTGCCGTCACCGAGCCGCTTCACCCAGAGCGCGGCGTGGTCCAGGTGGTAGGCGGACTCCTTGCGGGCCTTGCCGCCGATCGCGGCCAGCCGCTCGTCGGAGCAGCCGGCCAACGCGGTGTAGAGCGGAAGCTGGTACGCCGACAGCACGAGCAGCTTCGCCATGGTCACCGCGAAGTCGCCGTTCGGCAGCTCGACCAGCAGACAGTTGCGGAACTCCCGGTCGTCGCGCAGGTACGCCAGCGCGTCCTCGTCCCGGCCCGCGCCCTCCAGCTCGCCCGCGTACGTCAGCAGCAGCCGGGCCGCGCCGAGCTGGTCGAGGGCGATGTTGGCCAGCGCGATGTCCTCCTCCATCTCGGGGGCCCGGGTGGTCCACTCGGCGAGCCGCTGCGCCGCGATCAACGCGTCGTCGCCGAGCGCCAGAGTGAAGGCGAAGGGACCGTTCACAGGTGCGCCACCCCGTCCGGCACCTCGTAGAAGGTGGGGTGGCGGTAGACCTTGTCGGCCGCTGGGTCGAAGAAGGCGTCCTTCTCGTCCGGGCTGGAGGCGGTGATCGCCCCGGCCGGCACCACCCAGATCGACACCCCCTCCTGACGGCGGGTGTAGAGGTCCCGGGCGTTACGCAGGGCCAGCTCGGCGTCGGGCGCGTGCAGGCTGCCCACGTGCGTGTGCGACAGCCCTCGCCGGGCCCGCACGAAGACCTCCCAGAGCGGTGCGGATTCCCTCGCGCTCACAGGGCCACCTCGGTTCGCGACTGCGGGGCTCGCAAGATCGGCTCACTCCTCGCGCTCACAGGGCCACCTCGGTTCGCGACTGCGGGGCTCGCAAGATCGGCTCACTCCTCGCGCTCACGCTGACACCTTTTCTTTGTTGCGCCGCTTCGCCGCGTACGCCTCGGCTGCCTCGCGCACCCACGCGCCGTCGGTGTGCGCCTGGCGTCGGTGCGCCATCCGCTCCCGGTTGCACGGCCCGTTGCCCTTGATCACTCGCATCAGCTCGGCGTAGTCGGGCTGGGTGTAGTCGTACGCCTGGCGCTGTTCGTTCCAGCGCAGGTCCGGGTCGGGGAGGGTGAGCCCGAGCGCCTCTGCCTGGCCGACACACATGTCCACGAAGCGCTGCCGCAACTCGTCGTTGGAGAAACGCTTGATCTTCCAGGCCATCGACTGGGCGGAGTGGGTGGAGTCGCCGTCCGGCGGGCCGAACATGGCCAGCGACGGGTACCACCAGCGGTCCACCGCGTCCTGCGCCATCGCCCGCTGGGCCGGGGTGCCGTGCGCCAGCACGTACAGGATCTCGTAGCCCTGGCGCTGGTGGAACGACTCCTCCTTGCAGACCCGGATCATGGCGCGGGCGTACGGGCCGTAGGAGCAGCGGCAGAGCGGCACCTGGTTGACGATCGCCGCGCCGTCCACCAGCCATCCGATGGCACCGACGTCGGCCCAGGTCAGAGTCGGGTAGTTGAAGATCGAGCTGTACTTCTGCCGGCCGTCGAGCAGGAGCTGGACAAGCTCGTCCCGGCTCACCCCGAGGGTCTCGGCGGCGGCATAGAGGTAGAGCCCGTGACCGGCCTCGTCCTGCACCTTGGCGAGCAGGATCGCCTTGCGCTTGAGCGAGGGGGCCCGGCTGATCCAGTTGCCCTCCGGCTGCATGCCGATGATCTCGGAGTGCGCGTGCTGGGCGATCTGCCGGATCAGCGTCCGCCGGTACGCCTCCGGCATCCAGTCGCGCGGCTCGATCTTCTGGTCGGCGTCGACCACGGCGGTGAAGTACGCCGCCAGGTCCGTTCCGGGATCGGCGTCCGCCCGGCCCCGTTCCGCCGCGGCCCGCAGTGCCGCCTCCGCCGCCTCGACCTCGCCGAGCAGGCCGCCGGGCGGGTCCTCGCCCGGGAAGTCATTGCCATACATGGACTCAGTGTTACAGCTTGCAACTTGCGACACCAGAGGGGTGTCATAGAAATACGAGATACCCGAGCGTTACCAGGCACACGCCACGGGTAGTGCTCGCGGCTATGAACTGGGTCACAAACGAGCGGTAAATCCTCGCAACAGCCGCGTAGCGGGTTCTTATCCCGCCTTCACGGCGAGTTGACCGGTGTCGGATCCTGGCGCCACCCGAATCCGGACGTAGACTTCGCAGGTCACACCGATCGGTGCAGGACGATCGCGAGCCGATGGGGCACCTCCCCCGCCCCGCAAGCGATCCACACCGGTCAGTCCTGGCAACAAGCCGGTCCCCCGGCCCTGACATCTGGAGCTCACCCGCTCATGCGATCCCGCGTGATCATGGTGTTCGCCGTCACGGCGGTGCTACTCGGCGGCGTCATGCTGGTGCCGGCCGCGTACGCCCGACTCAGCGGCGACGAAGCGAACGCCGCCCAGGAGAGCGTCGCGGCACCGCCGCCCGCGCCACCGCCGCCGCCGACCCTCGCTGCGGGCACGGTATCGGTCGACTTCGAGGGCGAGTTCTTCTCGTGGGCACTCATGGACCGCGAGTCGGGCAAGATCTCCGGCTCGAAGAACATGGCCGCGACCAGCTCCACCGAGTCGATGATCAAGGCTTGGATCGTCGCCGACTACCTGCGCCAACTCGGCGACGAGGAGCCGACGGCCGCGCAGAAGAAGGCGGCCAGCAAAGCCATCCGGGACAGCGACGACTCGTCGACCAACTACGTCTACCGCATGGCCGGCGGCTCGTACGCGGTGCCGGCCGGCGGCCAACCCGGCCCGGTGATCAAGCGCGCGATCAGCATCTGCGACCTCACCGACACCAAGCGGGGCAACATCAAGGGCTACGAGGGCTGGTGGAGCTTCACCAGGATGTCCCCGCGCGACGCGGTCCGACTCGGCGACTGCATCGCCGACGGCCGGGCCGCCGGCCCGAAGTGGACCGAATGGGTGCTCTCCGAGATGAGCAAGGTGCGCGGCACCACCGCCGACAAGGACCAGCACGAGGAGGAGGGTTGGGGCGGTGGCCGGTGGGGCATCATCGATGGCCTACCTGAGTCGATCACCAGTCAGGGCCCGGTCGGAATGAAGAACGGCTGGACCCGCCTCTATTACGACCGCAACTGGCACGTCAACTGCCTCGCGGTCACGGAGAAGTGGAGTCTGGCCGTCATGCTTCGCTATTCGATCGCCGAGAAGCTCGACTACGGGGCCGACGTCTGCGCCAGCGTCGCCGCCCAACTGGTGACCCCGCAGCCCGGCGGTGCGCTCAAGGTCCCGCAGCAGCCGGTCGGGAAGCTCTGATGGCCACCCGTAAGCGCGACCGGGAGGGCGGAACATCCCCGCTACGGCTCGTCGCGATCGCCTGCGTCCTGCTCGGGCTGGTCCTGGTCTCCCTGCGTCTGCTTCCCGGCTCGCCCTTCGAGTCCCGCGCCGCCGCCGAGTGGGGTCGATCCGAGCCGCCGGTGTCCCGCGCCGGCTCGCTCACCGACCGCCACACCCGCCCGTCGCCCTCGCCCAGCCCGTCGCCGGAGCCCGAGCCGCTGCCGTTCGCGGCGAAGCAGCTCGACCTGGACATCGACGGCTGGTACGGCTGGAGCGTGCTGGACCGCCGTTCGGGCGAGATCATCGGCTCGGACAACATGGACGAGACCAACACCACCGCCTCGCTGATCAAGTCCTGGGTCGTCGCCGACTACCTGCGCCGCACCGCGAACGCGGGGCAGACGCCGAGCGACGCGAAGCTCGACGACCTGACCAGGATCATCCGGGACAGCGACAACACCCGCACCGAGCAGCTCTACACCCAGATCGGGCGGTCCGCGTCGATCAAGCGGCTGCTGTCGGTCTGCGACCTGACCGACAGCAAGGTCTCCAGTGACCTCGGCTGGAGCCGCACCGAGCTGTCTCCCCGCGACACCGCCCGGCTGGGCAACTGCATCGCCGACGGTCGGGCCGCCGGCCCCGAGTGGACCAAGTGGCTGCTCAAGGAGATGCGCCTGGTACGCGGTGCCGGCGACTTCGGCATCCGCAAGGCGTTCCCGGCCGACGAGGCGAAGCGGATCGCCATCAAGAACGGCTGGGTGGACCGCACCCAGGAGCAGGAGATCCACGTCAACTGCCTGGCGGTCGGCGACACCTGGACCATGGGCGTGATGCTCCGTTACCCCATCAGCAAGGGCTACGAGTACGGCATGGACAACTGCCAGGAGATCACCGAGGCGCTGCTGACGCGTACCTGAGGGTGCGGGACGGGCTGACGCGTACCTGATTGGTGCGGGGTCAGCGGCCGACCGCAGTGCCGGCGGCGACGTGCGGCGGTGGCTCGACGGCCGCCCTGCCGTCGGTTCGGGGTGCGGTCAGCGGGTGAAGAAGGCCGGTCCGCCGGCCGGCAGCGCGGGGGCTTCGCCGATCTCGGCGGCCCGACGGGCGAACTCCCGGAGCCCGGCGACCTGACGCTCGCCGAGCGAGAAGTCCAGGGCCCGGAAGTACTCGGCGAGGGTGGCCGCGTCGAAGGGCTCCCAACGGGCCGCCGACTCGGCCACCTGGTCCAGCTCGGCCAGGCACAGGTCACGCGAGCGCAGGAACGCCTCGTGCACCTCCTTGACCAGGCCGGGATGGGCGGCGGCGAATTCACGACGGACCGCCCAGACGGCGAAGACCATCGGCAGCCCGGTCCACTCCCGCCAGGCCAACCCCAGGTCGGTCACGGTCAACCCCTGCCGGGGCGCTTCGTACATGGCCCGCAGCGCCACGTCGCCGATCAACACTGCGGCGTCGGCCTCCAGCAGCATCTGGGTCAGGTCCGGTGGGCACCGGAAGTACTCCGGGTCGACGCCGTACCGCTCGCGCAGCAGCAGCCGGGCGAGCAGCACACCGGTCCGCGAGGTGGATCCGAGCGCGATCCGGGACCCGTCGAGGTCGGCCAGCGGACGGGTGCTGACCAGGTTGACCGACAGCACCGGCCCGTCGCTGCCGACCGCCAGGTCCGGCAGGAGCAGCAGTTCGTCGGCGTGCCGCAGGTACTCGACCAGGGTGATCGGTCCGATGTCCAGGTCACCGGCGACCAGCGCCGCGCTGAGCCGGTCCGGCGAGTCCTTGTGCAGGTCGACGTCGAGCAGCGCGCCCGAGCGCATCAGCCCCCAATAGATGGGAAGGCAGTTGAGGAACTGGATGTGCCCGACCCGGGGGCGGGCGACGCGCTCGACCATGCCCCGACCGTATCGCCGCCCGACCCGATCGGCTCAGCGAGCCGTCCCGGAAGTGGCCAACCCCGCACCCCCGACCAGCCCGACCAGCCCGGCCCCGGCCGCGGCCCTTGCCCCGGCGCGGGATGCGCGATGCGTCCGTTTGTTAGGAGGGGTCCCCTGTACTACACGCGGCGTTAGTAGGGGACCCTTCCTTGCACCGCGGCGGCGTGGTAAATCGGTTGCCGGCCGTCCGCCGGGGAGTAGGATTTCCGTTTCCGCCTGACGGCCGAGGTGAGTAGCACCGGAGCGGACGTCCCGCGCCGACCCGTGGTCGGACACGCGAGCGGCAGCCTTCCTCCCCGTCAAGGAGCACGTGGATGAGCCTGCACGCCCCACAGACCCCGCACCCGCCGCCGACCGGCCTCGACGAGGAGCTGACCGCCGAGCGGGCCCACCTGACCCGGTCCCGAGCCGCGCTGCACCGGATGCGCGAACGCGCCGAGGCGCTCTTCGCCACCGGCGACACGGTGGCCGGTGACTCGTACACCGCCGAGCAGCTCGGGCGGCACCTCGCCCGTCGGGTGGCCGAACTGGCCGACGACCCACGGACGCCGCTGTTCTTCGGCCGGCTCGACTTCGGTGACGCCGACGCGGAGCACGCCGGGCGGCGCTACCACGTCGGCCGCCGGCATGTCACCGACGAGCAGGGCGAACCGCTGGTGCTGGACTGGCGGGCCCCGGTGTCGCGGTCGTTCTACCGGGCCAGCGCCCGTGACCCGCAGGGGCTCGCCGTGCGCCGCCGGTTCGGTTTCGGCGACGGCGTGCTGACCAGCTTCGAGGACGAGCACCTCGACCGTGGCGAGGAACTCGGCACCGCCAGCCGGATCCTCACCGCCGAGATCGAACGCCCCCGGATCGGGCCGATGCGCGACATCGTCGCCACCATCCAGCCGGAGCAGGACGAGCTGGTCCGCGCCGACCTGGCCGACTCGATCTGCGTACAGGGCGCGCCGGGCACCGGGAAGACGGCGGTCGGGTTGCACCGCGCCGCGTACCTGCTCTATCTGCACCGGGAGCGGCTGCGCCGGTCGAAGGTGCTGGTCGTCGGCCCGAACCGGGCGTTCCTCGGGTACATCGCGGCGGTGCTGCCCGCCCTCGGTGAGGTGGAGGTCGCACAGGCCACCGTCGAGGACTTGGTCGACCGGGTGGCGGTACGCGCGGTGGAACCGCCGGAGGTGGCGAGGATCAAACACGACGCCCGGATGGCCGAGGTGCTGCGCCGGGCCGTCGACGCGTACGTGGGCGAGCCGACCGAGGCGATGACCGTCTCCGACGGCTCCTACCGCTGGCGGATCGGGTTGGAGCCGCTGCACCGGCTGGTCCACGAGACCCGCGCGGAAGGGCTGCCGTACGCCGTCGGCCGGGAACGGATCCGCGCCCGGGTCGTCGGGCTGCTGCAACGGCAGGCCGAGGCCCGGCGGGCGGAGTCGCCCAGCGACGCCTGGCTGCGCCGGACGGGCCGCTCGACACCGGTCACCACCTTCCTGGACGCGGTCTGGCCCGCGCTCACCCCGGACGGGCTGGTGCACGCCCTGCTCGGCGACCCCGCCCGGCTCGCGGCGGCAGCGCAGGGCCTGCTCACCGCCGACGAGCAGGCCCGGCTCACCGCCGGGAAGCTGGCCCGTACGCCGAAGGCCACCCGGTGGACCGCCGCCGACGCCGTCCTGATCGACGAGGCGGCCGGGCTGATCGAGCGGCCGACCGGCTTCGGGCACGTGGTGGTGGACGAGGCACAGGACCTCTCCGCGATGCAGTGCCGGGTGATCGCCCGGCGCAGCGAGCACGGTTCGCTCACCCTCCTCGGCGACCTGGCCCAGGCGACCGCGCCGTGGGCCGCCACCGACTGGCGGGAGACCCTGCGGCACCTGGGCAAGCCGGACGCGGTGGTGGTGCCGTTGACGGTCGGCTTCCGGGTACCGGCGGAGGTGCTCGCGTTCGCCAACCGGCTGCTGCCGGCGCTCGCCGTCGACGTACCGCCGGCCGAGTCGCTACGCCACGACGGCACGCTCGCGGTGCGTACCGTGACCGAGCTGGCCGAGGCGACGGTGGCCGAGGTGCGCGCGGCGCTCGCGCACGAGGGGTCGATCGCGGTGATCGCCGCCGACGACGCGGTGCCCGGGCTGCGCGCGGCGCTGGCGGCGGCGGGGATCGAGACGGCGACCGTCGACGAGCCGACGGCGGGTACGCGGGTCTCCGTCATGCCGGCCACCAGTGTGAAGGGTCTGGAGTACGACCACGTGGTCGTCGCCGAACCGGCCGCCATCGTGGCCGCCGAACCACGCGGCCTGCACCGCCTGTACGTGGTGCTGACCCGGGCGGTGTCCGGGCTTTCGGTGGTGCACGTCGCGCCGCTTCCTGCCCCACTCAGCTGATTGCGCGGTTGCGCCGACGCGGTAGACCGTTGTACACGGAGCACCATGGAAGGAGCCGCCGTGATTCTCGCCCGCGCCGATCAGGTCAGCCGCCGCTACGGCGAAGTCCTCGCGCTGGACCGGGTCGACCTGGAGGTCCGTGCGGGCGAACTGGTCGGCCTGCTCGGGCCGAACGGTGCCGGCAAGAGCACCCTGCTCAACCTGCTGGTCGGGCTGCGTCGGCCGACCTCGGGCCGGGTGGAGCTGTTCGGCGGCGACCCCCGGGACGCGGCGAACCGGCAACGGATCGGTGTGACGCCGCAGGAGACCGGGCTGCCCGCCACCCTGCGCGTCGGCGAGGTGATCGACTTCGTCTCCGCCCACTACCCGGACCCGGTGCCCCGGGATGAACTGCTCGACCGGTTCGGCCTCACCGCCCAGGTCAAGCGGCAGAGCGGCGGGTTGTCCGGTGGCCAGAAACGTCGGCTGGCCGTGGCACTGGCCTTCGTCGGCCGCCCCCGGCTGGTGGTGCTCGACGAGCCGACCACCGGGCTGGACGTGGAGGCCCGGCACACCCTGTGGGAAGCCATCCGGTCCTTCCACGCCGACGGCGGCACGGTGTTGCTGAGCAGCCACTACCTGGAGGAGGTGGAGGCGTTGGCGCGACGGATCGTGGTAATCGGGCAGGGCCGGGTACTCGCCGACGACAGCGTCGACGCCGTCCGGGCCGTGGTCGGCGTACGCCGGGTCAGCCTGACCACCGACGCGCTACCCACGCTGCCCGGGGTGGCCCGCACCGAACATGTCGACGGCCGGACGCACCTGCTCACCGCCGACGCCGACCAGCTCGTCCGGGACCTGGTCACCAGCGGCGTCGACTTCCGCGACCTGGAGGTACGGCCGACCTCGCTGGAGGAGGCGTTCCTCGCCATCACCACCGCCGACACCGAGCCGACCCCCGTCTGAGGAAGTGCCTGCCGTGCCACTCGCCCTGACCCACGCGCGTTACCAACTGCTGGAGACGGTCCGCATCCCGATCGCGCTCTTCGGCAGCGCCTTCTTCCCGGCCGTCGCGATGCTCTTCTTCGTCGTGCCGTGGGCCGGCAAGGACCCGGTCGGCGCCACCTTCGCCACCGCCTCGATGGTCACCTTCTCGGTGATGAGCGCCAACATCTTCCAGTACGGCATGGGCGTCGCCGAGGATCGCCAACAGCCCTGGGACCCGTACACCCGGACCCTGCCCGTCGGGCCGGGACCACGCTTCGCCGGCCGCGTGCTGGCCGGTCTGCTGGTCACCTACCTGTCGCTGATCCCGCTGCTGGTCATCGCCGCGACGTTGACCGCGGCCGAGATCACCCTGCTGCGGTTCCTGCTGGCGCTGGCCACCGTGGCGGTGGTCGCGGTGCCGTTCACCCTGCTGGGGCTCGCCATCGGATACTCACTGCCGAGCAAGGCGGCGATCGTGGTCGCCCAGGTCGTCTTCTTTCCGATGGCCTTCGGCGGTGGGCTGCTCTCCTCCCCCGGTGACGCGCCCGGCTTCATCGAGGCGATCGCGCCGTTCCTGCCCACCCGGGGCGCGGTGGAGCTGATGTGGGCGGCCGTCGGCGACTTCCCGGTCAGCACGTTGTCGCTGGTCATGCTCGGCGTCTGGGTGGTGGCGCTGGCCGCGATCGGTGCGTGGGCGTACCGGCGGGACGAGGGTCGCCGGTTCAGTTGACGTTCCGGCCGTTTCCCTCGGGCGGCGGCCGGGCGGTGCCACGATGCCGGTGAGGGCGGTCGAGCGGCGAGCGCCCCGGGCCGAGAGGGGTGGGGAGTGGTCGACGTCGCGCCGGGCACCCCCTGCTGGGCCGATCTGGCCACCCCTGAGCTGGACGCGGCCCGACGGTTCTATCCCGAGCTGTTCGGCTGGACCGGTCGGGTCGATCCCGAACCGGAGGCGGGCGGCTACACCGTCTTCCTGCTCGGTGGGCGACCGGTGGCCGGTGTGGGGCCGCCGGCCGTACCGGACCAGGTGCCGATCTGGTCGACGTACGTCGCCACCGACGACGCCGACCTGGTCGCCGGCCGTGTGGAGCGGGCCGGCGGGCAGGTGGTGGTACCCCCGTTCGAGGTGTTCGACCGGGGTCGGATGGCGGTGTTCAGCGATCCGGCCGGTGCCGCGTTCAGCGTGTGGCAGCCGATGACCTTCGCCGGGGCCGACGTCTTCGACGTGCCGGGCGCGATGTGCTGGACCGAGCTGGTCACCCCCGACCCGGACGGGGCACGGGTCTTCTACGAGCTGGTCTTCGGGTGGCAGCCCGAGGAGGAGCCGATGGGGCAGGTCGCCTACACCGGTTGGCGGCTGGGTGACCGCTTGGTGGCCGGGATGATGCCGCCGCTGGGTGCGGAGTTCCCGGCCGACTCACCGGCGTACTGGACGCTGTACTTCTCGGTCACCGACGCCGACGCCACCGCCGCCCGCGCCGCCGAGCTGGGCGGCACCATCCTCGTCCCGCCCCGGGACATTCCCGCCGGCCGCGTCACCGCTCTACGCGACCCGCACGGCGCGCTCTTCTCCCTCATCGCCCTGACCTCCTGACCGCCCCCATCGCCACCCGTCAGCGGGGGCGGGTGGGGAGGACCAGGGGGCCGTGGGGGCCGGGGACGACCGTGACGTGGGCCCGGTAGTAGCGGGCGAGCATCTCCTCGGTGAGCACCTCGGTCGGGGTGCCCTCGGCGACGATCCGGCCGTCGGCCAGCAGCACCATGCGGTCGGCGTACTCGCCGGCGATGGAGAGATCGTGCATGGTGGCCAGCACGGTCAGGCCGTGCGTACGGCGCAACTGGTCGACGAGTTCCAGCACCTCCTGCTGGTGACCGATGTCCAGCGCACTGGTCGGCTCGTCGAGCAGCAGCAGGGTGGCGCCCTGGGCCAGTGCGCGGGCCAGGAAGACCCGCTGCCGCTCACCGCCGGAGAGGGTGGCGAGTTCCCGGCCCTGGAAGCCGGCCAGGTCCAGCCGGCCGAGCACCTCGTGCACCACGGCCAGGTCGGCGGCGGACTCCCGGCCCAGCGGCGGGATGTACGGGGTGCGTCCGAGCAGCACGTAGTCGAGTACCGCCATGCCGGGCGGTACGACCGGGGACTGCGCCACGGTCGCCACCACCCGGGCCCGTTCGCGGCGACGCAGGGCGCTCAACGGCGTACCGAAGAGGTCGACGGCGCCCGGCGCGGCGAGCAGGCCGCCGACGGCCCGCAACAGGGTCGACTTGCCGGCGCCGTTGGGTCCGATCACGGTGACCCACTCGCCGGGCCGGACGGTCAGGTCGACGCCGCCCAGGATCGGTGTGCCGTCCAGGCTGATCCGCAGGTCACGCACCTGCACGGCGGCGGCGGCGGACGCGGTCCGGTCGACGCCTGACGACTCGGGCGCGGTCACGTCAGCACCCGTCGGGCGGTCCGCAGGATCAGGACGAAGAAGGGACCGCCGAGCAGCGCGGTGACCACCCCGATCGGAATTTCCTGTGGTGCGGCGGCGGTCCGGGCCGCCACGTCGGTCAGGGCCAGGAAGGCACCGCCGAACAGCAACGACAGCGGCAGGATGACGCGGTAGCTCGATCCGGCGAGCAGTCGTACGGTGTGCGGCACGATGATCCCGACGAAGCCGATCAGCCCGGAGGCGGACACCGCGGCGGCGGTGCCCAGCGAGGCGGCGGCGATCAGCAGGTACCGGGAGCGCTGCGGGTGCAGGCCGAGCCCGGCCGCCTCGTCGTCACCCACCGAGAGCACGTCCAGCTCCCGCCGGTGCAGCAGGATGACCAGGCTGGTGAGCAGGAAGTACGGCAGCACCAGCCGGACGTCGTGCCAACCGGCGGTGGCCAGCCGCCCGAGCAGCCAGGAGTACACCTCCTGGATGCTGTCCGCGTTGCGTTGCAGCAGGTACGTCTGTCCAGCGGAGAGGAACGCGGAGACGGCCACCCCGGCCAGGATCAGCGTGGCCGGCGAACGGCTGCGTCCGCCGGCGACCCCGAGCAGGTACGTCATGGCGACCGCACCGAGCGAGCCGACGAAGGCGGCCAGCGGGATGGTGAGCGGGAGCCCGCTGAGCGCACCGCCGGTCGCGGTGCCCAGGGTCAGCACGACGGTGACCGCGAGGCCCGCCCCGGCGGCCACACCGAGCAGGTACGGGTCGGCCAGCGGGTTGCGGAACACACCCTGGTAGGCGCCACCGGCCAGGGCCAGCAGCCCACCGACCAGCAGACCCAGCACCACCCGGGGCAGCCGCAACTCGGTGACGATGGCGATCTCGCGCTCGGTCAGCCCGCTCTCCAGGCGTACCCCGGGCAGCAGGTTGAGCAGTTCGATCGCGACACTGCCGGGCGGCAGGCTGACCGGCCCGAGCGAGACGCCGGCCACCAGGGCGACGAAGACGGCGAGCACGCCGATGGCGAGCCAGCGTTTCCGCAGGCCCGCCGGCCGGCCGACCGCCGGTAAGGAAGGGTCCCTTGCTAACGCCTGGTGCATAGGAAGGGTCCCCTGCTAACGCCTGACGACGTCGGTCACTCGGCAACCTTGTTGGTGGCGTCCACGATGGTGCGGAGCAGGTCCACCACACGCGGGCCCCAGCGCGAGGCGACGTCGTCGTCCAGCTCGACGATCTGGTCGTTCTTGACCGCCTCGATGCCGGACCAGCCGCTGCGCGCCTTGACCGTCGCGGCGCTCTGCTGGCAGCACTTCACGTCGGAGAGGAAGACGAAGTCCGGGTTGGCCTGGACGATCACTTCCTGGGAGAGCTGCGGGTAGCCGCCGTTCTTGCCGTCGGCGTCCGCCGCGTCGGCGATGTTCTCCAGCCCGGCGAGGGCATAGATCGAGCCGATGAAGGTCTTGCTGGTGGCGGTGTACAGCTCCGGCCCCAGCTCGTGGAAGTAGGTGGGCGCCTGGACCCGCTGCGGCACCTCGGCGACGATCTTCGTGATGTCGTCCTTCATCCGCTGCACCACGTCGCCCGCCGCGTCGGCGTTGCCGGTGAGCGTGCCCAGCTCGGTGATCTGCCGGTACGAGTCGTCGAGGGTCTGCGCCGCCGGGGTCAGGTAGACCGGGATCTTGAGCGTGGTGAGCTGGTCGACGATCTTGTTGCGGTCGTCGCTGAGCACCACCAGGTCGGGGTTCTTCGCGGCGACCGCCTCGGCGTTCGGCTGGTAACCGGAGAGGTCCGTCTTCGGCGCGTCGGCCGGGTGGTTCGACTGGTCGTCGACGGCGGTGACCTGCGGCCCGGCACCGATGGCGAACAGCATCTCAGTGGCCGTCGCGGAGAGCGAGACGATCTTCTCGGGACGCTGCTCCAGGGTCAACGACCCGACGGTGACGGGGAAGGCGGCGCCACTCGGGCGCTCGCCGGTGCTGGGTGTCTCGCTGCTGGTCTCGGCGCAGGCGCCGAGGGCGAGCGCGGCCACCGCGAGAGTGGCGGCGAAGACCCGGGGGGTACGGCTGAACATCGGTCCTCCTGTCGGTCGAGGAGTGCTGCTTCGCCGACAGGAGCCGGAGCGACCCGTCCGCGAGGCGCCCTTCCTCGAGAGCGCGGATCGCGACGCGCCCCAGGCGACCTGACTCGTCCCCGGCTTCGGGGCATCACAGTTGCGGGACAGCGCCGGTTTCGCACCGGCTTCGCTGCGGCGGGTCGGTACGACGGTAGCGCACGGCGGGACCGCGACCCCGTTGAGCAGGTCGCGGTCCCGGTCACGGGCGGCCACCGCCAGCCCGTCTAGTTCGCTGTTGTCCGTTTGGCCCTGGGACGGGGCCCCGCGCGAGGGGGTGTGGCGGGGCCCCGCCGATTTCAGGAGGCGGTGATGGTGACGTTGTCCACAGCCGCCTCGACCAGGCTGGCCGTCGACGCGTCGGCGGCCTCCACCAGGATCCGGACGGACTGTCCCGCGTACGGGGTGAGGTTGAGGTTGGCCTGGGCCCAGGCGCCGTTGCGGTTGCTCGCCGCACCGGCCTGGGTCAGCAGTGCCGTGGTGCCGCCGTTGTGCACCACGCTGACCCGCAGGTAGTCGGCCGACGACGAGTTGGATCCGTGTGCCAGGTACCAGGCCAGCGACAGGGTCAACGTACCGCTGGACGGCAGGGTGACCGCGGGGGAGCGGGCGCTGGTCACGCCGCCGTCCACGTCGTAGTCCCCGGCGGCGCTGCCGGCCAACCGTCCGGTGACCAGGTCGTTGCTACCGGCGAACGGGGTGAGCTGCTTGGCGCCGCTGGAGTTGGTGGCCTGCGCGGCCCCCCGCTCCCACTGCCCCGAGGTCGCGGTGTCGGTGCCGTTGGGGTTGATCGTCCAGCCGGTCGCGGTCTCGAAGGTGTCCGACCAGACCGTGGTCCCGCTGCCACCGCCGCAGTACTGCGACTGCTTGCCGATGGCCCGGTAGGGGCAGTCGGCGTACTCGGAGAGGATCAGCACCGCCTCCCGGTTGCGCGAGGTCTGCGCCGGGATGACCTCGTCGGGCGGGTAGAAGCCGCCGCCGGAGGCCGAGCCCGGATACAGCTCGAAGGTGTACGCCCAGATGCCGTGCGTCGCCCACATCCAGTCGATGCTGCTGCCGTCGGTGATGTACAGGTCGCTGGACTGCTGCGGGGTGAAGCCGTTGGTCGCCGCCATCTGCTGGCCGATGGTCGCGAAGGTGTTGTACTGGTCGGCGTTCATCCCGGTGGCGGTGTTGCTGGTCGTGTAGCCGTACGGCCAGAGCACCAGCTCGGAGTAGGTGTGGAAGTCGATGTTGGCCTTGATCTGCTGCACCCCGCCGACCACTCGACTGTTGACGAAGTTGCGCAGCGCCTGCGTCTCCGGAGCGGAGAACGCCGACGGGCCCCGGTAGGTGTCCGAGGAGGTCGAGCCGGACGAGCCGCCGCAGCACCCGAAGTTGTAGCTCCAGTTGCGGTTCAGGTCGGTGCCGACGTACGACGAGCCGCTGTTGGGTTGCCGGTTCTTCCGCCAGGACCGGTAGGAGCCGGTGGCGATGTCGTACTCGCTGCCGTCGGGGTTGACGGTCGGCACGATCCAGATCTCCCGGTTGTTGACCAGGCTGGTGATCCGGGAGTCGGAGCCGTAGTTGTCGGTGAAGAGGTTGAGCAGATAGATCGCCATTTCGACGGTCAGGTGCTCGCGGGCGTGCTGCTGGGCGTTGAACAGGATCTCCGGCTCGTTCTCGTCGGTGGCGACGTTGTCGGAGATCTTCACCGCCACCAGGTCCCGGCCCTCGTACGAGCTGCCGATGCTGATCTTGCGGGCGATCGACGGGTGGTCCGCGACGACCTGGTTGACCACGGCGGTCATCTCCGCGTAGTCGTGGTAGTTCGCGTCGGCCGGCGGGAAGGCCAACGCGCCGACCTGCCCGTCCGCGGTGCCCCGATCGGTGGGCAGGGCGGCGATCGCCTCCAGCCGGAACCCGAGGCGGGTGATCGCGGCGGCCTCGGCGCGGGTGGCCGAGACGTGCAGTACCCCGTGTTCGGAGTAGTCGATCGCGGCACCGGTGCCGGCGATCGCGTTGCGGTCGGCGAGCGTCTTCGGGCCGAGCACCCGATAGGGCACGGCGGCCGGCTGCTCGTCCCGGTTCGGGGCCGGGTCGGCGGACACCGGTGGTGCGGAGATGGTGAGCAGGCCGAGCCCGGCGGCGACGATGAGCGCCAGGGCACGGCGGACGGGGATCGTACGGAAGGCCATGGACAACCTCCTGGAGGCGCGGGGGTTCCCCGCCCGGCAGCGGACAGCCCACCACCGGTCCCATGGTCATATCAACATCGATCGCTGTGCGGCCCATCCCAGTCGGATCCTCATGCCGACGACATGGTCCCGTCGCCGCAGGTCAGGCGGAGGGGCCGCGCCCCGGCTCGGTGGACGAGCCGGACTGGTCGGACGTGCCGCCGTCGGCCTGACCGCCGGAGCCCGTGTCGGTCTCGGCCTGGTCCTCGCCGGCCAGGGCGGACCGCAGTCGCTCCTTCTCCGAGCGGCGCCGCTCGGCGGCGGCGGCCATCTCCTCGGCCATCTGGTCGCGTACGCCCTTGAGCAGGAAGAAGGAGACCGCAGCGGAGAACAGCAGGGCCAGGATCAGCTTGAGGAAGATGTCCATGTCGACCGGCCAGAGGGCCAGCATCACGACCACGAACAGGCCGATCCGGCCGAGGGTGTACTTGGCCGCCGCGCTCACGTCGTACTCCATTCTCCGCCGGGGGCGGCGTCTCTCAGCTCCTGTGTGCGGTCGCGCCGCACGGCGACCTCAGGTGGTCCGGTCGACCAGCCAGCGGACGCCGGGGAACCAGACCAGCGCGTACACGACGGTGAACGTCACCGCCGCCAGACCACCGGAGAGCAGCGGCGGCAGCCCGGTCACCGCGCCCGCCACCAGCAGGCCGGAGACCACCGCCATCGCCAGCGCCACCAACCCGGCCACCACCCGGGGCGCGCCGAACTCCCAGGCCCGGAAGTCCTCCCAGAACAGCCAGACCGCCAGGATCACCGCCAGCCACCCGTTGGCCTGGCCGAAGTCACCGGCACCGAACCAGGCGAAGGCGGTGTCGAAGAGCACCAGCACCAGCATCCCGATGACCACCCCGGCCAGGCTGACGCCGAGCAGATCACCCAGGAACCGGATGCGCCCGTCGTCGTCCCGGCGCGGAAACGCGCCCTGCTGCTCGCTCATCGTCGTGCCAGGGTACGCGTCGGCTCAGGCCCAGACCTGCTGCGGCTCGGAACGGCGCTCCGCCATGCTCGGCGCGGCGTCGTACTCGCGGACCACCTCGTAGCGGGTGTTCCGCTCGACCGGGCGGAAGCCGGCGTCCCAGATCAGGTGCAGCAGGTCGTCCCGGTGCATCGTGTTCGGCGTCCCGTACGAGTCCGCGTCGTGCGTGATCTTGTATTCGACGACCGAGCCGTCCAGGTCGTCCACGCCGAAGTTGAGCGAGAGCTGGGCCACCGAGAGCCCGTGCATCACCCAGAAGCACTTCACGTGCGGCACGTTGTCGAACAGCAGCCGGGAGACCGCGAAGGTCTTCAACGACTCGGCCGGCGAGGCCATCGTGGTGCGGGCCTGGATCCGGTTACGGATCTTGCCGTCCGCCGAGTCGACGAAGTCGTGCTGGTAGCGCAGCGGAATGAAGACCATGAAGCCACCGGTCTCGTCCTGCAGCTCGCGCAGCCGCAGCACGTGGTCGACCCGGTGCCGTGGCTCCTCGATGTGGCCGTAGAGCATGGTCGACGGCGTCTTCATGCCCTTGCTGTGCGCCAGCCGGTGGATCCGCGACCAGTCCTCCCAGTGGCAGGCGTGGTCGACGATGTGCTGGCGGACCTCCCAGTCGAAGATCTCCGCGCCGCCACCGGTCAGCGACTCCAGACCGGCCTCCATCAGCTCGTCGAGGATCGCGTCGGCGGTCAGCCCGCTGATCTTCTCGAACCACTGGACCTCGGTGGCGGTGAACGCCTTGAGCTTGACCTTCGGCAGCGCGGCCTTCAGCTCGCGCAGCACCTTCGGGTAGTAGCGCCAGGGCAGCGTCGGGTGCAGGCCGTTGACGATGTGCAACTCGGTGAGCTGCTCGTCCTCCATCTCCTTGGCCTTGCGGACCGCCTCGTCGATGCGCATCGTGTACGCGTCCTTCTCGCCCGGCTTGCGCTGGAAGGAGCAGTACGCGCAGGAGGCGGAACAGACGTTGGTCAGGTTGAGGTGCCGGTTGACGTTGAACATCACCCGGTCGCCGTTGCGCTCGGTGCGCGCGTGGTGGGCCAGCCGCCCCAACCAGGTCAGGTCGTCGCTGGAGTAGAGCGCGATGCCGTCCTCACGGGTCAGCCGCTCCCCGGCGTACACCTTCGCTTCGAGCTCGCGCTTGAGTCCGGCGTCCATCGAAAGCCCGTCCCTTTCCCCTGCGTCCGCGACCGTTACCGGCCGCAGTCAGAGCCTACGTCGCACACCCGGGCTGCTCACACCGTGGTCCATCGGTGACCGGCGTCTCCCGAACTCACAGTTTTCTTTAACCCGTCCAAACATCGACACCACGCACCAGGTGAGGTAAGACAGGATGGGGCACGCCACACCTCACACCGGTGACACCTGGCGATCTGGCGACACCTGGCGGTAGCGTCCCCACCGCCGCGTCCGACCCCCGGCGCGGCGTAGCAGGTCCGGACGGGAGCGCAATGGTCGACAGCACGGACGGACGACGGCGACGGCGACGGAGTCCGGTGGTCTCGCCGGTGCTGCGGCCGATGCTCTGGTCCGCCCTGCTCAGCGCCGTCGCCACCGCCGTCCTCGCGGCTCCCGCGTACGCCGAGCCGAGCGTCCCGGTCACGGTGCCCGACACCGGCTCCCGCCCGGCCGTCGCCGGCCAGCTCCAGTTGCCCGGCGCACCGACTAGCGGCACCCCCGGTGTGGTGGCTCCGATCGTCACCCCCGCCGGCAACGCGCTCGAAACTCAGATCAACGCCGTCGAGGCACGGATCGGCGAGCTCGGCACCCAACTCCTCGACCTGCAACAGCAGCGCACCGAGGCCGAGTCCCAGCACACCGCCGCCGGGCGCACCCTGGAGTTCGCCCGGGCCGCGGTCACGCAGGCCGAGCAGCGCGCCGACCAGGTCGCCGCCGAGGCGATCAAGGTCGATGCCGCCCAACCGCCCGGCGACTGGGCGGCCACCCTCCGGGACCTGGAACTGCTGCACCGGGCCAACCGGGGTGAGCGCAGCGAGGGCGCCACCGGCCCGGCCGCCGGCCAGGTCAGCCGCGCCCGCGCCGACGAGCAGGTGGCCACGCAGGCTTACACCGCCGCCGAGCAGCGGCTGCGCGGGGTCCAGCAGCAGTACGCCGCCACCCAGCAGTCGCTGCGGGAGGAAGAGGCCAAGCTGGTCAAGTTGCGCGAGGAGAACTCCGCGCAGTTGATCACGCTGGCCCGCCAGCAGGAGGCCGCCGAGCAGCGACTCGGCACCGACTACGGCGGCCAGTCGGCCGACGGGCTGGTCGCGCACCCCACCGCGTTGGCCGCCCTCGCGTACGCCCGCCGCCAGCTCGGCGACCCGTACGTCTGGGGGGCCACCGGGCCGAACTCGTTCGACTGCTCCGGCCTGGTCTGGTCGGCGTACCGGTCGGCCGGGTACTACAAACTGCCGCGGGTCGCCCGCGACCAGTACTACGCGACCCGGTCCCGCACCGTGCCGCGCAACGCGCTGCTCCCCGGCGATCTGATCTTCTTCGCCTCCGGCAGCAGTTGGCGGACCATCCACCACATGGGCATGTACGTCGGCGGCGGCAAGATGATCCACGCACCGACCACCGGCGACGTGGTGAAGATCTCGACGGTGCGCTGGTCCCGGTTCTACGCCGCGACCCGGGTGGTCGGTGCGGTGCCCGCCCCCGCCACGCCCCCCACCCCGTCGCAGCCGCCGGCACCCAAGCCCACTCCGAAGCCGACGCCGAAGCCCACCACCACTCCGAAGCCGACGCCGACGCCGCGACCCACGTCGCCGTCCCCCTCGCCCACGGGCTCGCCCACGCCGAAGCCGACCGACTCCCCCTCCCCCTCGCCGTCGGTGACGCCGTCGCCGACCACCTCGCCGTCGCAGAGCCCGTCGGCCCCGGCCACCCCGAGCACGGAGAGCAGCAGCCTCGCCCCGACGAGCAGCAGTCTCGCCCCGACCACGGCGGCGAGCAGCAGGGCTGCCGAGGAGAGCGCCTCGGCCTCCCCGTCCACCGTCGGCGGTCGCTGACCGGACGGGGCCCGCCGAGGCGATCTTCGGCCCGACCCGCCCGTACACGAGGGACACTGTGCGGGCTACAGGTGTGCCAGCCGGTCGGGATGTGGCACGGTGTCACACAGGCACTGCCGGTCCGGGGCACGGATCCGGGTGCGAGCGTGGCACGGAGGACGAGGATGACCGAGCACGAGGTTCCGGCGAAGCCGGCCGACCCTGCGTCCACCGCCGCGCCGAGCACCACCGCCGAACCGCCTCCGGCCACCGCCGAGCCCGCACTCTCCAACCCCGGGCCTGCGCCCTCCGCCCCGGAGCCTGCACCTTCCACCTCCGAGCCCGCCGCTTCCGCTGCGCAGCCTGCTCCGACGGCCCCTGAGCCCGCTCCGGCCGGCCCGGAGCCGACGCCTTCCGCATCCGGCTCGGCGGCCGTCATCGGCACCGCTGCTGACCCGGTCGGCACGGGCCCCGCGCCGGCACCGGCGGCACCAAGCGACACGGACCGGCCACCGGCACGCGGCCGGGCAGGGGTCGCCCGCGTAGCCGTCCCGGGGAGTTCGGCGGTCGTCGGCACCGGACCAGCCGCCCCGGCCACCGGCGGGCCCGGATCCGGCGCTCCCGCGACGGGCGGCGGTACCACGTACCGTGCCGGTTCCCCGGTATCCCCCGAGGCCGACCTGCCGCCGGTGACCGCCCGAGCGCAGGTCAGTGTGGCCGCGGCGGGTGCCGGCACGACCCAGCCCGCCGATTCGAGCGCACCGTCGGCCGTTGCGGGCGGGAGCGGTGTCACCGGCACCGCCAGCGTCGCGGGCACGAGTGGAGCCGCCAGCCTTGCGGGCACGAGTGGAGCCGCCAGCGTTGCGGGCACGAGTGGAGCCGCCAGCGTTGCGGGCACGAACGGCACCGCCGGCACCACGGGCACGAGTGGGGCCGCGAGCAGCACGGGCACCAGCGCCCTCACCGGTGGCACGGGCATGAACAGGGCCGTCGGCAGCGCGGGCGTGAGCGGTGCCGCCAAGGTCGGGACGGCGAGCGTGCCGGGGCAGCGGGAGCCGGTGCCGCCCACTGCGGCACGTGCCAGCGTCCGGGTCGCCGGCATGGGCCAGGTGAGCGCGGACGAGGCCGCAGCCGCCGGTGGGGGCCGGGCCGCCGGGGTCTACCGGTCGACGCCGGTCGCCCCGGAATCGGCCGAGCCCGCCGGACCGGCCGAGCCACCGCAGCCCACGACGCCGGAGCCCCAGCCGGTGCCGGGTCCGGCACCGGCGGAGCCCGCTCCGACGCCGCCCGCGCCGGTGCCGGGACCCAATCCACCGTCGCCGACGCCACCCGTCCCGGTGCCCGCACCGCCGACGCCCGGGCCGTACCCGCCGGGACCGGTGCCCGCACCGCCACCCGCTCCCCGGCCGGCACCGCCGGTGCCGGGCCCGCCGTCCCCTCCGCCCGGCCCGCCCGTGCCGCCGCCCCCGCCGCCGCCCGGCCCGATGCCCGCACCGCCGTTCCCGCCGCCACCGGCCACCACCGCCTCGGCCACGGCTGCTACCTCGACCACGGCGGCTGCGGCAGCGTCGGCAGCGGTGCCGTCGGTCACCGCGCCGTCGGCCGTGTCCGGCTCGGCACCGCCGGTGGTGCCCGCTCCGGCGCTGCCGGTGTGGCCGCCACCGACCACTCCGGCCGGGCGTCGGGACGAGCCGGTCTCCGGCTCACCGGGGGTCGCGCCTCGGGTCTCGGCACGGCCTGGGCTGCTTCCGGCCGAGCCGCCGACGGCCCCGCTCGGCACCGACCGGGCCCGGCCGGCTCAGCGCGGCACCGACCCGGACCGGACCCAGGCGGTGCCGCTGGACGACCCCGACGTCACGAGGCCGGTGCCCCGGCCGAACCCGCCGTCGGCGGCGGCCGGTCCCGGACCTCGGTCGGACGCCTCCGGCCAGGCCGGATCGGCGACGTACCGTCCCGGCGGGTCCGATCTGAGCGCCTACTACGCGGACGGGTCGGGAGCCAACACCGTGGCCTTCCCGGCCGGCGAGGAGAACTCCGGGTCACTCACCGGTCACATCCTGGCGCAGGGCTGGACGGACACTCCGGCCGAGCGGTCCGGCAGCACCCTGCGGGTGGCGATCGTGTTGGCGGTCGCGCTGGGCCTGCTGGTGGCGTTCAGCGTGCTGGTCGTCCTGCTGACCAACGACGCCCTGAGTGGTCTGACCGGCGCTCTGCCGGGGTGAACAGCGGGTGAGTCCGCCCACTACCCCCATCCGGTCCCCGCGTGGGGACGACACTCGCCGTACACTTGTGGGCGATCACTGACCTGGCGCGCGACCGCGCGCCCATGGGCGTTCTTGCGGACGGATCCGGCGGCGCAGTGCCGTGGCGGGACATCGCGAAGGTGCGCCCCGCTCGAAAGGCATTTCTTGACCACCTCCGCTGCCTCTGGCATGCCCCTGTCCGCCTCCGACGTTCCCACCGATCTGCCGGCCGACGCCGCCGGCCCTGACCAGTCGATCGACTTCGGCGCACTGGGGCTGCCCCAGCCGCTCGTGCGCGCCCTCGCCCGGCAGGGCATCACCACACCCTTCGAGATCCAGCGCGCGACCGTGCCGGACGCCCTCGCCGGGCGCGACGTGCTCGGCCGGGGACAGACCGGCTCGGGCAAGACGCTCGCGTTCGGGCTGCCGCTGCTGGCCCGGGTGGCCGAGGGGGGCCGGGCTCGCCCGATGCGCCCGCGTGCCCTCGTCCTGGTGCCCACCCGGGAACTCGCCATGCAGGTCAACGACGCACTCCTGCCGCTGGGCAAGTCGATCGGCGTCTTCCTGAAGACCGCCGTCGGCGGAGTGCCCTACGACCGTCAGATCGACGCCCTGCGCCGGGGCGTCGAGGTGGTGGTGGCCACCCCGGGCCGACTCGCCGACCTGATCGACCGTGGCGTCTGCCGCCTCGACGACGTCGAGGTCACCGTGCTCGACGAAGCGGACCAGATGGCCGACATGGGCTTCCTCCCCGAGGTCACCGAGCTGCTGGCGAAGACGCCTGCGAACGCGCAGCGACTGCTCTTCTCGGCCACTCTGGACACCGACGTGGACACGTTGGTCAAGCGGTTCATGACCGACCCGGTGACCCACTCCACCGCGCCTGCGACCGCTGCGGTCTCCACCATGGACCACCACATGCTGCTGATCCCGCCGCAGGACAAGTTCCCGGTGACCGCGTCGATCGCGGCGCGGTCCGGTCGGACCATCGTCTTCGCCCGTACGCAGCTCGGCGTGGACCGGCTGGTCACGCAGCTCGCGGCGGTCGGCGTACGCGCGGGTGGGCTGCACGGCGGCAAGACCCAGCGGATGCGTACCCGCACCCTGGCCGAGTTCCGCGAGGGCCGGACCAACGTGTTGGTGGCGACCGACGTGGCGGCCCGGGGCATCCACGTGGACGGTGTCTCGCTGGTGTTGCACGTCGACCCGCCGAAGGACCCGAAGGACTACCTGCACCGGGCCGGGCGCACCGCGCGGGCCGGCGAGACGGGCGCGGTGGCGACCCTGGTGCTGCCGAAGCAGCGCCGCACCACCCTGGCGATGATAAAGAAGGCCGGTGTCGAGCCGGAGCAGACCCGGGTACGCGTCGGTGACGCCGCCCTGGCCGAGCTGACCGGAGCCCGCGAGCCGAGCGGGGTGCCGGTACGCGAGGAGCGGGAGGAGCCACGTCGATCCGGTCGTCCGACCGGCGGCCCCCGTCGCTTCGGCGACCGTCCCGGCAGTGACCGTCGCTTCGGCGACCGCCCGGCCGGGGAACGCCGGTTCGGTGACCGCGCCTACGGCGACCAGCCACGCGGCGAGCGCCGCTTCGGTGACCGCGCCTACGGCGACCAGCCCCGTGGGGAGCGCCGGTTCGGCGCCGACCGGGGTGGGCGCTCCGAGGTGCGGGGCGAGGACCGGCGCGGGTCGGTCGGGCGTCCCCGGGCGCACACCTACTGATCCTCCTTCGGCGCATGGCCTGCCGGGCCGGACGCGGTGGCGTAACGTCCGCAACATGTCGACCACGCGGAAGTCGCTGCTGTGGACCCGGTCCGACACGGCCGGTGCCGAACACGCCGTGGTCGACGACAGCTCCGGGCTGACCGCGTACGGCACCCAGATCGCCGCCGACCCGGTGCCCTACACCTGCCGCTACCAGGTGGCCACCGACTCCGAGTGGGTCAGTGTCCGCCTGGAGGTCGAGGTCGAGGGTGCCGGGTGGCGGCGGAGCGTACGCCTGGAACGAGCAACCGGACGGTGGCGGGTGACCGCCGCCGAGCAGGGTGACCTGGACGCGGTCCTCTCCGCCGCCGGACGGCCCCCGGCCGGGCTGCCCGGCCTGGAGGACCCCGACCGCCTGGCCGACACTCTCGACGTCGACCTGGGCGGCTCGCCGCTGTTCAACACGCTGCCGGTGCGGCGGCTCGGGCTGACCACCGCGCCCGCCGACACCACGCACCGGATCGACGTGGCCTGGGTGTTGCTGCCGAGTCTGACCGTGCTCCCCGCCGAGCAGGTCTACACCGGGCTGGGCCCGCACCGGTTCCGGTACGCCAGCGACGGCTTCAGCGCCGAGGTGGACGTCGACCAGGACGGCTACGTGCAGCACTACCCCGGTCTGGCGGAGCGCGGCACGCCCCGCTGAGTCACCGCCGACTCAGCCCGGCCAGGAACCGTCGGCCAGGAAGCGTTCCACGGTCGCCAGGTGCGGGGCCAGGTCGAGGCCCTGCCCGGCCACCCACTCGTCGGCGTAGTACGTGTCGGCGTACCGGTCACCGGCGTCGCAGATCAGGGTGACCACCGAGCCGGTGCGCCCGGCGGCGCGCATCTCCGCGATCAGCCCGAAGGCGCCCCACAGGTTGGTGCCGGTCGACCCGCCCACCCGTCGGCCGAGGACGGCCGACCCGGCCCGCATGGCGGCCAGGGAGGCGGCGTCCGGCACCTGCACCATCCGGTCCACCACGGCGGGCAGGAACGACGCCTCCACGGTCGGCCGACCGATCCCCTCGATGCGGGAGCCCCGGCCGGTGCGGACCGACCAGTCGGCCGCCTGCCAGGCGGGATAGAACGCGGAGTTCTCCGGGTCCACCACGCAGAGCTTGGTGGGCAGCCGCCGGTAGCGGGCGTACCGGCCGATGGTGGCGCTGGTGCCGCCGGTGCCGGCGCCGACCACCACCCAGGCGGGTACGGGATGGCGTTCCAGAGCGAGCTGCGCGTAGATCGACTCGGCGATGTTGTTGTTGCCCCGCCAGTCGGTGGCCCGTTCGGCGTAGGTGAACTGGTCCATGAAATGCCCGGCGGAGTCCTCGGCGAGCCAGCGCGCCTCGATGACCACCTTGGCCGGATCCTGCACCAGGTGGCACCGGCCGCCCTGGAACTCGATCTGGGCGATCTTCTCCGGCGACGTCGAGGCGGGCATCACCGCGATGAACGGCAACCCCAGCATCCGCGCGAAGTATGCCTCGGAGACCGCCGTGGAGCCCGACGACGCCTCGACGATCGTGGTCTCCGGCCCGATCCGGCCGTTGCAGAGGCCGTACAGGAACAGCGAGCGGGCCAGCCGGTGCTTGAGCGAGCCGGTCGGGTGCACCGACTCGTCCTTGAGATAGAGGTCGATCCCCCACGACCTGGGCAGTGGGAAGGGCAGCAGGTGGGTGTCGGCGGACCGGTTGGCGTCCGCCTCGACGGCGGCGATCGCCTCGGTCACCCACCGCCGGCTTGCCTCGTCGCACCGGTCGAGATGAGTCACGCTCGGAAAGGTAGCAAGCCGCTCAGGACGAGGTCTGTGCCACCGGCTGGGGCCGGTTCTCCCACTTGGTCGACAGGGCGATGCCGGTCCGGGTGGAGGCCACGCCGGGTGTCCGGTTCAGCCGTACGATCAGCCGCTCCAGCTCGGCGATGGTGCTCACCCGCGCCTTGAGCAGGAAGGACTCGACTCCGGCCATGAAGTAGCAGGACTCGATCTCCGGTATCGCCCGGAACGCCTCCAGCACGTCGTCGGTGTCCGCGCCGGAGTCCTCGACGATGCCGATCAGGGCGGTGACGCCCAGCCCGACGGCCTCCGGCTCGACGTCGGCCCGGTACGCCCGGATGACCCCGCCGGACTCCAGCTTTCCGACGCGTTCGTGCACTGCCGGCGCGGATAGACCGACCTGGCGGGCCAGTTCGGCGTACGACAGGCGGGCGTTGCTCCGGAGCAGGTCCACGAGGCTGCGGTCGATGGCGTCCACGGACTGTAGACCCTAGTCGGCGACGGGTGACACCGGGACGCCGGTATCCGTTGGGCATGGCAGTGGGTGACAGTTCGCATACCCAGGGTCCGAAGGGCGTGCCGCCGGTAGCATTTACTAACTTCTCACTCAGTGCGTTTTTCGCGTTTGGCGGACAGGCCAGTTCGCTGGTGCTGTAATTGCCATACGTCCCTCATGACGGCTCTGGGCTCGCACCGGCCGGGGGCAGTGTGTTCAGCCGGGGGCTTCGTCGACGCGAGGAGGGGGCTGTGGACACTGGAGATCGCCTGCTGACACCGGGTGAGGTCGCCGCGCTGTTTCGGGTAGACCCGAAGACCGTGACGCGATGGGCGGCAGCGGGCCGGATCGGCAGTATCCGGACTCCAGGAGGGCACCGCCGGTTTCGGGAATCCGAGGTGCGGGCCCTGCTTGAAGGGGAGGGCATGCTGGAAGAGGCGGACGAGATGGGCAGACCACGCAACAACGGCCCAGCCGCCTCGACCGGCTCAGGTCCGGCCAACGCCGGCATGTACTGAGTGGTGCGGGTCAGGACGCGGACCGGTCGTCAGGTCCGGTCCGCGTTCAACTTCCCCGCCCACCTGCGGAACAGGGTGTGCGGTACGCCGAGGGCGTCGAGCACCTTCCCGGCCACGAAGTCCACGAGCTGGGCCGCCGAGGCGGCGGCTCCCGCACCGTAGAAGCCGGGGCTGGCCGGCAGCACCACCGCACCGGCGTCGTGCAACGCGATCAGGTGTTCCAGGTGGCTACGGGTCACCGGGGTCTCCCGGGGCACCACCACGACCCGTCGACGCTCCTTGAGGTTGACCTCGGCGGCGCGCTGCAACAGGTCCTTGGACAGCCCGATGGCGATGCCGGCGCAGGCGGCCGTGCTGGCGGGCACCACGGCCATGCCACGCACCGGGTACGAGCCGCTGCTCGGCCCGGCCGCCAGGTCACCGGCCGGCCAGTGCCGAACGTCCGCGCCATCCAGGTCGCGACCGAGCCAGGCGCCCAGGTCGTCGGCCCAGTGGGCGTCCCGGAACGATCTGCCGGTCTCGTCCAGCACGGTCAGTCGGGCGGCCCGGGAGACGATCAGGTCCACCGACTCCCCGGCGTCGAGCAGCCCGCGGACGACTGCGGCCGCGTACGGCGTGCCGGAGGCCCCGGAGACGCCGACCACCCATGGTTTACGCATCCCTCAAGCCTGCCTGGTCACCGTCGACGCCGGTGCGGCACCCCCAGGACCTGCCCTGATCCGGCAGCAGAGAGGCGTTACGCCACCGATGTCCGATCGGCGTGCGGGGGCCATCGCGACCTGGCATGCTGCCTGGTGCCGCACGCGGTACGGCACCTCAGGGGGAGGGATCGGGATGAGTCGGTACGTCCTGCCCTCACTGCGGGACGCCTGTCCGATCCCGTCCCGGCTGTCGCCGTACTCCGACGACGTGCAGGAGTGGTTGATCCACTGGTTGCCGCAGACCGGGCTGACGGTGGACCCGACAACCGCCAGGCTGCTGGCCGGGGCCCGCTTCGCCCGCTACGCCGGCCGGCTCTATCCGGACGCCGACGAGCCCGACCTGCGCGTACTCACCGCGCTGTTCACCTGGTTCTTCCTGGTCGACGACGCCTGCGACAAGCCCGACCGGTTCACCCTCGCCGAGATCCGTGGGCTGCGCGACGGCGTACTCGCGGTGCTGCGCGGGCAGACCCGGTCACCGCAGACCGGGTTGGCCGGGCCGATGCGCCGGCTGCTGGTGACCGCCTGGCGGGAGCCGCGCCGCCGAATGCCGGCCCCCTGGCGGGCACGATTCGCCGACGCGGTCGCCCACCACCTCGACGGGACCTGGCAGGAGGCGGCCAACAAGGCCGACGGTCACCGGCCCGGCGTCGCCGAGTACGTCGAGCTGCGCCGCGCCACCTCGGCCGCGTACGTGTCGTATCCGCTGGTGGAGTTCGTCACCGGTCGGCCCCTGCCCGACGCGGTCTACCACCACCCGGCGCTGAGCCGGTTCCGGGACCTCGGCAACGACCTGCTGTCCTGGTACAACGACCTCGCCTCGCTGGAGCGCGACGAGGCCACGGCCGGTGGGCACAACCTGGTGCTGGCGACCGCCGCCGAACACCGGCTGTCCCGGGAGGCCGCGATCGAGTCGGTGACCCGGCGCTGGCACGAGACGATGCGGGAGTTCGTCGACCAGCGATCCCGGGTGCAGTCGTTCGGTCCGGCGCTGGACGAGGCCGTCACCGCCCATCTCGACGGGGTGTCGCGGGCCGTGCGCGGCACCATCGACTGGACGCTGGAGAGCACCCGCTACGCGGGTAAGGAAGGGCCCCTTACTAACGCCTCCGGTAGATGAAGGGTCCCTTCCTAACACCCCGAACCCCCACCCGAGCCCAGCCGGCACCCACGCACGGCAGTGCGACGGGGCGCGCGGCCGGGGTCAGGGACGCAGGCCGAGCCGGACGACCAGGTCGAGCACGGCGAAGGCGAACAGGGCGATGCCGACGAAACCGTTGGCGGTGAAGAAGGCCCGGTTGACCCGGCTCAGGTCGGTCGGCGTGACCACCAGGTGCTGGTAGCCGAAGGCGACCGCGGTCATCAGCAGACCGATCCACCAGAGCCAGCCGAAGCCGACCAGCACGCCGAACCATCCGAAAAGCGCGAACGTCACCACGTGCGAGACCGTGGAGGCGTGCAGCGCGAAGCGCAGGCCGTACCGGGCCGGCACGCTGTGCACGCCGATCTCGCGGTCCACCTCGGCGTCCTGGCAGGCGTAGATCAGGTCGAAGCCGCCGATCCACAGGCCGACGGCCGCGCCGAGCAGCCAGGCCGGCCCGGAGCCGGCGAAGGTGCCGGTGACCGCCAGCCAGGCGCCGATCGGGCCGACCGCCTGGGCGAGCGCCAGGATGGCGTGCGGCCAGTTGGTGAACCGCTTGCCGTACGGGTAGACCACCAACGGCACCACGGCCAGCGGCGCGAGCACCAGACAGAGCGGGTTGAGCAGGGCGGCGGCAGCCAGGAAGACCACCAGGGCGACGCCCGCGCCGGTCCAGGCCGTCCGCAGACTCACCGCCCCGGTGACCAGTTCCCGGTTGGCGGTACGCGGGTTCCGCGCGTCGATCCGGCGGTCCAGGATGCGGTTCGCGGCCATCGCGAACGTCCGTGCCCCGACCATCGCCACGGTGATCAGCAGCAGGTCGAGCCACCGCACCCGACCACCGTTGACCTGCATCGCGGTCAACGCCGACAGGTACGCGAACGGCAACGCGAACACCGAGTGCTCGATCGCCACGAGCTTGAGGAAGGACTTCACGCGCCCCGGGCGTTCGGCCGGCTCCACGGCGGTGGTCGCCATCAGATGCCGTACTCCTTCCAACGCTTGTCGACCAGCGAGACGACCTCGGGCGACATGGTCATCTCCTCCGGCCAACCCCGGGTGTAGCCCTCGGTGGGCAGCTTGCGGGTGGCGTCGATGCCCGCCTTGCCGCCCCAGAACTGCTGGTACGAGGAGTGGTCCAGGTGGTCCACCGGCCCCTCGGTGAGCAGCAGGTCGCGGGCGTAGTCGACGTTGCCGAAGGCGCGGAAGGCGACCTCGCGGTAGTCGTGCACGTCGCAGTCCTCGTCCACGATCACGATCAGCTTGGTCAGCGACATCATGTGCGCGCCCCAGATCGCGTTCATCACCTTCTGGGCGTGCTTCGGGTACCGCTTGCGGATCGACACGATCGCGCAGTTGTGGAAGACCCCGGCGGCCGGCAGGTCGTAGTCGACGATGTCCGGGATGAGGAAGCGCAACAGCGGCGCGAAGATCCGCTCGGTGGCCTTGCCGAGACCGTGGTCCTCCTGCGGCGGCTTCGAGGTGACGATCGTGTGGTAGACCGGGTCACGCTGCATGGTCATCGCCTCGACGTGCAGCACCGGGAACGGCTCGACCGGGGTGTAGAAGCCGGTGTGGTCGCCGAACGGCCCCTCCGGCAGGCGCTCGCCCGGCTCCAGGTAGCCCTCCAGCACCACCTGGGCGTGCGCCGGCACCTGCAACGGCACGGTCAGGCAGTCGACCATCTCCACCCGCTCGCCGCGCAGGAACCCGGCGAACAGGTATTCGTCGATGTCGGCGGGGAGCGGCGCGCTGGACGCGTAGCTGACCACCGGGTCACAGCCGATGGCGATGGCGACCGGCAGCCGCTGGCCGAGTCGCTCGGCGACGGCGTGGTGCGCGGTGGAGTTCTTGTGGATCTGCCAGTGCATGCCCACCGTGTTGTGGCTGTGCTGCTGGAGCCGGTAGAGGCCGAGGTTGCGCTTGCCGGTCTCCGGGTGCTTGGTGTGGGTCAGCCCGAAGTTGTGGAAGATCCCGCCGTCGCCCGGCCACACCTGGAGCCCCGGCAGCCGGTTCAGGTCGACGTCGTCACCGCGGTAGACCACCTGCTGACACGGGGCGGTCTTGACCTTTTTGGGCGGCATCGACTTGAGCTGCATCACCTTGCCCAGGCCGCCCATCATGCCGGAGAAGCCCATCGGCAGTTCCGGCTTGAGCATCTCGCCGATCCGGTTGCCGATCTCGTCCAGCGACTCGACGCCGAGCGCCATCGCGGTGCGCTTCTCGGTGCCGAAGAGGTTGATCGCCACCGGCATCTCGCCCCGGGTGGGCCGCTCGAAGAGCAACGCCGGCCCGTCCGCCCGCACGGTCCGCGTGACGACCTCGCTGATCTCCAGCGTCGGGTCGATGGGTACGCCGACGCGCCGTAGCTCGCCCGCGCGCTCCAGCGCCGCCAGGAAGTCCTTCAGATCGGTGTACGGGAACCCACGAGCCGCCATGCAGCAAGTCTGTCCTACGCGCCGTCGTCGTGCCCACGCCGGGTACCCGCCCGTGCTGTGGCACGTCCCACCCTCGGCCGGTCCGGACAGGTCGGCTCTCGGGCGGAGATCACGTCGCACGGGGCGTCGTGTGTCGTACCGCGCATCTAAGCTCATGGTTCCCGAACGGCCCCGCCCACGGTGGCGTTGGTGTGCTTTTGGGTCCCTCCACGCAAGGAGTCACATGCGATCTGCGCGACGCCCGCACGCCCGTGCGGGACGAGCCGCCGTGGTGTTGGCGGTCACCGCCTCACTCGTGGCGCTCGGTGCTCCGGCCCAGGCCGAGACCGGGTCCGGTTGGTTCCAGGCCCAGCTCGACGATGTCGTGATCGGTGCGGCCGGCGCCCCCGGCAAGGCCAAGCCGCTCTACGTGTACGCCCAGGACGCGGTGAATCCACGGGTCGTCGTCGACCTGACCGGCCTGCTCGGCGTGGCTTCCGCCGAGTTTCCCGCCTGGTGCGCCACTTCGGGATCCCAGGTCACCTGCCCGCTGCCACCGGACGTCGACCCGGACGCAAGCCTCCAAATCGGCAGCATCCCGGTGTTGTTCCGGCCCCTGGCCGGTGCCTCCTTGGGCGACAGCGCCACCGTGTCGTACCGAGCGGTGGCCGACAACGCCGATCCCTTCGTCGCCACGGCGACGGTGTCCGTCGGTGACGGCGCGGACCTGGTCAACCTGGGCGACGGGCGGGTCGACACGGCTGCGGTCGGTGATCTGTTGTCCGCGCCGATCCGGCTCACGAACGTCGGCAACCGGACCAGCAGAGGAGTCCGGATCACCTTCACCCTCTCCTCGGGGTTGACGCCGTCAACCTGGTCCAACTGCTGGTACGCCCCGCTCGCCGGTCACCGCACCTCGGTCGTCTGCGACCTGAACGCACGGGTCCGCCCGGGAGCGACGATGGAGGTGTCCGGCGGCTTCGGGTTCGAGATCGGCGGCTCGGCGTACGCCGGGGAGAGCCTCGACCAGTTCGTCGAGCCGCTGGCCGGTGCTGCGGCGCTGCCGACGCAACTCGGCTACCAACGCCGGGAGGGCGGCACCGAGCTGAGGCTGCGGCCCAGCCGGACCACGTCCGCAGCGGCCCGCACCCTGACGAAGGAGATCGATCCGAGCGACAACTGGGCCTCCTTCTACGTCGACAACGTGCCGAACAGCCTGGACCTGGCCGCCCTGGCGGAGCCGGTCGTCGGTCCGGTCGGCGGCTCGACCATCCTGCGCGCCGGGGTCCGGAACAACGGCGCGGGAGACCTCGACGACTTCCGCAGCGGCGCGGGCGAGGTGGCACCGTTCTACGTCCGGGTGCCGTCCGGGGTGACCGTGGAGTCCGTGCCCGACCGTTGTGTCGCGCTCTACGAGTCGGAGGACGGCTGGTACAGCGGCGATCCGCAACCCGGTGCCTCCTGGTACCGCTGCGCGGTACCCGGCTCGGTGTTCGCCGCCGGTGAGACCCATCAGGTCGACTTCGGGGTCCGGATCACCTCCGTGGGTGGTGCGGCCGGCGCGGTGAGCCTAAACATGCCCGGGCCGTACCCCTCCTGGTGGGACGACGACCGGGACAACGACGAGGTCACGGTCGTCGTCCAGGTTCAGTCCTGATCGTGGCCGGTTCGGGATGGTGACCGGGGCTGGTCCCGCCCATCCCGGACCGGTCACCTCTGCCTGGTCGAGCCCTTTCGAGCTGATCGCAAAATGGATCGTGACGGGTCACCGCGAGTCGGCGAATCTTGCCACTCTTGTCTCCCACCCATCCCAGGAGGCCGGATGCACCACGAACCGACGACCCTCTCCCGGTACGCGCGGCCGGGGCGGCTGACCTCCGCCGGGGCGTACGCCGGACTCCTCGACGCGGTGCCGACGGACCCGGCGGCGATCGCCCGGACGATCCAGGGACTGGTGATCCACGAGCACATAGCCGGGGCGTACGGCGTCGCCCTCTCCGACACCGACCGGCGCAGCGTGCACGTGCGGCCCGCCACCGAACTGCTCGCCGGCATCGTGACCCGGGACGACCGGCCGCTGGACGTCCCCCGGCAGCCCGAGCACCGGGTGGCGGGCAACTGCCGGCACTACAGCGTCCTCCTGGTCACCGTGCTGCGGGCTCGTGGCGTGCCGGCCCGCGCCCGCTGCGGCTTCGGCGACTACCTGGCGCAGGGGCGGTACGAGGACCACTGGGTCGGCGAGTACTGGAACGCGGAGCAGCGTCGTTGGATCATGGTCGACGCCCAGCTCGACGAGTTCCAACGAGAGCTGTTCGACATCGACTTCGACGTCATGGACGTACCGCAGGATCGGTTCCTGGTCGCCGGTGAGGCGTGGACACGGTGCCGTGCGGGCCGCGCCGACCCGGACACCTTCGGGCTCAGCGTGACCGACGAGGCCGGCTGGTGGTGGATCGCCGGCAACCTGATGCGGGACGCCGCTGCGCTGGGCACGGTGGAACTGCTGCCCTGGGACATGTGGGGTGCGATGCCGGAGCCGGAGGAGACGATCGACGAGGAGCGGATGGCGCTCTTCGACGAGCTGGCCCGACTCACCCTCGATCCCGACGGGAATGCGGACGAGTTGCGGCGACTCTGCACGGATGAGCGGCTACGCGTCCCGCCCACCGTCCGCAACGACCTGCGGCACCGCGACGAACCGGTCTGACCTCTCCGGCATGTCCGAGGGCGGCCGGTGGTCGATTCGCCCCACGGGCGATGGACGGCAGGTCAGTGGCGGCAGGCCAGCGCCACGAACGCGCGCCAGGCGGCCGGGCCGAAGATCAGCACCTCGCCGTCACGGTCCTTGCTGTCGCGTACGGCGACCACGCCGGGCAGGTTGTCGGCCACCTCGACGCAATCACCACCGTTGGTGCTGCTCCGGGTGCTGGTGCGCCACCGGGCACCGGTCAGCTCCGCCATGACTCCGCCACCTCCGTCAACAACTCGATCGACTGCCGGGGCGGCAGCGCCTCGCCCTGGATCGCCTCCCAGGACGCCCGGATCGCCAGCACGTCCTCGGTGTCGTCGATGACCTGACCCTTGAGTTGGTCATCCAGGTAGGCGACGTCCTCCCCACCGGGAAGGGTAGCCAGCACGAAGGCCCCGGCGACACCTGGATACGCGCCGACCGAGGTGGGCACCACGTGCAGCCGCACCCGGGGGTGTTCGGTGGCCAGCTTGACCAGGCGGCGCAACTGCTCTCGCATCACCAGCGGGCCGCCGACCGGGCGACGCAGCACGTGTTCGTCGAGCACCGCGACGAGCTGCGGCGGTCGCTCGCCGGTCAGCACCGCCTGCCGCTCCAGCCGGGCCGATGCCCGCTGCTCCACCTCCGCCTCGTCGTAGAGCCCGACGCTGCGGAACAACGCGCGGGCGTACGCCGAGGTCTGCAACAGTCCCGGCACCACCGTGTTCTGGAACGAGCGCAGCACGGTCGCCTGCCGCTCGTTGGCCTCCCACTCCCGCATCCACTGTGGCGACCCGAGCCGGACCAGCATTCGGGCGAACGCGCCGCCGGTGTCGAGGGCGGTGTCCGCCAGCTCCCAGAAGTCCGGCGGCGGTTTGCGCGCCTCCGTCTCGACCATGGCCACCGTCGACGGCGAATAGTTGATCGCCCGGGCCAGGTCCTCCTGGGTCATCTTCCGCGCCGCCCGCATGTGCCGCAGCTCGTCGATCAATACGCGCGACCGCTCGTCCATCCCCACGTCTCCTCACCAGCGCGTTCCGCGATCCTCACGACCCTCACCGGCGACCCCGCCCGACGCACAGGGCGACCGGATGCCTTCCGACAGTAGTCGCCTCCTCACCAGACTGTCCCCATCGGAACCGTCCGGATCCGACCCGAAAGGACGGGCGGAACCGAGGCGAGGCCGTCCGGCACGTCGGCGACGGACGGCCCCGCTTCCACCCGCGAGCGAGGCCCGCGTCCGCCCCGGCAAGCCACAGAGCGACCCGGCGGACCCGCGTCCTCGACGGAGCCGGTCCCGCGTCCACCCGGACCGGCCCCGATCCCGCCCTGCTACGGACGGCCCCGCTTCCGCCGCCGGCAAGCCGGAACGCGGCAGCCGGCCTCCACGTGATACCCGTGAAGGGAGACGCAGATGAGTTCGGTGCCGCACGTCCACGTACCGCTCCGGCCGCTCTGGCTGTGCCGGGCCTGCGGTATGCCGTGGCCCTGCGCGACCGCCCGGCTCACCCTGCTGGCCGACTACCGGGAGAGCCGCGTCGCCCTGTCGATCTACCTGGCCGGGATGCTGTACGACGCCGTGGACGACCTGTATCGACTCGATCCACACAACGTGCCGAAGCCCGCGTCGCTACACGAACGCTTCCTCGGCTGGGCCGCCCCGCGCACACCCCGTCCGCCCGAAACCTCAGCCCCTTGAGCCCACGACGCGTCGACGTTTGAGACCTTGGACAGTTGCCGTTCATAGATAACGGAAACTGTCCAAGATCTCCTCGGCGGAGGCAGAGCACGGGCGGGATACTTCGCAGGTGCTGGGGCGGCGGGCGTCGGGGACGGCAGGATTGGCGCATGTCGGACGCGTACGTCGTCGGTGACCCGGACGGGTTGTCGCCGCTGCTCACCAGTCTCCGCGACGCGATCGCCCGGGAGCTGCACGCGCAGTTGGCGATGCGTGCCGAGCGCATCGAACTGGCCGACGTGCCGGAGATCGCCTACCAGATCACGTTGCGCGTCGACGAGACCCTGAGCCGCCCCGCTAGGAACTGGCAGCCGTTCGAGATCTGAGCGGTCCACCCGAAATGTAGAACTACAGTTATAAGAAGTGTAGTTCTACATCCTGGGTTCTGTCCTCACAGACCACCGTAGGAGTGCAGGCCCTCGAAGAAGATGTTCACGCCGAAGAGGTTCATCATCACCGTCAGGAAGCCGAGGATGGCCAGCCAGGCGGCCACGTTGCGCTTCACGCTCGGCGTCGCGCGGGCGTGCAGGTAACCGGCGTAGATCACCCAGGAGATGAACGACCAGGTCTCCTTCGGATCCCAGCCCCACGGCCGACCCCAGGCTGCCTCGGCCCAGATCGCCCCGGCGATCACCGCGAAGGTGAACAGCGGGAACGCGAAGGCGTGCAGAACGAAGGTAAGCCGCTCCAGACTGGCCGCCGCCGGCAACTTCTTCGCCAGCGTGTACGGGAAACTGCGCTTGCCGCGTTCGTAGCCGGCCCGCATCAGGTACGTCGCGGCCGGCACCGAGCCCAGCAGGAACAGTCCCGAGGCGAAGACGACGGTCGACACGTGCACGATGAACCAGTACGAGTTGAGCGCCGGCACCAGCGGCACGATCGGGGTGTAGAGCACCAGCTCGGCGGTGGCCACCAGCAGCACCATGACCAGGGTCAGGAACAGCCCGAGGCGGCGCAGCGACGGCACCTTCCAGAGCACCACCAGCCAGGCGGAGACGCCGATGAACGAGACCGTGAGCACGAACTCGTACATGTTGCCCCAGGGCATCCGCTCGGCGGCGATACCGCGGGTGACCAGCCCGACCAGGTGCAGGGCCGCGCCCACGGCGGTGAGGGCCACCGCGATCCACCCGGCGAGTGCGGCCCGCCGCGCGGTGCGCTCGGCAGGGGTACGTGCCGTATCGCCGCCGGTCCCGGCCACACCGTCGGCCGTACCCGTCGAACCGCCGTCCTCGGCCGCCCCCGTCGCGCTGCCGCTGCCCGCCGCGCCCGTCGCGCCGGAACTGCCGCCGACCGCCGCGCCGACCAGCTCACGGGCCGGGGCTGCCGCCACCTTGACCCTCGAGTTGCCGAGGGCGTACTCGACCGCGTGGCTGATCATGGCCAGCAGGTACACCAGGGTGGCGATCGACACCACCTGGTCGGAGAGTGCGGACATCACTCGGCTCCTTCTCGCGCCCCGGCCCGCTCGTCCGGGTCGATGGCCTCGCCGGTCCGCCGGTCGTCGCCGATCGCGGCGACCAGTTGGCTGAACTCGGCGGCGAACCCCGGATGTTCGGTCCGGGGCAGGCCAGCCACCTCGACCAAGCTACTACCGTCCGTCGGAGATCCACTGTCGGGGGGCCCGGAAGCGGCGGACCCGACACCGGTGGGCACAGCACCGGCGGGCAGCACCCGGACGAAGATCCGGCGTCGCCGGACGAACAGCGACCCCATCAGCCCGAGCACCAGCCCGACGGAGCTGACCAGCAGCAGCATCGTGCCCGGGTCATGCCGTACGGACAGCACGATGTAACGCTCGGTGCCCACGAACTCGACCGTGGTGCCGTCGTCGAGCGTCCAGCTCTCGCCCTTGCGCAGCTCCTTGGAGCCGACCTCGGCGAGTCGACCGTTGCGGATCTGCCGCTGGTCGAGCTGGTAGACCGAGCCGGGGATGCCGCCGTCGAGGCCCAGGTTGCCCCGGTAGGCGATCAGGCCGAGCAGCGGATTCTGCTCCGTCGGGTACTCGGAGCGGGTGAACGGCGGCTCCTGCGGCGCGGTCGGCAGGTACAGGCCGGAGAAGGCCATCTGGAGGTTCGCGTTCCGCTCGCCGGTCGCCGGATCGACGTTGGCGTCCGGGAAGGCCGCCAGCCCCTCGCCGGTCAGACCCATGTCACCGGTGGTGAGGAACGGCACCACGCTGGTCTGCGTGCCGCCGAACCGGTCGGTGTAGCGGATCACCGGAGCGTAGCCGTGGCCCAGCAGGTAGACGTTCGCGCCGTCCAGGCGCAGCGGCGAGTTGACCGAGAACTCGGCCGCCCGGGGTGCGCCGCCGTCCTCGTCCACGGTGACCTTGGCGTTGAAGTGCGAGGGCTGGCCGCTGGGCAGGAACTCAGCCTCGAACTCGTCGAGCTGCATGCAGAACCGGGGCAGGTCGTCGCCGACGCGCGGGCCGAGTTTCGCCTCGGCGTACTGCTGGCGGGTGTTGCAGAAGACACCGTCCGGGCCGGAGACGAGCAGCCGGTTGCCGTGCCAGCCGTACCAGGAACCGAGCGCGACACCGATCAGCAGCAGCACCATCGCGCTGTGGAAGATCAGGTTGCCGGTCTCCTTGAGGTAGCCCTTCTCGGCGGAGATCTCGTCGCCGCGTACCGTCACCCGCCACCGGCGGCGGCGCAGGGTCTCGGCGACCGCGGCCGCGCCACCGGCGGGCGCCGGCACCACCGCGTGCTGGGGCAACCGCTCCAACCGCTTCGGTACGGCCGGCGGCCTGGCCCGCATTGCCCGGACGTGATCGCGCAGCCGGGGCGTGATGCACCCGATCAGCGAGGTGAACAGCAGCAGATAGATCGCCGAGAACCAGACCGAGCTGAACGCCTCGAACGCGCCGATCCGGTCCAGCACCGGAGCGAGCTGCGGGTTCGCGGTGTAGAAGTCCCGGACGTCCTCCGGGTTGACGCCGCGCTGCGGCAGCACCGAACCCGGAATGGCGGCGATCGCGAGCAGGAAGAGCAACACCAGCGCGGTACGCATGCTGGTCAGCTGCCGCCACGAGTTGCGCAGCAGAGCGAGCAGCGCGTTGGGGCGGCGCCGGGGTGACTCGGCCGGAGCGGCCGGCCGGTCGTCCACCGCGGTCATCAGATGCTCACCTCGAAATCACCCACCCCGACGGTGGTCTGCAACCAGATCACGACGTTGGTCCACCCGCCGGTGAGCAGGGCCAGCCCGATCAGGATCAGCAGTACGCCGCCGATCCGGGTGACCCAGCGGCTGTGCCGCCGGATCGTGCGGAAGACCCCGAGCAGGCGGTTGAAGCCGAGCCCGAAGACGATGAACGGTATGCCCAGTCCGAGGCAGTACGCCACCGCGAGCACCACCGCGCGGTCGGTCTGCCCGCTGGTGGTGGCCATGCCGAGCACCGCGGCCAGCGTCGGGCCGGTGCACGGGACCCAGCTCAGGGCGAACACCGCGCCGAGGACGGGTGCGCCGAGCAGGCCGGCGTTCGGCAGGCGGTTGATCCGGAACTCGCGTTGGAAGCCGGGCAGCGCTCCGAGGTAGCCCAGCCCGAGCACCACGATCAGCGCGCCGACGACGATCTCCAGCGCCCGCTCGTAGTCGAAGAAGACCCGGCCGATGCTGCTGAACAGGATCGCGGTGGCGGTGAACACCACGGTGAAGCCGGCGATGAAGAGCAGGGTCCCGGCGAGTACGCGCCCCTTGACCGCCGGGCTGACCCGGGTGCGCTCCCGCAGCGCCGTACCCCCGCCCGGGGTGTTAGGAGGGGACCCCTCCTCTACACCAGGCGTTAGTACGGGGCCCTTCCTTACATCTCGGCCCTCCAGGTCGGCGCCGGCCAGGCCGGTCACGTACGACAGGTAGCCCGGCATCAGCGGCAGCACGCACGGGGAGAGGAAGCTGACCAGCCCGGCCAGTGCCGCCGCGCCGATCGCCAGCAGCAGCGGCCCCGAGACGGCGAGCTGACCGAACGTCTCGCCCATCAGCGCGGGCCGGACGCCGCGGCGGACTCGGCGGCGATCCGCTCGACGATGGGTTGCAAGCCCTCCTGGCGTACCGCCGCCCGGATCACGGTCGCGATCCGGCCCTCCCGGTCCAGGACCACGGTCGCGGGGATGGTGTTCGGCGGGATGTCCAGGTCGAGGGCGAGGCGGCTGCCCGGGTCGAAGATGCTCGGGTAGCTGATCCCGAAGCCCTCCTCGAAGGCGATCGCCTTGTCCCGGCTGTCCTGCACGTTGATGCCGAGGAAGGTCACCCCGGAGTCCTTGGTCGCCTGGTAGGTGTTCTCCAGGTCGTCGGCCTCGGCCCGGCACGGCGCGCACCAGGAGCCCCAGAAGTTGACCACGACGACCTGGCCCCGCTGCTGCGTCACGTCGTAGGAACCGCCGTCGAGCAGCTCACCGGCGAGACGGGGCGCGTCGGAACGTTGGTCCGGGGCGCATTCCACGATGCCGCCCGTGTTGTCGCAGGCCGCCTCCCGGCCACCGCTGGTGCAGCCGCTCAACACCGCCGTGGCGGTCACGGCGGCGAGCAGGCCCAGGGCCCACCTACGGGCACCCATCTCAGGCCCCCTTGGCCGTCCGCGCGGTCGGTGAGATCGCCACCAGGTGCGCGGCCGGCTCGGAGTAGCCGATCCCGACGATCTTGGCACCGTCGAAGTGGAACGTGGTCAGCGAGGCCAGCCCGCACTGCCGACGTCGCGGGTCGTGCCAGAGCCGCTTGCGCTCGACGTGCCGACGCAGCGTCCAGATCGGGAGCTGGTGCGAGACCAGGACGGCCTCCCGCCCCTCGGCGGCGACCCGGGCGGCGTGCAGCGCGGCGAACATCCGCTCGGCGATCACCCGGTACGCCTCTCCCCAGGAGGGGGTCACCGGGTCGCGCAGCACCCACCAGTTGCGCGGGTCACGGAAGGAGCCGTCACCGGGAGAGACCTTCTTGCCCTCGAACCAGTTGGCGCTCTCGATGAGCCGTTCGTCGACTCCGACGGGGAGCCCGAACTGGGCGGCGATCGGTTCGGCGGTCTGCTGGGCCCGTTCCAGCGGGCTGGCCACCACGTGCACGACCTCGCGTTCGGCGAGCCCCTGCGCGGCGGCCTTGGCCATCTGGACACCCAGCTCACTGAGGCGGAACCCGGGCAGCCGGCCGTAGAGGATGCCGTCCGGGTTGTACACCTCGCCGTGCCGAAGCACGTGGACCACCGTCTTACTCACTGGTTTACACCCCTGTCGTCGCTGCCGCCGCGTTGGCCGCCACCGGCAGGGCGGCGGCGATCTGTTCCAGGGCGGCGTCGTCGATCGCCGCCGACACGAACCAGGACTCGAACGCGCTCGGCGGCAGGTAGACCCCGGCCGCGAGCATCGCGTGGAAGAACGCCTTGAACGCGGGCACCTGCTGGGTGCGGGCGCTGTCGTAGTCCACCACGTCGGCGTCCGTGAAGAAGATCGAGAACATGTTGCCGGCGTACGACAGCCGGTGCGGCACCCCGGCGGCGGCCAGCGCGTCGGCGGCGAGCTTGCCCACCACGGCGGCGGTGTCGTCCAGCCGGCGGTACAGCGCGTCGTCGGCCAGCCGCAGCGTGGTGAGACCGGCGGCGCAGGCCAGCGGGTTACCGGAGAGGGTGCCGGCCTGGTAGACCGGCCCGGCCGGAGCCAGTCGCGACATGATCTCCGCGCGCCCGCCGAACGCCGCCGCAGGCAGCCCACCACCCATGACCTTGCCGTACGTCCACAGGTCCGCGTCGACCGGATCGAGGCCGTACCAGCCGGAGCGGGAGACCCGGAACCCGGTCATCACCTCGTCGACGATGAGCAGCGCGCCGTTGGCGTGCGCGATCCGCGCCAACTGGCCGTTGAAGTCGTCCCGGGGTGCCACCACACCCATGTTGCCCGGCGCCGCCTCGGTGATCACGGCGGCGATGTGCTCGCCCTCGGCGGCGAACGCCTCCTGCACCGCGGCGAGGTCGTTGTACGGCAGCACGATCGTCTCGCTCGCCGCCGCGCCGGTCACACCGGGCGAGTCGGGCAGCCCGAGGGTGGCCACGCCGGAGCCGGCCGCAGCCAGCAGCGCGTCCACGTGCCCGTGGTAGCAACCGGCGAACTTGATGATCTTGGAGCGTCCGGTGTATCCCCGAGCCAGCCGGATCGCCGACATGGTCGCCTCGGTGCCCGAGTTGACCAGGCGTACCTGCTCGACCGGCGTCCGCGCGACGATCTCGGCGGCCAGGTCGACCTCGCCCGGGGTGGGGGTGCCGAAGCTGGTGCCCTGCGCGGCGGCGGCCTGCACGGCCGCGACCACCTCGGGATGGGCGTGGCCGAGGATCAGCGGGCCCCAGGAGCAGACCAGGTCGACGTAGCGTCGCCCGTCCGCGTCGTGGAGCCACGGTCCCTCGCCACGGACCATGAAGCGTGGTGTGCCGCCGACCGCTCGGAAGGCGCGCACGGGGGAGTTCACCCCGCCCGGCACGATGGCGCGGGCGCGGTCGAACAGGGCCTCTGAGGCCGGCGCGTCGACCGGATAACGGTCGGTTCCGGCGGGAAACACCTCGGTCACGATGCCGCCATTGTGTCAGCGCCCGACGGCGGATCGGCAGGCACCCCGGATCAGGGTTATCCGGCTCACCTGCGGCACGCTGGGTGGAGGCGGTTCGCCTCGACAGGCCGGGTGCCCGAGATCGCGATAGGCTGACCCGGTGGATCGTGCCGAACTGTCCATCACCGTACACCGGACTGGCGACGAAGCGGTGCTTCGCCTAGCCGGTGAGATCGACATGCTCACGGCCGCCCAGCTGTCGACCGTCGTCAACGAAGTGCTCACCGAACCCCCGCCTCGGATCGTGCTCGATCTCGGCGGGGTCACCTTCTGCGACTCGCAGGGGTTGGGGACGCTCGTGGTCCTCAGCCGCAAGGCCAGCCACGCGCAGAGCCTGCTCCTGCTGAGCAACGTGGGCGAGTTCCTGATACGCGTACTCGACATCACGGGCCTGCGCAGCGCCCTGATGATCCGTAACGACGCCCCTACCAGCTGAGCCACCGCTCAACCCGGTCCCGACCACGGACCGCCGGGTCGATCGTGACGCTGTCGTGGACCACCGGGCGGCAGTCCACGGCGACGTCACGATCGGGCGGTGTCAGGAGCTGGTCCCCCAGCGGGCCTGTTCCAGGACGGCGACGGCGCGGGCCACCGCGTCCGGGTCCTTGTCCGCGCTCCGCAGCAGGGTGCTCGCCTCGTCCACCGCGTCGGTCAGCAGCCGCCACTGGGCGTCGCGCTCCCGCACCATCTCGGACTGCGCGGCCAACTGCCGGGTCTTCGTCCACAGCTCCACGAAGACCGAGACCTTGGCCCGCAGCACCCACGGGTCGAAGGGCTTGGTCAGGTAGTCCACCGCGCCGACCGCGTAGCCGCGCAGCGCCAGTTGGGCGTCGCGGTCTGCGGCGGTCAGGAAGATGATCGGTACGTGCCGGGTCCGCTCCCGCCGCTTGATGTGACTGGCCGTCTCGAAGCCGTCCATGTCCGGCATCTGGGCGTCCAGCAGGATCACCGCGAAGTCGTCCACCAACAACTGCTTCAGCGCCGCCTCGCCGCTCTCCACCGCGACCGTCTGCACCGGCAGACCCTGGAGGATCGCCTCCAGGGCCATCAGGTTCTCCCGGCGGTCATCGACCAGCAGCGCCTTCGCCACCTGCGTCACGAGCCCTCCTCGGTGCGGCTGCCACTGATACAGCTGGTCATCAATTCGATCAACTCGTCCAGGTCGACCGGCTTGGTGATGTAGTCGCTGGCCCCGGCCGCGATCGCCGATTCCCGGTCACCGGGCATCGCCTTGGCGGTCAGGAAGACGATCGGCAGGTCCACGAAGCGGTGGTTCCGACGGATCTGCCGGGTCGTCTCGTACCCGTCCTGGTCGGGCATCATCGCGTCCATCAGGACGATGTCCACCTCCGGGTGCTCCGCCAACAGGCGCACCCCGTCGGTGCCGTTGTCGGCGTACAGGACGGTCATGCCGTGCAGTTCGAGCGCGCTGGTCAGGGCGAAGACGTTACGGACGTCGTCGTCGACGATCAGCACGGTGGCACCGTCGAGCTGCCGGGTCTTGGGTGCCTCCGGCCGCTGCGGCAGCAGCTCCACCGGCGGCATCAGCAGCGACGACGGCAGGCCGGCCCGCTGTGGCGAGGGTGGCGACGGCGCCACCACCGCGTCCGGCGCCAGCACGTCGGGTAGATAGAGCGTGAACGTCGAGCCCTGGCCCGGTGCCGAGGTGACGGTGATCGTGCCGCCGATCAGGCGGGCCAGGTCCCGGCTGATCGACAGCCCCAGGCCGGTGCCGCCATAGCGACGGCTGGTGGTGCCGTCCGCCTGCTGGAACGCCTCGAAGATCAGCGACAGCTTGTCGTCGGAGATGCCGATGCCGGTGTCGATCACCGTGAACGCGAGCACCTGCCGGGCGTTGGTCAGCGCCGGCACGTCGAACACCGCGTGCTCCGGGGCACGTGCGATGCGCAGCGTCACCGCGCCGTTGTCGGTGAACTTGACCGCGTTCGAGAGCAGGTTGCGCAGGATCTGCTGGAGCCGCTGGGCGTCGGTGACCACCGCCGCCGGCAGGTCCTTGCCGACGCGTACCTGGAAGTCCAGGCCCTTCTCGTCGGCCTGCGGCGCGAACGCCTGCTCCACGTAGTTGCGGATCTCCGCGAACCGGATCTCGGTCGGCTCGACGTCCATCCGACCCGCTTCGATCTTGGACAGGTCGAGGATGTCGTCGATCAGCGAGAGCAGGTCGGACCCGGCCCCGTGGATGGTCCGGGCGAACTCGATCTGCTTCGGGCTGAGGTTCTGCTCCGAGTTCTCGGCGAGCAGCCGGGCCAGGAGCAGCAGCGAGTTCAACGGCGTACGCAGCTCGTGGCTCATGTTCGCCAGGAACTCCGACTTGTACGCCGAGGCCCGGGTGAGCTGCTGCGCCTTCTCCTCCAGACCGAGCCGGGCAAGTTCGATCTCCCGGTTCTTGGTCTCGATGTTGCCCTTCTGCTCGGAGAGCAGCGTCGCCTTCTCCTCCAACTCGGCGTTGGTGCGCTGCAACTCCGCCGACTGCTCCTGCAACTCGTGGGCCAGCCGCTGCGACTGGGCCAGCAACTCCTCGGTACGCCGGTTCGCCTGGATGGTGTTGACCGCGATGCCGATGGTGGAGACCAGCCGCTCCAGGAACGCCAGGTGCAGTTCGGAGAAGGGGGTGACGGTGGCGAACTCGATCACGCCGAGCAGTTCGCCCTCGAAGAGGACGGGCAGCACTACCAGGTCCGCCGGCGGGGTGTCGGCCAGACCGGAGCGGAGCGTGATGCGGCCGTCCGGCACCGCGCCGACCCGGATCGTGCGCCGGGAGATCGCTGCCTGGCCGACGAGTCCCTCACCGGGCCCGAAGGTCACGTCATGTCCCCGGGACACATAGCCGTACGAGGCGGTCAGCCGCAGCCGCATCACCCCTTCGGAGTTGTCCGCCAGGAAGAACGCGCCGAGCTGCGCGTCGACCAGCGGGGTCACCTCCTGCATGATCATGCGGCAGACCTCGCCGAGGTCGCGCTGGCCCTGCAACAAACCACCGATGCGGGCCAGGTTGGAGTCGAGCCAGCCCTGCTCCGCGTTCTTGTGAGTGGTCTCCCGCAGGGTGACGATCATCTGGTTGATGTTGTCCTTGAGCTCGGCGACCTCGCCCTGTGCCTCGACGGTGATCCGCTGGGTCAGGTCGCCACGGGTCACCGAGGTGGAGACCCGGGCGATGGCGCGGAGCTGGGTGGTCAGCGTCGAGGCGAGCTGGTTGACGTTCTCGGTCAGGTCCCGCCAGGTGCCGGAGACCCCCTTCACCTGCGCCTGACCGCCGAGTTTGCCCTCGCTGCCGACCTCGCGGGCCACCCGGGTCACCTCGTCGGCGAACGACGAGAGCTGGTCGACCATCGTGTTGACCGTCGACTTCAACTCCAGGATCTCGCCCTGCGCGTCGACGGTGATCTTCTGCGACAGGTCACCCTTGGCCACCGCCGTCGTCACCGACGCGATGTTCCGCACCTGACCGGTCAGGTTCGACGCCATCGAGTTCACGTTGTCCGTCAGGTCCCGCCAGGTGCCGGAAACGCCCTTCACCTCGGCCTGACCGCCGAGCTTGCCCTCGGTGCCCACCTCGCGGGCCACCCGGGTCACCTCGTCGGCGAACGACGAGAGCTGGTCGACCATCGTGTTCACGGTCGACTTCAACTCCAGGATCTCGCCCTGCGCGTCGACGGTGATCTTCTGCGACAGGTCGCCCTTGGCGACGGCGGTGGAGACCTGGGCGATGTTGCGGACCTGGGCGGTCAGGTTGGACGCCATCGAGTTGACGTTGTCGGTCAGGTCGCGCCAGGTGCCGGCGACGCCCTTCACCTGCGCCTGACCGCCGAGCTTGCCCTCGGTGCCCACCTCGCGGGCCACCCGGGTCACCTCGTCGGCGAACGACGAGAGCTGGTCCACCATCGTGTTCACGGTCGACTTCAACTCCAGGATCTCGCCCCGGGCATCCACCGTGATCTTCTGCGACAGGTCACCCTTGGCCACCGCCGTCGTCACCGACGCGATGTTCCGCACCTGACCGGTCAGGTTCGACGCCATCGAGTTCACGTTGTCCGTCAGGTCCCGCCAGGTGCCCGAAACGCCCTTGACCTCGGCCTGACCGCCGAGCTTGCCCTCCGTACCCACCTCACGGGCCACCCGCGTGACCTCGTCGGCGAACGACGACAACTGATCCACCATCGTGTTGACCGTCGACTTCAACTCCAGGATCTCGCCCCGGGCATCCACCGTGATCTTCTGCGACAGGTCACCCTTGGCCACCGCCGTGGACACCTGCGAGATGTTGCGGACCTGGCTGGTCAGGTTGCCGGCGAGCTGGTTGACGTTCTCGGTCAGGTCGCGCCAGGTGCCGGAGACACCGCGTACCTGGGCCTGACCGCCGAGCTTGCCCTCCGTACCCACCTCACGGGCCACCCGGGTGACCTCGTCGGCGAACGACGAGAGCTGGTCGACCATCGTGTTGACGGTGTCCTTGAGTTCCAGGATCTCGCCCTGGGCGGCCACCGTGATCTTCTGCGACAGGTCGCCCCGGGCCACCGCCGTGGAGACCTGGGCAATGTTGCGGACCTGGGCGGTCAGGTTCGACGCCATCGAGTTGACGCTGTCGGTCAGGTCCTTCCAGGTGCCGGCCACGCCGGGCACCTCCGCCTGACCGCCGAGCTTGCCCTCGGTGCCCACCTCGCGGGCCACCCGGGTCACCTGCTCGGCGAAGAGGCGCAGCGTGTCGGTGAGCGAGTTCATCGTGTCGGCCAGCGCCGCCACCTCGCCGCGTGCGCTGACCGTGATCTTCTGCGACAGGTCGCCCTTCGCCACCGCCGTCGCGACCTGGGAGATCGACCGCACCTGGCCGGTCAGGTTCGAGGCCATGGTGTTCACCGAGTCGGTGAGGTCCTTCCAGGTGCCGGCCACCCCGCGTACGTCGGCCTGGCCACCGAGCTTGCCCTCGGTGCCCACCTCCCGGGCGACCCGGGTCACCTCGTTGGAGAAGGACGAGAGCTGGTCGACCATGGTGTTGACCGTGCGGCCGATGCGCAGGTATTCACCGCGCAGTGGGCGACCGTCGATCTCCAGCGCCATGTGCTGGGAGAGGTCACCGTCGGCGACCGCCACGATGACCCGGGCGATCTCGGTGGTGGGTCGACCCAGGTCGTCGATCAACGAGTTGACCGCGCGCTGCCCCTCCGCCCAGGAGCCGTCCAGCCCCTCCTCGTCCAGGCGTTCGGTCAGCCGACCGTCGCGGCCCACGACCCGGCTGATCCGGCGCAGGTCCAGATGCTGCCGCTCCTGGAGCGACACCACGTCGTTGAAGGCGTCGGCCACCTCGCCGGCCGCTCCCGAACGTCGGGGCAGCCTGACCTTGAGATCGCCACCGCGGACCCGTCGCAGCGCCTCGGCCAGCTCGGTGAGGACCGCCTCGTGGTCGGCGGCGGAGGTGTCCGCGATCGCCGACTGTTTCGCCGTGGTCATCATTCCTCGCACTCGCATCGGGGTACACCGGCTCGCGCCGGCCACCCCATCATTGTCCCCGTGACCTCGAAACCGCCACGGCGCACCGCCGTCCGTATTCCGGACCCGACCGGTGATCGGCTTGGCACGAGGCGGGTGCCGGGGCAGGATACGAGGGTGTCAGCGGCGGTAGGGCCAATGACGGACGGGGGCCCGGAGGAGCACGTCCGCCGGGTCCGGCTGCCCGCCGACCGGCGCACCCCGGCCGCCGCGCGGGCCGTCGTCCGGTCCGTACTGGCCGAGGCGAACCTGGACGAACTTCTCAACGAGGCGCTCCTGCTCACCACGGAGCTGTCCACCAACGCGGTCGAGCACGCCCGCACCGAACTCGACATCGAGGTCAGCGCGGACTCGTCCGGATTGACCGTGACCGTGTCGGATTTCGCCTCCGGGCCGGTCGACGAGCTGACCGTCGGCGTCCGGAACGTGGCGACCGACATCACCGAGGTCGCCGAGCGCGGGCGGGGCCTGCTGCTGGTCGACCACTTCGCGAGCCGTTGGGGCACCACCTATCTGCCCAGCGGCAAGGGCGTGTGGTTCCGGTTGGAGCGCGACGGGCCACAGCGCGACGGGTCGCAGCTCGCCCAGCCGGACGACTTCGCCCCACCGACCGGCCGCTCGGACGGCGCGCACACCTCCGTGCCGAGCGCTGGGGCGATGAGCGCGCTGATGCAGCCCACCCCCGACCCGTACGCGGACGATCCGCTGCCGGACTTCGCCACCAGCCTGCTGACCCGGGTGGCGGAGATGGTCGGCGCTGCCGGTGGAGTCGTGCGCCTCGACCGGGGCGACGGGCACGGCCCACAGGTGATCGCCCGGTACGGTCGGCAGCCCCGCCCCGGCAACGACCTGCTCCGGGTGCCGCTGGCGGTGCACCGCCCGTACGCCGGTGAGCTGGAACTCGACGCGGCGCCCACCGCGTACGCCCGGCCGTTGGCCCTGCTGACCGCCGAGCGGTTGTCGCTGCACCTGGAGAACGACCGGCTGCGCCGCGCCGACGTCCGGCGGCAGGCGTGGCTGACCTTCCTCGCCGAGGCCAGTGAGCTGCTCGCCCAGTCCCTGGACGTGGAGCTGACCATGGCGCTCGTCCCGCAGCTCGTGGTGCCCCGGCTCGGCCAGTGGTGTGCCGTGCACACCACCGACGAGTGGGGTCGACTCAAGCTGGCCGCGGCGAGTCACGCCGACGAGTCGATGCTGCCGCAGTTGCACGCCACGCTGCGCGAGGCGGGACCGGACTCGGTCCAGGCCCGGCTACGCGAGGCGAGCCGCAACGGCACCCAGACCCCGCTCGGCGCGCCGATGGAGGGCTTCGCCGTGCCGCTGATCGCCCGGGGTCAGCGCCTCGGCACGCTGGCCGTCGGGCGGCACCAGCGGCACCGGCACGATCCGGACGAGATCGCGGTGCTGGAGGACGTGGCCCGCCGCGCCGCCCTGGCGATCGAGAACGCCCGCATCCACGCCGAGCGTCGCCGGGTGGCGCAGACGTTGCAGCAGTCGCTGCTGCCGCCGGTGCTGCCGGTGGTGGAGGGCATCGGCTTCGCCGCCGAGTACGTGCCGACCGGCGACGACGCCGAGGTCGGCGGCGACTTCTACGACGTGGTGCCGATGCCGGACGGCCGTTGGCTGGTGGTGATCGGCGACGTCTCCGGCAAGGGAGTGCAGGCCGCGGCGGTCACCGGGCTGGTCCGGGACGTGATCCGGGTGCTGGCCGGAGACGGCAAGCCCCTGCCCGAGGTGCTGTCCCGGCTCAACGAGACGCTTGTCGAGCGAGGCGCCGGGCGGTATTGCACGCTGGCGCTGGCGGCGGTCGGACCGGGCGAGAACGGGCAGCTCGATGTGGGGCTGCACCTCGCCGGCCACGACCGGCCGGTGCTGGTACGCGCGGCGGGCGGCCCGGCCAGGTTCGTCGGCACCGGCGGCACCGCACTCGGCCTGCTCGACGCGATCACCTCGCCGACCCTGGACATCGCCCTCGACCCGGGCGACTGCCTGGTCTTCTATACGGACGGGGTGACCGAGCGACGCCGGGGCCGGGAGCTGTTCGGCACCGGTCGGCTCCGGGACGCCGCCGCGCCGCTCGCCGGCTACTCGGCGGACGTGGTGGCGGCCCGGCTGCGCGCCACCGCGATCAATTTCTCGGTCGAGGCGCCCCGGGACGATATCGCCATCCTGGTCCTGCGCAACGACGCGGTCTGACCGCCGGAGCGGCTCGAAGCGGGACCTTCGGCACCACCTGGGCCGCGACGACGAGGCCGCCGGACCTCAGAGGCCGCCCGACTCAAGAACCGCCGGGGCTCAGAGGCCGCCGGGGAGGCGGCCGGGGGCCAGCCGGTGACCCGGGTCGAGGTGCTGCTTGACGGCGCGCAACCGGGCCACGCCGGTCAGCTCGCCCCACAGGTCGACGGCCCGCCGGACGGCGGGCGGCGCGGAGAGCACCAGGCAGCGACCCCGTCGGGCGAGCAGCACGCTGCGCACCGCGACCAGGATCGACGCCACCCGGTCGGGGGCCATCGTGCCGGGCAGCGCGGCGTGCACCACGCCGAGGCCGGCGGAGCCACGGACCGGCACCGGCGAGCCGGCCGCGTCCCGCAACGCGTAGACGGCGGCGTGCAGGTCGCTGATCGGCACCTCCAGCCGGAGCGCGGTGTCACCGGGGGCGAACGGGTAGCTGCGCCACCAGGACGGTGCGGATCGGGCGACGGTGGCCCGGGAGCCGAGCATCGACCGGAGCCGGTCGGCGCGCTCCGCCACGTCGGACGGCCCGCCTTCGAGCAGCACCACCAGCGAGCCGGCCCCCGCCGGGCCGGTCGACGGGCGTCCCGTCATGGACGGGTGGCGCGCCATCGACTCGGCCCGGGGGTCCCTCGGCCGGGGTCCCGCACCGGCCGGCAGGTCCACCTCGATGGCAGCCGGGTCGAGCCGGGCGGCGAGCACCGCCCGGACCAGGTCGTGCACCTCCAGTGGCGTCCACACCGGGCGGGTCACCCAGACCCGGCTGGCCGGCAGGGGCTGCACCCGCAGGGTGGCGCTGACCAGCACGCCGAGCGCGCCCTCCGACCCGCACAGCAGCCGGGCCTGGGCCAGCCCGGCCGCCCCGCCACCCGCCTCGGCCAGCTCGCCGTCGGCGGCCAGGTAACGCAGGCCGACGAGCTGGTCGCAGGCGGTGCCGTGCCGGTGTCGCAACGGACCGGCCTCGTCTGCGGCAAGCACGCCGCCGACCGTGGCGCCGGGCGAGGGCGCGTCCAGCGCGAGCCGTTGACCGGTGCGTTCCAGGCTGGCCTGCACCGCGCGCAGTGGCGTGCCGGCGCCGACCTCGGCGGTGCCCCGATCGGAGGACTGGTGACCGATGCCGGCGAGCCGACCGGTGTCGAGCATGATGTCGACCCGTGCCGGCACGGCACCCCAGTCGATCTTGGTGCCGGCGCCGCGCGCCACCACCGTCAGGTCGTGCCGTGCGGCGAGCCGCAGCACCTCGGCCGCCGCGTGGGCGCCGCCGGGCACCGCGACCCAGCGGGCCGGTCGTCCGGCCACCTCGTCGGCCGGGCCGGCGAACCGGGCGAAGCGTGAGCCGCAGATGTCGGTGAGGCGACGGGCGATGTCGAGGGCACCGGACCCGCCGGTGGAACGCGCTGGCACCATGGCAGCGATCGTACATGTGTTCGAACGACCGAGTGGGGATTTGCGCCGCCCGAGACGCCCGGCCTGCCGGTAACGTGGCGCCCGTGACCACCGAGACCCCCGTACCCGTAGCCAGGCAGGTGCCGAGCGAACGCGTCCACCACGGCGACGTCGTCGTCGACGAGTACGCCTGGCTGGCCACCAAGGACGACCCTGAGACGATCCACTACCTCAAGGCCGAGAACGCCTGGACCGAGACGCGTACGGCGCACCTCGCCGAGCTGCGCACGGAGCTGTTCGAGGAGATCCGCCGGCGTACCCAGGAGACCGACCTGTCGGTGCCGACCCGCAAGGGCGGGCACTGGTACTACTCCCGGACGGTCGAGGGCAAGCAGTACGGCGTGCACTGCCGCCGTGCGGTCCGCGGCGGCGAGACCACGCCGCCGATCAGCCCCGACGGCGCCCCGTTGGACGGCGAGGAGGTGCTGCTCGACGGCAACCTGCTCGCCGAGGGGCACGACTTCTTCTCGCTGGGCGCCTTCGACGTCAGCCCGGACGGCCGCTTCCTGGCCTACTCGACCGACTTCTCCGGCAAGGAACGCTTCACCCTCCGGATCAAGGACCTCGCCACCGGTGAGCTGCTGCCCGACGAGATCCCGGACACCTTCTACGGCACCGCCTGGGCCGCCGACGCCTCGGTGCTGTTCTACGTGACCGTGGACGACGCCTGGCGTCCGCACCGGGTCTGGCGGCACGTGCTCGGCACGGCCGCCGCCGACGACGTGGTGGTGCACTCCGAGGACGACGAGCGGTTCTGGGTCGGGGTCGAGCTGACCCGCTCGGAGCGCTTCATCCTGATCGACATCGCCAGCAAGATCACCAGCGAGGTACGCGTCATCCCGGCCGGCAACCCCACCGGCGAGCCGGCCGTGATCGCCCCCCGTCGGCAGGGCGTCGAGTACTCGGTGGAGCACCACGGGCACCGGTTCCTGATCCTGCACAACGACGGCGCGGAGGACTTCGCGCTGGCGTACACCTCGGCCGACGCCCCGGGCGACTGGGTGCCGCTGATCGCGCACTCCCCCGGCACCCGGCTGGAGTCCGTCGACGCCTTCGCCGACCACCTGGTCGTGACGCTGCGCGCCAACGGGCTGACCGGGTTGCGGGTGCTGCCGGTCGGCGGCGGCGACGGGCACGACATCGAGTTCCCGGAGCCGCTGCACACCGTCGGGCTGGACTCGAACCCGGAGTACCGCACCGGGCGGGTTCGTCTGCGCTACACCTCGCTGGTCACCCCGGACTCGGTGTACGACTACGACCTGGTGACCCGCGAGATGACGCTGCTGCGGCGGCGACCGGTGCTGCCCGGCCCGGACGGGCGGGAGTACCGGCCGGAAGACTACGAGCAGCACCGGGACTGGGCGCTGGCCGACGACGGCACCAAGGTGCCGATCTCGCTGGTCTGCCGCCGGGACACCCCGCGCGACGGCTCCGCGCCCTGCGTCATCTACGGGTACGGCTCGTACGAGGCCAGCATGGACCCCTGGTTCTCGGTCGGCCGACTGTCCCTGCTGGACCGTGGAGTGATCTTCGCGGTGGCCCACATCCGCGGCGGCGGCGAGCTGGGCCGGAGCTGGTACGAGCAGGGCAAGCTGCTGGCCAAGAAGAACACCTTCACCGATTTCGTGGCCTGCGCCCGGCACCTGGCCAAGGCGGGCTGGACGTCGTCGGACCGGCTGCTCGCCCGGGGTGGCTCGGCCGGCGGACTACTGATGGGCGCGGTGGCCAACCTCGCGCCGGACGCGTTCACCGCCATCGTCGCGCAGGTGCCGTTCGTCGACGCGCTCAGCACGATCCTCGACCCGTCGCTGCCGCTGACCGTCACCGAGTGGGAGGAGTGGGGCAACCCGCTCGCCGACCCGGAGGTGTACGCGTACATGAAGTCGTACACCCCGTACGAGAACGTGGCCGACCGCGAGTATCCGGCGATCCTGGCGATGACCAGCCTCAACGACACCCGGGTGCTCTATCACGAGCCGGCCAAGTGGATCGCCCGACTGCGGGCCGTCGCACCTCAGGGCGAATACCTGCTCAAGACCGAGATGGAGGCGGGCCACGGCGGGCCCAGCGGACGCTACGACGCCTGGCGCGAGGAGGCGTTCGTCAACGCCTGGACCCTGGACCGACTCGGCCGCGCCTGACCGTCCCGCCACCCGGCCGCCGGACGCTCATGGCCCAGGGCGCGCCTGCCCTGGGCCATGGTGGACGCCGTCTCAGGTGGCGCGTAGTTCCTCCATCGCGGTGTTGGCCCGCAGGAACAGCATCCCCAGCCCGACCGTGACCAGCACCGCGAGCAACGCGCCGCCACCGACCAGGGCGAGCTGGTCGAGCGGTACGTCCGGCGTGCGGACCACGCGCTCCATCGGCACGAGTTCGACGTGCAGCGGGCGGGTGGCCGGATCCTGGCACAGCTCCACGGCGGCCCGGCACACCTCCTGGCTGTAGCCGCCGCTGACCACGTCGCCGCTGAACAGCCGCCCGATCGAGTACCCGACGCCGACCGCGAGCAGCACGGCGGGCACCACCGGTGCCAGCACCTGAATGAGGATCGAGGTGCCGATGGTGGTCCGGGGCACCCCGGTGGCGACCAGCGCGGCGTACGCCCGGCGGCGGGAGACGATGCCCTCCACCAGCGTGACCAGCAGGCCCGCCGTGGCGATGGTGACCGCCACGAGGACCGCCAGGTCGATCAGGTCCATGGTGTTCAGATAGAAGGACCGGTCGTCGCCGGGGTATCCGGCGGCCCGGCTCTCCTCCTGTTCGATCCGTAGCCGGAGCTGGAAGTAGGCCCGGAACGCCGCCGCACCGGCACCGATGAGGACGCTGGCCAGCAGCGCCGCGAAGGTCCGGCTGCTGCTCCACGGGTCGTCGGTCAACCGGCGGGCGGCCAGCAGCGTCGCCGGTCCTCGGGCGAGGCGGTGCAGCAGTCGCCCGGCGGCGTGCGACAGCCATCCGGTGCCGAGCACCACCCCCATCACGACGGCGAAGAGACCGAGGGTGAACAGGATCGCGACCCAGTCCGTGCCGACGCCTTCGAGCGCCTTTCGCAGCGGCTCGGCCAACGCGGCCGCCAGCAGCCCACCGCCGATCAGCAGCGCCGGCCAGGGCCGGGGTGACCGGGTCCGGCCGGCCCGCCGGAACACGCCCAACGGTGTGGTGGCGACCCGGCGCAGCAGCAGCGCGGTGCCCACCGCCGCGAGCAGCGGCAGCCCCAGTGTCACCGCTGCGATGGCCGGCACCGAGGGCAGGACGTCGGTGGGCAGGGCGAGCTGACCCTGGGCGTCCGGGCGGTGCAGCAGCTCCCGCCCGCCGAGGTACACCGCCAGGCCGAGAAGCGCCCCGGCCAGCGCGGCGAGGCCGGTCTCCAGCATCGCGACCCGGGTGACCTGACCGGGGGTCGCGCCGGCCAGGCGCAGGGCGGCCAGGCGGCGGTCCCGTGCCGGGGCACCGAGCCGGGCACTCTGCCCGGCCAGGGCCAGCACGGGTACGGCCAGCAGCAGCAGCGCGAAGGCGGTGCCGCCGCGTAGCCCCGGCTCGCGCAGCAGCGCGTTCGCGTACTGCTGGGACTGCTCCCACTGGTGGCCGGGTGGCTTCTCGATGGCCAGCACCGTCATCGCCGCCAGCCCGGCGAGCGCAGCCAGGGTGGCGCTCAGCGCGGTCAGGACCACCCGGGCGGCGTCGGTGCGGTTGCCGGCCAGGGCCAGCCGGGCCAGCGTCCCCGGTCTCACCGCGCGCCGCCGGCCAGCGGTGCGTCCAGTCCCAGGCCGGTGTGGTCGATCACGCCGTCACGCATCACGATCTCGCGGTCGGCGTACGCGGCGATCCGGGGCTCATGGGTCACCAGCACCACCGCCGTACCCTGCTCGCGGGTGAGCCGGACCAGTGCGGTGAGCACCTGCTCGCCGGTGAGCGAGTCCAGCGCCCCGGTCGGCTCGTCGGCGAAGAGCACCCGTGGCTCGGTGACCAGGGCGCGGGCGGTGGCGCAGCGCTGCTGTTGCCCGCCGGACATCTCGCCCGGCCGCACGTCGGCGCAGTCCGCCACGCCCAACCGGTCGAGCCAGGTGAGCGCCGCCGTCCGCGCTGCTCGCCGCCCCGTGCCGGCGAGCAGCAGCGGAAGCGCGACGTTCTCCGCCGCCGTCAGCTCCGGAACGAGCTGACCGAACTGGAACAACACCCCGAACTCGGTACGCCGCAGTCGGGACCTGGCCGCCTCGGACCAGGTGTCGATCCGGTGACCGCGCCAGGTCACCTCACCGGCGTCGGGCCGCAGGATGCCCGCCAGGCAGTGCAGCAGGGTGGACTTGCCGCAGCCGCTCGGCCCGGTCACCGCGACGATCTCGCCCTCGGCGACGTCGAGGGTGAGGCCGCGAAGTGCGGGTGTCGGCCCGTACGACCTGACCAGCGCGCGTGCCTGAAGTTGCGTCACGAGTGCACCTCCCGGTGCCAGTCGGCGACCCGCTCCAGGGTGGTGCGCAGCCAGCGCAGGTCGGCGTCGAGATGGGCGATGGCGTAGTCGGCTGCCACGACGTCGTCGACGGTGGCCTCCGGTGCCGTCTTGAGCGCGGTCAGCTCACGCAGCCGATCGGTGTGGGCCCGCCGCTGCGCGACGAGGTACGTCCGGGCCCGATCCGCGTCGGCGTCCAGCAGCGCCACCACCACCTTGGCGAACAGCGCGCTGTTGACGTGCGGCATGGGTGGCTCGACGGTGCCCAGCCACTGGTCCAGGGCGACCCGCCCCTCGTCGGTCAGCGCGTACGCGGTGCGGTCCGGCCCGGCGAGACGTTCCTGTCCCGCCGGGACCACCAGGCCGTCCCGGAGCAGCCGGTTCAACGTCGCGTAGACCTGCCCGAACGCCAACGGGCGGGCCTGCGGCAGCCGCTCGTCGTACGCCCGCTTCAGCTCGTACCCGTGCATGGTGCCGGTGGCGAGCAGCCCGAGCAGGACGTGTGGCGTGGACACGAGTCCACTATTCACTCAGCGAATAGCACCGTCAAGCACTCCACGCCGAGCGGAGCGGTCATCGGGTCGGCTTGCGGATCCAGCCGAGGAACCGGACGTGGAAGTACATCGGTTCGGGTGGCGCTCCGAGCCGGGTCAGGTCGGCGGTCGCCTCCCGGAGCAGATCGGCCATGTCCAGCGCGAGCAGTCGACCGGGACCGTAGTCGGCCGCGAGTTCGACTCGGGCCTGCGTACACGGCCAGCCGTGCGCGCAGGCGGCACAGAACCAGAGGGGCTTGACGGGGGCATGCCGTTGCGTCATTCGGGGCTCCTCCCGGGGATGCGACGGGTGGCAAGCCCTCGGCCGCCGGGCTCGGCCTCCAGCAGCCGAGGGGCCTACCCCGATTCCAACCCAACCCTCACCCCCTGTCAATGTTGGCGCGCCCCTAAAGGCGTACCCACTCATGCGCGATCCTATTGGCAGGCAGGCGTGCGCCTACCTTCCTTGGCATGGGCAAGGACCGTGGGCCTGGGCCTCTGGTGGCCGCTGGCGAGATCCTGGCGATGCTCGGCGTGGGGCGATCCCGCTTCCGCCAGATCGCCGCGCATCCGAACTTCCCGCAGCCGTACCAGGTCCTGTCGGTCGGCAAGATCTGGCTACGCGCTGACGTCGAGGAGTACATCCGCCAGTACCGACAGCCGCGCCAGGCGGACGACGACGAGCAGGGGTAGAACTGGCTGTGTCTACCTTCGGCGACATGGGCGACGAGGTGCCCGGCCCGCTGGTCGGTCCAGGCGAGATCCAGCAGATGCTCGGCGTCGGACGGTCGCGCTTCCGCCAACTCGTCTGGCATCCCGCCTTCCCGAAGCCGTTTCAGACCCTCATGGGCGGCTCTGTCTGGCTCAAATCCGAGGTCGAAGCCTGGATCACTGAGTACCGGCAGCCGCGCCCGCCAGCGGACGACGACGAGCAGGGGTAGACGTACAGTGTGGGCGGCCGCGGCGTGGGTGGTGCGCCTTCGCTTGGCCGGTCGGAGATAGCTCGTGCGCGGCAGCGGTGGGTGTCCCTGGAGAGCCGGAGTCACGTGCGAGACCACAACATCAGGGATATTGCTGTCTCGCAGCCCACTCGAAGCAACAACAACAGGGATGTTGTGTGGATCTTGGCGGCTCTGACGGGTTCGGCAGGACGAGGTCACGCCGCAAACAGGCCACGGCGTGCCGTCGCGCATTCCGACCTCGACGCTCGGCTCCTCTGTAGCGGTGGCGCCCCGCACCTACTCTGATCTTGGATGCCCGGCGCCCTCCTGGAGTCGTGGACATCCCCGGCCCAGCGAAGGGCCGGTCGACGATCAAGGGAGAGAACAGATGGTGAAGGTCCTGCGTCGACCCCGCGTACGCAGCCTCGTCGCCGCTGCCGCAGTCGGCGGCGGTCTGGTGCTCGGCCTGGCCACGCCCGCCCAGGCGGACTACACCAGCCCGATCTACCCGACGCTGAATGCGTGCAACGACGCCCGGCCGACGTACGCCTCGTCCTGGACCCGGCCGCAGGCGTGCTACCCCATGTACAACTGGGACGGCTCGAAGGTCGTCGGGTACGCCTTCCTGGTCAAGACCCGCTGACGCCGACGCGACCACGACTGGAGGGCCTGCGGCGTGCACCGCCGTGGGCCCGCCGTCGTTCAGCGACGACGGAGGACGACGACGGCGACGTCGTCCTGGATCTCGTGCGGGGCGAGTTCGACGAGCAGGCGCTCGCAGAAGCGGTCCAGGTCGTCGTCCACCCGGGACGCGCTGGCCGACAGGGCGACCAAGCCGTCGTCGATGGTGACGTCCCGCCGTTCGATCAACCCGTCGGTGTAGAAGACCATCGTCGCGCCGGCCGGCAGGACGAACTCCAGGTCCGCCGGGCGGGGCGCGCGTACGCCGAGCAGCGGCGCGGAGTGCTGCACGTACTCGACCTTGCCGTCCTGACTGATCAGCGGCGGCAGGTGCCCGGCACTGGCCAGCCGGACGTGTCCGGTGGACGGATCCAGCAGCAGCACGCAGATGGTCGCCAGCTCGTTGGGCAGCAGCGTCCGCATCAATTCGTTGACCCGGTGCAGGATCTCGCCCGGCTGGTGGCCCTCCACCGCGTACGCCCGCACCGCGTGCCGCAGCTCGGCCATCACCGTCGCCGCGTGCAGCGAGTGGCCCGCCACGTCGCCGATGGCCAACAGCAGGTGGCCGTCGAGCATCACCAGCTCGTAGAAGTCGCCGCCCACCTCGGTCCGGGCGCTGGCCGGCTCGTATCGGACGGCCAGGTCGAGCCCGGCGATCTCGGGGATGCGGCGCGGCAGCAGGCTGCGTTGCAGGGTCACCGCGATGCGGTGCTCCTCGTCGAAGGAGCGCTGCGCCTCCGCCGCCGACGCCACCGCCTGCGCGAGCTGGACCAGCACCGGCGTACGGGCGGTCTGGGTGCTGGTGGGAACCACGACGTAGATCGGCGCGCGGTCCTCGCGCAGCCGGGCGGCGGCCACCGTGACCGTGTCGTCGGTCGGCCAGTCGGCGAGCGCCCAGCCGGCGGGATCCTGCACGGTGACGACGGTGCCGGTCGGTACGCCGGTGTCGTCGACCACCCAGGGCACGATGAGGCCCTCGGCACCGGGACCGGTGGAGACCCCGGCCAGGCAGTCACCGTCGAAGGTCTCGGCGATGACCGCGGCCGGACTCTTGAAGATCTCGGCGGCACCCGTCGCCGCCGACTCCAGCAGCCGGGCGAAGTTCGGCGCGGAGTGCACCGCCAGGGTGGTGTCGGCCAACCCGGTGAGGCGTTCGGCGAGCAGTTCGGCCCGTTGTCGCGCCTGGTAGTAGCGCAGTACGGCGTGGGCGGTGGCGACCAGTTCCTCCGGCTCGATCGGCTCCGCCAGATAGGCGTCCGCGCCCCGGGTCAGCCCCTGGGTGCGGTCGGCGGTGTCGATCGCGTGCGCGGACACGTGGATCACCGGTAGCGCCGGGTGCGCCGACTTGAGCTGCTCGCAGACCTCGAAGCCGCTCATGTCCGGCAGCCGGACGTCGAGCACCACCAGGTCGACCGGTTCCACCCCGACGCGGCGCAACGCCTCGCCGCCCGTCTCGGCCTCCAGCACGGTGAAACCGGCCCGGGTCAGCCAGCTCACCAACAGGTAGCGCTTGGTCCGACTGTCGTCGACCACCAGCACTGTCGCCGCGCCGTCCACGTCAGACTCCGTCCGGCGGCAGCGAGACCGTGAAGGTGCTGCCCCGGCCGGGCTCGCTGGCCAGGTCGAGGGTGCCGCCGAGCAGGGCCACCAGCCGCCGGGCGTACGGCAGGCCGAGGCCGGTGCCGCCGAACCGGGTCGGGCCGGGTGCCTGGTAGAACTCCTCGAACACCCGCTCGTGCAGCTCTGCGGGGATCCCCGGCCCGGTGTCCGAAACGGAGAGTCGCCAGCCACCGTCGTGCCGCTCGGCGCGCATCCGCACCTCGCCCTCGGCGGTGAACTTCAACCCGTTGTGCAGCAGGTTGCGCAGCACCTGAGCGAGCAGCACCTCGTCGGTCCGCACCGTGGCCGGTGTCGGCGGTTCCTCCACCACCAGCGCCACGTCACCGGCGGTGGGCAGCGCCCGTAGGGTGCCCCGCAACTGCCCGAAGAGGGCCTTGAGGTCCACGTCCGCGATGGCCGGCTCGATCCGGCCGGACTCCGCCTTGGCCAGGTCGAGCAGTTCGTTGACCAGGGACAGCAGATCGGAGGCGGAGTCACGGATCAGGCTGACCTGGCGCTCCTGCTCGCTGGTGAGCGGGTCGGAGGCGGAATCCCCCAACAACCGGCCCAGCCCGATGATCGCGGTGACCGGGGCCCGCAGCTCGTGGCTGACGTTCGCCAGGAACCGTGTCTTGGACTCGCTCGCGGCACGCAACTGCGCCGATTTCTCGTCCAACTCCGCGTAGAGCGCCACCACGCCCCGGTTGGTCGCCTCCAGCTCGTCGGTGAGCTGGTGGTACAGCGCCATCACGCCACGGTTGGTCTGTTCCAGCTCCTCGTTGAGCCGGGCCAGCTCGTCGCGCTGGGTGCGTACCTCGTCGAGAGCGGCGATGAGCTGCGTGTTCTGGGTGGCGAGTTCCTCCTCCGCAGTGCCCGGCGCGCTCTCGGCGAGGCGGGCGCGCAACTGGACGAGACGCTCGGAGGTGAGCGCCTGCGCGGTGGCCGGGATTCGTCGCGACATCCTCACGACCGTAACTTGCTGCTCGGCAACCACGCTCAGTGTGTCCACCAGACGCGCCACCGCACCGGACTCGGGCTGGTAACGCCCGTCGGGCAGAGGCGCCACCGGAACGAGGTCGATACGCAGGTGGTGGCGACCGTCCACGGTGTCGGCGACGGCGAAGACCACGTCCGCTCCACCGACGGCACGCAGCAGGTCCCGGGCGACCTCGCTGATCGCGGTGGCGATCCGGACCTGGTCCTGGTGCTCCAGACCGAGTGCGCCGGCCACCTCACGGCCACGCTGGCGGACCACGAAGATGTCCTGTTCGACCCGGAGCGCCATCTGCATCAGCGAGGCGGTGCTCATGACCAGGACCTCGCCACCAACACCCCGGCGTCGTCGCGCCGGGTGCCGGCGTCGCGCAACAGGGTGGCGGCCGTCACCAGCGGCGACCGCCCGACGAGACCGGGATAGTCCTCGATCCGCCAGCGGTCCACCACTCCGTCGGAGTGCATCACCAGCAGGCTGTCCGGGCCGAACGGGTAGTCGTACTGCCGGATCGCGGGTCGCTGGTGCCCGGCGATGCCGGGCAGCGAGACCAGGCCGCGCCGCCGGCCGTCCGCGTCGATGAGCACGCCGGAGATGTTGCCCAGCCCGGCGTACCGCAGCACGGCGCCCACCGGGTCCGGCTCGGCCACCGCGAGCGCGGCGCCACGGGTGTGCGACAGCGACCGATGCAGGTGGGCGACCACCTCGGCCGGGGCGGCGGCCGGTGCGCTGCGGAACGCGGTGAGCGCGGCGTCGGTGGCCGCAGCCGCCAGCGGGCCGTGCCCGAGACCGTCGGTGACCAGCACCTGCCGACGGTCGCCGACGACCCGCCAGGCGTAACCGTCCCCGCTGACCGTCTCGCCGGTCAGCGGCCGGGTCAGCCCGCCGACCCAGGACGGGTCGGTGTCCGCGCCGTCGAACACGCGCACCGCGATGACGGTGCCCCGACCCGGCCAGGAGTACGCGTCGAACCAGCTCGCCTGCCGCACGATCGCGCCCAGGCCGATGCCGAGGGTGCCGGTGGTGGAGTGCCCGTCCCGCGCGGAGTGCGCCAGGTCGGCCATGCCGGGCCCGGAGTCCAGGGCGATCAGCTCGACACCGGCGTCCAGCTCACGGCGCACCGGCCGGAGCAGCAGTACGCCGTCGTCGGCGTGCTTGATCAGATTGCTGGTCAGCTCGGCGGCGACGATGGCCAGGTCAGCGACCCTGCCCTCGGGCAGCGCCAGTTGCTCCCCCAGGCGCTCGGCCGCCCGCCGCACCGCACTGCCGGCGCTGCCGTTCTCCACGCGGTACCAGGTGCCCCGGTCGGAGACCGGCGCGGCGGTCACCGGGACCACTTGGTGATCGTGATCCGAGTGCCCTGTCCCGGCGCGGTCTGGATGTCGAACTCGTCCACCAGCCGCCGGGCACCGCTGAGGCCGAGACCGAGGCCGCCACCGGTGGTGTAGCCGTCGGTCAGTGCGAGATCCAGGTCGACGATGCCCGGGCCGTCGTCCGCGAAGACGATCGTGATGCCGGACCGGCGGCCGTTGTCGGCGGCGGAGACCTCGACCGTGCCGCCACCGCCGTACACCAGTGTGTTCCGGGCCAGCTCGCTGGCGGCGGTGACCACCTTGGTCTGGTCGACCAGCGACAGCTTGACCGCCACCGCCACGGTACGCACCAGTTGCCGGACGCGTACCACGTCCTCGTCGCTGCCGACCGTCTGCGCCTGGGGACGCCCCAGGTCGACGCCGCTGGTCATGACGACGCCGTCGGCTCGGGATCCGGCCCGTCGTGCAAGTCGTCGTCGTAGTCGTCGTAGGCACGGTCGGCCGCGATGAGCTCCATCCCGCGCTCGACGTTCAGGGCGGTCCGGATGCCGTTGAGCGACAGGCCCAGCTCGACCAGGGTGATGGCGACCGCCGGACGCATCCCGACCACCACCGTCTCGGCGTCCAGCACCCGGGAGATGGAGGCGATGGTGGAGAGCATCCGGCCGACGAAGGAGTCGACGATGTCCAGCGCGGTGATGTCGATGATCACGCCGTGGCAGCCGGTGGCGACGATCCGCTCCGCCAGGTCCTCCTGAAGGGCCACGGCCGTCTGATCGGACATGTCGAGCTGGATGGAGACCAGCAGGATGTCGCCGATCTTGAGAATCGGCACCCGCTCCATCACGCCTCCCGGCGAGGCTGGCGTCGGTTCGCCTCGACGCCGGTGAGCCGCAGCACGTGCCGCAGCGCGTCGGCGAGGCTCGCCTTGGTGGCGATGTCGCCGAACTCGATGCCGAGCGCGACGATGGTCTGGGCGATCTGCGGCCGGATGCCGGAGATGATGCAGTCGGCACCCATCAGGCGGGCCGCCACCACGGTCTTCAGGATGTGCTGCGCGACCTGGGTGTCCACCGCCGGTACGCCGGTGATGTCGATAATCGCGTACGGCGAGCCGGTGTCGACCAGGGTTTGCAGCAGCCGCTCCATCACCACCTGGGCGCGGGCCGAGTCGAGCGTGCCGACCAGCGGCACCGCCACCACACCCTCCCAGAGCTTGACCACCGGGGTGGACAGCTCCAGCAGCTGCTCCGCCTGGTCGGCGATCAGGCTCTCGCGGGTGCGGACGAAGGTCTCGAAGGTGAACAGGCCCATCTGGTCGACCAGCGCCGAGAAGGCGACGTAGTCGCGCAGGGTGCCGGTGCCCTGATCGGTCTCCATGACCGCCAGCAGGGCCTCCTTGAGGGCGAACACGCCGCTGGCGGTCTCGGTGGCGCTGAAGCCCTGCCGGGCCTGCCCACGGGAGACCTCGGCGAGCACGGCCCGCAGCTCGGTGGCCTCCTCGGCGGCGAGGTCGCCCACGCCCTTGCCGAGCGCGTCCACCAGTGCCCGGTGTAGTTCCTGCACCTGCCGGACCAGTTCGGCCTGGCTGAGCCGGCCGCGCAACTGTGCGGCGAGGGCCTCGGTCCACCGCTGGACGATCTGTCCGGCCTGACTGGTGAGCAGGTCGGCCAAGCGGCCACTCTCGTCAGCGCTCAACGCCATCGCACTACCCCCCTAGGACCTGGACCGGCCGGACTCTATCACCGCAGACCCTCAAACTACTTGTCGCGAAGCAAGGGAATGACGGTGGACACCTCATCGTGCTCCCGTTCTGCGTACCGGGCCCCGTGTGGGATACCGTTCCTCCGATAAACAGGAGGTCTGGCATATGTCCCTGACGGTGCACACGGAGCAACGCGGTGACGTGGTCGTGGTGGCGGTCGCAGGCGAACTGGACATGGCCACCGCACCGCAGCTGCAGGACCAGATCACCGACCTGCTCGACAAGGGGCGCAGCCGCCTCGTGTTCGACCTGTCGGAGGTCTCGTTCTGCGATTCCACCGGTCTGTCGGTGTTCGTCCGCGCGAAGAACAGCTCCGACGAGGCCGGCGGAGTGGTCCGGCTGGCCGCGCCGCAACGAGGCGTGCTGCGCATCCTCGAGGTGAGTGGCCTCGTGGAGGTCCTGCACACCTATCCGACGGTCGACCAGGCGGTCGCGGGGGAACCCACCCCCACCTCCTCCTGACCCCACCGCGTTACCCACCGGCCACGGCCGGGCCTCGCTCGTCCTCGATGTATCGAGGGCGAGCGATGACGATTCCCGCCCCGGTCTGCACCGCGAGTGCGACCAGCAGGAAGCCCAGCGGCGCCGTCCAGCCGCCGGTGGACTCGTGCAGGATCCCGACCAGCAGCGGCCCGAGCGCCGCGATGAGGTATCCGACGCTCTGCGTGAAGGCCGACAACGCGACCGTGCCGTCGGCCGTCCGGGCACGCAGCCCGATGGTGGCCAGGATGAGCGGGAACGCGCCCTGCCCCAGCGCCAGCAGCACCACCCACAGCACCGCCCCGCCACGCGGCGCGAACGCCAGCCCCAGATAGGCCACGCTGGAGGCGGCGGTCAACGCCAGCACCAGCAGCCGCAGGTCGCCCAGGCGGCCGGCCAGCGTCGGCATCAGCAATGCGATCGGCACCCCGAGCGCGGTCACCCCGGCCAGTAGCAGGCCGGCGTCCTGCGGCCGGAAACCGGCGTCCCGGAACAGCACGGCCAACCAGCCCATGATCGCGTACGCGCTCAGCGACTGCGCACCGAAGTACAGCGCCATCGCCCAGCCGAGCCGGGTCCGCCCGGGGCTGATCCGGGCGCGGGCCCGGCCGCCGTGCCGACCCACCCGCCGCGCGGCCCCACCGGTCCGCAGCGCCGCCGGCAACCACGGGAGTACGGCCACCGCCGCGAGCGCCGCCCAGACACCGAGCCCGGCGCGCCACGAGCCGAAGGCGTGCGCCACCGGCACCGCAGCCGCGGCCGCCGCCGTCGCTCCCGCCGTCAACGTCATCATGTACACCCCGGTGATCAGGCCGGTCCGGTGCGGGAAGTACTGCTTGACCAGCATCGGCAGCAGGATGTTCGCCACCGCGATACCGGCCAGCGCGAGCGCGCTGGTGACCAGGAACACCACGGCGGAGTCGGTGAGCACCCGCAGCACCTGCCCGACGGTGAGCGCGATCATCGCCAGCACCAGCAGTCGCGGCGCGGAGAGTCGCCGGACCAGCCACGGCGTGGTCGCACCCAGCCCGGCGAACGCCACCGCGGGCAGGGTGGTGACGACGCCCGCCATCGTGCCGGAGAGCGCCAATCCGACGCGTACCTCGTCGAGCAGTGCGCCGAGGCTGGTCATCGCGGCCCGCAGGTTAAGCGCCACCAGCAACATCCCGACCAGCAGCAGCCATCCGGTACGCGCCCGATCCGCCCCGCCCACCGGGTTTCCGGCCTCAGCGGTCCCGGTCCCAGCGGGTGCGGCGCCGGCGGTGGGGGCAGTGGTGGCGGGGGTGCCGGCGGTTGGCGGAGTCATGACCTCGAACCTACAATCATGGGATGAATTTCGGCGAGTGGCTGTAACCAGTGCCACCAGCGATTGATTCCGCCGTCCCGCCTCGGGGCCGACGGACGAACGAGACCATCGCCCGACTGCGTCGACGGATCATGGCCGGCGAATGGCCGGTCGGCAGCCGCATCCCGACCGAGCCGCGACTCGTCGAGGATCTCGGGGTGGGGCGCAACACGGTCCGCGAGGCGGTCCGGGCACTCGCCCACGCCGGGGTGCTGGAGTGCCGGCAGGGCTCCGGGACCTACGTGCTCTCCACCGACGAACTGGCACCCGTGGTGGCCCGCCGCCTCACCGACGACCGGATGACCGAGGTGATCGAGGTACGCCGCGCCTTCGAGGTGGAGGCCGCCCGGCTCGCCGCGCGCCGACGTACCGCCGAGGACCTGGCCGCCCTCGACGCCGCGCTGGCGGCCCGCGAGGCGGCCTGGCGCGGCGGCGAGGTCGCCGAGTTCGTGGAGGCCGACGTCGCGCTGCACACCGCCGTCGTCGCGGCGGCGCATAACGGCATGCTCGCCGAGCTCTACGCCTCGGTCGCCACCGCCCTGCGCAGCACCGTCACGCAGGCCATGGGCGACGCCCTGACACCGGACCGGCACGTCGACCACGCCCGCCTGGTGGCCGCCATCCGGGCCGGTGACCCGGAGCTGGCGGCCCGGGAGGCCGGCGCTTTCCTGGAGTCCGCACCCAAGGCATAGGTTGTCCTCGACGAAAAACCGGACACCTCAGGAGTACGGATGCTCAAGGGCTTCAAAGACTTCATCATGCGCGGCAACGTCGTCGACCTCGCGGTCGGCGTCGTCATCGGTGCCGCGTTCACCGGCGTGGTCACGCAGCTCACCAAGTCGTTCCTGGAACCACTGATCCGCGTCTTCGTGGTGCTGATCACCGGCAACGACAAAGGAATCGAGGGCACCGCACCGAAGATCCAGGGCATCCCGTTCGACTGGGTCGCCTTCGTCAACGCGCTGATCACGTTCCTGCTCACCGCGGCGGCGCTGTACTTCCTGGTCGTCTTCCCGATGAACAAGCTGGCCGAGCGCCGCAAGCGGGGCGAGGAGCCGCCGCCCTCGGCGCCGAGCGAGGAGGTCAAGCTGCTCACCGAGATCCGGGACGCCCTGGTCGCCTCCGGCCGGACCACCCCGGCTCAGCAGCGCGGTGCCCTGGACGACGTGCTCGGCCGCCGGGAGGAACCGCCCACCGGGCGCTGAACCCGGCACCCGCACATCGGCCCCTGTGGGAATCCCGCAGGGGCCGCTCCATGTCGAACACATGTTCGATAGAGTCCCGCCATGGAGCAGCGAAAGCACTGGTGGAACGGGAAATGGGGGCGGCTGGCCCGACGGGACGTCTTCCTCCGAGCGGACGCCGACCGCTGGTACGTGGAACAGCGTGCCGGCGGAGCCGAGGGCGCATCCCGGTTCTACGAGTACGACACCGTCGACGACGCCGAGGAGACGGTCCGCGCGCTGCTCCAGGGCCCCGACACCTGGCGCGAACTCTCCCCCCGCCCCCCATCCCCCTGGACCGCCCCCACCGACCACCACCCCCCACCCCGCTAACCCCCACCCCGCCGCCCCGCTGCCCCGCTGCCCCCCTCAGCCCCCCGCCCCCTCAGCCCGCCGCCCCCTCAGCCCGCGTTGATCAAGAAGTTTTCGCCCTGCTACCGCCGCGAACGCGACCCAAACTTCTTGATCAACGGGGTGGGGCGGGGCGGGGGTTGGGGGGTGGGGGGTGGGGGCGGGGCGGGGGTGGGTGGGAGGTGGGAGCGGGGCGGGGGTGGGGGGTGGGAGCGGGGCGGGGTGGGAGGGTGGTTTAGGGGGAGTGAGGGGCGGGAACCGCGCGGGGTATGGAGCAGCAGGGCATCGATCAACAGGCCACCGTCTCGCGGGTCACCACCGGTATGCGGGTGGTGGACGCCGCCGGCCTCGACGTCGGCACGGTGGACCTCGTCCAGCGCGGTGACCCGAACGCCGTGACCGTGCAGGCGCCGACCGCCGACCCCGGCAGCAGCCTGGACGAGCTGATCGAGTCCGCTGCCACCGAGGAACCCGACGTGCCTGCGGACCTGGCCGCCCGCCTGCTGCGTACCGGCTATCTGAAGGTCTCCACCGAACTGGCCCCCACCGGTGCCGTCTACGTGCTGGCCGACCAGATCAACACCGTCGTCGACGGAGAGGTCCGGCTCGACGTCCTCGCCGCCGACCTCCCCCCGGAGGACTGACCCCCGCCTACGCCCCGACGCCGCTCACGACTTCCGACTCTGGCCGGGAACAGCGGCCGGCGCGGATTCCGCAGCCGGGCCGGACTCTGCCGCCGGCGCGAACTCCCCAGCCGGAGTAGACCCGGGCACGGACTCCCCAGCCGCAACCGACCCGGGCACGGGCTCCCCGGTCGGATCAGACCCGGGCGCGAACTCCCCGGCCGGAACGGACCCGGGCATCACGGTCGAAGCAGACGCGGCGGGCTCCCCGGCGGAAGCTAATGCGACGGGCTCGGCGGCCGGGGTCGACGGCGTCGGCGTGGGGCGGCGGGAGCGGAAGAGGAGCAGCATCAGGCAGCCGGCCACCAGGCCCCAGAACGCGCCGCCGATGCCGACCAGCGACACCCCGGAGGCGGTGACCACCAGGGTCACCACGGCCGCCTCCCGGGCCGTGGGGTCGGCCAGCGCGGCGGTCAGGGCGGTGGCCAGCGCGCCGAGCAGGGCCAGTCCGGCGACCGCCTCGATCAGTACGGGGGGTGCCCAGCCGACGAGCGTGGTGACCGCCCCGGCACCCAGGCCGAGCAGCGCCAGCCCGATGCCGGCGGTCACCGAGGCGATCCAGCGGCGGTCCGGGTCGGGGTGTGCGTCCGGTCCGGCGGCCAGTGCGGCCGTGATCGCCGCCAGGTTGACCGCGTGGCCACCGGCGGGTGCCACGGCCATGCTGGCCAGCCCGGTGGTCCGAAGCGCCGAGCCGAGCGGGGGCCGGTAGCCGTAGCCGACCAGGACGGCGGTGCCGGGCACGTTCTGCGCGGCCATGGTCACCAGGAACAGCGGGAGCGCCACACCGATCAGCGCCGACAGGCTCCACGCCGGTGCGGTCAACTCGAACACCGGGCGCAGTCCGCCGGTGCCGCCGCCGGAGGTGGTCAGCGCGATCGCCCCGGCCGCGACCACCAGCGCCCCGGGGACCGCCCAGCGCCGGGCGAAGCGGTGCAGCACCAACCAGGAGATCAGCACCGGAGCGGCGAGGTGCGGCACGTCGACGAGGGCGCGTACCGGTGCGGTGCAGAGCGGCAGTAACACCCCGGCGAGCATGGCCCCGGCGATGGGTTTGGGGATCGCGGCGACGGCGCGGCCGAGCACCGGGAACAGGCCGGCGGCGACGATGAGCAGGCCCGAGACGAGGAACGCGCCGACGGCGACCGGCCAACCGCCGGGGATCGGGCCGGTCGCGATGAGCAGCGCCGCACCGGGTGTGGACCACGCGATGCTCAGCGGTATCCGGTGTCGCAGGCCGAGCCAGGCGGCGCAGAGCCCGGAGGCGACGCAGAGGACGAGCAGCCCGGAGGCGGCCTGCGCCTCGCTCGCGCCGGCCGCCCGCAGCCCGGCCAGCACCACCGTGAACGAGCTGGCGAACCCGACCAGCGCGGTCACCACTCCCGCGAGGATCGGCTGTGTCCGTCCCGCCATGACCCCACCCCCTCCCGACCGTTCCGTTTACGGAACAGCGGCGTGTAGCACCATAGCGGGGTGTCGCAGCCACCACCAGATTCGGACACCGTCGCGATCGGTCGCCGGGTCCGCGCCCTCCGCGAGGCACGCGGGATCTCGCTCTCCGCGTTGTCCCGGCTGGCCGGGGTGGGCAAGGCGACGCTCTCCGGACTGGAGAACGGCGTCCGCAACCCCACCCTGGAGACGCTGTACGCGATCACCGCGCAGCTCGGCGTACCGCTGACCGCAGTGCTCTCCGGGCCGTCGGCCGGGCCGACCGTACGCGGCGCGGCGGTCAGCGCGACGCTGCTGGAAGTCTTCGACGACTCGGACGCCACGTACGAGCTGTACCGGTTGCGGGTGGCGCCCGGCCCCGGCCAGCTCTCCCCCGCGCACCAACCCGGGGTGACCGAGCACATCACCGTCTTCGCCGGGGTGCTACGCGCCGGCCCGGTCGACGCGCCGCTGACCGCCGCCGCCGGTGGTCACCTGCGCTGGACGTCCGACGTACCGCACCTCTATGCGGCCGTAGGCGACGAGGAGGTAGCCGCCAGCCTGCTCCTGCGCTACCCCCGGGTGTAAGGAGGGGTCCCCTACTAACGCCTCGTGTATAGGAAGGGTCCCTTCCTTACATCTCGGCGGGAGTGGGTTCGGCGAGCCGTTGGCGTACCGCCCAGAGCGCCACCTCGGTACGCGAGGCCGAGCCGGTCTTACGCAGCAGGTTGGACACGTGCACGGTGACCGTCCGCACCGAGATGCCCAGTGTGCGGGCCACCTGCTTGTTGGACATCCCGGCGACCAGGCAGTCGAGCACCTCGACCTCCCGTCCGGTCAACTCGACCGACAGGCCCGACGTCGCCGGACCACCGCCGACCGGCGACGCGTCGGACACCGGCGTGGCCGTCGACGCGCCGGACGCACGCTCGGCCGGCGGGACACCTCGACCGCGAGACCGGGGCCGTACGTCGAACGCGGGCGGGACGTCGGCCGGGGCGAGCAGCGCCTCGGGCGGCTGTCCGGAGTATGCGGCGAGCAGCTCGGTGAGCGCGTACGGGTTACCGCCGGTGCTCCGCCACACACCGCGTACCAGTCGGCCGGGCAGCGGGTGGCCGGGGTACACCTGGGTCAGCACCTCGGCCACCTCGACCGGGCGCAGCGGCCCGAGGTGCTGGCGTACCGCCCCGGGTACGCCACAGAGGCGCGCCAGGGTGCGCCCGGCGAGCTCCGGGGTGACCGCGTGCGCGGCGGGTCGGGTGGCCACCACCAGCAGGGCGGGAAGGCCGGTGGCGGTGGCCAGTTCGCCGATCAGGTTGAGGCTGGCCGGGTCGAGCGCGTGCAGATCCTCGACCACGAGAACGGCCGGGCCGGTGCCGACCAGCACCCGGACGGCCCGTACGGCGAGACGCAGCAGCGTGTCGGGGGCGTAGCGCTCACGGGGTGCGGTGGGTTGTTGGGCGAGCCAGGCCAGCGCGTCGGGCGGCACGGTGTCGGCCGGCAGGTCGAGCCGGTCCGGGTCGCGTCCGCTGAGCACGGCGGCCAGCCAGTCGTACGGTGCCGGACTGTGCACCCGGGCGACGCCGCTGAGCACCACCGCCGGTCGCGGGGTGAGTTCGTCCAGTGCGGCGGCGACCAACAGGCTCTTGCCGACGCCTGCGCCGCCGGTGACGACCACGACGGCCGGTGTTCGACGCCTCCGACCAGCCACGGTGGACCACGTCCGGCCCAGCTCAGCCAGCTCGTCGGCGCGCCCGACCATGGACATCGGCAACATTCCTCAACCCTACGCAGTAGTGCGTAGAGACGCGGGAAGGGTGTTCTTGGCAAGCTTGACCCATGACGCTGATCCTCCGCTCGGCCATCCTCAACGACATCGGCCTGGTCCGCACCAACAACGAGGACTCCGCGCTCGCTGGTGAGCGCCTCGTCGCGGTGGCCGACGGCATGGGTGGGCTGCCCGCCGGTGAGGTCGCCAGCGAGATCGTCATCCGGATCCTGGACGAGCTGATCCCGCCCACCGCCCCGGACGCCGCCACCGACGCGCTGCGGGCCGTGGTGAGCACCGCCAACCAACGCATCCACGCGGCGATCGCCGCCGAGCCGGCCCGGGACGGCATGGGCACCACGCTCACGGCCGCCCTGCTCGCGGGCGACACGTTGGTGCTGGCGCAGGTCGGTGACTCGCGCTGCTACCTGTTGCGGGAGGGCAAGCTGCGGCAGTTGACCCGGGACGACACGTTCGTGCAGGCGCTAGTCGACCAGGGGACGTTGACCCCGGAGCAGGCCCGGCACCATCCGCAGCGGTCGTTGGTGACACGCGCCGTGCAGGGGGCGGACGCGCCGCCGACGATGGGTTCGGTCAGCGTGACGGCCGGTGACCGATTGCTGCTGTGCAGTGACGGTCTCTCCGACTACGTGACCGACGACGCGATCTCCGCCGCGCTGAGCCTGCACACCGACCGGCACCAGTGCGGTGAGCAGTTGGTGAAGCTGGCCCACCAGGCCGGCGCGCCGGACAACGTCACCGTGGTGATCTCCGACATCGTGTCGGGCTGAGCCGCCGTCGCCTCGGGACCGCAACGGTCCCGAGGCACCTCCGTGCCCAACTAGGTAGTTGTGCCATCTAGGTAGCGCCACTAGGGTTCGGCGGGTGGATCCCGATCGTCGTGGGCAGTGGCTGCGAGGTGTGCTCGACCTCTGCGTGCTGGCCCTGCTGCGCGAGGGCGAGTCCTACGGCTACCAGCTCGCCCAGTCGCTCGACGCCGCGGGCGTCGGGCCGATCCAGGGCGGCACGCTCTATCCGGTGCTGCTGCGATTGCAGCGCACCGGCCTGGTCACCGCGCAGTGGCGGGAGGGCGGGTCAGGACCGGCCCGCAAGTACTACCAGCTCACCGACGACGGGCGGGCGGCGCTACACAATGGTGGTAACGCCTGGCTGACGTTCGTGGCACCGGTGACCGGCATCGTCTCGAAGGGGGTCGAGAGGTGAACTCCGACGACTGGCTGCGGGCTTTCGCGGCCGAGTTGCACCAGCGCCGGGTGGCGACCGACGCCGCCCGGCACGTGGTCGCCGAGGCCGCCACACACCTGCGCGAGGGCGGCGGCGACCCGTGGCAGGTCTTCGGCCCGCCGCAGGCGTACGCCGCCGCGATCGTGGAGAGCATCGGCACCGCACCCGGCCCGCGTCCCGGGCCGGTGCGTCTGGCCGCCAAGGGCATCACCAAGCGGTACGGGCGGCGTCCGGTGCTACGGGACGCCTCGCTGACCGTACGGGCCGGACAGATCGCCGCCGTGGTCGGTGCGAACGGCTGCGGCAAGAGCACCTTCCTGCGGATCTGCGCCGGGTTGATCTCGCCGGACAGCGGTGACGTGACCGTCTCCGGCCGGCTCGGCTACTGCCCCCAGCAGGGCGGCACCGCCGACTTCCTGCTCTCCGACGAGCACTTCGTGCTGGTCGGCGCCGGTCAGGGTGTGGCTCGTGGTCCGGCCCGGCGGGCCGGTCGGGCGGCGGCCCGGAACCTCGGCTGGGACGCCGAGGGCGCCGTGCTCGCCCGCCACCTGTCCGGCGGTACGCGCCAGAAGCTGAACCTGACCATGTCCACCCTCGCCCAACCGGACGTGCTGCTGCTCGACGAGCCGTACCAGGGCTTCGACCAGGGCAGTTACGTCAACCTCTGGGACCAGTTGACCCGGCTGCGCGACGAGGGGAAGGCCATTGTGGTGGTGACGCACCTGCTCAACCAACTCGACCGGGTCGACATCGTGCTCGACCTGACCTCCGCCGAGCAGGGAGGTCGGGCGTGAAGCGGCTGGCCACCGTCGCCGAGATGACGTTGCGGGAACTGGCGCGTCGTCGGGGCGTACTCCTGCTCCTGTTGTTGATGCCGTTGGTCTTCTGGATGATCCGGCGGGACTCGCACGTCGGGCAGTCGATCCGGGCGCTGTTCCTCGGCATCAGTTGGGCGGTCAGCACCGCCGCGCTCTTCGCCACCAGCGCCGCCCGCGAGCTGGAACCCCGGCTCCGGCTCGCCGGTTACCGGCCGCACCACCTGTACCTCGGCCGGATGCTCGGCCTGTGGGCGCTCGGACTGACCGTCGCCGTGCCGTTCTTCCTGCTCACCGTGCTCGACACGACCAACCTGCGGTACGCCGGGATCGCCGTGGCGATGCTCTGCTGCGTGCTGGTGGCCGCGCCGTTCGGCATGCTGATCGGCGCTCTGCTGCCCCGCGAGTTGGAGGGCACCCTGCTGCTGCTCACCGTGGTGGCGATGCAGATGCTGCTCGACCCGGCCAGTCAGGGCGCGAAACTCACCCCGTTCTGGTCCAGCCGGGAGATCGCCACCTGGGCGGTGGACCACGCCGACGACGGCTACCTCGCCCGGGGCGTCCTGCACGGACTGGCGGTCACCCTGTTGCTGACCGTGACCGTGGCGGGCGTGTTCAGTGTCCGACTGCGCCGCCGCCGGCACCTGCACCACGTACCGGCTGCCTGAAAATCGTTCCGGGGTCCGCGACCGGTCGCGGACCCCGGAACAGGCTCTAGCATCATCTGGTGCGTCTCAGATCCCTTGTTCCCGTGGTCGCGCTCGGTGTCGCCGTCGGTCTGACCGGCTGCGGCGGCCCGTCCGTACCCCGCGTCGACCCGCGAAGCGTCCAACAGCCGGCGTCCGGCGGCGACCCCGCCGAGCCGACCTCCGAGGTACCGCCCGGACAGCACCAGAGCGCCGAGACGAGCCCGTCCGGCCAGGCCGCGCTCAGCACCCCCGCCGCCGCGGCCGACCCGACCACGGCGGCCGGCAGTCCGGGCGTACGCGACAGCGCGCCCCCGGCCGACGCGGCACCCGTGCCCGCCGTGGCCCAGGCGGTCGACACCTCGAACCCGACCCGCACCGTCGGCGACGGCACCCCGGCCAGTTGCACCTCGGCAGCGGTGGTGCGGGCGGTCGCGGCCGGCGGCATCATCACCTTCGACTGCGGCCCCGACCCGCTGACCATCACGATGGCGGCGACCGCGAAAGTCCGTAACGCCAACGGCCCGAAGGTGGTGCTGGACGGCGGCGGCAAGATCACGCTCAGCGGGCAGGGCAAGCGCCGCATCCTCTACATGAACACCTGCGACGTCCTCCAGGGCTGGACCACCGCGCGCTGCCAGAACCAGGACCACCCGCAGCTCACCGTGCAGAACCTGACCTTCGCCGACGGCGACTCCACCGGCCAGCGCGTCGACGGTGGCGGCGGTGGCGCGATCTTCGTACGCGGTGGCCGCCTCAAGGTGGTCGACTCGCACTTCGTCGGCAACCGCTGCGACCGCACCGGCCCCGACGTGGGCGGGGCCGCCATCCGCGTCCTCGACCAGCACGACGGCCAACCCGTGTACGTGACGGGCAGCACCTTCACCGGCGGCTCCTGCGCCAACGGCGGCGCACTGAGCAGCATCGGCGTCTCCTGGGTCATCCTGAACAGCGTGCTGCGCGACAACGCCGCCGTCGGCACCGGCGCCAACCCGGCCCGCTCCGGCACCCCCGGCGGCGGCAGCGGCGGCGCGATCTACACCGACGGCAACGAGTTCTCGGTACGCGTCGCCGGCACCATGATCGAGGGGAACGACGCCAAGGAGGGCGGCGGGGCGATCTTCTTCGTCAGCAACAACCGCACCGGCACGCTGCGCATCGAGAACTCGACCCTGCGCCGCAACCCCAGCCACGGCTTCCAGACCCACCCCGGCATCTTCTACCAGGGCGCCGGCTCCGCCCCCACCATCACCACCTCCACCGTCCGCTGACCACGCCCGCCGAGGCCCGCCCGCGCGACAGCCTGCCCGCGTCGATGCCCGTCGTGGCCTCCCCGCGTCGATCATGGAGTTGTGGTCCGCACCTTGCCCACTTTCACGGCCTTTGCGGGGGGCCACAACTCCATGATCGCGGCAGGCGACCGTGCGGCGTGCGGCGTGCGGCATGCGGCGGGGGCGGACGCGGGTAGGGGCGGGGTGGGGTCAGTAGGGGTTACCCTGGGCGGCGGGGCGGGCCTTGAGTAGGGCGGCGGGGCGGCCGGGCAGGTCGGGGGTGGCGGAGAGCGGCGGGCTGGCCGTGTGGGCGCGCTCGGCCATGCCGGCCACCAGCTCCTTGAGCGCGGTGACCGCGTCCACCCGTGGCCGCCAGCCCAGCTCGGTCGCGGCCCGCTCGCTGGACATCAGCGGTGCGCTCAGCGCCAGCTCGACCCACCCCGCGTCGACCGGTTGCAGCCGGGCCCGCCAGGTCAGCGCGGCAGCCGTCCGCAGCACCGGGGCGGCCACCGGCACCGTCCAGCCGTGGAAGTGCCGGGCCACCAGCTCCGGCGTCAACACCGGGTCCGCGGCGACGTTGAAAGCGCCGCGAGCGTCACCCAGAATCGCCCGCGCGTACGCGTCGGCCACGTCGTCGGCGTGCACCGCCTGCATCCGCAGCCGACGGTTGGTCGGCACCAACGGCAGCCGCCCGAAGCGGAGCAGCCGCACCGGCACCAGCGGCCCGAGGAAGTAGCGGCTGATCTCCGTACCCGCCTCCCGCTGGAAGATCAGCCCCGGCCGCAGGCGGACCACCCGCAGCCCCGGGTGGGTCCGCTCGATCCCGTCGAGCATCTCCTCCACCGCCGCCTTGTCCCGGCTGTACGACGACTCGGCCACCCCGGTCGCCGGCCACCGCTCACTGATCGGCAGGTCCTTCGGCCCCGGCGCGTACGCCCCCACCGACGACGCGTACACCAGCGTCGGCACGCCCGCCCGCAGCACCGCGTCCACCACCGCCCGGCTGCCACCCACGTTGGTACGCCGCAACACCCGCTGGTCGTGGCTGGGCTGGATCTGCCAGGCCAGGTGCACCACCGCGTCCGCCCCGGCGAACACCTCGGTCAACTCGTCGGCGGCACCGGCCCGCCCGATGTCGCACGAGTGCCACCGCACCCCCGCGTACGGCTCACCGGCCCCCGCGTGCGGCAGCCGCCGCGCCACTCCGACGATCTCCACGCCGCGCTCGCGCCACAACCGGCGCAGCAGTGCCGTACCCATGTTGCCGCTCGCGCCCACCACCACGATCCGCATGTCCGGTCCGTACCCGGTCAGTCGCTTTCCACGCGTCCCACCTGGCACCCGGACCGGCGGTGCTCCCGTGCGCCCGGCGTCGCTACCGCGCCAGCAGCGCTCCGATCAGGCAGGCGAAGGCCCCGACCGAACTGCCCGTCCGGACCAGGTTCCAGCGCACCCACGGCACCTCGAACCGACGCCGGGCCGCCGCCAGGTCGGTGATCCCGTCGACCGACCCGGCGGCGTCCAACTGATCATTGAGCGGCACGTTGCACCGCGCCGTTACACCGAACGTCACCAGGTGCAGGACCAGCGCGGCGACCAACCACCACAGCACCGCCCCGCCGTCACCGAAATGCCCGACGACCGCCACCGCCACCAGCACCGGCCCACCCAGGAACACCGAGATGAACCAGCCATTGATGATCTTCCGGTTGATCGACTGCATCGTGCCGACCAGCGTCCGATCGTCGGTCGCCGCCAACCCGGGCATGACCGAGCAGGCGTACGCGAAGAACAACCCCGCCACCAGCCCCGTGGCCGCCACACCCCCGGCCAGCACCACGACCCGTACGCCCTCCGGCACGCTCGCCTCCCCCTGTCGAACCGACGTCCGAGCCGATCCTGCCAACCCGGCACCACCCGGCCACCGAGCAGCCATCGACGGCGGCTCGACAGCCGCGAGCCCGATCCCCGCAGTGTCCGGTAACCTGAGCGCGCGGGCCGCTAGCTCAATGGCAGAGCTGTGGACTTTTAATCCATAGGTTCAGGGTTCGAGTCCCTGGCGGCCCACCTCAGACGGATACCCAAACGGAGGGGCCAGTGCGGCGAAGCCGCAGGCCACGGCCGATATCTCGTGTGCTCGTATCGCGGCTCGACGCCGCAGCCCCGGACAGCTCGCTGCCTCCGGGGGCGGGGCGAAGAGCGTGGCCAGAATTCTGACCAGTCACTAGAATGGTCGCTATGGAGACCATTCCGATCACGGAAGCCAAGGCCCGGATCGCCGAGCTTGCCGACCGGGTCGCTCGGGAACACGACCACTTCACGATCACCCGCAACGGACGTGCCGACGTGATGCTGATCTCGGTCGCCGAGTACGAGTCGATGAGGGAGACGCTCGAACTGCTCTCCGACGACGAGGCCCTCGCGGATCTACGCCAGTCGCGGGAGGATTTCGCGGCCAGCGACACGTTCTCGATGGACGAGGTTCGCGCCGAGTTGGAACGGCGTCGCGGTAGGGCAGCCTGATGCCCCCGCAAAGCGGGCGACGGGACGACACGCACGAGGCGACCAGCCCGTACACGGTGATGTTCTCCCGGCAGGCCCGCCGCAACCTGCACGAGGACCTGCCACTGGAGGTCGCGGTCGCGGCGACGGAGACCATCCAGCACGCGGTAGCGGTCAACCCCTATCGGGCGGGCAAACCACTCGACGAGCCCTTCGACGGCCCTCACTCCGCCCGCCGCGGCACGTACCGAATCATCTACCGGATCAACGAGGCCAAGCGCGTCGTGGAGATCCACTCGATCCGCCACCGACGCGACGCCTACCGCTTCTAGGACCACGTCTGGAATCGCGCTTCATTGGGCTGGCCTGCCCGTTCGCAGCGGTAGTGGACCACCGGCGATGGTCACCGACTGGTTCGCATGGTGGTACCTCCGGCCCACTTCGATTTTGCTGCGAACCACCGAGCCCTGATGAGGGTGACGGCTCGCATGCTGTTCACCCTCGTTCGCGGACAGGGGCTCGTTCGCGGGCAGGAAAGGCGGAACGCCGCGCCCACCGATCCGTGTCGGCGGACGCTGGGGTGAGCGGCTTCTACTTGTCGAGGTAGTGGCCGTGGCAGGCGGCGATTTCCAGGTCGCCGCCACGGACGCGGCAGATGAGCCGGTGTTCGTCGTTGATACGGCGGGACGACCATCCAGAGAGCGGGCCTTTGAGCAGTTCGGGCTTGCCGAGACCGGTGCCGTGTGGATCACGTTGAACGTCGAGGATCAATTTGCTGACGCGGCGGGCCATCTTCACGTCCCGGCGCAACCAGCCGTCGTAGTCCTCCCACGCGTTGGGAGTGAACACGATGCGCAGGCTCACGCGGCTTCCTTGCCGGGTTTCGGAGATGAGGACTTCGAGTCGAGTGAATGCTCCTCGAGTAGGCCGGCATCGGCCTGGGCGATGCTCTCCAGTAGTCGGCGGGCGTTCGAGGCGGAACCAAGAACATGCAGCGTCTCGTTCATGGCGTTCCACTCGTCGAGCGACACGATGACGACAGCCTTGCCGCCGCCGCGTGGGATGACGCACTCCTCGGCATCGTCGATCACCGCATCGACCACCGCGGCGAGGTTCTTGCGAACGTCGCTGATTGTCAGCACCTTCATCTTGGCCCCCACGAGCAGAACGTACAGTCGAACGTACGCTCGATGGTACGTCAAGGTTGCAGGCGTCGCCGGGGGTGCCACTACCTGGCCGAGCGAACATTCGCTTGAACCGGTCAAATGGGCCGGTAGCGGATCGCCGAATGCATACCGGGAACCGGCAGCTCAGTCCTGGCCGGGACTCGCCACGGGCAGTCCCGCCTGCTTGGCGGATTCGAGCAGGCGTCGGTCGTAGGTGACAAAGGCGATGAGTGCCGTTCCAGACTCGTTGGTCAGGACCTGGGCCGTGGCGAGATGGATGGCGTCGAGGCTGCGCAGCGTCGATTCGGTGAATGCGGCCGCAGTCGCGCGGATCGTGCTGTCGATTTCCAACCGGAAGAGCCGGCCGATGGCCGCTGGCACTCCGATCAGGGCTTGCGGAGCTGACCGGCGTAGCGCTCTGGGCACTTCCACCTCGACGAGAGCGGATGAGACCAGCGGCGCATCGTCATGGCTGTTGAGCCAGGAGACCAGGTCGGAGCTGCATGTCTCCTGGCGCACCAGCTTGACGACAGCGGCGGAGTCGAGGTAGATCACCAGCGCTCCTCGTCTCGCATCGCGGCGAGGCTGGCGGCCACATCTGCATTCTCGTCGCCGAGCCTCGGCGGAAGCGGAACCGGACCGCCACCGGTCGGGGCGACCGCCCGTCCCGCTGCCACCAGCTTGGCCAACATCGACCTGTCGTCACTCACAGGAACAAGTCGGGCGATCGGGTGTCCACGGTCGGTGATCTCGACGGTCTCGCCGCCGCTCACCCGAGCCAGCACCTGGCTCGTGTTCTGGTTCAGTTCCCGCACGCCGATGCGCTCCATGGACACAAGTGTAGAACCGCATGTTCTACTTTTCCAGCTACTCGCATGATCAAGCGGACGATGGCCTGGTCACACGCGCTATCGGCAGAGGGCGTCGATCTGCGTGTCGAAGTCGGGGAACTCCTTCCGCGCCGCCGCGACCACGTCGCTCGCCGACCGGCGACGATCAGGTGCGAAGCGCTGCGCGATCTCGGTGAGACGCGGGTCCGGCTGCGGCTCGTGCTCGTGCTCCGGGTGCTGCGCCGCCTCCCAGGGACCGTAGCCGTCCGCCAGCAGCCACAGGTAGCTCCCCAGGTCCTGCGCCACGACCCCGGTCTCGCCCTCGGAGCCGAGGAACACCACCGGCTGACGTTCGACCGGCTCATCGGCGCGTACCAGCCAGAATGCGGCGAGGCCGCCGGTGCCGTCCTGCCCGAAGACGCGGAACTCGGATCCGTCCAGCTCACTGTTGCCGGTCCAGGACCGCCACCAGTCGGCGGTCTCGTCCCGGTCCAGGAACTGCGGGTACGGCTCGAAGTCGACGCCGGCTCCGTCGCGGTAGTCGAACTCTCCGGCATGGGCTTCGGCCAACGCGGCCGGCAACGTACGACGATCGTCATCCACGCCGGCACCCTAGCGAGCAGCACCGACACCGGCGAGGTGGCGGGGTGGACCTACTCGTCGTGCTCGGGCGGGGTGCGGTCGGTGCCGCGTGCGCGGGTCAGCACCTCCTCGACGGTGAGCGGGCTGCGCGGGTGGTGGCTCAGCGCGAGCGGGGTCCTGATCTTGCGCGGTGCAGCGCCTTCGGCGGCGAGGTAGAACTCGCCGACGGTGAGCCGGGAGATGTCGGGTACGTCCCCGCCCTTGGCGCGGGCCATCTCGCGGGCCGCCTCGATCTGGATCGGGCTGTTCATCAGTCCGTACAGTTGCGTCGCGGCGTTGCCGGGGATGCGGTTGTGCAGGCCCTTCGGTGCCTGGGTCGCGAAGATCAGCCCCAGTCCGTACTTCCGCGCCTGGGCCACCAGGGCCAGCGTGCTCTGGGTGCAGGCGGTCATCGCGCCGGACGGTGCGAACGTCTGTGCCTCGTCCATGATGAGCAGGCCTAGCAGTGGCCGGTCCCCGGCCGGGTTCCGCTTGATCCAGGCGAAGAGCGCCATCTGGAGTTGGTTGACGAAGCTCTGGCGTACGTCGTCGGAGGGCAGGCCGACGAGGCTGACCACGGAGATCCGGGCCCGTTTGCCGGGCTCGGGGGTGAGCAGGACGCCGGGGTCCATCGGGGTGCCCTCGCCGCCGAAGAGCGGATCGTTGACCATGGCGGCGGTCAGCGTCTGGGCGAGGCCGAGACCGATCTTGTCGGCGTCGTCGAGGTCGATGAGGCCGTCCGGCAGGTCGGTCAGGGTGTCGATGAGGCCCTTGAGGCGGGAGCCGCCGCGTCGGCCGTAGTGTTCGACGGCCTTACGCAGCACGGCCAGGCCCAGGTGTGCCTTGGTGGCCCGGCCGGTGACCAGGGCGCGGGGCGCGAGGGACGCGACGGCCGCCTCCACCGCCTCGCCGAACTCGTCCGGGTCGTCGCGCACGCTGGTGAAGTCGGGCAGCGGTTGGAAACTCAGCGGTCGGCCCGAGGTACGCCGTGGCGTCCAGACGACGACGTCGGTGTGGGCGAGGTAGTCCTGCGCTTTGGCCTCGTCGCCGGGCCGCCACTGCGCCGGTGGGGTGGGCCACCCTTCGCCGAGGCGGGCCAGGTCGTTGTTGGGGTCGAGGACGATGGCGGAGACGCCCTGGAGGGCGCACTCCTCGACGATGCGGCGGATGAGCACGGTCTTGCCCGAGCCCGAGCCGGCGAAGATCGTCGTGTGTTTGCGGAGTGCTTCGAGCTCCAGCGGCGCGGGCGTGTCGTCGTCGTACCCGTACCCGATGGTGAAAGCCGGCTCCCCCGACGACCCGGCGGCGGCCCGCTGAGCACTGTCCGTCGGTTGGGCGCTGGTGGCGGGCGGCGAGGTCGGCGAACCGTCCGAGCCCTCCGAACCGTCGGAGCCGTCCGTGGTCCAGGTGTCCACGTCGGCGAGCGCGTGTTGCAGGAACTTGAGGTCCCGGGTGGGTCGGCGGTCGGCCAGCCATCCCTGTAGCTCCATGGTGGCCTCACCGAGCATGACCTGTAGCGCCGAGAGGGTGCGCAGGTCCTCGTCGTCGATGCCGATGGTCTGCCCACCGGCCTCGGTGAGGGCGGTGGTGGCCTTCCGGGTGCCCGCGCTCGTCGACCATCCGCGGTTGCGCAGCAGGAACAGCTTGCGTTTGGGCAGGCCGCCGCTGAGAGCGGCAGAGACGCACGCCTTGCGGAGTCGGGCCAGCGCGGCGTTGCCGTGGTGCTCGTCGCTGATCGCCCGGAAGCACCAGTGCACCTGGTCCTCGGTGCGTTCGTCGAGCGTCAGCCGGAGTCGGGCGTGCAGCGGCGGGTTGGTGCTCGGGGGCGGGTCGACGCTGAACGCCTCTCCGGCATCACCCCGTTCCAGGATCCACGCGGTCAGCCCGGCGGCGAGCAGCGGCGGCATCGCGGCGTCCTCGGACGTACGCGCCAGCGGGGCGGCGATGTCGGCGGCGGCCCTCAGTTCGGCGAACCGGGCGTCGTAGTGGTCCGTCTCCCCGGGGGAGGCGGTGACCGGGGCGGGCCGGGGCGCGCGGGGTTCCGCGGCGGGCGGCTCGCCGAGGCTGACCAGTTCCCGGACCTCGTCGTCGGCGAGGCAGGCCCGGATGTGCTGGTCGATCTCGATGAGGAGTTGTCGGGGCGTGAAGTTCCCCGCCTCGGCGAAGGCACGCGGGGACACCGGCCAGGAGGGGTACGGCGGCACGAAGCCGACCTCCTGGTAGCGGAGCGTGAAGCGCTTCTCGATGATCGCCCGGGCGAGGTCGGCGTCGTCGATCCGGCGCAGCGTCGGCATCTCCCGGAACCGGTCGGCGACCGTGTCGGCGGCGGTGGACTTGATGATCGTCCACGAGTTGGGGATGCAGGCCAGGACCGTCAGCGTCCGCCGCGTGGTCTGGCGCAGCGACATCAGTCCGTCCGCCATCCGAGCCAGCATCAGCGCCTGCTCGGGACTCATCGCGACGGCGCCCACCACGCTCGGGTCGCTCTGGATCGCGAGTTGGGCGATCAGCGTGTCGACCTGGTCGATCGCCACCACCGACGGGCCGGTGAGGGCCAGCAGCCAGGAGAGTTCCTGCACGATCTGCTGGGCGGTACGCGGGGCGCGGCGCATGCCCCAGGCCGCGCGTTCACCGGGCGTCACCTCCTCGCCGCAGTTGAAGTAGTTCTCCGCGACGTCGCGCTGGTGAATGTCTTCGGAAGCGTTCAGCGCCAACGCTCGGGCGGTCTCCTGGCACGTCCGGGCCACGTGCCGGTCGAAGGCACCGAGCCCGTTGAGGAAGGCGTCCAACGCCGCCCGGGTCAGCTCGGTCTCGCCCATCACAGCTCGGCGGACCGCACGGGGTGCGCCCACACGCGTCGAGAGGCGGCGCAGCAGCAGCTTGAGCTGGGTCTCCTGAGTGCCGGGCACCGGTCGGGCGAGACCGTCTGTCATGGCGGCCAGCACGCTGTCCCAGAACGTACCGGCGTCCAGCAGGCTGACCAGGAAGAAGTAACCGCCCTCGTCCTGCACCTGCTGGCGTACCCAACCGAGCAGGTGGGTCTTGCCGGACCCGCGCTGGCCCTGCACGACCAGGCCGACCGGACTGCCGCCGGTGCCGCTGCCGGCCTCGCCCACGGCGGCGAGCACCTCCCGGAGGACCGGTTCGTGCAGCCCGTCGACGTGGAAGGGCAGCGGCCGCCACACGTCGTCGGGAACCGGCGCCCAGTTGAACCGCAGTGCCGCCAGCGCGGCGTGCTCCGCCTCGCGCATTACACGCCGATCGCCAAGAGGTGGTTGTCCTGCCCGCCGACCCGCAGGGCCGCCGCGATGTCCGCCTCGGTGAGCGTCTTCTGGTTGGACTCGGGGACCAGGGTGACGCCCTCTTCGCGGATGAGCCGGCGCAGCGCGTCGTCCAGGTCGTCCCGGTGCACGTCGGCGAAGAACGGGCGCAGCCGGCGCAGGCTCACCCAGGCACCGGGCTCGGCGGCGAGCGCATGGTAGGCGCTGACCACGCGGGCCCGCAGCGGCCCGACCGGCGCGGACGCCGACCCGATCGGCGCGGACGCGGCAGTGGGTGCCGGCGCGCGGACGTCGCTGAGCGCGAAGAGTTCGGTCAGCGTGGCGCAGCCGCTGCGCTCCAGCACGCGGTCACGAAGGTTGCCGTGCAGGGCGGTCAGCGCCGCACCGAGCGCCGACGCCCCACGCAGCGTGAAGTCGAACTCGGTCTGCACCCGTACCCAGCCCTTGTCGTCGAGCTGGAGGGCGTAGGTCGAGCCGCTCTTACGGCTGGCCACGTAGTGCAGGCGGGTGAGCTTGTCCCGTTGCGGCTTGCGGACGTCCAGGCCGTACCGCTGACGCAGTTCGGTGTTCAGCACCTCCCGCGCCTCGGCCATGAGCACGACGAGGATCGCGCTCTCGGATGCGGTCAGGTCATCGCCGGCCATGAAGAGGTCCTTCCGGTATGCCCCGGCGACGGTTCCGCAGATATTCACCGATCTGCTGGACCACGGCGCCGACGTCGTGGATTACTCGTGCGTTGGTGAAGCGCAGGACGGCGTACCCGTCCAGTTGGAGCTGGACGTCCCGTTGCCGGTCGGCCTCGAAACGATCGGGCCGGCAGTGCTCCGGACCGTCGATCTCGACCACGCACCGCTCGTCCGGCCACAGCAGGTCGAGCCGGACCGGTGCGCTCAGCGGATGGGACTGGTGGCTCTGGTTCCACCGCCGTCCGGCCGCCCAGATCTCGGCGGCCAGGGCCGCTTCGAGCAGCTTCTCGACGTCGCTGGCGGGATGGGGCTTCCCGACGACCGCCTGGCCCGACCGGCCGGCCGGTGCGGGTGACGGCGGCGGCATCTCGACCCGGTACGCCGGGAGCCCCTCGACCCGGGCGGCTCCTTCTCCGGTCAGCCACACGGCCGGGCCACCGTGGTGCACCAGCCACCCGGCCCCGGCCGCGACGACGGCCGCGTCGGCGGCGTCCGGTTCGACCAGCATCACCACCGTGCGCCGACCGAACGCGTCAGCGACGAGGCGGGTCAGCGCGGCGGCCCGGGTACGCAGCGGGAGCGTGGTGGGGGCTCGTCGGGCGCTCACCGCGAAGACGGCCAGGTCCGGCAGGAAGGTGCCCGGGTAGTGGTCACGACGTGCCCGTGCCCCGGCGGCGGCCCGGATCGCGGCCAGGCCGGCGGTGTCCGGCCGGGTCGTCTGCGCCGCTTCCGGCAACCAGGCCGGCAGCAGCTCGACCGCCACCTGTTCGAGTCGGTCCACGGCCGCGTGCACGACGTCGGCCGGCATCGCGTGGCGTACCGAGGGACGGTGCACGACGGCGGCCAGTTCCCTCTGGTCACGGGCGATCACCGTGGCCAACGCGTCGATGCGCGCCTCGGGCAGGGCGATCACCCGATCCGAGGGGAGGTCGAACGGATTCCGGCTCATCGCGTCGGGTCCGAAAGATCAGCGAGCGGGGTGGTGAACAGCGTTATCGACCCCTCCCACCATCGACCCCTGACGTCCGGGAACAGGGTACGAATCCGTTTCGGAAGGCGCTATAGCGCTGGGCGCCAGTGAGGTGTCGCCTTCCGGACTTCGGATACGACCGACCGTCGACCGAACGGCCCATACCCGGCCGGGTATACCCGGCCGGGCGCTCTTTCCGCCGCCCGGCGGTCTCTTATCGAAGCTCTCTCACCTCCGCAGACTCGTCTTCGATGAGACAAGCGGGGGAGAGAGGGGCGGTACCGGTGAGCAGAGCCGTGGCCACGGAAGACATCACGCAGCTACCCGAGCTGCCCCTGGAACGCAGATGTCCGTACCAGCCGCCGGAGGAATACCGGGGGCTGCGGGAACGCGGGACGGTCACCCGGGCGCGGCTGTTCGACGGCCGTCCGGTCTGGGTGGTCACCGGGTACGCGGCGACCCGGACGGTCCTGGCCAGCCCGGACACCAGTGTGGACGTCCGGCAGCCGAACATGCCGCTGCCGGTGCCCGGCATGGCGGGGCTGCGGCAGAGCGGTTCGGCGACCATCGAGGCGTTACTGCGGACCGATCCGCCGGAGCACTCGCGGCAACGGCGGGCGGTGCTGCCCAGCCTGACCTTCAAGCGGATCAGCGCCTGGGAACCGGAGATCGTCCGGTACACCGACGCCTACCTGGACCGGATGCTGGCCGAGTCGCCGCCGGTGGACCTGCTCGACGTGTTCGCCAAGCCGCTGGTCGCGGAGGTCCTGGGCCGGCTGCTCGGAGTGCCGGAGGCGGACGTCGAGCACTTCCAGACGGTCACCTACAAGCGGTTCAACCCGGTCCGGTCGATGACCGGCTACCTGACCCACCTGCTCACCGACGGTCGGGACGACCTGCGGGACGGTCAACTGCGGGATCTCGCCGAGCGGATCGACGAGGGTGAGCTGACCGTCGAGGAAGCGGCCGGGCTGGGCATCGCCATCGTGCTGGCCGGGCAGGACATCACCGTCAACACGCTGGGCATGAGCGTGCTCACGCTGCTCACCGAGCGTACCCAGCTCGACCTGCTGCGGGCCGAGCCGGAGCGCTGGCCGGACGCGGTCGAGGAGCTGCTGCGGTACCTGTCGCTCACCGGCGCCACGGTCCGCGTCGCCACCGCCGACCTGGAGGTGGACGGCGAGCTGATCCGGGCCGGTGAGGGCATCGTGCTGCTGCTGCCCGGAGCCAACCGGGACGCGGAGCGGTTCGCCGATCCCGACGTGCTGGACGTACGACGGGCGGCGCGCGGCCACCTGACCTTCGGCTTCGGCATCCACCAGTGCGTCGGCCAGCACCTGGGGCGGCTGGAGCTGCTGATCGCGCTGCGGGCCCTGTTCACCCGGCTTCCCGGGCTGCACCTGGCCGTACCGGTCGAGCAGATCCCGGTCCGGCAGGGCGTGGTGTTCGGGCTCGGTCGGCTGCCGGTGCGGTGGTGACCCGATGACGCCCCTGCTCACCGTCGCTGCGGAGCGTTGTCTCGGCGCCGGGCACTGCGTCCGGCTCGCGCCGGAGGTGTTCGACGAGGACGACCACGGGACGGTCGTGCTGCTGGTGGCCGAGCCGGAGCCGGATCGGGTCCCGGCCGTCCGGGAGGCCGCGCAACTGTGCCCCAACCGAGCGATCTCGATTCAGACGACTCAGCAGGAGCGTGAACGGTGACCAGCTTCAGTGCCCGGATGGAGGTCAACGCCGCGCAGTTCGGCGAGCGGACCGCGTTCACCTACGTGGCCGACCCGATGCGCGACGACGCCCCGATCAGCTACTCGTACGCCCAGATCCACGACGCGGCCCGCCGGGTCGGCGCGCTGTTCCAAAACCGGTTGGACGCCGGTGACCGGGCGATGCTGCTCTACCCGCCGGGTCCGCAGTTGGCCCTCGCCGTCCTCGGCTGCCTGTACTCCGGGGTCATCCCGATCGTGGTGCCGGTGCCGGACGGGCAGCAGCACCGCAGCCAGCGACTGACCGCGATCGTCCGCAACGCGCGGGCCGCCGCCCTGCTCACCGAGGAGCGGGTGGCCGGTGACGTGGCCACCTGGGCGGAGGCGGCCGGGGTGGGCGACCTGCCGCGTCTGGTGACCGACGCGACCGCGCTGCCCGACGTCGGGCAGTTCCGCGCCCTGCCCGACGACCCGGACCGGATCGCCTTCCTCCAGTACACGTCCGGGTCCACCAGCCAGCCCCGGGGCGTGGTGGTGACGCACGGCAACCTGGCCGACAACGCGGGGGTCTACCAGCGCATCCTCGGCGCGCCGTCGGACGCCCGGCACGGCGGCTGGCTGCCGATGCACCACGACTTCGGCCTGATCGGGCTCTTCCTCTCCCCGCTGTACGTCGGCAGCACCACCGTGCACATGCCCGCCTCGGTGTTCCTGCGACACCCGCAGAGCTGGCTGTTCCTGGTCGACCGCTTCGACGTGCAGATCTCCCCGGCGCCCAACTTCGCCTACGAGATGTGCCTGAACCGGATCGCCGAGGAGAGGCTCGCCGGCCTGGACCTGTCCCGCTGGCGGGTCGCGGTCAACGGCGCCGAGCCGGTCCAGGCGAGCACGCTGGCACGCTTCCGCGACCGGTTCGGGCCCTACGGCCTGCGGCCGGAGGCGATCGGGCCGGGTTACGGGCTGGCCGAGGCGACGCTTGCGGTCTCCTGCGCCGGGCAGTACCGACTCCCCCGGATCACCCGGGTCGACGCCGAGCACCTGGGCCGGGGGCAGGCCCGACCGGTCGGGCTGGACGCCGACGAGGCCACCCGTGACCTGGTCGGCTGTGGCGCGACGTCCGAGATGGACATCCGCATCGTCGACCCGGAGCGCCACGTGCTGCTCCCCGACGGCGAGGTGGGCGAGATCTGGTTGCGCGGCCCGAGCGTCGCGCGCGGGTACTGGGAGAACCCCGAGGCCACGGCCGCCGTCTTCGACGCGGAGACCGCCTGTGGCGAGCGCGGTTTCCTGCGCACCGGCGACCTCGGGGTACGCCTCGACGACGAGCTGTACATCTCCGGGCGGATCAAGGAGCTGCTGATCATCCGGGGCCGCAACCTGTACCCGCAGGATCTGGAGGCCGAGGCGCGCACCGTGCATCCCGCGCTGGCGCTCGGTGTCGGTGCCGCGTTCAGCGTGCCGGTGCCCGAGGAGCAGGTGGTCCTGGTGCACGAGGTACGGGCGGGCCGGGCGACGCCGGAGGAGTTGGCCCGGATCTCGGCGGCGGTGCGGCACCGGTTGTCCCGCGAGTTCGGGGTGGAGGCGAGCGTGCTGCTGGTCCGCCCGGGCGGGGTGTCCCGGACCACCAGCGGCAAGATCCAGCGGGTCGCGGTCCGTCGCGCCTTCCAGGAGGGCTCGCTCGCCGGTACGTACGCCGACCTCACCCCGGAGGTCCGCGCGCACCTGGACGCCGTCGACCGGGATCGTGAGCTGGCCGGGGTGGCCCGATGAACGCCGTCACCACCATCTCACCGGGCCTGCTGGACGCCGCCCTGGCCACGGCCGAGGCGTTCCGCCCGGACCGGGTCGCCGAGCTGGACCGGACCGAGACGTTCCCCACCGACGCCGTACGGCTGCTGGACGAGCTGGGCGTTCCCGACTGGTACGTGCCGGCGCGCTTCGGCGGCGCGTCGACCGATCACACGCAGCTCGTCGAGGTGGTCCGGACGATCGCCCGGCACGACCTGACCGCCGCGATCGCGCACGCCAAGACCTACCTGGGTGCGGTCTGCGTCTGGGTGGCCGGTGACCCGGAACGGGCCGAGCGGCTCGGCGCGCGGGTCCGGGCCGGTGCGGTGGTCTCCTGGGCGCTGACCGAGCGGAGGCACGGCAGCGACCTGGTGGCCGGCGAGCTGACCGCCACCGAGTGTCCGGACGGGTACCGCCTGGACGGCGAGAAGTGGCCGATCAACAACGCCACCCGGGCCGGGACGGTCTGCGTGCTCGCCCGCACCTCGACCGACGCCGGGGCACGCGGCCACAGCCTGTTCCTGGTCGACAAGGACCGGCTCGCCCCGGGCAGCTACCGCACGTTGCCGAAGGCGCGTACGCACGGCATCCGGGGCGCGGACATCAGCGGCATCGCGTTCGACGGTGCGGTGGTGCCGGCACAGGCGCTGGTCGGGCGGCCCGGGGCGGGCCTGGAGATCGTGCTCAAGGCACTCCAGTTGACCCGGGTGATGGCGGCCGGGCTCTCGCTCGGCGCGGTCGACCACGCCCGGGAACTGACCCTGCGGTACGTGCGGGAGCGGGAACTCTACGGCCGTCGGCTGATCGAGTTGCCGCACGTGCGGCGCAGCTTCGGGGAGATCTCCGCCGCCGCGCTGGTGGCCGAGTCGGTGGTGCTGTTCGCCGGACGGGCGGCCGGTGCGCTGACCGGCGAGATGAGCGTCTATTCGGCGGTGGCGAAGGCGCTGACGCCGAGCCTGGTCGACGAGGCGATCGCGCGCTGCGGCGAGCTGCTCGGCGCCCGCGCGTTCCTCACCACCGTGTACGCGGACGGCGCGTTCCAGAAGCTGGAACGGGATCACCGCATCGTGGGCATCTTCGACGGCAACACCTTCGTCAACCGGCACTCGCTGATCACCCAGTTCCCGCGTCTGGTGGCCGGCTGGCGGCAGCGGGTCCGGGACGTCGCCGGGCTGCGCGGCGTCGAGGTGGGCGCGCCCACCGACCCGAGCCGCCTGGAGCTGTTCTCGCGCGCCGGATGCAGCCTGGTGCAGAGCCTGCCGTTCCTGCTGGAGCAGGTCCGCACGTCGGCACCGGAGAGCGTGGTCCGGCTCGCCGCGCACGTCCTGGACTCCGCCGAGCGGCTGCACGACGAGATGGCCGCCCTGCCGCCGCAGGGCGTGACGGCCGGGGTCGAGGCGTTCGAGCTGGCCCGACGGTACGAGTGGTGCCTGGCCGCCGCTGCCGTACTGCACCGGTGGTCCGCCGAGCCGGCCCGGCCGGAACTGGCCGCCACGCTGGCCCTGATCGTCGGCCGCCTCGGTGGTCTCCGGCCCGATCCCGCCGCCTTCGACCGGCTCACCGACGACCTCAAGGAGCTGTCATGACGGCCCCCGCCCGGCTGGACGAGCTGGAACGCCTGCTCGGCGACCCGTCCGACGACGGCAACCCGACCGGCGCCGCCGCCGCGCTGGCCGCCGACGAGAAGGACGAGGTGTTCGGGGCGGCCGAGCGGGCCCTCGACGCGTACTGCCTCAACGCCGAATTCGTGCCGCGCCGCCACGGCGGGCGGCTGGCCGGGGCCGACGACCTGATCCAGGTGCTGCGGACGGTGTTCCGGCGGGACCCGTCGCTGGGCCTCGGCTACGGCGTCAGCTCGTTCATCTCGTCTGTCAACGTGTGGGCCTCCGGCTCGCCGACGCAGACCCGCTGGGTCGCCGACACGCTGCTCTCCAACCAGAAGATCGCCTCGGCGTACCACGAGTTGGCGCACGGCAACGACTTCTCCCGCGCCGAGTTCGCGGCCCGACCGGGCACGTCCGGCGGGTGGCGGCTGACCGGGCGCAAGGAGGTGGTCACCAACGTCACGCGGGCACGCGGGCTGGTGCTGCTGGCCCGCACCGACGAGCGGCCGGGCAGCCGCAGCCACTCGCAGATCCTGGTGGACAAGCAGACGCTGCCGGACGGCGCGATGCGCGACCTGGCCCGCTACCCGAGCGTGGGCATGCGCGGCGTGCAGTTGGGCGGCATCGAGTTCACCGACTGCCCGGTGGACGACGAGGCGGTGGTGGGTCGGCCCGGTCAGGGCATCGAGACGGCGCTGCGCTCGTTCCAGCTCACCCGCACCGCGATCCCGAGCATGCTCGCCGGTGTCCTCGACTCGGGCCTGCGGTCGACCATGGACTTCGCCGCCGACCGACGCCTCTACGGGCACCGCGTCGCCGACCAGCCCGAGGTGCGGCGGCTGCTCGTCGACGCGTACCTGGATCTGTTGATCTGCGACAGCCTCGGCCTGGTCGCGGCCCGCGCGCTGCATCTGCTGCCCGGCCAGACCAGCATGTACGCCTCCGCCGTGAAGTACCTGGTCGCCAAGCGGCTGATGGACTCGATGCACCAGCTCTCCCTGGTGCTCGGGGCGCACTTCTATCTGCGCGAGGGCCGGTACGCGATCTTCCAGAAACTGCTGCGCGACCTGGCCCCGGCCGGGTTCGGGCACGCCGCCCGGGTCGCCTGCCTGGGCACCATGCTTCCCCAGGTGCCGCTGCTGGCACGACGCGGCTGGGTGCACCCGGAGCCGGCCGACCCGGCGCTGTTCCGGATCGGCGAGGAACTGCCCGAGCTGCCGTTCGAGCGGCTGCGGGTCTCCGCCGGTGGACTGGACGGCCTGGCCGGGTCGCTGGGCGCGGCCGTCGACCGGCTCGGTGACGGGTCGGAGCAGCAGCGACTCCGTCGGCTGGCCGAGCAGTTCCGGGCCGAACTCGGTGACCTCGCCGAGGCGGGCGCCGCGCTGCACCCCTCGGACCTGGGCGTGGACGCCCGCGTCGAGGTGCTCGACCTGCCCGCCCGGTACGCCACCGTGCTCGCCGCCTCGGCCTGCCTGAACGTCTGGCTGGCCCGCGACGACGACCCGGCCTGGGTCACCGCGGCGCTGGACCGGCTGGCCCGCAGCCTCGGCCGTCCGGGCGACGACCGCCCCGGCGACCACCGCGAGCCGCTCTATCAGGAACTGGCCGCCCGGCACGCGGAGCGACGCAGCTTCGACCTGTCCCGCCGGGTGTTGCCGGGGTGACCCGGGAGCCAGTCCGCACCGCCAACCATTCGAGGAAGGAAACCCACATGGCATCCAACGCCGAGGGCGCGGGCGACCTGCGTTCCTGGTTGACCCGCTGCGTCGCGGAGTACCTGCGCCGGCCCGAGGACGAGATCGACCCCACCGTCCGCCTCGCCGAGTACGGCCTGGACTCGGTCTATGCGCTCGCCCTCTGCGGCGACATCGAGACGCACCTGGACATGCGGCTCAGCGAGACCCTGGTCTGGGACCACCCGACCATCGACGAACTGACCGCGCACCTGACCGAACTGATCGCCGAGCAGGAACCCGCGGGTGCCCGGTGACCACCATCGAGGCGGTCTCCGCCTATCTCCCGTCGTCGGTCGTGCCGATCGAGGAGATCGGTGCCCAACTGGCGATGGACCCGAAGCAGGTGGCGACGTTCCGCCGCTTCTACGGGCTGTCCGAGGTGCGCTACGACCCGGACGGCGACCTAGCCCAGATGATGATCAACGCGGCCGGCAAGCTGACCGCGCTGACCGGACGCGAGAGCCAGGTCAGGTACGTGCTCCAGGCCCGCACGTTGCAGACCGTGGCGCCGTACCCGGAGAACCCGCTGCACCAGGTCCGCACCGCGCTCGGCCTGGAGCACGCGGTCTCGTTCGCGGTCACCCAGCACGCCTGCGCGTCGGGGCTGCTCGCCGTGCACCTCGCCGGTGAGCTGCTGGCCGCCGACGGCGACCCGGACGCGCTGGCCCTGGTCTTCGCCGGGGAGAAGGCGTTCACTCCCACCGCCCAGCTCATCCCGAACACCACCTTCATGGGTGAGGGCTCGGCCGCCGTCCTGGTCGGCCTCGGCGGCGACCACGACCGGCTGCTGGGCTACGCCACCCGGACGTACGGGCAGTTCAACGCCGGTCTACGGATGGACGCCGCGCGGGCCGCCGAGTTCGAGGCGATCTATCAGGACGGTCTCGCCGAGGTGGTCCTGGCGGCGGTCGAGCAGGCCGGTGTCGCGCTCTCCGACGTGCACCTGATCCTGCCGCACAACGTGAACCGGCTCTCCTGGGTGCGGCTGTGCAAGCAGCTCGGTTACCCGGTGGACCGGGTGCTGCTGGACAACGTCGCCTCGACCGGCCACTGCTTCTGCGCCGACTCCTTCATCAACTACCAGACGGCCCTGGAACTGGAGCGGCTCGCGCCGGGCGACCGTTACCTGATGGTCGCCGTCGGGCTCGGCGCGACCTTCTCCGCCATGGTCTTCGAGCACTAGGAGGCATGATGACCACACCGTTCATACCCCGGCTCAAGACCGCGGTGACCGGCGACCCGGACGCGCGTTTCGTCTTCCTCGGCAACTTCGAGGTGGAGGACGTGTGGGGCGAGGACGAGCCGGGCCTGCCCCGGATGGCGTTCGGCACCGGAAGCGCGGTGGTGAACCGGATGGACGAGTTCGCGCTGCTGCTCGCCGGACCGGGTGACCGGGTGCTGCTCAAGGCCGCCCCCGATCCCGACTACCTGGCCTTCCTCACCGGCCTGGGGGTCCAGCTCCCGGAGATCCACACCGTCGCGGCGCAGAACCCGCAGCACACCGTCAGCCAGGACGTACTCGCCGACTCCGACCTGCTGAGCCGGATGGCGCAGTGGGCGGAGCAGGGCGCGTACCTGTCGGTGCACGGCGTCTCGGTGCTGGAGGAGGAGATCGCCGCCCGCACCGGCGTCCGGATCGCCGGCAGCTCCGCGCCGACCTGCAAGGCGGTCAACAGCAAGGTCTACAGCCGGCAGGTCGCCGACGAGGTGGGCCTGCGGCAGCCGGCCGGTCGGGGCTGCGTCACGATCGCCGAGTGGTCGGCGGCGGTCGCCTGGGCCAAGGAGGTCCTCACGGCCGGCCGCCGGGTCGTGGTGAAGGACGCGTACGGGGTCTCCGGCAAGGGCATCGTCGTGGTCGACGACCCGCGTCGGCTGGACCAGATGGACCGGATGGTGAGCCGCAAGGCGCGCACCACCGGCTCCGACCGGGTCGCCCTGGTGGTGGAGGAGTTCGTGGCCAAGCGGGCCGACCTCAACTACCAGATGACCGTGGGGCGCGACGGCGACGTCCGGTTCGACTTCGTCAAGGAGGCGATCACCGAGTCCGGCGTGCACAAGGGACACCGCATCCCGGCCCGGCTCGACGCGCGCCAGGAGGCGGAGATCCGGGAGGCGGCCCGGCTGCTCGGCGAGCGGCTGCACGCCGACGGGTACGTCGGGGTGGTCGGCGTGGACGCGATGGTCGGCGACGACGAGCGCCTCTTCCCGGTCACCGAGATCAACGCCCGCAACAACATGTCCACCTACCAGCTCCCGTTGCAGGAGCGCTTCGTCCCCGCCGGCTGGGTGGCGCTGGCCCGGCAGTACCCGCTGCGGCTGCCCGAGCCGCTGCCGTTCAAGCGGCTGCACGGGGCGATCGGCGACGTCCTGCTCACCCGGGCCGGCGAGGAGGGCGTCCTGGTGAACAACTTCGCCACGGTCAACGCCGCGGCCGGTGGCGAGGGCGGCTTCGACGGCCGGCTCTACGCGCTGGTCATCGCGCCGACCGAGGAGCGGGTGCGCCAGCTCGACGAACACGTGGCCGGCGTCGTCGCCGGCCTGACCGAAAGGACCGGATCATGACCGCCGAGCACGACGTGCAGGGCATCGGCATCACCGAGTTGGCCGAGCGATTCGGCACGCCGATGTTCGTCTACGACGGCGAGCAGTTGCGGCGGCAGTACCAGGGCCTGCGGGACCGGCTGCACCCCGCCGTGGACATGTTCTTCTCGCTGAAGGCCAACCCCAACCTGTCGGTCTGCGCGGTGCTGCACGGCTACGGCGCGTGCGCCGAGGTGTCGTCGCTGACCGAGCTGATCACCGCGCGGCGGGCCGGGGTGGCACCCCGGGACATCATCTTCCTCGGGCCCGGCAAGAGCCGCGACGAGCTGGCCGCCTGCCTGCGTGAGCAGGTGTACGCGGTGGTCGTCGAGTCCTTCGGCGAGCTGGAACTGCTCAACGAGGTGGCCGCCGAACACGACGTCGTCGCGCCGGTCGCGCTCCGGGTCAACCCGGAGTTCGCGGTCAAGGGCGGCGGGCTGACCATGGGCGGCAAGCCTCGTCAGTTCGGCATCGACGAGGCGCAGCTCTTCGCCGCGCCCGACCTGGGCGTCCTGTCGAACGTCCGGGTGATGGGCGTGCACGCCTACCTCGGCACCCGGATCCTCAGCGAGGAGGTCATCGCCGAGAACACCGCGCGGATCCTGGACCTCGCCGAGCGGCTGGCGCAGCGGCACGGCTTCCCGCTGGAGATGGTCGACATCGGCGGCGGGCTGGGCGTGGCGTACTTCGAGGGCGAGACCGACCTCGACCCGGCCCTGGTGGCCGAGCGGGTGAACCCGGTGGTCGCGGCGTTCCGCGACCGGCACCCGGACACCCGCGTGATCATGGAGCTGGGTCGGTACCTGACCGCGCCCGCCGGCGTGTACGTGGTGGGCGTCCGCTACGTCAAGGAGTCGATGGGCCAGCGCTTCGCCGTCGCCGACGGTGGCACCAACCACCACATGGCGGCCGTCGGGACCGGCTCCTTCGTCAAGCGCAACTACCCGATGGTCCTGCTCAACCGTCCGGCCGAACCGGCCGTGGCGGAGTGGCAGGTCACCGGCCCGCTCTGTACGCCCAACGACACCATCGGCAAGAACGTGCCGCTGCCGACGGTCCGTCCCGGCGACCTCATCGGGGTGCTGCGCTCCGGGGCGTACGGGCCGACCGCCTCCCCCGTGCACTTCCTCAGCCACGGCTACCCGGCCGAGGTGCTGGTCCACGAGGGACACGCCTACCTGGTCCGGCACCGGGACGACCCGGAGGACCTGCTCAGCCGACAGCCGACGCACGACGAGCTGGCCGCACCGGCCCGGCTCGTGTCGACCGTCACCAGCAACGGACACCCCTCGAACGAAAGGATTCGCGTGTCATGACCGAGACGATTGTGCAGGGGCAGCCCCAGGCTCCGGTGGTGGACGAGGCCGTGGTGGCCAGCGTCCGGACCGCGCTCGCCGCCGTCCTCAAGCGGGACGTCGCCACCATCACCCCGGACACCCGGCTCTTCGACGACCTCGGGCTCGACTCGACCAGCGTGCTGGAGCTGCTGCTCGAACTGGAGAACGAGCTCGGCGCCGAGTTCGACCCCGACGACCTGGAGCAGCGGCACTTCGAGACCGTCACCACCCTCTCCGAGTACGTCAACGAGCACGTGAGCCGCTGACCGTGTTCACCACAGTCGCACCACGGCTCGCCGCCGACCGGACCGGCCTCCTGCGGGAGTTACCGGTCCGGCCGGCGGCGTCCGCCGCCCGCACCTTTCGCGGCAACGGGCCGATCGAGGACGACGGCCTGGACCGCTACCTCGCCGACATGGTGGGCGCCTACGGCCGCTCCTACGACCCGGAGTTCCTCGCCAAGGCCCAGGTCACCTCGTACACGACGATGGCGTCGACGGTGGTGGCCGAGCTGACTCCGGGCGTGGACGCGCTGCGCCGGGTCGTCCTCGCGTTCGCCACGCCGGACATCGACTCCCGGGCCTCGGCCGGGTGTTACCTGGTCGAGGCGGCACCCGGTCGCCCGACCGTGTTCTGCGTCAGCGACCAAGGCGCCACCGCGCCGTTCACCGCACTGCGGCTGGCCGCCGACCACCTGCGCGACGCCGCAGCCGACGCCCGCACCGCACTTGTCGTCCTCGACCAGCGCAACCTCCCGTGGGAGGTGGACGCGACCGAGCGGGTGCCGGCCGAGGACGTCGCGGTGGCGTACGCCTTCCGGCCGACCGCCCCCGGCGAGGCCGGTGTGCTGCTCGCCCAGCGCACCCAGGTCGATTCGGCGGCGGCAGCGGCGCTGCTGGTCGACGTCCTGGACGAGATCTCGGCCCGGGACGGCCGTCCGTTCGAGCTGGTGGCCGGGTACGACGTGCCGGTCACCGCCGAGGTCGAGTTGCGGGCCGAGCGGGTGCACCGGGTCGCATCGGGCGCGCTCTGCACCGGGATCTGGACCACCGCCCGGCACCTGACCGGCCGGACCGTGCTGGCCGAGTACGACCCGGTGCTGCGCTACCTCAACGTGCTCGCCTGGGACCCGACGTGGTGACCGCACAGGCGGTGGTCGCGCTGGCCGACTGCCGGACGGTCGCCCGCCGGGACGGACTGGTGGCGGGCTGGACGGCGCTGGTGACCGCGACCGACGCACCGGAGACGGTGCACGGGCCGCGCGGACACGGACTGTGCCCGCCCGAGCGGCAGCATCGGTCCGGTGGGACGGACAACCGGCCCGCCGGGTGGGTGCTCGGCCTGACCTGGATGCGGCTCGGCGTCTCGCAGTGGCTGCTCGACCAGGCCCGGGAGTACCTGACCGGCCGGACCACCGGCGGTGTGCCGCTGATCCAGCAGCAACTGGTCCAGGGCAGCCTCGCCGAGATCGTCACCGAGCAGCAGGGCGTCGCCGCGGTCCTCGACGCGCTGGAGCACGACCCGGACCCGTCCCTCGCCGCGTACCTGCACCGGCAGCTCACCGACGCCGACCGCGCGTCGCTGCGGCTGCTCGGTGCCGGCGGCTTCCTCACCGACGGGCCGGGCGGGATCGCGCACCTGTCCGAACTGCTGGCCGACGCGTACCTCGACGGAGTTGACCATGGCGATCATCGAGCCGGATGACCGGCTGCGCGTGCTGCGCGAGCACGCCCGGGAGTGGGCCGCCGAGCTGCGGCCGTACTCCTTCGACCTGGAGCGCGACCCGGACACCGTCTATCGGCACCTGGACCTGCCCGCGGTGGACTACGTGGGCAAGACGATGATCCCCGCGCACCTGCAACCGGACCCGATGCGGATCGGCAGGTACACGTACTACGGCAGCACCGCCGTGGAGCGGGTGGTCGCCGCCGAGGAGATCGCCTTCGGCGACGCCGGGATGTTCCTCGCCTCACCGGGTGCCTCGCTCTCCGGCGTCCTGGTCGGGATGCTCGGCGACGAGGCCCAGCAGGAGTGGTACTTCGGGCGGGTACGGTCGCGTCCCACCTGGACGTTCTTCGCCCTGACCGAGCCGGCGCGCGGCTCGGACGCGATGTCGCTGAGCACCCAGCTGCGCAAGGCGCCGGACGGGTCGGCGACCCTGCACGGCGAGAAGCGGTACGTCGGCAACGCGACCCGCGCCGAGGTGGGCACGGTCTTCGCGCGTACCGGCTCGGGGCCGCTCGGGGTGGTCGCGGTGCTGGTGGAGACGTCGGCCCCCGGCTACCACGCGGAGGCGCTGGACACCGTCGGTCTGCGCGGCGCGCAGATCAGCGCGATCCGCCTCGACGGCGTGCCGGTGGCACCCGGCCGGATCCTCGGTGCCCACCTACCGGCCTCGGCGCGCGGCATGTGGAGCGCCCTGCGGACGTTCAACCTGTTGCGCCCCGGGGTGGCCGCCATCGCGTTGGGGATCGCGCGGGCGGCCATCGAGTATGCTCGATCGCAGTCCGGACGGGGTCGGGACGAGCTGGACCGGCTGGGTCATCGCGTACACACCACACGCCAACTGATCCTGCGCGCCGCCCACGAGGTGGACCGGGACGCCCGCAACGGCTACTACGCCTCGGCGGCGAAGGCGCAGGCCGCCCAGCTCGCCGAGGAGGCCACCCAGCAGGCGTTGCGGATCCTCGGCCCAGGCTCCCGGTTCGCGCATCCCTGGCTGGACAAGCTGGCCCGCGACGCACGGGGGGTCGAGTTCATGGAGGGCACCCGCAACGTGCAGCGGCTCACCGTGTGTCACGCACTGACCAAGGGCAGGTTCGACGATGACTGAGTACCGCCGCCAGGTGCTGCGCCAGGCCTCGCCGATGGTTCTCGGCGACCTGGTGGGCGTCCTGGTCCCGCTCGTGGTGGTCGCCCTGATGAGCCGGATGGGCGACGACTCGCTCTACATTCGCTCGTTGTTCACCCCGATCATGTTCGTGATCATCGCCCTGCACGCCGGGCTCGCCGTACCGAACCAGGTCGCGTCGGCGCTCAGCGGCGACGACGCCGAGAGCCGCATCCGGGCGCTGGCCGGGTTCGCCCGCATCGGTGCCGTGGCATCGGTCGTGGTGCTGCTGCTACTCGGTCTGGCCGCCCCGGGGATGGCCCGGTTGTTCGGGGTCGACGCGGCGGCACAGAGCGACTTCGTGTGGTTCGTCCGATGGGTCTGCCTGGCTGCGCTGCTCGGACTCGGGTCGGTGCTCTGCGGAGCCACCCTGCGGGGCGCGGGACGCCCCCGGGAGGGCGCGGCGGTGCTGCTCGCCGCCGCCGCCGTGGAGATCGTCGGCGTGGCCGCGCTCGGCCTGCCCGGCGGGCTGGGCCTGGGCCTGTGGTCGGTGCCGATCGCCATCGCCGCGTCCGGCGTGGTCGGCAGCGCGCTCGGTGGCTACCTGCTGTGGCGTACCGGTGTGTGGCGGCCCGGCACGTCCCTGGCCTGGCGACCCGACCTGTTCGGCCTGCTGGCCGGCGTGGGACTGCCGGTCTTCGCCTCGTACGTGGCCATCTTCGCCAGCAACTTCGCGCTGACCTGGGTGGTGAGCGCCTTCGGCGCGACCGTGGTCTCCGGCTTCGCGGTGGCGTACGTGGTACAGAGCGTGGTGATCGTCGCCGGTGTGGCGATCGGCGCGGCCACCGCGATCGTCGCCAACCAGTACCGGGGCGCCGGGGAGAGCCACCGGATGCCCGGCGTGCTGCGCGCCGGCCTCCAGGTGACCGCCGCGTTCTACGTCGTCTGCGCCCTGGTGGTCTGGACCGGCCGGGACTGGCTGGCCCGGGTGACCGCGGCCGACCCGGCGGTGGCCGCCGAGGCGTCCCGCTACCTCGGCATCGTCGCGCCCACCTTCGTGCTGATGGGCCTGGTCCTCGCCGCGCTCACGGTGCTGGAGCAGGTCGGCGGCGGGCCGCTCGCGATCGCCCTGAACGTCGTCTACTTCGGCGGCATCGTGGCGGTCGGCGGCTACCTGGCCCGGTCCGCCGGTGGACCCGAGCCGCTCTACTGGACGATCGCGATCGCCAACCTGTTCGGCATCGCCGCCGTCGTCGCCACCGTCCTCTTCGTCCGTCGGCGAGCGGGCACCGCGACCCCGGAGACCACCGAGCACGACCAGGAAGAGAAGGAGGCGGCGGCATGGCGCGACTGACCCGGCAGACGGTACGCATCGACGGCGAGCGGGGCGTGCTCGCCCCCGCCACCCTGGGCCAGCGCAGCATCTGGGTGGACATCGACCGGCAGATGCCGGATACCTCCTTCTACAACTCGACGGTCTTCACCCCGGTGCCCGAGGGGGTGGACCTGCCCGGCGTGCTCGCCGCGTTGGACGCCCTAGTCCGCCGGCACGAGGCGCTGCGCACCCTCTTCCACCGGGCCCCGGACGGGAACCTGACGCAGCAGGTGATGGCCGCCGGTGAGCTGCCGGTGGAGATCTGCGAGGCCACCGCCGAGGACCCCGACCCACGGGCGCTCGTCGACGACCTTGAGGCGCGGGTCCGGGGGCACCGCTTCGACCACACGACCGAGTGGCCGATCCGGCCCGCCGTCGGCGTGCTGGACGGCGCACCCCGGGTGGTGATCACCTGCGTGTCGCACGCGGCCACCGACTACCTGGGTACCCGGGTGATCGGCGGCGAACTAGCCCGACTGCTGGCCGGCGAGGAGCTGCCACCGCCCGCGATGCAGCCGGTCGAGCTGGCCGAGTTCGAGCGGAGCGAGCCGGGGCGACGGGTCCAGGAACGCTCGTTGGCCTACTGGCGGGAGCAGTTGACGACCGCCCCGTCGGCGATCTTCACGCCCCGCGAGCCGGAGGACCTCCGGTACGCCGTCGCCACGCTCAGCTCCAGCGCGATCAAGCTGGCCCTGGACGCCCTCGCCACCCGGTACGCCACCGGCAGCTCGGTTGTGCTGCTCACGGCCACCGCGAAGGTCCTCGGTCGGCGTACCGGCCACGACCGGGTGCCGATGATCCTGATCGCCGGCAACCGGCACCGGCCGGAGCTGCGGGGCTACGTCGGCAACCTGGTGCAGGACGTGCCGGCCACGATCGACGTGTCCGCCGAGGACTTCGCCGCGCTGGTCCGGAGCTGCTGGGGCACAGCCATGAAGGCGTACCGCAGCGGGATCAGCGACCGGCAGGAGATCAGCGCACTACGCGGCACGCTGGCCGCCACCGCCGACCCGTCCTGCTACTTCAACGACCTGCGACAGGTCGGGCCGGACACCGGCCGGATCGAGGAGGTGACCGCCGAGCGGCTGCGTACCGCCCAGGCGACCAGCCGGCTCACCTTTGGTCCCGGGTACGAGGTGGACGAGCTGACCTTCTTCCTCAAGGTGATCGAGGACGGGCCGGACCGGCTGGAGCTGACCGTACGGGCCGACACCACCCGGCTCGGCCGCAGCGACGCCGCCGAGATCCTGCGGGAGATCGAGGAGTTGCTGGTGACGGTCGCGGCGCAGGAACGGGTCCTGGCGGCCACCGGAGCACCGTGATGCGTCTCGACGGCGTCGTCCACGTCTGGCGGATACCGCTGGGCCGTCCACTCGCCGGTGATCCGGATCCGGCCCGTCTGCTGGACCCGCACGAGCGTCGCCGGGCCGACCGGCTCGGCGACGCTCGCCACCGCCGCCGCTACGTCCACGCGCACGCCACCAGCCGACTGATCCTCGGCGGCTACCTCGGCGTACCGCCGGAGGAGGTGGTCTGGCAGCGGGGTCGGCACGGCAAGCCGGCGCTGCTCGGGCGGCCGGAGATGAAGGTCAACCTGACCCACTCGGCCGACCTGGCCCTGCTGGCGGTCACCACCGGGCGGGAGGTGGGGGTCGACGTGGAGCGCCTGGCCCGACCGGACCCGGACGGTACGCCGTCTCCGTCGGGTCGGCTGGCGACGCGGTTCTATCCGCCGGGCGAGGCGTTCCGGGTCGGTCGCGCTCGCGGTCCGGCCCGGGACTGGTGGTACCTGCGCTACTGGACCCGCAAGGAAGCCTGCGTGAAGGCCAGCGGTGGGCGGCTGGTGCAGGGACTCCGGGTACGGGTCGCCGGATCGCAGTCGCACGGTCGCGGCCTGCGCTGCCGGGGCGGGACCGGCCTGCCCGGCCCGTGGATGGTGCGGGATCTCACGCTCGGCGACGGGCACCTGGCCTCGGTCGCGTTGACCGGGACCTCCGACTACCGGGTGGTGGTGCGGACCTGGCCGGGACTACGCCGGTTCGGCCTGGATGAGCCGTTCCCGCAGGGCGATCGCCACGGCGAGCGTGCGGTTCGGTGAGTCCAGTTTGGTCATGATGCTGCCGACCAGCCGCTTGGCGCCGTGTTCCGAGACACCGAGTCGACGGCCGATCTGCCGGTTGCTCAGCCCCTCGGCGAGAAGCGCCAACGTCTCCCGCTCCCGGGCGGTGAGCACCGGCGACCGGCCCCGGTCCCGCCGTGTCCGGCCGGTGGCCAGCTTGAGCAGGTGCCGGCTCAGTTCCGCGGGCACCACCACCTGGCCGTCGGCCAGCTGCGCCAGCGTGCGGTGCAGCGATTCCGGCGTCAGGTCCGTGGCCAGGAGGTAGCCATCCGGCGTCAGCCATCGCACGATGTCGACCTGGTCCGGCTCGTCGAGCAGCACGAGGAGTTTGTGCTGCCGCCCGTCGTCGTGCCCTCGCAGCGTGTCGGCACGGCTGAGGGCCCGGGGCGAGGCGATGACCACGTCCGCACCGTCCGGTCCGGCCCGTAACCGCACCTTCGGCACCTGCTGCACGACGGCCGCCACCCCGCGCCGGGTCACCTCGTTGTCGACCACCACGGCGATCGTCAGATCGTCGGTCGGCAGTGTCGGCCGGTACCCGGCGGACATCACCGGCCAGATCATCTTCTGCACCATTTCCCCGTCTCGCTTCCGCTCGTTGAAATAGCGTCGCAGGGCCACCATAAACATCCGGCAATGGCCGCAGTAGTGGTAGCTACGGAGGTGGTGGTTCCACCGCGCGAAGGTGGCAGACGGTCTACGACCAAAGTAGTAGACGAATCTGCCGTTGTTGACGGAGCCAAATTACCACCTGACTGACCGAGAATAGACGCATCAATGCCGTGTCGCTATTCGAGGTGCGCCGATGTCTATTCAGTCGATTGCGGATCCGCTGTCGAGCGGTTCGCTGTCCCGCGTCGTCGGCCTCTCATTCTCGGAGAGCCGTCCGGTGGTGCAGGCCGTCTTCCAGCTCCGCTTCCTGACCGGCGCGCTGCTGGCCGCACCACCATTTCATCCGACCGCGGTACGGGACCTGACAGTCGGCGCGCTGGCCTGGCTCTGCGCCACGTGGCAGGTCTATCTGCTCAACGGCCTCTGCGACCGCACCGAGGACCGGCACAACGGCTCGGGCCGGCCGCTCGCCACCGGGGCGCTGTCCGCCGCCTCCGCCGGTGGGGCGGCGGCCGCCCTCAGCCTGCTCGCGATGACCCTCGGCCTGATGGTCTCCGCCGGCTTCGCCGTCCTGGTGGCGGCCATGCTGGCGCTCGGCTGGCTCTACTCGGCCGCACCCCGGCCGCAGAAGGCCAACCTGCCCGGCTTCGTCGGCGTGGTGGTGGCCGGCGGCCTGGTCACCTATCTGGCGGGCTGGCACGCGGCCGGCGGCGGCGTACCGGACCCACGGGCGGCGGCGGTGGCCGTGGCGCTGTCGTTCTGGATGGGCCTGGTGGGCATGACCAAGGATCTGCCGGACGTGGCCGGCGACCGGCTGGCCGGTCGGCACACCCTGCCGATCGTGCTGCCCGAACGCGTCGCGCGGGGGCTGCTCGCCACCGGCGCGCTGCTCGTCGCGGCGGGACTGGCCACGGTCGCCGCCGCGGAGCCGACCCTGGTGCCGGCGGCCGGACTGCTGCTGGCCGGTGCGGTGGTGCTGGGCGTCTGCGTACTGACCCGGATCAGCCACGGCGACCGCAGCCGCCGACGCCGCCCCTACCGGGCCTTCATGGTCACCCAGTACGCGGTGCACCTGACGGTGATCGCCCAGTGCCTCGCGAGCTGAGCGACCACCCCGCCGGTCTCTCCGGGTCAGCGGGAGAGTCGTTGCCCGTCGGAGATGATCCGGCGGGCGACCGCCTTGCGGATCGCGTCCACCCGGGACACGGCGTTCAGCTTGGCGTACGCATTGGTCAGGTGCCGTTTCACGGTGGCCTCGGTGATGTGCAGCCGGGAGGCGATCTGCTGGTTGCTCAGCGCGCTCGCGGCGAGGACCAGGACCTCCCGCTCCCGCTGGGTCAGCGCCGTACCCGACCCGCCCGAGCCGGGCGGTCGGCGGTCCAGTTGCTCGACCGTGCCGCGCGAGACCGCCAGCAGGACGTTCGCCGACGGGCGACGCACCGACCGGACCGCCGCCAGCAACTCGTCCCGCAGGATCGTCTTCAACATGTACGCGCTGGCGCCCGCCTCCAGCACCTCACGGACCAGTTCGGCGTCGTCGTGCATGGTGAGCACGATGATCTGCACCTCCCGGCGCTGGTGCAACACCTGCCGGATGGTCTCCGTGACCCCCGCCCCGGGCATCTCCACGTCCAGCAGCAGCACGTCCGGTTGGTGGGCGACGACCAACTCGACCGCCTCCGGGCCGCTGCCACCCTCACCGACGATCCGGATGCTCGGGTCCGTGCCGAGCACCTCCTTGAGGCCCTCGCGGAACAGGTTGTGGTCGTCCACCACCACCACGCGGATGGTGTCCGAGGTGTTCATCCTTCCGAGCCGTAGAGCGGCACCTCGACCGCGACAACGGTGCCGCTGCCGGGTGCGGAGGTGATGGTGAACCGGCCGTTGAGCAGGTCGGCGCGCTCGGCCATGGACCGGAGCCCGAAACCGGCGGTCTGCGCGTCGATCAGGTCGAAGCCACGGCCGTCGTCGATCACCTCGGCGTTGATGGCGTCCTCCGTGGCGACGATCGTGATCCGCAGCTCGGTGGCCTCGCCGTGCCGTACCGCGTTGCGGGCGGCCTCGCGCAGGATGAGGTACAGCTCCTCACCGACCTCGCGGGGCATGACCTTGACATCGCCGGTGACGGTCAGTCCGGTGCGGATGGTGGCCGGCACGCTGGCCGAGAGGTAACCCCGCAGGGCCGGCTCGATGCCGTCCGCGCCGAACGAGCGGCGCAGCTCGGCGGTCAGTTCCTGGACGGTCTGCAGCGCCTCCCGCATCTCGTGCATCGCGGCGCCTACCTTGGCGTCGGCCCGGGGCCGGTCGTGCGTGCCGTAGTGGCGGGACAGGTCGAGGTTCTGCAGGGAGAGGCCGATCGAGTGACCGAGCCGGTCGTGCAGGTCGCGGGCGATCCGACGACGCTCCTCGCGGCGCGACGCCTGCAACTTCTCGATCAGGTAGTTCACGTACGCCAGGGAGGAGAGTGACACCCGCCGGGAGATGGCGTCGTGCAGGGCGAGGGCGATGGCCGCGACCCGGGCCGGATCGGTGATGACGTATCGACGCAGGATGATCGGCAACGCGACCTCGAAGAGCAGCGCGGCGGCCCGTAACGACTCGATCGGATGGATGTTGCGCAGCGCCCGGTCCACACCGATCTCGGTGGGCAGCAGCGCATGATCGACCACCTCGTCGATGTCGTCGACATCGGCGGACGGATCGACCGCCGACGCCGGCAGATCGAATTGCTCCGCCACGTCGGTGACGATCGCGTGGACGTTGCGCCGCAACTGACCGAGCACCGGTGCATTACGGGTCAGCGCGATCGAAGCGGACTCCAGACGCCTATGGTGCTCCCGAAAGATCTCTTCGGCCAGTCCGTCGTGCGTACTTGTCTGATAACCCACGTGCTTCCCTGTATTCGATTCCACTGATTAGGCCCACAGATATTCCTACTACGTGTCCCCGCGTGTGGATCCGATTACCGGCTTGTTTCATGGGAGCGCTCCCGAGGCGTCACTCTAACAGGAGACATGGATCACAGCAAGCAAGGTGCGCGCTTACGGTCGCCGCCCGGGCGCAGTGAGCGACCGTCCCACCACGACAAACCGCCGCCCACCGCAGGCAGGGCCGTCGATTGTCGAACGCCGGCCGCAGCGGCCGATAAGACCGTTTTGGACCGACCGGTCGGCAGATATTCGGAAACCGATGTGTGCGACCCGAGAAGTAATCGATCAAATCGTGGATAACCCCACGTCGAACGGCGAGCAACAATTGACCGAAAGGGGGAGCCAGGTACCCGACGATGCCGATGTCGGACCGCCTTTCGTCCCCTGTGGACATCGACTGTCACCACGCGGCGCGCCGCGCCGACGGACTGTCGGAGGCGTACGCCATGCTGCGGCAATGAACTCGTCGCCGCAGTGGCTCAGCCGCTACCGCAGGGGCCAACGGGAGCAGGTCTGGCACGAGCTGCACCAGTGGGGCAGCGGCATCCGGCTCCGCCCCGAGCTGGCCGAGGAGGCGCAGTCGGTCTGCGACGAGATGGCCCGCCGGGCCCGGCAGAACGTCGAGGTCGTGGTGGCGCGGCTGACCGCCGCCGGCTACCGGTTCCACGAGAACGACGACGAGCAGACACCGGTGCCGCACCCGTACGTCCCGCCGACCGCGCAGGCCGACGCGTGCGCCGACTGGCTCCGGGACCGGTTCGGCGCGGTGCCGATGACGGTGTGCTCCTGGGTCCGGCTGGTGGGTGACGTGTGGCTGGTCGGCACGCACCCGGAGTGGGCCGACTCGGCGTCGGCCGACCCGCTGGTGATCGAGCTGGAGGGATCCCGCCACCTCGACGGGCCGTCCCTGCGCGAATACCACGACGAGGAGTGGATCGACTGGCAGGAGGCGCAGGCGAGCGACGAGGAACCCGGGGTGTTCGTGCTGCCGGTCGCGCCGGACCGGCTGCACAAGGAGAACACCAGCGGCGGCGGGCCGTACGGCTTCGTGCTGCCCGACGGGTGCGTGGACGGGCTCTTCGTCGGCGAGACGACCACCTCGTTCGTCGCCTACCTGAACCAGGTCTTCGGCAGCGGCGGCTTTCCCTGGCCGACCGGCGCGGAGGGCGAGTGGCAGGTGAAACGCGGCCTGGCCGAGGACCTGCTCCCGCTCTGACCGCTTCCCGCGTCACCCCCGGGCGCGCTCGAGGCCGTCGAAGAGCAGGTCGAGGGTGAACTCGAACTCGATCTGGCTGTCACACCAGCCGAGCGTGGGATCGTCCGCGTCGTGCGCCTCGGCGGCCACCATCGCCGTCAGGTGGGGCAGCCTCTCGGCCATAGCGGCCAGCTCCGCCTCGGCGACCTCGACGTCGGTCGCCCCACCGGCCGCCGCCGGCCGGAACACCTCCTGGGCGAAGCCGAGCGCGAGACTGCCGAACGCGTGCAGGGCGCGGTGGGCGATGCGGTAGGAGAAACCGCCGTCGCGCAACGTGGCGATGATCTGATCGTAGTAGGTGTAGACCCCGGAAGGCACGGTCGGGCGGGAGCCGAGCAGGCCGGGCGCCCACGGATGGCGCAGCATCACCGCGCGGGCGGCGAGGAAGCGCTGTCGCAGACGCGTACGCCAGTCGTCGCCGGCCGCCGTCGCGTCGGCGACCTCCGCCGCGGCCTCGATCTCGGCGATGACCGCTTCTACCAGGCCGTCGAGCAGTCCCTCCTTGCCCGGCAGGTGGTAGTAGAGCGACATCGCCTCGACGCCGAGCCCGGCGGCCAGGCGGCGCATCGTCAGCGCGGCCAGTCCCTCCGCGTCCACCAGCTCGATCGCCGCCGCGAGGGCGCGCTCCCGGCTCAGCGGCTCCCGAGGTCTTCTCGCTCCCATCCGACCCCCCTCTTCCCTTTACCTTACATCGTATGGTTGCCTTACGTCGTAAGGCCGCTGCCTTCTCGGCCTGGCACTGCCCTGCCCGGCACTGCCTTGCCGACCGGCACTGCCCTGCCCGACGCCGCCTCGCCCGACCCGACGCCGCCCTTTCCGACCCGACGCCGCCTTGCCCGACCCGACGCCGCCTTGCCGGCCTGACACCGGCCGCGCCGACGTGCATCCCGAAGGAGCCTTCCCATGCACCCCCTGATCCGCACCGCCCGCGCGACCGGGTTGTTCTACCTCAGCCTCGCCATCGCAGGCGCACTGGGTTTCCTGACCGTCCGGCCCCGGATCTTCGCCGCCGGTGACCCCGACGCGACCCTGGCCCACCTGGTCGGCAACGAATCCCTCGCCCGCGTCGGCATCGCCCTGGAACTGCTCGTGGTGCTCGCCCAGACGTTCACCGCCGTCTGGTTCTACCGCCTGTTCCGCGCCGTCGACGCCACCGCCGCCGGCAGCATCGCCGTCTTCGGCATGGTCAACGCCGTCGCCATCCTGGGCAGCGCGGCGCTGCTCGCGACCGCCGTCGAGGTGGCCGGCGACCCGTTCGGCGACGCAGCATCCACCGTGCAACTGCTGTACCTGGTCAGCGGTCACCTCTGGACGGTCGGTGGGATCTTCTTCGGGCTCTGGCTGATCCCGATGGGCTGGTGCGTGCTCCGCTCCGGCTGGCTGCCCCGCGTCCTCGGCTGGACCCTCGTGGCCGGAGGCGTCGGCTACGTGCTCAACGCGTTCGTCACGTACCTCGTACCCGGTTCCGGGATCCTCGCCGACCTGCTCGTCGTCCCGGCGACCGTGGGCGAGTTCTGGATCCTCGGCTACCTGATCATCCGGGGCGTACGGCGGTCGGCGCTGACCGAGCCGGCACGGTCCGCCGCCCCGACGCCGGCCTGAGCGCCGCTGTCACGACGGTCCCCTGAGTGCCGCCGTCGCGATGTCCGCTTGAGCACCGCCGTCACGACGGCCCCTGAGCGCCGCTGTCACGACGTTCGCCTGAGTGTGGCCGTCACCGCGACGCCCCAGGTGGGAGCGGGGATCCGGGTGGGAGCGGTGGCCCGCGTGGAAGCGGCGGCCCGCATGGGAGCGGCGGCCCGCATGGGAGCGGCGGCCCGCATGGGAGCGGCGGCCCGCATGGGAGCGGCGGCCCGCATGGGAGCGGCGGCCCGCTCGGGGAGCGGCGGCCCGGCCGGTGGCGCGCCCTTGCGCGGGTCGGCCGGGCCGCCGTGTCGTTGATCCGGTTGTGCCCGCTGCCCGCCGGCCACCACGGTGGGGGCGCCGACCACCGGAAGGGACGCCGATGACCAGTGAACGCGAGACCGTGGAGGTCGACCCCACGCTGTTCCAGGCCGTCTACGACTCACCCGCGTCGCTGCCCGGCCGGCACCGCTGGACAACCCCGGAGGCCGACGTCCGGCGGATCGAGAAGCTGCTCGGCATGCCGCCGCGCACCATCGGCGCACCGCTCTGGGTCAGCGGTGACCAGCCGGACTGTCCCAAGTGCGGTCGCCGGATCACCTGGTACGACATCGTCGCCTCGGCGTTGAAGGGCGTCCACGACCCAGCGATGATCGCCACCGTGATCCTCGGCGACCGCCGGTACGTCAACACCGGGCTGCCCGCCGCCATCCCCGGTGTCCGCTGCACCGACTGCCGCTCGCCGATCGACGGGCTACGCAGCTTCAAATGCCACAACTGGGCGTACGCCTTCGACGACCTGGCCGCCGTACAGCAGCGGATGGCGGGCAGCTAGAAGTTAGGAAGGGACCCTTCCTATACACGAGGCGTTAGTAGGGGACCCTTCCTTACACAGCACCCCCTGCACGGCGCCCTCAGCAGCGTGCGGCGCCGGCTCAGCCGGCGGCGGCGCGGCGGGTGGGGCGGCGGCCGGGGGGTGCGGTCGGCTCGTCGCCGAAGTCCGGCACCGGCGGCATCGGGCGGTGCGTCGGGGTGCCGGCGACCACCCGCACCTGCTCGCCGTGGTGCCACAGGTCGACGATGGTGTCGGCCGGGGCGTCGGGCAGCTCGTAGCGGGCCTCGTCGGCGGTGAGGGTGACCAGCAGCCGGTGGCCGTGCCAGCACAGGCTGAACGCCAGCCGGTCGATCCGGTCCGGCAGCCGGGGATCGAACGAGAGCAGCTCACGGTCGTCGCGCATGCCACCGAAGCCCTGCACCAGCGCCAGCCAGGAGCCGCCCAGCGAGGCCAGGTGCAGCCCGTCGCCCGTCTTGTCGCCGATGTCCAACAGGTCCTGCAACACCGACTCGGCGAACAGGTCGTACGCCAGGTCGAGGTGACCCAGTTCGGCGGCGAGCACCGCCTGCGGCGCGGCGGACAGCGACGAGTCCCGGACCGTACGCGCCTCGTAGTAGGCGAAGTTGGCCGCCTTCTCCTCGGCGGTGAACTCCCCGGGGCAGCGCAGCATGGCCAGCACCAGATCGGCCTGCTTGACCACCTGACGGCGGTACAGCTCCAGGTAGGGGAAGCTCAGCAGCAGCGGATAGTCGTCGTCCCCGGTGTCGGCGAAGTTCCACTCCGGTTGGCTGGTGAAGCCGGCCGCCTGCTGGTGCACCCCGCGCTTGGCGTCGTACGGCAGCACCATCGCCTCGGCCGCCGCCCGCCAACCGGCGACCTCGGCCGGGTCCACGCCCAACTGACCGGCCGCCTCCGGGTACCGCTCGACGGCGTCGGCCGCCCCGCGCAGGTTCCGCCGGGCCATCAGGTTGGTGAACGCGTTGTCGTCGACGAGTGCGGCGTACTCGTCCGGGCCGGTGACGCCGAAGATGTGGAAACCGCCGTCGTCGGTGAAGTGCCCGAAACCGTGCCACAGCCGGGCGCTCTCCACCAGCAGTTCCAGCCCGGCCCCGGCCCGGAACTCCTCGTCGCCGGTGGCAGCGGCGTAGCGCAGCACCGCGTCGGCGATGTCGGCGTTGACGTGCAGCCCGGCGGTGCCGGCGGGCCAGTAGCCGGAGCACTCCTCGCCGCCGATGGTCCGCCACGGGAAGGTCGCGCCGGTCAGCCGCAGCTCCGCCGCGCGTTCCCGCGCCTGGGGCAGGTGCGCGTACCGCCAGCGCAGGGCGGAACGGGCCACTCCGGGAGCAATGTACGTCAGCACCGGCAGCACGTACTGCTCGGTGTCCCAGAGCACGTGTCCGTCGTACCCGTTACCGGTCAGGCCCTTGGCCGGGATGCTCAACGCGTCGTCCGACCGGCCCGCCTGGATCAGGTGGAACATGGCGAACCGGATCGCCAGTTGCAGTTCCTCGTCACCGTCGAGCAGCACGTCGGCGGTCTGCCAGGCGGTGTCGAGGGCGGCCCGCTGGTCGGCGAGCAGGGTGTCGAAACCCGCCTCGCGGGCGGCGTACGCCTCGGCGGTCACCTGGTCGGCGAGTGCGTCGGTGTCGGTGTCGTCGACCGGCGTCCACTCGTACGCCACGTATTTGGTGAGGCGTACCCGCTCGCCGGGCGCGACCGTCCCGGTGAGGGTGAGTCGGATCCGGTCCTCGGTGGCGTCGGTGCTGGTGGCGATCTCGTGGGAGGTCGACAGCCGGTGCGCCACCGCGACGGCGATCCGCTGGTCACTGTGCTCGGTGCGGTGCACCAGGACGCCGTCGGTGCCGTCGGCGTGGTGCCGCTCGGCGATCAGCGGATCGTGGATCGTCGAGGCGGCCCGGGGGTCGTCGGCGCGCTCCGGGACCCGCTCGTTGGCCAGCAGGTCCGCGCAGATCCGCAGCTCCACCGCGTCGTCCAGGGGTTCCACCGTCCAGTCCAGGGCGGCCACCCGGCGACGCGGCAGCGACACCAGCCGGGTGCTGCGGATCCGCACCCCGTGCCCGGCGGGCGAGGTCCACTCGGTGACCCGTTCCACCACCCCGGCCCGCAGGTCGAGCACCTGCTCGTGGGTGCGCAGCGTTCCGGTGCGGATGTCCAGCGGTTCCCCGCCGACCCAGAGCCGGACGAGGGTGGCGTTCGGCGCGCTGATCAGCGTGTCGCTGAGCTGCGGGAAGGCGTACCCGTCCTCGGGGTAGTCGAGCTTCCGCCGCTCGTGGAACCCGTTGAGGTAGCTGCCCGGCATCTCACAGGGGTCGCCTTCGTCGAGGGTCCCGCGCCAGCCCACCCAACCGTTGCTCAGCGCGAAGATCGATTCGGTCTCGCCGAGCCGGTCCAGGTCGTCCTGGGTACGGACGATCCGCCACCGGTCGTCCGATGGCGGTGACGGCTGGTCGGGGGTGCTCTGCACAGCGCCTCCTGGGGGTGCGACGACGAGCCCTGCGGACCGTCATTTCCCCGCCGGCCCCCGCACCACACCAGGAGCCGACCCGCTCACCACACCAGCAGCAGCGCCCCCAGGGTGCCGAGCACCAGGTACGGCCCGAACGGCAGGTGGCTCGACCAGCGGGCCCGGCCGGTGACCAGCAGGACCAGCGCCACCAGACCGGAGAGGACCAGCGCGAGCAGCAGCCCCGTCACGAGCAGGCTCCAGCCGTACCAGCCGAGCAACGCGCCCGCGCTGAGCGCGAGCTTGGCGTCCCCGATGCCGAACCCGCGCGCACCGAGCAGCAGCGTGGTGACCGCGAAGAAGAGGGCCAGCCCGAGCCCGGCGGCGGTGGCCCGCCCCCAGGGTGCGACCCCGGCACCGGTCAGCGCGGCGACGCCGAGCAGCAGCCAGGTTCCGGCGGCGGCCGGCCAGGTGAGCCGGTCCGGCAGCCGGTGTACCGCGAGGTCGACGAAGACCAGGGGAATCGCGAAGGCCAGCCACCACGCGGCAGCGGCGAACTCGGCGACCGGCGGGCGGGTCAGCAGCAGCCCGGCGAGGACGGCCACAGCGACCAGCTCGACGCTGCCCGGTGGCGCGCCGACCCGAGCGCCGCAGGCGTCGCAGCGGGCGGTCGGCCCGAGCGCAGGCCACGGCCGGTCCAGGCTGATCGGAGCGCCGCAGGCGTCGCAGCCGGAGCGGTTGTCGACCTCGGCGGGTACGGCGAACCGCGCGATCGCGTACCGCATCAGCGGGGTGATCGCCAGCATGGCCGGGGCGCGCCGACCCGGCCGGCGGGTGGCGGGGGCGTCCGGCGGCGGTGGGTGCTCGGCCGGTGCCCGCTGGCGCAGCGGCGGGCTCGGGTCGCGCCGGCTCATGCGGCAGACTCCGCAGTCGACCCCACCACGGACCGTAGTGTGTCCGCTCGGTGCGCGTGGTGGAACGAACGTCGGGCCGGGGCTCCTCCGGCACTCGCGCAGTGCCGGCCGAAACGCGCCGGAGAGACTGATGCAATTCCCATGGAATGCAATTGGCGCGAACTCAAGCCCGATATGACCGGGGACAGATCGGACCACATGCCATTTCCCGTCACATGACGAACGGCTGATTGACCGCTCCACGAACGACGGTTCGGCACGACCGACCGTACGCGCCCGCCCGACGCTCCGAGCGCCGCGACCGACGCCCGCAACCTACCGGTAACCACCCGACACCACCACCATTCATGACCCAGCGTGTTCGGTTGAATTGCCTCTGTTGCATCGGCCGGCATCAGCTTATGCTCGCCCCTTGGACGTGGCGCAACCATGTTCACGGGGGCATCACCAGCCAGGCAGTGCATTTCTAGAGATCTAAACAGGTAAATGCGGCTGCGATTCGGGCAGGACCGGGGAACGCCCCTCCGGTCGCACTACCGCACGCCTGGGAAACGCCGGCGACGGCGGTCGCCGGATCAGCACCGAGGAGGGCACGAAGGTGCGAGCACGGCAGCTCAGCCGCTGGACGGCCGGACTGGTCGCGGTGGCGGCGGTCGGCACGACCACCGCCTGCGGCGGCGCTCAGGAAACGACCACCACGACAGCCGCCGAACGACGCGGGACACCGACCGACACGCAGCGGGTCGCCGAGGAGAAGGCCGCCGAAAAGGCGGCGCTGGCGGCGTACGCCGGTTATCTCACCGCCTCCCGCACGGCGAGCCGCCACAGCGACCCGCAACATCCGGAGTTGACCCGCTTCCTCGGTGACCCACTGCTGACCCGGGTCCGGCTCAGCCTGGTCAAGGCCCGCGACAACGGTGCCGTCAGCGTCGGCACGATCCGCTCCGACCCCGCCGTGACCTCGGTCAACCTGGACGCCTCACCGCCCACGGTGGAGATCCAGGACTGCCTCGACGCCACCGGCTACCGGCTGGTCTACCGCTCCGACGAGAAGAAGACCGTGCCCGGCACCCGGGGCTCCCGACACCTGGCCACCGCCACCGCCATGCGCTACCCCGACGGTCGCTGGCTGATCAGCACCGGCGCCGCCCACCGGGACCAGCCGTGCTGACCGCGGGCGCGACGCGAGCCATTCGGCGCGTGGACGACACCGGGCGATCACGTCCCGCTCGCCGGCTGGTCCGCCGCGCGCTGCTCGGCAGCGCCCTGGCCCTGCTGCTGACCACCGGACCGGCGGTGCCGGCACACGCCGACCCCGGCGCCGAGTGCCCACCCGCCCAGCCGAACTGCAACGTCTGGGACGACGACCCCGGCACCCCCGGCAACGGTGGCAACAACGGCGGCGGCAACAACGGCGGTGACAACGGGGGCGGCGGCAGTGGCGTCTGCCAGTGGAACGGACGCACGATCCCCTGCTACAGCGAGGCGTTGGGCTGGTTCAACAGCAACGACGGCTGCTACTACAAGCTCCGCGAGCCACAGCCGGAGGCCAAAGAGGGTCACCGGTGGTACACACGCACCTGCAACGGCGGCGATCTCGGCTCGGTGGAGGTCGTCCAACTGCCCGAGGCACCACCGGGCTTCGGGGCCCCGCCGGACCCGGAGGAGTTGGCCCGTCGGGCCTTCGCCTCGATCAGCCTCGTCGCTCCCCGGGCCAGGGTCGCCCCAAGGAAGAGCATCGGGCCCGGCCTGGTCGGCCTGCCGGTCTGGATGTGGGCGGAACGCGGCCCCAACCAGTTCGGCCCGCTGACCGCCTCCGCCTCGGACCGGGGCCTGACGGTCAGTATCCGCGCCGTGGTCAAAGAGGTCGTCTGGGACATGGGCAACGATGTCAAGATCACCTGCGACGGCCCGGGCACCGCGTACGACCGGAACGGCCGGCACGCCGGCCAGAGGTCTCCGGACTGCGGCTACCACAGCGGCTACCCGAGAGCCGACACGTACGAGGTGCAGGCGACGACGCACTGGGACGTGACGTGGGAGGGCGGCGACCGGAGCGGCACCATCCCCGGCGTCACCCGCACCACCGGAGTGGTCGAGATCCAGATCAACGAGCTTCAGGTGGTGACCCGATGAGCGTGGCGACCCGCAACGGCAACCCTTCGGTGGACGCGCCGGTCGCCCCACCCCGGGTCGTCCGGCAGCGCCGGGTACGCCCCGGCCTGCTCGGCCTGGCCGTCCTGCTGATCGCCCTCGGCGGCCTGGGCTCGGCGTTCGCGATCACCTCGGTCCGCGCCACCGGCAGCTACCTGGCGGTGGCGCAGACCGTCGAGGTGGGCAGTGTGATCGGCGCGGACGACCTGGTGGCCGTGCAGGTGGCCGGCGGGCAGGGACTCGACCCGGTGCCGTCCGGCCGGCTCGCCGAGGTGATCGGGATGCGGGCAGCCGTCTCGCTCGCCCCGGGGACGCTGCTGACCATGGCCCAGCTCACCGACGACCCGCTGCTCGGCCCCGGTCAGCAGCAGCTCGCCCTCGGGCTGCGCGCGGCCCAGGTCCCCGCACCGAAGCTCCGCCCCGGCGACCAGGTCCTGCTGGTGAGCACCCCGAACAACGACGGCAACAGCAGCGGCGGTGGCTCGTCGAGCGCCACCCGGTTCACCGCGACTGTCACCGACGCGGTCAGCACCGAGGGCCGCGACGAGGTCGTGGTCTATCTGGCCCTGGCCGTTCGGGACGTACCGGCCGTGGTGGCGCTGGCCGCCCAGGACCGGATCGCGGTCGTGCTGACCAAGGCGGCCTGAGTATGGCGATCATCGCGCTGGTCTCGGCCAAGGGCTCGCCGGGGGTGACCACCACGGCGTTGGCCTGCGCGTTGAGCTGGCATCGACGGCTGGTGCTCGCCGAGTGCGACCCGGCCGGCGGCTCGGTGCTCGCCGGTTACCTCGGCGGTGCGCTCGACGGCCCCCGGGGCATCGGCGAGCTGGCCGTCGGCGAGCTGCGCGACGGCAGCCTGGAGTCGACGTTCTGGTCGCAACTGGTTGACCTGGACGCGCCCCGGCGCGAGCGGCTGCTGCTGCCCGGCGTCGTCGACCCTGCCCAGGCGGGCAGCGTCATCCCGCTCTGGCAGCGGTTCGCCGACTACTTCGGCGGGCTGGAGCACGGCGACCCGCCGTACGACGTGCTCGTCGACTGTGGACGGCTGCACGTGGTCGGCACGCCGTGGCCGCTGCTGCGTGCCGCGTCGGTGGTGCTGGTGGTGAGCCGGGCACAACTGCCCGACCTCTCCGGCACCCGCGCCATGATCCAGACCATCGAACGGGACTTCGCCGAGCACCGGGTGCAGCCCGGCACGCTCCGGCTGCTGCTGGTCGGCGGCGGCCACGGCAAGACCGAGGTCAGCAAGGCGTTGCACACACCGGTCATCGCCCGGTTGCCGCACGATCCGCGTACCGCCGAGGTGCTCAGCCTGGGCGGCACCGTCCGGGCGTCCCGACCGCTGCTGCGCGCGGCCCGTGGCCTGGAGGTACCGGTCGGCGCGCTGCTGGAACGGCGACGGGCCCGACTGGCCTGGCCGGTGACCCAGGGGGTGCCGGATGCGGTTTGAGCCGGTCTCGTCGGACCCCCGCCGGTTGCCACCCGGCGCGACCTCGACCGCGCCGCCGCTGCCACCGGTCAACGGGCGGCACCATCCCCCGATGCCGGTCCCCGTCGCGCCGACGGCACCCGAACCGCCGCCCCGGCCCCGGGTGGACTTCCAGATCGTCCGCGAGCTGCGCCGGGAGTTGAGCGAGCGGCTCACCCGCTGGCAGCGCGGCCGGGAGTTCACCGTCGACGAGGAGGACACCGAGCGGGCCCGGCTCGCGGTCGAACTGGTCGCCGAGTACGCCGACTCGGTGCGCCGGGCCGGTACGCCGATGGCCGCGGGCGAGGAGCGGCTGCTGCTCGACCAGGTCACCGCCGAGCTGGCCGGTCTCGGTCGGCTCCAGACGCTGCTCGTCGACGACAGCATCGAGGAGGTGCACATCCTCGGCTGCGACCAGGTGCGCATCACCCGACACGGCGGCGGTGTGGACTGGGCCGACCCGATCGCGGACAGCGACGACGAGCTGGTGGAGATCCTCCAGGCAGCCGCCCGCCGGGCCGGCGCCACCGAGCGATCGCTCTCCACCTCGAAGCCCACCCTGGACCTGCAACTGCCCGACGGCAGCCGGTTGGCCGCCGTGTTCCTGGTCAGCCACCGCCCGTACGCGGTGATCCGCAAGCACAACACGCTCGACGTGACCCTGGACGACCTGGCCGGGGCGCGGGGCGACCTGGACGAGATGGTCGACCCGCTGCTGCGGGACTTCCTCCGCGCGTCGATGCGCGCCGGGCTGAACATCATGGTCGCCGGGCTGGCCGGCGCCGGTAAGACCACCGTCATCCGGGCGCTGATGAGCGAGATCCCGCCGGACGAGCCGTACGTGCTGCTGGAGGAGAGCCGGGAGCTGCTGCCTGCTCGGCGCGGCGCGCGGCACCGGGCGGTGATGAGCTTCGAGGCGCGGGAGGGGCACGGCGAACGCGGGCCGGACGGCCGCCCGGCCGGTGAGGTGAGCATCGCCGACCTGATCCCGGTCTCGCTGCGGATGGGCGTGCTGCGGATCATCGTCGGCGAGGTGCGGTCCCGGGAGATCGTGCCGATGCTCCAGGCGATGACCACCAGCCGGGGGTCGATGTGCACGATCCACGCGCGTACCCCCAGCGGGGTGAGCGAACGGATCATCGAGTTGGCGCTGGCGCACGGCCGGGAGATGACCGTCGACCAGGCCCGCCGGATGGCGGGCAACGCCCTCGACCTGATCGTCTATGTCAACGTGGAGGACGAGACCGGGATCGGTGGCCGCAAGCACCGGTTCGTCTCGCACGTCGAGGAGGTCCTCGGCGTCGGCGAGGCCAGCCGCATCACCACCACCCAGGTGTTCGGGCCCGGCCCGGACGGTCGGGCCGTCCCCCGGCACCTGCCGGAACGGATCCGCGACCAACTGCTGCGGGTGGGCTACGACGCCCGGCTGCTGAGCCGCTGGATCGAAGCGGGCCAGGGCGCGTGGCGACGCCCCAAGCAGACCCGACTCGGGCGGCGGTGACCGTGCTCGACAACATCCAACTCATCGCGGTGGTCTCCGGGGCGGCCTGCGTGGCCGGGCTGGTGCTCACGGTCGTCGCGCTGGTCGGCACCCGCCGCCCGCCCGGTCCAGCACCCGGCGCAGGTCCGGGGCTCAGTCGGCTGTGGCGCGGCTCCGGCACCGTGCGCGAACAGCAGACCCACCAGGCGTTGCTGATCGGCGCGGTGGTCGCGGGCGCGCTGGCCTTCCTGGTGACCGGGCTGCCGGTGGTCGGGTTGCTGGTCGCGGTGGCGGTACCCGGCACGCCCTGGCTGTTCTCGGTGGGCCGGGCGGAACGGCGGGCGATCGCCCGGATCGAGGCGGTCGGCGAGTGGACCCGTCGACTCAAGGACGTCTCCTCCACCGGGCAGGGTCTCCAACAGGCGATCATCGGCACCGTCGGCACCGCGCCGGAGGAGATCCAGGAGGAGGTACGCCTGCTCGCCGCCCGGCTCCAGGCCGGTTGGCTGGCCCGTTCCGCCCTGCTGGCGTTCGCCGACGAGATCGGTGACCCGGTCTGCGACCAGGTGGTGGCGGCGCTCATCCTGCACCTGACCGACCGGGGCGAACGCCTCGGCGACGTGCTCGGCTCGATCGCCGCGGCGGCGTCCGCCGAGGTCGCCACCCGACGCGAGATCGAGGCCAAGCGCACCCAACCCCGGTTCGCGGTCCGCTTCCTGACCGGGATGACCCTGGCCACCATCGGGTACGGGCTGCTCAACCGCGAGTACGTGCAGCCGTACGACACTCCGTTCGGCCAGGTGGTCATGGCGGTGCTCGGTGCCGCCTTCGTCGGCCTGCTGGCCTGGGTGCGGTCGATGAGCCAGCCGCCGCGACCGGCCCGCTTCCTGCCCGCCCCCGACCCCCGGGAGGTGGTGGCGTGAACCTGCACCTCACCATCGCGGTGCTCAGCGGTGCCGTGGTCGGGCTGGGCGTCTTCCTGATCGTGCGCGAACTGGTCCCGGCGACCCCGGCGCTCGGTCCGGCGCTGCGTCGGCTGCACCAGCCGCCGGGGACGGCCCGGCTCGCCCCGGCCGACCGCCGGCTGGACTGGCTGACCGGGCTGGCCCGCTGGCTGCGTCCGCCGCACCGGCAACTGGCCCTGCTCGACCGCACTCCCGAGCAGTACGCCCTCTCCCTCCTGCTGTCCGCGTTGATCGGGCTCGCCGCACCGGCCCTGCTCGGCTTCACGCTGTTCGCCGTGGGCGTCTCGCTGCCGCTGACCGTGCCGGTGCTGGGCAGCATCGGTCTGGCAGTGCTCTGCGCGCTGGTCGCGCACCGGTCGCTGATCGCCCGCGCCGAGACGGCCCGGGACGAGTTCCGGCAGGCGGTCTGCACCTATCTGGACCTGGTCGCGTTGCAGCTCTCCGCCGCGCACGGCCCGGTGCAGTCGTTGGAGCGGGCCGCCGCCATCTGCGAGGGCTGGGTCTTCGACCGGATCTCCGAGGCACTACGGATGGCCCAGATGCAGATGCACTCGCCGTGGGACGAACTCCGCGACCTCTCCGACCGGATCGGCATCCCGGAGCTGGGCGACGTCGGCGCGATCATGCGCTCGTCCGGCAGCGAGGGCGCCCAGGTGCACGAGACCTTGCGCAGCCGCGCCGACTCGCTGCGCGACCAGATCCGCACCGACAACCTGGCCCGGGCCGAGGGGGTGACCAGCCGACTCGACATTCCCGGCGCGCTGCTGGTTTTCGTCCTGCTCGGCTTCGCCATCTATCCGTTCCTCGCCCGCCTCTGACACACGACCTCGACCGAAGGAGTCCCGATGTCCGTCCTCACCGAACTGAACGCCGCGCTGGGCGTGCGGCTGACCCACGTACAGACCGCGCTGCGAGCGCGGCTGGTGCACCTGCGGGGCGACCGGGGCGACAGCCCGGTACCGACCGCCGTGATCATCTTCGGCCTGGTGACCGTGGCGTTGGCGGTCACGGCAGCGGCTCTGACCGCCGCCAACAACTGGATGGGTCGCATCCCCGGACCGCCAGCGCCATGACGATGCGCCGCCGCCGCTACGCCGGGTGTCGGATGGTCACGGCCATCCGACACCGTCGGCTGCCCGGTGACGGCGAGCGCGGCGGCAACCCGGTGGAACTGGCAGTGGTACTGCCGGCAATCCTGATCCTGCTGTTCGGCTCGATCCAGGTCGCCGCCGTCTTCGTCGCCAGGTCCACCGCGCTCAACGCGGCACAGAGCGGAGTCAACGCACAGCGGCTTCACCAGGCTCCGGCCGGCGCCGGCGAGGAACGCGCCGCGCGCTTCCTCACCCAGGCCGGTGACTGGCTGGTCGACTGGGACGACCCCGGGCCGAGCTGCGTCGCCTCGGCCACCGACGTGACGTGCACGGTGACCGGCCGCTCTCTGTCGGTGGTGCCGGGCGTCAGCTTCCCCATTCGACAAACCGCACACGGGACGGCGGAACGATGGACCGCACCATGAGCCGGGGCTCGGTGTCGATCGAAGTGGCCGTCCTGGCGCCCGCGTTCCTGGCCATGATGGTGCTGGCCGGAGTCGCCGGGCGTACCGCGGTGGCCAGCGAGGCACTGGAGGCGGCGGCACACGACGCCGCCCGCGCAGCCTCCATCTCCCGCGACGCCCGCACCGCTCGCACCGAGGCTCTCGACGCGGTCCGCAGCCAGCTCGACTGGCGGGGGTTGTCCTGCTCCGGCGAGCCGCAGGTGACCTTCAGCGGATCGGTCGACGGACGGTCCACCACCTTCGGTCAGGCCTTCAGCAGCTCCGTCGGGCAGGACGCCACGGTCACCGTGCAGATCGCCTGCACTGTTTCCTACCAGGACATCAGGATCTCCGCCCTGAGGATGCCGAGCGGGAATCGGGTCACCGCCTCGTTCACCTCGCCGCTGGACCGCTACCGGAGCCGGGGATGACGGCCGCGAGGGGCGACGCCGGGCGAGTGAGCATCTTCCTCGCCGTGGCGATGATCGGCGTACTCGGCATCATCGGCATGGCGTTCGACGGCGCTGGTCAACTCCGCACGCTGCAACGCGCCGAGAACCTGGCGGCCGAGGCGGCCCGGACCGGTGGCCAGGCCATCGACCGGGTGACCGCCATCGAGGGCGGACCGAAACGCATCGACCAGACCGAGGCCCGGGCGGCCGTCGCGGACTACCTCGCCGCCGCCGGGGCCGCCGGCCACACCGTGACCTTTCCGGTGGTCGACGGCGAGACCGTCATCCGGGTACGGGTGTCCGTCACCTACCGCCGGGCCATGCTCGGCCTCTTCGGCTTCTCCAACACCGTCACCGTCTCCGGTGAGGCGACCGCGCGGGCGCTGACCGGGGCTCCCTAGGGAAGGAAGGTAGCCATGGCCGCATCGGGTGGCACCGCCGTACGGCGGGTCGGTCGGGTGCTGACCGGATTCGGCGCACTGCTGGTGCTGATCGGCCTGCTGGTCGGCGGTCCGATCGCGTTGCTGGCGTTCGCCGGCAACCCACTGCCGGACCACGTGCCCACACTCGCGGAGATCGGCACCACGCTGACCAGCCGGGACGACGGGCAGGTCTTCCTGCGGGCGCTGGCGATCGTCGGCTGGTTCGGTTGGGCCACCTTCGCGCTATCGGTGCTCGTGGAGTTGGGCGCGCAGTCGCTGCGCCGCCCGGCACCCCGACTGCCCGGGATGGGTCGGCAGCAGCGGGCGGCAGCGGCCCTGGTCGGCTCGGTCGCGTTGATCATCGCTGCCAGCCCGGCGGCAACCGCCGCCACCACGGCGTACACCGCCCCCGCCTACTCCGCGCCGGCCGCCACCGCGTCGTTCGCCGCACCGGCGACGCTTGCCGGTCCGGCGACGGCGTTCGAGACGGTGACGTCTCGAACGGAACGCACAACGGCCGACGCGCCGGTCTACAAGGTGGCGAAGGGCGACTACCTCGGCAAGGTCGCCGACCGCTACCTGGACGACTTCGAGGACTATCGGAAGCTGGCCGCGCTCAACAACCTGCGGGACCCGGACCGGATCCGCCCCGGCCAACTGATCACGCTGCCGACCGACGCGGACGACCAGGGTGCCCGGCCGCACGCCACCGGCCGGCTGGTCGGTGCGCAGGCCCGTCCCGCGCCCGAGCAGTCGCGTCCGACACCGTCGAAGCCGACGCCATCGACACCGACGCCGTCGACGCCGGACGCGGAGCAGCCGGAGTCCGCCGCGCCCACGCCGCCGCCTCCCGCCGCCACTGGGCAGGGGCGACCGGCACCGCACGACGAGGCACCGGAGGGGCACCCGCCGGTGGTGACGGTGGGTGCGGCGCGGGCCGGTGAACCGGACCGGGTGAACCGTCCGCTCGCCATCTCCGCCGTGCTCGCCGTGGCCAGTATCGTCGGGGCGCAGATCGGTGCGGTGCTGGGCCTGCGGCGTCGCCCGGTGCCCGTCGCCGCCGTCCGGCAGCCGGTCCGGAGCGGTCCGCCCGGTGAGCTGCCGGTCGGCCGCCACCGCAAGGACTGACGGGCCTACCGCCCTGGGCGGTCCGGCCGGTGCGGACCGACCGTCGCCGGTCGGGCCCGCCTCACGGCAGCCGGGCCTCCACCCGTCCCTCGACCACCCGGGTCGGCAGGGTCTGCTGGTCGTTGCCGGACGGGCCGTGCACCACCTCACCGCCGTTGAGGCGGAAGGTGCTGCCGTGCCACGGGCACACCACGCAGGCGTGGCCGTCGATCTCGGTGACCTCGCCCTCGCCGAGCGGGCCGCTCTGGTGCGGGCAGCGTTCCAGCATCACGGTGACGTCCTCGCCGTGCCGATAGAGGATCACCGAGACGTCGTCCACCTTGCGGGTCACCAGTTGCCGCTGCGGCAGCGTGGCCATCTCCGCTACCGAGTGCCAGCCGTCGCTGATCAGGTGCAGGTCGGAGACGCTCACGTTCACCTGGGCACCCTGCTTGTACGCCAGATGTCCCCCCAGGTACGCGCCGGCTCCGGCCGCGCTGAGCCCGAGCCAGCCGAGCGTACGACCGAGCTGGTGACGACCGGAGAACCGCGCGGCCACCGAGCCGGAGTAGAGGACCAGCGCGACGGTGTTCGACGCGGCGTGCACCAGGCCGACCCGACGCTGGTCACGGGAGAGCGCCGCCCAGTCGTTGAGCCCGGCGACGGCCGCCGGCAACGCGCTCACCGTGCCGATCGTGGTGAGCGCGGTAGCCGCCCGCCGCTGACCGGGCATCAGGTCCAGGACGGCCGCGCTCATCCACGAGCCGACCGGCACCTGCACCATCGCCGGATGCAGCGGATGACCCAGCCACACCCCGTGCAGCAGGTCCCGGACCCGCTGTCCGCGCAGGGTGCCCTGCACCGCTCGCTGCAACCGGTCACCGAACCGGTCCAGCCCGGACGCTTGCTCGATCTTCGTCAACAACGCTCGCACCCGTACCGACTTCCCGCCGTACGCGGTCGCAAACCGGTCGTCCGGGACGAATCGTCGGCGACCGCGTAGCAGGCCCTCCCGCCCCCGCCCTCCACCCCAGCGATCATGGAGTTGTGGTGGTGGTTCTGACCCTTCTATGGGCATTCATCTACACCACAACTCCATGATCGACGACGAGCGGGTGGGTCAGTTGCGGTTGATGGTGAAGGTGGACGTGGTGTTGCGGATGTCCTGCCAGTTGTCGCTCAGCCGTAGGTTGGTGAAGGTGACCGAGCCGACCGCCGGGCCCTGACCCGCCTCGGGCATCTCGTTGACCCAGATCCCGAAGCCCGACTTGGCGTCGAAGGCGTCACCGCTGCGCCGGGCACCGCTGATCGACACGTTGGTGAAGATCGTGTCGGTGATCGGGTTCTCCGGTTGGCTGCCCGTGTACTTGGTCTGGAACATGATTCCCGAATAGGTCGGGTCCACGATGTCCACGTCACTGACGCGGATGCCCCGGAACTCCTTGGACGCGGAGAACACCCAGATCGCCGGGAAGGTCTGCGCGCCCCAGAAATGGCCACCGGCCCGGACCAACGAAATGTTCTCGAACCGGGTCGGTGGGCTGGACCCGAATCCGACGAACGGATATCCGAAGTCCAGCGAACTGATAGTGATGCCCGAGTACGTCAGCATGTCCGCGATGTAGAGGTTGCGGAACACGTTGTCGTAGCCGCCGTACACGGCGATCCCGGCCGCCCGCCAGGTCAACGTGGCGGTCAGGTTCTCGAACACGTTGCCGTGGTTGCCGGTCGACGCCCCCTGGTCGGTCGCGGAGAACAGCGCGAAGGCGTCGTCGCCGTTGGAGCGGCCCTCCGAGTTGCTGACCAGGTTGTCGGTGCTGCCGTTGGTCAGGTTCACCGCGTCGGCGAAGGTGTTCCGGAACCGGCTGTCGGTGATCTTCAGGCCGCTGACGCTCACTCCCCAGTACGCGCAGACCGTGTGCTCGACCCAGACGTTGTCCAGGGTGAGGTCGTCGACGTCCTTGAGTTCGCCCCAGACCTTGCCCGGCCCGTCCTGCCGGACCGTGTAGTTGCCGAAGAACGCCAGGTGGGAGAAGGTCGACCCGCTGGCGCTCGGCTCCACCCGGAACCCGGCGTCGGTGTTCTGCTGCGACGACGGCGTCTGGAACCGGGTGAACCACATGCCGGCGCCGACGACCTTCACCGCCTTGCCGTACACCTGGAACTTCTGCGCGGTCTCGTACGTGCCGGCAGGCAGGTAGACACCGACCAGGTTGCCGGTGGCGTCCATCCGGACCGCGTCCAACGCGCTCTGCACGTCGGCGTGGCTGAACCCGTTGGGCACCCGGTAACGCGCCGGGTCCGGGTTCTCCCGGGGTGTCACCTGCTCCAGGTCGACGAAGTCGACGGCGTACGTGGTGGTGTTCGCCGGGTCCTTCTGCAACCGGATCCGGCTGCCGGCCGGGATGGTGGAGTTGAGCAGCACGTTCGCCTCGTCGTAGAGGTGCCGGGGCGGCCCGGCGCTCGGCGAGTCGCTCGGGCTGGCCTCGGCGCCGTACAGCCAGATGTGCTTCGAGGTGAGGCTGATCGGCTTGTGCAGCACCCCGTTGACATAGATGTTCAGCGTCGAGGTGATCCCGCCGCCGTTCGGGGCGTCCGGAATGGAGAAGCGGGTGACCAGGGCGTTGGCCGGTGCCTTGGTGGTCCACTCGACGTACGCGCCGGTGGTGTTAAGGGTCACCGCCCGGCGGCCGGACGCCTCGCCGGCCAGGTCACCGATGGTCCGGTTCGGCCCGATGACCTGGGCGCCGCCGCCGACCGAGCCCTCCTCGGCCTCGTAGTGGTCGTACGGCAGGTTGGCGCCGCGTCCCACGAACAGCGGACGCTCGCTGGTGTTGTTGGCCCGCTTCACCGGCAGTTCGTTGGCGTCGGCAGCGATCACTACCCGGACGGTGTACCGGCCGTTGGCCGCCGTCCAGGTGCCCAGATCGACCGGGCTCGCCGTGGCGCCCGCGCCGAGGCCGCCACCCGTCGATCCGGTGAGCGTCCGCACCACCGTGCCGGCGTCGTTGAGCACGGTCAGCGTGATGCCGTGCGACCCGCTCGCCGAGGCGATGGTGCCCTGGTTGCGCAGGGTCACCGTGAAGCGGACGGTGGCGCCCGCGCTCGGCGTACCCGGTGACCAGGTGACCGCCGAGGCGACCAGGTCGGAGCTGGCCACCGGGCTGACCGTCAGCCGGGTCGGGTTGGTGTACGCGTTGTTGCCCTCGTTCTGCTCGATCACCGTGTTCGCCGGGTCGACCGTGGCGCTGAGCTGGTAACTGCCCGCGTTCCGGGCCGCGACGGTGGTCGACACGTTCGTCGACGCACCGGCGGCGAGCGCGCCGACGGCCGCCTGGCCCACCTTCGTCCCGTCCAGGGCGAAGTCGACCGTGGTCGCGACGGAGGCCAGGGCGCCCGCGTTGCGGACGGTGGTGGTGAGTGTGAGCTGGTCGGTCTCCACCGGGTTGGCCGGGGCGGAGGTCACCGAGGTGACGGTGAGGTCCGGGTTCGGTGCCGGGGTGCCGATCACCTGGAGTTCGGCGACCTGCGCGTTGGACGACCCGGTGTTGGCGGTGAAGGAGAGCCGCACGTCGGCGGCGGTCGCCGAGACCGGGATGGTGACCGTGTTGCTGCCCGCCGGGCTGAACGAGTAGTTCGCCGAGCCGACCAGCGTGCTGAAGCCGGTGGCGGACTGCTCGCGGCCGAGCACCGAGAAGGTCTGGGTACGCGGACCCCACGCCGGGTCCGGGTTCAGTTTCACCACGATCGCGCTGACGCTGGCGTTGGCGCCGAGCGCGACCGTCAGCGTGCTCGGGTACGCGCCCGGCGCGCCCTCCCAGTAGGTGGTGACGTCGCCGTCGACGGCGTTGGCCGCGGCGAAGACGTGCACCATCGACGAGGCGGTGGCCGGCTTGCCGGCGGCCAGGTCGGTGCCGCCGGGCGTGCTGCCGGTGCGGGTGACGGTGTTGCTGTTCGCGGAGACGTTGCCCGCCGCGTCCTTCGCCCGCACGAAGTACGACACCGTGGCACCCGCCGACTGCGTGTCCGTGTACGCCAGCGTCGTACCCGACACACTCGCCCGCAGCGCACCGTTGGCATACACGTCGTACCCGGTCACC
>NZ_JBVHKD010000001.1:761727-1280148 GCF_055559695.1 Micromonospora sp. NPDC023869
ACCCCGACGTTGTCCGTCGACGCCGACCACGTCAACCGCACCTGCCCACCCCCCGGCTGGGTGAACGCCAGGTTCGTCGGCGCGGACGGCGGTTGGGTGTCGCCGGAGCTGCCGGTGCGGGTGACGGTGTTGCTGTTCGCGGAGACGTTGCCCGCCGCGTCCTTCGCCCGCACGAAGTACGACACCGTCGCACCCGCCGACTGCGTGTCCGTGTACGCCAGCGTCGTACCCGACACACTCGCCCGCAGCGCACCGTTGGCATACACGTCGTACCCGGTCACCCCGACGTTGTCCGTCGACGCCGACCACGTCAACCGCACCTGCCCACCCCCCGGCTGGGTGAACGCCAGGTTCGTCGGCGCGGACGGCGGTTGGTTGTCGCCGGTGGCCGGGCCGTACACCTCCAGCTCGGCCAGTTGTCCCGCCGACCAGCCGGTGTTCGCGGTGACCAGCAGCCGGACGTAGCGGGTCGCGGCCGAGCCGACGGTGACGGTCACCGTGTTGTTGGCCGCCGGGTTGAAGGCGTACCCGGCGGAGGCGACCAGGGTGGTGAAGCTCGTGCCGGTGGTGCTGCCCTGCACGGTCACCGTCTGGGTACGCGCCCCCCAGCCGGCGGGCAGCTTGAGCACCAGCCGGTCGACGGTGACCGTGGCGCCCAGGTCCACCTGGATCCACTGCGGGAAGACGTTGTTCGGGCTCTCCCAGTAGCTGGCCTGGTTGCCGTCGTTGGCGTTGGCGGCGACGTAGACGTCGGCGTGGCCGCTGGCGGACATGCTCCGACCGGCCGCCAGGTTGGCCGACGACGCGACCGCGCCGTACACCTCCAACTCGGCAAGCTGCGCGGCGGGCCAGCCGCTGTTCGCGGTGATCGCGATTCGCACGTACCGGGTGCTGGTGGCCGGGAAGTCGAGGGTGACGGTGTTGCCGCCGGCCGGGCTGAAGGCACGGCCCGCCGAACCGACGATCGTGGCGAAGGCGCTGCCGGTGGTGCTGACCTGCACCGACAGCGTCTGGGTGCGGGCCTCCCAGCCGGTCGGCAGCTTCAGCTTGACCTGGTCGACGGAGTGGGCGGAGCCGAGGTCGACCTGCACCCACTGCGGGAGGGCGCCACTGCTCTCCCAGTAGGTGCCGGCGTTGCCGTCGGTGACGTTGGCCGCGACGAACGAGCCGTTGACGCTGCTGGCGGTGGCCGCGCGACCGGCGGCCAGGTTGGGCCCACCGGCTGCGGCGGCGGGTGGGGCGGGCGCGGCGGTGAGGACGAGACCGACCGCGACGAGCACGGCGGTCAGCCGGGTACGGAATCTGGACATGGCGGATCGACACCTTCTTCCGGGGATGTGGAGAGGCGTTACCGGGTGGCGCTCTTGCGGCGTGGGCGGGTCCCCGCTTCGGCGTGCGGGGCCCGCCCACGGGTCAGGTGGCGTGGACCTCGAACTCGGCGATCTGCGCCGCCGGCCAGCCGGTGTTGCCGGTGACGCTGAGCCGCACGAACCGGCGGTCACCGGTGGACAGGCCGATCGACACCGTGTTGCCGGTGGCCGGGTCGAAGGTGCGGCCCGCCGAGGCGGCGAGCGTGGTCCAGGTGGTGCCGTCGGTCGAGCCGAGCACCGACACCGTCTGGGTACGCGTCTGCCAGGCCGACGACGGCGGCAGCTTGAGCACCACCCGACCCACCCGACGGGCGGTCCCGAGGTCGACGGTGAGCGTCTGCGGGAAGGCGTAGTTGACGCTCTCCCAGTACGTGCCCGCGTTGCCGTCCACCGCGTTGCCCGCCTGGTAGGTCTGGTTGTGGCTGGACGCGACGACCGGCCGTCCCTGGGCCAGGTTCCCGCCGGAAGGCGGCGGGGTCGTGGTCGGCGGCGGGGTCGGCGGCGGCGTGGTGGGCGGGGGGCTCGTCGGGCCGCCACCCCACTGCGGCTCCGGCCACGGACCGCAGTACGGGTTGGCGGTGTACCAACCGGAGTTGCCGGCGCCCTGGGTGATCTGGAAGCCGCTGCCCACACAGTTGTGGATCGGGTTGGGCTGGGCGACACCGGTGGCGCGTACGTTGGTGAAGGAGACCTGGCTCGGTGCCTGCACCTGGAGCGCGTACGTGCCGGTGCCGTCGATGCGGACGTTGCTGAAGCTGATGCCGCTGCTGGCGCCCTCGATCCAGTGCAGCGCCGCGTACGAGCTGTCCAGGATGTCGGTGTCGCTGACCTGGATCGACGCGCCCTGGAGCGGCTCGTTCAACGCGGAGAACCAGATCGCGCCGACCCCGAACCGCCAGTTGTAGTCGGAGTTGCCGTTCCGGATCAGGGTGTTGCGCGCCACGGTGATCGTGCCGGCCACGGCGGTCGGCCCCTGCACTCCGGTGTACCGGTTGGCCACGTGGATGCCACCACCGTTGGTGACCGAGTCGGCGGTCACGTTGTCGGTGATCCGGATGTCCCGGCCGCCGTACGTGACCAGGTGGTTGGCGAGGACGGTCACGCCGATGGTGTTGCGGGCGAACGAGTTGCCCACGTTCGGCACGGTGTCCGCCCACATCGCCAGCGCGTCGTCGCCGGTGTTGCGGACGAAGGTGTTGGTCACCGTCGAGTTGGTGACTCCCCAGTGGAAGTTCACCCCGTCGGCGGTCTGGTCCAGGATCCGGCTGTTGCGGATGGTGAAGTTGTCCATCGGCCCGTCCATCCACGCGCCGACCTTGGTGTGCTGGAGCCAGAGGTTGTCCGCCACCGAGTCCGACATCGCCCCGCCGATGGCGTTCACCTGGTCCTCGTCGACCCTTTCCCGGATGTCACCGATGATGGCGAAGTCACGCAGCACCACGTTGCGGCTGGGTCCGCCGGCCTCGTGCGGCCGGATCTCGCCCCGGTATCCGCCGCCGGTGACGTACTTTCCGTAGATGCCGGCGGCCCGTTTGCGGTCGGTGGGGTGCCGGCCGCCGAGCACCGAGTGCCACGGGCCCGCCCCGCGCAGGGTCACCCCGTCGACCACCACGTGGTCCCAGAGGGTGAAGGTGCCCGGCGGGATCCAGACCGTACGCCCCTGGGCCTTTCCGGCGTCGACGGCGGCCTGGAAGCGGGCGGTGGAGTCGGTCGCGCCGGTCGGGTCGGCACCGAAGTCGGTGACCACGTCGAGCACGTTCGCCGGCTTGGTGATCGGCGCGGCGACCAGCTCGAAGTCGGCCAGGTCGATGGTGAACGTCGGGGACTGCGCGGTCGACGAGACCTGGAGCCTGATCTTCGTACCGGTCGGGTAGGTGGTGCCGAACAGGGTCCGGGCCTCGTCGTAGAAGTGGTGCGGGTTGACGTCGCCGGGGTTGTTGTTGAACGGGTAACCGCCGTAGTACCAGCCGTACTTCGAGGTCACCGGCACGGGCTTGACCAGCGTGCCGTTGGCCCGCAGGTCGATCGTGGCGTCCCGGCCGGTGCCAGCGGCGTTGTCCGGCAGGCTGTAGCGGAACGTCACCGCGTTCGCGGGTGCGGTGAGGGTGAACTCGACGTACTCCCCGACCGCGTCGAGGGTGACCGCCTCCCGGCCGCTGGCCTCCGACGGCAGCGTGCCATAGCGGCGGTCCGGGCCGATCCGGGTGCCGGTGTGGGCGGCGTTCTCGGCCTCGTGCTCGACGAACGCGACGGTGGCGCCCCGACCGACGATGTCGAACGGACTGAGCCCGGCGGCGCGCGCCGGGGTCGCGGTCCCGGCGACGGTGACGACCGAGATGCAGGCGGCGGCGAGGGCGGTGCCGGTGAGGGCGGCCAGCGCGGTACGGAACCGGTGTCCGGGTGGGTGGGGGTGGTGCGGGACGGTGTGGTCGGCCATGAGCGGCGCTCTCCCTTTCCTCAGGTGGCCAGGTCCCCCCGTGGTGGTGCCGGTGTTGCGGTCACCTCCTCGTCGGTGTCGGCCCGTGGCCGGTGTCGACGGCGGGACGAAGCCGCCGACGCCGGGCGCGGGGCTAGGCGGATTCGGGCGCGGTCCGCAGCCAGACGGCGGTGTCCGGCGGCAGCAGGTCGTCGTCGAGCGGGCCGCTGGCGAGCAGCCGCTCGGCGTGCGGCGGCAGCGGCACCGCCACCGGGGAGAGGTTCACCACGCAGGCGAAACCGGGGTCCCGCCGGAACGCCAGCACCCCGTCCGGGGCGGGCAGCCAGGCCATCGGGCCGTCGCCGAGCGCCGGTTCGCCCCGGCGGACGGCGATGGCGGTCCGGTACAGCTCCAGCATCGACCGGTCGTCACCGGCCTGCGCCTCGGCGGTGCGGTCCTTCCAGTCGGCCGGTTGCGGCAGCCACGGCGTGGCCTGCGCACCGTCCGGACCGAAGCCGAACGGCGGCGACTCACCGGACCACGGCAGGGGTACGCGGCAGCCGTCCCGGCCCGGGTCGACCCGCCCGGACCGCTCCCACATCGGGTCCTGACGCAGCTCGTACGGGATGTCCTCGACCTCCCACAGCCCCAACTCCTCGCCCTGATAGACGTAGGCGGCACCGGGTAGCGACAGGGACAACAGCGCGGCGGCGCGGGCCCGCCGGGTGCCCAACTCCAGGTCGGTCGGGACGCCCTCGCGTTTGGCGGCGAAGCTGAACGTGGTGTCCGCCCGGCCGTATCGGGTGACGTGCCGGGTGACGTCGTGGTTGGAGAGGACCCAGGTGGCCGGCGCGCCGACGGGTGCGTGGGCGTGCAGCGTGCCGTCGATGCTCTCGCGCAGCGCGGCGGCGTCCCAGGCGCAGCCGAGGAAGTCGAAGTTGAACGCCGCGTGCAGTTCGTCCGGCCGCAGGTAGGCGGCGAACCGCTGCCGGTCCGGCAGCCACACCTCCCCGATCAGCGCCCGCTCCCCCGGGTAGCCGTCCGCGATCCGCCGCCAGTCCCGGTAGATCTCGTGCACCCCGTCGAGGTCGTGGAACGGGTGCGGCCGGTCCGCCGTCACCTCGGGCAGCGTGGCGTCCTTGACCAGCAGCCCGGCGGAGTCGATCCGGATGCCGTCCACGCCCCGGTCGAACCAGAACCGCAGGACGTCCTCGAACTCGGCGCGGACCCGGGGATGGTCCCAGTTGAAGTCCGGCTGCTCCGGGGCGAACAGGTGCAGGTACCAGTCACCGGGGCGGCCGTCCGGGTCGGTGGTCCGGGTCCAGGTGGGGCCGCCGAACTCGCCGACCCAGTCGGTCGGGGGTCGGTCTCCGTCGGGGCCTCGTCCCGGGCGGAACCAGAACAGGTCCCGCTCGGGGGCGTCCGGTCCGCCGGCCAGGGCGGCCCGGAACCAGGGATGCGCGTCGGAGCAGTGGTTCGGGACCACGTCGACGATGGTCCGGATGCCGGCCGCGTGCGCCTCGGCGATCAGCGCCTCCACCTCACCCAGCGTGCCGAAGACCGGGTCGATGTCGCGGTAGTCGGCCACGTCGTAGCCGGCGTCGGCCATCGGCGAGGGATACCAGGGGCTGAACCAGATCGCGTCGACACCGAGCGCGGCGAGGTGACCCAGCCGGGATCGGATGCCGGCCACGTCGCCGATGCCGTCACCGTTGCCGTCGGCGAAGCTCCGGGGGTACACCTGGTAGATCACCGCGCCTCGCCACCACGGACCGCTGTCTGCTGGGGACACGAGCACCTGCTTTCTGCGTTTGGGGGGTTAGCCCTTGAGTCCGCCGGTGGTCAGGCCGGACATGATGTTCCGTTGGAAGATCAGGAAGATGACCACCGTCGGGATCGCGGCGATCACCGAGGCGGCGATCACCACGTTCATCGGCGTACCGCCGGCGAAGGCGTAGATGCCGACACTGACCGTCCGGGTCTCCGGCGAGGGCATGACCAGCTTCGGCCAGAGGAAGTCCTTCCAGACGGCGGTCACCGCGAAGATTGAGACCACGCCGAGGATCGGACGGGACATCGGCAGCACGATCGACCAGAGGGTGCGCAGCGGCGTCGCCCCGTCCACCAGGGCCGCCGACATCAGGTCCTCCGGAATCGAGTCGAAGAACCGCTTGAGCAGGAAGATGTTGAAGGCGTTGGCGACCAGTGGCAGCCAAATCGCGAACGGCGAGTCGAGCAGGCTGATGTTCAGGATCGGCAGGTCGATCACGGTCACGTACTGCGGGACGATCAGGACCATCGCCGGGATCATCAGCGTGACCAGCATCAGGCCGAGGATCGCGGAGCCGAGCACCGGCCGCAGCTTCGACAGCGAGTACGCCGCGGCGGTGTCGAAGACGAGCTGGAACAGCACCGCACCGGCCGCGTAGTAGAACGTGTTGAACAGCAGCTTGGCCAGGGCCAGGTGGTGCCACGCGTCGACGTAGTTGCGCCACTGCGGGTCCTGCGGGACCAGCGTCGGCGGGGTCTGCGCGATCTCCTGGCCGGACTTGAGCGCGCCGGTGACCATCCAGTAGAGCGGACCGAGGAAGACCAGCGTGAAGCCGACGACCACGACGGCGAGCAGCGTCCAGTAGATCGCGCGGCCGGGGCCGCGCCGGAGTTGCGCCTGCGAGATGAGGGTACGGGTGCCGGAGTCCTGTGCCATGGCGTGTCCTAGTCCTGTTTGGCGGTCAGCCGCAGGTAGACGGCGGAGAAGCCGGCCAGCACGACGAGCATGATCACGCCGAGTGCGGCGGCACCGTTGAGGTCGTTCTGGAAGAACCCGTGCTGATAGATCAGGTACGCGACCGAGGTCGCCGAGTCCTCCGCGCCCGCGCCGTTGGCCAGGATCAGCGGCTCGATGAAGAGCTGCATGGTGGCGACGATCTGGAGCATCGCCAGCAGGGCGAGGATCAGTCGGGTCTGCGGGATGGTGACGTGCCGGATGCGTCGCCAGATCCCGGCGCCGTCCAGTTCGGCGGCCTCGTACAGCTCCCCCGGGATGTTCTGCAGGGCGGCCAGATAGATCAGCACCGCGCTGCCCATGTTCATCCAGGTGGACGCGATGACCATGGCGGGCACGGTCATCTCCGGGGACTGCATCCACTGTGAGGTCGGCAGGCCCAGCCCCTTGAGGATCGCGTTGAACAGACCGGCGTCGCCGGGGTCGTACGCGTAGAACTTGAACAGGAACAGGGCCGAGGCGGGCGGCAGCATCACCGGCAGGTAGACCAGGATCCGCAGGTATCCCTGGGCGTGCCGGAACTCGTTGAGCAGGATCGCCACGAAGAACGGCACCGCGTACCCGAGGACGAGCGCGAGGCCGGTGAAATAGAAGGTGTTCTGCCAGGCCGTCCAAAAGCTGGGGTCGTCGAGGATGCGCAGGTAGTTGTCCCAGCCGACCCAGGTGGTCTCGCCGCGCCGGGTGCGCTGGAAGCTCATCACCACACCGCGGACCATCGGATACCAGGAGAAGACCGCGAAGCAGAGCACCGCACCGATCAGGAACGCGTGCCCGGTGAGGTTGTCCCGGACCTTGCGGCCGAGGCTCGATCGCGCCGGCCCGGCCGGGGCCGGTGAGGGGGTACGCCCCGGGGCTCGGGTGGCGGCCGGGGCAGCGGTGATCGCCAAGGCAACTCCTGGTGGGGTGGGACGACCGGGTGGTACGGCGGTGGTGCGGGTGGGGGCCGGTTGGCCGACCCCCACCCGTGCGGGTCAGCCCTGCGCGGCGAGGAGTTGGTTGACCTTGTCCTCGGCCGTCTTGAGCAGCGCGTCGATGTCGGCGTTCCGGTTGGTGAGCACCCCGGACATCGCGGCGTCCAGGACCGCGTAGATCGCCTGTGCGTTGCGCGGCTCGCCCTTGATCGGGACCGGGTTCGCCTCGAAGATGGCGAAGTTCGCGGTGTCCACGTTCGCGTTCGCCTTCCGCAGGTCGAGTTCCTGCTTCTGGGCGTCGCTGCCGTTGGTGAACAGCAGCGGCTGCGGCAGGCCGACCGGGTAGTTCTGCGGCTTGGCCCGGGCGTAGTCGAACTGCCCCTTGCCCGGCGTCAGCTTCTGGTACGCGATCCACTTCAGACCGGCCCTGACCTGCTCCGGGGTGAGGTCCTTCTTGAAGAAGTAGCCTTCGCCGCCGCCGAGCGTGCCCAGCGCCGTGCCGTCCTGGCCGGGCAGCGGTGCCATCGCCCAGTCCTCGAACTTGCCCTGGAACTGGCTGACGATCGCCTGGGTGGCGTCGGGTGCGCCGACGAACATGCCGACCTTGCCCGCACCGGCGTTGGTCAGCAGGTCGCCCCACTGGAGCAACTGGCGGTCGCCCATGCTGTCGTCGCCGTACCGCATGTCCTTGAGGTTCTGCAGGACCTGGCGGCCCTGCGGGCTGTTGAAGGCGGCCTTCGTGCCGTCCTCGGTCAGCACCTGGCCGCCCTGCGAATAGAGCAGGGCGGTGAAGTGCCAGCCGCCGGTGTTGCCAGCGCTGTACTCGGCGTACCCGGCGATCCCCCCGCCCAGCGCGGAGATCTTCTTGGCCGCCTCCCGGACTTCGCCCCACGTCTTGGGCGGGTTGTTCACGTCCAGCCCGGCCTGCTGGAACAGCACCTTGTTGTAGACCAGGCCCATCGAGTAGTTCTTCACCGGGACGGCGTAGAGCTTCCCGTCGTCGGTGAAGACCTCCTTGAGCGCCGGGTCGACGCTGTCCCAGGTCGGGACCGTCTCGGCGGTGGCGTGCTCGGTGATGTCCATCGCCTGGCCGGAGTCGAGCACCTGCTGGAGATCGGTCATGTACCCGTAGAACACGTCGGTCACCGTGCCGCCGGCCAGGCGGGCGGTGAAGTCCGGCGGGTTGTTGCACTGCTCGCCGACGCTGACGCTCTTGACCACGATGTCGGGGTTCTGCCGCTGGAACTCGGCGACGTCCGCGTTCCAGTTCTGGAGCAACTCCTTCTGCGCGCCGACCGGCTGACAGTCGACGGTGATGGTGACCTTGCCGCTCGCGTCGTCACCGGCGTCGTCGCTCTTGGTGGAGCACGCCGTGAGGCTGAGCCCGGCCACGAGCGCCAACGCCGCAGCCTTCCGGTACTGCGGTACGGACATCTGTCCATCCCTTCGGGGGAACGAAGTGTCGCCGTGAAGTTCGCTGAGCCGCGGTGATCACCACCGCGATGCCTGCTGCTGATCGGTGTCCTGACCCCGTGTAACTGACCGGGGGCCGGGTGTGAGTGGAGTCACTGTAGCGAGGGCGACTCAACTCAGCAAGGTTTCGATCAAACAATGAAATTCAGCGACACTGCGTCGAGAGATGCCGACACAGCTCCTCGCGGACCCCAACGACAGAGGCCGCCGACCGCGAGCAGCGGTCGGCGGCCTCTCGGGTCGTGCGGGTTACCGGACAGTGGGTGTCGGCCGGGACCGACGTCCCGGACCGGAGGGCGGGATCAGCGGCCGGGCGCGGGCGCGGTCGAGCCGCGTACCACCAGCTCCGGCTCGAAGAGCAACTCGTCGGTGAACACGCCGCCGCCCTCGATCTGGGTCACCAGCAGGTCCACGGCGGCCTGCCCCATGGTCTCGATCGGCTGGCGCACCGTGGTCAGCGGCGGATCGGTGCAGGTCATGAACGCGGAGTCGTCGAAGCCGACCACCGAGACGTCGCGCGGCACCGAGCGGCCGAGCCGACGGACCGCGCGGATCGCGCCGAGGGCCAGCACGTCGCTGGCACAGATCACCCCGGTCACGCCACGGTCGACCAGTTTGCTCGCGGCGACCCGGGCGCCCTCCATGGAGAAGCTGGACCGCGCCACTAACTCGGTGTCGTCGCCCCACCCGGCGACCCGTCCCAGGGCGGCCAGCTTGCGTCGCGACGGCACGTGGTCCTCCGGACCGAGCACCAGGCCGATCCGCTCGTGCCCGAGCGAGCGCAGGTGGCCGTACGCCTGCTCGACCGCGACCGCGTCGTCGGTGGAGACCCGGGGGAAGCCCAGCTCGTCGACACCGGCGTTGACCAGCACCACCGGTAGGCCCCGATCGGTCAGTCGGCGGTAGTGCTCGTGCGAGGCGTCGGCCAACGCGTACGAGCCACCGGCGAAGATGACCCCGGAGACCTGGTGGTCGAGGAGCATCTCCACGTACGCCGACTCGGAGACCCCGCCGATCGTCCGGGCGCAGAGCGCGGGGGTGAACCCGCGTTGCGCCAGCGACCCGGTGACCACCTCGGCGAGCGCCGGGAAGATCGGGTTCTGCAGCTCGGGCAGCACCAGCCCCACCAGCCGGGCGCGTTCGCCGCGCAACTTGCTCGGGCGCTCGTAGCCGAGCACGTCCAGGGCGGTGAGCACCGCGGTCCGGGTCGCCTCGGCCACGCCACCGCGGCCGTTGAGCACCCGACTCACGGTGGCTTCGCTGACGCCCGCCTTGCGGGCCACCTCGGTCAACCGTTTCGTCACGGCCGCAATCCTACGTCCCATGACTGCAAAAACAGAACAGTCATCTGTCGCGTACTGACGTGCGACGTCAGATCAGGAGCCCAGATCGCGCAACGCTTCGGACACCGCCCGATGGAAGGTCGGGTACGCGTAGATCATGTGCCGGAGCTGTGCCAACGGCACCGCCGCGTGCACCGCCACCGCCAGACCGGAGAGCACCTCGCCACCGGCCGGTCCGGCCGAGGTGGCGCCGACCAGCACCCCCTGGTCCGCGTCGGCGACCAGCTTGATGAACCCGGCGCCCTCGGTGCGGTGGATCCACCCCCGGGTGGACGAGGCGAGTTCGGTGAAGCCGACCTGCACGTTGATGCCGCGTTCCCGGGCCTGCTGCTCGGTGAGACCGACCGCACCGATCTCCGGGTCGGTGAAGGTGACCCGGGGCAGGGCCCGGTAGTCGGCGCGGGGCACCGACCCGGCCCCGCCGCTCGACCCGGTGGCCGCCAACGAACTGGCCACGCCGACCGCGCCACCGACCACACTGGAGGTGCCGCTGGGGTCCGCGCCGCCGTCCGCCCGCCGGACGTGGTCGAGCAGGTCGGCGACCACGATGGACGCCTGGTACATGGCGATGTGGGTGAACGCGCCCTCACCGGTCACGTCGCCGACCGCCCAGATCCCGTCGGTGACGTGCAGCCGGTCGTCCACGGCCAGATACCGACGGCTCGCGTCGACCCCGACCGTGTCCAGCCCCAACTCGTCGAGGTGGGCGCGGCGGCCGGTCACCACCAGCAGCCGCTCGGCGGTGAACTCCGCGCCGTCCGCGCCGTGCAGGGTGAACCCGTCCGGGCCGTGCGCGACCCGGGCCGCGCGTACCCCGGTGTGGATCTCGACTCCGTCGGCGCGCAGCGCGGTGGCGGCCACCGCGGACGCCTCCGGCTCCTCCACCGCGAGCACCCGGTCGAACGCCTCGACCACGGTGACGCGTACGCCGAACCGGGCGAACACCTGGGACAACTCCAGGCCGATCGCCCCGCCGCCCAGCACCAGCAGCGACTCGGGCAACTCCTCGACCTCGATGGCCTCCCGGTTCGTCCAGTACGGCGTACCGGCCAGCCCCTCGATCGGCGGCACCGACGGCGCGGTGCCGGTGCCCAGCACGATCCCGTGCCGGGCCTGGAAGACCCGGTCGCCGACCCGGACGCGGCCCGGCCCGTCGAGCCGGCCGCTACCCCGGACGAAGCGCCCGCCCTTGCCGGTGAGGCGCTCCACGGCGGCCCGGTCGTCCCAGTCGTCGGTGGCCTCCTGGCGGATCCGCTGCGCCACCGGTGCCCAGTCCGGCCGGACCTGGGCGGTGCCGGCCAGCCCGTCGACCCGCCGCGCCTCGGCCAGCGCGTTCGCCGCGCGGATCATCATCTTGCTCGGGATGCAGCCCCAGTACGGGCACTCCCCGCCGACCAGGTTCCGCTCGACGCCGACCACGGTGAGACCGGCCTCGGCGAGTCGCCCGGCCACCTCCTCACCGCCGACACCGAGCCCGAGCACGACCACGTCCACCACTTCCGGCTCCGCCATCCCGTCAGCATCGCGCACCGCCCGCCCGCCGACCACCCGGCCACGCGGACCGTCTCAGCGCAGCCAGACCGGATCCACCGCGTGCGCCGCTGTGGGCGGTGGATAGTCCAGGTCGCCGCGAAGCGCCTCGGGCAGCCGCCACGGCTGGTGCACCGCCTTGCCGGACACCGCCGCCAGCTCCGGCACCCACCGCCGCACGTACGCGCCCTCCGGGTCGTACCGTTCGGCCTGCCGGATCGGGTTGAACCCCCGGTACGGCCGGGTGTCGTTGCCGGTGCCGGCCACCCACTGCCAGTTGCCCGAGTTGTTCGCCACGTCCCCGTCGAGCAGCCATCGGGAGTAGACCGCCAAGCCGCCGCGCCAGTCCAGGCCGAGCGACTTGGTCAGGTAGCCGGCGGTGATCAGGCGGGCGCGGTTGTGCAGCCAGCCCTCCGCCCGCAACTGCCGCATCCCGGCGTCCACGATCGGCACGCCGGTGCGCCCCACCGTCCAGTCCGCGATCGCGTCGTCGTCGTACCGCCACTGCTCGGTGACGCCGCGCCGGTAGGCCGTCCGGGAGATGTCCGGGAAGGCGGCGGTGACCTGGTAGTAGAAGTCCCGCCAGCAGATCTGCCGGACGAACGGCGACGCGGGGTCACCGGCCCGGTTCGCCACACTCAGCGGCGACACGCAGCCGAACCGCAGGTAGGGGCTGATCCGGGAGGTGACATCACCTGCCATGTCGTCGTGCCGGTCGCCGTAGTCGGCCAGGTGCGGCATCCACCGGTCGAGCCGACGCCGCGCCTCCGTCTCGCCGCCCACCGCCGCGTCCGGCGACTCACCGTCGGGCAGCGCCGGCAGGCGGCCCACCGAGACCCCGCCCGGCAGCGACACCCGGGACGGCGCGGCCAGCTCGTCGCGCCACCGCTGCCCGCTCCAGGCCCGGTGGTACGGGCTGAACACCCGGTAGTGGTCACCACCGCTCGGCTTCGTCGCCCCCGGCTCGACCACCGTCAGACCGGGGAAGAAGCGCAGGTGCAGCCGGTGCCGGTCGCACTCGGCACGCAGCCGGTCGGCTCGCCGGGTGGCGTACCGGGAGACGTCGGCCGACAGCGCCACCGCCTCGGCACCCACCTCCCCGGCCAGCCGGATCGTCTCGGCCACCGGGTCGCCGTGCCGCAGCACCAGGTCGCCGCCGAGCCGGCGCAGCGCGTCACGCAGGTCGGCGAGGCTCTGGTGCAGGAAGCGGGTGCGGTTGGGCGACAGTCGCGCCAGCACCGGGTCCAGCACGTACAACGGCACCACCCGGTCGAAGGCGGCACAGGTCGTCGCCAGCGCCGGGTGGTCGTGCACCCGCAGGTCGCGGGTGAACAGCACGACGGCGGTACGCCCGCTCACCGCAGCCGGGGCCCGGGTAGCTCGACCGGCGTGCCGGCCGGGGTGAGCAGGGCACGGGAGGCGACCGCCATCCGGCGTCGCCGGGGCACGGTGGCCCGCCGGACGAACACGTCGTAGTCCTGGGCGGCGACCTCGTCGAGGATCCCGCCGTACAGCGCGTACGCGGTGCGGATGCAGGCCTGCGAGGCGGGGTCGAGCAGCAGCACCCCCGTTGCGGCGGCGGCGTAGTGGGTCTGCGCACGGCCCACCTCGTGCCGGATCAACTCCCGCACCGGCTCGATGGTCCGACCCGCCGCTCGGCAGGCCAGCAGGTCCTCGCGGGTCACCCCGAAGGTCTCCAGGTCCTCCTCCGGCAGGTACGTCCGGCCCCGGTCCAGGTCCTCGGCGACGTCCCGGATGAAGTTGGTGAGCTGGAACGCGAAGCCCAGTTGGCGGGCCGGCTCCCGAGCCGCCACCGGGGCGGAGCTACCCAGGATGGGCAGCATCATGGTGCCGATGACCGCCGCCGAGCCCTCCATGTAGTCCAGCAGGTGGGCGTAGGTGCGGTACGAGGTCACGGTCAGGTCCATCGCCATGCTCTTGAGGAACGCGGCGAAGTCCTCCCGGTCCAGGTCGAACACGGCGATGGTGTGCAGCACCGCCGGCAGCAGCGGGTCGTCGACCTGCTCGCCGTGCAGTCCGGCGATGAACCGGCCGCCCCAGTCGTCCAGCCGGGCGGCACGGGCCGGCGGGGGCAGCGCCTCTGTCTGGTCGACGATCTCGTCCGCGTACCGAGTGAATCCATATAAGGCGTGCACATGACGCCGTTTCCATGCGGGTAGTAGGCGGGTGGCGAGATAGTAGGTACGCCCGTGGCGTTTGTGCAGCTCACGGCACCTCTCGTAGGCGGCGTTGAGATCCGTCTCCACGGGCCCTCCTCGAAAATCGACGCACCAATCGACGCAACTTGAAACCTTAGGGTACGCTCAGCCGCATGGCCAGCGACCGACTTACCGGTAACCTGCTTCGCGTGGCGCCTGAGCAGCCGGTCGGGGACGACGATCCGATCCGGGCCGTTCTTGCCGCTTACACCCGGGATCTCGTGACCGCCGTCGACGAGACCCTCACCGACTTCCTGACCGCCGAGGTCGACGCGCTGGCGGAAATCGACGCGGCGATGGGCGGTTTCGCCGCGACCGCACGTGACTACGTCCTCGCCGGTGGCAAGCGGGTCCGCCCGACGTTCGCCTACTGGGGATGGCGCGGCGCGGCTGGCGGCGACGAACCGCTGGCCCCGGTGCTGCCCGCACTGGCCACGTTGGAGCTGCTGCACACCTTCGCGCTGGTGCACGACGACGTGATGGACGCCTCCGCCACCCGACGCGGCCGACCCACCGCGCACATGGCGGTGGCCGCCCAGCACGCCGCCGCCGGCCGTAACGGCGACTCGGGCCGCTTCGGGGAGGCCGTCGCGGTGCTGATCGGCGACCTCTGCATGGTCTGGGCCGACCAGTTGCTGTCTCGCGCCGCCCTGCCCCCGGGCCGACTGCTCGCGGTACGCCGCGGGTACGACCGGATGCGGGTGGAGACGGTCGCCGGGCAGTACCTCGACATCCTCGGCGAGGCCGACCCGGAGAGCTGGTCGGTCGACCGGGCGCTGCGGGTGGCCCGCTACAAGACCGCCAGCTACACCGTCCAGCGCCCGCTCCTCTTCGGCGCCAGCCTGGCCGGCGTCACCGACGACGACCGCCTGACCGCGGCGTACACCGCCTACGGCCTCTGCGTCGGGGAGGCGTTCCAGCTCCGCGACGACCTGCTCGGCGTGTACGGCGACCCGGTCACCACCGGCAAGCCGGCCGGTGACGACCTGCGCACCGGCAAGCCGACCGCGCTGCTCGTACTGGCCCGGGAGATGGCCACTCCGGCCCAACTTCGGGAGCTGGACGGCACCGGCGACCCGGTCACCGGGCCCCAGGTCGCCCGGCTGGCCGAGGTGGTCGTCGACACCGGCGCGGTGGACCGGATCGAGCGGATGATCGACGAGCGGGTCGAGGAGGCCCTGGCGGCGCTCGACACCGTCGCCGTGGACGAGACCGCGCGGGTGGCGCTGGCCGGTCTCGCGGCGGTGGCCACTCACCGGAGGGCATGATGGGGAGATTTTCGGTGCGGACCGTGGACGGACGTACGGATCGGGTGGTGGTCGTCGGGGCGGGTCTCGGCGGCCTGGCCTGCGCGCTGCACCTGGCCGGCAGCGGACGGCAGGTGACCCTGCTGGAACGTGAGCCGGTGCCGGGCGGACGAGCCGGGCGGCTCAGCGTGGACGGCTACGAGTTCGACACCGGTCCCACCGTGCTCACCATGCCCGACCTGATCGCCGAGGCGCTCGGCGCGGTGGGCGAGGAGTTGTCCGACTGGGTCGACCTGATGCCGCTCGACCCGGCGTACCGCGCCTACTACCCGGACGGCTCCACGCTCGACGTGGTGACCGACACCGCCCGGATGGCGGCGGAGATCTCCCGGGTCTGCGGGCCCCGCGAGGCCGACGGCTACCTGCGGTTCGTCGAATTCGCCCGCAACCTGTGGCGGTTGGAGCGGGCCGACTTCATCGAGCGCAACCTCGACGCCCCCACCGACCTGCTCACCGCCAACCTGCTCAAGCTGGTCGCCACCGGCGCCTTCCGGCGACTCCAGACCAAGATCGACCAGTTCTTCCGCGACCCGCGTACCCGGCGCATCTTCTCCTTCCAGGCGATGTACGCCGGCCTCGCCCCGCACGACGCGCTGGCCATCTACGCGGTCATCGCGTACCTCGACTCGGTCGCCGGGGTCTACTTCCCGCGCGGCGGCATCCACGCGGTCTCCCGGGGGCTGGCCGGTGCCGCCGAGAAGCACGGCGTCAAGATCCGGTACGGCACCACGGTGACCCGGGTGGAGACCGCCAACGGCCGGGCCACCGGCGTGCTGACCGCCGACGGCGAGTTCGCCCCCGCCGACGTGGTGGTCCTCAACCCCGACCTGCCGGTGGCCTACCGCGACCTGCTGCCGGCGACCCGGCAGCGCCGACTGACCTACTCGCCGTCCTGCGTCGTGCTGCACGTCGGCTCGACCCAGGGCTACCGGCGCATCGCGCACCACAACATCCATTTCGGGCGTGCCTGGAAGGGCACGTTCGACGAGGTCATCCGGCGCGGCGAGCTGATGACCGACCCGTCCCTGCTGGTCACCAACCCGAGCCGGACGGACCCGTCGGTCGCGCCCGCCGGGCGGCACACCTACTACGTGCTCGCCCCGGTGCCCAACCTGGAACGGGCGCCCTTCGAGTGGCGGGGCGACCTCACCGCCCGGTATTCCGACCAGCTCATCGCCACCCTCGAGGAACGCGGCTACGTCGGCTTCGGCGCGGGTGTCGAGGTGCTCCGGGCGGTCACCCCGGCCGAGTGGGCGGAGCAGGGCATGGCCGCCGGCACCCCGTTCGCCGCCGCGCACACCCTGTTCCAGACCGGCCCGTTCCGCCCGTCCAACCTGCACCCGTCACTGTCCAACGTGGTCTTCGTCGGCTCGGGCACGCAGCCCGGCGTCGGAGTGCCTATGGTGCTCATCTCGGGCAAGCTGGCCGCCGGCCGCATCACCGGCGACGGCCGGTGAACGAAGGATGGCTCTGATGTCACTGTCGCGGGAAGCTCACCTGGTCGAGCTGGTCGACGACGCGGGCCGACGGATCGGGTCGGCCACCGTGGCCGCCGCCCACCAGACTCCCGGTCAACTGCACCGCGCCTTCTCGGTGCTGCTCGTCTCGCCGGACGGCCGGATCCTGCTCCAGCGCCGGGCCGCGGCTAAGACACGGTTCCCGCTGCGCTGGGCCAACACGTGCTGCGGCCACCCGCAGCCCGGCGAGGACGTCGCCGAGTCCGCCAACCGCCGGTTGCACGAGGAACTCGGCGTCGGTCCGGTGGCGTTGACCGAGGTCGGGGTGCACGTGTACCGCGCCGAGGATCCGTCCACCGGTCGGGTCGAGGTCGAGTACGACCACGTCCTGCGCGGCGAGTTCTCGCCGGACACACCACTGACACCCGAGCCCGCCGAGGTCGCCGAGCTGCGCTGGGTCGACCCTGCGGCGCTGACCACCGAGCTCGACCGCGACCCCGACGCGTACGCGCCGTGGCTGGCCGGGGTGGTGGACCGCCTGCTGCACCCTTCGGCCTCGGCCGGCGACGGGTCGGAGCGGTCGGGTGGCCGATGAGGCTCTGAGCGCGGGGGCGGTCGCCCGGCGACTCGGCGTCGCGGTGACCACGCTGCGCACCTGGCACCAACGCTACGGCCTCGGGCCCAGCGAGCACGTACCCGGGCACCACCGCCGCTACACGGCAGCTGACCTGGCCCGGCTGGAGGTCATGCGACGGCTCACCGGTGAGGGGGTCAGTCCGGCCGAGGCGGCACGATGGGCCCGACAGACCCCGGCCACGGCGGCGCACGACGTCACCCGGTCGAGGACCGCACGGGACGGCGGCGGCAACACCATCCCGGTGGGCCGTGCCGGTCCGGCGGCGCGCGGTCTGGCCCGCGCCGCGATGCGGCTGGACTCGGTCGCGATCAGCGAGGCGATCTCCCGCAGCCTGGCCACCGAGGGTGTGATCGGCACCTGGGACAGACTGCTGCGCCCGGTGCTCGCCGGGATCGGGCAGCGGCACGCCGCGACCGCCGCGCTGATCGAGGTGGAGCATCTGGTGTCGCGTTGCGTGTCGGCGGCGTTCGCCGCGGCGACGGCCACCCGTCCCGCTCTCGGGCCGCCACGCATCCTGCTCTCCTGCGCCGACGAGGAGCAGCACAGCCTGCCCCTGGAGGCGCTGGCCGCCGCGCTGACCGAGGCCGGTGTCGGGCACCGGATGCTCGGTGCCCGGGTCCCGGTTGCGGCCCTGCTGGACGCGATCGACCGGACCGGACCGGCCGCCGTGGTGGTCTGGTCGCACACCCGGGCCACGGCCGATCCCGCACAGCTCAGCGCCCTGCTCACCGTTCCCCGCCGGCCCCTGCTGGTGCTCGCGGCGGGGCCGGGTTGGCGGGCCGAGACCCTGCCGGCGGGGGTGATCCGCCCGATCGATCTGACCGAGGCGGTCTCGCTCGTCGTCGCCGTACGCGATTCGCTCGACCGTCCGGCCGCGTCCTGATCGAAATTTTCAGGGTCTTTGCAGCTCTCTGTACGTGTTCAGGGCTTTCGGCCAGCACGGAAAGCGGCGACGTCCTGACCCGGCGTTTGTCCACTCAAATCGGGTGAACTAGCGTCGGGCAGTCCGTCGAACCCGAACCCCTCTCGGGAGCGAACGATGCGTACCCGTGTTCTGCTCGCGTGTGTCACGAGCCTGGTCCTGCTGGCCACCGGCTGCGGCAGCGGCGGCGACTCGCCCCAGGCGTCCCCGTCCAGCCCTCCTCCGTCGGCCGCCCTGCCACCGGAGCCGACGCCGTCGCCGTCGCTGGCCCCGACCAAGCCCCCGCTACGGGCGCTGCCGGCCAAGCTGCCGGCCGGGCTGGTCCGCACCACCGGAGCCGAGGGGGTGGCTCTCACCTTCGACGACGGGCCCGATCCGACCTGGACGCCCAAGGTGCTGGACCGCCTCAAGAAGGCCGGCGTCACCGCCACCTTCTGTGTGGTCGGCAAGCAGGTCCGCAAGCACCCCGACCTGCTCCGGCGGATCGTCCGGGAAGGGCACCAGCTCTGCAACCACAGCTGGAATCACGATCTCGACCTCGCCCGGCGTCCGGTCGCCGAGATCCGCGCCGACCTGGTGCGGACGAACAAGGAGATCCGGCGGGCGGTACCCGACGCGGAGATCCCGTTCTACCGCCAGCCCGGCGGCCGGTGGACCGCCGAGGTGGTCCGGGTTGCCAAGAAGCTGGACATGCGGTCGCTGCACTGGACGGTGGACCCGCAGGACTGGGCCAGGCCGACCGCCGCCACGATCGAGAAGCGAGTGAAGCGCACCGCCAAGCCCGGAGCGGTGGTGCTGCTGCACGACGGCGGCGGCAATCGGGCCGCCACGCTCGCCGCCTGCACCAAGGTGATCGCCGCACTGAAGCGCGACCTCGGCATCACCAAGCTCGATTAGACACCGCTCTGAGCTGCGATTTTGCGAGACTTTGTGGCTGTAGCCATACCGGTTTGGTCGACCGGTGAGACATCACGTATGCTTTCCAAGCCTCCGGCGGGGCCGGATGGGAGCAAGTCCGCTCACGTTGCGAATGTGCAATGATAGCGGGGCCGCCCTCATCGTCTAGCGGCCCAGGACGCCGCCCTTTCAAGGCGGTAGCACGGGTTCGAATCCCGTTGGGGGCACGGTCCGACTTCGGTCGGATGCAACACCAGCTAGGTCCTGTGGAGCAGTTGGAGTGCTCGCCGCCCTGTCAAGGCGGAGGTCGCGGGTTCAAGTCCCGTCAGGACCGCAAGCGCTGACGCCGCGCACCTCGCGCGGCGTTCTGCGTATCGGGGCATGTGACCCTCCCGACGGGGACCCGGTGGGACGGGTAGCATGAGCCGAGCACCACGGCCAGGTAGCTCAGTTGGTACGAGCGTCCGACTGAAAATCGGAAGGTCGGCGGTTCGACCCCGCCCCTGGCCACATAGCCTTTCGCCGGGCTACAGCAACGCCGACCAGCGGATCCGCAGGTCGGCGTCTTGCTTTCCCCGGGTATGCGGGTCAGTCGTCCTGACGGCGTTGCGCCAATCCGTTCTGGATCGCGTCCCACACGCTGCGACCCGCGTGCAGGATGCTCTCCCCGGTCTGCTCGGCCAACTGGCGGGCCGTCGACGTCTCCGGTCCGGACGGTGTCGCGCGGCCCGCCTCCGGCTCCTTCTCGGCCCTGTCCCGCTGCCCGTTCTGCGGCCTGCCCCGATCCGGCCCGCCTCGATCCCGGCCGGCACCACCCGGTGCGCTGTCGGCCACCGCCCCGATCGCCCCCACCTGTTGCCCGAGGTCGTCAGTGGCCCCACCCGACGGCCCGATCCCGGGATCCGGCGCGCCAACGAGCCCGTCGGCGGTCTGACCGACCGCCTGCCCCTCCGGCCCTGCGCCCCGGCCGACCGGCGATCCACCCACCCGGTCCGTGGCCTGCCCGACCGCCGGGCCGACCGCCGGGCCGCCCACCGGGCCGCCCACCGGGCCGCCAGCGGACCCGATCGGAGCGCCGCCCAGGCGACCCGAAGATTCGCCCCCCGAATCTCCCGCCCGCCGACCGGGGCGCCCGGTCGGCGGGCCGCTCACCGGGGCGGCGGGACGGTCGGGTGGCTCGGGCCACTGTTCCGCGCCACCCGTCCGACGGGGCGCGTCGATCACCTGCGGATTGTGGTCGATCGTGGTGAGGGCGCGGTCGAGAATCGTGACCAGCTTCTCCAGGCGTACCTTGAGCAGGGCCTGGGCCTGTACTCCGGTGACGTCCAGATCCACACCCTCCAGGTGGACGCGGGCACCGGCGTCGATCTCCAGCAGGCCGGCCACCCGGGCCCGCAGGGAGAGGTCGGCGTCCAGCCCGTCGACGGAGAGCCGGATCGAGTCGACCGACACCCTCGGCACGTCCAGCAGGACGTCCGGCTCCGCACCCGCCGGCTCGTCGCCGCCCCCGCCGGGACGGTCCCGGTGCACCGTTCCGAGGCGCGGCTCGTGCGGGTGTCCGGCACCGGGTACCCACTCCTGTGGCTGTTCGCCCATGGTCTCCGCTCCGCCCCACCGCCTGGACCACCCCGGGCGGCATCGCGCGGCGGATACCCGCTCCGGGGGCCGCCATCCGCCGATGTCCGCCGCGCACCGGAATCAGCCCGTAAACGGATCTTCCGGCAGGTCTCGGCCTTGCCGGAAGCTGCGCACGCGGGCATCAGCCGGTATGGTCCGGGCCTATGGGACAGGGGATTACCGATCCGGTCGACATCCAGCAGGATCACGAACGGTTCACGATCCACAGCACCCTGGTCGTCCCGACCACCCCCGAGCAGGCCTACGCGGTCTTCACCAGCAGGCTCGCCGACTGGTGGGTGATGGAGTACACCTGGTCCGGCCCCGAGGCCCTGGCCGAGTTGGGCATGGAGCAACAGGCCGGCGGCATGCTCTACGAGATCGGTCCCTACGGCTTCCGCAACGACTGGGGCCGGGTGCTGACCTGGGATCCGCCCCGACGGCTGGTGTTCACCTGGCAGATCGGTGCGGACCGCGCGCCGGTGCCCGATCCGGCGCAGGCCAGCGAGGTCGAGGTGCTGTTCACGCCGGAAGGCGCCGACACCACCCTGGTCGAGGTCGCGCACCGGCACTTCGACCGGCACGGCCAAGCCGCCGAAGGCTACCGGCAGGCGCTGACCGCCGGCTGGCACGAGCTGCTGTCCCGGTACGCCACCACGGTGGTCCAGTCCGGCACCTGAGCACGTCGCCTCCACCGGACTCTCCGGCGCACGTGACCCGGCACCGTCGGGCCTCGCGGCTCAGACGGCCCGGTGCCGCAGGGTGGCCACCGTCGAGCCGGCGAGGGTCAGCAGGCACTCCGGCAGCAGCCCGTCGGCCACCGCCGCACCGAACAGGGCGCGGGCCGTGTCCAGGTCCGAGTTGGCGTACGCGCTGACGAAGCGGGCCACCCAGCGGGCGTCGTACTCGGCCTGGTCGATGTCGGGGAAGTCGAGCGCACAGGCACCGGGCGGCACCGGATCACCGACCATCGTCGCGGCCAGACACCACGCCACGTCGTACGCCCCGACGAGACCGGACCGGTCCACCACCGCGTCGAATGTCCCGACCACACCGTCGGAGTCGCCGTCGAGCGCCGAACTGAGGATGGCGGTGGCGTCGTCGTACGTCTGCTGTGGCGAGTCGGTCACCCACCGCACGGTAGGGGGCACGGTCAAGCAACCGTCGAAGGTCACTCTCCGTAATTAGTGAGGGCGACCTGCGGATAGACAGGCCTCCACGGTCCCACCGAACGTCACGGCACGTTAGTCTGCGCAGCGGACCTTCGCCGTAGGAAGGACGACGATGCACATGTCACGCGGCTCGCGGGCGGCAATCCTGGCCACCTGCGCCACCCTCCTGCTCGCCACCAGCGCATGCGGGAACGACCAAGCCGAAGAGGCGAGCGCCGACCAGGTGCGCCTCTACGGTACGGACGGCAACATGCTCAACTCGTATCCGGAAGAGTTGCAGGATCGCGCCAACCTGGTCGACGGCATGAAGGGCACCACCCCCCTGACTCCGCTGCCGGAGGACTTCAAGAACCGGCTACGGTCCATCGACTCGGGGCTGACCGACTTTCTTTACGCCGCCGAGGCGTACGACGCGGTGGTGATCAGCGCCCTCGCGACGGAACTCGCCGGCAGCACCAACCCGGCGGCCATCGCCCGGCAGATCGTCGGCGTCACCAACGAGGGCACCCGCTGCGAGACCCCCGCCCGGTGCCTGCGCCTGGCCAGCGACGGCGACGACATCGAGTACCGCAGTGTCTCGATCACCCGCGCCGGGTTCACCGACGCCGGTGAGCCCGCCACCGCCAGCTACGCCACCCTGCACTTCGACAACCAGCAGCTCAACGACGCCAAGACGGAGTTCGTCGGCGCCGGGGACGAGTCGGCCGCGAGCACGAAGGCACCGCCGCGCGGCAACCGGCAGACCAGCACCGCGCCGCTCGTCCTCGGCGGTCTGCTGCCCAAGACCGGCGACCTGGCCCTGGCGTACCCGCCGATCGCAGCCGGTGTGGCGCTGGCGATCAAGGAGATCAACGCGGCCGGCGGTGTGCTCGGCGAGGACGTGGTCTGGATCGACGGCGACGACGGCACCGACCCGACGGTCGCCAAGCGGACGATCGCCAGCCACGTCGACGCCGGGGTGCACGTGATCATCGGCGCCGGTGCTTCCGGGATCTCGGCTGCCGTCCTGCCCGACGTGGTGAGGGCCGGACTCATCCTGTTCTCCCCGTCGAACACCGCCGCGTCGCTGACCGACGCGGACGACAACGGTCTCTACTTCCGCACCGCGCCGCCGGACAGCCTGCAGGGTCGGGCGTTGGCCGACGTGGTCCTCCGCGACGGGCCGCAGAAGATCGCCATCGTGGCCCGCAAGGACGCCTACGGCGAGGGCCTCCAGGAGGCTGTCCGGACCGAGCTGGAGCGGGCCGGTTTCGGCGGCGACAAGGTGAAGCTGCTCGGCTACGAGCCGGGCGAGGGCGCCGACGCCGCCCCGATCAACTTCAACGACGGCGCCAAGCAGATCAAGGACTTCGGTGCCGACGCCGTACTCATCATCGGCTTCAGTGAGTCGGCCGCGGTGATCCGGGCCCTGGCGGACGCCGACGTGCCGCTGGCCGCGATGGGCCGCTGACCGATCCGACAGCGACGGCCGCACCGGAGGGTTCCGGTGCGGCCGTCGTGGTCTCGCGGTCGGTCTCAGCGTCCGCGACGCCGGTCCAGGAACTCCGTCATCCGGCGGTGCTTCTCGTCGTCCTCGAAGAGCACCGCCTGGCTGACCAGATCCAGGTGCGGATGGGCGGCTGGCGGTGCGTCGACGGCGAGCTTGGTCAGCCGCAGCGCCAGCGCCGAGCCCTTCGCCATCTCGTCGATCAGCTCGTGTGCGGCCGGCAACAACTCCTCCGGACCCGACACCACCCGGTTGACCAGACCGATCCGGGACGCCTCCGCGGCGTCCACCCGGCGACCGGTGAACAACAACTCCTTGGCCCGGGCCTCGCCGACCAGCGCCGGTAGCCGGTGCGTCGCGCCGGCACCGGCCAGGATGCCGAGCCGCACCTCCGGCTGGCCGAAGACCGCCCGCTCGGTGCACACCCGGAGATCGCAGGCGTACGCCAGTTCGGCGCCGCCGCCGAGCGCGGGACCGTCGACGGCCGCCACGGTCGGCATCGGCAGCGACCGGATCCGCGCAAACGCGGCCGAGTTGATCGCGGCCAGCGCGTCCAGACGGCCCCGCTCGCGCAGTTGGCCGATGTCGGCCCCACCGGCGAAGATCCCGTCGGTGCCGCCGGTCAGCAGCAGCATCCGGGGACGGGCCTCCAGGTCGGCGCAGACCTCGTGCAGCGCGGCGATCAGGTCGGCGTCGATGGCGTTGCGCTTCTCCGGCCGGTCCAGCGTGACCACCAACCGGTCCGGGCGTTCCTCGACCCGCAGCCCGCCGCTCATCGGGTCGTCCCCGCCGAGTCGGCGGAGGCGCCGCCCGCCTCGGTCCGCGCCGTGCCGTCCACACGCACGCCGTCGACCCAGTGGTAGAAACCCTGCCCGGACTTTTTACCCAGCCGGCCGGCCGCCACCATCTCCGCCAACAGCGGCGGTGGCGCGAACCGGTCCCCGTACGCGGCCTGGAGGGTGCGGGCGATGTCGAGGCGTACGTCCAGACCCACCAGGTCGGTCAGCTCCAGTGGCCCGACCGGGTGCCGGTAGCCGAGCACCATCGCCTTGTCGATGTCGGCCGGGTCGGCCACCCCGTCGGCGACCATCCGGATCGCCTCCAGACCGAGGGCCACCCCGAGCCGGGAGGTGGCGAAACCCGGCATGTCGCGTACCACCACGGGGTCCTTGCCCAGCCGGGTGGCGAGCGTGACGGCGGCGGCGGTGGTCTCCGGCGCGGTGGCCGCGCCGACCACGATCTCCAGCAGCGCCATCGCCCAGACCGGGTTGAAGAAGTGCAGCCCGCAGAAGCGCTCGGGCCGACGCAGTCCCTGGGCCAGCTCGGCGATCGGGATGCTGGAGGTGTTACTGCCGAGCAGGGCCGGGTGCAGCGCCTCCGCCTCGGCCAGCACGGCCCGCTTCAGGTCGAGCCGTTCCGGCACCGCCTCCACGATCACCTGTGGTTCCGCAGCCACCTCGGCGAGGCCCGCCCGCAGGGTGACGCGTTCCTGGTTCGCGGCGGCCTGCGCCACGGTCAGCTTGGCGCGCCGGACGCCCCGGTCCCACAGCTCGGCGAGCCGGGTCATGGCCTCCGCACCGCGTTCCCGGTCCACCTCGACCAGTTCCACCGCGTGGCCGGCGCCGGCCGCCACGTACGCGATGCCGAGGCCCATGGTGCCGGCACCCACCACCACGAATCGTTCAGTCACGATGCCACCACCGCAGGGTGACGACGACACGCTCTCCGACGCCGTCGACGCGCGGGATCGCCGCCACGCCGCAACCGGCCCGTACGCTCCGCTCAGTCATGCTGCGACCCTATGCAGCACCGACCGGGCCCGATGCGTGGGGGCGGACGGGATCGGGTACAGACCGCCGACAGCCAAGGGAAGGACGAACAGATGAGCCAGGCACCGGAGACCACGGGCGACGCGGGCACCCAGGAGACCGTCGAGACGCGCGGCGACGAGCGCATCGAGTTGCTGCGCGCCGACACCAACAACGACGGCCGCACCGACGTCTGGGTGGTCGACACCGACGGTGACGGCAAGGCCGACCTGTTCCAGTTCGACACCGACGGCGACGGCAAGGTGGACGTCACGATGGTCGACATCGACGAGGACGGTCAGCCGGACGAGGTCGTCGACGGCGACGGCGGTCTGCCGCCCGAGCAGCTCCCGCCGACCGTCCAGGTCTGACGCTTTGGGGTAAGGAAGGGTCCCCTGCTAACGCCTACGGCATAGCAGGGGACCCTTCCTAACATCCAGAGAACGCGTCAGGCGGCCAGGCGCAGGGTGGCGAGGTAGTACGGGGCGTCCCGGTCGTCCACGTCGGTCAGTCGCCAGGCGGTGCCCCGGACCAGCTCGGCGAGTTCGTCCGGCGAGCAGACCAGGTAGTCGAACCAGGGCGTGCCCAGTTCGCGGTAGCGCAGCCGCAGCCGGAGCTGCCCGCCGAGACGGCCCCGTCGACGGTTGCGCTCGTGGTAGCCGCTGTGCACCGGATCGGTGGTGCCGTACGGGTCGGTGCCGTGCGCGATCACCTGCGCCCCGGGGTTGGCCATCGCGGCCAGGGCCGCCAGGAAGGCGGGTGCGCGCTCCCGGCCCTCGAACAGGCCCAGGTTGTTGCCGAGCAACAGGAACGTGTCGTAACGCCGTCCGTCGGCGCAGTGCTCGTCGACCGTGCCGTGCACCAGGTCGCGTACGCCCCGACGTCGGCACACCGCGAGCGCGCCGGGCGAGACGTCCAGCCCGGTCACGGGTACGCCGCGCTCCTGCAACAGCAGCGCGATCCGACCGGCGCCGACGCCGACGTCCAGGGTCGCGCCCCGGACCCGGTCCACGGCCCGGTGGTCGTGTGGTTGCCACTCCTGCGGCCCGGCCAGGTAGTGGGCGGCAGGCGCGCCGTTGATCAGCCCGTCGTCCCGTTCGATGATCTCGATGACCGGTCGGGGCAGTCGCCCGCCGGCCAGCGGCCGGGGACCGACCCCGGTCGCCACCGCCAGCGCGTCGCGCAGCAGTTCTCCGAAGACGTCACCGATCCGTGGTTCCCCCGTCACGTCCGTAACGCTAACGGGCTGCTCAGTCAGGCGCGACGCCCGTATCCTGGGCGACGTGACCACGTTGGACCGCCTCTCGGCGGAGAAGTACATACTCCTCACGACCTTCCGCAAGGACGGCCGCGCGGTGCCGACCCCGGTGTGGGCGGTACGCGACGGCGACGCCCTGGCGGTGTGGTCTGCGGCGGACGCCGGCAAGGTGAAGCGGATCCGGCGCAGTGGGGATGTCACGGTGGCGCCGTGCGACGTGCGCGGTCGGCCCCATGGCGAGGCGGTGCCCGCCCGGGCGAGCCTCTACGACCCCGGAGCGACCGATCGCATCCGGGGGCTGATCAAGCAGAAGTACCGAGTGATCGGGCGGCTGACGCTGCTCGGCAGCCGACTGCGCCGGGGCACCGGCGGCACGGTGGGGATCCGGGTCGAGCTGACCGGCTGAGCCGGTGCGCGAGCGGGCCGCACCGGGTGGCGGACATGACGAAGGGCGACGGATTCGGGAGAATCCGTCGCCCTTCGTGTGTCCAGCTATCTACCGGCCAGTCAGTCCCCCTGGCGCTGCTGCGGGATCTGCCCCTGCAACAGCGCCCTGACCTCGGACTCGCGATACCGGCGGTGGCCGCCCAGGGTCCGGATGGCGCTCAGCTTGCCGGCCTTCGCCCAGCGGGTCACCGTCTTCGGGTCGACACGGAACATCGACGCCACCTCGGCCGGTGTGAGTAGCGGCTCTGGTTCGTGCGTTCGCGATGCCATCGGTCACTCCTCCACATGTAGAGACATCGGCCGGGGTCCCGCCGGCCGACGCGTCTCCCATGGTCCGGCTAGTCCCCGATGTCCGACATGGGCCGAACGGCCGAACGTCCCTAGACGGACGGATGAACCATGCCCGATTTATACGACTTTTACACGCCAGAAAGTACCTTATTCGGACTCATAGTCACGGTTCGTGACGCAACAACTACGAGAGCACCTCATGTTACAGCCCGAAATTTGGGCAAAAGCGGACTAGTTGCAGCGCTCCAGAAGTTGCACGGCCCGCCAGCGCGCGACGAGCTTGTCGTACGCCGCAGACGCCTCTTCCGCCTCGCCTCGCGACAGTCCGGCGAGTCCGGCGGCGACCAGTTCCGCCGAGTCGTCCTCCACGAGCGTCTCGTCGGAGAGCAACTCGACCAGACCCCCGTAGTCCAACTCCACCACCGAGCGGGGATGGAACTCCTCCAGCCAGCGGGCGGCCTCCTCGACCGCCTCGGTGATGGGCGCGTCCCCCACCGACTTGCGCAGCACCGACAACGCGCGCGACGACCGGCGGCGCGCCTTGGAGATCTCGGTCCGGAAGCGCAGCGAGCGGCGCTCCGGCGCGGTCACGTGGTGGCGCTCCTGCGCCTCGAACAGCACGAACCACCGCAGCGGCACGCCCCAGGTGGCGATCTGCTCGTGCACCCGGGGTACGCCGTGCTCCAGCACCCGGGCCCCGCTGCGCCAGTCCTCCACCACGGCCTTGGCCTGCCCGGCCAGCACCGGCGGCACGAACGCGTCGGCCAGCACCGCCGGCACCCCGTCCCGGGCGCTCAGCGCGGCCTCGGCCACCCGGATGCGCAGGTTCCACGGGCACACCAGCAGCGTCTCGTCCGTCTCCAGCACGTACGCCTCGTCGGGCAGGTCGGGCAGCCGGGTCCAGCCGGCGCCGAGCGCCGCGATCACCGAGGTCCGCTGCCGGCCCGGACCCTCCACCGGCGCCACCGCCCGCCCCTGCTCGACGTAGCGCCGCCAGTACGCCTGACGATCGCGATCGAAGGCGGTCAGCGGCTCGTACACGCGCAGGTATGAGGCGAAGAGCGACGGCACGGCGCGATCCTCCCACGAACGGCAAGCCGAGCGTTGCTCGGCGTCACCCGGGTGGTGCCGCGTGGCGAGCCGAAACGAGCCTTCGGCGCCCTCGACGCGCCCCGCGCAGGGGGCGGAGGACGCCCGGTGCGTACGCCCGCTGGGCGGGATGCGGACGCCCGGAAGAGGCCGTGGAACGCCCGCCGATACTAGGCTCGCACCACCGGCAGCATCCCCGCCGGCTCAACCGAGGTCCGCGTCCCACAAGGGCGCCCGCCGACACAGGAGCCAGTCATGGGCGTATTCGCCACTTCCGACGACCCGGAATCCACGGGCCATGAGCAGGTCGTGTTCTGCCAGGACAAGCAGACCGGCCTGAAGGCGATCATCGGGATCTACTCCACCGCACTCGGCCCGGCGCTGGGTGGCACCCGCTTCTACCCGTACGCGAGCGAGGAGGCCGCCCTCGCCGACGTGCTCGACCTGTCCCGCGGCATGGCGTACAAGAACGCTCTCGCCGGGCTGGACCTGGGCGGCGGCAAGGCGGTCATCTGGGGTGACCCCGAGCAGATCAAGAGCGAGTCGCTGCTGCGCGCGTACGGCCGCTTCGTGGAGTCGCTGGGCGGGCGCTACTACACCGCCTGCGACGTGGGCACGTACGTGCCGGACATGGACGTGATCGCCCGCGAGACGCGCTACGTCACCGGCCGCAGCGTCGAGCACGGCGGAGCCGGCGACTCCTCGATCCTCACCGCCTGGGGTGTCTTCCAGGGCATGCGGGCGGCGGCCGAGCACGTCTGGGGAGTCCCCACGCTGCACGGTAGGCGCGTCGGTGTGGCCGGCCTGGGCAAGGTCGGCAAGTATCTGGTCAGCCACCTGCTGGAGGACGGCGCCGAGGTGGTGGCCACCGACGTGAGCCCCCGCGCGCTGGACTGGGCACGGACCACCCACCCCGAGGTGACACTGGTCGAGGACGCGTCCGCGCTGGCCGCCGCCGACATCGACGTGTACGCGCCCTGCGCGCTGGGCGGTGCCCTGGACGACGACACGGTGGGGGCGCTGCGGGCCAAGGTGGTCGCCGGGGCAGCCAACAACCAGCTCGCCCACTCCGGGGTGGAGAAGCTGCTCGCCGACCGGGGCATCCTCTACGCCCCGGACTACGTGGTGAACGCCGGTGGTGTGATCCAGGTCGCGGACGAGATCGAGGGCTTCGACTTCGACCGCGCCAAGCTGCGGGCGACCCGCATCTTCGACACCACGCGGGAGATCCTCCGGCTCGCCGACACCGACGGCGTACCGCCCGCCGTGGCGGCCGACCGGCTGGCGGAGCGGCGGATGGCCGACATCGGCCGGCTGCGCGCGATTCACCTGCGGTGACCTCGCCGTACGTTGAGGGTGGGCCGCATTGCTTCCGCCCTCAACGTACGTATCCGGCTAAACTGAAGATACGACGCGTTCATGGAGATTTACCCCGTGTCAGGACCGTTCCCGGCATCGCTCCTTACCGGGTACAGTGGGTGACGACCGGTTGACCGCCACGCGCGGCGGCGGTCAGCGGTAACCCGAGGTGCCGAACGGTGGCATCCCCATGTACCGTAAGAGCCACGAGAGATGCCTGACGTCATCGGGGCCCGCCTTCGGGCTGCCCCGCATTCTGTGCGAGGGGGTCGAGCCATGGGGCGCGGCCGTGCTAAGGCCAAGCAGACAAAGGTGGCCCGGGAGCTGAAGTATCACTCCCCGAACACCGACCTCGCCGCCTTGCAGCGAGAACTCGGCGGCAGCGGCAAGTCGGACCACCATTTCGACGACGACAAAGAGTACGTCGACGATGATGAGGACCACGCCGAGGACGACCCGGACACCTGGGTCCGTCCCACCCGCTGACCCCCGGTCACATCCGAGCACGCGGTAACTCCCCGCGTGCTCACGTATGTGCCCGGCACGCGGCGGCGTACCACCCGACGCTCAAGGGCCTGCCACGCCCGGAGGTAATCCGGGAACGTGGCGGGCCCTCGACTCCGGCCGGTCAGCGAGGCCGGTTGTTCCAGTTGTAGAACGTCGGGATGTTCTCGAAGTGGTTCCAGGCGCAGACCGCGCTCGCCCCGTCGCCGCCCGTCACCTCCGCCCGTAGGCGTCGTGCGTCCTCTGCCTCCTGGAGCAGGGCGGTGAGCCCGGCGGCGGCCTCCCGCACCCGGTCGGTGATGCGGTCGGCCTCGTTACCCGTCACCCGCTCGGGCTCCCGGTGACTTGTGGTCTCGGGCATGATCCAACACTCCTTCCAGTAGGCGGATCTTGCTGTTGCGGCAGTGCTCGGTCTCCGTACCGTCGAAACGGCCCAGCTCGAAGTAGCGGTTGGCCGCGTGGCCTCCGCCACAGAAACCGAAGTACGGGCAGGACGAGCGGCAGGCTTCCACCCCGCTCAGGAACTCACCGACCCACCCGGTGCCGGCCGCACCGGCGAGGATCGTGTGCAACGGCGTGGTCAGGACGTTCCCGCTGCTGAAGTCGCCGTGGCGCGGATCGGTGAAGCCGGCCAGCTCGGGTGAGAGCACCACCACCGAGCCGTCGTACGCCACGGTGGGAATCGGATCGAGGCTGGCCGGTAGCAGGCCGTCCGCCGTGCCGTCGAGGACCGCTGCGGCGTACCGCAGCGACCACTCGACCTCCCGCAGATGGATCCGCGGATCACGCCGCCAGGCCGCGACCAGCTCGGCCCAGAACCCGGTCACCGCGGCGGCGTCGTGAGCGTTGTCACGGGTGTTGACGCCCTCGGTCTCCTCGATGTTCACCCCGAGCACCTCGCACCCGAGGTCGAGGAAGTAGGCGTACAGCTCCGCCGCCCGGGCCGGCGACGGGTCGTTCACCACGGCCAGCGCCGAGAACGGCAGTCCGTGCCGGCGCAGCGCCGCCACCCCGCGCACGATCCGGTCGTACGCCGGCTGTCCCGCCCGGGTCACCCGGTCCCCGTTGCGCGCCCGGGGCCCGTCCACGCTGACGCTGACCCGGATCCGGTGCGTCGCGAAGAACTCGCACCACGCGTCGTCGATCAGCGTGGCGTTGGTCTGCACGTGGTGCTCCACCTCGGCGGCGAAGGGCGCCATCAACGCCGCCAGCCGCTCCCGGCCCGCCGCGAGCGGTTCGCCGCCGTGCCACACCACCGAGAACCGCCCCGAGGCGGCCCACGAGTTCACCGAGGCGGCCACCGTCTCCGCCACCGCCACCGACATCCGCCGGTCGGCGGCCCGTAACGGTAGGTAGCAGTACGCGCAGTCCAGATTGCAGAGGGTGGTGGGCTGCATCACGACGTACGACGGGACGACGGCCAGACCCCGCATCCCACGCAACGACCGTCCCCGTGCAGCCATCGCCCTCCTCACCGGTTGACGGCTGCCGGGCACGCCACGGCACGGGCGCACCCACAGCTTCGAAGCAGCCCTTCAAGGCGAAGCAGCCTCAAGGCTAGGCCGCGACGGCCACTTGGGTGAACCCCTGACCAGGTGGTTGGACGATCAGTGTCAGATGATCAGCCGCGGGTGTGCTGCCCGATCATCTGCACCTCACCGGTGCCCTCGATGATTTCACCGGCCTGCCACGCGTCCACCCCGCGGCCGGTCAGCGTGGCCAGCGCGCGGTCGGCGTCCTCGGCCGAGACGATCGCGAACATGCCGACGCCCATGTTGAAGGTCGCCTCCATCTCCGGGTCTTCGATCCGCCCCTTGGACTGGACCAGGTCGAAGATTGGCTGCGGCTTCCAGGTGGAGCGGTTGACCACCGCGTCCACGTGCTCGGGCAGGATGCGCACCAGGTTGCCGGGAATGCCACCGCCGGTGACGTGGGCCAGCGACCGCACCTCCGCCTCGGCGATCAGCTTGAGGCAATCCTGCGCGTAGATCTTGGTGGGGGTCAGCAGCTCCTCGCCGAGGGTGCGCTGCCGGCCGAAGTCGTCGATCACCACGTCCAGCCGCATCCGGCCGGCGCCCAGCAGCACGTGCCGGACCAGGGAGTAGCCGTTGGAGTGCAGGCCGGACGAACGCATGGCGATCACCACGTCGCCCACCTCGACCCGCTCCGGGCTGAGGATCTGGCTCTCCTCCACCACGCCGACGCCGGTGGCCGAGATGTCGTACTCGTCGGGGCGCAGCACACCCGGGTGCTCGGCGGTCTCGCCGCCGAGCAGCGCGCAGCCCGCGTACCGGCAGCCGTCGGCGATACCGGCACCGATCTCGGCGACCCGGTCCGGCACGACCTCGCCGGTGGCGATGTAGTCCAGCAGGAACAGCGGCTCGGCGCCGCAGGCCACCAGGTCGTCGACGACCATCGCGACCAGGTCGATGCCGACCGTGTCGTGGATGTCCATCTGCTGCGCGATCACCAGCTTGGTGCCGACGCCGTCGGTGGAGGAGGCCAGGATCGGGTTCTTGTACTTCGTGGTGTCCAGCCGGAACAGGCCGGCGAAGCCGCCCAGGTCGCCCATCACCTCCGGCCGGCGGGTCTGCTTCACCTTGGACTTGAGCAGCTCGACCGCGCGGTCGCCCGCCTCGATCGACACGCCGGCGTCCGCGTACGAGACCGAACGTTTGCGAGCCGGGCGGCCGGTGCCGGCCGTCCAGGGCTGGCGGTCGCCTCCAGCGCCGGTCGGGCTGCTACCTGCGCCGCTGCGCTCGGACACGTGCGTCACGGTTCTCCCCTTAGTGGTTCTCGGCGGCCGTGTCGGCGGTGACCGACGCCGCAGCCGGATGGTGCTATGGGCGGTGTGTGGTCGCCGACATCGTCACGTCGGTGCGGGGCGTCGTCGTGCCGGGCTGCTCACCGGCGTCGACATCGTCGTCGACGCGGTTCGCGACCCGGCGGCTGATCCCTTCGAGCACGTGCTTGCCGATCAGGTTGCCGACGGGCAGCTCGATCGGGTACTCCCCGTCGAAGCAGGCCCGACACAGCCGGGTCTTCGGCTGCTCGGTCGCGGCGATCAGACCGGGCAGCGAGACGTAGCCCAACGTGTCGGCGCCGATCGACCGCCGGATGCCCTCGTTGTCGAGACCGTTGGCGAGCAGCTCGGCGCGGGTGGCGAAGTCGATGCCGTAGAAACAGGGCCAGGAGACCGGCGGTGAGGAGATGCGGACGTGCACCTCCACCGCGCCGGCCTCGCGGAGCATCCGGACGATCGCGCGCTGGGTGTTACCCCGGACGATCGAGTCGTCGACCACGACCAGGCGCTTGCCGCGTACGTTCTCCCGCAGCGGGTTGAGCTTGAGCCGGATACCGAGTTGACGCAGGGTCTGCGACGGCTGGATGAAGGTACGCCCGACGTACGGGTTCTTCATCAGGCCGGCGCCGTAGGTGATGCCGGACTCCTCGGCGTAGCCGATGGCAGCCGGCGTGCCCGACTCGGGCACCGGGATGACCATGTCCGCCTCGACCGGGTGCTCCTTGGCCAACTGGCGGCCGATCTGCACCCGTGCCGAGTGCACGTTGCGCCCGGCGATGGTGGCGTCCGGGCGGGCGATGTAGACGTACTCGAAGAGGCAGCCCTTGGGCTCGGGCGCGGCGAACCGGTTGGACCGCAGCCCCTCGGCGTCGATCGCGATCAGCTCACCGGGCTCGACCTCACGGACCACGCTCGCACCGACGATGTCCAGCGCCGCGGTCTCGCTGGCCACCACCCAGCCCCGCTCCAGGCGGCCGAGCACCAGCGGACGCACCCCGTGCGGGTCACGGGCGGCGTACAGCGTCGACTCGTCCATGAAGGCGAAGCTGAACGCGCCCCGCAACTGCGGCAGCACCTCCAGCGCGGCGGCCTCGACGGAGAGATCCGGGCGGCTGGCCAGCAGCATGGTGACCAGCGAGGTGTCGTTGGTCGAGCCGTCGGTGCCCAGACCACGCTCGGCGACCTCACGCTGGAGATCGGCGGTGTTGACCAGGTTGCCGTTGTGGGCCAGCGCGATCGTGGTGCCCGAGCTGGTGGCCCGGATGGTCGGCTGGGCGTTCTCCCAGGTCGAGGCACCGGTGGTCGAGTATCGGGTGTGGCCGATGGCGACGTGCCCGCGCAGGCTTGCCAACGTCGGCTCGTCGAAGACCTGAGCGACCAGGCCGAGATCCTTGTAGACCACCACTCCGGAGCCGTCGCTGACCGCTATCCCGGCTGCCTCCTGGCCCCGGTGCTGTAACGCGTACAGCCCGAAGTAGGTCAGGTTGGCGACCTCCTCCCCGGGCGCCCAGACGCCGAAGACGCCGCACGCGTCCTGGGGGCCTGGTCGTTGGGGATCAAGGTCGTGGCTCAGCCGGCCGTCGCCTCGGGGCACCTGCCGCTCCCTCTTGCTGGTCTGGACTGGCCTGGCGGAGCCACCGGGGCCGCTCCGCGCTGCATCGGCCGGAACCACACTGTCGTCGCCTGACAGTGTACGCGAATCCATGTCGCCACATACAGTCACACTGATACGCCGCAGTGTCATCGCGCCACAGGCGTCACTCCAGTTCGAGCGGCAGGTACGCGGACAGATCCGCTCGCGCGCCACTCGCCCGTACGCGACCCTCCGTGACGGCACGCTCCCAGTCGAGCCTCCCGGCGGCGAGCGCGACCCAGGTCTGTGGATCCATCTCCACCGTGTTCGGAGGAGTACCGCGGGTGTGTCGCGGACCCGGAACACACTGAACTGCACCGTAAGGTGGGACACGCACCTCCACCGATCGGCCGGGGGCGCGCTCCGCGAGGGTGGCCAACAGGGCCCTGACCGCCGCTCGGAGCACCGGCCGTTCGGGCGCGCGTCCCTCATCGAGCGCCGACAGCGCCGCGGCCACTGCGGTGGACTTAATGTACGGAGAGGACACGACGGGACGATACGGCGCGGCTGCCCGGCGCGTCACGATGGCCCTGGGTCGCGCCGATCCGCCCCGACAAGGCATAGTTGCCGACGGCGTATTCGTACCGTGATGTTCCTTCGGCCGGCGCTCGCCGGTACGAGGAGGTCAGTCCGGAAGGCGGTGGACGTGTCAACACACCGACGAGCCTGGCAAAAGCGGGCCGGTGTGGTCGTAGCGCTGATTGTCGGTGCCTTACTCGCCGCCCCCGCCACACCCGCACTCGCCGCGAACCCGGACGTCCAGATCACCAACCTGCCGAACGGCAATCTCCAGGCCGGTCAGCAGACGTCGATGACGTTCCGCGTCAAGAACAACAACGAGCTGCCGACCCCGTTCAGCATCTCCGTCGGCACCTTCAACGGGCTGAGCTGCCAGGGTGACTGCAACATCCCCGCGCGCGTGATCGGCCCCAACGAAGAGGTGTCGATCACGGTCAACCTTGTCGCGGGCGACGTGGCGGCCGGCCAGGAGCGCTCCGGTCGGGTGCGGGTCTCCGCCCGGGCCGGCGGCGACCAGGGCGGCGACGAGCGCGACATGACGGTACGCGGGCCCAACCCCCCGCCCACCTCCCAGGCACCGCAGACCGTGCGGTCCATCGCGGGCAAGGTCGTGGAGCGGTCGGGTGACGCGGTGCCGAACGCGTACGTGCTGCTGGTGGACAGCGCCGGCCGTCAGCGGGACGCCACCAGCGACGGCAACGGCAACTTCCGCTTCACCGGCAACAGCGGCAACCCGATCGCGCCCGGTCGGATCGACATCGGCGCGAGCAAGGGCGACATCCGGGCCACGGTGAGCTTCACCGCCAACGCGGGCCAGCAGATCAACGGACGGCGGATCACCCTCGCCATCGAGTCCTCGGCCAGCCCGAGCGCCACCCCGTCGGAGAGTGTGTCGGCGGAGCCGACCGAGGACCCGTTCGCGGACGACGCCACCGACGAGACGGACGCGCCGCCCGGCGACACTCCCGCCGCCCAGGCCCCGGCGGCCAACGAGAGCTCCGGCGGCTTCGGCAACTGGCTGCTGATCCTGCTCGGTGGTCTCTTCGTGGCCATCGGTGTCGGCACGATCGTGCTCCTCTGGATGAAGCGCAAGGAGAACGAGGACGCCGATCCCGACGGTGAGCCCGTCGGTGGGGCGCCGGCCGGTGCGGTTCCCGCAGCCCGGGGTTCGTTCGCCGGGGCGGACGACCAGACCCGGGTGGTGAACCGGGTGGGCTCCACCCCGGACCCGACCATGGTGGGCGGTCCCGGGCTGGCCAACGCGCCGACGATGATGCACCAGCCGGTGGTCGACGACGTCCCGCCGGACCCGTACGGTGCACCTCCGCAGCCGTACGGCGCGGCGGGCGGGTCGGGACAGGCCTGGTCGGGCGGTTACGGCGACGAGCAGGGCGGCGGCTACGGCGGCGGCCCGGGCTACGGCAACGCCCCGTCCTCCGGCAGCGGCTACGGCAACGCCCCCTCGTCGGGCGGTGGCTACGGCAACAGCCCGTCCTCGGGTGGCGGTTACGGCAGTCGTGACTACGGTGCGGGCGGCGGTGGGGCCGGCTACGGCGAGCGGTTCGACGAGCCGACCGGGCGTTACCAGGGTGAGGACACCCGCTATCCGGCGCCCGCCGACCCGTACGCGACCGGTGTCTACCAGCCGGAGGGCGGGCAGGGCTACGGCCAGGGTGACCCGACCGGCGGCTACGGCCGGGGCGAGTCCGGCGGTGGCGGTGGCTACGGCCAGGGCGAGCCCGGTGGCTACGGCCAGGGCGGCGGCGACGCAAGCCGGGGCTACGGCCAGGGTGACCCGACCGGCGGCTACGGCCAAGGTGGACCCGGCGGCTACGGCCAGGGCGGCGGCGACGCAAGCCGGGGCTACGGCCAGGGTGACCCGACCGGCGGCTACGGCCAGGGCGAGCCCGGCGGCTACGGCCAGGGCGGCGGCGACGCCACCCGGGGCTACGGTCGGGGCGAGCCGACCGGCGGTCACGGCCACGGCGCGGAGCCGACCGGCGGGTACCACGAGTCCGGCGGTTATGGCCAGGAGCCGCCGCAGCAGCGCGGTGGCTACGACAACTACAGCGAGCCCACCGGTTACGCCCCGGGCGGCTACGGCCAGGGCGGAGGCTACGGCCAGGAGCCCCCGCAGCAGCGCGGTGGCTACGACAACGCCTACGAGCAGGGTGGCTACGGCCAGGGCGGAGGCTACGGCCAGGAACCGCCACGCCAGCGCGGTGGCTACGAGGACAGCTACGAGCAGCAACAACAGCAGGGTGGCGGCTACTACGGCGACCCGGCGCAGACCGGTCGCGGTCGGCCGGACACCCCGGGGCAGGAGCGGGGCGGACGTCGGCTGGACTGGATGGACGACTGATCCACACCCCGTACGCGTCGTCCTGACGCAAAAGCACCGACGACAAGAGCCGCGGACCGGAAGGTTCGCGGCTCTGTCGTCGGTGGACACCGATCGCGGAGTCCGCTGTGACGTGACGGGACGTGTGACCGGACGGGACGCGGTCAGGCGGCGGAGAAGACGCCCTGTCGCAGCAGGGGGACCACATCGGAGTCGCCGACCCGGACCGCGATCTCGACGTCGTCGGTGAAACCGGCCTCGATCAGTTCGCGGCCGGACACGCAGCCCCGGACCGCCGCAGGTACGTCCGGCGTGCTCGCCAGCGCGGCGAGCGCCATGGCCGCCTCCACCGACAAACCACCCGGCACTGCGGAGATGGCGTCCAGTACGCAGGCCGCGCCGAGTTGGTCCTCCACCGCCGGCCTCAGCGAACCGTCCGGCCACTGCTCTCCGGCGGCGACCACCCCGATCGGGTCGGTGGTCGAGCCGTACCCCTGGCGCAGCAGCCAGCTCCCGACGGCGCGGGCGTTACGCAGGTTGGCCGCCACCACCGGCAGACCGGTGGCGCTGGCGGCGGCGCTGATGGCCGACCCGTTCGGGGAGGGCAGCACCAACTCGGAGACGAACGGTGCCCGGCTCAGCGCGGCCGGCGACAGCGACCACGGATGTTGCGCGGTCTGTCGGCGACCGGTGGCGACCACCGCGCCGATCCGCTGTGCGTAGTCGGCGGCCTGGGCGCCCCAGGGGAACGGGTGCACGCGCATCCCCCGCCCGACGGCCACCTCGACGGTGGTGGTGAACGACAACACGTCCACCACCACCAGTGCCGCGCAGACCCGGCCGAGTTCGGCAGCTCCCGCGAGGCCCCAGTCGAACCGGGCTCCCGATCCGGGTTGGGCGAAGACGGCCGAGGCCACCGCCTCAGCGCTCGTCGGACGCGGCAGGCTGCTCGGTGGCACCGGACTGCGGAGCCTCGGCCCCGGGCCCGTCGGCCGGAGCGTCCCCGGCCGTCGGCGTCTCACCGGCAGCGGTCGCCCGGACCGGCGGCGTCGCCCGGTCGGCCGGACGCTCGGCCACCGTCGCGGTCTCGTCCTCGGTCTCGGCGCCCGTCGTCGCCAGCTCCTCGGATGCGGCGACCGGACTGTCGGTCGCCGGCACCTCGTCCGCCACCGCCACCTCGTCCACCACATCGGCGGTCTCCGACGTCGCGTCGGCGGGCGGTGCCACCTCGGCGACCGGAGCCGCCTCGGCGGTCTCGGCGGTCGGGGCGACGTCGGCCTGGGCCGGCGTCGCGACGGCCTCCGGTGCGGTCACCTCGAACTGCTGCACGCCCCCGAAGATCTTCGGCAGGGTGCCGGTGTGCGCCTCGCGCAGCTCGTCCAGCTCGACCCGGAACTGGCCGTGTACCTCGAGCGCAGCGGCGGTGGAGTCGGTGACCCCGATCAGCTCCCACGGCACGCCGTGCTCGGCGCAGAGCGCGGTGAACGCCTTCTCGTGCCCGCGCGGCACCGAGACCAGCACCCGGCCGGCGGACTCGCTGAACAGGAAGACGAACGGCATCGAGCCGCCCTCGAACCGCTCCGGCACCGCGATCCGCGCGCCGACGTTGTGCCGAAGGCAGGACTCCACCAGGCTCTGCGCGAGACCGCCGTCCGAGAGGTCGTGCGCGGAGCTGAGGTGACCGACCCGGGCGGCGGCGGCCAGCAGCCCGGCGAGCTGCTTCTCCCGCGCCAGGTCGACCTGCGGGGGTACGCCGCCGAGGTGCTCGTGGGTGACCCAGGCCCATTCCGAGCCGGAGAGCTCCACGTGCGTCTCGCCGAGCAGGAAGAGCTGGTCATGGTCGTTGTTGGTGCGCGCGACGAAGCCGGACGCCACCCGTTCGGCCACGTTCTCCAGCACGCCGAGCACGCCGACGACCGGAGTGGGGTGGATGGCCGCCGCACCGGTCTGGTTGTAGAAGCTGACGTTGCCGCCGGTCACCGGGATGCCCAGCTCGGCGCAACCGTCCGCCAGGCCGCGTACGGCCTCGGCGAACTGCCACATCACGCCCGGGTCCTCCGGCGAGCCGAAGTTCAGGCAGTCGGTGACCGCGATCGGCGTCGCACCGGTGACCGCGACGTTGCGGAACGCCTCGGCCAGCGCCAACTTGGCACCGTGGTACGGGTCGAGCCGGGCGTACCGGCCGTTGCCGTCCACCGAGAGCGCCACGCCCAGGCCGGTCCGCTCGTCGATCCGGATCACGCCCGAGTCCTCCGGCTGGGCGAGCACGGTGTTACCCAGCACGTACCGGTCGTACTGCTCGGTGACCCAGGTCTTGTCGGCCAGGTTCGGCGAGGCGATCATGCGCAGCAGGGTCTCGCGCAGCGCGTCCGGGTCGCTCGGCCGGGGCAGCGTCTCGGCCCGGTCGGCCTGGAGCAGGATCAGGTCCGCCGGCTCCCGCATCGGGCGGGCGTAGACCGGGCCGTCGTCCACCAGCGAACCCGGCGGCACGTCGACCACCAGGTGGTCCCGCCAGGTGATCAGCAGGCGGCCGGGCTGGCCGTCCGGCTGCGGTGCGGTGACCTCACCGATGGCGGTGGCCAGCACGCCCCACTTCTCGCAGGTCTTGAGCACCGCGTCGAGCTTGTCCGGCTCGACGACCAGGAGCATCCGCTCCTGCGACTCGCTGGCCAGGATCTCGTGCGGCTCCATCGACGGCTCACGCAGCGGCACCCGCTCCAGCCAGACCCGCATGCCGGTGCCGGCCGCCGCGGCGGTCTCGGTGAGCGCGCAGGTCAGCCCGGCACCGCCGAGGTCCTGGATGCCGGCGACGAGCTGGGCGTCGTACAGCTCTAGGCAGGCCTCGATCAGCAGCTTCTCGATGAACGGGTCACCGACCTGCACCGACGGGCGACGCTTCTCACTGCCCTCGCTGAAGGTGGCGCTGGCCAGGACGGAGACACCGCCGATGCCGTCCCGGCCGGTCTTGGCGCCCATCAGCACCACGACGTTGCCGGGGCCGACGGCGGCCTTGTTCTGCAGGCGGCTGACCGGCAGGACGCCGAGGCAGAGCGCGTTGACCAGCGGGTTGCCCTGGTAACAGGGGTCGAAGACCACCTCACCGCCGATGTTGGGCAGACCGAGGCAGTTGCCGTACCCGCCGACGCCGGCCACCACGCCGGGCAGCACCCGGGCGGTGTCGGGGTGGTCGGCGGCACCGAAGCGCAGCGGGTCCATCACCGCCACCGGGCGGGCGCCCATGGCCAGGATGTCGCGGACGATGCCGCCGACGCCGGTGGCGGCACCCTGGTACGGCTCGACAAAGCTCGGGTGGTTGTGCGACTCGACCTTGAAGGTCACCGCCAGCTCGTCGGAGATCTGCACCACACCGGCGTTCTCACCGATGCCGGCCAGCAGCCGGTCGCTGGGCGGAGCCTTCTCGCCGAACTGCCGCAGGTGGACCTTGCTCGACTTGTAGGAGCAGTGCTCGCTCCACATGATCGAGTACATCGCCAGCTCGGACTGGGTCGGGCGGCGGCCAAGGATGTGCCGGATGCGGTCGTACTCGTCGTCGCGGAGCCCGAGCTCGGCGTACGGCTGAAGCTCGTCCGGGCTGCCGTCGGCGGCCGGGACGGTGTCCACCCCGCCGGTCCAGTCGGTGGCCTCCTGCGCGGCGGCGTGCCGGGGCACGGCGGCCGAGGGCGCGGCGGCAGCCGGGGTCGGCTGGACCGGCGCGGCCGGGAATGCCTCCGGGGTCTCCCGTACCGGGTCCGGATGCGTGGTCATGACATCTCCTCGTTGCGCTCGCCGCCGGGGAGGCGGGTGAGCTGACCGTTGATCCCGCAGCCGACGGTCACGCCGGCGTCCCCACCAGGTGCTTGAGCACCGAGGTGAAGAAGCCGAGGCCGTCGAGGGAGGGGCCGGTGAGCGCCTCCACCGCGTGCTCGGGATGCGGCATGATGCCGACCACGTTGCCGGCGGGGTTGGTGATCGCGGCGATGTCGCGCTGCGATCCGTTCGGGTTGCCGCCGAGGTACCGGGCCACGACCCGGCCTTCGGCCTCCAGCTCGTCCAGCGTCGCCGGGTCGGCGACGTAGCAACCCTCGCCGTTCTTGACCGGGATCAGCACCTCCTGGCCGGGCTGGAACGCGTTCGTCCAGGCCGTGCCGGTCGTCTCGATCCGCAGGACCTGGTCCCGGTTGCGGAAGTGCAGGTGCTGGTTGCGGGTGAGCGCGCCGGGCAACAGGTGCGCCTCGCAGAGGATCTGGAAGCCATTGCAGATGCCGAGCACCGGCAGGCCACCGGCTGCGGCGTCGATGATCTTCTCCATCACCGGGGCGAACCGGGCGATGGCACCGCACCGCAGGTAGTCACCGTAGGAGAAGCCGCCGGGCAGGACGACCGCGTCCACCCCGTGCAGCTCCGCGTCCCCGTGCCAGAGGCGGACCGGCTCCGCGCCGGCGATCCGGACGGCCCGGGCCGCGTCCCCGTCGTCGAGCGAGCCGGGGAACGTCACCACACCGACCCGGGCGGTCACGAGCGGGCGTCCGCGGCTTCGTCGGCCTCGACCAGGTGGACGGTGAAGTCCTCGATGACCGGGTTGGCGAGCAACTTGTCGGCGATCTCCCGGGCCCGGTCCAGGTCCGGTTCACCGGTGAAGTCGATCTCGATCCGCCTGCCGATCCGTACCGAGGCGACGTCGTTGACGCCGAGCCGGGGCAGCGCGTTTGCGACGGCCTGGCCCTGAGGATCGAGGATCTCGGGCTTGAGCATGACGTCGACGACGACGCGAGGCACTGGGCACTCCTGACTGTGTACGCAGTTGGGTGCCGACCCACAACGGGCGAGCGCAGCCAGCCTACCTGGCAGATACAGCGCCAGACGCACCGGCCGGACGCGGTCCGGGCGGTGTCCGACCGCACCCGCGTGGGGCCTTCGGGACCGATACGGGTTCGTTGCAGTCTCGATACTGGTTCGTTGCCCGGTGGCCCGGTCCGGGCAGGTTTCACCCCTCCTCGGGCGAAGACCGGGCACCGATCGGCCCGTTCCGGCACCTCCTCTCCTCGACGTCGGGGAATCCGACTGTTACATCCGATTGTTTCGATGAACCTCTTGTGAAACACCTCACCGGGCCCTACGGTACATCGTCAGACGTCGATTCATGGACGTCGCGGTGGCGGTTCACCCCCTCCCGCCAGCGCAGACCGACTCGGCCAACCCGGGTCGCCGAACCCCGAAGGAGCCCTACCGATGCGCATCCGATCCCTGATCGTGGCCTTCGCCACAGCCATGGTTGGCGTCGTCGGCGCCAGCTCCGGCGCCGTCGCCTCCCCCGTCAGCCCGTACATCATCGGCGGCAGCACCGTCTCCTCGGCGCCGTGGGCGGCAGCGGTGTTCAGCAACGGCTCGTTCACCTGCTCCGGCACGATCATCGCGCCGCAGTGGGTGCTCACCGCCCAGCACTGCATCGGCAGCAACATGTCCGTCCGGGTGGGCAGCGTGTACCTCACCTCCGGCGGCGTCACCCGCACGGTCAGCGCCACCTACGGTCGCTACGACCTGGCCCTGATGCGGCTCTCCAGCGCAGTGAGCACCAGCTACGTCACGCTGGCCAGCAGCAACCCGCCGGTCAACTCCACCAACTCGATCTACGGCTGGGGCCGGACCTGCTACAGCGGCTGCGCGGCCTCCCCACAGCTCAAGACCGCGTCGGTGCGGGTGACCAGCACCAACGTCTCCGACGCGTACGGCGGGCAGGCGATCCGGAGCACCCGGGTCAACGGCAACGCCTGGCGGGGCGACTCGGGCGGCCCGCAGTTCTACAACGGCGCGCAGGTCGGCGTCGCCTCGACGGCCGACGGCGTGAACATCCAGAACTACGGCAGTGTCGCGTTCAACCGGGCCTGGATCACCTCGGTGGCCGGTGTCTGACGGTTAGCCCCCGGTCGGCGCGGATGGTGGGCTACGCGCCCGCCGTCCGCGCCGCGTCGTTTTTCAGCATCCGATCAGGTGAACAACCCTCACGTTGTCGACCCGCATCGACTGCCAGCATCAGAAACGTGCTGGTCGTGACGACGGACCAACTTCCCGGATACGAGATCCGCCAGATCCTCGGCGAGGTGGTCTCCTCCATGGCCAGGACCCGCAACCCCTATCGCGAGGGGGTGAAGAACCTCCGTGGTGGCGCGTACGACCCGTCGGCCCCAGACAACCTCACCCGCTGGCGTACCGACTCGGTGGCGCGGCTCGGCGAGGAGGCCCGGCGGCTCGGCGCGAACGCGGTCGTCGGGATGCGGTTCGACAGCCGGGACTGCGGCGAGATGTGGATGGAGATCTGCGCCTACGGCACCGCCGTGATCGTGGCACCGACGGTGCCCGACGTCATGCCGCCGGACCAGCCCCTCGTCGCAGCCGAGACCGCCCAGGACCCGTCCTTCGCCCAGTCCCCGGGTGGCATCGCCGAACCCGCAAGCGCTCCCAACCTCAGCTCCGCCGCCGAAACCCCCACCCGCGACTAACCCACCAACCCCACCCCACCCACCCCGGCCCGCTGGCGTTGATCAAGGAGTTTTGGCCCTCTGGAGTACTCCTCGGTGACCAAAACTTCTTGATCAACCCGACGTCGGGGGGTGGGGAGGCAGTGCGGGGGGGGTTAGAGGATCGGTGGGGGGGCGTAGGTGGCGGCGTGCGGGTGGGACTGGACGATCTTGGAGATCCGGGTGGTCACCGCCTGGATCTGGGCGGGGGCGGCGCCGACGAAGGCGGCCCGGTCGGCGACCAGGGCGTCGATCTCGGCGCGGGTGAGGCCCAGCCGGGGGTCGGCGGCCAGGCGGTCGAAGAGGTCGTTGTCGGGCGCACCCTGCTCACGCATGGCGAGCGCCACGGCCACCGCGTGCTCCTTGATCGCCTCGTGGGCGGTCTCCCGGCCCACGCCCCGGCGCACCGCCGCCACCAGGATCTTGGTGGTGGCCAGGAACGGGAGGAACCGCTCCAACTCCCGGTTGATCACCGCCGGGTACGCGCCGAACTCGTCGAGCACGGTGAGGAACGTCTGGAACAGCCCGTCGGCGGCGAAGAAGGCGTCCGGCAGGGCCACCCGGCGGACCACCGAGCAGGAGACGTCCCCCTCGTTCCACTGGTCGCCGGCCAGCTCGCCGACCATCGACAGGTACCCCCGGATGATCACGGCGAAGCCGTTGACCCGCTCCGACGAGCGGGTGTTCATCTTGTGCGGCATCGCGCTGGAACCGACCTGGCCCGGCTTGAAGCCCTCGGTGGCCAACTCCTGCCCGACCATCAGCCGAATCGTGGTGGCCAGCGAGGAGGGTGCCGCGGCTACCTGCGCCAGCGCGGCGATCACGGCCATGTCGATCGAGCGGGGGTAGACCTGCCCGACGCTGTCCAGCACCCGCTGGAAGCCGAGGTGCTCGGCGACCCGCCGCTCCAGCTCGGCCACCTTCTCGGCGTCGCCGTCGAAGAGGTCCAACTGGTCGGCGGCGGTGCCCACCGGCCCCTTGATCCCGCGCAGCGGGTACCAGGAGATCAGGTCCTCCAGCCGCTCGTACGCGATGATCAGCTCCTCGGCGGCCGACGCGAAGCGCTTACCCAGCGTGGTGGCCTGCGCCGCGACGTTGTGCGAACGCCCGGCCATCACCACGTCCGCGTACTCGTGGGCGTGCCAGGCCAGCCGGGCCAGCGTCGCCACCACCCGGTCCCGGATCAGCTCCAACGACCGGCGCACCTGGAGCTGCTCGACGTTCTCGGTGAGGTCCCGCGAGGTCATCCCCTTGTGCACGTGCTCGTGCCCGGCGAGCGCGCTGAACTCCTCGATGCGGGCCTTCACGTCGTGCCGGGTGACCCGCTCCCGGGCCGCGATCGAGTCCAGGTCGACGTCGTCGAGCACCCGCTCGTACGCCTCGACCACCCCGTCGGGCACCGACACACCGAGATCCCGCTGGGCCTGGAGAACGGCCAGCCAGAGGCGACGCTCCAGCCGGATCTTCTCCTCCGGCGACCAGAGGGCGACCAGCTCAGGCGAGGCGTACCGGTTGGCGAGCACGTTCGGGATCGTCGTCACCCCGCCATTCTCCCGATGCCGCCGCCGCCCGCCCCGACCGGGTACGGCCGACGACCCGGAGGTCAGCGTTCCAGGATCGCGGTCACGCCCTGGCCGCCGGCCGCGCAGATCGAGATGAGCCCCCGGCCGCTGCCCTTGGAGGCGAGGAGCTTGGCCAGGGTGGCCACGATCCGGCCGCCGGTGGCCGCGAACGGGTGCCCGGCGGCCAGCGAGGAGCCGTGCACGTTGAGCTTGTCGGTGTCGATGGTGCCGAGCGGGGCGTCCAGACCGAGCCGGTCCTTGCAGAACTCCGGCGACTCCCACGCGGCCAGGGTGGCCAGCACCTGCGAGGCGAACGCCTCGTGGATCTCGTAGTAGTCGAAGTCGGCGAGGGTGAGCCCGGCCCGGGCCAGCATCCGGGGCACCGCGTACGCGGGAGCCATCAGCAGGCCCTCGTCGCCGTGCACGAAGTCCACCGCCGCCGTCTCCGACCAGGTGAACCAGGCCAGCACCGGCAGGTGGTGGGCGGCTGCCCACTCCTCGCTGGCCAGCAGCAGGGTGGAGGCGCCGTCGGTGAGCGGCGAGGAGTTGCCGGCGGTCATGGTGGCCCGCTCGGCGTCCGGGCCCTTGGCGCCGAATACCGGCCGCAGCGTGCCGAGCTTCTCCAGCGTGGTGTCGGCGCGGAGGTTCCCGTCGCGGGTGAGCCCCAGGTAGGGGGTCATCAGGTCGTCGAAGAACCCCTTGTCGTACGCGGCGGCGAGGCGCTGGTGCGAGCGCAGCGCCAGCTCGTCCTGGGCCTGCCGGTCGATGTTCCAGCGCAGCGCGGTCTGCGCGGCGTGCTCGCCCATGGAGAGCCCGGTACGCGGTTCCGCGTTGCGGGGGACCTCCGGCTGGAACGGCTGGGCCGGGCGCAGCTTGGCGGCGATCCGCAGCCGCTCGCCCAGCGTCCGGGCCGAGTTGAGCCGGAGCAGGGTGCGGCGCATGTCCTCGTTGACCGCGAGCGGGGCGTCGGAGGTGGTGTCGACCCCGCCGGCGATGCCGACGTCGAGCTGGCCGAGGGCGATCTTGTTGGCGACCAGGATCGCGGCCTCCAGCCCGGTGCCGCAGGCCTGCTGGATGTCGTACGCGGGGGTGCGCGGGTCGAGCTTCGAGCCGAGCACCACCTCGCGGGTCAGGTTGAAGTCCTTGGCGTGCTTGAGCACCGCTCCGGCGACCACCTCGCCGACGCGCTGCCCGGCGAGGCCGAACCGGGCCACCAGTCCGTCCAGGGCGGCACCGAGCATGTCCGCGTTCGAGGCGTCGGCGTACCGCGAGTTGGAGCGGGCGAAGGGGATCCGGTTGCCGCCGATGACCGCGACCCGTCGAACCTTCTGCACGATCCGCCTCCTCAGGAGTGTTGCCGTACCTTACCCGCCAGTAGGCTACGCCTATGACCGACAGGTACGCGAGTTTTGTCCAGTCGGGCGCCGGCCGGGCGCTGGTCAAGCGTCTCGGGCTGCCCGATCCGCCACGACTTCGCCGACACGCGCCGGGTGAGCCGATCCTCCCCGGGCCGGTCCTGCTCGGCACCTCCACCGGGGGCCGGCTCGCCGAGCCGGTCCGCACGATCCTGGCCACCGCCGGGCTCGCCCTGCGCGACCCGGCCACCGCCACCCCCGATCCCACCTCCGGCCGTACGCCGACCAGCTCCGCCCTGGTCTACGACGCCACCGGCATCACCGACTCGACCGGGCTGCGGCAACTGCACGACTTCTTCCACCCGCAGGCGCGGGCGGTGCAGCCCAGCGGCCGGGTGATCGTGCTGGGCACCCCGCCCGCCGAGTGCGACACGCCGCGCGAGGCGACCGCCCAGCGGGCCCTGGAGGGGTTGACCCGCAGCATCGGCAAGGAGTTCGGCCGGGGCATCACCGCGCAACTGGTCCACGTGACGCGGGAGGCCGACGAGAGCGCCTGGACCAGCCTGGAGGCGACCCTGCGCTTCCTGCTCTCTGGCCGCTCGGCGTACGTGTCGGGGCAGGTGATCCGGGTCGGTGCAGGGCAGGCGAGCGCACCGGTGGACTGGGACCGCCCGTTGGACGGGCAGGTGGTGCTGGTCACCGGCGCGGCCCGGGGCATCGGTGCGGCACTGGCCCGGGTGCTGGCCCGGGACGGGGCGACGGTGGTGGCGCTGGACGTGCCGGCCGCCGGGGACGCGCTGGCCGGCGTCGCCAACGAGATCGGCGGCAGCGCCGTACAACTCGACCTGACCGCCGCCGACGCGCCGGCCCGGCTCGCCGATCACCTGGCCGAGCGGCACGGCCGGGTGGACGTGGTGGTGCACAACGCCGGCATCACCCGGGACAAGACCCTGGGCCGGATGGACGCCGACCGCTGGGACCAGGTCATCGACGTCAACCTGTCCAGCCAGGAACGCATCAACGACGTACTGCTGGACCGGGGCCTGATCCCGGACGGCGGGCGGATCGTCGGCGTCTCCTCGATCGCCGGGATCGCCGGCAACCGGGGCCAGACCAACTACGCCACCAGCAAGGCCGGCGTGATCGGGCTGGTCGACGCGCTGGCTCCGGCGCTGCGCGACCGGGGGATCAGCGTGAACGCGGTCGCGCCCGGCTTCATCGAGACCCGGCTGACCGCCCGGATCCCGCTGGTGCTGCGGGAGGCGGGTCGCCGGATGAACAGCCTCTCCCAGGGCGGGTTGCCGGTGGACGTGGCGGAGACCATCGGCTGGCTGGCCTGGCCCGCTTCCGGCGCGGTCAGCGGCAACGTGGTCCGGGTCTGCGGCCAGAGCCTGCTGGGGGCGTGATGGCCACCCAACGGGAGCGGGTGACGCTGTCCGCGCTGCCGACGGCCGGGCCGTTGTACCGGCGGGCCCTGCTGGGCGCGGTGCCGGGGCGCGGCGGGCGGCGGACGGACGAGGTGCCGGCGATGGAGCTGGCCGTCGACCGGGTGGCAGTGGACCCGGCCCGGCTGGCCGACTACGACCGGGTCTGCGGTTTCCGGCTCGCCGACCGGCTGCCGGCGACCTTCCCGCACGTGGTGGGCTTCCCGCTGGCGCTGCGCCTGATCACGGCGCCGGACTTCCCGATCCCGCTGACCGGGGTGGTGCACGTGGCCAACCGGATCACCGTGCACCGGCCGGTCACGGTGGCCGACCGGCTGGACTTCACCACGTGGGCGGAGAACCTGCGCCCGCACGACCGGGGGCGGCAGGTCGACGTGGTCCTCGTCGGCTCGGTGGACGGGGAGGAGGTCTGGCGCGGCGTCTCGACGTACCTGGGACGGCAGCGCACCCCGGGCGGTGGCGAGCGGCGCGACCGGGGTGAGCGGCCCGCGCCGCCGGCCGCGTCCGCGCGCTGGCGGGTCGAGCCCCGAGTGGGTACGGACTACGCGCGCGTCTCCGGCGACCACAACCCGATCCACACCTCGCGGCTGGGCGCGCGACTGTTCGGCTTCCCTCGGCCGATCGCGCACGGCATGTGGAGCAAGGCCCGCTGCCTGGCGGCGCTGGAGAACCGGCTGCCCGAGGCGTACACCGTGGACGTCGCGTTCAAGCTGCCGGTGCCGCTGCCGAGCACGGTGGCGTTCAGCGCCAAGGCGGCCCAGGCGGGGTGGGATATCGCCCTGCACGATCAGCGGGGACGGCCGCATCTGACAGGCACGATCCGCTGAGGTGAGGGTCGGGCACTTGCCCGGCCCTCCTTTTCGCGTTAAGTTGTTCTCACATAGAGATGTTCTCGGAGTGAGTCGGACTCAGAGTGAGAGTGATCGAGCGTGAACGAGCAGGACTTCCTCGCCACCTATGACCCACGCGCCTACCCGGCCGTCGCGGTCACCGCCGACGTGGTCGCGCTGACCATCCGGGACGACGCGCTGCACCTGCTGCTGATCCGCCGCGCCGAGCCGCCGTTCGCCGGGCACTGGGCGCTGCCCGGCGGCTTCGTCCGCCCGGACGAGGACCCGGCCACCGCCGCCCGGCGGGAGCTGGCCGAGGAGACCGGGCTCGGTGGGGAGCGGCTGCGTCGCGTCCACATGGAGCAGCTCGCGAGCTACGGCGCGCCCGAGCGCGACCCCCGAATGCGGATCGTCTCCATCGCCCACCTCGCCTTCGCCCCCGACCTGCCGGACGCCGCCGCCGGCAGCGACGCCGACGAGGCCGACTGGGTGCCGGTCACCGAGCTGCCCGGCCGCGAGCTCGCCTTCGACCACCGCCGGATCGTCGACGACGGGCTGGAGCGGGCCCGCTCCAAGCTGGAGTACACACCGCTGGCCACCCGCTTCCTCGCCCCCGAGTTCACCATCGGCGAGCTGCGCGCCGTCTACGAGACGGTCTGGGGTCACCCGCTGCACGCCGGCAACTTCCACCGCAAGGTGCTCTCGGTGCCCGGCTTTGTGGAGAGCACCGGCGTCAACACCGAGCGCGGCGGCAGCCGGGGCGGCCCGCGCGCCCGGCTCTACCGGGCCGGTGACGCCCGGCTGCTGCACCCGGCGCTGCTGCGGCCCGCCCGGGAGGAGACGGTGCGATGAGGACCGACGAGGCGATCCGCCTGGTCACCGCCGCCCGCGACGACCACGACCTGTTCGGCGCCGACGCGCCGGAACGCCGCTACCGGGAACTGGTCACCGCCCTGCACCCCGACCGGCTGGACCGGACCGCCCCGGGCGTACGCGCCGAGGCCACCGAGGCGTTCGTCCGGGTCACCACCCGCTGGCGCGCCCGCCGGGTCACCGTCCTACGCGGCTACCACTGCGGCGCACCGGCGTACTCGGGTGACCTCGCCGACCTCTACGACGTCGGCGGGGACCGGCTGCTCAAGCTGCCCCGCGAGGCCGGCGACAACGACCTGATGATCCGTGAGCAGCGCGCGTTGCGCCGACTCGCCGACCACGGCGACCCACGCTGGCTGCCGTACGTGCCCCGCCTGGTCGACACGTTCGCGCACCAGGACCCGGCCACCGGGGCGGAACGCCAGGTCACCGTGCTCGCGACCGCACCCGGCCTGCACAGCCTGGTCGACGTGCGGCGGGCGTACCCGGACGGGCTGGACGCCCGCGACGTGGCCTGGATGTGGCGTCGGCTGCTGGTCGCGCTCGGCCTGGCCCACCGGGCCGGCGTGGTGCACGGCGCGGTGCTGCCGCCGCACGTGCTGATCGAGCCGGACGCGCACGGCGTGGTGCTGGTCGACTGGTGCTTCGCCACCGAGCCCGGCGGCGTCGTGCCCGCGCTGGTCCCGGACCACCAGGAGTGGTACCCGGCCGAGGTCACCGGGCGTCGCCCCTGCGGGCCGGGCACCGACATCGACATGGCCACCCGGTGCATGACCTGGCTGATGGGGCACCGGGCCCCGCACGAACTGCTCGCCTTCGCGGCGGGCTGTCGGCAGCGGTCGCTGTCGGGCCGCCCCGACGACGCCTGGCGACTGCTCGGCGAATTCGACGAGGTGCTGCACCGGCTCTACGGGCCGCGCACCTTCCGACCCTTCACGCTCAACCCCTAAGGAGGCTGCCATGGGCAGCGGAATGTGGTCCACCGACGTGTACACCGCCGCCGACCGGTACCGCCGGGCCACCGGCAAGAGCGCGTTCTCGTACAGCGACAGCGGTGCCAAGGTGGTGCACCCGCAGTTGGACCCGCGCGACGCGACGCGGGAGAGCCGCGACTCGGCCGAGCACCCGCGGTCGACCCCGGTCACGGTGCTGTTCGACGTCACCGGCTCGATGGGGCACGTGCCCCGCACCCTCCAGGCCAAGCTGCCGCAACTGCTGGGGCTGCTGCTGCGTCAGGGGTACGCCCGTGACCCGCAGATCATGTTCGGCGCGATCGGCGACGCCACCTGCGACCGGGTGCCGTTGCAGGTCGGCCAGTTCGAATCCGACAACCGGATGGACGAGGACCTCGGGCGGATCGTGCTGGAGGGCGGCGGTGGCGGCCAGATGAAGGAGTCCTACGAGCTGGCGCTCTACTACATGGCCCGACGGACGGTCACCGACAGTTGGGAGAAGCGGGGCCGACGCGGCTACCTCTTCATCATCGGCGACGAGCTGGCGTACCCGGCGGTCAAGGCCGCCGAGGTGGCCCGCCTGATCGGCGACGACCCACGCGAGGACGTGCCGCTAAGGCAGATCGTCGACGAGGTGACCCGCCGCTGGGACACGTACTACCTGCTCCCGGCCGGCAGCCACTACTCGGGCAACCGCAAGGTGCTCGACTTCTGGCGCGGCCTGCTCGGCCAGAACGCCCTGGAGCTGGACGACCTCGACGCGGTCTGCGAGACGATCGCGCTCACCGTCGGTCTCGGTGAGCAGGCCATCGACCTCGACACCGGCCTGCGGGACCTGGACCGGAGCGGCTCGACGGCCACGCGCACGGTGTCGAAGGCGCTGGCCCGGCTGAACGGGGCACGGCGCGCCGAGGTGGCCGATCTGCCGGCCACCCGGACCACCGGCGGCGGGGTCGTCCGGCTGTGAACGAGCAGGTGACCGCTGCGCGCCCGGGTGTCCCGGCACCCGGGCGCGGCCCGGCGGGCAATGCGGCGGGTGGCCCGGCGGGCGGCTTCACGGGCGATGCGACGGACGGCCCGGCGGCCGGGCTCTCGGGCGGATCGGCGCACGGTGCGGCGGGCCGGTTCACGGGCGGCCCGGTCGGCGGGTCGGGTCCGGAGCACGCGATCGTGGTCGACCTCGGGTACGGCGACGCCGGCAAGGGCACGGTGGTGGACTGGCTCTGCGCCACCCGGCCGGTGCACACCGTGGTCCGGTTCAACGGGGGTGCGCAGGCGGCGCACAACGTCGTCCGGCCCGACGGCCGACACCACACGTTCGCGCAGTTCGGTGCCGGCACCTTCCACCCCGGCGTACGCACCCACCTGTCGCGGCACGTCGTGGTGGACCCGTTGGCGCTCGCCGCCGAGGCCGACCACCTCGCCGTCGTCGGGGTGCCCGACGCGTTCGACCGGTTGACCGTGGACGGGGCGGCGCTGCTGGCCACCCCGTACCACCGGGCCGCCAACCGGGCCCGGGAGACGGCCCGGGGAGCCGACCGGCACGGTTCCTGCGGGCAGGGGGTGGGCGAGACCGTCTCGTACGGGCTCGCCCACCCCGACGAGGCGCCTCGGGTCGCGGACTGCCGCAGCCCGGAGGTGCTGCGCCGCCGCTTGACCGCACTCCGGGACCGGCTCACCGCCGAACTCGGCCCGCTGGACGCCCCACCGGTCGCGGACTGCCTGCCGGCGTACCGGGCCTTCGCCGAGCGGGTGGCGATCGTCGACGGCTCCTGGCTGGCCGGGGCGCTGCGGGCCGGCCCGTGCGTGTTCGAGGGCGCCCAGGGGGTGCTACTGGACGAGTGGCACGGCTTCCACCCGTACACCACCTGGAGCACCACCACCTTCGCCAACGCCGAGTCCCTGCTGGCCGAGGCGGGACTGGGCGGGTCGGCGCTGCGGATCGGGGTGCTGCGTACCGTCACCACCCGACACGGTCCCGGTCCGCTGGTCACCGAGGACCCGTCGCTGCCGCTGGCCGACCCGCACAACGCGACGAACCCCTGGCAGGGCAGCTTCCGGTTCGGCCACTTCGACGCCGTCGCGCACGCGTACGCCCTGGCGGTCTCGGGCGGGGTGGACGGCCTGGCGCTGACCCACCTGGACCTCGCCGAACGCGGGCTCGACCTGCGTATCTGTCGCCGCTACGACGGCCTGGACCGGCTGCTGCCGGGCCCGGCCGGCGACCTCGACCGGCAGGCCGCCCTCACCGCCCGCCTGCTGCGGGCGCGCCCGCACTACGACGCCGGTCCGGCAAACTGGCCCGAGGCGGTCGGCGAGGCGCTCGGTGCTCCGGTGCTCCTCACCTCCCACGGCCCCACCTCCGCCGACAAGGAGGTTCGTAAGGAAGGGCACCTTATTAACGCCTGGTGTAGAGGAAGGGCCCCTTCTTAACAGCCCGTGCCCTGAGCATGGAGGCATGGAGGCCGCGCTCGACCTGCTCCGGCAGACACTCACCTCACCCTGGGTGTATCTGCTGATCTTCGGGCTCACCGCGGTCGACGCGTTCTTCCCGCTGGTGCCCTCGGAGGCGGCGGTCATCAGTGTCACCGTGCTCGCCACCGGTGGCCAGCCGAACCTGGCGCTGATCATCGTGGCGGCCACGCTCGGCGCGACAGCCGGCGACCACATCTCGTACGGGATCGGACGCGGCGGCGGATCGCGCCGGCTGGACCACTCACCGGTGGACAGCCGGCGCCGGGCCGGATCGGAGTGGGCCCGGCGGGCGGTCGACCTGCGTGGCGGCGTCATCCTCATGGCCGCCCGTTACGTCCCCGGCGGGCGGACAGCGGTCACCCTGGCCATGGGTGCCATCCGCTATCCGCTGCGCAGGTTCCTCCTCTTCGACCTGATCGGCTGCGGCTCGTGGGCGCTGTACTGCGTCCTGCTCGGCATCTTCGGCGGGCTCGCCTTCGAGCAGCATCCGCTGCACGGCATCCTGGCCGGCATCGGGCTCTCGATCTCGGTGACGCTGCTGGTCGAGTTGATCCGCTGGCTCCGGCACCGGGCGCACCGGCGGGCTGCGAGCGGTGCCGAGCCCGGTTGTTAGCAGGGGACCCCTGCTCTACCGCAGGCGTTAGCAGGGGCCCTTCCTTACACCTCGGGCGGGTGCCAGCTCGCGCCGTGCAGGAGTTGCCCGGCCCCCAGCCACGCGGCGTTCATCATCCGGGTCGCGGTCTTCTCCGGGTCGGCCTCGGGGTGGTCGGCGAGCCAGTCGCCCAGCGACTCGGTTGCCCCGACCAGCGCGTACGCGACCACTTCCCACTCGGTCTCGGCAGCCGTACGTCCCTCGGCACGCAGGGCGTGGTCCAACATCCCGGCGACCACCTCGACCATCCTGGCCCGCATCTGGGCCAGTTCCCGGGCGAACGGCTGCTCGGCGCGGGCCTGCCGATAGAGCACCGACCAGCCGTCGCGGTGTGCGCCGACGAAACGGAAGAACGCCCGCAGACCACGCCAGAGTCGCTCGTCGGCGGGCAGGTCGGGGACGGCCGCCCCGGCGATGGCCTCCATCATCCGGGTGCCCTCGCGGTGCAGGCAGGCGACGAAGAGTTCCTCCTTGGTGCCCAGGTACGCGTACACCATGGGTTTGGAGATGCCCGCGACCTCGGCGATCTCGTCCATGCTGGCGCCGTGGTAGCCGCGCCGGGAGAAGACGCGCACGGCGGCGTCGAGCATCTGCTGCTCGCGTACGGCCCGGGGGAGGCGCTTGAAGGCGGGTGTCGCGGACACCTTGCGAGCATACCTACCGGTGCGTAGGGTTACGCCTGAGTAACCACTGTTCGAGAGGTGCGTTCCATGACTGACTTCGACCCGGCCGCCTTCGCCAACATGGGCCCGAAGGAGTTCGCCCAGCTCGTCAAGAGCACCCCGGATAGCAAGCTCGCCGAGATCATGTCGGGTGAACTGCGCGGCAAGATCCTCGGCGAGGTCTTCGGGCGGATGCCCCAGATCTTCCGTGCGGACCGCGCCGGTTCCACCAACGCGGTGATCCACTGGAACATCACCGGCGCCCCCGACGGCGGCACCGACACGTACGAGGTGGTCATCGCCGACGGCACCTGCACGGTCAACGAGACCCCGCAGCACGAGCCGCGGCTGGCCCTGACGCTGGGACCGGTCGAGTTCCTGAAGATCGTTTCCGGTGGCGCCAACCCCGTCATGATGTTCATGACCGGCAAGCTCAAGGCAAAGGGTGACCTGGGGCTGGCCGCCAACATCGCCAACCTCTTCGACATCCCCAAGGCCTGAGATGGTCGAATTCTCGCTCGACCTGAACGAGGAACAGCGGGATCTGCGCGACTGGGTGCACGGCTTCGCCAGCGAGGTCGTGCGCCCGGCCGCCGCCGAGTGGGACGCCCGGGAGGAGACTCCCTGGCCGATCATCGGCGAGGCGGCCAAGGTCGGCCTGTACGGCTTCGAGTTTCTCGCCACCTGTTGGGCCGACCCCACCGGGCTCTCCCTGCCGATCGCCAGCGAGGAGTTGTTCTGGGGCGACGCCGGGATCGGGCTGAGCATCTTCGGCACCTCGCTCGCGGTCGCCGCCATCTACGGCAGCGGCACGCCCGACCAGCTCGTCGAGTGGGTGCCGCAGTGCTTCGGTGACGTCGACTCGCCGGCGGTCGCCGCGTTCTGCTCGTCCGAGCCGGAGGCCGGTTCGGACGTCTCCGCGATGCGTACCCGGGCCGAGTACGACGAGGCGACCGACGAGTGGGTGCTGCGTGGCCAGAAGGCGTACGCCACCAACGGTGGGATCGCCGCCGTGCACGTGGTCACCGCCTCGGTCGACCCGGAGCTGGGCTCGCGAGGTCAGGCCGCATTCGTCGTACCCCCTGGCACCGCCGGCCTCTCCGCCACCCGCAAGCTGCGCAAACTCGGCCTGCGGGCGTCGCACACGGCGGACGTCTTCCTCGACGACGTCCGGGTGCCCGGCCGGTGCCTGCTCGGCGGCCGGGAGGCGCTGGAGGAGCGGCTGGCCCGGGCCCGGTCCGGGCAGCGCGCCTCCGGCCAGGCCGCGATGCGGACGTTCGAGCTGTCCCGACCCACCGTCGGCGCCCAGGCGCTCGGCGTGGCCCGGGCCGCCTACGAGTACGCCCTGGACTACGCCCGGGACCGGGTCCAGTTCGGCCGTCCGATCATCACCAACCAGGCGGTCGCCTTCGCGCTCGCCGACATGAAGACGGAGATCGACGCCGCCCGGCTGCTGGTCTGGCGGGCCTCCTGGATGGGCCGCAACAACCGGCCGTTCACTGCGGGCGAGGGGTCGATGTCCAAGCTCAAGGCGGGTGAGGTGGCCGTGTCGGTCACCGAGAAGGCGGTCCAGTTGCTCGGCGGGGCCGGCTTCCTCCGTGACCATCCGGTCGAGCGGTGGTACCGGGACGCCAAGATCTACACCATCTTCGAGGGCACCTCCGAGATCCAGCGGCTGGTCATCTCCCGGGCGATCTCCGGAATGCAGATCCGCTGACTTTCGCCCCTTAAGTTCGATAAGCCTAAATGTTCATGGGATTCTCATTCGCTTCATCCCGTTGGCCATCTCCCACCACCCTCTGTCTAATTAGTGACAGACGTCAGTGTGTCCACAGTTGACCGCGCGGGGAGGAACGACGAATGGCACCCATGAGCCGCGACGAGGAGGACGGCCAGAGTGAGAGGGCTCGGGAACACCTACATCCCGTGCACGCCACTTACCTCAGTGCCGCGATGGCGCTCCTGACCGTGGTGCTGTTGACGGTTCTCGGCGGTTGCAGCAAGACCAACGGTACGGCCGTCGCCGGGATCGCGGCGGTCGGAACGATCATGACAGCCGCGTTCGGTGTCGCCGCCGCGTACGCCCGCCGGCCATCCGGCTCCCGTTCCACCCGCCGTCGTACCGGCACGTGGAGGCGATGACCGGCAGCATCCAGGCCGGACGGATGGCAGGACGCTCCGCACCCGATACCCGCAATGTTAGGAGGGGTCCCCTGCTATACCGGAGGCGTTAGCAGGGGACCCCTCCTTACACATCAGACCTCAGCGTTCGCTGGCCCGACCTATCGCGGCGGCGACTCCGCTGACCCGGTCGGCGAGCAGGCCGAGCGCGCCCACCGCACGGTCGACCGGATCGTCGCCTCCCCCGCCCAGGGCCTTCGACCGCTGGAAGGCGTCCTTCACCTCGGCCCACCGGGCGGCCTGCTCGGGAGTGAGCCGGCCGCGCAGCTCGGCGAGCTTGAGCAGGTTCGCCTCCGCACCCGCCGCGAGCGTCTGCGCCTCGCCCAGGTAGTGGTCGTCGATCACCGCCTCCAGCTCCTCGTCGGTGAGCACCGGCACGATCCGCTCGGCGAGCTTGTTCATGTTCCGGTACGAACCCTGGAGCTGGAACTGCGGCTCGGTGCGGGCGTCGTCGGACTGGGCCGCCGAGGCGATGTACGCCTGGTTGTTGGCCAGCACCACCTGCTGCACCCGCAGCATCTTGCGCAGCACCGAGACCATCTGTTCCAGCTCCACCGGCTGGTACGGGTGGGAGAGCTGGTCGGCGCGGACCGAGTCGTCCCCGCGCGCCATCCGGACCAGCAGCTCCAGGTCGCCCCGGTCCCGCCCGGAGAGCGGTGCCAGCACCGCGTTGGCGGTGAGCGCGTTCTCGATGTAGCTGAGCGCGAACGCCTCCTCCCGCCCGGAGAGCACGTCACCGAGGTTCCACACGTCGGCCCGGTTGGCGAGCATGTCCGGGATCCGGAACCGCTTTCCCGACTCGGTGTACGGGTTACCGGCCATGCAGACCGCGAACCGCTTGCCGCGCAGGTCGTACGTGCGGGTGCGCCCCTCCCAGACACCCTCCATCCGGCGCTGCCCGTCACAGAGCGAGATGAACTTCTGCAACAGCTCCGGGTTGGTGTGCTGGATGTCGTCCAGGTAGAGCAGCACGTTGTTGCCCAGCTCCAGGGCGAAGGAGATCTTCTCGACCTCCTGCCGGGCGGTGGCGTCGGGCGCCTCGGCCGGGTCCAGCGAGGTGACCTTGGTGCCCAGGGCCGGCCCGTTGACCTTGACGAAGACCAGTCCGAGTCGGCTGGCCACGTACTCCATCAGAGTCGTCTTGCCGTACCCGGGCGGTGAGATCAGCAGCAGCAGGCCGGACTGGTCGACCCGCTTGCCGTCGCCGGTGGCACCGAGCTGCCGGGCCAGGTTGTCGCCGATCAGCGGCAGGTACACCTCGTCGAGCAGCCGGTTGCGGACGAACGCGTTCATCACCTTCGGCCGGTACTCCTCCAGCCGCAGGCGGTCCCGCTCGGCGTCCACCAGGGCGTTGCGTCGCCGCTGGTAGTCCCGGTATGCGGGGACCAGGTCGGTGCGGAACGCCCGGGTCCGGGCCAGCATCTCGTCCAGCCGTACGTCGAGCGTGGAGCCGTCGATTCGCGGGTGCGCGCCGAGCAGCCCGCCGACCGTCTCGGTCATCGTCGCGGTGCTGTCCTGCCGGGCCGGCTCGGCACCGCACAGCTCGACGGCGACCGCCTCCGGCAGGTCGTACCCGGAGAGGTTGCCGTCGTCGGTGGCCAGGAACGCGGTCAGCCACGCCTCCACCAGTTGGTGACGGCCAGCGAGGTCGTCACCGAGGGCCCGCAGGTCGTCGTCGAACTCGCGGGACGAGCGCGACTGCGGGCCGCCGAGTGCCCGGCGGAACCGGTCCAGCAGTGCGCGAGCCCCGCCGCCGGTGACGAACCGCACCGGCGGTGAGGACAACTCCTCGAACAGGTACTCGCCGGCCACCGCCGTCCCACCGGGCGGCACCGGAAGTCCGGCGGACCGCAGGAACGTCTCGGCCGCCTCGGCGAGCTGTGCGCCGAGCCGGTCGGCGGCGTCCTCGCCCTCGGGACGGCCGAACCGCTGCCGGGCGCGGGCCAGCGAGGCGGCCCGGGCGGTCCAGGCGGACCGGGTCGGCTCGTCGGTGCCGTACCGCCAGAACAACTGCGCGGCGGCCCGGTCGGCCGGCGGATAACGAAGCAGCCCGGCACCGGCGTGCAGGCGCAGCAGCACCCGCAGGATCTCGGCGGCGTCGTGGTCGTGCACGCCGCGCTCGTACCCCTCGTCGTAGCGGGTCTCGGCGATCCGCCGCACCAGGTCCCGCAGCCCGTTGGCGTCCACCGCCGCGCTGTGCAGCGCGTCCAGGGTGAGCCCGTCGCGGCCCGCCTCGGCGGCGGCCAGGATCGCGGTGGCCAGGTACTCGGCCCGGTACACCTGCGCCGACTCGGAGACCAGCAGCTGGTCCCAGAACCGCCGGGTCTGCTGGAACTCCTCGTCGCGCACCGGTGCGCGGTAGTCGGTGCCGGTCACCGCCACCACCATGCGGCCCTCGGCCGGCACCACCGCCACGTCCACCGGTTGCGTGTTCACCGCGAAGCGGTGCCGGCCCAGCCGGATCGTCTCACCACCGTCGGCGTACAGGTCGAGGCGGTCGCGTAGACCGCGTCCGGACTCCTGGCGAGCGGCCCGGATCCGGCCGTCCAGCTCCTCGGCCCGCACCGCGTCGCCGAGGGTACGCAGCTCCTCCACCACCGAGCGGAGCTTGCCCACCATCGGGTCGGCCGCGAAGTAGGTGTTGATCTCGTCCAGTGAGTCGAGCGTGCCGGCCCGCCGCTGCACGCTGACCAGGATCCGCTCGGCCGAGGCGACCAGCCGGTCGGCCCGCCGGGACCGCTCGTCCAGCAGGGCCTGCTTGCGTGCCGAGAACGCCTCGTAGATGTCGGTACGTCGGGTCGACAGCTCGGTGAGGAAGTCGTCGAACTCCCCGAACCGGGACTCCAGCTCCTCCACCCGCAGTAGCAGCCGACCGAGTTGCTCGTCGCAGCGTTCGGCGGTGTCCGCCGCCGCCAGCGCCCCGGTGACCGCCTGCCCGAGCAGGGCGAACTCGGCGGCGAAACCGGCCCGGCCCTCGACCGCGGCCAGCTCCTGACGCCGCTTGTCGAGCACCGCCCGGGCCCGGTTGACCGCGCCCAGCACCTCGCCGACCCGGCCCAGGATGCCGGTCCGCACGGTCGCGTCGGCGATGTCCAGCCCACCCACCACGTCGGTGATGGTCTGCAGGCCGTCGGTACGGGCGGCCAGATCGTCGCGGACGGTGCCGGCCTCGGCAACCGTGCCGATCTCGGCAGCCCGCGCGGCGAGTCGCTCCACCTCCTGCTGGTAGCCGGTGAACGCCTCGTCACGGCGGAGGAACTCGACCGCGCGCCGACCGGCGACCGACAGTTCCTCGTCCAGCCGGGCGGCCAGCTCGTCGATTCGGTCGTGGTCGACGTACCGCAGTTCGCGCAGCGACTCCAGGTGTCCGCGCGCCCGACGCAACCCACCGAGCTGAGTGACCCAGTCGTCGGCGGTCAGCGGCGCCTCGCCCCGGGCCCGGCGGGCCAGCGAGGCGATCTGCTCGGCGCTCTCGTCCAGCTCCGCGCGGGCCTGCTCGGTGAGCGTTCGGACCTTCTCGTGCTCCTCCAGCACGGAGCTGGCGGTACGCCGCAGGCCGCTCAGCGGGGTGGCCAGGTCACCCAGCTCGTCCTCGCCGAGCCAGTGGTAGTGGTCGGTGATCCGGGCACAGGCCGCGATCAGCGCCTCGTACACCCCGGCGGTGGCGCTGCCCTGCACCATCCGCGCCGCCGAGAGGCAGTCCGAGATGCCGCGTACCAGGTCGGCGTTGCCGATCCGCTCCAGCGGACCGGTGCCGGCCGGCTGCGCCGCCGCGTACGCGTCGGAGACGTACGGCGTCTGCCAGATCTGCATCGGGTGGACCCGGGTCGGCTCCTCGGAGACGGCCCGGAACACCACGAGCGTGCCGTCGTCGAAGAGGGAGAAGCCGTGGCACGGGATCGGCGCGGCCACCTCCTTGCGGATCGCGTTGTACGGCAGCAGCAGCGAGCGGCCCTCGGCCCGGGCGTGGAAGACGTAGAGCACGTCCTCACCGTTCGGCGACCGCACCGCCCGCTCGAACTCCAGGTCGGCGACCTCGGTGTCGAAGGTCCGGGTGACGCCGGTGGCCAGGTGGTAGCCGCCCGGGAAGATGATGCCGTGGTCCTCGGGCAGCCGCTGGCAGGCCACCCCGATGCCGTCGAGGCGGACCACCTCCCGGCTGAGCGTGTTGAAGACCAGGTGCCGCCACTGCGTCTCCTTGTACGGCAGGATCCGCAGCAGGATCAACGGCCCCACCCGCGCCCACTGCACGTCGGCGTCGGCCAGGCTCTGCAACGGCTCGTCCACCGGCTCGCTGTAGATGCCCTCGCCGTCTTCGGTGTTGTTCTCCACCTTGACGGTCAGCGTGCCGCCCACCGTCTCGACGAAGATCTCGCCGTCGATGTCGATGTGCGGGTGCCGGCCGAGGACGTGGTCCTGCCGGGTCGTCTCGATCCACTCGAAGTCGTGGCTCGGCGGGAAGACGTGGTCCCGCTCCCCCCGGCTGTCCAGGTACTCCGGGATGCCGTCCACGCCGACCTGCCAGCGCAGCACCCGGATGTCCTCGGTACGCGGCCCGGTCTGGAACACCGCCAGCAGCCGGGCGTCGACCCGGCGCAGTTGCAGCAGGCGCGCCTGCCGGTAGTAGCGGTACAGCTCGCTGAAGTCCCGAACGAACTGCGGGTGACGCAGCAGGCCGGGTAGCTCGTCCTGACCGGCCTCGTCGAACCGGAAGGCGACCTCCTCCGATTCACCCTCGCGCTGTTCGCGGGTGAATCGGTGCAGCGAGAAGACGTCGTCGACGGTCGTCTCCGGCTTCAGGCCGATGAAGACGTTGTAGCCGAACAGCATCAACCCGCCGACCGGGACGATGTCCCGGGGCACGCAGTTGTGCTCGGTACGGATCCGCTCGGTGCTCAGCAGCCGCAGCTCGGTGCTGCCGAAGACCTCCAAGCGGCGGGCGTTGAGCGACTCGGCCCGCCGGGCCAGCTCGGCGGCCTGTCCGGCGAGGCGCTTGCGCAGCACCTCGTAGCTGCCGTCGTCCAACCCGGGCCGGGTACCGCCGTCCGACACGACCTCGGCCGGATCGGGTCCGTCGCCGGACCGGCCCGCCGGGGCCGGCCCGGCGGCACCGGGCATACGCCCGGTGGTCGCCGGACCGGCGGTCGGCTCACTCACCGGCGGACTGCCGCGAACCGGTCAGGGCGGCGACCGGGGTGTCCGCCACACCCAGGCGCTGCGCGGCCTTCAGCAGCTCCTGGAGCTTGCCCTTGTCGGCGCCGCCGGAGCGCATCTGCTGCGCCAGGAACGCCGAGAGCGTGAGGTTCTGCACGTCGGCGGTGTTCAGCGAACCGATCATCCGGGTCAGGTCGTCGGTGAAGCTGGCGCTGCCGTCCAGCCACGGCTGGGTGAGGTTCTTCGCCACGTCCGAGTGGGCCACGAAGCTGTCCACGCTCTTGCCGAACGAGATCGAGCTGAGCAGCCGGTCGAAGAAGACGCTGTCCCCACCGACGATGTCGATGTTCGCCTTCTCCAGCCCGGTGGCGACCAGCGTGGCCTGCGCCTCGGCGACCTGCCGCTGGGTGTCCAGCCCGGCGAGCCGGACCTCCTTCTCCAGCTCCAGACGCAGCCGGTACTCCTCGTGCTCGCGGGTCGCGTCGTCCAGCGCGGCCATCGCGGCGGCCTTCTCGGTGAGACCCTCGGCCTCGCCCTTCAGCTTCTCGCGCACCGCCTCGGCGGCGGCCACCGCCTTCTCGCGCTCCACGGCGGCCTCGGCCCGACCGACCTTCTCGATCGCCTCGGCGCTGCGCTCCTGCACCTGCACCTCGGCCAGGCCGGCAGCTGCCGACTCGGCCTGGATGCCCTCGGCCAGTCGGATCTTCGCCCGGGTGTCCAGCTCCGCGGCTTGCTGCCGGGCCTCGGCCAGCACCAGTTCCTCGCGGGCCTTGTGCTTCGCCGCCGCCTCGGCGGCCTCCGCCGCCTTGATGTCCTTGACCAGGCTCTCCTGCGCCTCGGCCTCGGCCTGGATGACCAGCGCCTGGCGGGTCCGCTCGGCCTCCTCGACCACACGCAGCCGCTTGATGTTCTCTTCCTGCTCGGCCACGGTCTTCTCCACCGCGATCCGCTCCCGGACGACCTCGGCGATGGCCCGCTTCTCGGCCTCGACCTCCTTGTCCTTGGCGATCGTGCTCAGCTCGGTCTCGCGGTCCCGGCCGATGACCTCCAGCATGCGGTCCTTCTCGATCCGCTCGGTCTCGATGGCGATGACCCGCTCGCGGTTCTTCTCCGCGACCGCGATCTCCCGAGCCCGGTTCTCGTGCTGGATGCCCAACTGCTCGTCGGTACGGATGTTCGCCGTCTCGGCCCGCAGCCGCTCCTCGGCGCGTACCCGGGTGATCTCGGCCTGCTCGCGGGCCCGCACGGTCTCGATCTCGCGCTGCTGCTTGGCCTCGGCGTCGGCCTGCCGCCGCTCCAGTTCGAGGATCGCCTCCTTGGCGTCCACGTTCTGGCGGGTGATCTCCTTCTCCTCGCTGCGCCGGAACTCGTTCGTCCGGACGTGCTCCTGCGTGGTCAGCTCGGTGATCTTCCGGATGCCCTGCGCGTCGAGGATGTTCTTCGGGTCGAGCTGCGACATCGGCGTCTGCTCGAGGAAGTCGATCGCCGCGTCCTCCAGGCTGTAGCCGTTGAGGTCGGTGCCGATGACCCGGATGATCTGGTCGCGGAACTCGTCACGCTTGGTGTAGAGGTCGACGAAGTCGAGCTGCTTGCCGACCGTCTTCAGCGCCTCGGAGAACTTCGCGTTGAACAGCTCCTGGAGGGTCTCCCGGTCGCTGGCCCGCGCGGTGCCGATCGCCTGCGCCACCTTGATGACGTCCTCGTTCGTCTTGTTCACGCGAACGAAGAAGGTGATCCGGATGTCGGCCCGGATGTTGTCGCGGCAGATCAGACCCTCGTTGCCGGTCCGTTCGATGTCGATCGTCTTGACCGAGATGTCCATGACCTCGGCCTTGTGCAGCACGGGCATCACCACCGCACCGGTGAAGGTCACGTCGACCCGCCGGATCTTGGAGATGATCAGTGCCTTGCCCTGCTCGACCTTGCGGAACAGCCGACTGACCATGAACACCACGCCGAGCGCGACGAGCAGGACGACGGCGAGGAGTACACCGATTCCGGTGGTGATCACTTCCATGGTTGGGCGCGCGGACGGCGGCAGCCGGCGGCGGGGCCGGGGCGGGACGCCGCGCATCCTCCTTTCGAGGGATGTCAGGGGCAGCGTGGCGGACGGGCCGGACGAAGGGGGTTCGCACCGGCCGCCTCGGATGAGGTCGGGGTGATCCGCGCGGAAGCGGACTCACCAGGGGCGATTACTCGGGGGCATGTCTCAGGGGGTCGAAGGTGGGCCCGGCGGGCATCACCCAGAAGAACTCACCCTCGGTGTCGTAGTCGTAGATCAACGCGGAACTGCCGGCCGTCATCTTCTCGTCGCCCGACTGCCGGACCTGCACCACCGCCGACGAGCCGTCCGCCGCCGTCACCTCGGCCTGACCGAAGTCGGCGGTGACCGTACCAGTCCGCACCACGCAGAGGCGGCCGACGAAGGTGTTCCGGCTGGCGTCCGAGTCGGTCGGGAAGAGACGTCCCAACGGCACCGCGATCAGCCGGGTCACCGCGTACGCGCAGAACGCGGCGGCCAGCAGCACGCCGACCGAGACCGCGATCCGGGTGCCGGCGCCGAGCCCGATGCCGTCGAGCAGCGCGGTACCGGCCAGGCTCACGAACCAGGCCACCGCGACGAGCAGGGAGAAGATGATCGCACTGGGTACGCCGCCGAGCCCGAGCCCGGCGAGGAACGTACCGGGTCCGCCGTCGACGTCCAGGTCGTCGCCCAGATCCAGCACCCCGGTCAGCACCAGCAACCAGTAGCCGACGACGACCACGAGCAGGAAGCTGAACAGCACGGTGGGGAAACTGAGTGCCGTGGCCAGAAAGCCGGTCACCTTGTCCTCCTCCCCGCACCCGGCGGCCCGACCAGGCCACCGGCACGATGATCGTGACACGGGATGTCAACCGCACGGTCAGGGCCGATCGGCCGGTCCACCCGGTCTGACCGGCCAAGATCAGCCCAGGTTGGCCTCGACGAGCGCATCCAGCGTCGCCGCACGGACCTGCGGCGTGTCCCCGGTCACGGAGACGAACAGGGTACGCCCGTCGGGAAGCCACGCCGACAGGTACGCCGTCGAGGTCGCCACGTCGTCCGTGGCCAACACCTGCGCCACAGTCGCCACGGTCACCTCGCGGGGCACCCCGGGCAGTCCCAGCGCCGCCTCGAAGTCGAAGACCGCGACCACCCGGATCACCGGGCCGGCACCCTCGTACGCCACCCGGTCGCCGCTCGGCACCGCCTGCGGGCGGGCCATCCGCAGCACCGCCTCGGCGGGATCGGCCGGTCGCAGATAGGCCGGCAGGCCACGCAGTTCGGGCACGGCGGGTGCCGCGACCTGCGGCGCGGGTGCCGGTCGGCCGGCGGTCACCACGGTGAAGACCCCCAGGCCGACCACCGTGCACAAGGCCAGCGCCACGGCGACGGCCTGGAGACGGCGACGACGACGCAGGCGGGCCCGCACCGCCGGCAGCGGATCCGGGCCCGACGGGTACCGGGCGGGCTCGTCCTCCCAGACCTCGCGGAGCGCGTCCCGGACGTCGGTCATCCCGCCACCTTCCGACCGGCTTCGGCCCGGACGCCCGACAGACCCGGGCGAATCGCGTCGAGCGCCCGGTGCCGCAGCGACCGGACGGTCGCCGGTCGTCGCCCGATCGCCTCGGCGATCGCCGCGTCGTCCAGATCGTCGAGGTACGCCATGACGAGCACCGCCCGTTGCGCGGGCGGCAACCCGGCCAGCAGTCGACGCAGCAGGTCTGCGTCCTCGACGCGGTCGCCGGACCAGCCGTCGTCGACGTGGTCGGACCCATGCCCGGTGACGCGGTCGGACCCATGCCCGGTGACGCGGTCGAGACCGACCTCGGTGCTGCTGCCGGACCTACCGGCGGCGACCAGCGGTGACGCTGCCGGCTGCTTCAAGGGCACCTTCGGCGTACTCGGAGTGAGCCGGATGCGGCGGACCAGCGTCCGGAGCCGACCGATGTGCAGTCGGATTATCGTGTTCTTCGCGTACTCGAACGGGTTGCCGTCGGCGAACACGCGATGCCACACCCCGGCCACCCGGACGTAGGCCTCCTGGAGGAGATCCTCCGCCTGGTCCGGGTCGGCGGCGACCGCCCGTGCGTACCGGCGCAACGCCGGAGCGGACCGGCGGACGAACGTCTCGAACTCGTCGGCTTCCATCCCACCTCCCTCGCCACTAAATACGCTGCGGGGAGGTCGTTGCGTTGCGGCCCGTCGACCAGAACCGCCGACCGTTCGGCCACCGACGTCCGGCGCGGCGGCTCGCCCGACGAACCGGATCAGCACCATCAGGGCAGCCGGACAGCCGACCGGTCGGGCCGCCGATCCTGGTCGGACCGCCGAGCCCAGTCGGACCGCCGATCCCGGTCGACGCCGCCGGACTGGGCGAGGCCGCCGGACTGTGGCGAGGCCGCCGAGCCCGATCGACACACCGCCGGGCCGTTCGACGCCACCGGACCGGCCGACGCCACCGGGCCCGGCCGACGCCACCGGTCTGGGCGATGCCGCCAGGGCCGGTCGACACACCGCCGGGGCGGCCGGAGCGGCCGTCGCTGGTTCGGTGGGCTCAGGCGGGGAGCGTGATCCTGCCGTCGATCGCGGACGACGCGATGTCACCACGGTGGTGCGACCCGGCCAGCGTGATACCGCGTACCAGTTCGTAGGCGGCGTCGCGCGCGGCGGCCAGGTCGGGGCCGGTGGCCGTACCGCAGAGGACCCGACCGCCGGCGGAGAGCAGGGCACCGTCGGCGGCCCGGCGGGCGGTGCCGGCGTGGATGACGCCCGGACGGTCCGCGCCCGTGATCACGTCACCGGTACGCGGCGGGGCCGGATAGCCCTCGGCCGCGACCACCACGGTCACCGCCGCGCCGTCGTGCCAGCGCAGCGGCGGGTGCTCGGCCAGCGTGCCGGTGGCGGCGGCGTGCAGCAGGCCGGCCAGTGGCGTCTCCAGCAGGGCGAGCACCACCTGGGTCTCCGGGTCGCCGAAGCGGGCGTTGAACTCGATCACCCGGGGGCCGTCGGCGGTGATCGCCAGCCCGACGTAGAGCAGGCCGGCGAAGGGCTTGCCCCGACGCCGCATCTCGGCCAGCGTGGGGTGCACGACGTCGCGCATCACGTCGTCGACCAGGTCGGACGGCGCCCAGGGCAGCGGCGCGTACGCACCCATGCCGCCGGTGTTCGGACCGCTGTCACCGTCACCGACCCGCTTGAAGTCCTGCGCCGGCAGCAGCGGCACGGCGGCCTCGCCGTCGGTCACCACGAACAGCGAGACCTCCGGGCCGGCCAGGTACTCCTCAACGACCACCCGACCGCACTCGGCGGCGTGCCGCAGCGCGGCCTCGCGGTCCTCGGTCACCACCACGCCCTTGCCGGCGGCGAGTCCGTCGTTCTTCACCACGTACGGCGGTCCGAACTCGTCCAGGGCCGCGGCCGTGCCCGCCGCGTCGGTGCAGGTGTGGGCGCGGGCCGTGGGCACCCCGGCGGCCGTCATCACGTCCTTGGCGAACGTCTTGGAGCCTTCCAACTGCGCCGCCTCGGCCGACGGACCGAACACCGCGATGCCCTTGGCCCGCAGCGCGTCGGCGACTCCGGCGACCAGCGGCGCCTCCGGCCCGATCACGACCAGGTCGGCAGCCACCTCGACCGCCAGCCCCGCCACGGATTCGGGATCGGTCGCCACGACCTCCCGCAGCTCGGCCACGCCTGCGATCCCGGGATTCCCCGGTGCCGCGATCACCTGCTCGACGGTCGGATCCTCGGTGAGCCGCAGCGCAAGCGCGTGCTCCCGTCCACCACTACCCAGCAACAGAACACGCACAGCCGGCATCCTACCCACCGCCCCCGCCATCCCTGTTGATCAAGAAGTTCGCGTCTCAATTTCGGCGTCTCGACGCTCAAACTTCTTGATCAACAGGGCGTGGGCGCCGCGTGAGGCTGGGGCGGGGGGTGGGTGGGCGGGGGGGGTGGGGGGGTGGGGGGGTGGGGGTGGGGTTAGTGGGGGGTGCGGAGGGCTTGTTTGACGGTTTGTGGGATGTAGTCGGGTTGGAGGGTGTCGGACCAGGTGAAACGGAGGATGCGCCAGCCGGCGTTGACCAGACGGTTCTGTCGCATCCGGTCCGCGTAGACCGCCTGCGGTCCGTCGTGCGGCCCTCTGCCGTCGGCCTCGGCGATCAGGCGAGCCCGGCGCCAGCCCAGGTCACCGACCCCCAGCAGCCAGCCGTCCTCGTCACGCACCTCCACCTGGAGCACGTCCGGCGGGACACCGCCGTCGACGCACCGCAGCCGGGCACGCGTCTCCAGCGGCGACTGGGCCCGGCCGTCCGCCTCGGCGAGGTGCCGCCGGGCGGCGACCGCACCGCGCCGTCCGGCGATCAGAGCGGGGATCGACGCCAGGTCCGCCTCGGTGAGCAGCCGCCGGTTGAGCGCCGAGTCCAGGACGCAGACGGCGGGGTACCGGTCCGCGCGCAGGATGACGTCGGCGACGGTACGCACCGCGGTGGCGACCGGCACACCGGCCAGCACGTCGACATCGTCCGGACCCAACGTCAACTGGTGTACGACGAGTTCCGGATCGGTACGTCGCTGCGGGCGCGGGCACTGCACCGGCACCGAGACGTGGATCTCGGACGCGGCACGCAGCCCGGCGATCCCGTGCAACTCGGCGGCGGTCCCCAGTACGGCCACCGCCCCCGGCCCCAGGCTGTCCACGGCCGCCCGGATCCGGGCCCGTCGGAGCGCCAACGGGTCAGGTTCGGTGGACGGCGCGAAGCGCCCTCGGGCCAGCCTGACCCAACGCCCCGACCGGACCAGGTGACGGATCTGCCCCCGGGTGAACCCCGCCGACAGCGCCTGTTCCACCGTCACCACACCGCTTCGCGCCCCGAATCCCGTCTCCCCCATCCCCCCACCCCACCGCCCACACCCCCCACTTCTCCACCCCTGTGGATAACCCGCCGCCCCCTGTGGACAACCTCCGCCACCAGCGGGGTTGATCAAGGGATTTGGGTCACCCGGGCCCCCTCACCGCGACCAAAACTTCTTGATCAACGCGGAGGGGGGTGGGTGGGGCGGAGAGGGGGGGTGGGTGGGGCGGAGAGGGGGGGTGGGTGGGGAGGGAGGCGGTTAGGGGAGGAGGGGGTGGCGGGTTACGTTTTCCTCGCGGCCGGGGCCTACGCCTACGACGCTGACGCGGGTGTTGCAGAGCTGCTCAATGCGGGCGATGTAGCGCCGGGCGTTCTCGGGGAGGTCGTCCTCGGTCCGCGCCTTGGTGATGTCCTCCCACCAGCCGTCGTGTTCTTCGTAGATCGGCGTGGCGTGGTGGAAGTCGGTCTGGGTCATCGGCATGTCGTCGACGCGCTTGCCGTTGATCTCGTAGCCGACGCAGATCGGCACGGTCGCCAGTCCGGTGAGCACGTCCAGCTTCGTGACGACCAGGTCGGTGACGCCGTTGAGGCGGCAGGCGTACCGGGCCACCACCGCGTCGAACCAGCCGCAGCGGCGCTCCCGGCCGGTGGTGGTGCCGTACTCGTGGCCGACCTTGCGCAGGTGCGCGCCGTTGTCGTCGAACAGCTCGGTCGGGAACGGACCCGAACCGACCCGGGTGGTGTACGCCTTGCTCACCGCGATCACCTTCGTGATCGCGGTCGGCGGGATGCCGGCGCCCACGCACGCGCCACCGGCCGTCGGGTTCGACGAGGTGACGAAGGGGTACGTGCCGTGGTCCATGTCGAGCATGGTGGCCTGGGCGCCTTCGAGCAGTACGGTGTCGCCACGGTCCAGGGCGTCCCAGAGCATCGACCGGGTCTCCGCGATGTACGGCCGCAGCCGCTCCGCGTACTCCAGGTACTCCTCGATGGTGGCGTCGACGTCCCCCGCCTTGCGGTTGTAGACCTTGAACAGCACCTGGTTCTTCTCGCGCAGCGCGAGTTCCAGCTTCTTGCGGAAGATGCCTGGGTCGAGCAGGTCCTGCACCCGGATGCCCATCCGGGCGACCTTGTCGCCGTACGCGGGGCCGATGCCCCGGCCGGTGGTGCCGATGCGGGAGCTGCCGAGGTAGCGCTCGACCACCCGGTCCAGCGCCCGGTGGTGCGGCATGATCAGGTGCGCGTCACCGGAGATGCGCAGCCGTGAGACGTCCACGCCGCGCTCGGCGAGCCCGTCGATCTCGGACAGCAGCACCTTCGGGTCGACGACCACGCCGTTGCCGATGACGATGACGGCGTTCGGGGAGAGTGCGCCCGAGGGCATGAGGTGCAGCGCGTACTTCTGGCCGTCAGGGGTGATCACGGTGTGCCCGGCGTTGTTTCCGCCGGAGTAGCGCACGACGTAGTCGACCCGCTCACCCAGTTGGTCGGTAACCTTGCCCTTGCCCTCGTCACCCCACTGAGCGCCGATGAGCACGATCGCTGGCATCTCTTCGCCTCCAGAAGGCTCGGGTGCCAGATGGCGACCGGTCAGCGAGCCCGGGGTGTCAGGTTAACAAGTAGTGACGGCACGACCGGCAGGGGTCGCGCCGAGAGGCAGGAGGGGCCTACCCGTGTACGACGTGGTGCTGCTCACCCTCGGCTCGGAGCGGGACGCTCCCGGGGCCGGGTGTGGCAGCGGCGGAGCCTGTTGTGGCGGAGCGCCCGAGGCTGCCCCGGACCGCCCGGAACGCTGCGAGACTCCGCGCGTACCGGTGCTGGCCTGCGCGGATGCACTGACCACCCGAGGCGCGCGAGTCGAGACGGTGACCGCCCGCTCGGACGCGGAGATCGACGAGGTGCTGGCCCGACTGGACGCGCCCCCGCGTCCGGACGGGCTCACCTGGCCCGACCCGGACTCCAAGGTCCGTCTCGTGGTGGCAGTCGCCGGTGACGCACAGTTGCGGGCCGTGATACGCCGGCTGGTCCGGCGGTACGCCCCACCGCCGAGTCGTCGTCCGGCCGACCTGGCCGACGGCCGGACCGTGCCGGACCTGCCGCCGGTCGGCGTACTGCCGCTGGACCCGGCCCGCAGCACGACGCACCGGGACCTCGCCGCGCAGCTCGGCCTCCCCCGTGATCCCGCGGCGGTGGCCGCCGCCGTGCTCGACGGCACGCCCCGCCGACTGGACCTGCTGCGCAACGACGGCGGCTCGGTGACGCTGGACGGGGCGCTGCTCGGTGCCGCCGCCGAGGACGGACGCCCGTTGCACTGGCGTGGTCGGGTGGAGGTGGACGACGCGGTGCTCTCGCACGGCGACGACCCGCTGCTGGCCTGCGCGATCGGCAACGCCGCCGGGTACGCCCGGCTCGACGACGTCACCCTGCTCGCCGCGCCCGACCCCACGGACGGGCTGGTCGAGGTGGCGGTGGCGGTCCCGGTGGTGACCCGGTCGCGGCTGGGTCGCCGACGGGTACGCCTGGAGGTGCGCCGGGCCCGGGGCCGGGCGGTGTCCGTGTTGCCCCGGGACGAGGGTGCGCTGCCGTATCTGGACGACGGCGTGGAGGGGCAGTTGACCCGTAAGCGTTCCTGGTGGACCGAGTCGGGCGCCTGGGCGGTCTGGGCCGTCTGACCCCACCCCGCGTCGGCGGCCGAGGTCGGCCGGTGGGCCTATCCTCGGCAGAGGGAATGGGGGAGGAACCGTGGTGGACGAGAACGCCGACCGGGCGCACGTGCCCGGCCAGCAAGGGGTGCCGGAACGGGACATCGAACCACTCTGGCCGCCGGATCAGGTCGAGGGCTTCGGCACGCCCGCATGGGCGACTCCGCCGACGCCGCCCACCGCGCCGTCCGCTCCTGACCGGTCGGCCTACCCGGTGCCGCCGACCGCCGGTCAGCCGGGTCACCTGCCGTCCAGCGGCCAACCGGCCGGGCCGCCCTCGCCCGCCGACTACCCGTCGCTGACCGCCGGTGTCGGCGGCGAGTCGGGTGCGACGCCGGGTCCCGGATGGTCACCCGCGCCGCCCCCCGTCGGTGGCCAGGCGAGTGTGCCGCCGCCCATGGCCAGCGGGCAGGCGAGTGTGCCACCACCCGTGGTCGGCGGACGGGCGAGTGTGCCGCCGCCCACCGGCTGGGCACCCGTGCCGCCGCAGCCGGAGCACGGCCGGGTCGACCTGGACCTGCCGTTCACTCTCGACCGGCCGACCTCGGTCGCGCCCGCGCGCGACGACACGCCCGGCAATGCTGGTGCGACGGCCGTTCCCGGCCCGCATACCGCCACCGACTCCGACCCTGCCGCCGCCGGCGGGCCGGACCTGGACGGCGGACCCGAGGCGGCGACGGCGGAGACCTCGGCGAACGGTGGCGACCACCTCGACGGCGACGGCGACGGCCCGCCGCCGGTTCGGCCGTCGACGGAGTCGCCCTGGGCGCAACCACCACAGCGCACCACCGCCGGCTCGCCGGAGGGCAGCGACCCGTCCGGGATCGTTGACCGTGCGTCACGTCCCGGCTGGGCCACCGGTGTGCAGCCGCTCCCGCCGGTGCCGTCGGCGGCCGGGCCCGGTCGGCCGGTGCCGCCGCAGGCCGGGACGTACCCCGTGCCCGCACCGCAGCACGGCACCCCGGTGCCGCCGCCGCACCGGGACGCGATCCCGACGCCGCATGTCGGCCCGCTCCCCGAGCACCAGGGCACGGCGGGGCCGCCCGTGCCGCAGCACGGCGTACCCATGCCGCCGCCCCAGCCCGGCCTGTTCCCGCCCCAGCCCGGGGCGGTACCGCCGCAACCCGGTGCAGTGCCACCGCAGGCTGGTGCGCTGCCGCCCCAGCCCGGCGCGGTGCCGCCACAGCCGGACCTCTCGGCGTACCCGGCACCGCACCAGGCGGACGGCTCGGGGTACCCGGTGCCGCAGCACCAGGCGGACTCTCCGCCCGGCCCGTTCCCGCCGCAGCCGGCCTGGAACCCGGCACCCTGGCAGCAGGGTGCGCCGCCCCCGACGGCGACACCCCCGGCACCGCAACTGCCCCACCCGGCCGCGAACCCGACGCCCGTCGGCTACCCGGACCCGGCCTGGAACCCGGCCGAGCCGGGCGTCCCGCCGACCGCCGAGGACTTCGCCCGGCGGCGGCAGGTCCGTCCCGCCGACCCGGTCGCCACCATGGGCGTACGGGCGGTGGTGAACCGCACCGGGCTGGTGAAACTGCCGCCCGGCCGGCAGGAGCTGGAACTCAAGCGGGACATCGAGACGGTCCGCCGCAACTTCGGCGGACTCCGGCAGGTGACCGTGGTCAACCCGAAGGGTGGGGCGGGCAAGACCGTCGCCATCCTGCTGCTCGCGATGACGTTCGGTCAGAAGCGCGGCGGGTACGTGCTGGCCTGGGACAACAACGAGACCCAGGGCACCCTCGGCATGCGTGCCCAGCAGGACTTCCACTCGCGTACGGTGCGGGACCTGCTACGCGACCTGGGGCAGTTCCACGGCGCCCACGGGCGGGTCGGTGACCTGTCGCAGTACGTCCGTTCGCAGGGCGAGGGGATGTTCGACGTCCTCGCCTCCGACGAGTCGGCCACCGGCGGCGAAATGCTCACCGCCTCGGCCTTCGGCGAGATCCGTGAGGTGGTCAGCCGCTTCTACAAGCTGATCTTCGTGGACACCGGCAACAACGTCCGGGCCCAGAACTGGCAGGCCGCGATGGACGCCACCGACCAACTGGTGGTCACCATGTCGGCCCGTAACGACTCGGCCGAGACCGCTGCCCGGATGCTCGACCACCTGGAGCAGAGCGGTCGGCAACGGCTGGTCCGGCAGGCGGTCACGGTGGTCTCCATGCCGCCGTCCCGCAAGGAGATCGACCTGCCCGCGATCCAGGAGCACTTCGCCGCGCGTACCCGGGGCGTGCTGCTGGCTCCGTACGAGCGGCTCATCGACACCGGCGAGCCGATCCGGTACGCCCAGCTCTCGTCGGCGACCCGGGACGCCTGGCTCAAGATCGCCGCCTCGGTCGCCGAGGGGCTCTAGACCGCTCCAGACCCCGACCGCGCAGTCTCGGCGGTGGGCGTCACGTCGAACCGCCGGCCCCCGGAGCATCTGCTCCGAGCCGGCGGCTCGGCGGACGGTTCAGTTACTGGCCAGCGCGTCGGCGGCAGCCGGGTCACAGTCGCGGAGGAACTGGGCACAACGGGCGGCCTCGTCCGCCTCACCGATCGCGTCGGCGGCACGGGACAGCACATAGAGGCAGCGCAGGAAGCCCCGGTTCGGCTCGTGCGACCAGGGCACCGGCCCGTGCCCCTTCCAGCCGCTGCGGCGCAACTGGTCGAGTCCCCGGTGGTAACCGGTGCGGGCGTACGCGTACGCGGCGACGACCTGGCCCTCGGCGAGGGCCTTGGCTGCCAACGCGGCCCAGGCGGCGCTGTGCGTCGGGAACCGGGCGGCCACCGCGGCCAACGCCTCGTCGCCGCCGTCCTGCTCGGCCGTGGCCAGCGTGGAGTCGGCCTCGTCGTGTGCGGGCAGGAGCGTGGCCGGGGGCTCCGGCAAGAGGTTCTGCATCGTCCCATTCAACCCGCTTCCGGCCAGAGCCCGCGAGGGGGTCCGGCGAGCCGGCTGACTGAACGGCCGAGAGGTCCGTCACGCCTGCGGCCCATGCCGCCGCCCGGTCCTTTCCACTACAACTAAATGACCGGAGCCTCCCCAGGAACCGGAGTTGCGGGAGCTCGGCCAGGCCGCCGGGCTCCCGCCCCATTGTCTCGTCGGGCCGGGGCCAGCTCGGGCGCGGTTGCGGCAACCGGGCAGGATGGCCGGGTGCCGACCCCACCCCCTGCGGACGTCATCGAGCCGCACACCTGGTTGAACGAGATCCAGACCCGGGCCGAACTCGACCGGCGGCTCGCCGACGGAACCCTGGTCGGGCTGACCGTCCAGGGGCTCCGGCTGGACCTGGACCCGGTCCCCGACCTCAGCGGCATCGAGGTCGCCGGAACCCTCTTCGTCGGCTGCCGCTTCGTCTCCCGGCAGGTCGGCGCCGATCTGGTCCGGCGGGGCGCGAACGTGGTGCCGCCCTTCTCCGGCCTGCCCTACCCGACCCAGCCGCCGCACCTCTACACCCCGGAGGAACTGGCCGCCGGCTTCGCCGAGGGCGGCTTCGAGGCGATGTACGACAGCCGCGTGTACGCGCACTTCCGCGACCACGGCGGGGCGCAGCCCGACGTACGTGAGGCGCTCGGTCAGCGGCTGCACGACCACGGCGTGGACAACGCCTTGGCCGACGCCACCCGGGCCTGGCTGACCACGCACGGGCCGCAGTCCGTGGTCGGGGTGATGGGCGGGCACGCGGTACGCCGGGGCAGCGGGCCGTACCGGACGGCCGCAGTGCTGGGCTGGGAGCTGGCGCGAGCCCACCGCCTGGTGGTGACCGGCGGCGGCCCGGGTGTGATGGAGGCCGCCAACCTGGGCGCGTACCTGTCGACCCGACCAGCCGAGGACCTGACCGCCGCCATCGACCTGCTCGCCACCGCACCCGACTTCACCGACCACGACCGCTACACGGCGGCGGCGCTGCGGGTCCGGGAGCTGTACGGTCGCTCGGTCACGCCACCGGAGGACGGCGCCGAGCCGGCCGTCGCGTACCGGGCCGACTCGGCCGCGCTGACCACCGGCGACCTGGACTGGGCCAACTGCGGCGGGCTGGCCGTGCCGACCTGGCTCTACGGCCACGAACCGGCGAACCTGTTCGCCGGCCGGATCGCCAAGTACTTCTCCAACGCCATCCGCGAGGACACCATCCTGCGGCTGGCCCGGGGCGGGATCGTCTTCGCGCCCGGTCGGGCGGGCACCGTGCAGGAGGTGTTCCAGGCGGCCACCAAGACCTACTACGGCACGGACGGGGCCAGCGGGGCGTACGTGTTCCTGGACCGCGAGTACTGGACGACCGAACTGCCGGTGGAGTCGCTGCTGAAGCCGCTGCTGGCCACGTCACCCTTCGGTGACCTGTCCGGCACCGTGCACCTCACCGACGACGTGCACGAGGCGGTCCGCCTGCTCCTCCGCTCGTCGTCGTGACGGACCTGGGTGCAAGGAAGGGACCCCTGCTATACACCAGGCGTTAGTAGGGGTCCCCTCCTTACACACGAAGCCCAGAAGTACGACGGCGGCCGGCTCCGTGGGAGGAACCGGCCGCCGTCGTCGGCGTCAGGACGTCACTTGGTCATCGTGGTGCCGGTCGAGCGCAGGTGCTCGCAGGCCTCCGCGACCCGGGCGGCCATGCCGGCCTCGGCGGCCTTGCCCCACACCCGCGGGTCGTACAGCTTCTTGTTGCCGACCTCGCCGTCGACCTTGAGTACGCCGTCGTAGTTGCGGAACATGTGGTCCGCCACCGGACGGGAGAAGGTGTACTGGGTGTCGGTGTCGATGTTCATCTTCACCACACCGTAGTCCAGCGACTCGCGGATCTCGGAGAGCAGCGAGCCGGATCCACCGTGGAAGACCAGGCTGAGCGGCTTGTCCTTGCCGTACTTGGCACCGACGGCGTCCTGGATCTGCTTCAGCACCTCGGGCCGCAGCTTGACGTTGCCCGGCTTGTAGACACCGTGCACGTTGCCGAAGGTCAGGGCGGCCATGTAGCGGCCCTTCTCACCCAGGCCGAGCGCCTCGACCATGGCGAGACCGTCCTCGACCGTGGTGTAGAGCTTGTCGTTGATGGCGTTCTCGACGCCGTCCTCTTCACCGCCGACGACGCCGACCTCGATCTCCAGGACGATCTTGCCCTTGGCGGCCTCGGCGAGAAGCTGCTCGGCGATCTCCAGGTTCTCCGCGACCGGCACGGCGGAGCCGTCCCACATGTGCGACTGGAAGAGCGGCTCCTGGCCGTTCTTAACCCGCTCCTGCGAGATGGCCATGAGCGGCCGGACGAACTTGTCCAGCTTGTCCTTCGGGCAGTGGTCGGTGTGCAGCGCGATGTTGACCGGGTACTTCTTGGCCACCTCGTGCGCGTACGCGGCGAACGCCACCGCGCCGGTGACCATGTCCTTCACCGACGGGCCGGAGAGGTACTCGGCGCCACCGGTGGAGACCTGGATGATGCCGTCGCTCTCCGCGTCGGCGAAGCCCTTGAGCGCCGCGTTGAGCGTCTGCGACGACGTCACGTTGATCGCCGGGTACGCGTACCGGCCGGCCTTGGCGCGGTCCAGCATCTCGGCGTAAGCCTCGGGGGAAGCGATGGGCATGTCGAACGCTCCTTACTTGCCGCTGACGGCCGTGCGGCCGCCGCTCTTCTTGCGCCGGCCGATCGGCCGCCTGTCGACGGTCGGCCGGGCAGCCGCGCGAAACTCCGTTGGCGGTCGGCCGGATGGCCGCCTGATCTCCATTGGTGCGCCGGACCGCGCTGTCCTACGCGGGAAGTATCCCGTAGCTGGACCGGCCCGGCACAACCGGCCCGGTGCCGGACGGCTCACCGACGGTCCGCGCGGTCCGGCACCACGACACTGATCAGCCAGGTGGCCACCGCCATCACGATGGCTCCCCAGAAGGCGGGCCAGAAGCCGTCCACGTGGAACGGCAGGCGGAGAGTGCCAGCGATCCAGTCCGTCAGCAGGAACAACAGCGCGTTGACCACCAGCGCGAACAGGCCCAGGGTCAACAGATAGAAGACGCAGCCCACCACCTTGATCAACGGCTTGAGCACCGCGTTGACCACGCCGAAGATCAGCGCCACGATCAACAGGGTGAACACGGTGTCGTAGCCGGTCCGCCCGGTCACCTCGACCCCGGGCACGATCAGAGTGGTGATCCACAGCGCGACGGCGGTCGTCACCAGCCGGATGAGGAAGCCCACGGGACCATCCTGGCATCGGGGCGAGCCGCCGGTGGGGCGATTCGCCCGACTGGGCCGTACCCCCCGCGTACCCTTCGCCCCGCCGGCTGGCGTGCCGGTTCCCAGCGCGACACCGGCACAGCCCGTACCGTGGAGCGGGTACCGTCCACCGACATCCCGGAGGCACCGATGGGCCAGCCCGGCGAGGACTTCGCCCCCGGCGACCACCTCACCGCTGACGAACGCGACCTGGAGGCCGAGCCGGCCGACGCGGTCGAGCAGGCCACGGTGGTCAACCCTGCGGAGGTCGAGGACGAACCGCACCGCGGCCTGGAGGTCGACGACTGGGACGCCATGGAGCAGGCCCGGGTGGTAGCCCCCGACGAAGACGACTACCGCTGACCCTCCCGCACTTCCCCTCCCCCGAGACTCCCCACCACCCAGCAGCCCACCCTGCAAGCTCCCCCTGAGCAGCACGACCCCCCTCGTCCTCCGACGGCGAGGGCGCACGTCAGGTTTCCGGGGAGCCCCACCCGCGCAGGGATCAAGCCTGACCGCCCGGAGCGGGTGGGGCTCCCCGGAAACCCCCACCGCAACCACCCCTAACAGAAAACCAAACAGCGCAAGATCGACGAACCTGGCACGATGAGCCGCGTGCTGCTCACCCTGACCACGACGCACCACCCCGCGACCGACCTGGGGCATCTGCTGGTCAAGCACCCCGACCGGACGCACGCCTTCGACGTGCCCGTCGGCACCGCGCACGTCTTCTATCCCGAGGCCGACGAGCGGCGCTGCACCGCCGCGCTGCTGCTCGACGTCGACCCGACGAAGCTGGCCGCGCAGGGCCGGGGCCGCGGCCGGCACTCGGCCACCGCGCCGGAGACCTTCACCCTCGGGCGGTACGTCAACGACCGACAGTACGCCGCGTCCAGCCTGCTCGCCTCGGCGCTGTCGCGGGTGTTCCGGTCGGCCCTGCGCGGCGAGTCGCGGGACCGCCCGGAGTTGGCCGGTACGGCCATCCCGCTGGAGGTACGGGTGCCGGTGCTGCGCTGCCGGGGCGGCGCCGACGTGGCCGTACGCCTCTTCGCTCCGCTCGGTTGGAACGTCACCGCCAACACCCTTCCGCTCGACGAGGAGTTCCCGGAGTGGGGCGACAGCCGGTACGTCGACCTGACCCTCACCGGCACGCTGCGGGTGGCCGACGCGCTCAACCACCTGTACGTCCTGCTGCCCGTGCTGGACGACGCGAAGCACTACTGGGTGGCCCCGGACGAGGTCGACAAGCTGCTGCGGGCGGGTGCGGGCTGGCTCGCTGAGCACCCGGAGCGGGCGCTGATAATCCGCCGTTATCTGGCGCACCAGCGGGCGCTGGCCGGTGCGGCGTTGGAGCGGCTGGCCGCCCAGCGGCCCGCCGACGAGCCGGCGGTGGACGACGACGCGGACGAGATGTCTGCCCACCGTGCCGGGAACCGGGCGTCGTTGGCCGCGCGACGCCGGACGGCGGTGCACGCCGCACTGGTGGAGTCGGGGGCGCATCGGGTGCTGGACCTGGGCTGTGGCGGCGGCGCGTTGCTGGCCACGTTGATCGGGGACCGCCGGTTCACCGAGATCGTCGGCACCGACGTCTCCGCCCAGGCGCTCGCGTCGGCCGCCCGGCGGCTGCGGCTGGACCGGCTCCCGGAGCGTCAGCGTGACCGGGTCGTGTTGCGGCAGTCCGCGTTGACCTACCGGGACGACCGGCTGCGCGGGTACGACGCGGCGGTGCTGATGGAGGTGGTCGAGCACGTCGATCCGTCTCGGTTGCCGGCGCTGGAGGACAGCGTGTTCGGGTACGCCCGACCGGCGACGGTCGTGGTGACCACGCCGAACGTCGAGCACAACGTGCGGTATGAGGGGCTGCCGCCGGGTACCTTCCGGCATCCCGACCACCGCTTCGAGTGGTCCCGTGCCGAGTTCGCCGAGTGGGTACGCCGAGTCTGCGCGACGTACGGCTACACGGCTGCCTCGTCCGGCGTCGGCGACGACGACCCGGAGGTGGGCGCACCCACTCAACTCGCCGTGTTCACCCGGATCTGACTGTTAATAAGGGGCCCTTGCTCTACCGGAGGCGTTAATAAGGTGCCCTTCCTTACCACCGAGCAGGAGTGGTGATGAGCGTCCTGGACATTCCCGAGCTGGCCCTGGTGGCGCTCGTCGGAGTCTCCGGCTCCGGCAAGTCCACGTTCGCCGGCCGGCACTTCGCGCCCAGCCAGGTGCTCTCCTCGGACGCGTTCCGGGCGATGGTCGCCGACGACGAGAACGACCAGTCGGCCTCCGCCGACGCCTTCGACGCGCTGCACTACGTGGCCGCCAAGCGGCTGCGCGCCGGTCGGCTCACCGTGGTCGACGCCACCAACCTCCAGCCGCACGCCCGAGCCGCCCTGGTCCGGGTCGCCCGGGAACACGACGTGCTGCCGGTGGCGATCGTGCTGGACGTGCCGGAGGCGCTGGCCTGGGAGCGTACCGAGGCGCGCAGCGACCGCACCTTCGGTCGGCAGGTACTCGCCCGGATGTCCCGCGACCTGCGTCGCAGTTACGGCCAGTTGGCCCGGGAGGGCTTCCGCAAGGTGCACGTCCTGCGCGGGACCGACGAGATCGACCGCGCCGAGATCCGGTACGAGCGGATGTTCAACGACCGGCGCGAGCTGACCGGGCCGTTCGACATCGTCGGTGACGTGCACGGCTGCCGGGCCGAACTGGAGACGCTGCTGCTCCGGCTGGGCTGGCGGCTGCACCACGACGAGGCGGGCCGCGCGGTGGACGCGACCCACCCGTCGGGGCGTACCGCCGTGTTCGTCGGTGACCTGGTGGACCGCGGCCCGGACTCGCCCGGGGTGCTCCGTCTGGTGATGGGGATGGTCGCGGCCGGGCACGCGCTCTGCGTACCCGGCAACCACGAGCAGAAGCTGCTGCGCAAGCTGCGCGGACGCAACGTGAAGGTGGCGCACGGGCTGGCCGAGACGCTGGACCAGTTGGCGGCCGAGCCGGCGGAGTTCACCGCCGAGGTGGCCACCTTCGTCGACGGGCTGGTCAGCCACTACCTGCTCGACGGCGGCCGGCTGGTGGTCGCGCACGCCGGGCTCAAGGAGGAGTACCAGGGCCGGGCCTCCGGCCGGGTACGCGCCTTCGCGCTCTACGGCGAGACCACCGGTGAGACCGACGAGTACGGCCTGCCGGTGCGCTACCCGTGGGCTCGCGAGTACCGGGGTGCCGCCACGGTCATCTACGGCCACACCCCCACCCCCGAGCCGGAGTGGATCAACAACACCATCTGCGTCGATACCGGGTGCGTCTTCGGCGGGCGGTTGACCGCCCTGCGCTACCCGGAGCGCGAGCTGGTCTCGGTGCCGGCGGAACGCGAGTGGTACGCGCCGGTGCGCCCGCTCGTCGCCGCCCCGTCCCGCCCGGACGCGGTGCTGGAGCTGACCGACGTGGCCGGGCGGCGGCACGTGGAGCACAAGTACGGCTCGTTGACGGTGCCGGCGGAGAACGCCGCCGCCGCGTTGGAGGTGATGAGCCGCTTCGCGGTCGACCCGCGCTGGCTGGTCTGGTTGCCGCCGACCATGGCGCCGAGCTCGACGTCCCGTCTGGACGGCTACCTGGAACACCCGACGGAGGCGTTCGCCGACTACCGGGCGGCCGGGGTGGACCGGGTGGTCTGCGAGGAGAAGCACATGGGCTCCCGCGCGGTGGTGCTGGTCTGCCGGGAGCCGGACGGCGGCCCGTTCGGGCCGGGCGGCGGGATGGTGCACACCCGCACCGGACGACCGTTCTTCGGCGGCCCGCTGGACACCGAGCTACTCGACCGGGTCCGCGCGGCGGTGACCGCCGCCGGGCTGTGGGCGGAGTTGGAGACCGACTGGCTGTTGCTCGACTGTGAGCTGCTGCCCTGGTCGGCCAAGGCGGGTGGCCTGATCCGGGAGCAGTACGCCGGGGTGGGTGCCGCCGGCCGGGCCGCCCTGCCGGCGACACTGGCCGCGGTGGACGCCGCCGCCGCGCGCGGGCTGGACGTGACCGCGCTGCGCGAACGGACCGCCCGCCGCCTGGACGACGTGCTCGCCTACACGTCCGCCTACCGGGCGTACGTGGGGCCGACCGACGGACTGCGCGGGGTGACGCTGGCTCCGTTCGCGGTGCTGGCCGGCGGTTCTGCCGGGTACGCCGACCGCGACCACGGTTGGCACCTGGCCCAGGCCGACCGACTCTGCGCGGCGGACCCGGAGTTCTTCACCCCGACCCGACGCCAGGTGGTCGACCTCGGCGACGCGGACGCGGTCCAGGCCGCGACCCGCTGGTGGCTGGAGCTGACCGAGGCCGGCGGCGAGGGCATGGTGGTCAAGCCGTACGCCGGTCCGGCGGCCCGCAGCGAGCGGGGCTCGCTGCTCCAGCCGGGCATCAAGTGCCGGGGACGGGAGTACCTGCGGATCATCTACGGTCCCGGCTACACCGAGCCGGCAGAGTTGGCCGCGCTGCGCAAGCGGTCCCTGGGACGCAAACGCGGGATGGCGCTGCGGGAGCACGGGCTCGGACTGGCCGCGTTGGACGCGTTGGTCGACGGCGCTCCGCTGTGGCGTCGGCACGAGTTGGTTTTCGCGATCCTGGCATGCGAGTCCGAGCCGGTGGACCCCCGCCTCTGACGCCACCAGGGCATGGCTCGCGACCCCGGTAACCTGGGCGGCCGTGGCGGGCGCCATCCAGGCGACCGGGCGAGCGAGGCAGGAGACCGATTCTTAATGGCATTGGGCGAACGGGTAGGCCATGTCCTGCGCGGTGGGGCCATCGGCGTGGCGGAGGCCGTGCCGGGGGTCAGCGGTGGCACCATCGCGCTGGTCACCGGGGTGTACGAGCGGCTGATCGTGTCCGCCGGCCACGTGGTGAACGCCGTCCGGTACGCGGCGTCGGACGTACCTCGGGGGCGTGGCTGGGCGCGGGCGGGACACCAGATGCGGCAGGCCCACTGGGACGTGGTGATCCCGTTGATGATCGGGATGGTGCCCGGCCTGCTGCTCGCCGCGAAGCTGCTGGAGCCGTTGCTGGCCGAGTACCCCGAACACACCCGTGGTCTCTTCCTCGGCCTGGTGCTCGCCTCGGTGCTGGTGCCGGTCTCGATGGTCGGCAAACCGTGGCGCGCCCGGGAGGTGGTCGGCCTGGTGATCGCCGCAGCGGCCGCGTTCATGCTCACCGGCCTGCCACAGGCCACCCTCGAACCACGCCCGATGATCCTGCTGATCGCGGCGGCGGTGGCGGTCTGCGCGCTGGTGATGCCCGGCGTCTCCGGATCGTTCCTGCTGCTCACCGTCGGTCTCTACGAACCGACCATCGCCGCCCTCAACGACCGGGACTGGGGCTACCTGGCGATCTTCGCCTCCGGCATGGTCATCGGCCTGTCGCTCTTCGTCAAGCTGCTCCAGTGGCTGCTGGACAAGCATCGCCGGATGACTCTCGCGGTGATGTCCGGCGCGCTGATCGGCAGCCTGCGCTCGCTGTGGCCATGGCAGTCCGAGGACCGGACCCTGCAGGCGCCCGGTGACGGCATCCTGGCCATCACCGCGCTGTTCCTGCTGGGCTTCGCCGTGGTCCTGGCCATGGTGATCGCCGAACGGCGCCGGGTGAACCGGGCCGCCCAGGCGCTCACCGAGGCGTACGAGCCGACGCAGGTGCGCTGACGTCCACCGCTTGGTGGCTGCCCGGCTGGGCGGCCACCAAGCGGTTTCGGTTCAGCGAGCCTTCTTGGTGGCCCGCTTCCGCGGCGGAGTCAGCAGGTCGGCGATCGTCGCGATCGCGCTCGGGACCAGCCGGTAGTAGGCCCACACACCGCGCTTCTCCCGCTCCAGCAAGCCGGCCTCGGTGAGGATACGCAGGTGGTGGCTGACGGTCGGCTGGGAGAGTCCGAGCGGTGCGGTCAAGTCGCACACGCACGCCTCACCCTCGGGCGCCGACTGGATCAGGCTGAGCAGCCGCAGCCGGGCGGGGTCGGCAAGGGCCTTGAGGACCCCTGCCAGCCGCTCGGCGTCGGCGCGTTCGATCGGCTCGCCGGCAAGCGGCGAGATCTGAGGCATAGTCATTTCGGCCAACGCAGTTCCCACGTATTCCATCCTTCCACCAGCAGCATCGATCCGGCTGCATATCAGCAGATCCGAATCGGCAGACTTTTACGCCACAAGGCCGAGGTCAGCCAACGTATAGGCCGCCCGATAGGGCAGTCCGGCGGCTCGCACCGCGTCGCCGGCGCCACGATCAACGATAACCGCCACCCCCACCACGTCGGCCCCGGCCTCGCGAAGGGCCTCGACGGCGGTCATCACACTTCCGCCGGTGGTGGAGGTGTCCTCCACCGCCAGCACCCGACGTCCGGTCACGTCGGGGCCTTCGATTCGGCGTTGCAATCCGTGCGCCTTGCCCGCTTTCCGCACCACGAACGCGTCCAACGGACGGCCGGTCGCGTGCAGCATCGACATGGCGATCGGATCGGCGCCCAATGTCAGGCCACCGACCGCGTCGTACGACCAGTCGGCGGTCAACTCCCGCATCACCCGACCGACCAAGGGGGCCGCCCGGTTATGGAGCGTGATGCGACGCAAATCGACGTACCAGTCAGCCTCCTGCCCGGAGGAGAGCACTACCCGGCCGTGGACCACAGCCAGGTCGGAGATGAATTTACGCAGGTCGTCGTGGTCCCCCATGGCGATAGAGGGTACTGCGCAAGTCTGTGTGCCGGGTGGACGGGCCACCCCGGGCAACCCTTCCGGGGGACAGATGAGTGGCGATGTCCGACTACGCTACGTCGATCAGCGGTTCGGATCGAGTGATGTCGCGCTCGCCGCCGCCGCACCGGTCGACCACGCGTGGCGGTCAACCGCGATCGCGGCCGATGCGCCCACGGGTGTCCCGGGCGACCCGGTCGAGCAATCCGCGTGGGGCGTGCCGCAGACCGGCGACGGCCAGTTTGTATTTCCACGATGGAACGCTGACCAACTTGCCTTTTCGCAGGTCACGCAAGGCTTCCTCGACCACGTCGGGCGCGGCGAGCCACAACCACTCGGGAGTTTTCGACATGTCGATGCCGGCTCGCTGGTGAAATTCGGTCCGGGTGTAGCCGGGACAGAGCGCCATCACACGTACGCCGAAGGGGCGGGCGGACTGGCCGACGGACTCGCTGAAGTTCGTGACCCACGCCTTGCTGGCGGAGTACGTCGATCCCGGCATGATCGCACCGAAACCAGCGACGGAAGAGACATTAATCACTGCCCCATCTCGCCGTTCGGTCATGTTACGCAGCGCAGCGAGTGTCAATCGCATCACCGCGTGCACGTTGAGCCGGAGCAGTCGGGTCTCGTCCTCAAGGCTCGACCTGAGGAACGGCTTGTTCAGACTGATCCCCGCGTTGTTGACCAGAAGCCCCACCGGCGGGGCGGCGGCGAGCCGTCGCTCCACCTCGGCGCAGCCGTCGTCGGTGGACAGGTCGGCCGGCACGGTCTCGGTCTCGACGCCGTACCGGCCGGTCAGCTCGGCGGCCTGCGCGGCGAGTCGCTCAGCGTCCCGGGCGACCAGCACCAGGTGCCATCCGTCGGAGGCGAGCCGATCGGCGAAGGCCGCTCCGATCCCCGCCGTCGCGCCGGTGATCAACGCCCATCGCTCGCTGCTCGACTGGTCGGGCGTCACTGGTCTGCTCACCTCGGCGGGTACGGGGACGATGGCGGCGCCCCGGGCGGCGGATAGGTCTGGTGCGGCACGACCGGCGGCGGATACGCGGACGGCTGGTGGTGCACGGGTGGGTACGACGGCGGCTGGGGGTGGTGCGGGGGCACCGGGCGGCGACGGAACCAGGCGTGGGCGGACGGCATCGCCAGCAGTACGGCTACCACAAGGTAACCGAGCACCTGCGCGACTGAAAGAGTCGTGGTGATCGGAATCCACCACGACGGGTAGGCGTCCGATACCAGGGCGACGAGTTCGGCGGCGGCCTGGTCGTCGCCGAAGTCCAGGGGGGTGGCGCGTTGGACCAGGAGGGTTCCGATGCCGCAGCAACCGAGGAGCATCCCGAGCCCGGCGACCACCCAGGTGGAGACCCGGGCGGCGGGCCGACCGCCGATCAGGCCCACCGCGAGACCGGCGAGGAGCAGGGCCGCGAGCACGCTCAGCACGGCGGCCCCGACCACCACCCCCCGCAGCAGGGTCACCATCGCGTCGACCTGGGCGGAGTCGGCCGACGTACCCACGGCCGCCGCGCGGAACCGGGACACGGTGCCACCGACGATGCTCAGGCCGGCCACGGCGTACCCGAGCGCACCCACCGCCATCACCGCCAGCACCACCACGGCCGTCACGACCACGGCCGGCCGGCGCGGCGACGCCTGTTCGGGGTACGACACGACGAGTCCCTCCGGTAGGTGTTCGGGTTGCAACCTACTCGGAGGGACCGTCGCAGTCGCGCCTAACTCACCGGCGGTCAGTTCGGCCGGTCGGTCGGCGGCTGATCGCCGGGGTGTCCCGGACCGCCGGACTGCGGAGGCTGCGTACCAGGGCCACCGGCGGGCGGCTGACCGGGAGTGGGCGGGTAGCCCGGGTCGGCCGACTGCGGCGAAGCACCCGGGTAGCCGGGCGCCTGCGGGTAACCGGGCTGGTTCGGGTAGTTGCCGCCGGGCATGGGCGGCTCCCACTGCTGGGTCGGCTTGCGGAAGAACTCGTTCGCCTTCGGCAGCGCCAGCAGGATCAGCGCGGCCAGCAGCGCGAGCAGGCTGATCACACCGAGCAGGAGACTGACCGGGGTGACCCAGCCGGGCAGTGCCTCCTCCATCCGGCGCTGGACCTCGTCGGCGCTCGGCATGTCGCCGCTGGTCTCGCCACCGGGCATGCTCATGCCGCCGGCCAGCCCGCTGAGCAGGCTGAAACCGGTGCAGCAGAGCATGATGCCGCCGACGACCCAGGTGGCGATCCGGGCACCGTTCTTTCCGCGCAGGTTCAGCAGGCCGAGGCCGAACAACGCGAGCGCCACGACGAGCAGGAAGATGGCGGTGGCGACGCCGAAGACGACGGCGACGTCGGCGAGGTTCTCCGCTCCTTCGACACTGGTGCCGCGGTACGCCTCGTCCATCACGTCACGGACCGTGCCGATCGTGGCCAGCGTGACGACCACACTGATCAGTTGGCAGATCGCGAAGAGCAACAGCAAGTAGGTGGATATCGTCACCACACCCGGCCGCTGCCGGACCGGGGTGTTCTGCGGGTCGACCATCTTTCTCCCTCCGTGGAACGCGACTCACCGTATCGGCTGCTGGCCAACCCGGCACGGCACGACGCCGTCTGGGCGGGCGCGTCGGCTCAGGAGCGGTGTACCCAGATCCGTCCTCGGTGATGTCGTCGTAGGTCGCTGTCGAGCTGAACCGGATCCGCTCTCACGAGCCGCGCCCCTGCGGGTACACGGTCACGTCGCCCGGATCCAACCGGTGGCCGAGGGCGACCTCCCAGCCCGACTCGCCGTACGCCTCGAAGGTGAGCCGCGCTCCGCCCGGTGCCCGATAGTCGTGGTAGCGCACGGTCCCGCTCGGGGCGAGTCCGGTCACACCGGTCGCGGTGTATCGGGCCTGGCCGGACTCGTGCCAGACGTACCGTCGCCCGGCGGCGTCGACCGCCGGGGCCCCGACGGTCCGCACCCTGCCCGGCTGGGGCTCCCAGAGCACCAGTTCGAACTCCGGGTTCTCGGCCACCGACAGCCGGTACCGCCCGCTGTCGTCGTCGAGCAGGTGCTCGGCCCAGCTCCACTCGCCCTCGACCAACCGGATCGATCCGCGCACCACGTACGACAGGTCACCGATCTCGACGATGTCGCCGACCTCGATGCGACGCGGATCGGTCCTCGGCCCGCCGGTGGCACGCCGGCCGGGCCCGGCCGTCGGCCGACGCTGGCCCCGCCGCCGCGCCACGACCGCGACGACGGCCAGCGCGGCCAGCAGACACCCGAGCGCGATCACCAGGTACGCCGTCACGTCGTCCACCCGTCACCTCCCCAGGTACGTCGGTGACGACGGTATCCGTGACCGGCGCGGGTGGAGTCGTCGCCGGCCGACTATCGCCCGTTCCCGCCCGAATCCGGAGCCGATCGGTCGCCCCGGCCACCGTCGCCCCGGCCACCGTCGCCTCGGTCACCGTCGGCCCGGTCAGCGTCACCCGGGTCAGCGGCCGAGGATTCGGCCTGCTCACCCGACGGCGCAGGTTGTCCGTCCGACAACGCGGACTGTTCGCCTGCCGGTGCGGGCCGATCGGCCTGCGGCTCCGACGGGGCGGCCGGCTCGGCTTCCGGGACCGGATAGCCCGGAGGCACGGGATAGCCCGTGGGGACCGGATAGCCCGGAGGCACCGGATAGCCCGGAGGCACCGGATAGCCCGGAGGCACGACGTAGCCGGTCGGGACGGGACCGCCGAACGGCGCGGGCTGGCCGGGCGGAACCGGGAAGCCGGGCGGCACCGGATAACCAGGTGCGGGATAACCAGGTGCGGGATAGCCAGGTGCGGGATAGCCGGGTGCCGGATACCCGGGTGCGAGGTAGGGCGTCGGGAGGGGGTAGGTGGCGAGGTAGGCGTTCGGGATGTCGCCTCCGGCGGTCAGTGGCACGGCCGCCTCGGGCTTCGGCACGAACCAACGGTTGGCCGGCGGAATCGTCAACAGCAGCACGACCACCACGGTGAGGGCCAGCACCGTCAGCACACCGAGACCCGCCAGCGGGAAGAACACCATCTCGAAGGTGCGCGGCTCGCCGTACAGCACCTCGAAGAACTCCGACTCCTGCCAGAACTCGTCGTCCGGCGGTGGGGCCTCCCCGACATCGACCGCCCCGGTGGCGGCGAACGCGATGAACGGGACGAAGAAGATGCCGGCGCACGCCTGGAAGAAGCAGAGCAGCAGCTCGGCACCGCTGGCCGCGAAGACCATCACCCGGGCGACGTTGCTGCCCCGGCGGACGCCGACGGCGGTCAGCGCCATCCAGAGTCCCAGGGCCAGGGCGGGGAGGCCGAAGACCAGCGACATGCTGATGCTGCTGACCCGCTCGGCGCGTACCTCGTCGGGGTCGGCGTTCGGCACCTGACGTGCCGCCCGGTCGATCGCGGCATCCCATTGGAACGCCTCGACGACCACCAGCGCCACGAGTCCGAAGAGGATCAGCGCGATGGTGAGCTGCAACCAGAAGGCCGCGGTGACGGTACCGGGGCGAGGCGGGCGAGGCGGAGGAGGTACGGCGGCCGAATCCTCGGCGGTCGCAGTCATGGCACGGAGCGTAGGAGGACCGGACAAGATCCGGCAGCACCGATCGGACGGAGCCGACCGTCCGTCAGATCACGAATCGTCGAGTCGTCGGGCGGCGTACTCGCCGACCGTGGTGCGGTCCAGCACGCAACCGACGGCGGTGTCCACCTCCGCCGGGTCGGAACTCAGCCTGGTCCAGGCCGTCCGTCCGGCCGCCGGGTCGAGCTGTTCGAGCAGCGTGGCGGCGTACACCCGGGCCGCCGGGGAGCCGGTGGTGAGCAGGCGGTCGAGCTGCTCGCGTACCTCGTCGGGGTGGTCCGCCGCGATCGCCGCGACGCGCTGGTAGGCCTCGGTCTCCGGCAGCGTCGCGCCCGCGATCCCGACCCCGCCGAACGCGACGCGACCGGCCTCGGCGAGCGCCGTGACGGCAGCGGTCAACTCCGGGTCCTTCTTGCGCCCGATCCCGAACATGCCTCCATCCTCACCCGGCCGGCCCGCCGCCGCCCGCTGAGGCGGGGCGGCGGCGGAGGTCCGACGTCGTGGGTACGGGTCAGGCGGCGCTCACCGACAGGCCGTCCTTGGCGGCGGCGAGTTCCACCCGCACCGTGTCGCCGTCGCGGATCTGGCCGGCGAGCAGCGCCTTCGCGAGCTGGTCACCGATCGCCGACTGAACCAGTCGACGCAGCGGCCGGGCACCGTAGATCGGGTCGTACCCGTGCTCGGCGAGCCAGCCCCGCGCCGCGTCGGTGACGTCCAGCGAGAGCCGGCGGTCGGCCAGTCGCTTGCGCAGGCGGGCCAACTGGATGTCCACGATGGAGCGCAGGTCGTCGCCCTGGAGTGCGGCGAAGACCACGATGTCGTCGAGCCGGTTGAGGAACTCCGGCTTGAAGTGCGAACGGACCACCGCGAGGACGCCCTCCCGGCGCTGCTCCTCGGCGAGGGTCAGGTCGCTGATCACCGCCGACCCGAGGTTCGAGGTGAGGATCAGGATCGCGTTGCGGAAGTCGACGGTACGACCCTGACCGTCGGTGAGCCGGCCGTCGTCGAGCACCTGGAGCAGGATGTCGAAGACGTCCGGGTGAGCCTTCTCCACCTCGTCGAGCAGGATCACCGAGTACGGCCGGCGACGTACCGCCTCGGTGAGCTGACCGCCCTCCTCATAGCCGACATAGCCGGGCGGAGCGCCGACCAGACGGGCCACCGAGTGCTTCTCGCCGTACTCGCTCATGTCGATGCGGACCATCGCCCGCTCGTCGTCGAAGAGGAACTCGGCGAGCGCCTTGGCCAGCTCGGTCTTGCCCACACCCGTCGGGCCGAGGAAGAGGAAGCTGCCGGTCGGGCGGTCCGGGTCGGCGACACCGGCACGGGCCCGGCGTACCGCGTCGGAGACCGCGCCGACCGCCTCGGCCTGGCCGACGACGCGCTCGCGCAGCGACTCCTCCATCCGGAGCAGCTTGGCGGTCTCGCCCTCCAACAGTCGACCGGCGGGGATGCCGGTCCAGGAGGCGACGACCGCGGCGATGTCGTCCGCGCCGACCTCCTCCTTGAGCATCGCGCCTGCGGACTGCAACCGGGCCAGTTCCTCCTCGGCCTTCGTCAGCTCGGTCTGGAGGGAGGGGATGCGCCCGTAACGCAGCTCGGCGGCGCGTTCCAGCTCGCCGTCACGCTCGGCCCGCTCGGCCTCGCCACCCAACCGCTCCAGCTCCTCCTTGGCGGTGGAGAGCTTGGTGATGTGGCTCTTTTCCAGGTGCCAGCGCTCGGAGAGCACGGTGAGCTGCTCACGCTTGTCTGCCAGCTCCTTGCGCAGCCGTTCCAGGCGCTCGGCGGAGGCGGCGTCCGGCTCCTTGGCCAGCGCCATCTCCTCGATCTCCAGCCGGCGTACCGCCCGCTCGATCTCGTCCACCTCGACCGGCCGGGAGTCGATCTCCATCCGGAGCCGGGACGCCGACTCGTCGACCAGGTCGATCGCCTTGTCCGGCAGGAACCGGTCGGTGATGTACCGGTCGGAGAGCGCGGCGGCGGCGACCAGGGCGGCGTCGGTGATGCGTACGCCGTGGTGGACCTCGTAGCGCTCCTTGAGCCCCCGCAGGATGCCGATGGTGTCCTCGACGGTGGGTTCGCCGACCAGCACCGGCTGGAAGCGTCGCTCCAGGGCCGGGTCCTTCTCGATGTGCTCGCGGTACTCGTCCAGCGTGGTCGCGCCGACCATGCGCAGCTCGCCCCGGGCCAGCATCGGCTTGAGCATGTTGCCGGCGTCCATCGAGCCCTCGCCCTTGCCCGCGCCGACCACCGTGTGCAACTCGTCGAGGAACGTGATGACCTGCCCGTCGGAGTTCTTGATCTCCTCCAGGACGGACCTGAGGCGTTCCTCGAACTGACCCCGGTACTGCGCACCGGCGACCATCGCACCGAGGTCGAGCGAGACGAGCTTCTTGTCCCGCAGCGACTCGGGTACGTCACCGGCGACGATCCGCTGGGCCAGGCCCTCGACGATGGCGGTCTTGCCGACACCGGGTTCGCCGATCAGCACCGGGTTGTTCTTGGTACGCCGGGACAGCACCTGGATCACCCGGCGGATCTCGGAGTCCCGTCCGATCACCGGGTCGATCTTGCCGTCCCGCGCGCTCGAGGTCAGGTCGACGCCGTACTTGGCCAGCGCCTGGTAGGTCTGCTCCGGGTCGGCGGTGGTGACCCGACGGTCCCCGCCGCGCACGGTCGGGAACGCGGCGACCAGCGTCTCCTCGGTGGCACCGGCGGACTTGAGCGCACCCGAGACGGCGCCTCCGACCCGGGCCAGCCCGGCCAGCAGGTGTTCGGTGGAGGTGTACTCGTCGCCGAGCGGCCGGGCGATCTGCTCGGCGGCGCCGATGGCGTTGACGAACTCGCGGGCCAGGGTGGGCTCCGCGATGCTGGAGCCGCGCGCGGCGGGCAGCGCGTCGACCGCCCGCTGTGCGGCCCGGCGCAGCTCGGCGGGGTCGGCCCCGACGGCGCGCAGCAGGCCGGCAGCGGTCGAACCCTCGGTGTCCAGCAGCGACAGCAGCAGGTGCCACGGCTCCACGGTGGCGTGGCCGCGCTGGTTGGCCAGGGCGACGGCGCCGGTGATGGTCTCGCGGCTCTTGGTGGTGAGGCGTTCGGTGTTCATGGGCTCCCCTGGATCGGTGTGTCCACTGGTACCGACAGAACCAGAGTTGAGCCTATTCCACTCAACCTCAGAGGTGTGACATCCGCCACTCCGCCCCATTCGCGAGCCCTGCGGAACTACCCAAAGAAACTAATAATCTGCATATCGGGGCAGAACTTTATGTAGTTTGCCGGGCCTCCTCAGTCAGTTGGCCGACCGGGCACGCGTCGCCAACCTCCGCACTCGCAGCGAACAGGAACTCGCCGGCTACCGAGACGCCCAGGACTACCTGTTCCAACGGTCGTGGCAGCCACTGAACTCGGGACTTCTGCTGCACCTGCACAGGCTGCTGTTCGCGCACACCCCCGCTGAGGGAGGCCGGTTCAAAGACGAGGACAACCTGGTCGTGGACAGGGCTGCCAGCGGCGAACTGACGGTCCGGTTCCGGCCGGTCCGCGCCTCGGACACGCCGTTCTTCGTCGCCGAACTGATCGACCGCTACCTGGCAGAGATCGCCGGGCAGCGGCATCACCCCGTACTCCTGGTCGGGCTCTTCGCTCTCGATCTTCTGGTGGTCCATCCGTTCGAAGACGGCAACGGCAGGGTGACCCGAGCCCTCACCAACGCCCTACTCATGGACGTGGGCTACTCGGTGCCCAGGTACGTCAGCCTGGAGCAGCAGATCGCCACGAGTGCGGACACCTACTACCAGACACTGCTGGAGCCGTGCCCTTCCCGGCGTCAGTGATCCGACGATCCGCGTCACCCTGGATCGCCTACGGCAAGAGGGCGCGATCGCGTCGGAGGGCCTGGGTAGGGCTGCCTCATGGCGACGCCTGACCTCCTGAACCGCCGCCGCTGGTCAACGTCTGCCGGGAGCCCTGTCGAGCTGAACCGTCTGTGCTGTCAACGCGGCAGCCGGGTCGTGCAGGGGCTGCGATGTTCCGAGTAGAACCCGAGCGATTACTCGACGCGGGTCACTCCGTCTCGATGATCACTGCTGTCCAGGTGCGGTCGCCGGCATGGCCGGTGCCGAGCAGGACGGACTGCGGACCAGTGGCGACGAGAGTGTTGTCGGGGAGCATCCGCAGGTGATGTTCGTTGGTCAGCGGCCAGGGCAGGTCGACGTACCCACTGCCGATCAGCGCACCGGCGCCCCGTGGACCGACGACCGCAGCCACTCCGAAACCCAACGGGACGACCTGCCCCGTCTCCGGGTGTCCCTCGGCAGGCATCCTCTCCCAGACGGGACCATGCCGCCACACTGCCGGAAACCCGGTGCGATCGGGCCGCTCGCCGACCAGCCACAGCTCACTCTGTACGCGCACCACTCGGAGCACACCCACTGCACCGTCGAACTTCACCGAGGTCGGCCGCCAACTCCGTCCCTCGTCCATGGATATCGCGACGTGCGGCCGGCCGTCGTCGTCGGCTCCGGCTGCCACCACCGGCCCCGAGTTTTCCTTACTGTTGAACTGCCAGTCAGTTTCCACCATCGATTGCACCACCGGCAGCTTCGGCTGGACAGGCAGCGGGCGGAGTGTGCGTCCCGTCCAGCGGCCCACCTTTCCCGAGCTCTCGATGAGCTGGAAGCGCCCCTGGGCCGCCTGCCACTCCCGGGGCGGGGCCTCACCGGGGGTGTGCCGGAAGGTGTCTCCGCGATCGGTGGACGTCCACCATCCCACCTGCGGGGCGTGCAGGGCCAGGATCCCTTCGGCGGTGTAGAGCTGCTGGACGTCGCCGTCCCGCTGCTGGGTGGTGTCCGGCTGCGGGTGGCGCAGTTGCTGCCAGGAGCGGCCACCGTCCCGGGTCGACCAGAGCAGGGGCGGGCAGTCCGGAGCGGGCGTCTGGTCGTCGCAGGCGGCGAAGAGGGCGTATCCGTTCTCGGCGTCGACGAACTCGATCTGCGGTTGGGCGTACCGCTGCGGGACGGCCAGGCGGGTGGTGCGAGTCTCCGCGACCGGCGCCGGAACGGCGGTGACCTGCGGCGGTTCGGGGGCGGGGGCGCTGCGTCGGATGTCGCCGATCGAGCATCCCGCCAGCAGCGTGAACAGCGGGAGAACTGCCAGGCAACGAGTTCGTCGGGCAGTCATGCGGCCTCCGTCGCGAGAGTAGCCTGAGCCCGTGCGAGCACGCGTCGAGCAGACCGCTCAACCGGGCACCGGCGTACGCCACGACATGATGACGGAATACGGCCGCCCGCTGGGGGCACTCTCCCGCCGGGACGTCCTCGGCGCGTCCCGGTCGTCCGCCGTGCGCTCACCGGTCGGCTGAGCCTCGGATGCACGACTTCACCAACCTGCTCATCCAGGTCGGCGCGCTGCTGTTCCTGCTCGGGCTGCTCGGTCGGCTCGGCCGACGGATCGGGCTCTCCCCGATCCCGCTCTACCTGCTGGCCGGTCTGGTCCTCGGCCACGGCGGCGTGCTGGAGTTGCACGCCAGCGAGGAGTTCTTCGCGATCGGTGCGGAGATCGGCGTGATCCTGCTGCTGCTGATGCTCGGCCTGGAGTACTCCGCCGACGAACTGGTCGGCAACCTGCGGGCGGCGGCACCGGCAGGGGTGCTCGACGCGGTGCTCAACGCGCTGCCGGGTGCCGCGTTCGCGCTGCTGCTGGGGTGGGGCTGGGTGGCGGCGGTGGTGCTCGGCGGGATCACCTGGATCTCGTCCTCCGGCGTGATCGCCAAGATCCTGTCGGACCTGGGCCGGCTCGGCAACCGGGAGACGCCGGTGGTCCTGTCGGTGCTGGTGGTCGAGGACCTCGCGATGGCGTTCTATCTGCCACTGGTGACCGCGTTGCTGGCCGGGGTCGGGCTGGTCAAGGGTGGGGTCGCGCTCGGCGTCGCGGTGCTGACGGTGGTCGTCGTGCTGGTGGTGGCGCTCCGATACGGGGATCTCGTCTCCCGGGCCATGTCCGCCGACCACCCCGAGTCGCTGCTGCTGGGCGTGCTCGGGCTGACCCTGCTGGTCGCCGGGGTCGCCGCGAAGCTCCAGGTGTCGGCGGCGGTCGGCGCCTTCCTGGTCGGCATCGCGCTCTCCGGGCCGGTGGCCCACCACGCCACCGAGTTGCTGACGCCGTTGCGCGACCTGTTCGCCGCTGTCTTCTTCGTCTTCTTCGGGCTCGCCACCGACCCTCGGCACATTCCGCCGGTGCTGCTGCCCGCAGTCCTGCTCGCCCTGGTCACCATCGCCACCAAGACGCTGACCGGCTACCTGGCCGCGAGACGGGTCGGCATCACCGAGCCGGGACGCTGGCGGGCCGGGTTGACCCTCGTGCCCCGAGGGGAGTTCTCCATCGTCATCGCCGGCCTCGCGGTGAGCGCTGGCACCGTTTCGCCGAAACTGGCCGCTTTGGCCGCCACGTACGTATTGATCACGGTGGTGACCGGTCCGGTGCTGGCCCGACTGCCCGATGCCGCCTGGTTCAAGCGCTGGTCGCGGCGGCGGGCGGCGACGCAGCAAGCCGGGGCGGCAACGCCGGATCGACCATGACCGGTAACGATGCCTTGACTGAAAGTGATCGCAGGCCGTCCGGGCCACCCCAGCCAGGCAACCGATGCCGAATTGCTTTCTGTAGGGGCTACCCGTACTCACGGGTACCGCGTTACCGTTTCGCCCCAGCAGCCGGGGTTCGCGGGGGGCGGACGCCTCGGCGCCGACGCGAACGGAAGGTTGGCCGGTGAGCGTGCAGGAATCAACGTTCCACGGCTTCGCCAACCCCGTCGACCCGAGTCCGGCGGAGTTGCGATCGTGGGCGTACCAGCCCGACTCGGTGCCGTTGACGTCCATGCCACCCGACTGGGACCTGCTGGTCTCCGGCGACCGGCTGGTGATGACGCTGTTCGACCTGGCGATGGACGCGCACTGCCCGGCCCGCCGGTTCGCGCTACACTGCCTCTACATCTATGCCGCCGACGGGATCCGGACGAACTTCCGGGCCCACCCGAAGCGACGCTTCCGCAAGCTGGTCGACCAGGCCGAGCGCAACGGCGACGAGATGATGCGCACCTGGGCGCACAACAGCCGGATGTTGCTGTCCCGGCCGGAGCTGTTCGTGTATCGCGAGTGGTGCGAAGGTGGGTTGGTTCGCGAGGGGCGGCGGCTTTAGGTGCTTGCTGTGGGGGGTGTGGCCCTACCGTTGCTGTGGGGGTGTGGCCCTACCGTGCCCGGCTCCGGGCGGTCAGGCTTGATCCCTGCGCCGGGCACGGTAGGGCCACACCTGACTGGCGGACGTGCCGTCGCCTGCCGGCCTCGGGAGGGTTGACGTCTGTCGGGGGCCGGGCGGGGGTGCCGCTTGCGGTAGGCGAAGTGCCGTTACGTGCGGTGGAACGGGAACGAGAACGGGCCGGGAGCCCCCGTGGCTCCCGGCCCGTACGTTGTGGCCCCTCAGCGGGGTGGGCCGCCGTGTTCTCGGCGGTGCTGGTCGGTCCGCACCCGGCCGGCACCGTGACCGGCTCGGCCCTGGTCCGGGCCGGCGGACCGGCTGCCCGACGGGGCGGGGCCGGTGGACCGGCCGCCCTGGCCGCTGAAACGACCGCTGCGGACCTGGTCGGCGAACCGTCCCTTGGTGATCCGGTCGAATCGCCGTTGGACGTTCTCGGACAACCTGTCGAGCCGGTGTTCCGCCTGCTCGGCCACCTTCTTCGCCGCGTCCGTCATGGCTCCCCCTGCCAGCGCCGAAGTCCGGATTGAGTTGTTTGGACCTGATTTTCAGGGTAACGGAGACGGGCTGGGGACGGGGTGGATTCGGCCGGGTCCTGGCCGCGAACACAAGGTCCCGCCCCTAGCGAACACACGATCCCGCCCCGAGCGCAGACACGAGACGGCCCCGGCGCGGTTGTCACCGCGTCGGGGCCGGATATCGATCGTCAGCGGCCGGGGCTGCGTCGGGGACGCCAGACCACCAGGGCCGTGGAGGTCTGGTTGGTCGGCACCAGGTCGCGCCCGGGGAAGCGGGCCAGCGACTCCAGCTCGGCGATCCGGCGGTACGCGGCCTCCAGCTCGGCCTCCAGGTGGGCGACCCGCTGCTGTGCCTGCTCGAACAGCCGCTCCAGGCCGATGATCCGCTTGATCCCGGCCAGGTTGACGCCGTCGTCCTGGCTGAGCCGCTGCACCTCGCGCAGCAGGACCACGTCCCGCACGCTGTAGCGGCGACCGCCACCGGCCGCCCGGCCGGCCTGCACCAGGCCGAGCCGGTCGTACTGTCGCAACGTCTGCGGGTGCATCCCCGCCATCCGCGCCGCGACCGAGATCATCAGCACCTTGGCCTCGTAGGTGGGGTCATCCGAACCGACGAACCCGTCCATCCCGTTCACCTCCGCACCGCTTCACCCATCATCCGCTCCGACGCACCCGCGCGTCGAGATGTTCTCGCGCCGCCGGCGGGGTCTGCGCGGCGAACGTCTCCAGGGCCGCGCGTGCCTCGTCGGAGACCCGGGCCGGCACCACCACGTCGAGCGTGACGAGCAGGTCCCCGGTCTGGCCGTCCCGGCGGCTGACCCCCTTGCCCCGGGCCCGCAGGATCCGCCCGCTCGGCGTACCCGCCGGCACCCGCAGGGTCACCGCGCCGTCGAGCGTCGGCACCCGCAGGTCGGTGCCGAGCACCGCCTCGGTGAAGGTGATCGGCACGGTCAGCGTGAGGTCGTCCCCGGAGCGCCCGAACAGCTCGTCCGGCCGCACCTTGACGTGCACGAACAGGTCTCCCGCCGGGCCGCCGCGCTCGCCCGGCTCGCCCCGGCCCGCCAGCCGGATCCGCTGCCCGTCGGCCACTCCGGCCGGGAAACGGACGTTGAGCGTACGGGCCTTGGTGACGCCGCCCGTGCCCTGGCACTCCGGGCACTTCTCGTCCACCACGGTCCCGGCGCCCTGACAGTTGCGGCAGGGCTCGGCGAGGCTGAACGCACCCTGGTTGCGGTGGTTCACCCCGGCACCGTGGCAGACCTGGCAGGTCCTCGGCACCGTGCCCGGCTTCGCACCGTTGCCGTGGCAGGTGTCGCAGACCCCCGGTGCCCGCAACGTCAGCGGCAGGGTCACCCCCCGGACCGCGTCGTCGAAGTCGAGCGCCACCTCGGTCTCGATGTCGCGTCCCCGGGCCGGGCCGGTAGCGCCTGCACCACCCGCGCCGCCCGAGAAGATCGAGCTGAACAGGTCCGAGATGCCGCCACCGGCGAACCGGCCACCGCTGGCCGACTGCGCGTTGCCGAACAGGTCGGAGACGTCGAACGGCATGCCCCCGGGCTGGCCACCCGGGCGGGCACCGCGCCGGAACGCGCCGGAGCCGAACAGCGAGCGCATCTCGTCGTACTCGCGGCGTTTGGCGTCGTCACCGAGCACCGCGTACGCCTCGGAGACCGACTTGAAGCGCTCCTCGGCCTTGGGGTCGCCGGGGTTGTGGTCCGGGTGCGACTCGCGGGCGAGCTTGCGGTACACCTTCTTGATCTCGTCAGCGGAGGCGGTCTTCGCCACGCCCAGGACCGCGTAGTAGTCCTTCTCGATCCAGTCCTTGGAACTCACCGTCCACCTCCTCCCCACCTCCGGCTCCGGGCCGTCCCGCCCGCCGGAGTTCGGCGGGTGGAACGGCCCGGTCACCGTCGTGCACTATTCCGGGTCGGCGACCGCGACCATCGCGGGCCGCAACAGCCGCTCACCGATCTGGTAGCCCCGACGCATCACCTGCACGCAGGTGGGCTCGGTGACGTCGGCCGAGGTCTGGTGCGCCACGGCCTCGTGCAGCGTCGGGTCGAACGGGTCGCCCTGCTCGCCGAACGGGGTCAGCCCGAACTTGCCCAGCGCGGTGGTGAGTTGCTCGGCCACCGATCCGAACGGACCGACCAGGTCGCCGTGTTCCCGGGCCCGGTCCAGGTCGTCCAGGATCGGCAGCAGCGCGGCCAGCACCGAGCCGGTCGCCTGCTCGGTGACCAGACCACGGTCCCGCTCGACCCGCTTGCGGTAGTTGGCGTACTCGGCGGTCACCCGTTGCAGGTCCCGAGTGCGCTCCTCCAGGTCGGCGCGGAGCGCCTCCACCTCGGCACCGAGCCCGCGACCGGCCGCCTCGGACGGCTGCCCGACCGGCTTGGCCGGGGAGTCCACCACGGGCGGGCCCTCGGTGGTCGGCTCGCTCAGCGCCTCGGCCTCGACCTCGATCGCGTCGACCACGACCTCGGCGTCCTCGACCAGCCCCTCGGCCGACACGTCGGAGCCGGCGTCAGCCGCCGTCCCCTCCGGCTCGCGGGTCTGGTTGATCTTGCGGTTGTTGCGGATGACGACGCGCGGCGTCTCGCCGGCGGTCGGCTCGGACGCCGAGCCACCCGGCGCCGACCCGGTGTCGCCCGGGTCAGCGGCTCGTGGCTTCTCCGTCATACGACTACCTCATCCCTTTGCCCGTGCAGATCGCCTCGACCAGGACCGTCACTTCTTGTCCTCGTCCACGATCTCCGCGTCGACCACATCGTCCTGGCCGGGCCGTGCACCGCCGGCCGGACCGCCGGTGGCACCGGCCGCACCGGCACCGGCAGCTCCCGCACCGGCAGCACCGGCCGCGCCGCCCGCCTCGCCGCCCGGAGCCTGCTCGGCCTGCTGCGCGTAGAGCAGCGAGCCCGCCTCCTGCGAGACCTGCGCCAGCCGCTCGTGTGCCGACTTGATCTTATCGATGTCGCTGCCACCGAGTGCGCCGCGCAGCTCACCGAGCGCCTCGTTCAGCTTGTCGCGGTTCTCGGCGGGCAGCTTGTCGCCGTTCTCGGCGAGGAACTTCTCGGTCTGCCACTGGAGGGCCTCGGCGACGTTGCGGCTCTCGGCCTCGTCGCGACGGCGCTTGTCCTCCTCGGCGTGCTCCTCGGCGTCCCGGCGCATCCGCTCGATGTCATCCTTCGGCAGCGAGGAGCCGCCGGTGATGGTCATCTTCTGCTCCTTGCCGGTGCCCAGGTCCTTCGCGTGCACGTTGACGATGCCGTTGGCGTCGATGTCGAAGGTGACCTCGATCTGCGGCACGCCACGCGGAGCCGGCGGGAGACCGGTCAGCTCGAAGGTGCCGAGCTTCTTGTTGTACGCGGCGATCTCGCGCTCACCCTGGAAGACCTGGATCAGCACCGACGGCTGGTTGTCGTCGGCGGTGGTGAACACCTCGGACCGCTTGGTCGGGATGGTGGTGTTGCGCTCGATCAGCTTGGTGAAGATGCCGCCCTTGGTCTCGATGCCCAGGCTCAGCGGGGTCACGTCGAGCAGCAGGACGTCCTTGACCTCGCCCTTGAGCACGCCGGCCTGGAGGGCGGCGCCGACGGCGACGACCTCGTCCGGGTTGACGCCCTTGTTCGGGTCGCGGCCGGTGAGCTGCTTGACCAGCTCGGTCACGGCCGGCATCCGGGTCGAGCCACCGACCAGGATCACGTGCTCGACGTCCGAGACCTTGATCCCGGCGTCCTTGACCGCCTGCTCGAACGGGCCCTTGCAGCGGTCCAGCAGGTCCTGCGTCATCCGCTGGAACTCGGCGCGGCTGAGCGTCACGTCCAGGTGCAGCGGGCCGGCGGAGCCGGCGGTGATGTACGGCAGGTTGATGTTGCTGGTGGTGGCGGCGGACAGCTCGATCTTGGCCTTCTCGGCGGCCTCCTTGAGCCGCTGGAGCGCCATCTTGTCCTGCGACAGGTCGATGCCGTGCTCGCCCCGGAAGGTCTTCACCAGGTGGTCGATGATGCGCTGGTCCCAGTCGTCACCGCCGAGCAGGTTGTCACCGCTGGTCGACTTGACCTCGATGACGCCCTCGGCCAGCTCCAGCAGGGACACGTCGAAGGTGCCGCCACCGAGGTCGAAGACCAGGACGGTCTGCTCCTTGGAGCCCTTGTCCAGGCCGTACGCCAGGGCGGCCGCGGTCGGCTCGTTCACGATCCGCAGCACGTTGAAGCCGGCGATCTCACCGGCCTCCTTGGTGGCCTGACGCTGGCCGTCGTTGAAGTACGCCGGGACGGTGATCACCGCGTCGGTGATCTGCTCGCCCAGGTACGCCTCGGCGTCCCGCTTGAGCTTCATCAGCGTCCGGGCCGAGATCTCCTGCGGGGTGTACTTCTTGCCGTCGATGTCGACGGACCAGTTGGTGCCGATCTCCCGCTTGACCGAGCGGATCGTCCGGTCCGGGTTCGTCACCGCCTGGCGCTTGGCCACCTCGCCGACGAGCACCTCGCCGTTGCGGGCGAACGCGACGATCGACGGGGTCGTCCGCGAGCCCTCGGCATTGGCGATGACGGTGGGCTCACCGCCCTCCAGGACGCTGACGCAGGAGTTCGTCGTGCCGAGGTCGATACCGACCGCACGTGCCATCTTCGCTTCCTCGCTTCGTAACGTTGTGCAGGTGACGGGCCCCCCGTCGCCCTGACCGGCGGCGCCGCCCACAGCGACCCCACCTCAAGTTGAGTGAACTTGACTCAATAGTGCCACGCCTCCCGGAATCGTCAAGTCAAGGTTGAGTCGGGTTGGCGCAAGTCACCGTTCGATACCGACTGGTTGTCTTACCTTGTGTCGGTCGGGCACGCTTTAGCGGTGACGACGAACGGCGATTCCGCCTCACCTTTCGGCACGCCCGCCGTCGCAGCCCGCACCGGCTCCACCGGCGGGGAGGACCGGCCCGCGGCATTCGGGGACGACGCCCTGCCCGACGCGCTGACCAGCCTGCGGGCCGCGATCGGAGCGGCGCGTTTCCCGCTGGTCCTGCCCTCGGCGGAGCCCGCCGGCCGGACCGCCGCCGCTCTCGCCGACCAACTTGACGACTACCTGATACCCCGGCTCTCCCGCCTCGACGCGCCGCTGCTGGTGGTCGTCGGCGGATCGACCGGCGCAGGCAAGTCGACCCTGGTCAACAGCCTGGTCCAGGCGCGGGTCAGCGCCGCCGGGGTGCTGCGGCCGACCACCCGCTCGCCGGTCCTGGTCTGCAATCCGGCCGACTCGCCCTGGTTCCGTCGCGGAGAGCTCCTCCCCGGGCTGACCCGCACCAACCAGCCCAGCGACGACCCCCGCTCGCTGCATCTGGTCACCGCCCCGGCACTGGCCCCCGGGCTGGCGTTCCTGGACGCCCCCGACATCGACTCGGTGGTCGACGCCAACCGCGCGCTGGCCAACCAACTGCTCGCCGCCGCCGACCTCTGGCTCTTCGTCACCACCGCCGCCCGGTACGCCGACGCCGTGCCCTGGGAGCTGCTACACGGGGCGCGGGCCCGGGGCGCGGTCATCGCGCTGGTGCTCGACCGGGTGCCCGCCGAGGCCACCGACGAGGTCGCCGCCCATCTCGCCGAGATGCTGGCCGAGCAGGACCTCGGCGCGGCACCGCTGTTCGTCCTGCCGGAGACCTGGGTCGACGGCCAGGGGCTGCTGCCGGACCGGGTCACCGCGCCGCTGGCGGACTGGTTCGCCCGGCTGGCCGCCGACGCGGACGCCCGCGCGGCGGTGGTCCGGCAGACCTTGGGTGGCGCGCTGGCCGCGCTGGCGCCGTCGGTCGAGAGTCTGGCCGTCGCCGCCGACGAGCAGGTGACCTCCGCCGACGCCCTCGACGAACGGGTGCTGGCCGCCTACCGGGCCGCGAACCGGATGGTCGAGCAGGGTCTGCGCGACGGGCGGCTGCTCCGGGGCGAGGTGCTGGCCCGGTGGCAGGAGTTCATCGGCACCAGCGACTTCTTCCGCAGCCTGGAAGCGCGGATCGGGCGGCTGCGCGACCGCCTCACGGCGACGTTCAGCCGACGTCCGGCTCCCGCCGTGGAGTTGCGCGACGCCATCGAGTCCCAGTTGACGACGTTGCTGCGGGGCGTGGCGGCCGAGGCGGCCGAGCACGCGCACACCGGGTGGAAGGCGCATCCGGCGGGTGCCGCACTGCTCACGCCGGATCTGGCACACCACTCGGCCGACCTGCCCGAGCGGGCCGAGCGGCTGGTCCGGGACTGGCAACGCGGGGTGCTGGAGCTGGTCCGGGCCGAGGGTGGTGACCGGCGTTTCGTGGCCCGCACGGCGGCGTACGCGGTCAACGCCACCGGGCTGGCCGTCATGATCGCGGTGTTCGCCTCGACGGCGTTCATCCCGACCGGCCTGGAGGTCGCCACCGGGGCCGGCACCACCGTCGCCGGCCAGGCCGTACTTCAGGCGATCTTCGGTGACCAGGCCGTGCGTACGCTGGCCGCGAAGGCTCGGGAGGACCTGCTGGACCGGGTACGCGCGCTGCTCGACGAGGAGGCCGCCCGGTATCTGGGCCGGACCGACCAGGCCCGGCCGGCGGCCCGGCACGCGACGGCGCTGCGCGAGGCGGCCGCCCAGGTGGAGGCGGCCCGGACGCGCAGCGGTTTCGCCACGGACGATCGCAGTGGGGCGGCGGCGTGATGGGCATGGGGGGACGCCTCCGCGAGGCGTTGCGGATCAGCGACGGACGGGTGGATGCGGACCAGTTGGTGGCCCGGTTGGAGGCGGTGCACCGCTTCCTCGGCCTCGTCGACGGATACCTTCCCGACACCCCGCTGAGCCCGGCGCGCACCCTGGTGGAACGGGCCGGCACCCGGTTGTCGCTCTCCCGTGACCACACCGTGGTCGCGCTGGCCGGTGCCACCGGCAGCGGCAAGTCGAGCCTGTTCAACGCGATGGCCGGCAGGAACCTGTCGCCGGTCGGGGTACGCCGCCCGACCACCGGTGTGACCCACGCCTGCGTGTGGGGCCCGCTCGACGGCGGCGCCCGGTTGCTCGACTGGCTCGGCGTGCTGCCCAAGCACCGGTTCGTCCGGGAGAGCCTGCTCGACGGCGACGACGAGTCCACCCTGCACGGGCTGATCCTGCTCGACCTGCCGGACTTCGACTCGGTGCAGCACGCGCACCGCCTGGAGGTGGACCGGCTGCTCGGCCTGGTCGACCTGGTGATCTGGGTGGTCGACCCGGAGAAGTACGCCGACCGGGTGGTGCACGCCGCCTACCTGCGCGAGTTCCAGCGGCACCGGGACGTCACCCTGGTCGTGCTCAACCAGGCCGACCGGTTGCCCCCCGCCGAGGTGCCCCGGGTGCTGGCCGACCTGCGCCGACTGCTCGACGCGGACGGGCTGGACGGCGTGCCGCTGCTGGCCACCACGATCGTCGACCCGAGCGGCCACGAGGTGCTGCGGACGGAGTTGGAACGCACGGTCGCCGAACGGCAGGCGGCACTGCGCCGCCTCACCGGCGACCTGGACGCGGTCGTGGACACGTTGGACGGCATGGTCGGGGCACCCCGGTCGGCCCTCGCCGCCGACGATCCCGCAGTGGCCAAGCTGGACCGGGCGTTGAGCGCGGTGGCCGGGGTGCCGACCGTGCTCAGTGCGGTCGAGCAGGCGTACCGGCACCGGGCCGCGTCGCGCACCGGCTGGCCGCTGGTGCGGTTCTGGCGGCGGCTGCGCCCCGATCCGCTGCGCCGACTGCACCTGACCGGTCCGCAGCCCGGCGCCGACGACCCCGAGCAGGTCCTGGCCGCCGCGACGTCCGTACCCGAGCCCGGTGCGGCCGACAAGTCGGCGCTGGCCCTGGCGCTGCGTACGGTGGCGGAGCGGGCCGGTGAGGGACTGCCGAGCGCCTGGCCGGCGGCGGTGAGCGCGGCGGCCCGCTCGCGCCTCGCCGACCTGCCGGACGCGCTGGACCGCGCGCTCGCCGGCACCGACCTGGGACTGAACCGTCCCCGCACCTGGTGGCGCCTGGTCGGCGGATTGCAGTGGGTGGTGACCATCGCTGCGGTGGCCGGGTTGGGCTGGCTGTTCCTGGGCTACGCGCTACGGATCCTGGGGCTGCCCGAGTTGGAGCATCCGATGGTCGGCGCGGTGCCAGTGCCGACGCTGCTGCTGCTCGGCGGGTTGCTGTCCGGGCTGCTGCTGGCCGCCCTGACCCGGCCGATCAGCCGGTGGGCCGCCCGCCGCGCGCGCCGTCGGGCCGAGGACCGGCTGACCAGGGCGATGGGCCAGGTCGGCGACGAGTACGTGCTGTCACCGGTGCGAGCGGTGATCGCCGCGCACGCCGACGCTCGGACCGTGCTGGAGGTCGCCCGGCACCGCTGAGCCTCGGTCGGGGCCACGCCGGTCGGTTGGCTCGGCACATGACTGCGTGACCGGCGGCGTAGTGTCGGGTCATGGCCACGCCACAGACCCCTTACGACGCGGTGCTGCATGCCGCTCGCGACGTGACCAAGCTCGATACGGCGCTGGACGCGGAGATGCTCGGCGCGGCACTGCTGGGCAGCGTCTACGAGGTGGCGGAGACCGACCGGGAGACGGCGATCCGCGAGTTCGTGGGCGGCTTCCTCGCCGCCACCTCGCGACGGCGGACCGCCGCGGCGACCACCGTCCGCGCGGTCTTCGCCGCTCTGGTCCCGGACGCCACCGGCGCCGACCGGGTACGCCCCGGCGCCACCGCACCGGCCTGGTCCGGGCAGCTCGGCAAGGTGCACCTCACCGGCGCCTGGGCGTACGGCGACGTGTACGGCGACCAGACCTCCTACCTGGCCACCTTCGCCTACGACGACGCCACCGGCGGGCCGGAGCACGCGCTGGTGGCCCTGGTCGACCACAACATCGGCATCACCAAGGACGTCTTCGTCGGCGGGCCGGCCGCCCGGATCCTCGACCAGGTCCGGCAGCTCTGCGCCGACGACGAGCTGACCTGGTTCCGGGAGGAGGAACCGGCCCGGATGCGTGACGAGGTGGGCCGCCACCTGGCGGTGACCGACCGCCTGGGGCAGTTGCCGGGCGCGGGCTCGCTCGCCACCGACCGCGCCCTGGTCGGGGCCCGGCTGGCGTTGCTACCGGCCACACCGTCGGCATCGGACCGGCCGGACGACGAACCGCTCACGGAGACCGAGCGGTCCGACCTGATCCGACGTTTCCTGGCCTCGCCGGAGGCGGCGCGGGCCGGGCTGGACAGCATCGACGGCGGGGATCTCGCTTCCCTGCACTTCTGCCTGGGCCTGCTGCTCGACCACGCGGCCACCTTCCCGGACACCGACCCGCTGCGGTGGAGCCCCACCGTGGCCGGGCTGTTCCTGCTCGACTGGGTGCACCGGCGGGCCGTACTGGACATGGACGACGCGGCGATGCTGCCCCGGGTGTTGCGCGCCTTCACCGCGTACGCGGCCCGCAAGCGGGGACTGCCGGCGTCGGCGGTGTCCGCGACGGACACCGGGATCGAGGAGATGGTGCCGGAGTTCGTCCGGCTCTACGCCACCGGTGAGCGGCGCAGCCCGGCGACCGCCGCCGTCGCCCAGTTGATGGCCGACGGCGTCGACCCGGACGACCCGGCCGCCCTGGACGCCTGGATCGAGGCCAACCGGCACCGCCTCGCCGACGACGGCTGACCGCGTCACGGCTCGACCAGGGTGAGTCGGCGGGGTGCGACGTCGACGGTGAGGCGCTGCCCCCAGTCGAGCGTGAGCCGGTCGGCCTCCAACCCGTCGGCGAAGACCACCAGGCCGTCGGACTCGGCGGTCAACTCCAGCCGGTCGCCGTCGTCGAGGCGGCCGGCGGTGAGGCTCACCCCGGTCACCGGGGACGGCCACGCCTCCCGGACGAACCAGCACAGGGCCGCCTCCTCCGGCGCGGGTGGGCGCGGCGCCCCCGGACGGTCCCGCGCGATGGACGCGCACCAGCCGGTCGCCCCCGTACCGCTGCCCACCACCACGCCGGAGGAGGAGTGCCGTTCCCGGCGCTCCCGCCCGTCCACCGGCACCGAGAGCAGGTAGCGAGCGGACTGGTGGGAGGCATGGCCGACGTACACCTCGTTGAGGCCGAGGAGTTCCTGCCCGTCATCCAGGGCGGCGCGGACCATCGCCCGGGATCGGGTCGTCGCGCGCTGCGCCGCCACCGCCGGCAGTAGCGCGGCCAGCCCGTCCGCCCGGTGCCGGACCAGCACTCCGGCGTTGCGGCCCGGCTCCGGGTCGACCCCGATCACCGGCTGCCCGGTCAGGTACTTCGCCACGTTCGCGACCAGACCGTCCGGCCCGACGGCGACCACGACGTCCTCCGGCGCGAACAGGAAGCGCGGCAGGTCGTCGCGGTCCACCGCGCCGCGTCGCCAGTCCGCCGGCACGGCGGCACCGACGGTGGTCAGCGCCGCCGCCAGTGCCTCGTGCCGGTCGATCACCTCGGTCAGCGACCGTCCCCGGGCGGCCAGGTACCACTCGGCGGCGGCCCGGGTGCCGTGCCGGGCCAGCAGCTCGTCCAGCTCGCTGCGTCGGCTGACCACCACCACGCGGGGGGCCAGCCCCGGTCCGGCCCACCCGTCGGGGCCCCGGTCGGCGCTCATCGGCCGGGTGCCAGCCGACCGAGCAGGTCGGTCAGCATGTCCGGCGTGACGGTGAGCTGGCCGATCTGCGGCAACTGACCGGCGAGTTCCTGGACGGTCAGGGCCCGCAGCACCTCCGGCGGTAGCTCGGCGTACGCGGCCAGGCGGGCCGCCTCCGCCTCGGCCTCGGCGTGCCCGACGGCGCGTACGCCTTCGGCCTTCGCGGCGGCCAGCATCCGGTCCTTCTCGGCCTCGGCGGCGGCGAGCACCCGAGCCCGGTCGGCGGCAGCGGCGTCGGTCACCTTGTCCCGCTCGGCCCGGCCCTGGGCGGCGGCCAGTTCGGCGGCGGCCTCCAGCTCGGCCCGGCGGTGGGTGTTCGCCCCGTGCTGCTCGACGAGCTGCTGCTCACGCCGGGCCAGCTCGATCTTGTTCTGGAGTTCGTTCTCGGCGATCGCGCGTTCCTGCTCGACGGCCTGCGCCCGACGGGCGTACGTAGCCCGGTCGGCCTGGACCTGCACCGCCTCCCGGGTGGGGGTCTGCAAGGCACGTTCCAGCTCCGGCTCGGGCCGGATCGCCACCACCCGGGCGCTGACCACGGCCACCCCGATGTCGGCCAGCCGGGCCTCGGTGGCCAACGCGTCGGAGACCGCCTCGCGGACCGGCGCGACGGTGGTCAGTGCCTCGGCCAGCGGCACCCGGGCGAGCAGGTCGAGCGCGGGTTGCTGGGCCAGCTCGGCCAGCAGGGTGGCCACCTGGTCCAGCGGGCGGGCCCGGGCCTTGCCGGTGCGCGGGTCGACCGAGAAGTCGAGCCGACCGGCGGCCAGCGCCGGGTCGGCGACGCGGTAGGTGACGGTGGCCTGCACGGTGATGTCGGCGAAGTCGCCGGTGCGGGCGTGGAAGAGCAGCGGCAGCTCGCGGTCGTCCACCGGCACCTCGCTGAGCACCGCTCGCAGTGGGCGGTACCAGAACGACTGGCCCACTCCTTCGCGACGGATCCGGCCGCCCACGTGCAGGCGCACCCAACTGGTCGGAGTGCCACGCAGGTGGCGCAGGAACAGTCGCCTCGTCACGTCGGCCATGACTCTCGCCTCCCTTTGTCGTCTCCATGACGATAAAGGGTCTGCTACTTTGTCGTCAAGGTGGTGATAAAGAGATGACCGAGTACCCGCCGTTCGCGGTGACCGTCGACCTGGTCGTGCTGACCGTGCGCGCGGAGCAGCTCTGCGTCCTGCTGGTCCGGCGCGGCATCGAGCCGTACCTGAACAGGTGGGCGCTGCCCGGCGGGTTCGTCGGGATCGACGAGGACCTGGCCGACGCCGCCACCCGGGAGTTGGCCGAGGAGACCGGCCTGGCCGAGCCGGCCGGGCACCTGGAGCAACTCGGCACGTACGGCCGTCCCGACCGGGACCCGCGCGGCCGGGTCGTCACCGTGGCCTGGCTGGCGCTCCTGCCCGACCAGGCCAACCCGGTGGCCGGTACGGACGCCGCCTCGGCCGACTGGCTCCCGCTGGCGCGGCTGGTCCCCGGTCAGCTCGCCTTCGACCACGAGCGGATCCTGGCCGACGGCCTGGAACGGGCCCGGGCCAAACTGGAGTACACCCCGTTGGCCGCCGCGTTCTGCCCGCCCGAGTTCACGGTGGCCCAGCTCCGGGCGGTCTATGAGACGGTCTGGGGGACGTCCCTCGACCCGCGCAACTTCCACCGCAAGGTGACCAGCACACCGGGCTTCCTGGACCCGGTCGGCCGCTCCACCGAGGGCGAACGGGGTCGACCGGCACAACTGTTCCGACGCGGACCGGCCGTGATCCTGCACCCACCGATGCTGCGACCCGACCCACCACGCCCGAGCGAGGGCTGAAGCACCGGACCCGCAGCGCTTGTGCGCGCGTGGCTCCGACCGTTCAGGCGGCCCTCAACGCCCGGACGCGGGCCCGGTGGACTCCGACGCACACCCCCGCTTCCGCAGCCGGAACCGGGCGCGCGACCGGGCGTGGCCGTTGCCGTCGAACGGCGGCAGCACCGGCCCGGGCAGGAGGCTGGACGGCGGGTCGATCGGATCGGCCGGGTCACCCGAGGTGGTCGGGCCGCCTGACGGCGGGTCACCCGTCTCCGTCGGTCCGTCCGAGGCGGTCGGATCGGTCGAGGCGGTCGGATCGGTCGAGGCGGTCGGATCGGTCGAGGCGGTCGGGCCGGTGGACTCCGACGGGTCCGGCGTGGTGCCCGGGTCGGTGGAGATGCTCGGGTCGACCGACGCCGTCGGGGAGGAGGGCGGATCGGTCGGCGAGGGCGACGGCGAGGGCGAGGCGGTCGGCGGCGACGGACTCGGCGAGGGGGTGGGCCTCGGCGTATGGCTCGGCGTCGGGGTGGGCACCGGGGCCGGCGTGGTGGCGGGCGGCCGGGGCGCGGGCAGCGGGGCCGGCGGCTCCGGGCGGTGGCCCGGCGGCGGCGCGTACGGCAGGGCGGCCGGCATCGGACGCCGCTCCGGACCGGGGTCGGCGGGCGGTGCGGCCGGGCCGACCGACGGCAGCGCGGGTGGCACGGTCGTCGGGATACCGCCGGGCGGCGGCGGGATCACCACCGGGCCGACCGAGGGCGTCGGGATGAACGGCGGCGTGCTGCTGCCCGGCAGGGCGGTGCTGCCGACCGTCGCCGACCCGGTGCTGATCGCGGCCAGCACCGGCATCGAGGCCGTACCGGCGAGCAGCGCCACGGTCAGCAGGTAGCCCCGCGACGGCGTGGCGGTACGCGCGGCACGGTGGGTGCCCACCACCCGGCGATAGCCGCCGGGTGCCCGGTGTCGGCCGAGGAACGGCCCCCCGGGACCCTCACCTGGTTCGGACACCGCGCACTCCTCGTCGTCGACCCTGGCCGGGGCCGTCGACGCGGCCCCGGCGGACCGCCTGAGCTGGTTCGGGGGCCCGCCCGACCAGCGTGGTTCAGTGACTCTGCGTCGGCCAACCCCACACCGCGTGTCGACACGCTTATCTGGCCGAATGGTGGCAAACCATCACCGGATCGGTCGCGCGTCGCACGACCCGGCATCCCGGTATTTCAGGTAACGAACCGGGCCCATCCTGGGACGCGGGGCAGGTGGAGTGTGGGACGGCTCACCTCTGATGCGAATATGGAGTCACGACGGCAGCGCAGCCGGGACCTCCGCGCACCCACGCGGTAGGCGCGACTGGGCGTCGGCGCTCCCGAACCGGGTTCGGCCAAGAATCCGGCTCACGCCGCGCGGCAACCCCCACCGGGGCTATGCGTGGCCGCCAGGAACCGATCCCGGCACCAGCCGGGGCGGGCGCACGAGTCGCGCGGCCGGGTGACCCCCCGGTGCCGACGCAGACACGACAGGGAGAGACGGATGGCAAAGGGCGACCCCGGGGCCGGCCCCCGCGGCCGGCGAGCCGCACCCCGATCCAGGAAAGCCGCGACCGGCGACCCGGAACTCGTACAACTGCTCACCCCCGAGGGTGCGCGCGTCGACAGCGTGACCGGCCCGGACGGCGTCGAGTACCGCGTCGACTTCACCGACGAGGAGTACCGCGGCCTCTATCGCGACCTCGTGCTGGTGCGGAAGCTGGACGCCGAGGCGACCGCCCTGCAACGGCAGGGCGAGTTGGGCATCTGGGCGAGCCTGCTCGGCCAGGAGGCGGCCCAGGTCGGTTCCGGCCGGGCGCTGCGGACCCAGGACATGGCGTTCCCCACCTACCGCGAGCACGGCGTGCTCTATTGCCGGGGCATCGACCCGATCATGCCGCTGGGCCTGTTCCGCGGGGTCGACCAGGGCGGTTGGGACCCGAACGAGTTCAAGTTCAACATGTACACGATCGTCATCGGGGCGCAGACCCTGCACGCGACCGGGTACGCCATGGGCGTCGCGATGGACGGCAAGACCGGCACCGACGACGGCGAGGCGGTCATCGCGTACTTCGGTGACGGCGCCACCAGCCAGGGCGACGTCAACGAGTCGTTCGTCTGGGCCGGCGTGTTCAACGCCCCGCTGGTGTTCTTTTGCCAGAACAACCAGTACGCCATCTCCGAGCCGCTGGAGCGGCAGACCCGCATCCCCCTCTACCGCCGCGCCGCCGGCTTCGGCTTCCCCGGCATCCGGGTGGACGGCAACGACGTGCTGGCCACGTACGCGGTGACCCGGCACGCGCTGGACAACGCCCGGCACGGGCAGGGCCCGAGCCTGATCGAGGCGTACACGTACCGGATGGGGGCGCACACCACCTCCGACGACCCGACCCGCTACCGGATCGCCAGCGAGGTCGAGGCCTGGCAGGCCAAGGACCCGATCGCCCGGGTGAAGGCGTTCCTGGAGCGCGAGAAGATCGCCGACGCCGGCTTCTTCACCGAGGTGGACGAGCAGGCCCGCCGCGAGGCCGTGGACCTGCGGGAGCGGGTGCTGGCCATGCCGAACCCGGAGCCCACCACGCTCTTCGACCACGTCTACCCCAACGGGTCGCCGCTGCTGGACGAGCAGCGAGCGGAGTTCAGCCGGTACCTGGAGTCGTTCGAGGGGAGCGCGCACTGATGGCCACGGAGACGCTCACCCTCGGCAAGGCCCTCAACACCGGTCTGCGTCGCGCCCTGGAGAACGACCCGAAGGTCGTCATCATGGGCGAGGACGTCGGCAAGCTCGGCGGCGTCTTCCGGATCACCGACGGCCTGCAGAAGGACTTCGGCGACCAGCGGGTGATCGACACCCCGTTGGCCGAGTCGGGCATCATCGGCACCGCGGTCGGTCTCGCCATCCGCGGCTACCGCCCGGTCTGCGAGATCCAGTTCGACGGCTTCGTCTACCCCGCGTACGACCAGATCGTGTCGCAGGTGGCGAAGATGCACTACCGCTCGCGCGGCAAGCTGAACATCCCGATGGTGATCCGGATCCCGTTCGGCGGCGGCATCGGCGCGGTGGAGCATCACTCGGAGTCGCCCGAGGCGTACTTCGCGCACACCGCCGGGCTGAAGGTCGTCTCCTGTGCCAGCCCGCAGGACGCGTACGTGATGATCCAGCAGGCGGTCGCCTCGGACGATCCGATCGTGTTCCTGGAGCCGAAGCGGCGCTACTGGGAGAAGGGGCAGGTCGACCTGGACGCCCCGCTGTCCGAGGCGTACCCGCTGCACTCGGCGCGGGTGGTGCGGGCCGGCAGCGACGTCACCCTGCTCGCGTACGGCCCGATGGTCCGGACCTGCCTGGACGCGGCGACCGCCGCCGCCGAGGACGGCCGTGAGCTGGAGGTCATCGACCTGCGCACGCTCTCCCCGCTGGACCTCGGCGTGGTCTACGAATCGGTGCGGCGCACCGGCCGCGCGGTGGTGGTGCACGAGGCACCGTCCAACGTGGGCCTCGGCGCGGAGATCGCGGCCCGGATCACCGAGGAGTGCTTCTACTCACTGGAGTCCCCGGTGCTGCGGGTGACCGGCTTCGACACCCCCTACCCGGCGGCCCGGGTGGAAGAGGAGTTCCTGCCCGACCTCGACCGGGTGCTCGACGCCGTCGACCGCTCCTTCGGCTGGTGAGCGGCATGTCCCGGATCAAGGAGTTCAACCTGCCCGACCTGGGCGAGGGTCTGACTGAGGGCGAGATCCTCGGCTGGCTGGTCAAGGTGGGCGACACCATCGAGCTGAACCAGCCGATCGTCGAGGTGGAGACCGCCAAGGCGGCGGTGGAGATCCCGGCGAAGTGGGCCGGTCAGGTGCACGCAATCTTTCACTCGGAGGGCACCACGGTCGAGGTCGGTACGCCGATCATCGCGATCGACACCGACCCGGGCGCCGGGCCGGTCGAGTCCTCGACGACCGGCGCGCCCGCCGGTGACCTGCCCACTCCCTCGGCGGCCTCGTTGGCCGCCGTCGAGGTGGCGCCGGCCGAGGGTGCGGTGGAGCCGGGCCTGATCGGCGGCCCGGCACCGGGTGGCCGGACCGCTGTCCTGGTCGGCTACGGCCCACGGACCACCACGGCGAAGCGCCGTCCCCGCAAGGGCGCCGTCCCGGCCCAGGCCACCGCCGCAGTCACGCCCGCCCCGGCTCCGGTCACGCCCGCCCCGGTCACGCCCGCTGCGGCTCCGGCCGCACCGGTCGCGCCCGCCCCGGCGGTCAACGGCAACGGCCGACTCGCGGGCGCGGTGCTGGCCAAGCCGCCGGTGCGCAAGCTCGCCAAGGATCTCGGCGTGGACCTGAGCACGCTGACCGGGTCCGGGCCATCGGGCTCGATCACCCGGGAGGACGTGCAGCGGGCGGCGACCCCGGCGGCGGAGCCGCTCACGGTCACCGCCTCGGCTCCGGCGGCGGCGAGCTTCGGCGCCGACCGCGAGCAGCGCATCCCGGTCAAGGGGGTACGCAAGCTCACCGCCGAGAACATGTCCCGGTCCGCTTTCACCGCCCCGCACGTCACGGAGTTCCTGACCGTGGACGTGACCCGGGCGATGAAGGCGCTGGACCGGCTGCGCGGTCGGCGGGAGTGGCGGGACGTACGCGTCTCGCCGTTGCTGCTGGTCGCCAAGGCGGTGCTGCTGGCGGTCAAGCGTCACCCGATGGTCAACTCGACGTGGGCCGGTGACGAGATCGTCGTCAAGGAGTACGTCAACCTCGGTATCGCGGCGGCCACCGAGCGGGGCCTGATCGTGCCGAACGTCAAGGACGCCGGTCGACTCACGCTGCGCGAGCTGGCCGACGCGTTGACCGACCTGGTGCAGACCGCCAAGGCCGGGAAGACCTCGCCGGCCGACATGTCCGGCGGCACCCTGACCATCACCAACGTCGGAGTGTTCGGGGTGGACACCGGTACGCCGATCCTGCCGCCGGGCGAGTCGGCGATCCTGGCCTTCGGCGCGGTCCGGGAGATGCCCTGGGTGCACAAGGGCAAGGTCAAGCCACGCCTGGTCACCACGCTCGGCCTCTCCTTCGACCACCGCATCATCGACGGTGAGCTGGGCTCGAAGTTCCTGCGCGACATCGGCGACTTCCTCGCCGACCCGGAGGCGGCGCTGCTCGCCTGGACCTGATCCGCTCCACGACGGCCGGTGTGCCACGGGTGAACGCCCGGCACACCGGCCGTTGCCGTTGTTGACGAAACACTCTTCACAGAAGGCAGCCGACCTAAGATTCGTAGGCTGGTGGCTCAGCTCACCTAATAATCGCTGGATGTTCCGCCCTGCTTGCGGTTGAATAGAGACATCGAGGGGCCGACAACCGAATAGCAGGAGGAGAACCCCCATGAGCATGATCGAGCGAATCCGTAGCCGCCGCGACGCCAGCCGCCGCGCCCGCGCCATCGAGCGGGCCCTGCGCTCCGCCAACTCGCCGGCGGTCCGTGACGAGATCCTCGTCATCGCCCAGCGTCACATGCACTGACGCCACACGACGTTCATCACCTCCTCCAGATCGACGCCCCGCCCGGGCACCCCGGGCGGGGCGTCGGCGTTCCACCGGCCATTGACACCGGGATACCGCCCCGCCGCAGCGCCCGGTACGGTGGGGCACGGTCGTCGTCCACGGCCGAGAGTGGTCGAGGCGATAGAAGCACCTCGACACCGATCGACGACGGACGGTGACGACTGACGCTCCCCGGGAGCCCATCGGCGGCCACCGGTATACGGTGCGGGGAGCCGGCACGGCCGGTACGCCGGCACCGCCGGCTGCCCTGCCGAGACCATCGGCGACGGCGGCCGACATGTGATGGAGGAGGCGTACACATGACGTCCGAGGGCCCGCACCGCCCCGGCCAGGAGCCGGACGAGGTGCCGCCGGGCGGCGGACCGGCGCCATACGGCGACCGATCGGCTCAGCCGGACGGCGGGTACACCGCAACCGCCCCCGACCTCGGCTGGGCTCCCCCACCGCCCGCGCGACCCGACGCACCCGCACCCTCCTGGGCGAACCAGCAGGGTGCCCAGTGGGGCAGCGCGCAGGCGACCCGACAGGCGGACGCCCCGCCCCCCGGCAACTGGGACCAGTCTCCTGCGCAGCAGTGGCCGGGCCAGGCCGACCAGGCCCCACCGGCCTGGGCGACGCCCGCCGCGCAGTCCACTCCGGACCAGCCCGCCTGGGCCACCGGCGGACAGCAGAACCCGGCCTGGGGCACCCCCACCACATCGGACGCTCCGCAGCAGCCGGAGTGGACGCCCCACCAGCCCACGTCCGGGCAGCCCGACTGGGCCACCGCGCAACCGACCTCCGGTCAGCCGACGTCCGGCCCGACCAACGGCTGGGGTGGCGGTCAGCAGCCGGAGTGGGCCACCGCACCACGAGACGACGATCACACCCCCGGCTGGGCCGCCACGGCGTCCCCGCCCGAGCCGGCCCAGCCCGAGTGGGCGCCGGCTGACCCGCCGGCACCGGTACGCGCCGAGCCGCCGGCACGGGCCACCGCGCAGGTGCCGCCGCCCCCGGCACCGCACCAGCCCGGCGTCGACGAGCCGGGCCGACCCGGCGCGTGGCAGCCCGAGCAGCAGGACCAGCCCGCCTGGACCACCGGCCAGCAGCGCGAGCCCGCCCCCGGCTGGCCCGGCGACCAGCAGGCCGAGAGTTGGCAGCAGAGCGGTGACCGCCCGCCGCAGCCCGACTGGGCCACCCCGCAGCCGGACGCACCGGCCGACTGGGCGAGCGCCCGTGCGGCAGCCGAGGAGCGGCCGCAGTGGTCGACGCCGTCCCAGGAGCAGTCCGCCCCGGCGTGGGCCCCGTCCGAGCCCGCCACCGGATCGGCCCGACCCGCCGACGCCGGTCCGCCCCCGACCTGGGCGCCCGGCGGAGAGCCGCTGCCCTCGCGTACCGCCGCCGACCGGCCCGGACTGACCGACGTGGAGCCGTGGGCGCCCGGTGAGGCGTGGGGCAGCAGCGGCGCTGCGGACTCCGGTCGGGCCGACGTCGACCCCGCAGCAGGTCGGTCCGGGGACACCCCGATCTACCAGCCCGCGCCGGCCCCCGGCATCTCGCCGAGCAACAAGGTGCCGTTGCCGCCGCAGGAGCAGCGGGTGCCCGGTGCCAGCCTGGCCGCCGGGCCGCCCGCCGACTACGGCCAGCCGCCGGCGTACGGCACCGACCAGTCCGGGCCCGCCAACCACCCCGGCGACCAGCCGGGCGGCGGCATGGCCTGGGGACAGCCCGAGCCACGGCACGACGACCCGCAGGCCTCGGCCGCCCCGGTCATCCCCGCGCCCCGCACCAGCCCCGAGGCCGGCCGGGCCGTCCCGCCGACGGCCGCCGCCGGTGGGGTCTCCGCGAGCGCGTCGGTGCCGCTGGCCAGCCGGGTGACGCCGCCCGCCGACCACTCGGCACATCCCGCCGGGCCGCCCGCTGCGCAGTCGCGGGTGTACGGCCGCCCCGCCCGCCCCGAGTCAGGCGAGTCGACTCCGGAGCGGGACGAGCCGCCGGTACCCCGGTTCGACCAGAGCCCGGAGCCGCACTTCACCGACCGCGAGCCGCCGGCCGGCGGGCCGGGCGTCTACTCCGGGTCGGCTGCTCCCGGCTCCCCGGTGGCACCGCCGGCCTTCCCGGCCGGGATGCCTTCCTTCGCCGACTCGCCGCCGACCAACCGCCCGGTCAACGGCACCAAGCCGCACCCCGAGCCTGAGCGTCCCGCCGACCCGTTCGGCGGCCCGCACGGCGGTGACGGCTTCGGGGGCCCGCCGGGTGGCGACGGCTTCGGAGGCCCGCCCGGCGGCGACCGCTTCGGCGGGCACCCCGGTGGCGACCCGTTCGGCGGTCCGGGTGCCGCCCCCTCCTTCGGTGGCGCACCCGGTGACCGCTTCGGTGGCCCCGGCAACGACCCCTTCGGCGCTCCGCCCAGCAACGACCCGTTCGGCGCTCCGCCCGGCGGTGACCGCTTCGGGGCTCCGGGTGGTGAGCCCTTCGGTGGGCCGTCCGAGCGTCCGGGCGGCACCTACGGTGCCAAGCGTCCCGAGCCGGGTGCCGACCACACCGCGGCATTCCCGCCGCCGGGGCAGTCGCCGCCGACGTGGGGCGCGAACGCCGGCACCGGCTCCGGGCCGTCCGATCCGGAGCAGGGTCGCTTCGACTCCTTCAAGCCGGTGGCCGAACCGGCTCCGGAGGCCCCGGCACCGAAGGTCCGCAACGGTCGGGTCCTCGCCGCGGTGCTGGTCGCCGCAGTGCTCATCCTGGCCATCCCGCTCGGTCTGCTGCTGCTCCTGGGCAAGATCGGTGGATCGAGCGAGGCAGGTGCCTTCGACCCGGCGGTCGGTTCCTGCGTCAAGCGGTCCGGCAACAGCGCGGTGTCCGCCAACTGCGACGAGACCGACGCCTTCACCGTGGTGTCCAAGGTCGAGACCCGGGACAGCTGCCCCGACCCGGCGATGCCGCTGGTGGAGCTCCGGGGCGTCTCGTCGAACCCGTTCCTCTGCCTGAAGCCGGCAACCGAGAGCTGATCACGTCACACCGAGGGCGGGGCACGGTCACCGTGTCCCGCCCTCGGTGTTCGTACCCGCAGCGCACGGGCACCGAGGTCCGGCCGGTCGGCGCCCGCCGGTAGGGCACGATGGGGTGCATGAGTGCACGCGTACGGGCACCCGAGCTCCGGGGTCGGGCCTGGTTGAACACCGGTGGCAAGGACCTGCGTCTGGCGGATCTGCGGGGTCGCATCACCGTCCTGGACTTCTGGACCTTCTGCTGCATCAACTGCCTGCACGTGCTCGACGAGCTGCGGCCGCTCGAAGAGAAGTACGCCGATGTCCTCGTCGTGATCGGCGTGCACTCGCCCAAGTTCGAGCACGAGAAGGACCCCGACGCCCTGGCCGCCGCCGTCGAGCGGTACGGCGTGCACCACCCGGTGCTCGACGACCCCGAGCTGGACATGTGGCAGCAGTACGCGGCCCGTGCCTGGCCGACCCTCGCCGTGGTCGACCCGGAGGGGTACGTGGTGGCCACCATGGCCGGCGAGGGTCACGCCGAGGGGCTGGCCCGGCTGATCGACGAGCTGATCACCACCCACGAGGCCAAGGGCACCCTGCGCCGGGGCGACGGCCCGTACGTGCCGCCGGCCGAGCCACAGACGACGCTGCGCTTCCCCGGCAAGGCGGTGGCCCTGCCCGGCGGTGGTCTGCTGGTGTCGGACTCGGCCCGGCACCGGGTGGTCGAACTGGCCGACGACGGCGAGACGGTGGTCCGCACCATCGGCACCGGCAGCCGGGGCCGGGGCGACGGACCGGCCGAGGCCGCCACCTTCTCCGAGCCGCAGGGCCTGTGCCTGCTGCCCGAGCACGCCGCCGAGATCGCCGGTTACGACCTGGTGGTCGCCGACACCGTCAATCACCTGCTGCGCGGCGTACGGCTGGCCACCGGCGAGGTGGTCACCGTGGCCGGCACCGGCCGTCAGTGGCGTTCCACGGTCGACGACCACGCGCACGACGCACTCTCGATCGACCTCTCCTCCCCCTGGGACCTCGCCTGGTACGACGACCGCATCGTCATCGCGATGGCCGGCATCCACCAGCTCTGGTGGTTCGACCCGATCAAGCGCACCGCGGGGATGTACGCCGGCACCACCGTGGAGGCGCTGCGGGACGGGCCGCTGGACGAGGCGTGGCTGGCCCAGCCGTCCGGGCTCTCGGTCTCCGCCGACGGCACCCGCCTCTGGGTGGCCGACAGCGAGACCAGCGCCGTCCGGTACGTCGAGAACGGCGTCCTGCGTACCGCCGTGGGTCAGGGGTTGTTCGACTTCGGTCACGTGGACGGGCCGGCGGCGCAGGCGCTGCTCCAGCACCCGCTCGGCGTCTGCGCGCTGCCCGACGGGTCGGTGCTGATCGCGGACACCTACAACGGCGCGGTACGCCGCTACGACCCCGCGACCGAGCGGGTCTCCACGGTCGCCACCGAACTCGGCGAACCGAGCGACCTGGTGCTCACGCCCGACGGCGCGGTGCTGGTGGTGGAGTCGTCCGCGCACCGGATCACCCGGTTGGCTCCCGGTGCGCTCTCGGCGGCCGGCGCGGACACCGTCGACGGCCCCCGGCACCGCACCGAGCGCAAGCCGACCGACCTGGCCGCCGGGGAGGTCGTGCTGGACGTCGTCTTCACTCCCGCGCCGGGGCAGAAGCTGGACGAGACGTACGGCCCGTCGACCCGCCTGGTGGTCTCCGCGTCGCCGCCGGAGCTGCTGTCGGAGGGGGCGGGCACCGGCACCGACCTGTCCCGCCGACTGGTGATCGACGGTTCGGTGACCGACGGCGTGCTCCAGGTGACCGCCCAGGCGGCCACCTGTGACGCGGACATCGAGCACGCGGCCTGTCACCTGACCCGGCAGGACTGGGGAGTGCCGGTACGCGTGGTCGCCGACGGCGGGACCCGCCTCCCGCTGGTGCTGCGTGGCATGGACGTCGGCTGAAAGTGAAAGGAGGGGTCCCCTGCTAACGCCTGCGGTATAGCAGGGGACCCCTCCTAACAAAACCTCTCAGCTGAACGCGGTCGGCGTCACTCCGGCGTCGATCAGGGCGGCGCGGACGAGTTCCGCGGCGGCCACCGCACCGGGGCTGTCGCCGTGCAGGCAGATCGACTCGACGACACACGGGATCACGCTCCCGTCGACGGCCGTCACCGCCCGCTCGGTGGCCATCCGCACCGCCCGGTTCGCCACCTCCTGAGGGTCGCTTACCAGCGCGTCGGGCGAGGTACGCGGCACCAGCCGACCGTTGGGCAGATAGTTGCGGTCGGCGAACCCCTCGGCCACCACGCGCATCCCGGCACCCTGGGCGAGCTGGGCCAGCACCGAACCGGGCGGGCAGAGCAGCGGCAGGTCCCGGTCGAAGTCGTCGACCGCCGCGACGATCGCCGCCGCCGGCATCTCCTCGCACGCCGCCGCGTGATAGAGCGCCCCGTGCGGTTTGAGGTAGCGGACCCGGGTGCGGTACGCCCGGCAGAACGCGTTGAGCGCGCCGAGCTGATAGAGCACCTCGTCCCGCAGCTCGGCGAACTCGTACGCGATGGCCCGCCGGCCGAATCCGGCGAGGTCCCGGTAGCCGACCTGCGCACCGATCGCCACCCCCCGCTGCGCCGCGGTGGCACAGACCCGACGCATCGTGGGCGCGTCCCCGGCGTGAAAGCCGCAGGCGACGTTGGCGGAGGTGATCAAATCGAGCAGGGCCTCGTCGTCGCCGAGCGGCCAGATACCGAATCCCTCACCGAGGTCAGCGTTCAGGTCCATGAAATCTGACCGTAGTGCCTGGACGGGCCTGCGCGAGCGGGGTCACGTCGTCCACCACCGCGATGACCGGATAGCCGCCGGTGGTGGGATGGTCGGCGAGGAAGACCAGCGGTTGGCCGTCCGCCGGCACCTGCACCGCGCCGAGAACGATGCCCTCACTGGGCAGCTCACCGGCCACCGCGCGGGGCAGCGGCGCGCCGGAAAGCCGCGCACCGACCCGGTTACTCAACGGACTCGCCTGGTACGCCGTGCCGAGCAGCCGGTCCAGCGCGGCCGGAGTGAACCAGTCCTGCCGTGGACCGAGCCGCACCGTCAGGTGCACCTCCGCCGGGAACGGCGGCGGCACGGTGAGGTCGACGGGCGCGGGCGGACCGGGCACGACACCGAGCGGCAGCAGATCGCCGTCGCGCAGCGGTGCCGGTCCGAGCCCGGCGAGTGTGTCCGTGGACCGGCTGCCCAGCACCGGGTCCACCGCGATGCCCCCGGCCACCGCCAGCCAGCAGCGCAGACCCCGTCGGGCGGGACCTATCCGGAGCACCGTCCCGCCCGGTACGGCCAGCGGGCGACCGGTGTCGCCGGGCCGCGTACCGATCCACACGTCGGCCTCGGCACCCACCACCGCGACCGTGGCGGCCCGGTTCATCCGCAGGTCGCAGCCGGTCAGGGTGATCTCCAGTCCGGCCGCCGACTCCGGATTGCCGACCAGGCGGTTGGCCAGCCGCAACGCCGCCGGGTCGAGCGCACCGGCACGCGGCACCCCGAGATGCGCCCAGCCGACGCGTCCCTGGTCCTGCACCGTGGTCAACGCCCCAGCCCGCAGCACCTCGACGGTCGCCGCCCCGGCGCGCTGCAGACCACGGGCCGTTCCGCCGGTCACGCCGGCACCAGCCGGACGCGGGTACCGGGCGTGAGCAGCGCGGGCGGCTCCGCCGTCACGTCGAACAGGGTCAGCCCGGTCCGTCCGACCAGCAGCCAGCCGCCGGGCGAGGCGGTCGGATAGATCCCGGCGTACGGCCCGGCCAGCCCGACCGAACCGGCCGGCACCCGGGGACGGGGGGTGGCCAGCCGGGGCACCGCCAGTTCGGCGGGCAACCCGGTCAGGTACCCGAAGCCGGGCGCGAAGCCGCAGAACGCCACCCGGAACTCGGTATCCCGCAGCCGACGCACCACCGCCGGTACGTCCACCCGCCAGAGTTCGGCGACTCGCGGCAGATCCTCCCCGTCGAAGCTGACCGGCACCTCGACCAGCCCTCCACCACCGCCCCACCCCGCCCCTTCCCCCGTCCACTTCCCTGTCCCGGCCCCCACCGAGACCCCCAACGCCGCAGCCTCCATCGCGGGCCCCTGCTCCGTCGCGGGCTCAGGCTCCGTCGCGTGCCCACCGCGTCGATCATGGAGTTGTGGTCGCGAATTTATCCCGTTGTGTAGCTCTTTGTCGCAGCCACAACTCCATGATCGACGGGGCGAAGGCGGGCAGTCCGCGCCGGGCGCGGGGTCGGGCGCGGGCGCGAGGTTGGGCGCGAGTCGGAGAGTGGGGGTCCAGTCGGCTATGCGGATGGCGGCTGCCGCCAGGTCCGGCACGCCGTCGAGCAGGACGGTCGTGGCGGCCGGGACGATCTCGTCGGCGACCAGGTCACCCTCCTCGCGGCGACGCCACAGCTCGGCTCGCCACGCCTCGACCAGCCCGGCGACCGTCCCGCTACCGGTCGGTGAGCCGCCCGCCGGGGAGCCCTCCGCCGGGGAACTGTTGCCGGCATCGCTGCTCGGGGCCGGGCTGACGTCGGGTCGGGGTGTCGGCGGTGGGGTGAGGTCGAGCAGGAGGGCGTACGCGCCGACCGGTCTGATCCGCATGTCGCCATCCTGGCCGACGGTCGCCCACCGGTGCGTCGACTGCTGGTCGGACGGCGTGACGCGTTGCACTACCCGAAGGTAACCTACGGTGTCGTAACCTGATTCCGTGACCACCTCAGCACGGCCCCGGCTCAAGCCGGTCGACATCGGGAAACCCCGGATGCGCGGCTGGCTGCACACGTACGCGTTCTTCGTCGCACTGATCTGCGGCATCGTGCTCTGCTCGATCGCCGCCGCCCGCCCCGGCTGGACACCCCTGATCAGCACCGCCGTCTACAGCCTCACCATCTGCGGCCTCTTCGGCACCAGCGCGCTCTATCACCGTCGAGTGTGGTCGACACGCGGGTACCAGGTGATGCGCCGGATGGACCACTCGATGATCTTCTTGTTCATCGCCGGTACGTACACACCGTTCTGCGTCCTGTTGCTGGAGACCCGCGCCGCCGTGATCATGCTCTCGCTGGTCTGGGGCGGGGCCCTGGGCGGGGTGGCGCTGAAGCTGATCTGGCCGCACGCGTCACGATGGCTCTCCGCTCCGCTCTATCTGGCACTCGGCTGGGTGTCCGTGGGAATGCTCCCGGACATCCTGCGCCACGGCGGGGTCACCGCCCTGGTGCTGCTCGCCGTGGGCGGTGGCATCTACACCGTCGGCGCGGTCTTCTACGCGCTGCGCCGGCCGAACCCGTGGCCCACGGTCTTCGGTCATCACGAGTTCTTTCACGCCTGCACGCTGGTCGCGGCGATCTGCCACCACATCGCGATCTACTTCGCGCTGTTCGCCTGAGCGGACGCGGGCGGTACGACGGACGCGGCTGGCACGACGAACGCGGACAGCGGAGCGGACGCGGGTGGCACGACAACCGGGGTGGCGGATCGTTCCCGCCACCCCGGTTGCGTCTCGGAGGGGTCAGACCATCGGGTCGGGTCGGCGCACCTCGCGGTACTCCTGCACCACGCGGTTGTCCTGCACGGGAACGGCGCGCTCGGCGACCACCCGCTCCTCGCGCACGGGAGCGACGACCGGACGACGCCGCGAGTTCCAGAAGTAGAGGGTGACGAGCAGCCCGGCCACACCGGCGAGCATCAGCACCCAGCCGACGACGCTCAGGTTGAGCCAACCGAGGTCCGCCTCCACGGCGAACGCGAAGATCGCGCCCAGCGCGATCAGGAAGATACTGCCACCGATGCCCATGTCGTCGTCTCCTCGGCTCGAAGCTGCATTCCACTCCGCCGCGGCCATGGATGAGGTTGCGGCATCGAGGGACATACCCCGGCACGGAGATCGCCAATCGGGCAAGCTGGTGGCATGACGGACGCCTCGGGACAGCCACGCACGCTCGTGCTGCTACGGCACGCCAAGGCCGAACAGCCCACGGCGGACGGCCCGGACATCGAGCGGCCGCTGAGTGCGCGAGGACGTGCCGACGCGGCGGCCGCTGGCTTCTGGCTCGCCCGGCACGGGCTGCTGCCGGAGTTGGTGATCTGCTCCGCCGCGCTACGGACGCGGCAGACCTGGCACCACGTCGAGATGGGCATGACCGGATCGCCGCCGGAGGGCGGACCGGCCGGACCGTTCCCGATCGTCCGCTACGAACCGGACGCGTACGAGGCACACCCGGAGGACCTGCTGACATTGCTGCGCCGGGTCGAGCCGGCTATCGGCACGGTCCTGCTGATCGCCCACAACCCGGGTATCTCGCTGCTGTCCGAATCGCTCGATCCGCAGGGCGCCGACCCGGACGGGCTGCGCACCAGTGACCTGGTGCGGCACCGGCCGACGGTGCCCTGGGCGGAGTTGGGACGCGGTACGGCCCCGATCGACGTCCGACACACCGCACGCGGCTGACCGGGCCGGTGCGACACCGGCCCCATCACTACCGAGGGTGCCGCCGACGGTCCGGATCAGCGCGGCGACACCACCCGGAGCAGATCAGCTCGGCGACATCGACGGTGGCGGCGCGGTCGGCGGCGGACGGATCAGCTCGGCGGCGCGGTCGGCGGTGGCGGATCGGGAGGCGGCGGCATCATCGCGGTCGGATGGGAGAGCCGGTTCTCCTCCACGATCAGGGTCCGGGCCCGCTTGCGGCGGTCCTGCCAGAACCAGAGCGTGGTGAGCAGTACGGTCAGCCCGGCCAGGATGAAGACCCAGCCGACCGCCCGCAGGTCGACCCACCAGACGTTGGCCCTGATGGCGAACGTCAGGATCGCGCCGATCGCGATCAGGAAGATTCCACTACCAATGCCCATGTGCGCGGCACTCCCCCGTGCGGTTGCTCTGGGCGTACTCGGACTGGTGAGCGACGGTTACCCGTCCGGCGCGGGGTTACCCGCGCCGTCGACCGGCGAACACGACCCGACACACGGCGCGGTGGTCCGGTGATCCCGGCCCGTTCCGAAGCGTCCGGTATACGAGGTGGGTGGAGTTGTTGTCGCTCTGGCGACAACAACTCCACCCACCCTCCCTGGCAAGTCCATCGAAACCCATGCCGCCCACCGAACATGTGGGGGCTTTATCCGCTATGACCAAGTCATCGGCCCGGGACACCTGACACCGCGAAGGGCCTCCACCGCGAAAGGCAACAGCCGGTGGGGCGTGTGCCCCACCGGCTGCACCAGACAGCGCGGACGTCACCGCGCGGTGTCGACCAGGCCGATCAGAACGCCTCCTCCGGGATGTCCATGATGTCCAGGTCGGTGCCCTCGACGATGCGCCGGTCGGCACCGACGCGGGGCAGCACCTCGCGGGCGAAGAACCGGGCGGCGGCCACCTTGCCGGTGTAGAACGCCTTGTCGGTCGCAGAGACCTCGCCGGCCAGCGCCTTCAGCGCCACGTCCGCCTGCTTCTGCAGCAGCCAGCCGACCACCACGTCGCCGAGCGCCAGCAGGAACCGGCGGCTGCTCAGCCCCACCTTGTAGAGGGACCGGGCGTCGCCGCCCTGCGCCTCGCCCAGCCAGCCGGTCATCACACCGATCATGTTCTGGATCTCGGCGAGCGCCTTGCCGAGCGCCTGCCGCTCCTCCTTGAGCTGACCGTTGCCGGCCTCGGTGGTGATGAACTCCTGGATCTCCCCGGCGACCGCCATCAGCGCCTTGCCGTTGTCCCGGACGATCTTTCGGAAGATCAGGTCGAGGCTCTGGATGGCGGTGGTGCCCTCGTACAGGGTGTCGATCTTGGCGTCCCGGACGTACTGCTCCAGTGGGTAGTCCTGGAGGAAGCCGGAGCCACCGAAGGTCTGCAACGACTCGTGCCCGAGCATCTCGTACGCCCGCTCCGAGCCGACGCCCTTGACCAGCGGCAGCAGCAGGTCGTTGACCCGCTTCGCCAGCTTGGTGGCCTTCTCGTCACCGGCCGCCTCGGCGAGGGCGATCTTGTCCTGCCAGGAGGCGGTGTAGAGCACCAGGGCGCGCAGACCCTCGGCGTACGACTTCTGCAGCAGCAGCGACCGGCGGACGTCCGGGTGATGGGTGATGGTGACGCGGGGAGCGCTCTTGTCGGTCTGCTGGACCAGGTCGGCGCCCTGCACCCGGTTCTTGGCGTACTCCAGGGCGTTCAGGTAGCCGGTGGAGAGGGTGGCGATCGCCTTGGTGCCGACCAGCATCCGGGCGTACTCGATGATCATGAACATCTGCCGGATACCGTCGTGCTTCTCGCCCAGCAGCCAGCCCTTGGCCGGTACGCCGTGCTCGCCGAAGGTCAGCTCGCAGGTGTTGGAGACCTTGAGGCCCATCTTGTGCTCGACGTTGGTGGCGAAGACGCCGTTACGCTCGCCCAACTCGCCGCTGTCCTCGTCGAAGAAATAGTTCGGCACCACGAACAGCGACAGACCCTTGGTGCCGGGGCCACCCACGCCCTCCACGCCGACCGGACGGGCCAGGACGTAGTGGACGATGTTGTCGCTCAGGTCGTGCTCACCGGAGGTGATGAAGCGCTTGACGCCCTCGATGTGCCACGAGCCGTCCGGCTGGGGGATCGCCCGCGCGCGACCGGCGCCCACGTCCGAGCCGGCGTCCGGCTCGGTGAGCACCATGGTGGAGCCCCACTGACGGTCGATGAAGAGCTTGGCCCACTTCTTCTGCTGCTCGGTGCCCTCGACGTGCAGCACGTGCGCGAAGGACGGGCCGGAGGCGTACATCCAGACCGGGGCGTTCGAGCCGAGCACCAGCTCGGCGAGCGCCCACCACAGCGCCCGGGGGGCGTTGGTGCCGCCCAGCTCCGGGGGGAGGTCCAGCCGCCAGAACTCGGAGTCCATGAACGCCTGGTACGACTTCTTGAACGACTCCGGCAGCGGCGCGGTGTGGCTGGCCGGGTCGAAGACCGGCGGGTTGCGGTCACCGTCGGTGTAGCTGGCGGCAAGGTCTTCGCGGGCCAGGCGGTCCATCTCGGCGAGGAAGCTCCGCGCCGTGTCGACGTCGAGCTCGGAGTACGGCTCCTGGCCGAACGACCGGTCCGCCCCGAACACCTCGAACAGGTTGAACTCGAGGTCCCGAAGGTTGCTCTTGTAGTGGGTCATGTCGCTGGCCCCGCTTCCGGACGTGTTACCGATCAGTAACCACAGACTCTATTACTGACGGGTAGGCAGCGACAACCCACATACCTAAGTGACAGGGATTACACACTTGCCGTTCAGGTTCCGGTCAGCCGCCACCGACCGGTTTCCGGGTCAGCTCGGGTCAGCCCTCGGCCGCCCCGACCTCCCAGCTCGGCACCGCGGCAGTCGCCCCACCCGGCGAGCCCGTGTACTCCATCAGGACCAGCGCGATGTCGTCGTCCAGCCGGCCGTGCACCCACTCCACCAGGGCGGTCTCCAACGAGGCCAGACCGTCGCCGACCGTGCCGTGCCCGAGCAGCCGCCAGGCCCGGTCGGCGGTGGGGAAGAACTCGCCGTCCCGACGGGCCTCGCCGAGCCCGTCGGTGAACAGCAGCAGGCGGTCACCAGGCTCCAGTCGCTCCACGCGAGGCCGGACCACCGGCATGAAGCCCAGCGGCGGTGCCGGCGCGGGCGGTTCGAGCGGGATCACCGCGCCCCGGCGCAGCAGCAGCGGTGCCGGATGTCCACAGTTGACGATGGTGAGCGTGCCGCCCCGCTCCTCCACCAACGCGGCGGTGACGAAGTCCTCGTCGCCCACGCTGCGGGCGACCGCCCGGTCCAGGTCCGCGACCACCCCGCGCAGATCCGACCGCTCGTACGCCACGTGCCGGTAGGAGCCCAGCACGATGCTGGCCAGCCGGACCGCCTCCAGGCCCTTGCCGCGTACGTCACCGATGATCATGCGTACGCCGTACGGGGTGTCGATCGCCTCGTAGAGGTCGCCGCCGATCTCCGCCTTGGCCGTGGAGGAGATGTACCGTCCGGCCACCGCGAGCGTGCCCACCCGGGGACCGAGCGGACGCAGTACCGCCTGCTGGGCCACCGCGGCGAGCTTGGACAACTCGGCGATCTGCTCGGCCTGTCGTTGACGTACCGCCGCCACCGCCGCCGCGATCCCGGTGCCCAGCGCGATGCCCGCCACCGCGACCGCGGTGGAGAGCGAGACGTTCTCCTCGGCCAACGCGAACGAGGCGCCGAGCACGGAGGCGGCGGCACCGACGCCGAGCACGATCCGCCAGGACGCCAGCGCGGCGGCCAGGAACGGAGCGGCCACCATCAGCGCGATGTAGTTCGCCGACCGTCCGTCGGCCAGCTCCACGACGGAGACGAGCGCGAGCAGGACAAGGGCCGCGCCGAGGCCGGCGCGGGATCCGGGACTCAGCCGGCCACGGCCCGGCTGGAGGAGTTGCGTACGTACACCCGACAGCATGCCCGATGGACGTGAACGAAAAAATGAACCTGACCCGTCGGACGAGAATGATCTGGCCGCGAGGATCATCCCGCGCGCCGATCGCCGCCCGGACGCGCTCAGCCCAGCACCTCGTAGCGCACCTGGATGTGACCGAGATCGTGCGAGGCGATCTCGCCGAACGCGGCACGGGACAGGTCCAGGCAGCGCCCCTCGATGAACGGTCCACGGTCGTTGATGCGTACGGTGATCGACTTGCCGTTGGCGGGGTTCGTCACGCGTACCCGGGTGTCGAACGGCAGGGTCTTGTGCGCGGCGGTCATCGCCTCCGGGTTGAACGTCTCGCCGTTGGCGGTCATCTGGCCCTGCCAATAGAAGGAGGCGCCGCACGAGCCGGTGTCCACCACCGGGCGGGCGGTCGTCTTCGTGGCCGTCGGCTTCGGCGTCGGGCTGGCCGTACGCGTCTTGCTCCGCGACGGCGCCTGCGTGGTCCGGACCGGCGTCGGGCTCGCCGTGGCGCTCGGCGAGGCGCTGGCGCTCGGGCTCGGGCTGGCACTCGGCGATGCGCTCGGCGAGCCGGTCGCCGGGTCGGTGGCGTCCGGGATGGTCGGCAGGTCGATCGCGGTCGGGCGGGCCGGCTCCGAGTCACCGGCAAGGCGCACCGCACCGACCGTCCCGCCGACGGCGAGCGCGACGGCCAGCACCGCCGTGGCCGTCAACCCGGCCGGCGAGGTGATCCTGCGGGTACGGGAGTGCCTACCAGTCACCGGCCCGGTCCTTTCCTTGGCAGATCAAATCGGGTCGGACCATAACGAGAGAAGCACATCCGACGTCAACGTGATCATGATGGTATGACCGTAATTGCGGCGATACGTGAAGCCGATCATCCGATCCGAGGTGGGCCAGCCGGCCCCCGCAGCCGTGAGCTGCCGCTGACCCGCAGCCCGTGGGGCTGCGTCGTCGGCCCGCCCGCGATGGGCTGCCACCGGCACCGCCACGGGCTCTCGCTGCCTGCGCAGGATCGGCGTGCCGCAGGATGAGGGAATGTCCGCCGAGTTGAGAGCCCGTCTGGTCGAGCTGTTCCGTTGGATCGACCCCGGTCCCGGGGCGAGCCACCTGGTCAGCGACGTCTCCGGCTGGTGGCGCGACCCCGACGTACTCGCCGCTCTCGGTCCCGCGCTCGTCGCGCCGTTCCGGGCCGCCCGACCCACCGTGGTCATCTCCCCGGCCGTCACCGGCTTCCTGCTCGGCCCGCTGGCCGCCACCGCGCTCGGCGTCGGGTTCGTGCCGGCACACAAGCCCGGTGACGGCCGACTGCCCGCCGGGCCGCTCACCTGGGCGCAGAGCCCACCTGACTTCCGGGGCCGGCAGGTCGACCTGGCCGTCCGGGACCGGCACCTCGGCCCCGGCGACCGGGTGCTGGTCGTGGACGACTGGGTGGCGACCGCCGCCCAGGTCCGCGCGCTCTACGACATCTGCGCTGCCCGGGGTGCCGAGGCGCTCGGCACCTGCGCGGTGGTGGTCGACTGCGCTCCGGCGCTGGGCGCCGAACTCCGCATAAGCGGCCTGCTCACCAGCGCCGACTTGTGAAAGGAAGGGCACCTTATTAACGCCTCGTGCATAGCAGGGGTCCCCTGCTAACAACCGAACCCCGCCGCGCCGCCGCCGGGAGCCGGCACCGGAAGCCGGCCCGAGCGGGTCAGCGGACGAAGTCCTCCACCACCGTGCAGACCTTGCCAAGCACCTCGGCGGACCGGGCCAACGGCCCCGGCACCATCAGCGCGTGGTCGGCGGCCGTGATCTCCAGTACGTGCGGGGTCAACCGGCGAGCGATCCCGCCGTCCCAGGACGAGTCGGCCGTACCTCCCACCAGCAGGAACGGGGCAGTCGACCGGCGCAGCGCGTCGACCACCTCGCTCCGGTGCAGCAGCGGCGTCAGCCAGACGGCGGGCAGCCGCCGCTCGACGGCCAGCGGCGCGGCCAGCGAGCCGAGCGACTTGCCGACCAGCAGGTCGGTGCGCTCGGTCAGCGTCGGTGCGACCTCGTCGCAGACCCACCGGCCGATGGTGTTGGGATCGAAGTCCTCCGGCACCTGCCAGGCGATGCCGTGCAGCCCGAAACCGAGTCGACGCAGCGCCTCGCCGAGATAGAGGAAGAGCGGATACCGGGTGTCGTAGCCGCGTCCGGGAATGAGCACCGCGCGTCGGTCCGCCATCGACATCTCCTCGTTCGTCGGGCATCGACCGTACCGCTCCCACGCGGACTCTCCACCCGTCGAGAACCCACCGGAACCCGTCGCCCCGGCCGGTAACCTCGCGTCATGTGGCCACGCGTCGGCGGACTACGCACCCTCGCCCTCGGCACGCCCGGCGAGCTTCGCGCGAGGCTCAACACCCTGGTCCTGGGCGGGGTGAAGACCGCCACCGCCGGCTTGCTCACCGAGTACGCCGAGGAGCGCGAAGACCTGGAGCACGTCGGCGAACGACTGGTCGTGGTCGACGACCAGGACTCCCTGGTGGCCGTGGTCCAGGTGACCGGTGTCGAGGTGACCCGCTTCGCCGAGGTGACCTGGGACTTCGCCCGTTCCGAGGGGGAGGGCGACCGCTCGATCGAGGAGTGGCGGGCCGGGCACGCCGCCTACTGGGCCCGGCTCGGCACGCCGGTCACCGACGACACCGAGATCGTCTGCGTACGCTTCCGGCTGGTCAGCCGAGGCGACGAGGGCGCGTACGGGACGTAGGACGCCTCAGCCGCGCAGCTCGGGCAGCAGTCGGGTGGCCACGTCGACAAGCACCGCCTCGTCGCCCGCGTACCAACTGCTCTCCCGGGGCCAGTGCGTGATCACGTCGGTGAAGCCCAGCTCCGCCGCGCGGCCCACCTGGTCGGCGAAGAACTGCGCGCTGCTCAGCGAGAAGACCGGTGCCGAGTCCAGCGAGAGGTAACGGCCCAGGCTGGCCGGGTCACGCCCGTCGGCGGCGAGTCGGGCGTCCATCCGGGCCGCCAGCTCGGCCACGCCGTCCCACCACTCGCCCAGGTCGTCGACGTCCGGTCCGGTGGTCACCCAGCCCTGCCCGAACCTGCTGACCAGCCGCATCGACCGGGGACCGTTGGCGGCCATCACGAACGGCACCCGAGGCGTCTGTACGCAGCCCGGGTTGTTCCGCGCGTCCACCGCCGCGAACCACTCGCCCCGCCAGGTCGTACCGTCGGTGCGCAGGATCGCGTCGAGCAGCTCGGTGAACTCGGCGAACCGGTCCACCCGCTGTCGCGGCGGCAGCGTCTCGCCACCGAGCACCGCAGAGTCGAAGCCGATGCCACCCGCGCCGAGCCCGAGCAGCACCCGCCCGTCGGACACGTCGTCGAGCGAGGTCACCTGCCGGGCGAAGGCCGCCGGATGCCGGAAGTTCGGCGACGCCACGAGCGTGCCGAGCCGGATCCGCGAGGTCACCGTCGCGGCGGCGGTCAGCGTACCCATCGAGTCGAACCACGGACCGTCCACCAGATCCCGCCAACCCAGGTGGTCGTACGTCCAGGCGTGGTCGAAGCCCCACTCCTCCGCCTGCTGCCACCGGTGGCGGGCCACCGACCACCGCTGGTCGGGCAGGATCACGATGCCGAATCTCATGATCGCCAGAGTACGGCGACCGACCTGCGGCCTCAGCCGAGCCGGTCGAGCGTGTGAGCTCAGCCGAGCCGGGCGAGGAAGTCCAGCGTGCGACCGATCAGCAGCTCAGCGGCCGGCTCGTCGTAGTCGACGCTGCTCGCATCGGCGAAAAGGTGCCCGGCACCGGGGTAGACGTACAGCTCGGCGCCGTCGATATCCGCCGCCATCGCCCGCATAGCCGGCACCTCCGCCCACTCGTCGTCGGCCATCGCGTGCATCTGCACCGGCGTGCCGGCCGGCCACGGACTGTCGAACTCCTCCGGAGGCACCGCACCGTAGAGCAGCAGCGCGCCCAGGGCACCCGGACGCGTCTGGGTGAGCGACTGCGCGGGCAGGTTCCCGAGCGAACAGCCCGCATAGACGAGCCGCTCGGGCAGCGCCTCGGCCGCCGCCGTCCCACGCCGGATGATCTCCCCGAACCCGATCGACTCGGCGTGCGCGACCCCCTCGTTGACCGTGCCGAAGGTGGCCCCGTCGTACAGGTCAGGGGTGTGCACGGTATGCCCGGCGGCCCGCCACCGATCGGCCAGCGCCAGGAACCCGGGTGTCTGCCCCTGAGCATGGTGAAACAGCAGAATTTCGACCATGCGCCCACCGTAAGACCGCCGTCCGACAAGAACCGGGAGGTACGCCTACTCGTCCGTGACAGGCTCGTCCAACCAGCGGAATCCGGCCTCGTCGTCCTCGACGCCCAACAGGAACTCGGCGACCCGGCTGCCATCCGGGCGGGCCAGGGTCAGGGCAGCCCCGATCTCGTCGTCGATCCGCATCATGGCCTCGTCGTCGTCCGCGTCGAGAGCGGCGTTCCGCGCCACGAAGAGCGGACGGAAATGCTCGAACCCCGGCAGCGGACGGAGCCGCCCGTACGTCCACGGGAAGTCACGGCTCCGCACCTCGATCGCGGCCACCACCTCGTCCCGGTGACACAGCCGCCAGATCTCGCCATCAGTCATGGACGGCAGCGTAGAAGTCCGCCACATCCCATGATCATCACTGCTCTCCCGGCCCGACGTCGCGCATCAGGCCTCGATCTCCACATAGTTCGCCAGGTCCGCCTCGATGCCGGCCGCCGTGAAGAAGGCCGCCGGCTCGAACCCCTCCGCGCGATGCGCCGCCTGCAGGGCAGCACGGGCCGAGGGCAGATCCTCCGCAGACGACCACCGCACGATGGTGACGGCGTTGAAGCGCCCCGGGCCGGAGTGCTTTTCCAGCAGGGCATCGTCGAGAAATCCCGGCTGATCCCGCAGAATCGCGTGGGTTCGCCGTACGTGTCGCCAGAACTCCGCACGCGCGGGTTCCGGGACGTCGAACTTGTCCACTCGGTAGACGACGGTCATGCCGCCCTCCTTCGTGCCGGAAATCGGTCAGACCGAGGCTAGAACCTCAACCCGACTTGAGATCAACAGCTCGGAGCGACAACCCCCACCGCAATGAAATGCTCACGCTGGTTCTGTCTCCCAGTTCTCACACCCGGACATGCCGGACGGGCCCAGCCCGCTTGCAGGTCGCCTTGCCGTGTCGCTGGCCCTCCGCGCGTTTGAGTGAGGGTGGTGTCGGTGCTGACCGTGCGACAATGAGTGGCGGTGTGTGGTCAAGGAGGTGAGTCGTGATGTCGAGCAATGCGGAGCGGATGCCCGAGTGGCCGACCGCTGAGCATGTGCCGGTGGAGGAGTTGGCCCGTCGTCAAGGTGTGCGGCCGGTCGCCTCCGTTGACGACCTGGCTCGGCCGGACCTGTTCGAGTCCGACGACGAGCTGGACGAATTCCTGGCCGACCTGTACGCCTCTCGGCGGGCCAGCGCGGCGTGAGCCCGGTCGTCCTGGACACCGACGTGGCGTCGGCGATCCTGAGAGGCCGGCTGCATGACCGGCTTCGTGCCCGGTTGGCGGGTAAGACCCTGTGCGTCACGTTCGTCACGCTCGGGGAATTGACCAAGTGGACCGCGCTGCGGAGCTGGGGGCCGCGCAAGCTGGCCGACCTCGCACAGTGGCGATCCGGCGTGGTGGTGCTGCCCTTCGATGAGTCGGTGGCGACGACCTGGGGGCATCTCCAGGCGCGGGCGCAGCATCGGGGGCGCCCCCGCCCGACGAATGACTCCTGGATCGCGGCCTGCTGCCTGGTCGACCGGCTGCCGCTGGCGACCTTCAACAGCAAGGACTACGCCGACTTCGCCGAGTACGACGGGCTACGGCTGTTCGACGTCTCGTAGCTCCACCGCTCCTGGCCTGACAGGGCCGAAGAAGATCCGTTGACGATCGAAGGTGCTGCCAGCTCGACAACCCTTCGGGCGGCCTGGAGTGATCTGAATCGGCCAGGCGTAATGGACACTAATGGCCCGACCAGCGTGAGAGGAGGGGGCACCTGCTACGGCGCAAGCCACCTAAGATCCGGTGACGCTGGAAGGAGGCCAGATGGAGACATGGCGTGTCCTGGGGGGCGTCGCCACGAGCCTGGCTATGAGCCTCGTAGGCGTTGCCCTGGCCACCAACTTTCGCGGCGTGACGGAGTGGCACGTGCGGCGATCGATGTCCACCGCTAGCGCGCTATGGCGAGTCCCGCCGTGGCGCTGGCTCTCAGACGTCCCGCGCGAGCAGCGTCTTGCGCGCTTCATCCTGCTGGAACGGGCGATTGGCGTAGCTTTCGCTGCGGTTGGTCTCATGATCTTGCTTGTTCTCGGCTACAGCATCTTGAGCGGCCAGCCGATGCGCATGATGACGTAGGCTGCTTCATCTCAGCCGCCGGCCAGGTCGTTCAGCACTCCGGCTATCGCACCCGTGCTGGCTTTTAAGACCAAACCGACCAAGCGCTGACCAGCCAGTATGTAGCGCCTTCAGTCGCCTATCCGGCCGATTAGCACCCTTGCAACCTCGCCCATGCTGGTGACCACCGCTTCCGCCCCAGCCAGACGGAGTGTTTCGACCTTCGCAGGCCGGTTCGCATAGCCGATCACCGGCGCCCCTGCTGCTTGCGCCCCCTCAATGTCCGAGATGGAGTCTCCGACCAGCACACACCGGATCAGCGGTTTGCCGAGTGCGCATGCGGCTCGCAGGATCGGCTCCGGGTTGGGCTTCATACGATCTGGGTCGGCGTACGCCCGACCGACCACCAGCGACACGTGTGCCGCTAGCCGGTGTGCTGCGAGGTAGGCGCTCACCGCATTAGCTGAGTTGTTGCTAACCACCGCTACCGGCATTCCGGCATGCCGGGCCGCGACGATGACCTCCCGTCCGTACGGGGTGGGTTCGGCAGTCTCAATGGCTCGGCGTTCGGCCGCGCTAAGTGCGTCTTCTATGGCCCGCGTGACGCCATCGTCGCAAGCCGCTCCGGTGCGGCGTAGCACTTCGAGCGGGTCTGGCTCGCTAGCGAGTTGCGTCGACACGTCGAACCCGTGCCGCCGCAGTACATCGACCAACTCGGCGGCAACCTGGGGTGCGGGGTATCCGGCGAAGATGCTGCACACTGGGCCGTCGAAGTCGAGTAGCAGTGCGTCGACGTCACCGAGCAGTCGGCCGAGGTCGGCGTTCATGCGTCGTACCGGTAGGCGATCGTCGACCACACCGAGTCGAACCACTGGCGGGAGGCTTCCACGAACTGTGTGCCGTGGGAGGTGTCGTCGTCGGTTACGGCGTAGTGGAACAGGGGCACGTCCTTGCCCATCAGGTCGTAGATGGCCGTCGACTCGCCCTTGATCGACACGGTGCGTTCGGTGACGGGATAAAAGCCGTAGAAGACCTCTTCGTTGTTGAGGATGTAGAGCTTGAACTGCGGGGATGCCCGGTGTAGCCGCACCTCGACGGTGGCCGACCGGATCAGGCCGAGGTCGCCCAGCTCGGTGACCTGATCGATGATCGCGTCTACTGCTCGGCAGGTGATTCGCTCGGCGCGTTCGCGTACCGCTGGGTCGTCGGTCTGTGTCTCGACCCGCGTGGGCAGTGCCATCGGTGCGGTCATGTCGGAGATCAGGACGCGCACGGCGATGGTCTCGGGCGCGAGTCGACCGACGCGCACCTTGTCGAGGGTCTCGGCGAGCGCGTCGCGCAGTGTCTCGCCGGAGAATCCGGCGAAGTCGATGGTGACGTGGGGCCGCTCGAACGCGGCTTCGACGTGCGGGCGTAGTTCCACGGCCCGCTGCGTCTGCGCTCGGACGAACACACCGCTGCCCTGACGGGACACGATCAGCCGCTCGGCCCGGAGCAGGTCCAAGGCTCGCTTGACCGTCTCTCGGGCCACGCCGTAGCGGGCGGCCAGCTCGGGTTGCGACGGCAGCCTGTCGCCCGGCGCGAGTCGACGCGTGAGGATGGCAGCCCGCAGCTTGTTCGCGATCTGCTGGGATGCCTGTTTCGGGTCGTCGGGATCAAGCTGACCGAGGAAGTCAGGACTCTCGCTCACCACAACACTCTAACGCTGGCTAGCCAGGCCAGAAAAGTTTACCGCAGGGCCCTGACTTGGCTAGTCAAGCAAATCTACGGTCGATTCAGGTCCTCAATGCTTGCCCAGCTTCCCCTATGGATCGACGCGCGACCGCCCTTACGAGGACTTCGGACGCGCAAAGCGAAGGCCCCGACGGGATTGCGGCCCGCCGAGGCCAGACGCATCGCCCTCGCGAAAGGAACACGATGCTTCTTCACCCTAGCGACCGAGTCGCCAGCAGACGCACGCCGGCGCAGGACACCCACACTCCCGCCCGCATCGCGGCACCGGCTATCCCTTCATCGCTGACAGCAGCCCGCCTGACCCGCCTGTCGAATGGTCAACTCGCTGTCGCCATCCACGCCGCCGGTATCCCGCCGGACGTGACCACTCTGTCGATCGGCGAGATCGGGGAACTCGCGACGACCGGCATCCGTCGCCTCGGCCGGACGGAGGTCCGCCGCATCAACGACGAGACACGGGCGGCGAACACCTCCTACTGCGCGAAGATCCGCCGCGACGCCTTGGCCGACGTCCGCGTCGAGCTGGCCACCATCAACCGGATCTGGGGCTCACGTAGACGGGAGCAACGCGCTGTCGACCTCGCCTATCGACTGCTCTGCGCCCTGACTCGCAGCGGGCACAGCACGCCCAGCAAGCGGTCGGCATGAATGAAGCCCAGGTCGGGAGCGCATCCTGACCTGGGCTTCACGGTGGAGCGGGTGACGGGAATCGAACCCGCACTGTCAGCTTGGGAAGCTGATGTTCTGCCATTGAACTACACCCGCAAGCGGCACCACTGTACCTGAGCCGCCGCCCCGGTGCACCCAGCCACCCCCGCCGACCACCCCGCCCGGCCCGCCTCCGCACGCTCCGCAAGAAGTTGCAAGCCGGCAACACATAGCCATTCTCAAATTTGTCTATGCGTTGTAACGTCTGGCCCACGTTTCCCGCACGGCGCGACACAACCCCCAGTCGCGTCGCCAGAAAGAGGTGGGCTTATGGGACTCCGTCCCGTCCTGCTGAACCGGCGGATCGCCGGCATCGCATCGACGTCGCTGGCGGTGGCGCTCGGTGTGGCCACGGTCGGTCTGCTCCCGGCGGCCACCACGGCCGCCATTCCGACGGCTGCCGCCGTCTCCGCCGACGAGGTGTGCGAGGACCCGACGGGCACTGCGGCCCGGGTCCGGGGCGACGCGGTCGTCAAGCACGACCCGAACGAGTTGACCATGGCTCAACTGCACCAGCGGGAGTCGGAGTTCGCCGACCTGTTGCAGGAGCGGGCCAAGCGGGTCGGCCAGCGTACGCTCAGCGCCCAGGCCGCTGCGGCCTCGGTCACGATTCCGGTCGTGGTGCACGTGATCCGCAAGGACACCACCCGGGCCGGCGGGAACATCCCCGACTCGATGATCCAGTCGCAGATCAGCGTGTTGAACCAGTCGTTCGCCGGTGCGACCGGCGGTGCCGCCACCGCCTTCGCATTCCAGTTGCAGAGCATCAACCGGGTCACCAACACGTCGTGGTATCCGATCCGGCAGGGTTCCACGGCCGAGCGGCAGATGAAGACCCAGCTCCGCCAGGGCACCAAGGGCACGCTCAACATCTATCTGGGTGCGCTGAGCAACGGCCTGCTCGGCTGGGCGACCTTCCCGCAGACCACGCTGAACGTGATGGACGGCGTGGTCGTGCTCAGCGAGTCGTTGCCGGGTGGCACCGCCACCAACTACAACCAGGGTGACACCGGCACCCACGAGGTCGGCCACTGGCTGAACCTGTACCACACGTTCCAGGGCGGCTGCTCGGGCAGCGGCGACCAGGTCTCGGACACTCCGGCGGAGGCGTCGGCGGCCTACCAGTGCCCGACCGGTCGGGACACCTGCTCCACCACGGGGCTGGACCCGATCACCAACTTCATGGACTACACCTACGACACCTGCATGTACCAGTTCACCCCGGGCCAGGCGACCCGGATGATCAACGCGTGGAACACCTACCGCGCGTAGCGCGGGAGTCGTCGGCGCGTACCTCCGGTGCCGGTCCCGTCGTCAGGCGGGGCCGGCACCGGTCGGTTCAGGCGGCGCGGACATGTCGGGCCGCGCGGGTCCGGTGGGGCGTGGGCCGGGCGGCCTGCGGGGTGGCGCCGGCCGGGTCGAGCCAGACCTGCACGGCCGGCTCACCGACCAGCCCGCCGGTGGCGGCGCGCTCGTGCCGGGCGAGCATCGCCACGTCGACGGTGAACTCGAACAGACGCCAGTCGGCGTGCGGGGCGGCGCGGGCCGCGAGCGCCAACCGGGCCACCGTGGCGTCGTCGGTGACGGGTCGGGCCCGGCCGGCGACGTACGCCTCGTCGTCGCTCTCCTCCGCCGGGAACGAGTGGAGCGCGTAACGCCCGTCGCGTTCCAGGTCGCGCCGCTTCGGTGAGTCGATCACGAAGCAGAACAGACCGTCGTCGGTGATCACCGGGGAGACCGGGTGCACCCGGGGCCCGCCGTCGGCGCGGACCGTGGCCAGATAGCCGAAGCCCGGGCCGTACTGCTGCATGAGAAGACGGATCCCGTCGGCGAGTCGGGGCTCGTCGACGGCGAAATCGGACCAGGAAGCCATGCCGACATCCTATCGAACATACGTTCTAAGCAGGTAGTCCGACACGCAGGTCACGACTACCGGCCGCTAAGGTGTGGCGATGCTGCTCTCCGACCGTGACCTGGTCTCCGAGATCAAGGCCGGCACCCTGGCGCTGGAGCCCTTCGAGCCCACCCTGGTGCAGCCGTCCAGCATCGACGTCCGCCTGGACAAGCTGTTCCGGGTGTTCAACAACCACCTGTACACACACATCGACCCGGCCACCCAGCAGGACGATCTCACCTCGCCGGTGGAGGTGCCCGACGGCGAGCCGTTCGTGCTGCACCCGGGCGAGTTCGTGCTCGCCTCCACGCTTGAGGTGATCTCGCTCGGCGACCAGCTCGCCGGCCGGCTCGAAGGCAAGTCCAGCCTCGGTCGCCTCGGCCTGCTGACGCACTCCACCGCCGGCTTCATCGACCCCGGCTTCTCCGGTCACGTGACGCTGGAACTGTCCAACGTGGCCAACCTGCCGATCATGCTCTGGCCCGGCATGAAGATCGGCCAGCTCTGCATCTTCCGGCTCTCGTCGCCCGCCGAGCACCCGTACGGCTCGCTCGTCTACGGCTCGCGCTACCAGGGGCAGCGCGGCCCGACGCCGAGCCGCGCCTGGCAGAACTGGCGCACCTGGCCGACCCGCTGACCACCGGCGGGCCCGCGCCGCGCGGACGCGGGCCCGTGGTCGTCCGCCCGGCGACTCAGCCGGGCCGACCGAAACTGTGGATCGGACTGGTGTCCATCCGCTTCATCGCGATCGGCTTGCCCGCACGGGAGGCGTGCACCACCCAGCCGCCACCGACGTACATCCCCACGTGGTGCAGGTCGCGGAAATAGAAGACCAGGTCACCCGGGCGCAGGTCGCCGCGACCGACCGAGGCGGTGACCTGCCGCTGCCGCGCCGCGTTGTGCGGCAGCGCCACTCCAGCCCGCGCCCACGCGGCCAGCATCAAACCCGAGCAGTCGTACGCGTGCGGCCCCTCGGCCCCCCACGAGTACGGCTTGCCGATCTGGGCGCACGCGAAGGTGACCGCCTCACCGGCCGGGCCACCCGGATAGGTGGCCGGACAGGGCGCTGGCCGCAACGGACCACCACCCCCGTCGTCGTGCGCTCGCAGCCGCAACCGTTGCAGCCGCTCGATCTCGGTGTCGATCTGCCGCCGCTTCCCGGCCAGGTCAGCCTCGGTGCGGGTCAGCTCGGCGATGGTGCGGTCCAGTCCGGCTCGGGCGGCGGCGAGTTCGTCCCGCAGCTCACGCGCCTGGCGTACATCCTCCTGCTGGAAGCGTGCGTACCGGTCGAGCACGCCGAGCTGGGCGATGACCTCGCCCGGCGACCGGCTACCCAGCAGCGTGTTCACGGCGCGGACCGGCTCGCCGCGGTACGCCCGCGCGGCCAGCGCACCGACCCGCTTCATCGCCTCGTCCACCTGCTGCTGCAACGGGGCGATGCGAGCGGTCAGGGCGTCCGCCTCGCGGCGGGTGCCAGCCAGGTCCTGCCGGGTCGCGTTGTGTCGTTCGATGACGGCTTCGAGCCGATTCCAGTCCTCGTCGATCTGGCGCTCGATGTCGTCGACCGTGGGGTCGGCGTGGGCCGCCGTCGCGCCGCCGGTCAGCAGAACGGCGGTCGCGGCGAGTGCGGCGAGTGCGGTGGTGCAGCGGTACCAGCGGAATCGCGGCGCATCCGTCGTCGGGCCGGGCTTCGCCGACCGGTACGACGGAGGCCGCGGGGCATGGTGTGCCACCGGGCTGCGTACTCCTTCTTCCCAGACCGCCTACCGGGTTAGCTGACGGGTTCGGGCGGGAAGGGGGCGCCCTACCGCGACATCGCGGACTCACCCCGGGAACCTGGGTCCCCGGCTCGCTCGTACAGCGACTCGGCGGTGTCGGACCGTCACCGCCCCGGGTGGGCGGTCGTGCCAGCGGCCCGACGATTGACCAGCGTAGGGACGACCAGTGTCGATACGCAACACACCCACACCGTCACTCTCGGTGCATTAATCCGACAACGAAGAAGGCCCCCGGTCGCTTGACCGAGGGCCTTCCGTGGTTCCTGCGTACGCGCTCAGGCGTCAGCCTGGTCGACGGAACCCGGCGACCGGCATCGTCGTGATCGGCGAGACGTTGACCGGGACACCGGCACGCGCCGCGTGCACCATCGTGTTGTTGCCCAGATAGATCCCGACGTGACTCACGTCGCTGCGGAAGAACACGAGGTCACCGGGGCGGGCGTCGGCCCGCGAGATCGCCTTGCCCTCGCGCCACTGGGCGCCGGTGAAGTGAGTCAGGGAGATACCCGCCGCCCGGTACGCGTACTGGGTGAGACCGGAGCAGTCGAACGAGTTCGGGCCGGTAGCACCCCAGACGTACGGCTTGCCGACCTGCGCGCAGGCGGTCCGGATGGCCGTCCGGGCCGCGTCACTGACCACACCGTTGATGGTCGGGCAGTTGGTGGTCTTGACCGTGGTCACCGGCAGGGACCGCTCCAGCCGCTTGATCTCGGCGTCGATCTGCTTCTTCTTCGCCGCGAGCTGCTTCTGCTTGGCCTCCTGGTCGACGATCAGCGCGTCGAGCGTGGCCTTCTGGTCGTCGTACTTCTTCCGGATCTTCATGACGCCCTCGAGCTGACGGCGCTCCTCCCAGGCCAGCCGGTCGAGGAGGGCCATCTGCTCACCGAGCTGGTCCGGCTTCGCGTTGAGCAGCACCGCGCCGAGTTCCTGCGAGGGGCCGGTGATGTAGTACCGGGAGGCGAGACCCGCGACCCGGTTCATCGCCAACTCGGTCTCCAGGGCCAACGGCTGGATCTTCTTCTCCAGCTTGTCGACCTTCTCGCGATTGACCCTCAGCTCCGAGCGCACCTTGTTGAACTGCTCGATGGTGGGTTCGAGCTGCTGCCACTGCTTGTCGATCTGGCGCTCGATCTCGTCCACCGACGGCTCGGCGTACGCGGGCGCGGCGACCAGACCAGCACCGACCGCAGCGGCGGCGACCAGGACGACCAGACGGCGAGCGACCTTGCGCAGCCCGCGCGCGGGGGTGGGGCGTCCCGGCGCATGACGATGGAGGGGCATGGTTGCCACCGGCACCGACTCCTTTGCGACCGACCACCGGGCGTCCCGCTAGCGGTAAGGGGCGAGACAGACGACCCACGGCGGTCGGTGCCCCACATTAGGGGAACGCGCGCGGCGGAATCAAGGCGACCAACGGCTCATTCACCTTTGCGCGACCGATCGCACACAAAGGGTGTCGACCAATTCGTTACAGTTATCCACGCCAATATAAAAATCGGGACGTGTCGGCATCCGTACAGATGCCGCCACGTCCCGACGTACGCGCTGGTCACCCGGCGACCGGCTCGCCCTCCTCGGCGCCCCGGGCCTGCTCGGGCTTGACCGAACGCAACAGCACGCTGGCCACGTCGACCACCTCGACCTGGTCGCCGGCGCCCTTGCCGTTGACTCCGTCACTCAGCATCGTCGAGCAGAACGGACAGCCGACCGCGACGGTCCTCGCACCGGTGGACATGGCCTCCTCGACCCGATCCACATTGATCCGCTTGCCGATCCGCTCCTCCATCCACATGCGCGCGCCACCGGCGCCGCAGCAGAAGGAGCGCTCGCTGTTGCGCGGCATCTCGACCAGGCCGTCGTCGGCGCCGACGGCGCTGCCCAGCACCTCGCGTGGCGGGGTGAAGACCCGGTTGTGCCGGCCCAGGTAGCACGGGTCGTGGTAGGTGACGCCGCCGTCGACCGGCTGCACCGGGGTCAGCTTGCCGGTGGCGACCAGGTGCGCCAGCAACTGGGTGTGGTGCACCACCTCGAACTCGCCGCCGAGCTGGCCGTACTCGCTGCCCAGGGTGTTGAAGCAGTGCGGACAGGTCGCGACGATCTTCCGCTTGGCCTTCTCGCGGCCCTCGAACGCCTCGTTGAGCGTCTCCACGTTCTGCTGGGCGAGCATCTGGAAGACGAACTCGTTGCCGATGCGGCGGGCCGGGTCGCCGGAGCAGGTCTCGCCCTCACCGAGGATGGCGAACGAGACGCCCGCCTCGTTCAGCAGGGTGGCGACCGCCCGGGTGGTCTTCTTCGCCCGGTCCTCGAACGCCCCGGCACAGCCCACCCAGAAGAGGTACTCGAAGTCCTCGACCTCACCGACCCGGGGCACCTCGAAGTCGAGGCCCTTGGTCCAGTCCTCCCGTGTGTTCTGCGGCGCACCCCAGGGGTTGCCCTTGTTCTCCAGGTTGCGCAGCATCACGCCGGCCTCGGAGGGGAAGTTCGACTCGATCAGCACCTGGTAGCGGCGCATGTCGACGATGTGGTCGACATGCTCGATGTCCACCGGGCACTGCTCGACGCAGGCACCGCAGGTGGTGCACGACCAGAGCACGTCCGGGTCGATCACGCCGCCCGCCTCGGCATCACCGATCAGCGGCTTCTCCGCCTCGGCGAGCGCCAGCACGTCGACGTGGGCGAGCTGCGCGGCGGTGGCCTTCTCCTCGCCGGTGAGGTCCTTGCCGCCGCCGGCCAGCAGATAGGGCGCCTTGGCGTACGCGTGGTCGCGCAGGCTGAGCACCAGCAGCTTCGGCGACAGCGGCTTGCCGGTGTTCCACGCCGGGCACTGCGACTGGCACCGGCCGCACTCGGTGCAGGTGCTGAAGTCCAGCAGGCCCTTCCAGGTGAACTGCTCGACGTGCGCGACGCCGAACTGGTCGGACTCCGGATCGGCCTCCTCGAAGTCGAGCGGCTTGCCCTCGCTCATCATCGGCCGCAGCGGCCCGAGGCCGGAGCCGGACGCACCCGGCTTCCGCTTGAAGTAGATGTTCGGGAAGGCCAGGAAGCGGTGCCAGGCGACACCCATGGTGACGTTCAGCGAGATCACGATGAGCCAGGTCATCGAAATCGCGATCTTGATGAGGGCGGCGACGCTGACCCCGGACTCCCAGTCCGGCAGCACCGAGCCAACCGCGTGACTCAGCGGGGTGGCCCAGGTCGGGTACTCGAAGTGGTCGGTGGCCACCTTGAAGCCGCGGATCAGGAAGCCCATGACCAGGACGGCGAGAACGACGGCCTCGACGAAGTAGCCCTGCCACATGGTGGAGCCGGTGAATCGGGACCGGCGTCCGGCCTGACTCGGCCGATTGGCCACCCGGATCGCGATCAGCGCCACGATGCCGACGACACCGAAGATGCCGATCCATTCGGTGACCAGCCCGTAGAGCGCCCAGCCACCGATCAGCGGCAACCCGGCGGTCGGTGACACCACCTCGAAGTACGCCTCAAGCACCAGCAGCGACAGCACGAGGAAGCCGACCATCACGAACCAGTGCGCGGCGCCGACCACGCTCCAGCGGAGCATCCGGGTGTGCCCGGCCGTCTCCGCGAGCATGGTCTTCGTACGCTCGACGTGGTCACCGGAGCGGGACGGATCGGGCTGACCCAGCCGGATCACGGCGAACATCTTCGAGACCGCACGCACCGCAAGCCACACCGCCACGGCGGTGATGGCGGCCGCGAGGATCGTGGTGACGATCTGGACGCTGCCCATCGAGTTGGCCTCCCGGTCTGCTGCCTGTCGAGCGGCTCGGCGACCGGGGTCGGGGTGCGGTTGGTCACCCCAGGGTGCCGCACCTCGACCCGGATCGGTCGATGACCTCGGTCCACTCGGTCATGCGATGCAGCTTACGCGCAAGGTTACTCAGCAGTAACGTGAGACTTCTCGCACCTGGGCCACGCCGCCCTGCGCACACCTTAGGAGGCCGCCGCCGAGTCCGCTCGGTCGGGGCCCGCGCAGGTGGCCGTTGAGCAGGGAATCAGCGCCAGCGGGAGAGCAGGATCAGGGAGCCGACCATCGCGCCGAAGCCGATCGCGAGGTTCCAGTACCCGAGCTCCATGACCGGGTACTCCTGCTCAGACAGGTAGTAGACCACCAGCCAGGCGATGCCGAAGGCGATCAACGACACGGCCGTGGCGGGCAGCCAGACCGGGCTCGGCTTACGGGACGCCGATGTCGTCGTCGGGCGTACATCCGTGGGCGGGGTGTACACCTTCTTCTTGCGGACCTGAGACTTGGGCACGACGCTCTCCAGAGGGGTTACGACCTCGTCCGGCCTGACAACCGGGCGCGAGGGCGACGGTCCATGGCCAATAATGTTCGACAGCTAGCGTAGTCCGGAAGGCCCGTCCAATCCACGGATGAGGCCAGACCGATGCCCGGCATCGGAGAATCGGACGGGCGGGCGACCGTCGCTCCGCCGCACCCCACGGGTGCCGGAGCCGGAGGACAAGGGGGAACGGCCGTGGAGTACACGTCCGGCGCAGCGTCGTGGCAGAAAGCGCTGCGACGACTCGTCGCCGGGTTGCTGCCCCGCCGGCCGCGTCAGCGCCGTCCGGGCTGGTCGATCGGGGTACCGCTGATCGCCGCCGCGGCCGGCCTGCTCTTCACCACCACCGCCACCACCGCGGGCGGCACGAACCTGCGCGAGGACCGACGCCCCCAGCTCACCGAACTCATCGAGGACCGCCGCGCCCAGGTGGCGGCGAACGAGGAGCGCGCCGCGACGCTGCGCAAAGAGGTCGAGAGCCGTACGGCCGACCTCGCCGACTCTGACGGGCCGATCCGGGAGCAGCAGGAACGCGGCACCGCCAGCCTTGCCACCGCCGGTTTCACCGAGCTGACCGGCTCGGGGATGACCGTCGTGCTCGACGACGCGCCCCGGCTCAACAACCTGCCCGACGGGGCCACCAACGACGACCTGGTCGTACACCAGGGTGACGTCCAAGCAGTGGTGAACGCGTTGTGGGCCGGCGGCGCGGAGGCCATGTCAATCATGAACGTCCGCGTCCTGGCGACCAGCGCGGTACGCTGCGTGGGTAACACCCTGCTGCTGCACGGCCGGGTGTACTCCCCTCCGTTCAAGATCGTAGCAATTGGCGACCCCGCCGCACTGCGGCAGGCCCTCGCCGCTTCCGAGGGAGTCCGGTGGTTCAGGGACGCGGTCGACAATTACCAGCTCGGCTACCAGGAGCTTTCCGGCACCGTCACCGTGCCCGCGTTCGAGGACTCCACCACCCTACGATCGGCGACGGTGCCGCAGTGAGTGCGCAGTGAGTCCGCACCCCGACGGGCGGCACCGCGACCAGGCCGACGAACCCACCGCCTTCCTGCCCAAGATCGAGCGGCCGGACCCGGCCACGCCGGACAGTCACCACCCAGCCAGGCCCGACAGCCGCCACCCGGCCACGCCGGACAGCCGCCACCTGGCCACTCCTGACAGCCGTCGCCACGCCACGCCCGACACCCGGTCGTCGGCCGGGCCCGAGCGCCGTCCGCCGGTCTCGCCCGACAATCGGCCGTCCGGGCCCCCCGACACCCGGTCCGGAGAGCCCGCCGGCCCGGCCGGTCGCTGGAACACCACGCCCGGCCGGTGGGACACCTCCGCCCCGGCAAGCAGTGGACCGGACCCTCGCTTCGGCGCAACTGCCGGCCAGGGTGACTCCGAAGCACCCGGTCGCAGGGACGCCGGTCCGAGCCAGGAGCGGTCGCCGAGCCAGGAGCGGTCGCCGGGTCGGTGGGGCCCGTCGCCGAGCGTGCCGCCGGTCGACGGACCCGGTCGACGGCAGAGCCCGGCCGGCGCCGGGCAGTGGAACGGCGTACCCCTGCCCTCCAGCGAGCCGGACATCCCCGTCGAGCCGACCCCGTGGCGCGGAGCCTTCGAGGCTCGACGCCCCGCCGCGCCCACCCCACCTGACGGCACCGCTTCCGGCGGTCCTGGGCCGCAGGCGAACGGCCCGGGTGCCTCCTCGGCCTGGTCCGCCGGGGAGGCGGCGCGCCACTCGCCGCCCGGTGGCGCCCAGGGACGACCGGCGACCGGACAGACCCGGCCCGACGCCGGCCCGGTGCGACCGGCCACGCCGCAGCCCGGTCACCCGCCCGCCCAGACTCCGCCTACCGGATCGGGACAGCCGCCGTTCGCCCGGCACGGCCTCGACCCGGCGCAGGCGCGGCACGGTGCGCAGCCCGGGCAGGTCCCGCCGTCGGGGCCCGCCCGCCAGCAGCCCAGCTCCCCGCACCACCCGGCATCGCAGCACCACCCGATGTCGCAGCACCCGACGTCGCAGCCCACGGGCCCGCAGCCGCCTGCGGCATGGCGGACGGACAACCGGGACGGCCGCGACGCCCCGCCCTCGGGGCAGCCCACCGAGCAGAGCTGGTCGGGTGAAGGGCCGACGGCACTGATGCCGGCGATCGGCGGCCCGGCCCGCTCCGCCGCCTCCCCGAACGGCGGCACGCCCACGTCGCCGACGACCGGCGGGGCTTCCACGCCCTCTGCGGCCGGCGGCATGCCCTCGTCGCCGACGCGCGGTGCCTCGGCATCGCCGCCGACCGGCAACACCCCCGCATCGTCGCCGACCGGCAACACCCCGGCGTTGTCGCCGGCCGGCGGGGCCTCCACCGGCTCCCGGTCGGGCGGCGGGCCGTCGGCCGACCCGGGTGCCACCGCCCTGATCCCCGCGATCACCGGCACCCGGCCGAGCACACCGCCCGCGATGGACTCCACCGCCCTGATGGGGGCCGTGCCCCGACCGCCGAAGACCGACGACCCCGCTGACGGTGCCGCCCCGGGTGCCGAGCCTCCCAAGCCGCGACGGGGTGACCGGGTGGTGCAACTCCGGCCGCACCAGACCGGTGAGGGCTACAAGAGCGTCTACTCCGAGCTGACCCGACCGTCCGCGTGGTCCCGGGTCCGCACCGGCCTGCGGTTCAGCGGCGAGCTGCTGATCACCTTCGGCCTGGTGGTGCTCCTCTTCGCCGGCTACGAGATCTGGGGCAAGTCGGCGATCGTCGACGCGCACCAGGGCGAGTTGAGCCAGCAGCTCGCGCAGGCGTGGGGGCCCGAGGGCGACCCGACGGTGGCCCCCTCGGCCAGCGCCTCGCCGTCCGCGTCCCCGAAGCCGCCGGTCAACGGCAAGCCGATCGCCGGGCTCTACATCCCCAAGTTCGAGAAGGAGTGGATCGTCGTCGAGGGTGTCCGCCAGGAGGACATCCGGTACGCGCCGGGGCACTACCCGGAGAGCGCCCTGCCCGGTCAGGTCGGTAACTTCTCCGTTGCCGGGCACCGCAACCGGGCCACCTTCTGGCGACTGGACGAGCTGCGCGACGGTGACGCCATCGTGGTCGAGGGCCGCAACGAGTGGTACGTCTACCAGGTCACCGAGAACCACATCGTGAAGCCGTCCCAGGTGGAGGTGGTCGCACCCGTACCGGGGCGGCCGGGAGCCCGACCGTCCAAGCGGATGCTGACCCTGACCACCTGCAATCCCAAGTTCGACAACTACGAGCGGTTGATCGTCCACGCCGAGTTGACCCGTACGCAGCCGAAGGCCGAGGGGCGCCCGGCGGAGCTGGGAGCCTGACGATGTACGGCTGGATCTGGCGCAAGCTGCCCTTCGGGTTGCCCGGCAAACTCGTCGGCAGCCTGCTGCTCGCCACCACCGCGGTGGCGCTGCTCTGGTACGTGGTCTTCCCCTGGGCCGGGCCGCTGCTCCCGTTCACCGGGGAGGACGTCCAGGTCACCCAGCAGGACGACGGTCCCGGCGTACCCGGTAGCGACGTGGTGCCCGGCGAGGACCCGCAGGACGACGCCCCGCCCGGTGACGAGCACGACCTGCCGTACGACACCGACCGGAACAACACCCCGCCGCCGGACGAAGACGAGTGAGGCCGATGCGCGTCCTGGTGATCGACAACTACGACTCGTTCGTCTTCAACCTGGTGCAGTACCTCGGCCAGCTCGGCGTCGAGTGCGAGGTGCGGCGAAACGACGAGATCGACGTGGCGGAGGTGGGCCGGGTCGGTGCCGACGGCATCCTGCTCTCGCCCGGGCCGGGCAGTCCCGACCGGGCCGGCATCTGCCTCGACGTGATCCGCCGGTACGCGGGCGAGATCCCGATCTTCGGCGTCTGCCTCGGTCACCAGGCGATCGGCGAGGCGTACGGCGCCACCGTCGCCCGCGCTCCGGAGCTGCTGCACGGCAAGACCTCGGAGGTACGCCACGACTCGATCGGCGTACTCGCCGGGCTGCCCGACCCGTTCACCGCGACCCGCTACCACTCCCTCGCCGTCCTGCCCGAGACGCTGCCGGAGGAGCTGGAGGTCACCGGCCGGACGGAGTCCGGCGTGGTGATGGCGATGCGGCATCGGACGCTGCCGATCGAGGGCGTGCAGTTCCACCCGGAGTCGGTGCTCACCGAGGGCGGCCACCTGATGCTGGCGAACTGGCTGGCCGGCTGCGGCTACCGGGAGGCGCTGGACCGTGCCCCCGCGCTGGCCGCCGAGGTCGACACCCGCCGCCGCGCCGCCTTCGCCACGACCTGACACCGGCCCGCCCGACCAGCGAAACGGTCACCGACCGCCCGGCCCGGGCCGAAGCGGGTGACCCGCCCGCCCAGGGTGCCGAAACGGTCACCGACGCAGGGCCTCGGTGACGCTCGGGTCGGCGGGCGAGCTGACCGCAGGTGGTCGGCGGCGAACCGCGTCCAGGACCGCCTTGCCGCTGGCCAGGTAGTCACGGGCCGCCTTCTGCGCCAGCAGGCTCGATCCGCAGCCGGTGCAGCGGGCGGCGACCCCGTCGGTGTCGATGCCGAGATGTCGGCAGAGTGTCACGGCACGGTCCAGGTGGTAGGACTGCGTGACGATCAGGGCCCGCTCGATCCCGTAGACGTCCCGTGCCCGCAGGCAACTGTCGTACGTGTCGAGGCCGTGCGGGTCGGTGACGACGCGCTGCGGGTCGACACCGAGCGGCCCGGTCAGGTGCTCGGCCATCGCCGCCGGCTCGTCCCCGGACGTTCCGCCGCCGTCACCCGACACCAGCACCACCCGGGCCCGTCCGCTCTGCACCAGCTCGGCGGCGGTCTCCAGACGTCCGGCGAGCCGGATGCCGGGTCGCTGTCCGTTCTCGGTGATCGCCGTGCCCAGGACGATCACCACGTCGGCGCTCGGCGCGTCGGCCTCGGTGTAGACGTGTCCGCGCGCGGACACCGTCGTCCAGAGCCACGGCACGCTCACCAGCAGCAGTGCGACGGCGACGAGGGCGGCGACCTTGATCAGGCGGCGCCGCCACCGCACCGGGGCGGCGGGGGCCGGGTCGGTCACTCGCCGGGGAACCGGAACGGCGGGAAGCCCGGCGTCGGCATGACCTGGCCGCCGCCACCGCTGCCACCGCTGCCACCACCGTCGTCGTCCTCATCCGGCGGCGGGGTGGTCGGCGGGGTACCGGTCGGCGGCGTCTGCGACGGCTCCGGGTCCTCCTCTTCCTCCTCGACGGAGATGGTGATCGTCACCCGGCTGCCCTTGGTGCGCTGGCTGTTGGCGTTCGGATCCTGGTTGAGCACCCGACCGGCCTGGTCCGCAGGCACCGCACGACCGGTCTGGACCCGGACCTCGAAGCCCGCGTCCCGCAGCCTCTTCCGCGCTTCGTCCTCGGTGAGGTTCGCGACGTCAGGCACCCGGACCACGTTGCCCCTGGAGACGGTGAGAGTGACCTTGGTCCCCTCCTCCACCCGCTCGCCCGCGCCCGGATCGATCGCCAGCACCTGGCCCTCGGGCGCGGCGTTGTCGTCCTGCTTGACCTCCACGTCGAGCTTCAGCTCCTCAAGCTGCTGCTCGGCGAACTCACGGGTGCCACCGACCACGGACGGGATGGTCACCACCGGCTTGCCGTCGCAGATCTGCACGGTCACCGTGCTGTTCGGCTGCACCCGTTCGCCGGCGGCCGGGGTCTGGCTGACCACGGCGCCCTTCGTGCAGTCGGAGGAGAGGACGGGGTCGCCGAGCGCTGCGGTGAGGCCGTTCTGCTCGATCTGGGCGAATGCGTCCTGTTGGCTGAGCCCGGTGAGGGTGGGCACCGGAGTGTCCTCGTCATCGCGCTGGTTCAGCAACAGAGCGGCGACCAGCGCGATCACCGCGAGCACGCCGAGCCCGGCGAACATGGCGATCAGCCAGGACGAGGCGCGCCGCTGGCGCGGGTCGCCGACCCGGGCGGGGATCTGTCGCGTCTGGGTGGCACCTGCCGAGTAGCCCGGGGACGGTGCCATCGCGACGGTCTCGTCCTCGCGCAGCACCGGCGTCGCCATCACCGGCCGACCGGCCGCCGCCCGGAGCATGTCGGCACGCATCTCACCGGCGCTCTGGTAACGGTTGAGCGGGTTCTTGGACAGCGCCTTGAGCACGATCGCGTCGACCGCCGGGTTGACGTCCGGGTTCAGGTCGCTCGGCGTCGGCGGAGTCTCCCGCACGTGTTGGTACGCGACGCTGACCGGGCTGTCACCGACGAACGGCGGGTGGCCGCAGACCAGCTCGAAGAGGACGCAGCCGGCGGCGTACACGTCGGAGCGGGCGTCCACGGCCTCGCCGCGCGCCTGTTCCGGGGAGAGGTACTGGGCGGTGCCGATGACCGCGCTGGTCTGCGTCATCGTGGTGGCACCGCTGGCCAGGGCCCGGGCGATACCGAAGTCCATCACCTTGACCTGGCCGGTCTGGGTGAGCATCACGTTGCCGGGCTTGATGTCGCGGTGGATGATGCCGTGCCGGTGGCTGAACTCCAGCGCCGCGCAGATGTCGGCGGAGATCTCCAGCGCCCGACGGGGCTGTAGCCGGCCCTCGGCGCCGAGCACCTCCTTGAGGGTTCGCCCGTTGACGAACTCCATCACGATGAACGGAAGGGTTTCGCCCGTCGGCGCCTGTTCCTCACCCGTGTCGTAGACCGCGACGATGGCCGGGTGGTTGAGCGAGGCGGCGTTCTGCGCCTCCCGCCGGAAACGCATCTGGAAGGTGGCGTCCCGAGCCAGGTCGGTCCGGAGCATCTTGATCGCGACGTCCCGACCGAGACGCAGGTCGCGACCGCGATGCACCTCGGCCATGCCGCCATATCCGAGCAGCTCGCCGACCTGGTACCTGCCACCGAGCAGGCGGGCCTGCGCTGTCATCGCGTCCGTCGTCCTTCACTCGTCGTCTCGTGGCCGCCCACGCGGGGCTGATCCAGTCGACGGTACGCCGTACCGGCCGGATCGTCTCGTCCGTCGTGCCCTGGCACGACGGACGACACCGCTTGCACGGGGACCCCGACCGGCAGGTCGGAGCTGTTCTTCAGTCGCACGTTGTAGGAAATCACGCCGGAACAGAGCAGGACCAGTACGCCCAGCATCACTGCCAGAAACAGGACTCCGGAGCGCGACCGTCCGGGCACCTGCTGTGGCGGAGCCGGTCGTGGCTGGTAGCCGGGCGGCGCGGCGGCGGCACGCGGGTAGTTGTTGGGCGGTGGCATCGGTCGACCGACCGGCATCGCCGGCACGGCCGGGGCGACGGTCGTGGGGCGCAGTGGTTGCGCCGCCGGGGGGCGGGCCGCCATCGGCGACACCGGCGGCCGGTGGTTGACGGCCGGAGGGCGACCGGCCGGTGTCGAGTGCGGTGCCGCCGGAGGACGGGGCGGCTGCGGCGTCGGCACCGGGGCGCGTCCCGGAGCCGGCGACGCGGGGGCGGCCGAGATCGGGTTGGCGTTCTGCCCACCCGCACGCGCCTGCTGGGACAGCGCCGTCTTGAGCTGCCGGGCCACCCCGGCCAGCGCGGCGGCGCTCTGCCAGCGGTCCTTCGGGTCCTTCGCCATGGCCCGCTCCACCAGGGCGCAGACCTGCGGCGGGATGTCGGACGGCAACTGTCGCGGGGTCTCCCGCACGTGCCGCATGGCGATGTCGAGCGGGTTGTCGCCCTCGAAGGGCCGGCGGCCGGCGAGACACTGGTACGCGACCACGCCGAGGGCGTACACGTCCGAGGCGGGGGTGGCGACCTGGCCGGTGGCCTGCTCGGGCGAGATGTACGAGGCGGTGCCGAGCACCGAACCGGCGGCGGTGAGCTGGCCGACGAGTTCCGAGCGGGCGATGCCGAAGTCGGTCAGCACCAGCGTGCCGTTGGGCCGGACCAGCAGGTTGCCGGGCTTCACGTCCCGGTGCACGATCCCCTTGAGGTGGGCCGCGTGCAGCGCGTCGGCGGCCTGCGCCACCAACGCCATCGTCCGGGCCGGGGTGAGTCGACCGACCCGGCTCAGCGTGGCCGAGAGCGGGTCGCCCTCCACGTACTCCATCACCAGGAAGGCGATCTGCTGGTCGTTGCCGAAGTCGTAGACGTCGACCACACCCGGGTGGTTGATCGTCGCCATGGTGCGGGCCTCGCCCCGGAACCGCTCGGCGAAACCGGGCTCGTCCAGCAGCGCCGGGAGCAGGCTCTTCACCGCGACCGTACGGCCGAGCACCTGGTCCAGGCCGCGCCAGACGTCGCCCATGCCACCGCTGGCGATGCGCTCGTCGAGACGGTACCGGTTACCGAGCTGAACTCCCGGACTGAGCATGTCAACGCCCCCCACGGTCGGCGATGACGGCGCGCATGATCTGCCCGGAGATCCGGGCCGCCTCTGCGCTGCCGCCGCTGCCGGCCTCTTCGAGCAGCACGCAGACCGCCGAGACCGGTTCCCCGTTGGAGTCGATGGCGAAACCGATGAACCAGCCGTGGTCGGGCCGGTCGGGCGCCGACTGGGCGGTACCCGTCTTGCCGCCCACGGTGTAGCCGTTGATCTGTGCGGAACGGGCGGTGCCGTTCTCCACCACGCTGACCATCATGTCCCGCAGGTCGGCGGCGACCTCACGGCTGACCGGGCGGCGCAGTTCACGCGGCTGGGCCGGGTCGTAGACGGTGGTACGGTCCGGTCCGAGGAGCTGGCGTACCAGGTAGGGCCGCATCTGGCTGCCCTGGTTGGCGACCGCGGCGGCGATCATCGCCCCTTCCAGGGGGCTCATCCGCACGTCGCGCTGCCCGATGGAGGACTGGGCCAGCGCCGCCGGGTCGGCCCCGCCGTCGGGGTTCTGCATGTCGCCGGTACGGCTGGCGGCCACCGCCTGGCCGCCCTCGCCGAGCCGGCCGACGGTCAGGTCCTCCTGCTCGAACCCGAACTGCCGGGCCTTCTCCTTGATCACGTCCGGGCCGAGCTGCACACCGAGCTTGGCGAAACCGGTGTTACAGGAGTCGGTGACCGCCTTCATCAGGGTGACCTGGGACTGCGGGCAGATCGACGGCACCGCGTTGGTGATCGCCTCGCCGGAGGTCGGTGGGGTGTAGCTGGGCCCGGCCGGAATGTTGGTGTCCTTGCCGATCCCGTTCTCCAGCGCGGCGGCGGCCACCACCATCTTGAACGTGGAGCCCGGCGGCAGCACCTCGGCCAGCGCCCGGTTGCGCAGCGGACGCTGCGGGTCCTGCTCCAGCTCGTTGTACGCCTTGGTCGCCTCGCTGGTGTTGTGGCTGGCCAGCGGGTTCGGGTCGAAGCTGGGCATGGAGACCAGCGCCTGCACCGCCCCGGTCTTCGGGTCGATGGCGATCGCCGCGCCCTTCTTCACCCCCCGGTTGTTGTTGCGCATCTGGTCGTACGCGACGTCCTGGGCCCCCCGGGAGAGGGTGAGCAGCACGTTTCCACCGGCGGTGCGGTCGCCGGTGAACATGTCCTTGATCCGGTTGGCGATGAGCTGGTCGCTGGTGCCGGCGAGGAAGTCGTTCTCGGAGCGCTCGATCCCGGTGTCGCCGAGGTTGACCGGCTTGTAGCCGAGCACGTGGGCGTACTTCGCCCCGCCCGGATAGGTCCGCAGGAACTTCAGCTCGCCCTCGGTCTCCTTGCTGACCGCCAGGGCGGTGCCGCCCGCCTCGATGTTGCCGCGACGGCGTTCGTACTCGGCGACCTGGACCCGGCCGTTGTAGTCGCTGGTGCGGTACTCGTCGGCCTTGTACGCCTGGATCCAGTTCAGGTTGGCGAAGAGCAGGGCGAACAGAACGATGACGACGACGCCGACCCGGCGCAGGGGTGCGTTCACGGCTTGATCACCTCCGTGGGGGCACCGTGCAGTTGCTCGGGCGGCCCGCCGGACGGACGGTTCACCTTGCCGCCGACCCCGGTCACCGGGCGGCGCCCGGCGTCGGAGACCCGCAGCAGCACCGCGACCAGCAGCCAGTTCGCCATCAGCGACGAGCCACCGGCGGAGAGGAACGGGGTGGTCTGACCGGTCAGCGGGATGAGCCCGCTGATGCCGCCGACGATCACGAAGACCTGGAGCGCGAGGGTGAAGGCCAGACCACCGGCGAGCAGCTTGCCGAAGGAGTCGCGGACGGCGATGGCGGCCCGCAGCCCGCGCTCCACGATCAGCAGATAGATCACCAGCAGCGCGGAGAGACCGAACAGACCGATCTCCTCGCCGATGCCGGCGAAGATGAAGTCGTTCTGTACCTCCGGCAGCAGCAGCGGTTGACCGCCGCCCGGTCCGGCGCCGAACATCCCGCCGGTGCCGAGCGCGAGCAGCCCCTGCACCAACTGGTAGCCGGAGTCGTACGGCTCGGCGAACGGGTCGAGCCAGATCTCCGCCCGCACGTAGAAGTTCGCGAACGGTCCACCGAACTGCTCCCCGAGCACGTACGCGAGGTAGGCGCCGCCGAAGAAGAGGACCAGACCGATGAGCAGCCAACTGACCCGTTCGGTGGCGATGTACACCGTCGCCACGAACATGCCGAAGTAGAGCAGCGAGGTGCCGAGGTCCTTCTCGAAGATCAGGACTAGCAGGCTGATCACCCAGACCACCAGCACCGGGCCCAGGTCGCGACCACGCGGGAAGTCGATGCCGAGGAACCGGTGGCTGGCCAGCGAGAGCACCTCGCGCTTGCGGACCAGGTAGTAGGCGAAGAAGACCAACAGGGCGAGCTTGGCGAACTCGCCGGGCTGGATGGAGAAGCTGCCGATCCGGACCCAGAGCTTGGCACCGTTGATCTCGGAGATGCTGGCCGGCAGTACGGCCGGCAGCATGACCAGCACGATGCCGGCCAGGCCCAGGGTGTACGCGTACCGGGAGATCGAGCGGTGGTCGCGCATGATGGCCAGCAGCCCGGCGGCGAGAATCACCGAGACCAGCGTCCAGGCCAACTGCCGCCCACCGGTGCCCGCGAAGGTGGCCATGTCGACCCGGTCCTCGGGGGCCGCCCGGGCCAGGTCCAGCCGGTGCAGGAAGCCGACGCCGAGCCCGTTGAGCAGGGCCACCGCCGGCAGCAGGGCCGGGTCGGCGAAGGGTGCCAGGAACCGGATCACCAGGTGCATGCCGAGGAACACCGCGGTGAGCGCGGCGGCCGGCACCCAGAAGGTCGGGGTGACCGTGTCGAGCACGTTCGCCTCGACCATCGCCCCGTACGCCGCGACCAGGGCCATCGCCAGTAACAGCAGCGACAGCTCGGCGTTACGCCGGGACCGGGCCTGGCGTACGCCGGAACGCTCGCCCGCACTGGCGGGCGAGGTTGCCGGGGTGGCCGCTGCGGTCACGATCGTCCTCGGTTCGGGTGCCGGTGCCTACTCGGGCGACCGGCAGGCCGCCGGGTCGACGGTGGGCGAGAAGGTGTCGGGCGGGGCGTCGGGCGTACCGGTGGGCAGGACCGCCGCCCCGTTGTCGGACGGGCGCGCCGGTGGGGTCGCGGAGGTGCCCGTGGCGGACACCGACGCGCTGCCGACCGGGCTCGGCGAGCCGCTCGGCGCTTCCGGTGCCGGCGAGGGCTCGCCCGCGTCGGGAGTCGGACTCGGGGGCGGGCTCGTGGTGGGCGGGCAGACCGGCTTGAGGTTGACGTTGGTGGGGCTGTCCACCGTCAGCTCGGCCAGCCGGCGTGCCGCGTCCGGCTCGCTCTTGGCCGGAATGCCCTGCTTGACCTGCTCCTGCGCGGCGAGGGTGAGATCGTCGAGCTGGGCGCTGCTCTCGGAGTGGACCGTGGAGAGGTCCATCCCGGCGATCTGGCCCTGGATGCCACGGAACACGGCCACCTGGCCGTCCTGCGTGGCGCCGACGTAGTACTGCCGCTGGGTGTAGGTGTACCCGCCGTAGAGGCTGCCGCCGAGGATCACCGCCAGGGCGGTCGTCATCGCCAGCGCGCGCAGCGGGCGGCGACGGGCCTCCGGCTCGTCGTCGCCGTTGCCGGCGGGCTCCTCCGGAACGGCCGGGCGGGGGGCGGAGAGCGCCGAGGCCCGGGCGGCCGGGGTGGAGACGTCGGCCGAGGTCGCCATGCCACGGTCGCGGGCCGCCGCGCCGCCGACGATCGGCGCCGCCTCGACGATGTCCCGGTCGGTGGCGTCCGCGATGATCACCGTGATGTTGTCCGGGCCGCCGCCGCGCAGAGCGAGTTGCACGAGTCGCTCGACGCACTGCTGCGGATCGGTGTACTCGCGCATGGTCTCGGCGATGGTCTCCGCACTGACCACGCCGGAGAGTCCGTCGGAGCAGATCAGGTAGCGGTCACCGGTGAGCACCTGGCGCACGGAGTACTCGGGGTCGATGTCCCGGCCGTCCAGGGCCCGGGTGAGCAGCGAGCGCTGGGGGTGACTGCTCGCCTCCTCCGGGCTGATCCGGCCTTCGTCGACGAGCATCTGGACGTAGGTGTCGTCCTTGGTGACCTGCGCGAACTCGCCGTCGCGCAGGAGGTAGGCCCGCGAGTCACCGATGTGGACCATGCCCAGCTTGCTGCCGGAGAAGAGGGTCGCGGTGAGCGTGGTGCCCATCCCCTCCAGCTGTGGGTTGGCCTCCACGGTGTCGCGGAGCTGCTGGTTGGCGGTGCTCACGGCAGAACGCAACGCGTCGACGAGGGCGTCACCGGGGACGTCCTCGTCGAGCGGCGCCATGGCACCGATGACGATGTTGCTGGCGACGTCACCGGCGGCCATGCCGCCCATGCCGTCGGCGACGGCGAGAAGCCGCGGTCCGGCGTAGACGGAATCCTGGTTACCGTCACGGATCAGACCGCGGTCGCTGTGGGCCGCATAGCGCAGGGTCAGAGTCATGGCCGTAATTCGAGAGAGGTGCGGCCGATCCGGATCGGCACGCCGAGGGGAACGGGGGTCGGTCCGGTGACCTTAGCGCGATCGAGGTACGTCCCGTTAGTCGAGCCGAGATCCTCGACGAACCACTGCCCGTCGCGCGGTACGAGTCGGGCGTGTCGCGCGGAGGCGTAGTCGTCGGTGATGACGAGGGTGGAGTCCTCGGCCCGACCGATGGTTATCTGTGCCTCGCCCAGCGTGATCCGGGTGCCGGCCAGTTGCCCCGCGGTCACCACGAGCTGGTGTGCCGCCCGTCCCCGCTTCACCTTCGCCGGCTTCGCCGTCGCCTGACCGGTCGAGGCGCCGACCGCCCGGGGTGCGGCCACCAGCCGACCCGAACGGGCCCCCGCGAACAGGTCCCGACGGATGACACCGACCACCGTGAACACGAAGATCCACAACAGGACGAGGAATCCGAACCGGGCGACGGTGATGACGAGTTCCGGCAAGGCGGGTCAGCCGTCCACGCGGAAGGTCAGGGTGGTCGTACCGAGCTGGATCATGTCGCCGGGGTTCAGCGCCACGGCGGAGACCCGCTGGCCGTTGACCATCGTGCCGTTGGTCGAGCCGAGATCGGTCAGCACGACCTGGCCGCCGTCGAAGTCCAGCCGGGCGTGTCGCCGGGAGATGCCGACGTCGGGCAGACGCAGGTTGGCCTGGTCGCCCCGACCGATCACGGTCGAGCCCATCTGGAGCGGGTAGGTGCGGCCGTCACCGGAGACCAGCCGGACGTTGCGGCCACCACCGTGCCCCTGCGGAGGGCCGTAGCCGCCGCCCTGGTCGTACGAGGGGTATCCAGGCGGCCCGGCGTCGTACCCGCCGCCGGGCGCCGAGACCGGGGCGACCTCGCCACCGGTGTAGACCTCGGCGGTGACCCGGAACATGCCGGTGTCCAGCCCTTCACCGCGCTCGATCTCGACGATCACGTCGCCGTAGACCGTCCAGGCCTGCTCGCCGATGAACTCCGCCTGCGACTGGGCCAACTCCTGGGCCAGCGCGGCGGCGTACGGCGCCAGCCGACTGTGGTCGTAGGGCGAGAGATCGATCACGTAGCGGTTCGGCACCAACGTGCGCCCACCGGCCAGGATGGCCTTGTGCGCCTCGGCCTCTCGCTGCATGGCGTTGAGGATCTCCACGGGGTGCACGACCCCCTTGAAGACCTTGGCGAAGGCCCCTTCGACCAGGCCTTCCAGACGCTTCTCGAAGCGTTGCAGCACGCTCACCGGCTCCTCCTCGGGTCCCGAGGACATGATGGTATCCGTCCAGAGCGCACGCAGCTCACACGCCGCTCGGCCAGCAGGCCACAGCCCGTTCGGACGGCCTCTAATCGTCGTGCTACTCTTTCGTCCGCCACGAACGGTAACCGCTGGAAGCAGCGAATGCCATTCGCGGTAACGACCGAAGGTCACGTAGCATTGCCGAGGTCCGCCGGAGACGGTGGAGCCGGCCCGGGCTACGCTGTCCGAGGTCATGCCACGGGGAAGTGGCGGAATGGCAGACGCGCACGGTTCAGGTCCGTGTGCCCGAAAGGGCGTGGGGGTTCAACTCCCCCCTTCCCCACCACAGACGAGGGCTCCGCGGCGACGCGGGGCCCTCGCTCCGTATCGAGGCGTACCAAACGTCACGCTATGCTCCGATGGTTTCTGCCTCCGACGCACCAGGAGTGGCATGTGAGTGTCGCATTCGTGACCGGTTCGGGCGGGCTGATCGGCTCCGAGGCGGTCCGGCACTTCGCCGGCCTCGGTCTCGACGTCGTCGGCATCGACAACGACATGCGGCAGGAGTTCTTCGGCGAGGAGGCGTCCACCGCCTGGAACGTCCGCCGGCTGACCGACGAGCTGGGTGAGAGGTACTCGCACCACAGCATCGACATCCGCGACCGCAGCGCGCTCGGCGCGCTCTTCAAGCGGTACGGCCGGGACGTCGCCGTGGTCATCCACACGGCCGCGCAGCCCTCGCACGACTGGGCGGTGCGTGACCCGTTCACCGACTTCGACGTGAACGCCGCCGGCACCCTGAACGTCCTGCAGAGCGTCCGGGAACACTGCGTGGAGGCGCCGGTCATCCACTGCTCGACGAACAAGGTCTATGGCGACCGGCCGAACAGCCTGCCCCTGGTCGAGCTGGAGACCCGCTGGGAGATCGAGCCGGGCCACCCGTACGAGCAGGGCATCCGCGAGGACATGTCGATCGACGCCTGCCTGCACTCCATCTTTGGCGCCTCCAAGGTCGCCGCCGACGTGATGGTGCAGGAGTACGGCCGCTACTTCGACATGAGGACCGCCTGCTTCCGGGGCGGGACGCTGACCGGCCCGGCCCACTCGGCCACCGAACTGCACGGCTTCCTGGCGTACGTGATGCGCTGCAACATGGAGCGCCGGACGTACAAGATCTACGGCTACCAGGGCAAGCAGGTGCGGGACGCGATCCACAGCTCGGACGTGGTCTCCGCGTTCGAGGCGTTCTTCCGCAACCCGCGCTCGGCGGCGGTGTACAACCTCGGCGGCGGCCGGCACTCCAACACCTCCATGCGGGAGGCGTTCACCGAGGCCGAGCGGATCACCGGGCAAGAGATGATCTCGGAGTACGTCGAGGCCAACCGGGTCGGCGACCACAAGTGGTGGATCGGCTCCAACGAGGCGTTCCAGGCCGACTACCCGGACTGGAAGCAGGTCTACGACGTACCCATGATCATGCGTGAGATCTACGAGGCCAACGTGGACAAGTGGGTGCCGGGAGCATGACCAAGAAGAACGTCCTCGGCGTGCTCGTCGACGCCACGACCTACGCCGAGGCGACCGAGCGGGTGGTGGCCGCCGCGCAGGACCGTCGTCCGATGGCGTTGACCGCGCTGGCCGTGCACGGCGTGATGACCGGTGTGCTGGACCCGCCCCACAACGCCCGACTCAACTCGTTCGACGTGGTGACCCCGGACGGCCAGCCGGTGCGCTGGGCGTTGAACCTGCTGCACGGCGCCGGCCTCACTGACCGGGTGTACGGGCCGCTGCTGACCCTGCACGTGCTCTCCCGCTTCGCCGACGAGGGCCTGCCGGTCTACCTGTACGGCTCGACCGACGAGACGCTGGCCCGGCTGATCCCGGAGCTGGAGCGGATGTTCCCGGCGTTGAAGATCGCCGGGGTGGAGGCGTCGAAGTTCCGCGCCGTGCAGCCGGGCGAGGACGTCGAGATCGCCGACCGGATCAAGGCCAGCGGCGCCCGACTCGTCCTGGTCGGGCTCGGCTGCCCGCGCCAGGAGGTATTCACGTACGCGATGCGTCCGCTGCTGGACATGCCGATGATGGCGGTCGGCGCGGCCTTCGACTACCACGCCGGTCTGCTGCGTCAGCCGCCGCCGTGGATGCAGCGGGCCGGGCTGGAGTGGTTCTGGCGGCTCGGGCTGGAGCCGAAGCGGCTCTGGCGCCGCTACGTGATCCTCAACCCGGCGTACCTCGGCCGGCTGTTCGCGCAGAAGACCGGGCTGTGGAAGGCCCAGCCGCCGGCCCCGGCCACCGAGCGTCCGAGCACGTTCGCGGTCTGACCGAGGCGTCGAACGACCACCGGGCCCCTGGCGTGATGCCCGGGGGCCCGATGCCGTTGCGGACGTCAGAGGGTCAGCGTCCAGGTGTTCACGTAGCCGGTGTCTCCGCTGTAGACGTCCCGCACCTGGAGCCGCCAGGTGCCGTTCGCCGCCTCGGTGGAGAGGTTCACCGTGTAGGTGGCGATCACGTTGTCCGCGCCGTCGAGGATGCTGCTGTTCTTCAGGCGGTAGGACGACCCGTCTGGGGCGAGCAGGTCGACGACCAGGTCACCACGGTAGGTGTGCACGATGTTCACCGCGACGGTCGAGTTCGACGCGGCGTTCCGGTTGCAGCCGGCGATGGTGATCGAGCTGGTCACCGCCGAGCCGGCGTCTGGGATCGCCACGTCGGTGCCGTTGGTGCCCGTGCAGCCGCCGCTGCCGCTGCCGGTCACCGTCAGCGAGAACGTCGCGGTCTTGCTGCCGGACGCGGCGCTGCCGGTCACCGTCACCGGGTAAGTGCCGGCGGGGGTGCTGGCCGAGGTGGTGACGGTCAGCGTCGACGACCCGCCGGAGGTGACGGTGGCCGGGCTGAACGAGGCGGTGGCCCCGGACGGTAGGCCGCTCGCCGAGAGGCTCACCGACTGCGCCGAACCGTTGGTGGTGGCGGTGGCCACGCTCGCGGTCACCGAGCCGCCGGGCGCGGTGGAGCCGGAGGTCGGCGACACCGAGACCGAGAAGTCGTTGGTCGGCGGCGGGGTGTCGCCGTTGACCACGTACAGCAGTTGGTTCGGGGTCCCGGTGCCCACGTTCGTGACCACGTTCGGGGTCGAGTTGGCCACCAGGTAGTCCCGGACCTGCTGCGGGGTCCACGACGGGTTGGCCGACAGCACCAGCGCGGCGACGCCGGCCACGTGCGGTGAGGCCATCGACGTACCGCTGATCGAGTTGGTCGCGGTGTCGCCGGTGTGCCAGGCCGACGTGATGCTCACGCCCGGCGCGAGGATGTCCACGCAGGTGCCGAAGTTGGAGAAGCTCGCGGCGGCGTCGTTGTTCTGGGTGGCACCGACGGTGATCGCCGGAGCGGCCCGGGCCGGCGAGTAGTTGCAGGCGTTCTGCCGCTGGCCGAGCGCGTTGCCGTTACCGGCGGCCACCGCGTAGGTGATGCCGGCGTTGATCGAGTTGATCACCGCGTTGTCGACCGAGGTGTTCGCCCCGCCGCCCAGGCTCATGTTGGCGACGGCCGGCTTGACCGCGTTCGCGGTGACCCAGTCGATGCCGGCGATGACTCCGGCGTTGGTGCCGCTGCCCTGGCAGTTCAGCACCTTGACCGCCACCAGCCGGGTGGCCTTGGCGACGCCGTACGCGGTGCCGCCGACCGTACCGGCGACGTGGGTGCCGTGGCCGTTGCAGTCGGTGTTGTTGGTGTCGACGGTGTTGGTGCCCCAGGTCGCCCGGCCGCCGAAGTCGGAGTGGGTCGTCCGGATGCCGGTGTCGATGACGTACGAGGTGACGTTCGAGGCGGTGTTCGGGTAGGTGTAGGAGTTGTTCAGCGGCAGGTTCCGCTGGTCGATCCGGTCCAGACCCCAGGACGGGGGGTTCGCCTGGGTGCCGCTGATCGTGACGGTGTGGTTCTGCTCGACGTACGCCACCGCCGGGTCGGCGGCGATCCGCGCCGCAGCCTTGGCGCTGACCCGGAGTTCCGCGCCGCGTACCGCCGTGGTGTAGGTGCGGGCCGTGCTGCCGCCGTGCCGACGCAGCAGCCGGTCCACCGACGACCCGACAGCGCTGCGGCCCACCTCGGCGTCCTTGAACACGACGATGTAGCTTCCCTCGACGGCGGTGGCACCGCCGGCGCTCCTGATCGTGCCGACCGGCTCGGCCGCCATGGCCGGGGTGGCCGTGGCGACCATGGCCAGCGCGGCCAGGCCGACGAGTACGGACCTGTGTGGAAGAGCCATCTTCCTACCTCCCTCCGACCGGCACCGATCGTCTACCCGTTCGTGGCAGGTTGATCGATGAATGCCGATCGAGGTGAGAGTAGTGGTGCGCCTGCAGGCAGATAAACATGCCGGATCTCCCATCACGCCGGTGCGATGGCCCCCTACGGGGACCGGGTACGGGACGAACGGGGGGCGGGCCCGGATTCGCGAGCGCGGCAATCGGGCAAGTCTGATGGGCATGCAGAGCCATCTCGCCCTCCTGCTCCCGGTCGCCACCGTCTGGTGGGTCGCCGGATACCTCGCGGACGGGCTGCCCCGGATGACCCACGCCCGCGGACTGCGCCGACACACCGGCTGGTTGCTCGGCCTGACCGGGGCAGGGCTCGCCCTGACGGTGGCGCTGCCGATCGCCGGACTGAGCACTCCCGGGGCCACCCTGGCCGACCGAGCCGCGAGCGGACTCACGCTGGCCGCCGTACCCGCCGCCGTGGTGGCGATCTGCACGGTCCGCCGAGTACGCCGGCTGCTGGCCGGAGCCAGCACGCTCGCCACGGCTCCCCGAACCCCGGCCCCGCACGGGTTGCGGGCCGCCGCCGCCCACCCGCTGATCGGCCTGCCGTTGCAGGTGACCGGGCTGGCGCTGCTGCCGGCCCTGATCGCGGCGAGCGGTGCCGGTCAGTTCCTCGGGCCCGATGCCGCCGGACCAGCGGTCACCGTGGGGGCGTTGGGCGTCGCGGCCATCGGCGTACGCCATGCGCTGCGGCACAACCGACTCGCCGAGTTGGCCATGCCGGAGCGGACGGCGGCCTCAGCGCAGCCGGCCCGAGCCCTGCACGTATAGCAGTTCCAGGATCGCCCGGGTCGCCTCGAACCAGCGGTCCAGCCAGCCGGGCGGCGGCACGCTGCCGCGCGGCGGCAGCTCCATCATCAGCCCGTGCATCAGCGGATGGTCCACCAGGGAGGGATTCTCCGTCATCGGCCAGCCCGGCGGCGGGAACGATCCCTCGGTGAGCGGGTTCGGGTCCAGGGACGGCGGCGCGTGCTGCGACTGGCCCGCCTCGCCCCGGACGTCCCGCCCGCCGCGTTCAGCGTCCGGCGGCACCTCGCTCAACATGCTGTCCCGGCGGGCGCCGCGGTACTGACCGCCGAACCGCTCCGCCTTCGCGGGACCGTTGCTGATGTTCTCTGATCCGATACTTGTCATTGCGTCTCGCCTGTCTCGTTCGGTTACCCGCCCTGCCGGGAGGATGTCGACCAGCGCGTACCGACAGGTACAACGAGACACGGTCGATGTGGCGACGGCAGCCGCCCTGGCGGCGCGGAGGGGTGGCGCCGTAACGCACGGTCCCCGTCCGGCTGAGCCGGACGGGGACCGTTCACACCGCTTACCGCCAGTCAGCTCCGGCCGAACGCGCCGTCCCTGGTGCCGGCGACGAAGGCGTGCCAGTGCCCCGGAGCGAAGACGAGGGCCGGACCGGCCTTGTCCTTCGAATCCCGGACGCCGACCGCCCCGGTCACGTACGCCACCTCCACGCAGTTGTCACAGTTCGGGCCGCTCTTCGAGCTCTTGAACCATGTCGCCTGCGTCAGGTCCACGGAGAATCCCTGCGTCGCCACTTCCACAACGGCTCCTCTGCCAGTCTCGCGATGTACTCGACGGACTCCTCCGGACGTCGGGCCGCTGCTCGAATGTGATCGAAGATGAAGCTGTACTTCTGTAGCTCGTCGCTCTTCTCCAGGAAGAGCCCACCCGTGGCGTTCTCCGCGTACACGACATCCGGATCACCGGGTTCGGGGAAGCTGAGGATCGTGAAGGTGCCGTCCATGCCGGCGTGCGCTCCCACCTCGAACGGCAGGACCTGGAGCGTCACGTTCGGCAGCTGGGCCACCTCCGCCAATCGTTTGAGCTGGTCACGCATGACCGTGTCCCCGCCAACCGGACGGCTCAGCACCGCCTCATCGAGCACCACCCACAGATCGACCGGATCATCCTGGGTCAACAACGACTGACGGCCGAGTCGGACACGCACTCGTTGCTGTACTTGTTCGGGGGTGAAGTCCGGACGGGCGGCCTTGATCATCGCGCTGGCGTAGTCCTCGGTCTCCAGCAGTCCGGGTATCACCTGCTGCTCGTACGCGCGGATCGAGCTGGCCGCCGCCTCCAGGCCGACGAACGCGCCGACCAACACCGTGCTGTAAGGGTGCCACCAGCCCTTCTGTCGCGCCTCGCGGGCAATCTGCACCAGCTCGTCGCTCTCGGCGCCGACCACACCGTAGATCCGGAGCATGTCCCGCACGTCGCGGGGCGTGGCGGAGGTGTGGCCGGTCTCGATGCGGGAGACCTTCGACGCCGAGCACTCCAACTGCTCGGCGACCGCTTCTATGGTGATGCCGGCAGCCTCGCGTTGGCGGCGCAGTTCCGCGCCGAGCCGGCGCCGCCGGATGGTCGGACTGCGGCGCTCGCTCACCCGATGTCACCTCTCGCCTCGACGCGCCGCTGGTTCGACACCCGCCTCGGGCGCGACCGTCGGGGCTGGCGAGCGTTCGCGGCGTGGGGGTGGTGCCGGTCGTCGGCCGGCCGCGGCGGCGAGACCGTTCCTCAGTGTGCCGCTCGGGTGGTCGCGCGTTCAAGCGCCGTTTCGTGCGAGCCGCTCACTTATTGGCAAAAGTCTACGTGCAACTTGCATGCAGCACCTCTCTGATGCACTCTGTCCGTATGACCTGGGTTACGCACCGTCTCCACGTCGTCTCCCCCCGTGATCTCCACGGCGGAGGCGCGGACGGGGCGTACCTCCGACCGTCGGCCACGGGCCCGGATTCCCCGCGCGGGAGCCGGCCGCCCACCCCCGGCGGCGGCTCCGGCGACACCACCTGAGCCCGCACCGGTCGAGCGGCGCGCCACCAGCGTTCCCGGCACCGACCAACGCCCGCGCCACGAACCGGCGCACGAGACACGACCTCGTCGCCGGAGCAGCATCTCCCCCCGTTCGCCCCGCCGGCCTTCCCCGTCGGCCAACCCTCTCAGGAGCCCATGTGCTTCCCCGCTCCGGTGACGTACTGCACGTGACTCGCGCGGCGAGTGTCCAGTTCCGCAGCAAACCCATTCAGTTCCGGGTGATCCGGGTGCTCGACCGACCCACCTACGACGGTTGGATCTGGCTCGAAGGCTACGAGTTGAACGCGGCGGGGGACGCGGTCAACCGGCGTTCGATCTTCGTCCAGCGGGCGGGTCTGGAGCAGATCCAGGCCGCTCCGCAGCCTCGTCCGCACACCGTCCGCTCGGCCCGCCGGCCGGTCACCCGAACTCCGGTCCGGGTCGGCTGAGCATCACGAACAGCCGCCGTGGGGGCATGCCGACGCCATAGAATCGGTATGCCCACCCCGGCAAAGTCTCCATCCCGCGCGTCCCGGGCCCTGAACCTGGGATGGCCATGGTCAATCTGCCCACGCGACAGCCCCATCGGTCCCGCATCACCTACGCCTTCGGAGTGATGGCGCTACTCGGTGCCGCCACCACCGTGCTGGTGCTGTTCCGGGACCCCGCCCTCTCGTCCACCCGGCTGGCCGAGCCGGTCCCGGCACCCGAGATCACCGTCGTGCAGACCGAGCCGGTCGGCCCGTACGGCGTGACCGGCGGCGGGGACGGTTTCGGCACGACCGACCAGCCGGGTGGCGACCCGGCCGCCGCGTACGGCGGCTCCGCGTCGGTCGACGACCCGCACCGGGAGACGGAGCCGACAGCCCACGCCACCCGTGCGGATCCCCGCCAGGAACTCAGCCGCTCACTGTTCTGGTCCGGCGTGTTCGGGTTGGCGATCTCGCTGGCCGGGCTGGGACTGGTCGGCACCAGACGACGGATGTGGTGACCGGCGCTCAGGCGGTCGGGCTGACCGTGACGGTCGGCGTGGCGGTCGGCGCACCGGTCGTCGGCGACGGGCTCGGGCTCGAGGTGGCCACCACCAGCCTGATCTCGTCGCCCGCCTCGACCAGCTCACCCGCACCGGGCTCGGTGGCGATCACCGTGCCCGGCGGCTGGTCCGACGGCCGGTACTCCACCTCGTACCCGAGATCGAGCTGATCCAGCAGCGCCCGCGCGGCCGCCTCGGAGAGCCCGGTCAGCGGCGGCACCGGAAGCTGTGCCGGGGCAGCGCTGGTGGTCGGCGGTGGTGACGGTGACCGGGTCGTCGGCGACGGTGACGTGGTGGTCGGCGGCGCCTGCGTCGTCGGCTGCGGGGACGGTGGCGTCGCCCCGTCCTCGTCCAACGCCTGCCGCACCAGCCACAGGCCCAGACCGAGCAGGCCGAGCAGGAGCAGCAGGACGACACCCCAGAGAATCGGCAACCACCAGCGCCGGTTCCCCTGGTCGTCGGGGTACCAGTCGCCACCGACCGGCTCACCCTCGAAACCCGGCCGGACCGACGGCACCTCCGCCCGCCCCGACCACGCCGGCGAGCCGGACCGCTGCGTCGGGGGCAACGGCGCGGTCGCGTCCGCCGGTGCGGGCTCCCCGGGCGTACGCCCCAACGGCGCGGTCGCGTCGGGTGCGGTGTCACCGGGCGTACGGTCCAGCGGAGCGGTCTCGTCGGGACGTCCGGTGGCCGGCGGAATCGGACGGGTCCGGTCGTCCGACTCGTCCCCGGGCGGCTCCTGGCGGTCGTCGCTCATCGCACGTCCTTTCCGCCGGTCCGGCGGGCGGCATGGCCCTCGACGGTCAACCTAACGGTTCGTCGGGCCATCGGCCGGCATCAGCGTGTCGGACGCGCGTCACTACGACTCTTCGCTGGCCTCCGGGCTCGGGGTCGTGCCGCACCAGATCTGGACCACGTCGTTCCATCGTCCGACGGAGCCGGCGGTCGGGTCCTGGGCGGTGACCGTGCCGGACCTCCCGGTGGGGTAACGCGGATAGAAGCCGTCGTCGGTGAGTTCGTCCCGTGCCTCACCACACGAGTCACCGATCAGGTCCGGTACCGAACTCTCGGGTGCGGCGCCGGTCACGGTGACCTTCACGGTGGTCCCCCGCTTCACCGGTGAACCACCGGCCGGCTCGGTGCTGCGCACGCTGGAACTGTCGCCGCTGCCGAAGACGAACTGCCAGCCCAGCCCTCGGTCCCGTAGCTCCTCCCGGGCCTCCTCGAAGTCCATGCCCACGAGTTCCGGCACCGTCAGGCCGGTGCGGTTCGGCGCGGGCCGGGGGGACTGGCTGGTCGCTGCCGTCGTCGGCCGCTCGCGCGGTGTCGGCGAACTTTCGGAGGTCGGGGCCCGGCTGCCGCTCGCGTCGAGTGTCGGGCCGCGCGACGACTTCTGGTCGCCGGCCAGCACCCATCCGCCGGTCGCCCCGATGACGGCGAGGAGTGCCGCCGCGAGGCCGCCGCCGATCACCACCTTCGCGCGGTCCGGGCCGGTGCCGGAGCGCACCTCGTCCCGGTCCGTGGATCCGTCCGTCATCTCCGCCCACCGCCCTATCACCGACGACCGTAGTCGCCGACGCCAAGCACTGTCCGTCACCGTTACCGCCGGGTGCCGCACACGACTCGCCGCACCGACCACAGGACGTTACGCTGCCCGGCATGGCCAGACAGGGCTGGGGAGGATCGATCGCCACCGCGGCCGGCGTGGCAGCCGGCGCCGGGGCCGCCCAACTGGGCTTCGGATACGGCCTGGGCATTCTCAACTGGGCACCGACCGAGGCAACCGCCGGCACCGCGGCCTGGGTGGCGAGCCTGATCTGGGCCACCTGGATCGCCGCCACCTCGACGATCTTCGGCGCGGTCTGCGCGCAACGTCTACGCGACCGCCGCACCGGCCCGCACCCCGCATCCGGCCCGACCATCGCGCCCCCCGACGCCGGTACGCCCACCGGGGCCGTCCCGTCGGCCGCCACCGCCCCGCAGACCGAGACGGTCGGGGCCGACAACAATCGGGCCGACACCGTCCGGTCCGACGACGTTCGATCCCATGCCGCCGGGTCGAGGGAGGTCGGTGACGGCGGTGGCCTCTGGTGGATCGCGCTGGCCGGTGCCTCCGGGCTGGGCGCCCTGATCACCGTGCTGCTGGTCGCCGTGCCGGCACGGGTGGCGGAGGTGCCGGACACCCCGTCCCCACGGAACATGGCCGCCGGCTACGCCGCGATCGGCGTACTGGTCGGAGTGCTGGTGGCGGTCTGGGCACTGCGGTGCCGGGCCGCCGCCACCAACGTCATCGCCACCGCCGGTTGGCTCTGGCTGCTCGCCGTGGTCGCCGTGGTCGACTCGGTGCTCGCCGGTCGCGGACTCACCACGGCCCAGCTTGGCATCTGGCAACTCAGCTCGGACAACCCCCAGTTCTGGGTCCGCGACTACTTCTACTGGCCCGGGGCGGTCCTCTCGCTCGGCTCGGCGCTGCTGATCGGCGCACTGGCCGCCCGCCACGGCGTACGTCCAGCCCACCGGCGGGTCGGCGCCACCGCCTCCGGTGCCGCCGGACCGCTGCTGGTGGCCGTCGCCTACTTCCTGGCCGTGCCGAGGCTGACCGCGATCAGCCCGGAGCAGGTGTCGGCCCACCTGATCGCCCCGTACGCGGTGATCGTCGGCATCGGCGGGTCGGTCCTGGTCGCGGCGCTCGCCCAGCGGGCCGCCCGACGCAGGCAGGAGCTGCCGCCCACCGGCGACGCGCCCCGGGTGCCCCGGCAACGCGTGGCGGCCGACGACAGGGCTACCGCACCGGTGGCCGACGACAGCGGCGCGCGCACCCGTACGGCGCCCGGCTCGACCGCCGCCGACCCGACCTCGCCCGACCCGGCGGCGACGGCGGTCGACGGGCCGGTGGGAGCCGACGACAAGGAGCCCGCACCCGCCGCGACCCGGAGCACCAGCCCGGCCCGGCGGCGGCTCGGCGCCAGGAGCGGCACGGACAGCGGGCGGAGTGGGTCGGCCGGTGACGACGGTGGAGCCGCTACTCCGGCCTCCCCGGGCGGTGCACCGGCCCCCGACGGGGCGTCGACGTCGCCCACCTCTGCCACCACGCCGTCGGACGGCGGCTCGTCCGGCACCGACACCCCACCCGAGGGCACCGGTCGACGGGGCCGCCGCAGCCGCTGACCCGGCCGTACGCGCCGCGATGCGCGGCGTCGTCACGAAAGTCAGTCGATGGGCCAGGTGTGCACTGGCTCGTTGGTGCGTTGCAACTCGGCGTAGCGCTGGAGCATGTGGTGCAGGGCGGCGGTCCGGTTCAGGCCGTGTTGCCGCTCGGCGGCCCACACCGCTGCGGTCTGCCAGACCGCACCGTTGCGTCCGGTACGGCAGCGCTGCTCGATGATGCCGAGCAGACGGTCCCGCTCCGCCGGGGACACCCCGAACCCGTCGAGCCCGGCGGCGGCGATCGGCAGCAGGACGTCCAGCACCAGCGTGGTGACCGGCACCTCACCGACCCGTGGCCAGTGCAGCACGGCGTCCATGCCCCGTCGGGCGGCGGCGTGGAAGTTCTCCTCGGCGGAGCTGAAGGTGAGCTGGCTCCAGATCGGCCGGTCGGCCTCGGCCAGGCCACGGGCCAGCCCGAAGTAGAAGGCCGCGTTGGCCAGCATGTCGACCACGGTCGGCCCGGCGGGCAGCACCCGGTTCTCCACCCGCAGGTGCGGACGGCCGTCCATGATGTCGTAGACCGGCCGGTTCCAGCGGTAGACGGTGCCGTTGTGCAGGCGCAACTCCGCAAGCTCCGGTACGCCGCCCGCGTGCAGCACCTCCACCGGGTCCTCGGTCTCGCAGATCGGCAGCAGCGGCGGGAAGTAGCGGACGTTCTCCTCGAACAGGTCGAAGATGGACGTGATCCAGCGTTCCCCGAACCAGACCCGGGGTCGTACGCCCTGTGCCTTCAGCTCGTCCGGCCGGGTGTCGGTGGCCTGCTCGAACAGGGCGATCCGGGTCTCCGCCCAGAGTTGGCGGCCGTACAGGAAGGGCGAGTTCGCCCCGACCGCCACCTGCACCCCGGCGATGGCCTGGGAGGCGTTCCAGTAGTCGGCGAAGCTGTCCGGCGCGACCTGGAGGTGGAACTGGAGGCTGGTGCAGGCGGCCTCCGGCGCGATCGAGTCGGTGTGCGTACGCAGGCGTTCGACGCCGCGGATGTCGAGTTCGATGTCCTCGCCCCGGGCACCGACGATCTGGTCGTTGAGGACTCGGTACCGCTCGTTGGTGGAGAGGTTGTCGGCGACCAGATGGCGCTCGGTCAGCGTGGGCAGGATGCCGACCAGGACGATCCGGGTGTCCGAGCGGGCCGCCCGCTCGTTCGCCCGGTCCAGGCTGCCGCGCAGGTCACGCTCGTAGTCGGCGAACCCGCCGTTGGAGATGAGCCGGGGGTTGGCGTTCAACTCCAGGTTGAACTGGCCCAACTCGGTCTGGAACAACGGATCGGCGATGGCGGCGAGGATCTCCTCGTTGCGCATCGCCGGCTCGGCGAGCGGGTCGACCAGGTTGAGCTCGATCTCCAGCCCGGTCATCGGTCGGTCGGCGTCGAACCCGAAGTCGTCCAGCATCAACGCGAAGACGTCCAGACAGCGGCGGACCTTCTGGCGGTACCGGATCCGATCCTCACGGGAGAAGGCGGCTCGGTCGACGTCCCTGCCCATGTTTCCTCCCGGCGCGCGACGCGACGGAACGGTGCCGTTCCGCAGCGCAGTGTGAACCATACTCGGTGAAAGCGCCGAACCGGATGGCCCGAAGATCGGTCCATTGCCGCAGTCCACCCGCCTTGCGGGTGGGTCGGACCCATCGACGGGGCGGGTGAGCCGCTCCCGCGGGCATTCCTACCCGGCCGGGTCCGTCACGCCACCCACCCCCCTGCTAACAACCTGTGACAAACCGCACCGCGACCGTCACCGGGTACGCCGACGGGCCCGCGCGATCGGCGCGGGCCCGTCGGCGTACGGGGACGATCAGGACTGGCGAATGCCCTCGCCCTCAATCTCGATCTTGACCTTCTTGCCGACCAGCACGCCGCCGGACTCCAGAGCCACGTTCCAGGTCAGACCGAAGTCCTCCCGGTCGATCTCGGTGCTCGCCGAGAAGCCGAAGATGTCCTGGCCGAACGGGCTGCGGCCGACGCCCTCGAACTCGACCTTCAGCTCCACCGGACGCGTCACGCCCTTGATGGTCAGCTCACCGTCGAGCACGAACTCGTTGCCCTCGTGCGACTTCACGCCGGTGCTGCGGTACTCCAGGGTGGGGAACTGCTCGGCGTCGAGGAACTCCGGGCTGCGCAGGTGCGCGTCCCGGTCGGCCTGCGCGGTGTTGATGCTGGCGGCCTGGATGGTGGCGCTGACCGTGGACCCCAAAGGCTCCTCGGCGATGGTGATGGTGGCCTCTGCGTCGGCGAACTCACCGCGAACCTTGCTTACCATCATGTGCCGGGCGACGAAGCCCACGCGCTTGTGCGCCGCGTCCAGCAGGTAGGTGCCGGCCGCCGGGATGGTGAGGCCGTTCCACTCGCGGGTAACCGGCTCGGTGCTGCTGGTCATGAGAGACTGCCCTCCGGAAGAGATTGTTTAGTAGCCCAACGACTGCGACAGCAACTATAGTCGTAGCAATATTCCGTGTGTCAAGTACTGATAGGATGGGCCGGTGAACCCGAACGTGTTCGACGACCCTCGGATCACCGCTGTCGGCCTCCTCTTCGAGGTGCACGCGGGCCTCTCCGCCCGCTTCGCCACGCAACTCGACGAGCACGGGCTGTCAGCGGTGGAGTTCGAGGTGCTGACCCGGCTCACCCGCTCGCCCGGTAACCAGCTGCGGATGACCGACCTCGCCGCGCAGACGTCGCTCTCCACCAGCGGCGTCACTCGGGTCGTGGACCGGATGGAACGCGACGGCCTGATCACCCGACGCGCCTGCCCCTCCGACCGACGCAGCTCGTACGCCGTGGTGACCCCCGCCGGCCTGCGCCGGCTCGACGAGAGCCTGCCCGGCCACCTTCAACTCATCGAGGACTGGTTCACCGGGCAACTCGACCCGGCGGCGCTGAACGCACTGCTGGACGGTCTGCGGCAGATTCGCGACGCCGTCCATCCCTGCGCGACCGCTGGCAGCAGCGACACCGCCCCGGACGAGGAAGCGACCCGGAAAACACCTGATTCGTCCCCGTGCTGAGCGGGGCGACACCTCGCCCGGGCGCACCGGTCCGACCTTCGGTGCCGGTCCGCACACCCGAGCGTGACCGCACCGGCAGAAGGACCGGCAGAACCAGGCAAGCAAGCGGCGATATCACTGCAAAGCAGACAGACCTCGCGGTGGTCGCTCGCTAATCTCGCTGCAGCGGGGGCGCATTGGGGGGAATCGGCGCGGGCGATGAGCGAGGGGTGGTAACAGGGGGCTTCCTCGTCCGCGCCACCCCAGTTTCCGCCGCCGGTCGGCCGGGCCACGAGCCCGGCCCGCCGTGCTTTCCGGCACCGTCCGCGCCGGTCCGGCTCACCGCCGACGCCCGACGGCCGACTGACAACGCGTACAACAGCTCCTGCTCCTGCGACAGCAGCCGGACGCCGCCCGCGCGGCAGGCGAGGTCCAGTCGATCGAGCACCTCCGGGTCCGCCGTGCTCGCCGCGAGGCCGACCAACGCCTCCACCACCCGACGCCGGTCCCGGTCCTCCCCGTTCATCTCGGCCGCAGCGGCGAACCACTCCTCCGCGACCTCCCGGTCCCCCCGGTGCCGGGCCAGGTGTCCCTCGATCAGCGCGCCGGTCCCGTCCAACGGCCGCAGCTCGGCGAGCACCTCGGCGGCCTCGGCCGCACGGCCGTCCTGGGCAAGCGCCAGACCCAGCGTGCCCAGCACCCGACGGCGGTGCCGGGGCACCCCCAGGTCGGCCAGGGCCGCCAGGACCCGCCGGGCCTCGTCGACCGCGTCGACGTACCGGCCCTCCAGGCGGAACACCTCCGCGACCGTGCCCCGGGCCAGCACCCGCAGTCGCTGCTCCCCGCACTGCCCACCGAGACGGTCCACGGTGGCCAGTCGACGACGAGCGGCAGCGAGGTCGGCCACCCGCATCTCGTGCCAGGCCAGGTGGTGCTGCGCGATCGCCATCTGCCGGAGCAGGCCAGCCTCGGTCGCCACCGCCAGCACCGCTTCCGCCTGCTCCCGGGCCTGTCCCGGCCGACCCGTCGCGGACAGCAGCGCACCCAGCACGTTCCGCGCCTCCAACTCGCCCGGCACGTCACCGAGACGCCGGAACGCCGCCAGCGCGGCCTGTGCTGTCGGCAACTCCTCACCCGCAGCGCCGTGCTCACCGGCGAGCATCGCGACACCGAGCGACGCCCACGCCCGCAACGCCGGATCGGCATCGGCGGTACGCGGATCGGCGAGCAACCGCAGTAGCCACTGCCGCCCCAGGACGTCCCGACCCCGCAGCCGCCACCAGCGGGACAGCGCCGCCGCCAGGCGCAGTGCGGTCAGCGGATCGTCCACCGCCGCGTACGCCAACGCCGAACTGATGTCGCCGGTGACCTCGTCCAGCCGGTGCGCCGCGACGGTCGCACCGGCACCGCTGAGCGCCGGGACGGTCCGCTCCACCAACCGGGTCACCACCCGGGCGTGCCGGCGCCGGATCGCGGTCGACTCACCGGCACCGGACGCCTGCTCGACCGCGTAGTCACGGACGGCGTCGACCAGCCGGAACCGGAACGGCCCAGTGCCGCGTACGCTCAGCAGCCCCAGGTCGAGGAAGCGGTTCAGCATCGGCACCGGATCGGCACCGGCCCCCGTGCCCGCGAGCATCTCCTCGGCCATCTCGACCGACCAGCGGTTGCCGAAAGCGGCCAGCCGACGCAACGCGGCCCGCTCCTCGTCGGCCAGCAACCGGTAGCTGGTGGCCACCGCGTCGCGGAGGGTCTCCGCCACGGCCGCCCGCGCGTCGTCTCCCCGGCTCGGGCCCGCCTCCCACCCGCCGCGTGCCGCGCCCGAGGTGTCCAGGTCCAGCACCCGGTCGCCGTACCGGTCGAGCAGCTCGGTGAGGTCGAGCAGTCGCCCGCGCGCGGCCATCAACTCGATCGCCAGCGGCAGTCCGCCCAGCCGCCGGACCAGCGACGCCAGCGCCGGCAGCTCGGCGTCGGACGGCGGCTCCGGGCGTACCTGGGCCAGCCGCGCGGTGAACAACGCGACCGCCGGATAGGTGGCCAGCGCCCCGGGGTCCGTGCCGCCCGGCGGCGGTACGTCCAGCGGCGACACCGGACGGACCCGTTCCCCCGGCAGCCCGACCGGATGCCGGCCGGTGACCAGCACCCGCAGCGAGGGCACCCCGCCGACGAGCCGGTGCAGGGTGGCGGCCACCGGTCCCGGCGCACGTTCCGCCGCGTCCACCAGCAGTACGGCCCGCCGGTCACCGAGCCGGGCGGCCAGTTCGGTGATCCGGGCGGCACCGAACACCGTCACCGAGGCGGCCAGCACGTCGGTGACGTCGGACCCGGCACCGATCAGCACCCCGGCCACGCCACCCGGATGGGCCGGTGCGACGGCGTGCACCGCCGCCAACGCCAGCGCCGTCTTGCCGACCCCGGCCAGCCCCACCAGGCTGATCACCCGGGGGCCACGCGGATCGGTCAACATCGCGGTCACCTCGGCCACGTCCTGTTCCCGGCCGATCAGGTCCGGCGCAGGCGGCAGGCCCAGTGCCGGACCCGGGTGGGAGGGCGCGCTCACGTTGCCCGTCCCCCGCGCGGCGGTCAGGAACGCGGCGCGGGCGTCACCGGTCAGTTCGAGCGCTCCGGCGAGCAGTTCGACGGTGGTGCGCTGCGGGCGTACGGATCGTCCCCGTTCCAGGTCACGAACCGTCCGGATGCCGACGCCGGCGCGTACCGCCAGCTCGGCCTGGGTGAGGCCGGCGGCCAGGCGGTGCGACCGCAACAGTTCCGGGAGACCGGCGTGCGTGACCGGCCCGACCCGACGATCATGACCCGGAGGCATGGCCACGGACACTACGGGCCACACCCGACACTGGACACGGGATCGTCGGCCACCCGACCCCACCGCGAAGAAACCCGACAGCGGCCGACCGGTCGACAGCACTGGACGATCAGCCATTGATCGGGGTAACAAGCGACGGTCACAATGCGCGGTTCCCACATCCCGCGATCGGTTGCCGGGCGACCTCGACACCTGGCAGGCCCGCTGGTTGCTGGCCCGCCGGTCACGTCGATCACCGCCACCAGCCGCCCCACTGATTCTGCGCCGATGTGTAGAACGGCAGCACGTGCATGTCGACGCACCACCGATGTTCGCAACCGCCACTCACCGCCAGCCTTCTTATCGTGGCAGTGTGGCTGTTCCCGCAGCGGCGTGTCGAACAGCCACACTGCCACGATAAGTCGAGGCACATTCTCGGCCGCCATAGCGTCACGGCCAGCAGCAGGCACAGTCCATGCGACGTCCGTCCGCTGCCTGTTCTGGCACCTTGGGGAACAGGGCACCGGCGAAGAGTGGCAGGTGCTGCTCGTGACGACCACCGACCGGTATCCCGACCTGGAGCGGCACCTGATCGGCGAACACCCATGGGACAATCCGCAGGTGATCGCTGTACCGCTCGTCGCCGCGTCTATGGACTATCTGGCGTGGGTGCGGCGGACAGTTGACGGCGGGTAGACACCTCTGTGGCCAGCGTCCACAGCTCGACCACACACGGCAGAGCGCAATGCGGTTCCAGGCGGCGCAAGAGCGCACCGACTCGCTGTCCCCGTCGGGTGATCAACCTGCGCGGGTGTCCACACCACGCGCCTCCAACCACGCCCGACGCGCCGCCCGGTGTTCGTCCAGCACCACCGACGCCCATCCGATGCGGGGGCAGCCGTCGGGGGTGCAGTCGGCGCAGCGCAGCCCAGCGTCGCGTATCCACGGGCGAGGTGCAGGAAGTGAGAGTGACGACGCTCGACGCTGCCCGCACGGCTGGCGTCGACCCGCTCCCCGACACGCAGCGCCTCACCCGGCCGGGACAGCTCCAGCACCACGGCGGCCCGGTGAATGCCGACGTTCGTGGGGCCGAAGTACATCCACTGGTGATCCGTCTCGCCGGTGACGGCGGCCAGGCGGTCGGCGTCGTCCAAGGCCCGCAGTGCCGTGTGTTCGTCGCGCAGCCGGGCAGCCTGGATGGACAGCAGCAGGTTGAGTCCGCCCAGCACCGACAGCCGCGCCGCATCGCTGTTGTCGACGGCCGACAGGTCGGATATCGCCCCACGGCACAGGTCGGCGGACTCTTCGGTGTGTCCCCGGTTGGATAGGACTTGCGCCAGGTTCCACGCGGCGCTGCCCCGATAGATCGGGTCGTCTGCGTCGCGTGCCGCTGTCAACGCCCGGTCGGCGGCGAGCAGCGCCACGTCGGCGGCACCGATCTTCTTGGCGAACGCGCGGACGAGCAGGTACAGGTCGGCGGTGATCCGCAGCGCCTCCCGGCGTTCGTTGCCGGTAGCGGCGGCAACGGCCCGGATGAGGTCGGGCAGCACCGGCCCGGTGTGCGTGTACCGCTGCTGTGACTGCGCCCAGGTGGCCCACGCCATTTCGACGGCGGCGCGCAGCTCGGCGAGCGGCATCACGTCGCCGGACGGCGGCGCGTACGCATGGATGGCGGACCTGAGCGGCTTCACCGAATCATGTTCGATCGGGTCGTCCGGCAGGTGGCCGACGGGCATGCCGGTAAGTCGGTACAGGTCACGGACACGCAGGATGCGGGCTATCTCGATCCAGTCGCCGAGGGTGTTCACGGACCGCTCGCCGGATTCCCACTTCCGCCAGGCCGAGACGGTCACGCCCTTGAGTTGGGCGGCGACTTCTTGTGTGAGTCCGGCTCGCTGCCGGTACAACTTGATGCGCTGGCCGGGTGTCATGCCCGGCGTGATGACGGGTTCCACGGCTGGTCTTCTCCCGGTAGAGGACGGGTGAGGGCGCCGTCCGGCCTCTACCCCGTCGGGCCGCCCACATCGACGGTACGCCGTAGACACTCCGAAGGGGCACCCGCAATGGGGCGCCCCTTCGTGTCGTGGCGGTCAGGCGGTGACACGCACCCAACGTGCGCCAGCGCTCACATTCCCAGGTCGCGAGCGATAATCATGCGCTGCACCTCGGAGGTGCCCTCGCCGATCTCCAGGATCTTGGAGTCCCGCCAGAACCGGGCCACCGGGTACTCGTTCATGAAGCCGTAGCCGCCGTGGATCTGGGTCGCCTCCCGGGCGTTGTCCACCGCGACGGTGCTGGCGTGCAGCTTGGCGATCGCGGCCTGCCGCTTGAACGGCTCACCCGCCAGCATCCGCGCCGCCGCGTCGTAGTACGCCAGGCGAGCGGTGTACGCCCGCAGCTCCATGTCGGCGATCTTGAACTGGATCGCCTGGTAGTTGCCGATCGGCTGACCGAAGGCGTGCCGCTCGGCGGCGTACTTCACCGACTCGTCGACGCAGCCCTGGGCGAGCCCGACGGCCAACGCGGCGATCGCGATTCGGCCCTCGTCCAGGATCCGCAGGAACTGGGCGAAGCCCCGCCCGCGCTCGCCGAGCAGGTTCTCCGCCGGCACCCGGCAGTCGTCGAAGGTCAGCTCGTGGGTGTCCGAGGCGTTCCAGCCCACCTTCGAGTAGCCCGGCGCGACGGTGAAGCCCGGCGTCCCGCTCGGCACGATGATGGTGGAGAGTTCCTTCGCGCCGTCCGGGCGGGTGCCGGTGACGGCGGTGACGGTGACCAGCGCGGTGATGTCGGTGCCGGAGTTCGTGATGAACGCCTTCGAGCCGTTGATCACCCACTCGCCGGTCGTCTCGTCCAGCACCGCCCGGGTCTCGGTGCCGCCGGCGTCCGAGCCGAAACCCGGCTCGGTGAGCCCGAAGCCGGCCAGCGCCTCACCGCTGAGCAGTTTCGGCAGCCACTGCGCCTTCTGCTCGGCGGTGCCGAACCGGTAGATCGGCATCGCGCCCAGGGAGACCGCCGCCTCCAGGGTGATCGCCACGCTGGAGTCGACCCGGGCGATCTCCTCCAGGGCCAAGCAGAGCGCGAAGTAGTCGCCGCCCATGCCGCCGTACTCCTCGGAGAAGGGTAGGCCGAACAGGCCCATCTTGCCCATCTGCCGGACCACCTCGTACGGGAAGGTGTGCTGCTCGTAGTGCTCGGCGATGACCGGCGCGACCACCTCGCGGGCGAATTCCCGCACGCTCTCGCGCAGCGCCTCGTGTTCCTCGGTGAGCCGGAAGTCCATCGGGTTCCTCCTGTGCGGACGTGCCCGCCGGGCGCTCGTGACGCCGGGGCGGTGCCGGTGCTGGCTGGTGCCGGTGCGACGGTTCAGACGGGGGTGACGCCGTGCCGACGGCGGGAGAAGTGCCGCTCCTTGCCCCGGGCGGCGGTGAACCGGCGGACCAGTTCGGCGCGGAGCTGATGCGGCTCCACGATCGCGTCGACCACCAGTTCGCTGGCCAGCCGCACGATGTCGATGTCCCGCTCGTACTCCTCGCGCTTCGCGGCGACGAAGGCGGCCCGCTCGGCCTCGTCCTCGATCGCGGCGATCTTGTTGGCGTAGACGGCGTTCACCGCGGCCTCGGCCCCCATCACCGCGATCTTCGCGGTGGGCAGGGCGATCGTGGCGTCCGGCTCGAAGCCCGGCCCGGCCATGGCATAGAGCCCGGCACCGTACGCCTTGCGGACCACCACGCAGATCTTGGGTACGGTCGCCTCGGAGATCGCGGTGATCATCTTTGCGCCGTGCCGGATGATGCCCTGCTTCTCCACCGCGCTGCCGACCATGAAGCCGGGTACGTCGCTCAGGAACAGCAGCGGCACGTTGAACGCGTCGCAGAGCTGCACGAAGCGGGTCGCCTTGTCGGCCGAGTCGACGAAGAGCACGCCGCCCTTGAACATCGAGTTGTTGCCGACCACGCCGACGACCTCGCCGTTCAGCCGACCGAAGCCGATGGTCAGCTCCTTGGCCCAGAGCGCCTGGATCTCGAAGAAGGAGCCGTCGTCGAGCAGGCCCTTGACGTACCGTCGCATGTCGAACGCCTGGCGCTCGCTCGCCGGCACCAGCGCGGCCAGGTCCGCCTTCTCGGGCGCCTCGGCGGCCTCGGCGGCCGGCGGACGCTGCGTCCAGTTGGCCGGCAGGTAGGACAGGTAGCGCTTGACCACGTCGAGCGCCTCGGCCTCGGACTTGCAGAGGAAGTGCCCCACGCCGGACTCGGCACAGTGCACCTTGGCCCCGCCCATCGCCTCCAGCGTGGTCTTCTCGCCGGTGACCATCTCGACCATCCGGTCGGAGCCGAGATACATACTGGCGTTGCCGTCCACCATCGCCACCACGTCGCAGAACGCCGGGATGTAGGCACCGCCCGCCGCGCTCGGCCCGAACAGCGCGCAGACCTGCGGGATCGAGCCGGAGGCGCGTACCTGGTTCCAGAAGATCTTGCCTGCGCCGCGTCGGCCCGGGAACAGGTCGACCTGGTCGGTGATCCGGGCGCCGGCGGAATCGACCAGATAGACCATCGGCACGCCGGTGTCGTACGCCCGCTCGATGGTCCGGATGATCTTCTCGACGGTCCGCGCGCCCCAACTGCCGGCCTTGACCGTCGAGTCGTTGGCCATCAGACAGACCTGGCGGCCGTCGATGGTGGCGGTGCCGGTGACCACGCCGTCGGCCGGCAAGCCGTCGGCGAGCGCGTTCGCGTAGAGCCCGTCCTCGACGAACGACCCCTCGTCCACCAGCAGTGCGACCCGTTCCCGGGCGAACATCTTGCCCTTGGCCGCGTTCGCCGCGTGGTACTTCTCCGCGCCACCGGCGCGTACCCGCTTGCGTAGCTGTTCCAGAGCCTCACCGTCGAGCGTCACGCCGCCCCCTCGCCGCCATCCCGACACCGGCACTCCGGTACGGGCCAACCAGCCTGAACGATCGTTAGGCTAACGCATCAAGGGGGGCACCGGCGACCTGGCGGCCACCGGCACGCGGTGAAGCGTCAGCGACCGTCGTCACCAGCCGAAGGCGGCTCCGGTGCCCGGTCGGGCCGACCCAGTTCCGCGACGTGGGTCGGGTCGAGCACCCGGGCGAGGAACGCCCGGGTCCGCTCGTGTCGGGGGGCGCCGAGCACCTCCTGCGGCGGACCCTGTTCGACCACCACCCCACCGTCCATGAACACCACCCGGTCGGCGACCTCCCGGGCGAACGCCATCTCGTGGGTCACCACCATCATCGTCATACCGTCCTCGGCCAGCTTCCGCATCACGGTGAGCACGTCGCCGACCAACTCCGGATCGAGGGCGGAGGTCGGCTCGTCGAAGAGCATCAACTCCGGGTCCATGGACAACGACCGGGCGATCGCCGCCCGCTGCTGCTGCCCGCCGGAGAGCTGCGCCGGGAACGCGTCGGCCTTGTCGGTCAGACCGACCCGCGCCAGGTTGCCCCGCGCGATCCGCTCGGCCTCCGCGCGACCGCGTCGCAGCACCCGACGCTGGGCGATGGTGAGGTTGTCCAACACGGTCAGGTGCGGGAAGAGATTGAACGACTGGAACACCATGCCGATGCCCCGGCGAACCGTGTCGATCTCGACGTCGGGATCGGTCATCTCGACGTCGCCGACCCAGATCCGGCCGGAGGTGGGTTGCTCCAGCAGATTCACGCACCGCAGCAGCGTCGACTTCCCGGAACCGGACGGCCCGATGACACAGACGACCTCGCCGTGACCGACCTCGACGTCGATACCGCGAAGCACCTCCAGCGAACCGAACGACTTGTGCAGATCACTGATCCGTACGGCGGGCCGGGCCTGATCATTCGACATTCCGGATCACCGGGCTTTCGCGTAACGAAGTTCGAGACGCCGTACGAGCTGGGACAACGGCAACGTGATGAGCAGATAGGTGAAGCCGGCGACCAACAACGGAGTGGCGTTCACCCGGTCGTTGAGCGCGTCCCGGCCGAATTTCGTGATCTCGATGGTCTGCGCGGTCACGCCGAGCACGTAGGCGAGCGACGAATCCTTGGTGAGCAGGATGAGTTCGTTCGTCAACGGTGGAATCACGATGCGGAACGCCTGCGGGATGACGATGGCGCGCATCGCGGTGAAGTGCGACATGCCGAGCGTACGGGCCGCCTCCATCTGCCCCTTGGGAACCGCCTGGATACCGGCGCGAATGGTCTCGGCCATGTACGCCGCAGCGGTCAACCCGAGACCGATCGCGATCGAACCGAACACACCGCCGGGAATCTCCCGCTCCGGGAAGGCGATCGGGATGCCGTACCCGACCAGGAAGAGCACCAGCAGCGCGGGCAGCCCCCGGAACAGCTCGATGTACGCGGTCGCGACCCAGCGGTACGGCGCCACCCGGGACAACCGCATCAACGCCAGCAGCGTGCCGAACACGAGACCGAAGGCGAACGCGCCCAACGTATAGAGGATCGTGTTCCGCAACGCGACCGTGATGATCGTCGGGAACATCGACTTGATGATGTCGACGCGGAAGAAGGCATCGGCGAGCCTGCCCCAGTCGGCGCTGCCGATCACCAGCGCGACGACCGCCACGAAGGCCAGGTACTGGAGCCAGAGGGACAGTCGCTCGCGCTGGCGACGACGCAGCTTCACGGCCGTGGGCCGATCCACTTCTCGTAGACCCGCTCGTAGGTGCCGTCCTGCTTGGCCCGGTCGAGCACCTCGTTGATGGTCTTGAGCAGCTCGGGGTTGTCGTCCTTGCGGACCGAGAAGCCGTACTGCTCACCGGTGTCGAACTCGGCCGCCACCTCGAACCCGCCCGGGTTCTGCTTGATGTACTCGGTCCAGACCGGCAGGTCGTTGATGGCCGCCTCGACCTGCCCGTTGGCGAGAGCCTGCTGCTCGGCGGCCAGGTCCTCGAACTCCACGAGTTCGAGACCCTTCTCCGCCGCGAGCCCACGGGCGTAGTCGCGACCGGTGGTGGCGGCCTGGACCGCGACCTTCTTGCCGCGCAGGTCGTCCAGCGACTTGTATGGCTTACCGGTCTTGACCAGCATCGCCTGGGTCGCGTCGAAATAGGGCGCGGAGAAGTCCATCACCTTCTGCCGCTCCTCGGTGATCGTCATTCCGGCGGCGGCCACGTCGCACTTGCCGGTGTTCAGGTCCTGGCCGGACTTGATTCCCTCGAACGGCGTGTCGACGATCCGTTGTTCCACGCCGAGTTCCTGGGCGACCAGGTCGATCATGTCGACGTCGAAGCCGATCACCTCGCCGGCCGCGTCCTTGGACTGGAACGGCGGATACGGCAGATGTGTGCAAACGGTCAGCTTGCCCTTCTCGATGAGTTTGACGCCGCTGGCCTGGACCTCGCTCTTGTCCTCCTTGGCGCATCCCGCCGTCGCGACGAGAGCGGCCACCGCCACTACCAGGCAAACCTTTCGGACCGGGCTCTGCACAGTCAACGCGGTGTCCCTTCGGTTCGTCCCCGCTGGCCGGAAGCCACGGCCGTGAGAGCGCACGGTACCTGATCCAGATGTCCGCTGACAGACGTCGAAGGATCGGTTTTCCGTCTCGCAGGACGCAGCGGGCAGAAGGGACATCCCATCGCCGCCGGACAATTTCACCGAGGCCCCCTACCTGCCATTTCAGCCTCCGATGAGACGCACACCTGTCAATGCGTTGACAGGTGTGCGAGGCCGCCGTTAGGGTCCGACCCGGGTCAATGGAGACCTACCACTCGCGCCGTCGGCAAACACCGCCGGCCGCGCGGAAGCACACCTCGGGGGAGGTGCCCTCAATGGCATCCTCAGCTGCGCTTTGACGATTCTCGGAATGGAGCGCGTCCACCGCGATCCCGCTGAGGTCGGCGCTCTCCTCACAGGACCCACCCGGCCACGTCCGATCCACCGGACCGTGGTCGACCTCGTCGACGAGGCCGTACGGCGTCACCCGGACGCCGAGGCGGTCGTCCATCCCACCGGCACGTTGACCTACCGGGACGTCGACCGGCTGGCCGACGCGGTCGCCGCCGACCTGCTCGCCCACGGCGCACGCCGGGGAGAGTTCGTCGCCCTGCTGCTCGACGACCGCGTCGAACAACTCGTCGCGATGCTCGGCACCATGCGGTCGGGTGCCGCCTTCGTGCCGTTCGACCGGGCCTGGCCGTCCCAACGGCAAGAACGAATGCTCGACGACCTCGCTCCCCGGGCGGTCGTCGGCACGCCACCGCCGTCCACCGGCCGGCCGGTGATCGGCGCACGGACGGAACCGGACGCGGTCGCCGGACCCGTCGTCGCGGCCCGGCCGCGACCCGACGACCCGATCTACGCGTTCTTCACCAGCGGCTCCACCGGCCTGCCCAAGTGCGCGGTCAACCTGCACCGGGGCCTGGTGAACCGCTTCCTGTCGATGACCGAGAGGTTCGCCGCCGACGGCACCGTGGTGCTCCAGAACTCCGCGCACACCTTCGACTCGTCGATCTGGCAACTGCTGTGGCCGCTGACCCGGGGTGCCACAGTGGTCATCCCCGACCGCACCGGCATCCTCGACTTCGACGCCACGCTGGCGCAGATCCACCGGCACCGGGTCACCATGACCGACTTCGTGCCGAGCATCTTCGACCTGCTCGTCGAGCGCCTGCGGAGCCGGCCGCAGGACCGGCACCTGCTCTCGTCGATGCGGCAGGTCTTCATCGGCGGCGAGGCCGCCAAGCCGCCGGCCGTGCAGGCATTCCGGCGGATGTTCCCGGACGTGCGGGTGACCAACACCTACGGGCCCACCGAAGCCTCGATCGGCTCGGTCTTCCACGCCGTCGGCGACGACGACCGCCAGGTCATCCCGCTCGGCCTGCCACTGCCCAACACGGCCGTGCTGCTCCTGGACGAACACGGCGCGCCCACCCCGCGCGGCGAGGTCGGCCAGATCCATCTCGCGGGTGTGTGTCTCGGCGCGGGCTACCACGGCGACGCCGCCCGCACCCGCCAGGTCTTCGTGCCGAACCGGTACGCCGGGGTCCCCGGTGACCTGCTCTACCGGACCGGCGACTTCGGCTGGGTACGCCACGACGGACTGCTGATGTTCACCGGGCGACGGGACGCCCAGGTCCAGATCGCCGGGGTACGCGTCGACCTCGGCGAGATCGAGTGCACCATCGCCACACTGCCCGGCCTGCGGCAGGTGAAGGTGCTCGTGGACGAGACCGGTGCCACGGCCACGCTGGTCTGCTTCTACTCCTCGGACGGGGAGGTCGGCGAGGAGACGCTGCGCGAGCACGCCCGCGCCGGTCTGCCCGGTGAGCTGGTGCCGGGTCGGTTCGTGCGTCTCGACAGCCTGCCGCTGCTCACCAACGGCAAGGTGGACCAGCAGCGCCTGCGCGGGCACCTCGCCGACGGTCCGGTGGGCACCGGCGAGCCCGGCCCGGCGTATCCGGCGGGAAGCGTCGAGGCGCGGATCGCCCAGATCTGGGCCCGGGTGCTCGGCTTCGCCGCGTACGACGAGGACTTCTACTGCCTCGGTGGGACCTCGCTCGGCGCCGCCCGACTCGCGGTCGACCTGGAGCGGACGTTCGGGGTGCGGCTCGCCGCCCGCGACCTGGTCCGGGCCTCCACCGTCGCGGCCCAGGCGGAACTGGTCCGGGGCGGCCGGTCGCTGCCGGCGACCACCGCCGTACCGCCCGAGTTGGCCCGGGACGCCCGACTCGGCGACCTGGACGTCGCACCGCCGCGACCGGCCGAGGACCCGGGCGCGATCCTGCTGCTGGGGGCGACCGGCTTCGTCGGCGCACAGGTGCTCGCGGCGCTGCTGGCCCACGGCGACCGGCCGGTGGTCTGCCTGGTCCGGGCCGCCGACGACCAGGCCGCCTCGCGTCGGGTGGCCGCCGCGCTGGCCGCGACCGGCGGATCGGCTGCGGTCCACCGCTGGTCCGCGCTCGCCGGTGACCTGGCCCGACCGCAGCTCGGTCTCTCCGGCGACGACTGGCGACGCCTGAGCCGAGAGGTCGGCACGATCGTGGACGCGGCGGGCCGGGTGGACACCCTCCGCGACTACCTCGATCTGCGCGACACCAACGTGCACGGGCTGCGGACGCTCATCGACCTCGCTGGCACGCAGCTCCGCAAACGGCTGGTCACGCTCTCCACCACCACGGTCCGGAGCACCCCCGGTACGCCGTTGGCCGAGTCGTTCCTCCCGCTCACCTCGGCACCGCCGGTCGACGGCTACAGCCAGTCCAAGTGGGTCGCCGAGCAGCTCGCCCGGGGTGCCACCGCGCAGGGCGTACCCGGCGCCGTCGTCCGACTCGGGGAGGTGGCGGCGCACTCCCGCACCGGCCACGCCAACCCACGCTCGTCGGTGACGATGATCCTGCGGCTCTGCCTGCGGCTCGGCGTACGCCCGTCGACCGGGCTGCGGGTGGACTGGACGCCGGTCGACGTGGTGGCCCGGATGGTGGCCGCGCTCGCCGACCCGCACCACTTCACGCCCGCCGAGGGCGTGCTGAACGTGGTGGCACCCGCCTCCGTGGCCGTGGCCGACCTGTTGGCCCGGCTACGCGTCGAGGACCGACCACTGCCCGAGATCCGCTACGACGAGTTCCTCGACCGGGCCGCCGACGCGGTCGGCGACGACGAGGTGGCGCGCTGCCTCGCCGTCCTGCGTCCCCGCACCGCAGCGGAGACCGAGCCACTGGCCGAGGTGCTCCACGACGCTCTGGTCGGCACCGACACACCCCTGGCCACCCGGCTGGCTCGGGGACTCGGCCTCGACTGGGGCACCAGCCGGGACAGGGAGATCGACGTGATGATCGACCGTCTCAACCGGACGTACCACGCAGCGGTGGGCCGTCCTCATCTGTCCAGCGGGACAGCTCAGTAAACCGCGACCAACGGGTCCAGGAGACGCCATGAAGGTCAATCTCTACTACGCTCCCTACCCCTCGCAGATCTTCCAGGGCGAGAGCGAGCCGATCAACACCGAACGGCCGCACAACCCGAAGAGCGCACTGACCACGATCGCCGCCGGGCTGCGGGCGTACGCGCCGCACTTCGGCTACTCCTGCGACATCGAGATCATCGATCTCCAGCTCGGTGGGCAGCGGGTGAAGTACAAGTCGCTCCCGTACGGCCCGCGGATCATGGACTGCTACCGGTACGGCACCCCGTTCGAGGAGGCTGACGAGAAGATCCGCGCGGCGGACGTGCACGGCATCACCTGCAACTTCACCAACAGCGCGCAGATCGTGGCCGACCTGGCGCTGCACATCAAGCGGATCAATCCCAAGGCGATCGTCGTGGTGGGCGGCGTCGACTGCACCGCCCGCCCGCAGTACTACCTGGCCCGGGGCGCCGACGCGGTGGTGCGCGGGGAGGGTGAGCTGACCTTCGCGCGGCTGGTGGACGCGGTCTACCGCAAGCAGGACCTGTCCACGGTGCCGAACATCTCGCTGCCGGGCCGACTGATCCCCAACAAGGTCGACTCGTCCGAGACCGTGCCGATGGACTCGATCGAGCCGATGGCGCTGGACCTCATCCCCGACCTGTCCATCTACGACGACACCGCCGAGGGTCCGCCGCCTGCGGGTGTACAGGGCAACTTCATCTGCTGGGAGACCTCCCGGGGATGCGCGTGGCGGTGCTCGTTCTGCACCGCGCCGTCGCGGGGCGGCTACCGCTACATGAGCCTGCCGATGATGGAGAAGCACCTCCGGGTTTTCCAGGAGTACGGCATCAAGACGATCGTCTGGCAGGAGGACAACCCGCTCTCCCGGATCCAGCAGAACGGCGCCGGCCGCTACCTGTACGACTCCGGGCGCGAGGACGTCCTCGCCATGTTCCGGATGTTCCGCGAGTACGGCTTCGCCTGGGAGTTCGCCAACGGCATCGAGTTCGGCAAGTTCATGCAGAACGGCAGCTTCGACCACGAACTCGCCGACGCGCTGCTGGGCAGCGAGACCGTCGACGGCCGGTGGATCGGCTGCTACCGGGTGCAGATCCCGCTGGACAACATGAACGTCAAGAAGCGCCGGTTCCCCAAGCTGCTCGGCTTCGACGAGCAGGTGAACGTGCTGGCCACCATGCTCACCGACCACGGCGTCGGCCACCAGACGTACGACCTGTTCATCGGTTACCCGGAGCACGACCGCGAGGGCATCGACATCTTCACCGACTACTGCATGCGGTTGAAGGAGGAGCTGACCTCGGTCGGACAGGGCAAGTACAAGCCGTACTTCAACGTGTTCAACCTGTCGCTGCTGCCGGGCGCCCGCGACTGGGTCACGCTGCGCTCGCTGCTCCAGTTCGACATCGACGAGAACCCCGAGGTGATCGGGATCTTCCTGTCGGCCATCAACACCGATCACTTCACGTACTGGGACATCTATCAGAAGCGTCTCGAAATGACGAACATGCTCAACGATCGCGAGATGCACCGTCTCTACGACGGCATCTACGCGGGTTGACGGGAGGTCCGGCCATGCGCGTCACCCTCTTCTACGCCCCGTACCCGGGGCAGTCGTTCCGGGACGAGGAGACCACGATCAGCCCGGTGCGGGTACGCAACCCCAAGAGCGCTCTCGTCACGTTGGCCGCCGGAGCACGGGCCTACCTGCGGGAGTGGGGTGTCGACGCGGAGTTCCGGATCGTCGACACCCAGGTCGACGCCGGTGAGCCCGAGCACTACGCCTCGTTCGCGTACGGGCCCCGCACCATCGACTGCATCCGCTACGGCGGGGCCTTCGAGAACTACGCCGACGAGGCCCGGGCCGCCGACGTCATCGGCATCTCGAACAACTTCACCAACTCGGCCCGGGTGGTGACCGACTTCGCCAAGTTCCTCAAGAAGGCCAACCCGGACGCGCTGATCGTGGGCGGCGGGATGGACGTCACCGCCCGGCCCGAGTGGTACCTCGCCAACGGCTTCGACGTGGTGATCCAGCTCGAAGGCGAGCAGACCTTCGCCCGAGTGATCCAGGCCCGGGCCACCGGCAAGCCGATCGAGAAGTCGGTGCTGAGCCGCCGGATCGGCGACGGCATCGTCATCATGGGCGGCCCCCAGCTCAACCTGGCCGAGCTGCCGCCGATGGCACTGGACCTGATCGACGACCTGTCCATCTATGACGACACCGGCGAGGGCCAGCCGCCGATGACGGTACGGGCACCGTTCACCTGCTTCGAGACCTCGCGCGGTTGTTACCGGACCTGCTCGTTCTGCGCGACCCCGATGCGCGGGCACTACCGCTACATGAAGCCGGACGTGGTGCGCCGGCACTTCGACCACTTCCGGTCGGTCGGCATCTCGAACATCCTCTTCCAGGAGGACAACACGCTCTCCCGGATCCAGCGGTCCGGCCGGGGCACGCTGCTGCACGACTCCGGCCGCGAGGACACGCTGGAGATCTTCCGGATCGCCCGGGAGTACGAGTTCTCCTGGGAGTTCGCCAACGGGCTCGAATTCGGCAAGTTCCTGGACCTGGGCGAGGTGGACCGGGAACTGATGGAGACGCTGTTCTGGAACGACACCAGCGGCGACCGGTGGGTCGGTTGTTATCGGGTCCAGATCCCGTTGGAATACCTCGGTGACGAGCCCACCCAGAAGTTCCGTAAGCTGCGTCCGTTCCAGGAGCAGATGCGGATCATCACGTCCATGCTGGACCTGGGCGTCCGATATCTGACGTTCAACATGCTGATCGGGCACGACGACGATGACCAATCGATGATCGACATGTATCTGGACCGGTGCCTCGAACTCAAGGACCGGCTGGTCGAGGCCAGTCCCGAGGCGACCAACTACTTCAACGTGTTCAACCGGACGCTACTGCCCGGCACCGCCGACTTCCGTAAGAAGGCGGACCGGCTCGCCTTCGACATCGAACAGAACCCGGAGGTGATCAGCGTCTACCTCTCGCCGATGCCGTCCAAGCACCTGTCGTACTACGAGTTGTTCGAGCAGCGGCTGCGGCTCACCGAGGCGCTGAACGGGTCGCTGATCGACCAGTACGACGGGATCTACCGGCCGCGGGCCGGTGCCGACGCCACCCCGGTGGCCTGATTGGACGCCCGTGTCGCTGGTTGACGCCGTCGGGCGGTACGTCGAACTCTGGCGTACCCCCGGCGTACCCAGGGTGATGCTGCCCGCGATGCTCGCCCGGCTGCCGGTGGCGATCGAGCCACTCGCGATCTTCCTGCACGTCAGTGAGAAGACGGGGTCCTACTCGGCCGGCGCGACCGCGCTCGCCCTGTTCTCCGGCGCCCTGGCGGTCGCCTGGCCGGTGCACGGCCGGCTGATCGACCGCCACGGGCTGCGCCGGGTGCTGCCGGTGCTGGCGTTGCTGCACGCGGTGGCACTGGTCGGGTTCGTCGCCGCGAACCAGGGGCCCGGCTGGCTGCTGATCTCGTCGGTGGTGCCGGTGGCGCTCACCATGGCACCGGTCGGCTCGACCGTCCGGGCGGCCTGGGCCCTGATCCTGCCGCCCGGGCCGAAGCTGAACACCGCGAACGCCCTGGAAGCGGTGCTGATCGAGGTGTTCTTCGTGATCGGGCCGGCGGCGACCGGCCTGTTCACCGGTGTCTTCAGCGCGCTGGCCACCACCCTGCTGGCCGGCGGCATGCTGGTGGTCGGCTCGCTGCTCTACGCCAGCGCCCCGGCCGTCGCCACGCTGCGCAAGCCGGACGGGTCGGCGGAGTCCGACGCGACGACCGGCGACGACCTGGGGCGTACCCGACGGCCGTGGCGGATCCCCGGCGTGGTGGCGATCCTGGTCGCCGCCGGTGCCGCCGCCGCGGCCTTCGCCGTCCTGGAGGTCGCGGTGCCGGCCACCGTGTCGGCGCTGGGCAGCACGGCGGCCACCGGCGTGGCGCTGCTGTCACTACCCCCGGCGGCCAGCGTCCTCGGCGGGCTGGTCTGGGGCGCCCGGCAGCACACCCGCCGACCGGTGCACCGCTACCTCGTGCTGCTGGCGGTGGCGCTGGCCTGCATGGTCCCGCTGGTCTTCGCCACCTCGATCCCGGTGCTCGCGGTCTGCCTGTTCCTCGCCGGCCTGCCGTTGGCGGCCCTCAGCGCCGAGGAGTTCGGGCTGCTCGGCACGCTTGTGCCCAAGACGGTGATCAACGAGTCGTTCGCGTTGGCCGCGACGATGATGGCGGTCGGCAGTGCGGTGGGCACCCTGGTGGCCGGTGCGGTCCTGGGTTGGTTCGGCCCCGCCGAGGCGCGTCTGCTGTCGCCGGTGGCCGCGCTCGTCGCGCTCGCGGCCATCTTGTGGGTGCGGGATACGCTGAGTCGCGTCGATGCCCCGGCCAGCGTCGGCAGCGCATCGTGACCGGCTGAGCCACCAGTCGCCGGGCACCATCGGGCCGGAATCCGCAGCAGCAGCGAGGGGGACGCGTGTCTGGTTTCGGGGGGAGCGACTACTACGGCGTCCGCAGGTGGGAGATGTCCACCGAGGACGCGCTCGACCGGGCCTGGGGCGGTGTCGACGACATCGACCTGGTGATCGTCACCGATCCGGCCCGGGACCGGTGGGCGGATCTGACGGCGTCGGGTTTCCGACTCAAGCCACGCTGGGTGACCTGGGGACGGCGTACCCCGGAGCGGACGGCGGACTTCCTGGCCGCCCTGCCGAAGGCGGAACGGCAGAACGTCCGCCACGCATTGCGGTACGTCGAGGCGGCGGGGCTAGACGTACAGGTGCACGACCGGATCGACCCGGACCTGTTCGGCGAGTTCCTCGCCGTCTACGACGCGCAGATCGCCACCATGCCGTACGGCCTGCCGGCGGCGCACGCGGTCGCCGCCACCGAGGCCGGGCTCGCCAACTTCGTGCTGGTCACCGCCCGGTCCGCCGGTGAGCTGGTCGGCGCGGTGATGTGCCGCGTCACGCCCGAGGCGCTGCGGGTCGCCTACTCGGCCGCCCGGCCGCAGGCCCGACGCGGGATGATCAGCCGCGCGCTCTACGTGGCCGCGTTCGAGGAGAGCGCCCGACGCGGCCTCCCGTGGATCTCGCTCGGCACCGACCCGACCCTGTACGGCCACATCGCGCAGGCGGGGCTGTTCAGCTTCAAGAGCCGCCTCGGGTTCGTACCGGTTCCGCTGCACCACCTCGACCCGGACGACGACGGCTGCGACGAGGCCGAACTGGTGCTGCGTACCGACCGGCTCGCCGATCCGGTGCTGAGCCTCTGCTACGCCCGACCGCCCGACCGGGCGGCCACCTGGGCGGACCCGCTGCCGATGCGGCTGGACGTGCTGAGCCCCACCGACGGGCTGGACCTGCGTCCCTACCGGGCGTCGTTCGTGACCGAGGTGATCGCGGCACCCCTGCACGACGTTCCCGACCACGGCGTCGCCACGGTCGTCGCCGACACCGACGAGACCATCGTGATCGTCGACCCGTTCTCCACCGGCGCGCTCCTGGCACCCGAGTTCGCCCGGCACGGTCGGCGCTGCGTGGCCGTCCTCACCGGCACGATCAACGAGCGCTACGCCGCCGGGCTGCGCCGGGAGCAGTTCGTCGACGTGCTGACCGCGTCCGGCGACGATCCGGCGACGGTCCGGCAGCTCGCCGACCGGCTCGCCCCGATGCGACCGGGCCACGTGATCCCGGGCTGCGAGTGGGGCGTCGACCTGGCCGACGACCTCGCCGCCGAGCTGGGGCTGCCAGGCAACTCCCGGACCGAGGACCGCCCCCGGCGGCAGAAGCCGGCGATGATGGCCGCCGCCGCCCGCGCCGGACTGCGGGTGCCGCTCGGCACCCAGGTCCGCAGCATCGAGGAACTCGACGACTGGCTGGCCGCCACACGGGTGCTTCCGGTCGTGGTCAAGCCCGCCGCCAGCGCCGGTTCCGAAGGGGTGCACTTCTGCGCGGACGGCACCGAGGCCCGGTCGGCGGCGGGCAAACTGCTCGGCTCAGCCAACGCGATGGCCCAGGTCAACGACTCGCTGCTGGTGCAGGAGCAGTTGGTCGGCCAGCAGTACTTCGTCAACAGCGTGAGCCTCGACGGCCGGCACCACGTCCACGAGATCTGGCGCGACGACCGGATCTTCGTCGACGGGCGGCCGGTGTACGACCGGCAGGTCCTGCTGGACGGCGCGGGTGAGATCCAGGACCAGGTCCGCGTCTTCGTCGAACGGGTGCTGGACGCGCTCGGCGTGCACGACGGCCCGGCACACACCGAACTCTTCGTCGACGCCCGGGGACCGGTGCTGATCGAGTCCGGCGCCCGCCTCGAAGGAGGCGTCACGCCGGACGGGCCGGCGCAGGCGACCGGGGAGAGCCAGCTCTCGCTGACCGTCGAGCGGTACGCCGCACCGGAACGCTTCCGCCGCCGTCTCGGCGCCGGATACCGTCGCCACCGGGCCCTGATGGTGGTCTGCCTGGTCGCCCCGTACGACGGTCTGATCGCCGACGGTGCCGCCGACCGCCTCGCCGAGATCCCCTCGGTGCTGTGCGGGTCGGCGTTGAATCTGCTGCCGGACACGCCGGTGCATCGGACCGTCGACCTGTTCACCTCGCCGGGCCATCTCTATCTGATCGCCGATGACCCGAGCCGTTTGGAGGAGGATTACCAGCGTATTCGTGCTCTCGAACAGGACCGCCTCTACAAGCACAGGTAGGGGCCGATCTTCGTTGAGTGGACGGATATCCTGTGCGCTGATCTCCTGAATGAGGAACAGATGGACGAGTTCACCTATCGCGACGGCACGCTGCACTGTGAAGGGGTCCCGCTGACCTCGGTGGCCGAGCGTTTCGGCACACCCACCTACGTCTATTCGGCGAGCACCCTGATCGATCACTACCGTCGCTTCACGAAGGCGTTCGACGCGGTCAACCCGCTGGTCTGTTTCTCGGCGAAGGCGCTGAGCAACGTGCACCTGCTCCGGCTGCTCGGTCGGGAGGGCGCCGGTGTCGACGCGGTCAGCGGCGGCGAACTGCACCGGGCGATGCTGGCGGGCGTCGACCCGGAGCGCACCGTGCTCGCCGGGGTCGGCAAGTCGGAGGCCGAGCTGCGCGAGGCGGTCGTCCGCAACATCCGCTGCATCAACGTCGAGTCCGAGGCCGAGGTGGAGCTGCTGTCCCGCATCGCCAGGCAGGAGGGCCGACGTCCCCGGCTGGCGATCCGGGTCAACCCGGACGTGGCACCGGACGAGCGGACCCCGGCACGGACGACCACCGGCACGCGGGGCGGCAAGTTCGGCGTGGACATCGACCGTGCCGCCGCGCTGTTCGCGCACGCCGCCGCCGACGAGGCGCTGCGCATCGAGGGCTTCCACGTCCACCTGGGCAGCCCGATCTTCGACCCGCAGGTGTACGCCACCGCCCTCGACCGGCTGATGGCCCTGGTGGCCCAGCTCGAACAGGCCGGGCACCGCATCACCACACTCAACCTGGGCGGCGGTTTCCCCGCCGAGTACGTCGACCGCACCGCGCCGAGCTGGGACGACTTCGCCGAGGCGATCATTCCCCGGCTGACCGGGTTCGCCCGCCTCGGCGGTCAGGTGATCTTCGAGCCGGGTCGGACCATCGCCGCCAACGCCGGTGTCCTGGTCAGCACCGTCCGCTACCTCAAGCAGGCCGGCGAGCGGCAGCTCGTGGTGCTCGACGCGGGCATGACGCATCTGGCCCGGGCCGCGATGTACGACAGCTACCACTTCATGTGGCCGGTCCAGCCCCCGGCGGACGCCACCCCGGTCTCCCGGGACGTGTCCGGCCTGGCCGGGCTGACCTCGTACGACGTGGTGGGGCCGATCTGCGAGTCCAGCGACTACCTGGCGCGGGGCCGTTCGCTGCCCGAGCTGGAGCCCGGCGCGCACTTCGCGATCTTCACCGCCGGGGCGTACGGCATGACGATGACCAGCAACTACAACAGTCAGCAGCGGCCCGCCGAGGTGCTGGTGCACGGCGACCAGGTGACGTTGATCCGCCGCCGGGAGACCTACGACGACCTGGTGGCACTGGAATTGTTCGACGACGGCGACAGCCAGGGGAGTTGATGGACGACCTGTCGGTCACCACCCGACGTTCGGTCACCGAGATCGGCGAGGACGTGTGGAACGGCCTCGCCGCCGGTGACGGCTTCTACCTCGGCTACCCGTGGGTCGCCTGGTCGGAGACCGACAGGTCGTTCGACACCACCTACCTGGTCGTGCAGGACGCGGCCGGCACCACGCTGGCGGCGGTCGCCACCTACCTCTGGCACGGCGCGAGCGTGCCGTCGATGAACCTGGCCTACAGCCCGAGCCACATGGCCGAGGAGAACCTCGGGCGGCCGCTGTCGCCCGAGGAGCACGCGGCCTTCCTGCCGGTGTTGCTGGTGGGCTCACGGGCCGGCTACCACGGCGCGGTGGCGATCGCCGACGACCTCACCGTCGACCGGCGGGACGCCGTGCTGACCGCTCTCTTCACCGAGGTGGAGGCGCTGGCCGCGCGGCGCGGCGCAGCCAGCGTCGCGCTGCTCTACACCCCGGTGGCGAACGTCGCCGCATACCAGGCCGCGTGGACGCGGGCGGTCGGCCCGGACGGTTCGCCGCCGGTGGCCGCGCCGCTGTCCGCCGAGGCGGTGCTGCCGGTACACGTCGGCGAGGGCTCCGCCGGGGCGGCTGGACGCCGCGAGTGGCGACGCGAACGCCGCCGGTACGAGGCCGCCGTGGACCGGGTCGAGACGGTGCCGCTCTCCGCCTGCGTGGACGTGATCGCCCCGCTGCTCGGCGCGACGCAACGCAAGTACGGCGGCCCCGACACGGACGCCGACATGCACGCCTACTTCGCCTCGCAGGTGCCGGCGCTCGACGCGTGCAGCCACGTGTTCCTGGAGTACGCGGGCGACACGGTCGTCGGGTTCAGCCTCAACTACCTGTGGCCCGACGGGGTGTACGTCCGCGCCGCCGGGTTCGCCGAGGCGGCGGCGCCCTACTCGTACTTCAACCTCAGCATGTACCGGCCCCGCGAACTGGCGGCGGAGCGCGGCCTGGGCCTGGTGCACCTCGGTGCCGGCACGTACGGCGCCAAACGCGCGCGGGGCGCCGAACCGCGCTGGACGGCCGGTCTGGTCCGACCGCCCGTCGGCGTCTCCGCCGAGATCGTGCGTTCCTTCGCCTCGCCCGGCTCGGACCATCAGCAGGCGGTACGCGTGTGGGGCGACGGCACACACCCTCAACCCCCTCGGGCACCGGAGAGGTGACACATGCGCTACCGCAGGTTCGGCCGACTGGGCTGGCAGGTCAGTGAGGTCTCGTACGGCATGTGGGGCGTCGGCGGCGGTCTGCACGGCTGGACCGGCGTCGAGGACGACGAGAAGACCGCCGCTCTCCAGCGCGCCGTGGACCTGGGCTGCAACTTCTTCGACACCGCCTGGGTGTACGGGCGCGGGCACAGCGAGCGGGTGCTGGGCGAGCTGGTCCGCGCCAACCCGGACACCCGGCTGTACGTCGCCACGAAGGTGCCGCCGAAGGACATGCGCTGGCCGTCGACCCGTGAGTCCACCCTGGACGACGTCTTCCCGCCGGAGCACATCGAGGAGTACGTCCACACGAGTCTCGGCAACCTCGGCCTGGACACCATCGACCTGTTGCAGTTGCACGTCTGGGAGGACTCCTGGACGGACGACCCGCGCTGGCAGCGGACCCTCACCGGGCTGCGCGAGCAGGGCCTGATCGGCGGCGTCGGCATCTCGGTCAACCGGTGGGAGTCCTGGAACGGCGTACGCGCGCTGGCCACCGGGCTGGTCGACGCCGTCCAGGTGATCTACAACGTCTTCGACCAGGCTCCCGAGGACGACCTGTTCCCGGCGGCGGCGGAACACGACGTGGCAGTCATCGCCCGGGTGCCGTTCGACGAGGGCACGTTGACCGGCACGCTGACGACGGAGACGACCTGGCCGGAGGGGGACTGGCGCAACTCGTACTTCGTGCCGGAGAACCTCGCCGCCAGCGTCGCCCGGGCCGAGGAACTGCGCAGGGACCTGCCGTCCGGGATGCCGATGCCGGAGGCGGCGCTGCGGTTCATCCTCGCCGAGCCCCGGGTCGCCACCGTCATCCCCGGGATGCGCCGGGTCGCCCACGTCGACCGCAACCTCGCGGTGAGCGACGGGCAGCCGCTCGACCCGGCGCTGCGGGAGACCCTGCGCGGACACCGCTGGTCACGCCAGCCGACCTGGTGGTCCCAGTAGCCGAGCCGCCGTCGGCCGGGTCAGGACGGGGACGGGGTCAGCCGGGTACGCGGCCCGGCGCGCAGCACGCCGGAAGGCAGGCGTCGACCGGTCAGCTTCTCGGCCAGCTCGGCCACCTCGATCAGGGCGTCCAGGTCGATGCCGGTGTCGATGCCCATGTCGTGCAGCATGTGCACCGCCTCCTCGGTGGCCAGGTTGCCGCTGGCACCGGGCGCGTACGGGCAGCCGCCCAGCCCACCCACGCTGGCGTCGAATTCGGTGACGCCCAGTTCCAGGGCGGTCAGCAGGTTGGCCAGCGCGGTGCCCCGGGTGTTGTGGAAGTGCAGTAGCACCGGCACGTCCGCATTGCGGTCGCGCACGGCGGTGAGCAGGTCACGGACCCGTCGGGGCGTACCCATGCCGGTGGTGTCGCCGAACGCGACGCGGTCAGCGCCGTCGCGGACCACGCGGTCGACGATGGCGGCGACGCGGGCCGGGTCGACGTCCCCCTCGTAGGGGCAGCCGAAGCTGGTCGCGATGATCACCTCTGCGGTGGCTCCGGCCTGGTGCAGCAGGTCGATCAGCTCGGCGATGTCGTCCAACGACTCGTCGGTGCCCCGGTTGACGTTGCGGCGGTTGTGCGTGTCGCTGGCCGAGACGACCACCTCGATCTCGGTGAAGCCGGCGGCTAGGGCGCGCTGCGCACCCTTCGAGTTGGGCACCAGCGCCGAGTAGCGAACCCCGTCGGCCTTCGCCGCCCGCTGCCACACCTCGTCGGCGTCGGCCATCTGCGGGATCGCCCGGGGGTGCACGAACGACACCGCCTCGATCCGCCGTACGCCGGTGCGGGAGAGGGCGTCGAGCAGCCGCACCTTGGCCTCGGTCGGGATCGGGTCCTCGTTCTGCAACCCGTCGCGCGGGCCGACCTCGCGGATGGACACGGACTTCGGCAGCTCCGCCATCACGGCATCACCTCACTGTGACACTCACTTGTCGCTGACCGTCCAAGTGTGTCACGTCGGGCGGTGACCGCAACGGTCCCGAGGCGCACGCCGCAACGGGCACCTCGGGACCGGCGGGGTCAGCGCATCCGGGAGACGATGCCGGTGTCGTAGTCGCCGGAGACGAACTCCGGGTTCTCCAGCAACTCGGCGAAGAACGGCAGGTTGTTCTTGGGACCGGCCAGCTCGAATCCGGCCACCGCCGCGCGGGCGCGGTCAATCGCCTCGGCCCGGGTGGGCGCGTCGACCACGAGCTTGGCCATCAGGCTGTCGTAGAACGGGGTCACGGTGTTCCCGGCGACGTAGCCGGAGTCGACGCGTACTCCGGCGCCGGTCGGCTCGACCCAGGTCTTGACCACGCCCGGGCCAGGCAGAAAACGCTTCGGGTCCTCGGCGTTGATCCGTAGCTCGATGGCGTGCCCGCGCGGCGTCAACGCGTCCGGGTCGAAGGTCGGCACCAACCCGGCGGCCACCCGGAGCTGCTCCTCGACCAGGTCCAGGCCGTAGACCAGCTCGGTGACCGGGTGCTCCACCTGGAGCCGAGTGTTCATCTCCAAAAAGAAAAATTCTTCGGAGGCGGGGCTATCCCCTCTGAGATCCCGCTGACGCGGGACCAACAAGCATTCCACCGTGCCCGCGTTGCGGTACTTCACCGCCTCGCCGGCCCGGACCGCCGCCGCCAGCAGGCGGGTACGCAGCTCCGGTGAGACCGCCGGTGACGGCGACTCCTCGACCAGCTTCTGGTTGCGGCGCTGCACCGAGCACTCGCGTTCGCCCAACGCCACCACCCGGCCGTCGGCCAGCCCGAGGATCTGCACCTCGACGTGACGTACCCGGGGGAAGTAACGCTCGATCAGCACCGAGCCGTCGCCGAACATCCGCTCGGCGAACGCGCGCACCTTGTCGTACTCGGTATCCAGCGCGGCCTCGTCAGCGGCCACGCCCATGCCCATGCCACCACCACCTGCGGCGGCCTTCACCATCACCGGATAGCCGATCTCGGCCGCCGCGGCGCGCGCCGCCGACAGGTCCGCCGCCGGTTCGGTGGTGCCGGGTGCCACCGGTACGCCGGCCGCTGCCATCAGGTTCCGCGCATTGATCTTGTCGCCCATCGCGCTGATCGCGTCTGCGTCCGGTCCGACCCAGATCAGACCGGACGCCTCGACCGCGCGGGCGAAGTCGGCGTTCTCCGACAGGAAACCGTAGCCGGGGTGAATCGCCTGCGCACCGGTCGACTCGGCGGCGGCGAGGATGGCCTCGGCGTTGCGGTAGCTCTGCGTCGGGTTGGCCGGTCCGACACAGATCGCCTGGTCGGCTTCGGTGACGAACGGCAGGTCGGTGTCGGCCTCCGAGTGCACCGCGATCGCGCGTACCCCGAGCCGCTTGGCGGTACGGATGATCCGGCGGGCTATCTCGCCTCGGTTGGCGACCAGCAACGACTCGATCATGCTTCCTCCGCGTTCCATTTTGTGGGACGCGGGCAAGCCAACCACGCCGGCCCGGATGGAAGGAAGGGTCCCCTGCTAACGCCTGCGGTATAGCAGGGGTCCCCTCCTAACATCCAGGCCGGAGAAGGATGCGAGGTGGTGCGCGAGGGTGTGGGTCAGGCCGGGTCGGTCGGGGCGAGCAGGGCAGCCAGGGTGGCGGCGCGCAACAGCTCGGCCCGGCGGCGACGGTCGACCTCGCCCCCGAGGAACGGGGTGGAGTTCATCAGGCCGAAGGCGGCGTGCGCCAACACCCGCGCCTCACCGGCCGGCAGGCCGGGATGCAGCGCGGTCAGCACGATGACCCACTCCTCGACATAGAGGCGCTGGAGTCGCCGGATGCGTCGCCGGGGCTCCTCGGGCAGCCGGTCCAGCTCGTGCAGGTGCAACGCGATGACGGCCGGGTTGGCCAACGCGAAGTCGACGTGGAAGTCGATCAGCGACTCCAGGACCGCCCGAGGGTCGCCGGGATGCGCGGCGGACCGCTGCCGACCGCCCTCCAGCAGGCCCTCGCTCACCGGCACGAGCGCGGCGACCAGCATCGCCTCCTTGCCGGCGAAGTGGTGGTAAAGCGCCGGGCCGGTCACCCCGGCGGCCGCGCCGATGTCGTCCATCGACACGCCGTGGTAGCCGCGGGAGGCGAAGAGCCCCACCGCGATCTCCAGAATCTCGTCCTTGCGGGACCGGCGCCGCCCCGATCCCGTGGCCCCGCTGCTCCCGCCCCGGGCCTGCTGCTCCACCGTCACCGGGCCAGCGTAGACCCACCGGGGGTAAGACGTGGGTCCTCGGTTACCCGCCAGTCCGATTGCCGGGAACGCTCCCTGTTTCCCCAGGTCGTCAGTGGTCGTGGTCCAGGCCGTGCTGCTTGCGCAGGTCGGTCGCCTCCGCCGAGCGGCCCAGCTCGTCCAACGCCCGGGCGAGCAGCCAGGCGGCCTGGGACGCCGGCCTCGACTCGGGCGGCAGACCACCCAGGACCTCACGCAGCACCGGCTCCGCCTCGGCCGGTCGGCCCTGCCGCAGCAGCAGCTCGCCGGTGAGGATCTCCACCTGGGCCGCCTCGCCGAACGCCTCCACGGATCGCAGTCGGTGCGCGACCCCGGCCAGCCGGTCCAGCGCCTCGCCCTCCCGTTCGTCCCCAGCCAGCACCCGCGCCGCCGTCTCGGCCGCCAACGACACCTCGTAGATCACCGGCGGCTCGTCGGCGGCCCCGGCGGTCAGCTCACCGGCGAGCCGGTCGGTCGCCTCGACCGCGCGCAGCGCACTGGCCGTCTCATTCGCGTAGAGGTACGCGGACGCCTCCCGACGTCGGGCCCGCAGCTCGTCCAGGTGCAGACCGGCGAGCTGGTACGCCGAGGCGGCCGCCGCGAACTTCTGTCCCGCCGCCGCGTCCCGGTCGGCCTGGTAGAGGATGTCCCCGGCGTCTTCGAGCACCTGCGCCCGATGCGGGAGATTGTCCGGCCCGTCGAGGTTCTCGGCGAGCCGGTCCAGCAGAGCCAGCGCCGCGTCGATCTCGCCCAGCCCCTGGTAGATGCCGGCCAACATGTGTCGGGCCGCATCGGCGTCGGCCTGGTGGCCGAGCCGGTCCAGCCCGGTCACCGCCTCCTCGGCCACCTCGGCCGCCTCGCCGAGCCGCCCGGCCACCCGGTACGCGGTGGCCAACTCCCAGCGCAGGTAGGCGTCACCGGCCTCGCCCCGCTCGACGCAGAGCGCCACCGCCTCGGCGAAGTCCTCCACCGCCTCGTCGGCACGCTGTGCCGCGATCAGCGCCCGGGCACGGGTCACCCGCGCCGGCAGGAGCAGCGCGTCCCCGGCGTGGGCCAGTGACTCGTCGCACGCGGCGACCGCCTCTGCCGGATCCTGCGCGACACGGGCGTGCGCCAGGGCGGCGGTGGCGATCAGCTCCGGAACCCCCGCCTCCTGGGCGAGCCGATGGGCCTGCTCCGCGCCGGCCCGGAAGGCGTCCTCGTCGTCGAGCTGTTCGAGAATGTGCGCCCGGTGCAGCGCGATCCGGGCAGCCAGGAACGGGTCTCCGGCGCCGTCGGCCGCCCGCTCCGAGGCGGCCAGCGCCTCCGGCCAGCGGGCCTGCTGCGCCAGCACCACGGCCAGCCGATCGTGCGCGGCGGCCCGCTGCCGGGCGTCACCGTGCTCGTCGAGGAAGTCGGCGGCGGTGTGCGCCAGCGCGTACGCCTCCTCGTCCGGCTCCTCGCCCTGCGCCAGCAGCGCGCCGAGGCGGCTGGCGACGACCTGGGCGCGAGCCGGGTCGGACAACTCCTCGTACGCCGCCATGGTCGTCCGGTTGACCGTCACCGCACCGGTCAGGTCCCCGGCGTCGACCAGCTCGGCGGCACGCAGTTCGCCCCGGTGGGCACGCTCGCGCGGCGACAGCTCCGCCTCGCCGAAGCGTTCCTCGAAGGCAGCCAAGACAGCACGCATGCCGACGCGGTCGTGGGCCGACCACCGCTGCTCGGCCAGCGCCAGCAGCTCGCCCGCGTCCGCCTCGGCGGGTACGACGAACTCCGCCGACCGACGCGGCTCGGGGACCGTGACCTCGCGCGGCGGGACAGCCTCGGAGACAGCCTCGGTGGCGGTGGCGGTGCGGGTGGTGGGCACCGGTCGACGCCGCAGGCTCGCCGAGAGGGGCAGGTGGTCGCCGACCGGCGTCACGGCCAGTCGCCGGGCGATGCCCTCGGACTGGTTGCTGTTGCCGTTGCGGGTGTCGAACCGGGCGGCGATGCCGGTCGCCGTCTCGGCCAGCTCGGCGGCGAGCACACCCAGCGTGACTTCGCCGGCCGGTCGCTCCCCGAAGGCGCGGCGGTGCACGGTCAGGGTCTGGTCGTCCACCTGGCGCAGCGCGGCGGCGGCCGACGCGGCGAAGTGCATCGCGGCGCCCGGCGAGGGAGCCCGGTCCAGCCAGTCCAGGTGCCGCTCGACGATCTCCAGCGCCCGCGCCTCGTTGCCGGTCAACGTGCAGAACTCGATGTGCTCGCTGACGTCCCACAGGTCGGCGATGCTGCCCCGGTGGCGGCGGTACGCCTCCCGGTGCGCGTTACGCGCCTCGTCGCGGCGGCCGCTGTGCAGGTATGCCGGCAGCAGCGCGGTGAGGATGCCCTGCGGCTGCTCGGTGCAGCTCAGCCGCCCGCTCAGCACCGGCTCGGCCAGCGCCACCGCCTCGTCGTGGCGGCCGGTCCGGCTCAGGTGGTTGACCTGGGTGGTCGGATCACAGCCCGCGCAGTCGGAGAGCTGGTCGCGGGGCGTGGTGAGCCACTTGCGGTACCACTCCTCGGCCTGCTCGCGGTCGCCCAGGTGGTCGGCCACCCGGTAGCGGTACTTGTAGACGGCCTGGAGGCTGTGCCCGCCCTCGCGGTAGCGCCGCTCCATGTCGTCGAGCACCGCGTGGGTGCGGTCCAACGGCACCTCGGGGAAGCTCAGCATCCCGTTGACCATGTGCTTGAAGTGCCAGAGCAGGTGCTGGGCGTACCGCTGGTGGTAGGGCTGCGGGTCCTTGTCGAACTCGGCCAGGCACCAGGCGAAGACGACGAACGACTTGGCCGGCTCGCCGCCGTAGATGTAGGTGGTGATGCCCTGGATGCGGACCGCGAAGGCGAGGTGCCGGTCGTCGGCGGCGTCCGCCCGGCGCAGCAACTGCTCCAGCGCGGCGATCTGTCCGACGCCGTACGGCATCTCGCCGGTCTGACGCAGCATCCGCCACAGGTCCTCGTCGGCCACGACGTCTCACTCCTGTCCAGGGACGGCCCGGCCCAGCAGGCCGAGGAAGGAACTGTTGAGCAGGGCGGCGTCCGCCGCGCGGATGGGGTGGTGCCCGAGCAGCAGCGCCTGCCCGTAGAGCGCCTCGACGGCGAGCCCAACCAGCTCCGGATCACCGAGTGCGGTGATCCGGCGCACCAGCGGGTTGCGGTGGTTGAGCACGAGCTGCGGGCGGTCCGCCGGGGCGGAGGCGGCCAACGCGTCGAGTACGCCGCCCCACAGCTCGTCGGCCTTGTCCCGGCTGGCGGCGAGCTGGTCGGTGAACGCGGCCGAGCGGCTGAGCAGGTACAACGCCGGGAGGGAGGCCGGATCGTAGGCCCGGATCAGCACCTCGCAGCCGAGTCGTTCCAGGGCCCGACCGGCGGCGGTGAGGAACGGCCGCAGCGCCAACTCGACGTGCGGTTCGAGGGCGTGGAACCGGGTGGTCAGGTCGCTCGGTTCGAGCCGTTCGATGAGCACCGTACGGTCCACGGTGGGCAGTCGCTCGATCAGCTCGCTGTCGTACGTGTAGCCGCCGTTGACCACGGCCAGGTCCTGCGCGGCGGCGACGGCCGCGAGCTGACGGAACTCGTCCAGGCTGGCGGCGTACCGGACCAGGCCGTAGCGCTGCCGGAACTCGGCCAGGGTGAGCGTGCCGACGTTGGTGTCCATCGGCCACCACTGGTCGACCAGGGTGAGCATCTCGTCGTCGTGCAGGGCGAGCGCCTTCACCCCGAGATGGTGCACCTGGAGGAACTCGGCCAGCCGGTGCGGCTGGTGCTTGGCGAGCCGGACCAGCCAGCCACGGATCTGCGCGCCGAGCGATTCGCGCGTGCTGGTGAGCAGCGAGTCCTCGTAGAGCGCCTCGCGGCTGGCGGTGGGCCGCAGCTCGCTGGTGTCGACCACGCAGTGCGCGAAGAAGGCCCAGTCCGGCAACAGGCCGTCGGCGTGCTCGGTGAGCAACATCCGCTTGAGATAGACCCGGTGACCGGCCCGGGCGGCCGGATTAACGGCCGTGGGCAGGATGAACGCCACCCCGGTCAGCCCGGACTCCGGCACCCGCAGCGGCACCACGTCGAACGGGTCGACGCCGAGCGTCTCGCGGGCGTACGCGATCAGGGCGGCCCGGTCCACGGTCGCACCCGGGCTGGTCGGCCAGGGCGGTTCCCCGGTGGTGGTCACCACGCTGCCGACGCGGACGGTCACCGGCAGCAGGCTGCCGTAGAGGCGGGCCAGCTCGGTGACGGTGGCGGTGGCGTACCACTGGTCGGCGTCCTGACGCGGCACCAGGGTGACCGTGGTGCCGACCTCGGAGCGGGCCTCCTGCGACGGGGCCAGGCGCACCGCGTAGCGGCCGTCGGCGTAGCCGGTCCAGAGCACGGTGGGATGGTCGCCGTTGCGGGTGACCACCCGGATCTCGTCGGCGACGAGGAAGCAGGAGAGCAGCCCGATGCCGAACTGGCCGAGGAACTCGTGGCGGGAGAAGCCCAGTTCGTCCCGTTTGGAGCTGCGGCCGATGGTGGCCAGCAACTCGTGCACCTGCGCCTCGGTCAGCCCGATGCCGGTGTCATGCACCCGCAGGGTGCCGTCGCCGGTCAGCTCGGGCGGCTCGATCCGGACCAGGGCCGGCGCGTCCGGTTCGGCGGCCCGACGCGCGGTGATCGCGTCCACCGCGTTCTGCATCAGCTCGCGGACGTAGACCCGTGGGCTGCCGTAGAGGTGATGACTGAGCAGGTCGACCACGCCACGCAGGTCCACCTGGAAGGTACGGTCCACGCCTTGTCCGCTCCCCGCTCCCGGATGTCGGCGCCCACCGTACCGGTGCGGGCCGACATCCGCGTGCCCGGTTCCTCAGCGAGACCTCGCCGGGTGGGCCACCTTATCGGACGCGCGTTGGCTGAGCCCGGAGAGCCGCAGAGCGACCCGTCGACGGACCGGTGGCAGCGCCGAGAACAGGCGCAGCAGCGCGTCCCGGGCCGGACGTCCGGCGGACGGCACGGTGGCGAGGCGGGTCAGCCGGTCAGCGAAGCCGGCCACCTCGTGGGCGAGGGGACGACGCCGGGCCGCGTACTCGTCCAGGAGGGTCTCGGTGCCCCCGGCCAGCACCGCCGCCAGGGTCTCGCCGAGGTCGACGGCGTCGCAGATGCCGAGGTTCATACCCTGCCCACCGGCCGGGCTGTGCACGTGCCCGGCGTCCCCGGCGAGCAGTGTCCGCCCTGCGCGGAAGGTCTCCGCGACGCGTCGGTGCAGCCGGAACCGCGAGGACCAGAGGACCTCCCGGACCTGGTCCGGCCGTCGTCGCGGGCCCCGCTCGTCGAGCAGTCGTTGCAGGTAGGGCAGGTCCGGCTCGGCGGGTGGGTCGGTCACGGCGGCGACCAGCCGCACCCGGTCGTCGGGCAGTGGCGCCCAGACCAGTGGGCCGCCCCGGGCGAGGAAGACCGACGCGCCGTCGCGGGGCAGCACGCTGTCCAGGTGTACGTCGGCCAGAACGAACGACTCCGCCGACCCGTCCGGCCCGGTGAAGGGGATACCGGCCAGCTCACGGACGGTGCTGTGGATGCCGTCGGCGCCGATGACCCAGCGCGCCCGGACGACCGCGTCACCGAACTGCGCCGCCACGCCGTCGGCGTCCTTCCGCAGCCCGGTCAGCCGGTACGGCCGCAGCACCCGGCCGCCCGCCTCGGCCAGCCGCTCGGCGAGCACCTCCTCGGTGACGGACTGGGAGACCATCAGCGCGTACCGGTGGCGGCTGGGCAGCCGGTCGAACGGCACGGTGACCAGCACCCGGTCCCGGTCGCGGACGCTGAACCGGGCCGACGGCAGTCCGCGTGCGACCAGCGGCGCGCCCGCGCCGACCAGGTCCAGCATCTCCAGCGTGTACGCGTGCACGACCGCCGCCCGTGAGGTCACCGCCGGTGCCTCCCGCTGGTCGACCAAGGTGACCTCGACCCCCCGGCGGGCCAACGTGAGCGCGGCGGTCAGGCCGGTCGGACCGGCTCCGACGATCAGGACGTCCGTGGTTCCGGGCAGCATGACGACCTCCCCCGATCCGCTTGCCAACAACTGTTGGCAAACACTTGTTGGCAACGCTAGGCACCCCCGACCGAAGAAGTCAACACGTGTTGGCATACCGTCGTGCACATGACGGAAGGCGTACCGCAGCACGAGCCGGCACCCGGCGGTGGCCGCCCGCGCAACGCGGACGCGACCCGCGCGGCCATCCTGCGGGCCGCCCGCGAGCGCTTCGCGGCCGACGGCTACGACCGGGCGACGATCCGGGCCATCGCCGCCGACGCGCGCATCGACCCGTCCATGGTGATGCGCTACTACGGCAGCAAGGAGGGCCTGTTCGCGGCGGCGGCCGAGTTCGACCTGCGGCTGCCGGACCTGAGCGGCACACCGGCCGACCGCCTCGGCGAGACGCTGGTCGGCTACTTCTTCACCCGCTGGGAGGGGGACACCACGCTGCCGGCGCTGCTGCGCACGGCCAGCACCAACCCGAGCGGCGCCGAGCGGGTACGCGACATCTTCGCCACCCAGCTCGGCACGGCCGTGGCCCGGGTGGTCGTCGACCCGACCGAAGCCCCACACCGAGCCGGCCTGGTCGCCAGCCAACTACTCGGCGTGGCCCTGACCCGGTACGTCCTGCACCTGCCACCCATGGTCGACTTCGAGCCCGCCGACCTGGTCGCCTGGCTGGCCCCCACCATCCAGCGCTACCTCCGCGACCCGACGCCGAGCCGGTCATGAATGGGCCGCTCAGGGCGTCCGGCAATGCCGGACGCCCTGAGTCGATCAAGAAGTTCTGGTCAAAATCGGGCGGTGGGAGCCCCAAAACCTCTTGATCATCTCCGTGGAAGGGGCTTGGCGGGACGGCTCACCTCGGGTCGGGGCCCTTGACGACGGGGGCCCGGACCAGGTTGCCCCACTCGGTCCACGAGCCGTCGTAGTTACGCACGCGCGGGTACCCCAGCAGGTGCCGCAGCACGAACCAGGTGTGGCTGGACCGCTCGCCGATCCGGCAGTACGCGATCACGTCGTCGTCCGGACTCAGCCCGAGCTGGTCGGCGTAGATCGCGCGCAACTCGTCGGCGGACTTGAACGTGCCGTCGTCGTTGGCGGCGGACTTCCACGGCTTGCTCACCGCGCCCGGGATGTGCCCGCCGCGCAGCGCGCCCTCCTGCGGGTAGTCCGGCATGTGCAGCATCTCGCCGGTGTACTCACCCGGCGACCGCACGTCCACCAGCGGACGATCGGCGTCGACGTGCGCCGACACGTCCTCGCGGAACGCGCGCACCGGCGCGTCGTCGCGCTGCGGCACCGGGTACTCCGCCCTCGGCCGGACCGGCTTGTCCCGGGTCAGCTCCCGCCCCTCGGCGATCCACTTCTGCCGACCGCCGTCGAGCAGCCGCACGTCCCGGTGACCGAAGAGGGTGAAGACCCAGAGGGCGTACGCGGCCCACCAGTTGAAGTTGTCGCCGTAGAAGACGACCGTGTCGTCACGGCCGATGCCCTTGGCCGCACACAACTCGGCGAACCGCTCGGCGTCCAGGTAGTCACGGGTCACCTGGTCGTTCAGCTCCAGGTGCCAGTCGACCTTCACGGCACCGGGAATGTGGCCGGTGTCGTAGAGCAGCACGTCCTCGTCGGACTCGACCACGACGAGACCCTCGTCGCCGAGGTGCTCCGCCAGCCATTCGGTGGTCACCAGCCGTTGCGGGTCCGCGTACGACTGGAGTCGGGGATCGGGATCACTGGGCACAGACATGAGCCCCAAGGTACGCCGAGCACCCGCGTCCGCGCGGGGTTGTGTGTAAGGAGGGGTCCCCTGCTAACGCCTCCGGTATAGCAGGGGACCCCTCCTAACAACGTGCACCGAGCGGCAGCACCGCCTGGAGCACCCGCCCGCCCACTGCCCGCCGATCATGGAGGCGCGGACAGCGGCGAGGCAGAGGTCCAGGGGCGGAGTGGGGTGCAGGTCAGTCGGCGAGGGGGGTGAGGGTGGGGCGTTTGGCGGTGCGGGTGTCGCCGGAGGAACGGCCGGTGAGGCGGCGCTTGAGCCAGGGCGCCAGGTGCTGACCGACCCAACGCAGGTCGGCGGTACGAGCAGCCAGCCACGGGCTCGGCGTCGGCCTCGGGGGTACGAGCAGCCACTCCTCGTCGCAGCCGACGCCGAGTGCACCGAGCACCTGGGCAGCCACCCGGCGGTGACCGGCCGGCGACAGGTGCAGCCGGTCGGTGCTCCAGAGCAGCGGGTTGAGGTACGTGTCGTCGGCGTACAGATCGACCAGGATCGCGCCGTGCCGCTCGGCGGTCTCCCCGACGGCGCGGTTGAGCAGCTCGATCCGGGGTGCGATCAGCCGCTGTCCCGGCAGTCGGGACATCACGTCGGCGAACCGGAACAGCACCACGTCGGCACCGCCCGAACGCAGATCACGGACGACCTCGTCGAAGCGGCCGACCAGCGCGGCCGGATCGAAGTTGCGACGCAGCACGTCGTTGCCGCCCGCGGCGAAGCTGATCAGGTCGGGCCTCATCGCCAGCGCGGACGGCACCTGTTCAGCCACCACATGCGGGAAGAGTCGGCCACGGATGGCCAGGTTGGCGTACCGGAACTCGGGCCCGGCCTCGGCGGCCAGCCGGGTGGCCACCAGATCGGCCCACCCCCGGAACGTGCCGTCCGGATACGCGTCGTCCAGGCCCTCGGTGAAGCTGTCCCCGACCGCGACGTAACTGCGCCAGCGCACTGCTCACTCCTCGAAGCTGCGGGTAAGGCTGCCGGTAAGGAAGGGCACCTTATTAACGCCTGCGGTATAGCAGGGGTCCCCTCCTAACACCTGGGAGTCTGGCACCGGTCGCATTCACCGGTCTGCCCCACGCTCGCCGAACGTGGCAGACGTCATCCCTCCGGCGACGCGGCGGGCAGCCGACAGCGGCCGGTGCAGGCGCGCGGCGGGTCGACCGCCGAGCGACGGTACGGCCCCCAGGCCACAAACCGGGCGAACAGCTCAGGCGGTGTCGGACCGCCGTCCGGGTCGAGCCGGAACAGATCGTGGGTCGCCTCGAAGTACAGCCCCGACAGGTAGACGGCCAGGTCGAGCCAGCGGTCGTCGTACTCGACACGGAGCAACAGCCGCGCCTCGGCGCAGGGCCACGGATGCCCGCAGGCCCGACACAACCAGAGCGGACGCAGCGGCAGATGCTGCGGACCGGACATCGGATGCTGCCGGGGCCGCTCGGCCGCCGGGCCACGACGCGGCACCGGGTACGACTTCGGGTGGGACATCTCGACCTCCGCCTCTGGGTGGGGCCGCCCCGGCACGGGGGAGGTGCCGGGACGGCCCCGGTGCAGTCCCACCCCGTCCCCGGTGGATGGGAGCAGGACCGCCGGGTCACAGTCTGCTGACCGGACGACTACTGTCGGAAGGCATCGACACCGGCCGTGGCGATGGTGACGCCGGGCCGGGCATCCATCCGAACGGCCGAGAATTCGTGGAGGCAGCGTGGAATCCGAGCCGACCGCCGAACTGATCCGGGCACAGTTGCGCAGGCTGCGACTCTCCGCCGACCTGACCCAGGAGGACTTCGGCAAGTTGGTGCACTTCTCCGGCTCGCAGGTCTCCGCGATCGAGCTGGGGCAACGCCCGTTCGACCGGCTCTTCCTCAAACGGGCCGACGAAGTGCTGCACAGCGACGGCCTGCTGTCGGGGCTGCTGCGCATCGCCGAGCTGCATGGCCAGCCGAATTTCCTACGCCCATGGCTGGACGCCGAGCGCGGTGCTCAGCAGTTGCGCTGCTACCACCCGTCGCTGGTTCCCGGTCTGCTCCAGACCGAGCACTACGCCCGCGCGGTGATTCGCGCCGACGACATGCTCAACGACGATGAGGTGGAGCGGCGGGTAGCGGTACGGATGGACCGGCAGGCGGTCCTGACCCGGCCGGACGACCCACCGATCCTGATCGCGGTGATCGAGGAGACGACGCTGCGCCGGGCCGATGAGAGCTTCCGGGGCATCATGACCCAACAGATCGGTCACCTGCTCGACTGCGTGAAGCGCGGTGGCGTGCTGATTCTCGTCATCCCCGCAGAGGCGAGCGTTCATGTTGGACTCGACGGCCCGTTCACCCTGGCCCGGGGAGTCGATGGTGACTGGGTCGGTTACCTGGAGAACCACGTCGGCGGCGCGACCATCGACAGGGCTGAGGAATTGGCTACGCTGCATGCAAGGTGGGAGGGGATCCGCAGCGTTGCCCTCCCCAAGGGACAGTCCGAGCTGCTGATGAAGGAAGTGATGGAGTCATGGTCCATGATCTGAGCGGCGCGGCCTGGCGCAAGTCCGCGCGCAGCGGCAGCAGCGAGTGCGTCGAGGTGGCCGACAACCTGCCCGGCATCGTCGGCGTACGCGACAGCAAGGACGCCACCGGCCCGGCGCTCGCCTTCACCCCGACCGCCTGGCACGCCTTCATCGCCAAGACCAAGCGCACCTGAACCCGAACAGCAAAGAGGTCAGGTCAGCGACGTCACCTGCATGACCGCGTCGGCGAAGGCCCTCGGCGCTTCCTGCGGCAGGTTGTGCCCGATGCCGCCGCTGATCGTGCGGTGCTCGTACGGGCCGGTGAACTGCGTGGCGTACACCTCGGGTTCCAGGTGGGGTGCGCCGTTGGCGTCGCCTTCGAGGCTGATGGTGGGCACCGTGACGGCGGGCTTGTCGGCCAGTCGGTCCTCCAGGTCGGCGTACTGCGGTTCGCCGTCGGCCAGGCCCATCCGCCAGCGGTAGTTGTGGATCACGATGTCGACGTGGTCGGGGTTGTCGAGGGAGGCCGCGCTCCGGTCGAACGTCGCGTCGTCGAAGCTCCACTGCGGGGACGCCGTCCGCCAGATCAGTTTGGCGAAGTCCCGCAGGTTGCGGGCGTACCCCTGACGGCCTCGGTCGGTGGCGAAGTAGAACTGGTACCACCAGGCGTGCTCGGCCGCAGGGGGCAAGGGTGCCTTGCCCGACTCCTGGCCGTCGATCAGGTAACCACTGACCGCGACCAGGCCGGCGCAGCGGTCCGGCCAGAGGACGGCCAGGATGTCGGCGGTGCGGGCACCCCAGTCGAATCCGGCCACCGTCGCCTGCGGCACGTCGAGGGCGTCCAGGAACGCGACGGCGTCGCAGGCCATGGCCGCCGGTTCGCCGTTGCGGACGGCGTCGGGCGAGCGGAAGCTCGTCGTGCCGTAGCCGCGTAGGTGTGGCACGAGCACGCGATGGCCGGCGTCGGTGAGCAGCGGCACCACCTCGGCGAAGCTGTGGATGTCGTACGGCCAGCCGTGCAGCAGCAGGACGACCGGCCCGTCCGCCGGGCCGGCGTCGACGTACCCGACGTTCAGGACACCCGCGTCGATCTGCCGCACGTCATCGAACAAAGCCCCGCTCCTCGCCCTCGATCACCGACCGGTCCCCCGGACGGTAGGACGCGACGGAAGGCGACGACGACGGTTCCGGCAAGGAGGCGGGAGTCGCCTGCGACGCTGACTAGAATCCCGCGTCGCCGCTGCCGCGCAGCAGGTCGAGCAGCCCGTGACCGTCCTCGATCCAGGCATCCGGCGCCAACTCGGGCGCGTCGGGCTCGCGGTCGGTGCGCGGCGAGCGCATCAGGACCGCCGCCCCGACACCGGCCCGCCGAGCGCAGGCCACGTCCCGGTGCAGGCTGTCGCCGACGAACCAACACCGCTCCACCGGTACGCCGATGGCGTCGGCGGCCAACACGGCGAAGCGCGGGTTCGGCTTCCGCAACCCCGTCTCATCGCTGTAGAACTCGGCGACGAAGCGGCCGGACAGTCCGGCAGCGGCCAGGAAGTCGCGATGGGCAGCACCGCAGAGCGCGTTGCTGACCACGGCCATCGGCACTCCCGCCTCGGCGGCGGCGGCCAACGCCTCGGGGATGCCGGGCCGCACCTGCCACTCGGTGCGCCACGTCGACGCGTACGCCAGCGGGGTGGCCTGCCGTGTGACGGCGGCCCTGGCCGGTTCGGGCCAGGTGTGGGTGACGAAGTCCGCCCACACCCGGTCGTGCGTCAGCTCCATCGGCTCGGCCGAGACGCCGGTCTCGTCCCGCCACCGCCCGTACGCCCGCGCGCCCGAGGTCAGGTCGGCCGCGATCCGCTCGTCCGGCAGGGCACCGTCGATCACCTCGGACATCCGCCGGACGACCTCCGGCGACGCCCACCCGTTCCCCGGCGCGTCCGCCAGCACGCCCCCGAAATCCAGCAACAGTCCGCCCGGCGCCCGCATCATGCCCCCATCCTCGCCCAGACCGTCACCGGCGACGGGCCCGGTGTGGAGATCCACCGATCCGCACCGGTCAGGGACGTACCCGGCTCAGCGCCCAGGCGACGAGACCCGTCACCACGCCCACGATGACCCCGGTGAAGACGCTGCTGATGGTGGCGAAGAACCGGATGACGACGGTCTGGGCACCCGGGGCGAGGTCGGTGAGGTTGCCGCCGAGCGTCGGCGGTTCGTCGAAGGCGATGTCCCAGAGGAGTTGGTGGGCGACCGCCAGCAGGACGCCGTAGCAGAGACCGACCGCGAGCAGGGTCAGGAACGGGTTGGGCACCTGCCGCACCAGCGCCACCGTGATCCACACGACCGGCGGTACGACCACCAGCAGCAGGTTGACGAAGGTGCCCTCGTGCACCAGGTCCAGGTCGTGCAGCACCACCCGGGGCAGGCCGAGCAGCGCCAACCCGATCAGGGCGAGCAGCGGCAGGCCGAGCGCGGAGCGGTGCGACGAGACAGTGGTCATGCCGGCAACGCTAGGGACGGCCGGGCCGCCCGCCATCCGCACGCGGACCCGATCGCGGTACGTCGGGAGGCGACCCCGGACGTCGCCTCCCGACGACTCCGAAGCCCCCCGTCCGCGCCGTACGCTGGGCCGGTGAGCGGTCAGCCGAGCCAGCCTCCGGTACGCCGGGTCCGGCCCTGGCTCACCGACGTACTCCTCGGCGTGGGCGTCACCGCCGTCGTCTCGGTGGTCATCACCGCCAACGAGGGTGGCCGTCAGGAGCCGGACCGGATCGCGTACCTGTGGGCGGTGGGTCTCGGTGCGCTGATGCTGGCCCGCCGCCGCTACCCGGTGGTGGTGCTCGCCGTCACGGTGCTCGGCCTGTTCGCCTACTACGCCGCCGGCTATCCGGCGGTCGGTCTGGCCGTGCCGGTGGCCGCCGCCCTCTTCTCCGCCGCCGAGCAGGGCCGCCTCGCCGCCTCGGTCAGCGCCGCCGTGCTGGTGGTCGTGGTGTCGGTGATGGTCCGTCTCGCCGAGGGGCAGAACTTCTCCTTCGTCGTCGGCTACGAGCTGGCCGGTCACGTCCTGCTGATGGGTGCGGCGATCGCGCTCGGCGACAGCCTGCGGTCCCGGCGGACCGCGCAGGCCGACGCGCGACGGATCACCGAGTTGACCGCGGAGCGTTACCGGCAGGAGGCGGACGCCCGGGTGCAGGGTGAGCGGCTCGCGATCGCCCGGGACCTGCACGACTCGCTCGGCCACACCACCTCGGTGATCGCGCTGCACGCCGACGTGGCCCGGGAGGCGCTGGGCCGCGACGAGGAGGCCACCCGGTCGGCCCTGGAGCTGATCCGCGCCACCGCCCGCCGGAGCATGGACGACCTGCGGCGGACGGTGACGCTGCTGCGCCGGGACGACGACCCGCCCCGGACGGTCGTGTCGCTGGCACATCTGGACGCGGTGACCGGGGCGGCCGGTGCCGCCGGGTTCGACGTCGACGTGCAGGTCCGGCTGCGCGCCGCGTTGCCGGCACCGGTGGAGGCCGCCGCGTACCGGATCATTCAGGAAGCGGTCACCAACGTGGTCCGGCACTCGGCGGGCAGCCGGGTGGAGATCCACGTCGCGCAGGACGACCGGCAGGTGACCGTGTCGGTCACCGACTCCGGCGCGGACCGACCGACCACCGACCGGGCCACCGGCGGCGGGCACGGCATCGCCGGGATGCGGGAGCGGGCCCAGAGCCTCGGCGGCTCACTCACCGCCGAGCACCAGCCCACCGGTTTCGCCGTACGCGCCGAACTGCCGTGGGCGGGTACGACATGACGACCGTGCTCGTGGTCGACGACCAGGACCTGGTCCGGGCCGGAATCCGCACGCTGCTGGAGTCCGACGCGCAGATCAGCGTCGTCGGGGAGGCCGCCGACGGACGCACCGGCCTGCACCTGGCCCGCCGGCTGCGGCCGGACGTGGTGCTGATGGACATCCGGATGCCGATCCTGGACGGGTTGGCGGCCACCGCCGCGATCCGCGCCGACGAGACGCTGACCGGGACCCGCGTGCTGATCCTCACCACCTTCGACGACGACGAGGACATCGTCGAGGCGGTCCGGCTCGGTGCCGCCGGGTACCTGCTCAAGGACACCGGCTCGGACGACCTGCGGCGAGCGGTACACACCGCAGCGGCCGGCGGGAACCTGCTCTCGCCCACCGTCACCCGCCGGGTGATGGAACGACTCGCCGCCGTTCCCCGATTGCCGCCGCCGGACCCTCGACTGGCCGTGCTCACCGAGCGGGAACGGGCCGTACTGGCCCGCGTCGGGCTGGGCGAGAGCAACGACGAGATCGGCCGCGCGCTGTTCATCAGCCCGGCCACCGCCCGGACGTACGTGAGCCGTCTGCTGGCCAAGCTGGACGCCCGGGACCGGACCGCGTTGGCCGTCATCGCCCACCGGGCCGGGCTCGCCGACCCCGACCGCGACTAATCGGATCGCCGTCCCGTACCCCGGGTCGTACGCTGCGGCCATGCTGCTGCGCATGTCGACCACGCTGATCCGGACACTGCGCGAGGACCCGGCCGACGCGGAGGTGCCGAGTCACCGGCTGCTACTGCGCGCCGGTTACCTGCGCCGCGCCGCTCCCGGCGGGTACACCTGGCTGCCGCTGGGCAAGCTGGTGCTGGACCGGGTCGCCGAGATCGTCCGGGCCGAGATGACCGCGATCGGTGACCAGGAGGTGCACTTCCCGGCGCTGCTGCCGGCCGAGCCGTACCGCACCAGCGGACGCTGGACCGAGTACGGCGACGACATCTTCACGCTGGCCGACCGGCGTGGCGCCGAGCACCTGCTCGCCCCCACCCACGAGGAGTTGGCCGCGCTGCTGGTGAAGGACCTGTTCACCTCCTACCGCGACTTCCCGGTCACGTTGTTCCAGATCCAGACCAAGTTCCGCGACGAGGCCCGGCCCCGTGCCGGACTGCTGCGCGGACGCGAGTTCCTGATGAAGGACGCATACTCCTTCGACCTGGACGAGGCGGGGCTGCGCGCGGCGTACGACCGGCACCGGGACGCGTACCGGCGGGTCTTCGACCGGCTGGGCCTGGAGTACACGGTGGTGCACGCGACGTCGGGGGCGATGGGCGGTTCCGCCTCGGAGGAGTTCCTGGCCATCGCGCCCGTCGGCGAGGACACGTTCGTGGGCTGCACGGACTGCCACTACGCGGCCAACACGGAGGCGGTGACCACGCCCGCCCCGGCAGCCGGTGACCCGCTGGCCCAGCCGCCCGTCGAGGTGCACGACACCCCGGAGACGCCCACCATCGCCAGCCTGATCGCGCTGGCCAACGACCGTCGACTCGCCGGACGCGACGACTGGACCGCCGCCGACACCCTCAAGAACGTCGTGCTGACCGTACGCCGACCCGGCATCGACGAGACCGAACTGCTCGTCGTCGGGGTACCCGGTGACCGCGAGGTCGACCTCAAGCGGCTGGCCGCGGTGCTGGCACCGGCCACCGTGGACATCTTCGACGCCTGGGACGAGCGGCCCGACCTGGTCCGGGGCTACATCGGGCCGCAGGTCTTCGACAAACTCGGCATCCGCTATCTGGTCGACCCTCGGGTGGTGCCGGGCACCGCCTGGCTGACCGGGGCGAACGAGCCGGGACGGCACGCCACGAACGTGGTCTGTGGCCGCGACTTCACCCCGCACGGCACCGTCGAGGCGGCCGACGTACGCCCCGGCGACCCCTGCCCCGCCTGTGTCGGCGGGAGCCTGACCATGCGTCGGGGCATCGAGATCGGACACATCTTCCAACTCGGCCGCCGCTACACCGACGCCTTCGCGGTCGACGTCCTCGGGCCGCAGGGCAAGCCGGTACGCCCCACCATGGGCTGCTACGGCATCGGGGTGTCCCGGGCGGTGGCCGCGATCGCCGAACAGCACCACGACGACCGGGGACTGGTCTGGCCGGCGGCGATCGCCCCCTGCGACGTACACCTGGTGGCGGCCGGCAAGGGTCCCCAGGTCGAGGCGGCGCTCGACCTGGGCACCCGGCTGGCCGCCGCCGGCCTGCGGGTGCTGGTGGACGACCGGGCCGGAGTCTCCGCCGGGGTGAAGTTCACCGACGCCGAACTCATCGGCATCCCGCGCACCGTCGTCGTCGGCCGCCGCCTCGCCGACGGGTACGTCGAGGTGCGTGACCGGTCCACCGGAGAACGTGCCGAGATCCCGATGGAGAACGTGACGGACCATCTCGTCGAGGAGTTGGCGCGAAACGTGGTGTAGCGGTCACATAACGGGGTACGGCATCCCGATCGGCAGATGGTGTTCTGGAGGCTCTCATGACCGAGTATCGGGTCGTCGACGTGATGACCAAGCAGGTGATCTACCTGTCGGCGGAGACCACACTGGACGAGGCCGCCCGGGTGATGCGGGACGCCGACATCGGCGACGTGGTGGTGACCGACGGTGCCGAACTGGCCGGCATCCTCACCGACCGCGACATCGTGGTCCGGGCGGTCGCCGAGAACGCCAGTGCGACGACCGCCACCATCGGCTCGATCCTCACCCGCGAAGTCGTGATGATCGAGCAGTTCTGCACCGCCGCGAAGGCCGCCGCCCTGATGCGCGAGCGCGGCATCCGCCGCATCCTCGTCTGCGACCACGAACGCAAGCTGGTCGGCATCGTCTCCCTCGGCGACCTGGCGATGCAGCTCGACCCCACCTCCGCCCTCAGCGAGATCAGCGAACAGGCCCCCCAGGTGTAGGGACAGGTGTAAGGAAGGGCCCCTTCTTAACGCCTACGGTAGAGAAGGGGTCCCCTATTAACACCCACCGCGCACTGCACCATGCGCGACCGTGGTCGCGGCCGTACTCCGGCCGCGACCGCAGCGCCGAGCACGCCGCCGGTAGCCTGGCGGAATGCCCGAGATGCCGACCAAGCTGGCGGAGATCGTCGACGAGTTCGCTTCCGCACCCCGTGAGGTGGTGTTGGAGATGCTGCTGGAGTACTCCGACGCGGTGCCGCCGCTGCCCGACGGCCAGACCGGCCACGAGGGCATGGAGCAGGTGCCGGAGTGCCAGACGTCGTTCTTCCTGCGCGCCGAGGTGACGCCCGAGGGCATCGTCCGCACCCTGTTCGACTGCCCGCCGGAGGCGCCCACCACCCGTGCGTTCGCCGGCATCCTCGCCGAAGGGCTGGCCGGCGCGAGCCCGGAGCAGGTGCTCGCCGTCCCGGACGACCTGTACCAGCGGATGGGTCTGGCGCAGGCGATCAGCCCGCTGCGGGTACGCGGCGGCAATGCCATCCTCGCCCGACTCAAGCGCCAGGTCCGCGAACAGGTCGGCTGACCCCACCAGCAGGTGCGAAAGCAGGTCGGCTGTCTTCACGTGGCAGACGCGGAAGCGGCCTGACCGTCTCGATGCGGCAAGCGCGGAAGCGGGTCGGGTCACTCACCGGCAGGTACGGGAACAGATCGGCGTACCGGCGGGTTGTCTCCGGGCATGGAGATCGACATCTACGCCGACGTGGTCTGCCCCTGGTGCTGGATCGGCCTGCGTCGCCTGGAGGAGGCCCTCGCCTCGTACGACGGTGAGGTCACCGTCCGGCATCGCCCCTTCCAGCTCGACCCGTCCCCGGTGGCCGAGCCGGTGCCGCTGCTCGACGCGTTGGCCGCGAAGTTCGGCGGTCCGGAGCGGGCCCAGCAGATGGCCGCGCAGGTCACCGAGATCGGTGCGAGCGTCGGGCTGGAGCTGAACTTCTCGCAGGCGATCGCGGCGAATACGTTCCAGGCGCACCGGCTGATCGACTGGGCATCCGAGCAGGGCCGTGGCACCGAGGCGGTGAACGCCCTGCACAAGGCCCACTTCACCGACGGCGTCGACATCGGCGACCGGAAGGCGCTCGCGGAGATCGCCGCCGGGGTCGGGTTGGACGGCGCGGAGGCCCGCCGCTTCCTCGACTCCGAGGAGGGCGTCACCACTCTCGACGAGGAGCTGACCGAGGCGCGGCAGCTCGGCATCACCAGTGTGCCGACCTTCGTGTTCGCCGGGAAGTACGGAGTCTCCGGCGCCCAGGATCCGGCCACCCTGCTCGCCGCACTCAACGAGGTCGCGGAGCGTGAGGCCGCCGACTCCTGACCCATCGACGGCGGCTATGTTTCACGTGCAACCACATCGACGCCGTTCGACAGTCAGACCGACTTGGCCAGGCCCTCCACCACCCGCGCGCCGGGCAACACGGCCAACGCCGGGCCCGGCAGGGCGATCTTGCTGTGCCGCACACCCGACCCGATGATCACGTACGGTGCGGCCACCACCCGGGCGTCGACCAGGATCGGCCACTCCGGCGGCAACCCGATCGGGGTGATGCCGCCGTACTCCATGCCGGTCGACTCGACCGCGTCGGCCATCGGCGCGAAGCTCGCCTTGCGTACGTCGAGCGCGCGCCGGGCCACCCCGTTGACGTCGGCCCTGGTGGTGGCCAGCACCACGCAGGCCGCGTACCGGACGACGCCCTCCCGCTTGCCCGCGACCACCACGCAGTTGGCCGACTCGTCCAGCCCCACCTGGTACGCGTCGCAGAAGGCGGCGGTGTCGGCGAGTTCGGCGTCGATCGCCGCGACCACTACCGCGTCGACGTCCACCGGCGCGTCGGCGGGCCACTGCGCCAGCGCGTCGGCGACCGGTGCGGCCAACAGGTCGGGGCGACCACAGGCGGGCTCGGTGTGCAAAGTTCCCATCACGGGTGCGATCGTCGCATCCGGGGCGGGTGCGTTGGTCACCGAGGGCAGCGGCCAGCCGTGGAGCGACCGGCAACAGGACACACCAGTCCCATCGCCGGTCAGCCGTTGGTCAGGAAGCCGTGTTCCTGGAGCATCGCCCGGTCCCGGGCGACGGCCATCTCCTCCGCCCGCTCCGCCTGCACGCGGCGCGCCTCGATGTCCTCCAAGGCGTGTCGGACCGCGAGCCGGATCACCCCGTAGAGGAAGACGAAGCCGCAGACGTACAGGAGGCAGGTGACGACGAACGTGAGCATGAGCCGACGGTATGGCGAACGTGAACGAGAGCGGGCGTCATCTTGTCGTCGTTCCCCCGTACGTGTCGGCCAGGTAGTCCGCCCAGGTCCGCCGACCCGTCGGGTGGGCCTCGGTGACCAGTCCACCGTCGCGCAGCTCGCGACCGAGACGGCCGGGGAACCGCACCGGCAGCATCGGTCGGCGGGACTTCCGCGCCTGCCGCCAGGTGCGTACCGCGTCGTCGAACCGCAGCACCTCGGGGCCGCCGTACTCCACGATGCCGTCGCGCGGACCGGCGCGCAGCAGCTCGATCAGCTTGTCCGCCACCTCACCGGGATCGACCGGCTGGGCCACCACCGCCCGGTCGGCGATCACCGGGCCGAGCTTGCTCGACTTCTGCAGCAGCTCGTCGAGAAACTGCGGGAACTGGGTGGCCCGCAGCACCGTCCACGGCACCCCACCGGCGGCCACCACCTGCTCGGCGGCGAGCTTGTGCCGGTAGTACACGTACGGCACGCGGTCCACGCCCACGATCGAGATATAGACCAGGTGAGCCACGCCCGCCCCGGCCGCCGCGGTGACCAGCCGGCGGGTACCGAGCACGTCGATCTCGTGGGTACGCCGGGTCGGCGAGGACGCCAGGTGCAGGATCGCGTCCACCCCGGCCACCGCCGCCGCGACGCCCGCGCCGGTCGCCAGGTCCGCCACCACCCACTCGACACCCGATCCGGTACGCGCCCGCCGGCTGGTGGCCCGCACCTGGAACCCCTCGGCGACCATCCGGGGCAGCACCGCGCCGCCGAGTCGGCCGCCCGCTCCGGTGACCAGTACCCGCATGTCAACCTCCTTCATCGACTACTCCGACGACGGGTCGAGACCGGCGCGACGTGACAGCTGTGGGCCACCTCACCGGGCCAGTTCCAGCAGGGTGAGTACGACGAAGAACGCGATCACCGCCTCGCTGACCAGCCAGGCGTGATTGTTGGCCCAGTCCCGGATCCGGGGCAGCACCGCCGCCGCCCGCCGACCCAGGAGCAGCAACGCCAGCAGCGGCAGAGCCAGCAGGGTCAGGGTGAGCAGCATGAACGGCAGCAGGTGCCACCACGGCAGACCCTGCCGGGCGGCACTGGCACCGACCGTGAGCATGGTCAGGTCATCCGCCGGCATGGCCAGGAAGAGCAACAGGCCGACGCGGAGCGCATACCGGCCGGTGGCGTGTTGGAGCCGGCCCATCCAGGCGGGTGGCCCGGAGTGGCGCCGCAGGAACACCACCACCGCCAGGACGGCCAGCAGCACCAGGACGAGCCAGTCGACGATCCGTTCGAACCGGCCGTCACGGTCGTCGACGCTGATCCGGAACAGGTGGGTGACCAGCCAGGCCAGTGTCGTGCCACCGCACACCACGATGGCCGCGCCGGCCAGGTAGCCCAGCGAGGCGGCCCGGGGCCGGTCGGAGGAGGCGAAGAAGACCGCCGCCACCAACTGGGTCCCGGCGATCATGACCACGGCCAGCGGCAGGAGAGCCAGGAAGTTCATCGCGTGCCCATCCTCCCGGCTGCCTCCGGCCCGCACTCCGGATTCGGCGGATGCGCTTGTCAGTCGGGCTCAGGCGGCCCCGATCCGTACGCCGGGCACCACCCGACCGGCGAGCAGCGCGCCGACCAACGCCAGCCCGGCCGCCGTCGCGAGGGTCACCCCGTAGCTGCCCGGGCCAGGTGCCGCGCCCGCCGCCAGCACCGCACCGGTCAGCGCCAGCACGGCGGCGGCGGCGAGCGAGTCGCACAACTGCAACGACGAACTGTTGCGCCCCTGCTCGCCGGGGGCCGACAACTCCAGGGTCAGCACCGACAGACACGGATAGAGCAGACCCATGCCGGTCCCGGCCACCGCCCAGCCGACCACGCCCACCCCGACCGGTACGGCCGGCAGCACCGTGAGGCCCACCACCGCGACACCGACGGTGATGCAGGCCAGGCCGGTTCTCGGCAGGGTGGCACGGCTGCGTGGCGCGCGGACCCGGCCCTGTAGCCACGAGCCGAACGACCAGGCGACCGCCCCGGTGGTCAGCACCAGGCCGGCTGCGGTGGGCGAGAATCCGCGTTCCCGGGAGAGCATCAGCGGGATCACCACCTCCGCGCCGACGAACGCGCCGGAGGCCAGCCCGCGCAGCCCGACCACGGTGGGCAGGCCCCGCCCGGCCCGGAGGAAACCGCCGGGCAGCAGGCGCGGGGCGCAGACCAGCAGACCGACCAGGGCCGACGCGACCAACGCCACGGCGGTGGCGCCGCGCTGCTGACCCCCGATGTGCAGCAGTGCGGCGCTCACCCCCGCCCCGCACGCCCAGCCGATCCGCGTCAGCGGACCGGACGGGTCACGCCTCGGACGCACCGGTCCGTCGACGCCGGGCTCCGGCCCGTCCGGCGAGCGGCCCGCTCCGGTAGCCCGGCCCGCGCCGATCGATCGCAGGCCCGGATGGACCAGCAGGACCGCCGGCACCGCCACCACCGGCACCGCCAGGAAGACCCACCGCCAGCCGACGTGCTCCACCACCAGGCCCGCCAGCAGCGGCCCCACCAGTGACGGCACCACCCACGCGGCGGCGAACGCGGCGAAGATCCGCCGGTGCAGGTGCTCCGGGTACGCCTTCGCGACGATCACGTACAACGCGACCGACAGCAGACCGGAGCCGAATCCCTGCACGATCCGGCCCACCACCAGCGTGCCCATCGTGATCGCGCTCCCGGCGAGCAGCAGCCCGACGACGAAGCCACCGAGACCGGACCACATCGGCCAGCGCGGTCCCCGGGCGTCGCACCAGATGCCGGAGATCACCATGGCCACCACACCCGCCGCGAACGGGCCACCGAAGGCGATCCCGTACAGGGCCAGACCGTCCAGGGCACGGGCCACGGTCGGCATGGCGGTGCCCACCGCCAGCGCCTCGAAGGCCAGCAACGAGACCAGGGCGACGCTGCCCACCGTCATCGCCCGCAGCCGAGTGGCGAAGATCGTCTCCGCCGACGCCAGGCCCGGAGCCGAGGCGGTGGCGGTCACCGAACACCCGCAGCGCGGGACGGGACCTCGACGGAACGCCGGAACGGGACGGTGAGCATGACCAGATCCTGCGACCTCAAGCCATGTTCAGGTCAAGGGTGACGCGGCTTACCCTCAGGCCGACTCCAGCGCCTCCCCGATGCCTTTGGCCAGGCCCGACAGGCGCTGGTCGGCCAGCAGGTGCCCAGCGGTGATCACCAGCGCCAACGGCCACTCGATCACCTGGAGCGCGGTGAGCACCCCGATCCCCGCGTAGTAGGCGAGCTTGTCCGGCGGCGGTACGGCCACCATGCCGAGCCATGGGATCTCCACCCGGTGGGCGAACGCCCGCAGCGTCTCCTGCGTCCCGCTGAGTTCTCGTGTCAGCGCACTCATCTCGGCCTCCCCGTGGACGACGACGCCTCCCTTGGACGACGACGCCCACCCCGGATTCCACCGCCGAGGCGGTCCATGCCCGCCGAGGCGAGAAACTTCCCCGTCCCGACGGGCATAAGGGACGCCCGGCCGGGAAGCCAGGCCGCCGGGCCCGACCGGTAGGAGGCGAGATGCGGCGACCCGTATCCGTACCGCCGCTGGTCGGCGACGCCACGCGCGGCGTCGGCGCCGCCGCGACCCGGCTGGCCCGGGCCGTCGGGCTGTCCAGCCGCCGGGTGTGGTCCCGGCCGGGACGCCACCACATCGAGGTGCACGGCGTCTGCCAGGACGGCGGCGACACGCTGGCCCGGCAGGTCGAGGCGGCCCTGGAACGGACGCCCGGCGTGCTCTGGGCCCGGGTCAACGCCCCCTCCGGACGGGTGGTCGTCGCCGTCGACACACCGGGGCCGAAGGTACGCGAGCTGATCGCCACCATCTCCCGGGTCGAACGCACCTGCCCCCACGAGCCCGACCCGGAGATCCCGCCCCCGCACCCACCCGAGGAGGGGCCGCGTACCGCCCGTACCCTCGGTGCGCTCGCCTCCGACGCGCTCGGCCTCACCATCTCCGCGGCCACCCGGATCCTGCCCGTGACCCCGGTGCCCGCCGAGGTGTCCGGCCTGCTCAGCGCCATCGACCTGCACCCGAAGCTGCACGCCCTCGCCGGTTTCGGCCTGCGTCGCGACCCCCGCGCCGAGGTCATCTTCCCGCTCGCCGAAGCGGTGGTGCAGGGCCTCACCGGCGGCTGGACGGGCATCGTGCTGGACGGTGCCCAGCGCATCGTGCAGTGGGGCGAGGGGCTCGCCCAACTGCACGCCTGGGAGAAGGCCGAACCCCGACTCACCGGAGAGCCGGACCGGGCCGTGGCCCGCTCGCCGGTCGGCGAACGTCCCTGCCCGAAACCGGACGGTGCCCCGGAGCGGTACGTCACCCGGATGCTCGGCACCGGCGCGGCGGCCTTCGCCGCCGCCACACCCGTCGTCGGTCCGAAACGCGCCGCCGCGCTGGGGCTCTCCACCCTGCCCAAGGCACCCGGCAGCGGCCGTGAGGGGTACGCCGCCCACCTCGGCCGCATCCTCGCCCGGCGGGGCGTCATCGCGATGGACCGAAGCGTGCTGCGCGAACTCGACCGGATCGACACGCTGCTCCTCGACGCCCGGGTACTCGGCTCCGACCGGGGCGTCCTGGCCGACCTGGCCCCGCTGCCCGGCGCCGACACCTCCCAGGTGGCGGCACGGGCGTTCGCCCTGTTCGAACCGGCCGCCCCGACCGACGTACGCCGACTCGACGGGTGGCGACTCGGCCCCCTCGACCACCTCGACGTCCACGATCCCGGCGACACCGACGACAGCCGCCGGCTGCGCGAACGCGGCGGCACGCTGCTCGGCCTGGCGCAGGGCGACACCCTGGCGTCCGTCCTGCGGGTGGAACCGGAACCCGCGCCCGGCGTCGACACCCTGCCCGCCGTCGCCCGACAGGCCGGCCTGCGGCTCGTCGTAGCCGGCGACGACACCGAACGGTACGCCTCCGCCGACGCGCTGCTGCCCGGCGACGACCGGCTGGCCGAATCGGTCCGCACCCTGCAACGCGAGGGAGCGGTGGTGATGGTCGTATCCGGCGACCGCGCGGCGCTCGCCGCGGCGGACTGCGGCCTGGGCATCGCCGACCCGGAGGCCGCCCCGCCCTGGGGCGCGCACCTGCTGGTCGGCACCGACCTGCGGTCGGTCGCACTGATCATCGAGGCGGCCGGGGTGGCCCGCCGGATGACCGCCCAGAACATGCGCATCGGGCTGGCCGGCAGCGGCCTCGGCGCACTCGCGGCCTTCACCGCCGACCCCGCGCTGCTACCCGGCCGTTCCCTCGCCTCGGTCAACGGCGCGGCGGCACTGGCCTTCGCGCACGGCATGTGGCGCGCCGGCCGACTCTCTGCCCGCACCGAATCGGCGGCCCCGGCCATCACCGCCTGGCACCTGATGCCGGTCCCGACCGTCCTCGACCAGCTCGGCACCGGACGCGGCGGCCTGACCGAGACCGAGGCCGAACGTCGACGCGCCGCCGGACCGGGCGAGACCTCCGGCCCCGGCGGGCTGCTACGGGCCTTCGTCGACGAACTGGCCAACCCGCTCACACCGGTGCTCGCCGCCGGAGCGGTCCTCTCCGCAAGCTTCGGCTCACTCGTCGACGCCGCCCTGGTCGGTGGCGTGGTCGGCGCGTCCGCGCTGGTCGGCGCGGTGCACCAGCGCAACACCGAGAGGTCGCTGGCCGCGTTGCTGTCCCGCTCGGCGGTCACCGCCCGGGTCTGCCGGGACGGCACGGAACGGGTGATCCCGGCCGAGGACCTCGTGCCCGGAGACGTGATCGTGCTCGAATCCGGCGACGCCGTACCCGCCGACTGCCGAGTACTGGACAGCGTCGGTCTGGAGACCGACGAATCCTCCCTGACCGGCGAGTCGCTGCCGGTCGCCAAGACCGACCAGCCGGTGGTGGCGGCCGCCGTCGCCGACCGCCGGTCGATGCTCTACGAGGGCACCACCATCGCCGCCGGACGCGGCGTCGCCGTGGTGGTCGCCACCGGCACCGACACCGAGGCCGGACGCAGCCTCGCCCTCGCCCGGCAGGCCCCGCCCGCCAGCGGCGTCGAGGCCCGGCTCGGACGACTGACCCGGGCCGCGATCCCGCTGGCAGCCGGGTCGGCCCTGGCCGTCGTCGGTGCCGGGCTGCTACGCGGCGTACCCCTGGCGCAGACCGCCGCCACCGCCGCGAACCTGGCCGTCGCCTCCGTACCGGAGGGTCTGCCGTTCCTGGTCAGCGCCGCCCAACTGGCCGCCGCCCGGCGGCTCGCCGAACACGGCGCGTTGGTCCGCAACCCACGCACCATCGAGGCGCTCGGCCGGGTCGACGTTCTCTGCTTCGACAAGACCGGCACCCTCACTGAGGGACACCTGCTGCTGGCGGGCGTCGGCGACGCCGACGGGTACGCCCCGGCCGACCGACTCGACGACCGGCTCCGGCGGATCCTCGCCACCGCGCTACGCGCCACCCCCGCCGCCGACGATCCCGAGGAACTGTCCATGCAGACCGACCGCGCGGTGCTGCGCGGTGCGACCTCCGCCGACATCCCCGAGCAGTACGCGGCCCCTGGCTGGCGCGCGATCGGCGGCCTGCCGTTCGAGCCGTCCCGGGGCTACCACGCCACCGTGGGCGAGACCGAGGGGCGGATGCTGCTCAGCGTGAAGGGCGCGCCGGAGCGCGTACTGCCCCGCTGTGCCGCCCGCCGCACCGACGGCCGCGACGAACCGCTCGAGGACGCGGGCCGGGCGGACCTGCACCGCCTGCTCGGTGAGCGCGCCGGAGCCGGACACCGCATCCTGGCCGTCGCTGAATGCGTGGTCGACGACCCCGACCTCACCGACGACGACGTACGCGGCCTGGTCTTCACCGGATTCCTGGCGATCGCCGACGGCGTACGCGACAGCGCCGCCCCCGCCGTCCGCCGGATCCGGCAGGCCGGCGTGCACACCATCATGATCACCGGCGACCATCCGGCGACCGCCGAGGCCATCGCCGCCACCATCAGCGCGGGCGACGCCCAGCGGGTGGTCACCGCCACCGAACTCGACACCCTCGACGACGACGCCCTCGCCGCCCGGCTCGCCGCCACCGACGTGGTCGCCCGCTGCACCCCCGCACACAAGGTCCGCATCATTCAGGCCTTGCAGAAGTGCGGCCGGACCGTCGCGATGACCGGCGACGGCGCCAACGACGCACCCGCCATCCGGCTGGCCGACGTGGGCATCGCCCTCGGCCAACGGGGCACCCCGGCCGCCCGCGCCGCCGCCGATCTGGTGGTCACCGACGACCGGCTGGAGACCATCATCGCCACCCTGGTCGAAGGCCGGGCGATGTGGTCCTCGGTCCGCCACGCGCTGAGCATCCTGGTCGGCGGCAACCTCGGCGAGATCGCGTTCAGCGTGCTGACCGCAGCCGCCACCGGTCAGGCCGCCCTCAACGGACGCCAACTGCTGCTGGTCAACCTGCTCACCGACATGGCACCCGCACTGGCCATCGCCGTCCGTCCACCCGGCGACGGCGACCACACCGACGGTCTGCTCCGCGAGGGCCCCGACACTTCCCTCGGCGAGACCATGACCCGAGAGATCGGGCTGCGCGCCGCCGCCACCACCCTCGGCGCCACCGCTGGCTGGACGCTGGCCCGCTACACCGGCAGCCGCCGACGCGCCGGCACCGTCGCCCTGGTCTCGCTGGTCGGCACCCAACTCGGCCAGACCGTACTGGCCGGCGGCACCAGCCCGTCCGTACTCGCCTCCACCGCCGCCTCGGTCGGCGTACTGGCCGTCGTGGTGCAGACCCCCGGCGTGAGTCAGTTCTTCGGGTGCACCCCGCTCGGACCGGTCGGCTGGACCATCGCGACCGGCTCCGCGCTCGGCGCGACCTTCGCCAACGGCGCCCTCACCAAGCTGATCGCCCGCCTACCCCAGACCGACCGCGCTCCTGCCGACAGCTCTCCCGCTGACGGCGCTGGTGGCGACGGCGCTCATGCCGACGGTGTGTCGGCTGGCGGACGCCGGGCCGAAGGAGTCCTTCGGGCCCACGGTGTCCAGGTGGAGGCTGCGCGGGGTGACGGTCACCGGGGTGACGACGCTCAGACCGAGCGTGCGCGGGCCGATGGTGCGTCGTCGAGCCCGGCGTCGTCGGACGGTCGGGCTTCCCAGGTCGGTCCCGGGCCGCAGGAATCCTGAGCGTCAGCCCGCGGAATGCCAGGTCGCGGCGGCGCGACGCAGCCGGTCGTTGACCGCCCGCCCCACCCCGCTCTCCGGCACCGGCTCGGCGACGATCTCGGTGACCCCGGCGGCATCCAACCGGTGCAGTGCCTCGAAGAGCCGCGCCGCCGCCTCGGTCAGGTCACCGGCGGTCGAGAGCACCTCCACCGCCGCCCAACCCTCCGCCGGCCGATCCCGGAACGCCAGGTAGCCGCGCCGAACCCCGTCCTCGACAGGCAACGTCCCCGCGTCCCGCAGACGCAGCGGCGTACGCGGCGCGTAGTGCGCGGCCAACGTCCCCGGCGCGACCGGCTGCCCCGAACTGCCCTGGCGCACCGTCACCGGGCCGGTGACCTTCTCCAACTCCTCGACCGGCAACGCGCCCAGACGTAGCACCACCGGACGGTCCCCCCGGGCGTCCACGATCGTCGACTCGATCCCGCACCGTGTCGGCCCGCCGTCGAGCACCACGTCCACCGCGCCGCCCAGCCCGCGTACCACGTGCTCCGCCCGGGTCGGACTGAGCTGCCCGAACCGGTTGGCGCTCGGCGCCGCCACCGGCACCCCCGCCGTGGCGATCAGCCGCCGCGCGTACTCGTTGTCCGGCACCCGTACCGCCATCGTCGCCAACCCGGAGGTGACGATCGGCGGGATCACGTCCGGCCGGTCCACGATCAACGTCAACGGTCCCGGCCAGAACCGGTCCGCCAGCGCCGCCACATCCGCCGGAACCGCCCCGACCAACGCCGCCAGGTCAGCGGCGTCGGCAAGATGAGTGATCAACGGATCGAAGCTGGGCCGCGCCTTCGCCTCGAAGATCCGGGCCGCCGCACGCGCGTCCAACGCGTTCGCCCCCAGGCCGTAGACGGTCTCGGTGGGAAAAGCCACCAACCCGCCGGTACGCAGCACCGAGGCGGCCTCGGTCAGGTCACCCTCGGCGGGCAGGACACGCGGAGATCCAGTGCTCACACCGTCGACGCTAGCCTGCGCCCGACGCCTCACCCGACATGCCCCGACTCACCCAGAGAAATCGGCGACGTACGCCGTGAGCGGCACCGCCCCGGGTCCTGTACCGCCGACCGTGGCATCGCCCCCGAGGTCCTGCTCGGCGTACTCGCCCGCGTCCCCGACGGCGGTCGTGACGACCCGCATCGGATGGGTGAAGTGCACGGTCAGGAAGCGCCAGGCCGCCCGGTTCAGGTCCGGCTGCCGAGAGTTGGGCACCCCGTCAACCTCACCCGCGTGGAACAGCAGCGGCGCGCCCACCCGATCCCGCAACACGCGGCCCAGCGATAGACGCTCCGAGCACTCCGCACAGCGCAGGAACCCCTCGTCGGACGCGTCGAAACCAGCAGACAGCAGGTCCGCGAAACCACCCTCCGGCCAGCCCGCCAGATACGCCGAGAAGGAGATGTCACCCTCCCCGTCGCCGTCCAGCATCGCCGGCAGACACCCGGTCTCCATCTGCCGATGCAACTCCGGGTCCCAGTCCCATGGCGTCCCAGCGCTCGACTAGCGCTTCGGCGTAGGAGACGATGCGCGGGGTCGGATCGAGCTCTCCACCTTCCATGCACTCCTCGTAGAGTTGGTCGTACACCGCGCCGGCTTCAACGTCGTCTCCGGGCTGCACGCCCTCCCACACTGCCAGGTCATAACTCAGCCGGAGAGTCTGCCGTCGAGATCGGTGAGATGTTGGGATGGAAGACGGCGCTCGGCATATCGACCGGGGGCGTGGGGAGCTGCACGCCATTCAGCCCCGTGCGGCGAGCCGCACCTGCTGCGCCCGCGCCGCCGCTGGACCTAATCGACCGTTCCAGGCCAGACGTTGCACCAGCTGGCACGCAGCTCCGCACGCCGTCTTGTACAATTTATTGTACGTAACATTGGGAGGCAGTATGCGAACCGTTCCTTACTCTGAGGTCAGGCAGAATCTGGCCAAGATGCTCGACCATGTCGTGGACGACGCCGAGGAAGTGGTGGTGACCCGCTCCGGCCGGGAGGCCGCGGTCATCATCTCGCTGCGCGAGTACGAGTCGTTGAAGGAGACGGCCTACCTGATGGCCAGCCCCGCCAACGCGCGCCGGCTGAATGAAGCCGTCGAAGAGCTGCGCAACGGGGGTGGGGAGATGCGCGACCTGATTGACCCCGACGCCAGCTCAGGCGAGGCACCGGCAGCGTGAAGGTCCAATTCGCCGGCCGAGGCTGGGAAGATTACCTGACCTGGCAACGAGATCGTCAGATGCTCAAACGAGTGAACGCCTTGATCGAGGACATCAGACGCAACGGCCACCAGGGCATCGGCAAGCCGGAGCAGCTCCGCGGCAATTGGGCGGGATTCTGGTCGAGACGCATCGACCAGGAGCACCGCCTCGTATACCGGATCCTGGACGACACAGTGCAGATCGCACAGTGCCGCTACCACTACGAATGAGGTAACCCGGCCAGCCGCCGAGGAATACCGCCCTGCGGCGGTCCGATCCAACGACGGCGGCAGCAGCAGCTTCCGCCCCCGTGGGGCTCTCGCACCAGCAGCCCGGTGAACCCACACGCGGCGACCGCAACGGTCTCTGGCAACCGTTCGGGGAGCGCTCGGCAGACGGTCGGCCGTGGTGTGCAGCGTGAACCAGCACGGCGGACGGCCAGCCGTGCACCGTGACCGTCACTCGCTCGTGGTGGCCGCGCACCCGCCCCAACAGCTCAGCAGGCTGATTCCTAAAGCCGTCGGGGCGTCTGCCGTTCCTTCAGATGCCACGCCGCCGGTCCGCATGGCGATCACATCCCGCCCCCAAAACAGCAGGCCAGGAAGGTGAGTGGAGCCCAGGGGACTCGAACCCCTAACCCCTGCCTTGCAAAGGCAGTGCTCTGCCAGTTGAGCTAGGGCCCCGTACGCGGGCTGAGACGCCCGTCGGTGACGGTCAGCGCAGGTCCGGGGAGGTGGTGGCCTCGTGCCAGAGCGCGCGCTCGTCGTTCGCTTCCTTGATCTTCATGGCCACCACGGCGGCCACACCGACGACGCCGGCCAGGATCAACAGCTTCTTGAACATGGGGCCTGCCCCTTACGCTCGACGCACCGTCGGACCATTGCGGTGGGGCTAGCTGGAATCGAACCAGCGACCTCAGAGTTATCAGCTCTGCGCTCTAACCGACTGAGCTATAGCCCCGCGTAGCGACGAGCAAGGTTAACCCATCCGCTCACGCCGCCCCAAATCGGGGTGGGCCCTCGGGACTGCCCGACACCGTCGTACTCGAACCTACCCGAGAGCCGGTGGTGAGCCCACCGAGATACCCGGGACGCCCCGGGTCGGGGGCGGAAACGGCGACCGGGCCGGCCGCGAAGATCGGCCGGCCCGGAGGCGATGTTGCTCAGGTGTCAGTCGCGCTCGGCGAGCGTCAGCTCGATGCCGCCGACCAGGTCGGCGCAGACGTTGTAGACGAACGCACCGAGCGTGGCCAGCGCGGTGAACAGGACGACGTTGACCAGGCCGATCAGCGCCGAACTGAAGATCACGCCGCGTGCGGTGATCTGGAAGCCGCTGGTGCCCTGCCCACCGCCCGCGTTGACCAGGTCGGCCAGGCTGTCGTTCACGCTGGCGAAGACGCCCATCGCGTCCAGCGCGAGGTAGAGCACCGACGTCGCGACCACGATGACGATGAACAGCACCACCGACACCGCAAACGCGAACTTCATCACGGACCAGGGGTCGATCCGCTTGAGGTTCAGTCGGGCCCGGCGCGGTCCGCGCGACGCGGCCGAGCTGACTGAGGTACGCGCGGCGCGTACCGCCTCGCCCACTCGCGCGGCACCGACGGCCGACGAGCCGACTCCCGGAGGCAGACCGCCCCCGTTCGTCGGGCGGCCACCCGTACCGAGCGGGCGAGTGGTGTCCGGCCTCGCCCCGAGGCCGGTGATCCGGGGCTGGGTACCTGTCGTCCCGGTGCTCGCCGCCGGCAGCACGCCGGTGGTGCCCGGCGAGGACTGACCCGGGCGAGGCCCGGTCGTCGACGCGGTCGACGGCTTGCCGGCGGCGCTAGCGACAGCTGTCGGTGTGCCCGGGGAGCCGGCGGCCTCGGTGCCCGGCTTGTCGCCGGACGCCTCGGCGTCCTTCCCGTCTGTGGGCTTGTCGGGCGGCGGAGCCATACCGGGGGCCCGAGTGAACTTCGGGGCAGGCGCGTCGGCCGGGACGGTCGCCCGGCCCACGGCCGCGCGGCCGGTTGCTGGCGTGCCGGTCTTCGCGGCGTCCTCGTCGACCGGGTTGGCCGAGGTCCCCGCGTTCCCCGACTTCGCCTGTGTCTCCGTCATTCAACTAGTCCTGTTCGTCAGGCTCGTCGGCATTGCGAGCAATCGCCACGATAGTCACGCCATCCGGGAGGTCCATCAGCTTGACCCCCATTGTGTTCCGGTCGCGTGTACGGCGTACAGGCTTCACCGGAGTCCGGATAACGCCACCGTTGCTAGTGATGGCAAACAGCTCGTCGTCCGGGTCGATCACCACAGCGCCGACCAGACCACCGCGCCGTTCGGTGATCTTCGCAGTCAGTACGCCCTTACCTCCCCGGCCCTGGACCGGGTATTCCTCGATCGGGGTACGTTTCGCGTATCCCCCGTTCGTGGCGACGAGCACGTCCAGCCCCTCGCGGACGACCTCCATGGCCAGCAACTCGTCTTCGTCGCTGAAGCGCATGCCGATCACACCCGACGTGGCCCGACCCATCGGCCGCAGGGCCTCGTCGGTCGCGTTGAAGCGGATCGCCTGGGCGTTCTTGGAGACCAACAGCAGGTCCTCGCCGGGATCGACCAGCGCAGCACCGACCAGCTCGTCCTCATCGCGGAGGTTGATCGCGATGATTCCGCCGGACCGGTTGGAGTCGAACTCCTCAAGCCGCGTCTTCTTCACCAGGCCGTTCTTCGTCGCCAGGACCAGGTAGGGCGCCACCTGGTAATTCGGGATCTCGATGATCTGTGCGATCTGCTCGTCCGGTTGGAACGCGAGCAGATTGGCCACGTGCTGGCCCTTGGCCACCCTACTGGCCTCCGGAAGCTCGTACGCCTTGGCCCGGTACACCCGCCCCTTGTTGGTGAAGAACAGCATCCAGTCGTGCGTCGAGCAGACGAAGAAGTGGCTGACGATGTCGTCCTGCCGCAGCGTGGCACCGCTGACACCCTTGCCGCCACGCCGCTGCGAGCGGTAGAGATCCACCTTCGTCCGCTTGGCGTACCCGGTGCGGGTGATGGTCACCACCACGTCCTCGCGGGCGATGAGGTCCTCCATCGAGACCTCGCCGTCGAACGGGATGATCTGGGTACGCCGGTCGTCGCCCCACTTCGCGACGATCTCGCCCAGCTCCTCCGAGACGATCCGCCGCTGCCGCTCCGGCTTGGCCAGGATGTCCTTGAGGTCGGCGATCTCGACTTCCAGCTTTGCCAGGTCGTCGAGGATCCGCTGCCGCTCCAGCGCGGCGAGGCGGCGAAGCTGCATGTCCAGGATCGCGGTCGCCTGGATCTCGTCGATCTCCAGCAGCCGGATCAGGCCCTGCCGGGCGTCCTCGACCGTGGGCGAACGCCGGATCAGGGCGATCACCTCGTCCAGGGCGTCCAACGCCTTGGCCAGACCTCGCAGGATGTGCGCCCGCTCCTCGGCCTTGCGCAGCCGGAAGGCCGTCCGCCGCCGGATCACCTCGATCTGGTGCTCGACGTAGTAGCGGATGAACTGCGCCAGGTTCAGCGTGCGCGGCACCCCGTCAACCAGCGCCAGCATGTTCGCGCCGAAGGTCTCCTGGAGCTGGGTGTGCTTGTAAAGGTTGTTCAGCACGACCTTCGCGACCGCGTCGCGCTTGAGCACCAGCACGATCCGCATGCCGGTACGCCCGGAGGACTCGTCGCGGATGTCGGCGATCCCGCCGAGCTTGCCCTCCTTGATCAGCTCGGCGATCCGCTCGGCCAGGTTGTCCGGGTTCACCTGGTACGGCAGCTCGCTGACCACCAGCGCCGGCCGGCCACGCTTGTCCTCCTCGACCTCCACCACCGCGCGCATCCGGATCGAACCCCGACCGGTGCGGTACGCGTCCTGGATGGCGGACTGGCCGACGATCAGACCGTGGGTGGGGAAGTCCGGACCCTTGACGATCTCCAGCAACGCCTCAAGCGTGGTGGCCTCGTCCGCCTCCGGGTTCTCCAGGCACCACTGCACCGCCGCGCCGATCTCCCGCAGGTTGTGCGGCGGAATCTTGGTCGCCATGCCGACCGCGATGCCCTCGGAGCCGTTGATCAGCAGGTTCGGGATCCGCGACGGCAGGATGGTGGGCTCCTTGGCCCGGCCGTCGTAGTTGTCCTGCAGGTCGACGGTGTCCTCGTCGATGTCCCGCAGCATCTCCATGGCGAGCGGGTCGAGCTTGCACTCGGTGTAGCGCATGGCGGCAGCCGGATCGTTTCCGGGCGAACCGAAGTTGCCGTTGCCGTCCACCAGCGGGTAACGCAGCGACCAGGGCTGGGCCATCCGGACCAGGGCGTCGTAGATGGCCGAGTCCCCGTGCGGGTGGAACTGGCCCATCACGTCGCCAACGACGCGCGAACACTTGACGTAACCACGGTCCGGCCGGTAGCCCGAGTCGAACATGGCGTAGAGGATCTTGCGGTGGACCGGCTTGAGCCCGTCCCGGACGTCCGGCAGCGCCCGCCCGACGATGACGCTCATCGCGTAGTCGAGGTAGGAGCGCTGCATCTCCACCTCGAGCCCGACCGGCTCGATGCGGTCGTGGGCGACCACGGCAGCCGGCGCCTCGGGGACCTCGGGCTCGTTCGGTGTGGACTCGGGGGAATCGGTCACTGTTAACCCTTATCAGACTGAGAGTCGTTTTTGTGCCTGTGGATAACTGCTGTGGATAGCGGCCAAGTTGTGGATAACTCTGTGGACCGGCCTGCCGGGCCGACGTTGCGACCCGGCAGGCGCGCCCGTCAGATGTCCAGGAAGCGGACGTCCTTGGCGTTGCGCTGGATGAACGAGCGGCGTGCCTCGACGTCCTCGCCCATCAGTACGCTGAACAGCTCGTCGGCGGTGGCGGCGTCGTCCAGGGTGACCTGACGCAGCGTCCGGGTCGCCGGGTTCATCGTGGTCTCCCACAGCTCCGGGTAGTTCATCTCGCCGAGGCCCTTGAACCGCTGGATGTCGTCGGGCTTGGCGTTCGGCTTCTTCTGCTGACGCAGCGCGATCAGCCCGTCGCGCTCCCGGTCGGAGTACGCGTACTGCGCGTCGTCGCCCTTCTTGTTCCACTTGATCTTGTAGAGCGGCGGGGCGGCGAGGTAGACGTGACCGAGCTCGACCAGCGGTCGCATGAAGCGGAACAGCAGGGTGAGCAGCAGCGTCTGGATGTGCTGACCGTCGACGTCGGCGTCGGCCATCAGCACCACCTTGTGGTAGCGCAGCTTCTCCATGTCGAAGTCGTCGTGGATGCCGGTGCCCAGCGCGGTGATCAGCGCCTGCACCTCGTTGTTCTTGAGCACCCGGTCGATCCGGGCCTTCTCCACGTTGAGGATCTTGCCGCGGATCGGCAGGATCGCCTGGGTACGCGGGTCACGGCCCTGCTTGGCCGAGCCGCCCGCCGAGTCGCCCTCGACGATGAACACCTCGGACTCGCGCGGGTCGGTCGACTGGCAGTCGGCCAGCTTGCCCGGCATCGAGCCGGACTCCAGCAACGACTTGCGTCGGGCCAGCTTGCGTGCCTGCTGGGCGGCGATCCGGGCGCGGGCGGCCTGGGACGCCTTGGTGATGATGATCTTCGCCTCGGCCGGGTTGCGGTCCAACCAGTCGACCAGCCGGTCGTTGCAGACCCGCTGGACGAAGCTCTTCACCGGGGTGTTGCCGAGCTTGGTCTTGGTCTGACCCTCGAACTGCGGGTTGGTCAGCTTGACCGAGATGATCGCCGCGAGGCCCTCGCGGATGTCCTCACCGGAGAGCTTCTCGTCGCCCTTGAGCAGCTTCTTGTCCGCGCCGTAGCGGTTGACCACGCTGGTCAGCGCGGCCCGGAAGCCCTCCTCGTGGGTGCCGCCCTCGTGGGTGTTGATGTTGTTGGCGAAGGTGTAGACCGACTCGCCGTACGACTCGTTCCACTGCATGGCGATCTCGAGCGACATGCCCTCTTCCTCGGAACCGAACTCGATCACCGTCTTGTGCATCGGGCTCTTGGAGGCGTTGAGGTGCCGGACGAAGTCGGCGATGCCGCCCTCGTACTGGAAGGTCACCTCGCGGAGCTTGCCCTCCTCGCCCTCGGCGACCCGCTCGTCGAGCAGGTGGATCTTGAGGCCACGGGTCAGGAAGGCCATCTCCTGGAGGCGGCGGTAGATCGTCTGGAAGTCGAAGTCGACCGTCTCGAAAACGTCGGGGTCGGGCCAGAAGGAGACCGCCGAGCCGGTGGTGTCGGTCGGCTCGCCCTTCTCCAGGGTGGTGGGCTTGGAGTGGTGGTACTGCTGCCGCCAGACGAAGCCGTCCTTGTGAATCTCCACGGCCATCTTGGTGGAGAGGGCATTGACGACCGAGACGCCGACGCCGTGCAGACCACCGGAGACCGCGTACGCCTTGCCGTCGAACTTGCCACCGGCGTGCAGCACGGTCAGTGCCACCTCGACGCCGGGCTTCTTCAGTTTGGGGTGCAGGTCGACCGGGAAGCCACGCCCGTTGTCGGTGACCCGGACGCCTCCGTCGGCGAGCAGCACCACGTCGATCGTGTCGCAGTGACCGGCCAGCGCCTCGTCCACCGCGTTGTCGACGACCTCCCACACGAGGTGGTGCAGGCCCCGCTCGCCGGTGGACCCGATGTACATACCGGGCCGCTTACGGACCGCCTCCAGACCTTCGAGGACGGTGATCGACTCGGCGCCGTACTGCTGATTGTCCTGCGCTGCCACCCTCGGCCACTTTCTCGCGCCGTCCGCGCCGTCAGGCACGTCCGGCGCGGGTTCGGCGGACAGACGCGACGTCGGCACGCAGACCGGCACCGGGGACAGAATCCGGGGTACGGGTCGAACGCGCCGGTCGCCGCGGGTGCCCGCGGATCGCGATCGGCTCGACCCGAGTCGGACAATGATCGCGGGCCCGTGTCGGACCCGTGACCCGTCGCTCCGCACCGGGTCTTCGTCTCACACCAATCTTACTGTGCGCGGGCGACAGAACCACCACTCGGCACCCCTTCGCGGCGGCTGAGATTAACGCAGCGGGCCGAACCGCGCTGTCTGCGACTCCCCCTACACGCAAGGGCATGATCGCCGGATCCGTCGCGTGACGGCGACACGACCCGGGCGGCGCTGCCGACAGCGCTACTGGCGGGTATCGCCCACCATGGTCTTGCCGTCCGTTCGTGTTGGCGGGCCGGCCTTGATCTTTCACGGCCGGAACCGGACGATCGACCCGATTGACCCACCCGTGCCGTTGAGAGGTGACACCAAGATGGGGCTGGACAACGTCGCGGTCCAGTGGCCGCGGACCGGCCAGTTCTACGATCCGGTCGCGCCGGCCGACTTCGTCGACTTCGGCGAGATCGTCGACGTGCCGGGGATCTCGGCGCCGACCGCCGCGCTCGCCGAGCTGATCGCGAAGACAGGTACGGTCCGGGCCACCGCGTACACAGAGGTGGTCGATCTGATCCTCGGACTCGACGGTGTGCTCTACGCCACAGACGCGGCGGCCGAGGACGAGGACCCGGTCATCGACCCGGACGGCTGCGCCTGGATCGCGGGCGGCATCGAGCGCTTCGTCATCGCACACCGTCCGCACGGTGAGGCGGTCACCTTCGAGTCGGTCGGCACCGTGCTGCGGTCGCTGCTCGCCGACGGTCGCCTGGCCGAGCAGCAGTTGCGGTGGCTGGACAGCCGGCTGGACGCCCTGCTGGACGAGAGCGGTGCGCCGCCGCAGTGGACGTTCACCTGCGCCGAGCTGAGTGTGGTGGCCGCCTTCTACCGGCGCTGCGCCGAACGGGGCTTCGCCGTCTACGCCGAGTCGGCCGCGCCGCGTCGCGCCGCGCACTCCTGACCGCAGGCGTACGCCGCACCCCGCGGGGTGCGGCGTACGCCACGCGGATTCCTCAGCCGTACGTGTCGCGGGGGCCACGGCCGCGTACCCGGCGTGGGCCGCGCGACCAGGACGGCGCGGCCGGGCCGTGGATGTGCAGCTTGCGCACCACGTTGTGGCCGACCTCCCGGGCGATCTGTTGCAGCAGCGATCCGGCGAGCAGGCGGAGCTGGGTCGCCCAGGCGGTGGACCTCGCCTCCACGGTCAACTCGCCGTTCTCCAGCTTCACCGGACGGCTGTGCTGGGCCACCTCCGGCCCGACGACCCGCTCCCACGCGCCGAAGACGGTCGCCTCGGCGGCCGGCTGCTGCCATCCGCGCGACTTGACCAACCGTGCCAGCACCGTGCCGAGCAGTTGCGGATCACGCGGATCCGGTCCCGGGCCGGAGTAGCCGCGTAACCGCCGTTCTCCCGAACCCGCTCCGGTGACGCCGCGTCGGCGCGGTTTGGCAGCGGTCTCCCGGCGGGCCTTCGCCGCGTCCAGCACCGCCCGCGCGAGCTGCGGCCCGGACGCGCCGTCCGCACCGGCTACGGAGGTTCCCGCGTCGGCGCTCACGCCGGCCGGGCCGGCGTCCCGGCCATCGGCCGGCTTCCCGGCGGGCCCGCCGGCACCCGCCTCCACGCCGCCCGTCGGGGCGGTCTGGCCCGCGCCACGCGTACCCCGGCCCCGGGGCGCTCGTCGGGGCGCTGCGGCGCTGTCGTCGGCTCGCGGGGCTCGGGCAGGTGCCGCGTCGGTGCGCGGCCGGTCCGGTTCATCCGACACGGCGCACCGTCCCCTCGGCCACCTCGAAGCGGGCGCCGCGCAGGGCCGCCGGTACGTCGTCGGCGACCGCACAGGTCACCAGCAGTTGGCTGGCACCGCCGACCAGGTCGGCCAGCCGCTCCCGCCGTCCGGCGTCCAACTCGGCGAAGACGTCGTCGAGCACCAGGACCGGTTCGATGCCGTCGCCGCGCAGCAGGTCGTAGCCAGCCAGCCGGAGCGCGAGCGCGAACGACCACGACTCGCCGTGGCTGGCGTACCCCTTGACCGGCAGCGGGCCGAGCGTGAGGGCGAGTTCGTCCCGGTGCGGACCGACCAGGGTGGTGCCCCGCTCGATCTCGGCGGACCGGGACTCCGCGAGCGCGGTGGCCAGGATCTCGGCCAGGGCCTCCCGGTCGGTGGTCGGCTCGGCGAGTTCCACCGACGGCCGGTACGCGATCCCCGCCGCGCCGCGTCCGGCCGCCACCGCGTCGTACGCCTTGGCCACGTGCGGTGCCAGCGCGGCGACCAGTTCCAGCCGACCGGCGAGGAGTTCGGCGCCGTGCCGGGTCAGGTGGGTGTCCCAGACGGCGAGGGTGGAGAGGTCACCGCCCCGGGAGCCACCGGTCTTGCGGGCCAGGTACGCGGTCCGCAGCAGGGCGTTGCGTTGCTTGACCACCCGCTCGTAGTCGGCGCGGACCCCCGCGTAGCGGGGCTGACGCGACACCAGCAGGTCGTCGAGGTAGCGGCGGCGTTCCGCCGGGTCGCCCCGGACGAGTTCCAGGTCCTCCGGCGCGAACAGCACCAGCCGCAGCGCACCGAGCACGTCCCGGGCGCGGCGGGCCGGGGAGCGACCGAGTCGGGCCCGGTTGGCCTTGCCCGGCACGATCTCCAACTCGACCAGCAGTTCCCGGCCCTCGTGCACCACCGCGCAGCGGATCACCGCGGCGCTGGCCCCGGCGCGTACCAGGGGCGCGTCGGTGGCGACCCGGTGCGAGTCGAGCGTCGCCACGTAACCGAGCGCCTCGACCAGGTTGGTCTTGCCGACGCCGTTGGCACCGATCAGCACGTTCGGCCCCGGTTCGAGGTCGACGCCGACCCGCTCGTACGAGCGGAAGTCGACCAGTTCGATCCGGCGGACGTACACGGGGCCGGACGCCGGTCAGCGCTTACGGACGGCGTGCCCGCCGAACTGCTGACGCAGCGCGGAGACGGCCTTCAGCGCCGGTGACTCGTCCTGCCGGGACGCGAACCGGGCGTAGAGCGACGCGGTGATGACGTGGAGCGGTACGGCGAGCCGGACCGCCTCGTCGACCGTCCAGCGGCCCTCGCCGGTGTCCTCGGTGTAGTCGCTGAGCTGGTTCAGCTCCGGGTCCTCGTCCAGCGCGCGGTCGAGCAGGTCCAGCAGCCAGGAGCGGACCACGGTGCCCTCGCGCCAGGACTTGATCACGCCTGGCACGTCGGTGACCAGCTCCGAGGCGGCCATCAGCTCGAAGCCCTCGGCGTAGGCGTGCATCAGGCCGTACTCGATGCCGTTGTGCACCATCTTGGCGTAGTGGCCGGCACCGACCGGACCGGCGTGCACGAACCCGAACTCGCCCTCGGGCTTGAGCGACTCGAAGATCGGCTTCAGCCGCTCGACGTGCTCATCGGCACCGCCGACCATCAGGCCGTAGCCGTTCTGACGGCCCCACACGCCGCCGGAGACCCCGACGTCGACGTAGCCGATGCCGCGCTCGTTGAGTCGCTCCGCGCGCAGGGCGTCGTCGCTGAACCGCGAGTTGCCGCCGTCGATGATGAGGTCGCCCGCGCCGAGCACGTCGGCCAGCTCGTCGATCGTGGCATCGGTGACGGCGGCGGGCACCATCACCCAGACCGCCCGGGGCGCATCCAACTTCTCCGCCAGCTCGGCCAGGCTGGTGACGTCACTCAGCTCCAAGTTGTGGTCGAGGCCGACCACCTCGTGACCGGCAGCGCGCAACCGCTCGCGCATGTTGCCGCCCATCCGGCCGAGTCCTACCAGGCCGAGCTGCATCGGTTCTTACCTTTCGGTGGGTTTCGGGTGTGCTCTACCGATCAGCGGGACACGCGGATCGGCATGATGAGGTACCGGTACCCAGGGATGAGCTCGCCATCCTCGCCGGCGGGGGAAATGACCGCAGGCTTGAAGGCGTCGACGAACTGCAACACGGCGAACTGGGACCCGAGGTTGGCCAGTCCGTCGATCAGGTACTGCGGGTTGAAGCCGATGGTGAGCGGCTCGCCGGTGAAGGTGGCCTCCATGGCCTCGCTGGCCCGGGCCTCCTCGGTGCCGCCGGCCTCGACGACCAGGCCGTCGGCGCTGAAGCTGAGCAGCACCGGGGTGGTCCGCTCGGCGACCAGCGCGACGCGCTTGACGACCTCGATGAGCGTGCTGACGGCCACCCGGGCGTCGGCGTTGTGGGTGGCCGGGAAGAGCGATCGCACCGGCGGGTAGTTCGCGCCGTCCAGCAGGCGGCTCGTGGTCCGCCGGGTGCCACCGGAGAAACCGATCATGCCCTCGCCGGCCGCGCCCTGGGAGAGGGCGAGGACGACGTGCCCACCGAGCGGCCCGAGGGTCTTGGCGGTGTCGTTGAGGGTCCGCGCCGGCACGAGCGCGTTGATGCTGGTCTCCGGGTCGTCCGGGTTCCACTCCATCTCGCGCAGCGCCAGCCGGTAGCGGTCGGTGGCGAGCATGGCCAGCGTGCCGCCGGAGAGCTCGACGCGTACGCCGGTCATCATCGGCAGCGTCTCGTCCCGGCTGGCGGCGACCGCCACCTGGGCGACCGCGGAGGCGAAGGCGGCGGCGTCGACGGTGCCGGCGCTCTCCGGCATCTCCGGCAGGGTCGGGTAGTCCTCCACCGGCATGGTGGGCAGGGTGAACCGGGCGCTGCCGCAGACCAGTTCGAGGTGCGCGCCGACGGCGGCGATGTCCACCGGCTTGGCCGGCAGTGCCTTGGTGATCTCGGCGAGCAGGCGACCGGAGACCAGCGCGGCGCCGTCGGCGTCACCCTGAACCTCCACGGTCACCTGGCTGGAGACCTCGTAGTCGAAGCCGGAGACCTGCAGGCTGCCCTCGGTCACCCGGAGCAGCACTCCGGCCAGCACCGGTACGGACGGCCGGTTGGGCAGGCTCTTCGCGGTCCAGGCCACGGCCTCAGCGAGCGCGTCGCGCTCCACTCGGAACTTCATCAATGCCTCCGCGTCGACGTCGACGTCGTCAACTCTCTCATGCCGGCCGCTACCCACCGACCCACCTGGCGTGCGGGTACCCATCGCACCTTAGGGCGCGAGGGTATCGGCTGTGCGCCCGACCCCTGGCGATCGAGTCGATGCTGACGGGTGCCTCCGACAGCATCGGCCCGATCCACAGGAAGTCCAACGGTGATGATTGGTTTTCGTTCTCTTAGAAGAGATAACCCATCGTCTTCATCGCACCTGTGCAAACTGTGGAGAACTCGCGTCGACGCAGGTCAGGACGTTATCCACGTGTGGTTTCGCTGTGGAGAACCCGAGGTAAAACTCGCCTGGTGGTCCACAGGCCCTCGTCGTGCACCGCGTTGTCCACCGTCGTCCACCGGTTGTCCACCGGTAATCCACCGACTTTCTCCCCAGTCCTGTGGACAGCCGAGACCGTCTCGGACCCCGTCATCCCCAGAACCTTCAACAGGGCGTCCACAGGTGGGTCGTCGTCGGTGGACAGAGCGACGCGTTGTCCCCAGTCGCCCACAGGCGTCCACAGGGTTGTCCCCAGGGTTTCTCCACAGCCTGTGGGTAACCGGGTGCCGACGGTTCGTGGTTATCCACCGGCGGTGGACAACGAGCTGTGGACAACGAGCGCGGGCCGGAGCGGACACGCCTGCGATGGTGTGGTCTACACCTCGTCGAGAGTCCACGGTCGAGACCAAAAAGAGACCCGACCGGAGGGCTCCGGCCGGGTCGTGGGCACCGCTTAGCGGGCGTACGCCTCAGGTGTTCTGCTTGATCCGGTTGGTCAGCTCGGCGATCTGGTTGTAGAGCGAACGCCGCTCGGCCATCTGCTGACGGATCTTGCGGTCGGCGTGCATCACGGTGGTGTGGTCCCGTCCACCGAACGCCTGCCCGATCCGGGGCAGTGACAGGTCGGTCAGCTCCCGACACAGGTACATGGCCACCTGGCGGGCGTTGACCAGCACCCGGGAGCGGGAGTGCCCACGCAGGTCCTCCAGGCTGACACCGAAGTAGTCGGCGGTGGCGACCATGATCTGGTCGGCGGTGATCTCCGGGCCGGCGCCGTCCGGGATGAAGTCCCGCAGCACCTCCTCGGCCAGCGACAGCTCCACGCTCGACCGGGTCAGGCTGGCGAAGGCGGTGACCCGGATCAGGGCACCCTCCAGTTCCCGGATCGAGTTCGACACCCGGGACGCGATGAACTCCAGCACGTCCGGCGGGGCGTAGAGCCGCTCCTGGGCCGCCTTCTTCTGCAGGATCGCGATCCGGGTCTCCAGGTCCGGCGGCTGGATGTCGGCGAGCAGGCCCCACTCGAACCGGGTCCGCAGCCGGTCCTCCAGCGTCGCCAACTGCTTCGGCGAGCGGTCGGAGGTGATCACGATCTGCTTGTTGGCGTTGTGCAGCGTGTTGAAGGTGTGGAAGAACTCCTCCTGGGTGCGCTCGCGGTTCTCCAGGAACTGGATGTCGTCGATCAGGAGGATGTCGACGTCGCGGTAGCGGCGCTGGAACGCACTGGTCTTGTCGTCCCGCAGCGAGTTGATGAAGTCGTTGGTGAACTCCTCGGTCGAGACGTACCGGACCGAGCGGGCGTTGCCCAGCGTGGTGGCGTAGTGCCCGATGGCGTGCAGCAGGTGGGTCTTGCCCAGCCCCGAACTGCCGTAGATGAACAGCGGGTTGTACGCCTTCGCGGGTGACTCGGCCACCGCCACGCTCGCCGCGTGCGCGAACCGGTTCGAGGAACCGATGACGAACGTCTCGAACATGTACTTCGGGTTGAGCCGGTTACCGCCGCTGTCCGCGCCGGTCGGCAGCCGACGGTCGTCCCGTCCGACCGGGCGGTGGTCGGCGTTGCCCCGACCGGGCCCACTGTCGGTGCCGCCGTCGTTCGGCATCGCCCGGATCACGTGCTGGTCGCGGGGAGAGACCCCGTGGGCGTCGCCGTACCGTCCGGCGAAGCCGTGCGGACCGCTCTGCGGCGAGTCCATCCGGCCACCCTGCTCGGTGAAGCCCAGTCGGTCGGCGGGCCGCCGGGGCACCTCGGTCGGCCGGTCGTGCGGTCGGGACGGTTCGCCGAAGGCGTGGCCGAAGAGCGTCTCCTGGCCGTCGACCAACGGAGGACCGTGACCGGTACGCCCACCGCCGTCGGCCGGTGGCACCTCCGCCACGGGCCGGTCGAACCGGCCCGGCTGCGGCTGTTCCGGGATCAGCGGGAGCTGTTGCCGACCGGGGTCACCGGCGGGGCCGACGTCCGACCCGTGAGCGTCGAAGTCGACCGGGCCGTCCTGAGGGCCGATGCCGGGCTCCGGCGAGCTGCGGTAGACGGTGCCGGTGGGGTGCCCGTCCTCGGGTACGCGGACGGTGACCGCGACCTGGATCGGCCGACCCAGCCGACGGGTGAGCGCCTCGGTGATGGCCGGCCGCAGCCGAGACTCGATCACGTCCCGGGTGAACGCGTCCGGCACCGAGAGCAGCGCGGTGTCCTCGACGATGGCCCGTAGCCGGGTCAGCCGCAGGTACGCCCGCTGCTGCGCGGAGATGATCTCGTCGGCGAGCTCGTCCGTCGTCGCCGTCCACACCGCGGCAAGGTCGGTCGTACCGGCCACCGTCGTGCCACCCCCTCGCCTCTGCTCCCCCGGACGCCGCCGTTTTCCGGCTGTCCGGATGCCTGGTACCGAGCGGTGTGACTTCTCACCCACCCGGACGCCGCACCGGTCGTCCTCCACAAGTTATCCACAGCCTGTGTGCCGACCGATTGTGGCCGCCCGCCGGGCGCGGGTCGGACCTGCCCCCCTGCCGTGGCCGGGCGCTGAAGCGGGTTCACCGTGCCGAACGATTCACTACCGTGTCCGGTCTTGCCTGGCGGCGACATCCCGGAACTGGAGACGCTGACCGCAATCGGGCACGGTAACAGCGATGTCGCCGCATCATCAACCGTCGACGCGCCTGGCACGTTGTCGGCATCAGCGAAATCCCCCGCTTTCGGGCGGTTGTCGCCGCAGGTGACGGCCCGACCGCGCCGGTTTGACGGTGATTGCCCCCCGACCTAGGCTGGAGGGGCTGCTCTCACGCCCTCTGCTAGGGTGATGGGTGCTTGCTGCCCGTGGTCGCGCCCCGTAACGCCGGGGTGACAAGCCATCCGGGCAGCGCCGATCGGGGCCACCGCAGCGGCGGCCTGGACCACCACGACCCGGACGATCCACGTGTCCGGGCGTCCGACAACGGAGAGCCTGACGTGAGCAAGCGCACCTACCAGCCGAACAACCGCCGGCGCGCGAAGACCCACGGCTTCCGGCTGCGCATGCGCACCCGGGCCGGCCGCGCCATCCTTTCGACCCGCCGCGCCAAGGGCCGCACCCGCCTGTCGGCCTGAGGCCGACAGGGTCCGCTCCGGGGACGGCAGTCGTGCTGGCGGCCGCACAACGACTGCGGCGCAGCATCGACTTCGCCGCAGCGGTTCGCGGTGGCCGACGAGCCGGTCGGGGCACGCTCGTCGTGCACCTGACGCTGCCGGTCACACCCGGAGCCGCAGAAGTAGCGCCGAAGCCGGCGCGGGGCGGTGCGGAGGAAGACTCCGCACCGGTGTCCCGCGCCGGCTTCGTGGTTTCCAAGGCGGTCGGGCCCGCGGTGGTCCGTAACCGGGTCCGTCGCCGGTTGCGGCATCTAACCCGGGAACGGCTCGCCGCGCTGCCGGCCGGGAGCACCCTCGTCGTACGCGCGCTGCCGGCCACCGCCGACGCGACGTACCAGCGACTCGGTGCGGACCTGGACGCGGCGCTCGCCGCCGCCCAAGCCGGCCGGACCGGCCGGGAACGGCGGCCACGGTGAGCTCAGAGCCCACGTCGCCGCGCCCGGCTACCACCGGTGCCCGAGTGCTGACCCTGCCCGTCATCGCGTACCGTCGGTGGATAAGTCCGGCGTTGCCGGCCCGCTGTCGGTTCTACCCGTCGTGCAGTGCGTACGCCCTGGAGGCGATTGCCCGGCACGGCGCGCTGCGGGGAGCCGGTCTGACGGTCCGGCGACTGTCGCGCTGCCACCCATTCCATCCTGGTGGATACGACCCGGTACCGGAGCCGGGCAGCCGCCGACCTGCCGACGTGACTGGAGCCGAGAATTGAGTCTCGACTGGATCTACTACGCGATCTCGTGGATCCTGCTGGCCTGGCATTCGGCCTGGGAGGCCATCGGGATTCCCGACGCCACGGTCCTCGGCACGAACTGGGCCTGGATTCTCGCCATCGTCTTCCTGGTGGTCACCGTCCGGGTGATCCTGTTCCCGGTCTTCGTCAAGCAGATCAAGTCCCAGCGGGCCATGCAGGCGCTCCAGCCGCAGGTGAAGGCGCTGCAGGAGAAGCACAAGGGTGACCGGGAGACGCTCCAGAAGGAGATGATGGAGCTCTATCGGAAGGAAAAGGCCAACCCGTTGATGGGCTGCCTTCCGATGTTCCTCCAGATCCCCGTCTTCCTCGGCCTGTTCCACGTCCTGCGTCGCCTCAACCCGGACCCGGCGAAGAACAACAAGGACATCTACGGCTGGACGGTCGACCAGTTCAACAGCGCCTCGGACGCGACCCTCTTCACCGCGCCGATCGCCAGCAAGTTCGGCTCCACCGCCGCGGAGCTGGCGCAGCTCGGTGCCAACGGCACCGTCGTGAAGATCATGGCCGGTGTCCTGGTGCTGGTGATGATGGGCACCACCTACCTCACCAGCCGCCAGATGATCCTCAAGACCGGCTGGGCCGAGGACCCGCAGCAGCGCATGATCCAGCGCCTGATGCTCTACGGCATCCCGCTGTCGCTGCTCATCTCCGGTGCCATCTTCCCGATCGGTGTGATCATCTACTGGGTCACCAACAACCTCTTCACCCTCGGCCAGCAGCAGTGGGTGCTGCGGAAGTTCCCGCCGCCGGTGACCGCCACCAGCAAGCCGGCCACCACCGCCGCCGCGCGGAACGGCGCGCAGCCGGCCAAGAACCGTGGCCTGTTCGGCCGCAGCAAGCCGGCCGAGGCGCCGCCCGCGCCGGCCGCGCCGAAGGTCGCCGGCCCGAAGCCGGGCGCCAAGCCGACCAACCCGAAGAAGAGTCGCCCCGCCAAACGGCAGGGCTGAAACGGCCGGGCCGCCGTCGGGAGACCGACGGCGGCCCGTTGCGCGACGTGCTGCCGCCGAGAGGCCGGCGCCGGAGCGTGGAAGCGCCGCCTACGACGTGGCGAACGGGCGACACTGCCCTACAGACGTGCCCGTGGGCACCGGCGACGTCCCGCCGGCCGCGGGAAACCAGCGGACCCGAGGTCCGGCCGAGTGAGTACGGAGATGACACCGTGACCGACACCAGCATCCCCCGCGCCGACCAGCCCCTGGACGACGAGGAGCCGACGGCGGCGGCTCCGGTCGACGGCGAGCCGGAGGAGACCGACGCCGAGAAGGCGCCGAGCAAGGCCGCCGGTGAGGGCGACCTCTTCCGGCAGAGCGAAATCGCAGCCGACTACGTCGAAGGGCTGCTCGACATCCTCGACTACGACGGCGACATCGACGAGCTGGTGTCGGGCGGCCGTCCCGTGGTGGAGGTCGTCGGTGGCCGGCTGCAGAACCTGGTCGGCCAGCGCGGCGCCACCCTGGAGGCGCTTCAGGAACTGGCCCGGCTCGCCGTCTTCCGGCAGACCGGCTCGCCCAGCCGGCTGCTGCTCGACGTTGGCGGCTACCGGGCCAACCGGCGCAAGGAACTCGCCGCGGTGGCGCGTAACGCGGTCGAGAAGGTCAAGGAGCACGGCGAGGCGGTACGCCTGGAGCCGATGTCGGCCTTCGAGCGCAAGTGCGTCCACGACGTGGTGAACGCGATCGACGGCGTGGAGAGCGAGTCCGAGGGCGTCGAGCCGAACCGCCGCATCGTCGTTCAGCCCGCAGGCTGACGGGTGACCGCAGACGACGCCAGGGGCGTTTCCCCGTCCGGCCCGGGTGGTACGCCGCCCGGGCCGGCGGCTGTTCCGCCCCGGCCCCATCCGTCCCCGGCCGCAGCCGACGGTACCGACCCTGCGGTGGCCGTGCTGCCACCCGAACTGGCCGAGGCGGCCCGGCACCTGTTCGGTGACCGGCTCGACCTCGCCGCCGCCTACGCCGAACTGCTGGCCACCGACGGTGTGGTACGCGGACTGATCGGCCCGCGCGAGACGCCCAGGATCTGGGACCGTCACCTGCTGAACTGCGCCGTCGTCGGCGAACTGATTCCGCAGGGTGCGACGGTGGTCGACGTCGGATCGGGGGCCGGTCTGCCCGGTCTGGTGCTCGCCATCGCCCGCCCCGACCTCACGGTGACGCTTGTCGAGCCGCTGGCCCGGCGCACCGTCTTTCTCGACGAGGCCGTGGAGTCGCTGGGTCTGACCGCCTCGGTGCGGGTGTTCCGGGGGCGGGCCGACGAGGCGGTCGCCGAACCGGAACTGCTTCCCAGTGACGTGGTCACCGCTCGGGCGGTCGCGCCGCTGGACCGACTCGCCGGTTGGTGCCTGCCGCTGGCCGCGCCGGGCGGACGCCTGATCGCACTCAAGGGCGCCTCGGCCGCCGACGAGATCGCCGAGCACGCCCGGGCGGTACACCGCCTCGGCGGCGGGGAGCCAGTGCTGCGCCGCTGTGGCGAGGACGTCATCACGCCACCGACCACTGTGGTCGAGGTCGTCCGTGAACGGGTGATCGTCCCGGCGGCCAAGCGCACCTCCAAGAATTCCCGCCGCCGGATGTAAGGAAGGGACCCTTCCTAACGCCTCGTGCATAGGAAGGGTCCCTTCCTAACCCTCCGGCCGGACAGCGCTGATCGAACACCTCCGTGAGGCCGCTTCCTGTCCCGGATCGCGTCATCCTGACCGGCGGGTTGCGAACCCGACGTGGACCCGCCACGCCCATGCGCCGTAGGCTGACCGCGCGTCGATAGTGTGGGGCGGGCGGCGATGGGTCTCCCCGAAGGCCGGCCGCTCCCGCCGGGCGGTACCTCTGCGAGGACAGCGCGAGAGGCCCGGGTGACGGGTGCAGACCGACCATCCGAAGCGGGCAGGGATGACAGGTGCATGACGACGGCAGGTACGACGATCCGCGCGTGACCGGGTCAGCGGGCGACCCTGTTTCACGTGAAACCGACTACCCGAGCTGGCGCTCTCAAGGGAGCGCCCAGGACCCGCCGGAGTCCATGCGGGACAGGCCGACGTCTGGCGTACCGTGGTCACCGAGTCCGGAGCTCTCGTCCGGCCGGGACGCGTCGGACGGGACCGGTCGACCCGTGAACGCCACCCCTGACGCACGTGTGATCCCGATCCGCCGCAACACCTCGGCCGCCACGCGGTTCGAGGCGGCGACATATCAAGCGGCCCCTGGAGTGGTGCCCGATCCCCGTCCGGCCCCCGACACGCCTGGCCCTTCGGCCGGGCCCTACGAGCCGGCCGACACCGGGGCCGCGTACGTTTCACGTGAAACCCCGACGCGCGAAGAGGATGATCCACCGTTGGCAATGGAGGCGATGCGCGCCGTGCAGATCCTGAACCCCAGTGGCGAGGTGACCATGCCTCGGCCGGACCGGACCCGGGTCATGTGCGTCGCGAACCAGAAGGGCGGCGTAGGTAAGACCACGACGACGGTGAACCTTGCAGTGGCCTTGGCCCTGCACGGCAACCGGGTGCTCGTGGTCGATCTCGATCCGCAGGGCAACGCCTCCACGGGGCTGAACGTGCCGCACCACACCGGCGTGCCGGACGTCTACGACTGTCTGATCAACTCCGTCCCGCTGGAGGACGTGGCCCAGGCGGTCGAGGGCATCCCCAACCTCTGGTGCGTACCGGCCACCATCGACCTGGCCGGTGCGGAGATCGAGTTGGTCTCGGTGGTGGCCCGTGAGTCGCGGCTCGCCCGTGCGATCACCGCCTACCCCGGCCACTTCGACTACGTCTTCATCGACTGCCCGCCCTCGCTCGGCCTGTTGACCGTGAACGCGTTGGTCGCGGCCCAGGAGGTGCTCATCCCGATCCAGTGCGAGTACTACGCGCTCGAAGGGCTGAACCAGCTCATCAACAACATCAACCTGGTCCGTCAGCACCTCAACCCGCAGCTCGAGGTCTCCACGATTCTGCTCACCATGTACGACCGGCGTACCCGCCTGGCTGACGCGGTCGAGCAGGACGTCCGGAACCACTTCGGCGACAAGGTGCTCCAGGCGGTGATCCCGCGCAACGTACGTGTCTCCGAGGCGCCCAGCTACGGCCAGTCGGTGGTGACTTACGATCCCGGATCGCGGGGGGCGACGAGTTACTTCGAGGCCGCCCAGGAGATCGCCGAGCGTGGCGTCAAGGAGCCGGTGAGCCGGAATGCGTAGTGCGGAAGAGGCGCTGGGAGGCGTGGCATGAAGAACCGTCCTCGGGGCGGTCTGGGGCGGGGCCTTGGGGCACTCATCCCGACCGGGCCGGTACAGGAGCCGGATGGTGCCGGTGCCGGCGTCATCACGAACGGAGCCGCCGTCGGAGCGCCGGAGGCACCCGCGCCGCTCGTACCGGAAGCGCCGCTTCCCGCGGTCACTCCCGACCCGGTCCTCAGCCCGGTGCCCGGCGCCCGGTTCGCCGAGATCTCGGTCGACTCGATCGTGCCCAACCCGAAGCAACCTCGGCAGGTCTTCGACGAGGAGGCGCTGGAGGAGCTGAAGACCTCGATCCAGGAGGTGGGCTTCCTCCAGCCGATCGTGGTGCGGCAGCTCGACGACGAGAAGTTCGAACTCGTCATGGGCGAGCGGCGGTGGCGAGCCGCCCAGGCCGTCGGTCGGGAGAGCATCCCGGCGATCGTCCGGGACACCCGCGACGACGCGATGTTGCGGGACGCCCTGCTGGAGAACATCCACCGCGCCAACCTCAACCCGTTGGAAGAGGCGGCCGCCTATCAGCAGCTTCTGGAGGAGTTCGGGGCCACGCACGAGGAGCTTGCTCGCCGTATCGGGCGCAGCCGGCCGCAGATCTCGAACACCATCCGCCTGCTCAACCTTCCGGCCCAGGTGCAGCGGCGAGTGGCTGCCGGAGTGCTCTCCGCCGGTCACGCCCGGGCGCTGCTGAGCCTGGAGGACGCGGAGACGCAGGAACAGCTCGCGCTGCGGATCGTCGCCGAAGGGCTGTCGGTCCGCGCCACCGAAGAGATCGTCGCGCTGGCGCTCAGCGAAGGCCCCAGCAAGAAGGAGGCGGCCAAGCGCCGGCCGAAGCCGGTCGCCCCGGCTCTGAACGACCTCGCGGACCGTCTCTCGGATCGGTTCGACACCCGAGTGAAGGTCGACATCGGGCGGAGCAAGGGCAAGATCACGATCGAGTTCGCCACGGTCGACGACCTGGAGCGGATCGTCGGCATCATCGGGGTCGAGGCCGAGGAAGCACAGGACTGAGCCATCCTCGTTCCGACCAACGGCCGTGTCCCGAGAGGGCGCGGCCGTTGTCATTGCCCAGGCAGACCGGCACGGCCCACCAGATAACGCCGCCTGAGAGCCGCCTGAGGTCGCGAGATCGTGTCCCCTAGCCTCTGTCGACGCACTGCGTCGTACGAGGCGCTCACGGGCCGCTCAGCGCTCTGGAGAAGCGGCCTCCCGGGCTGGCAGCGTTCGACGCGGCGCAAACTCGGCGACCGCAAGGGTCCGAGGCCGGTGGAGCGCGAGCTGAAGGGCTCGCGGCGGGGTTTGCGCGAGCGGAAGGTTCGTGGCAGGAGGAGGCCGGGAGCGGAGGGGCCGCGTCGTGGGCGGGGCCTCGGGCCGAGGCGGACGGCCTCCCGTTCGCGGCAGGGAGGTACGCGGACGGAAAGGCCCGCGGGTGGTAGGGCTCGCGGCGGAGGTGCGGAGGCACTCGCCGCCGGCGCGGACCCGTCCGGTGCCTGGACGATCTGAGAAGTTCGAAACCGGGGGTACGGGCGGCGGAGGGTACGAGGCTCCTCCTGCTGCCTACTGAAGGTGCTGCTGCCGCCCGAGTCGAGCGCGAGTATGCCAGGTGCGGGTGGGCGATGAGACTCCTCCACGAAACAGCCTCGGTGGACCGACCTCTATGAGGGCCATCTCGGTGTAGCGGCCTCTGCGGAGCTGGTCCTGGGGAGGAGCCAACGGACGGACGCACCTCGACGGATATTCCCTGTGATCCGGAGTCGCGCCAACCAACACGCCAGTGCATGGGGGCACCGGCGACGTTGCCCGAAGGCGGAGGCAAGAGGCGGAACCCACCTCGGAGGTCGAGCGTGCGACTCGACGGCAGTGACGGCTGCCGCTCGTATCCACCGCGCATTCGGCCGAGTGAGGTCGACTCCTGCCCTCGGTACCCGCCACAGTCGACCCGATGATGTCCGGCAACGCTCCGCTCGACCGGCCCGTTTCACGTGAAACGGGCCGGTGCAATCCGACTTCGTCAGTCTGGGCACCGCGTGGGTGTCGCCGTTCCCATCTGCGGCTCACACGCTGATTGCGGCCAGGGGCGGGAAGTGGCGACTCCGTCGCGGCATGGCGATGCGGCGGCCTCGACCGGGGTCCGGGGTAAAGCCCGTCGCCAGTGGATCCCGCCCGCAGCGCGTCGACGACATGTCTGGCATCCGCGAATCAGGCCGACGTCGTTCAGTTGGGCCGCGAACCTAAAGAGCGAGGGGTTGCGACCGCATGCCCCACCGCCCGTTGCCTAGGCGCTGCGGGCGAGCCCGGCCTGATCGCAAAGCGGGCGCGCCAAGCGGCCACGCGCTCCGGCACAGGATCCGCCATGGGGAGCGAACTGGGCGAGGACGCTCAGTGGTGGGGAGCGTGTTCACCTGCCGCCGACTGTCGGTAGGTCGGCCGCAGCCGGGCGTTACCACCTACCGCGAGGGCGGCATCAACGACGACTACTCCGTTGCCGCCCTGGAGGAAGGTCCGCCGTGAGACGGGGTAGGGCGGTGGGTTCAAGGCCGAGGGATCCGCTCACGTCGCGGATTCGGGCCCGGAGGGTGTCGTTCGGCTCGGAGCGGAGCCGATCGAACCGGCCCGCTGACTCCGCCGTTTCACGTGAAACGAGCGGCAGTGGCAGAGGTCGCCAGCGGCTAGAAAGTTATCCACACCGGTTTTCCACAGGTCGGCCTCCGTTTCACGTGAAACGGAGGCCGAAAACCCTTGTCGAACTGGGGATGACGATGGCCACACGTCGAGGTGCAAGCCTGTGGATAACTCTGGGGAAAGTGGGAGGGTGGGCTGCTGTCCCGCGATCCGAGCCGCTGCGGAATCGAACATGCTTCGGGTAGGGACACTGGTGCCGTACTCGGTTAGGGTCAGCCTCGTGCACGACACCCCTCCCTCAGTCCCGGATTTCACCCAGTGGCCGTCATTCCCCTTCGAAGGTGACCTGCAAGTCAAGCGACTCGACGAACCGGTCGCGGTGGAGCCGCCCCGTAAGGGCGAGGCGCATCGTGAATGCACCGCATGCCAGGCACCCGACGAGGCGTACATCTGGGTGGGTGAGAGGTGGCGCGTACGGGCGATGGACCGTCCTACCGGCCTGCCGATGGTCCTCATCCTGGAGTCCCGGTCGCACCTCGATCTCGGCGACCTGCCCAACCTGCTCGCGGCCGAGCTGGGGGTGATGACGGTGCGCCTGGAGCGCGCCATCCGCTCGCTCGACGGGGTGGCCCGGGTGCACGTCAACCGCTGGGGCGACGGGTCGGCGCACCTGCACCTTTGGTTCCTCGCCCGACCGTACGGGCGGCTCCAACTGCGCGGCACGTTCCTTTCTCTCTGGGACTCGATCCTGCCGCCCATCTCCGAGGACAAGTGGCGGGAGAACCTGGCGCTGGTCGCCGCCTGGCTCGCGGAGTTCGGGGGTCGGCCGTTGGCCGAGCCACCCCGGATCCAGTGGCAGGCACCGTCCAGCCTCGCCGCTCAGGCGGCACCTGCCGAGAAGACCCAGCCGAGCGAGGGCGGGTCGCTCCTAGACGCCATCGGCGAGACGGCCGAACCGCCGGACGTTGCGCTCGCCGACGAGTCTCCGGCCGAACGGCCGAGCGGTCCGCCCGGCACCACGCTCCCGGAGCAGGCCGTCGAGGATTCGGACGGGGAGGCGAGGGACGTCGCGGACGAACCCGCCGAGGACAAGGATGCTGAGGACCAGGAAGCTGAGCCGTCGGCTACGGCTGACGGTCCAGTCGCGGAGCGCCCGGTGGCGAAGCAGGAGCCCCGCGAGACGGGTGCCGCAGCGACCTCGGTGGAGTCGTCCACCACCACGGGGACGGCAGCAGCGGCCCCCGGCGGCGAAGGCGCCCGCCCGGCACAGTGACCCCTCGCCCGGCAACAGCGTCCAGCGGGCGGTGAACGGCCGTACGGCCGATCAGCAGGGGTGAGGGTGCCGACGGAGTCGCCGGAGCCGCCAGGAGGTGCTCAGCGGGTGGCGGCTCGGGCGACGAGGTCGGCGATCACCTGGCCGAAGTCCAGTCCGGCGGCCTGCACCGCGAGCGGCAGCAGCGACGTCTCGGTCATCCCCGGAGATACGTTGACCTCCAGTACGTGCGGCTGCCCGGCGGGGTCGACGATCAGGTCGACGCGGCTGAGGTCCCGCAGACCGAGTGCGGTGTGGGCGGCCAGCGCCACCTCCGCCACCGCGTCGGCCACCGCCGCGTCCAGCCGAGCCGGCGTGTGCCAGGTGGTCCGGCCGGCGGTGTAGCGGGCGGCGTAGTCGTAGACCCCGTTGCGGGGCACGATCTCGACCGGTGGCAGGGCCTGCGGGCCGTCGCCCAGGTCGATGACGGAGACCGCCACGTCCATGCCGGGCACGTACCGCTCGACGAGCGCGGTCGAGTCGTACGCGAAACAACCGACCATGGCGGCCGGCAGGGACGCGGCGTCCCGCACCACGGCGGCGCCCAGGCCGGAGCCGCCCTGCGCGGGCTTCACCATCAGCGGCAGTCCGAGCCGGGCGACGATACGGTCCAGCACGGCCACCGCGCCCAGCTCGCTGAACCGGTCGTGCGGCAGCGCCACCCAGTCCGGCGTGGCGATCCCGGCCTCGCGCAGCACCGTCTTGGCCGACGGCTTGTCCCAGGCGAGCCGGGAGGCGCGGGAGTCACACCCGACGTACGGCACACCGCAGAGGTCGAGGACGCCACGCAGTGAGCCGTCCTCGCCGGTGGCGCCGTGCAGGGCGATCACCACGGCGTCCGGCGGGTCGGAGTCCAGCGCGGGCAGCAGGGCCACGTCCGCGTCCCGCAGCTCGGCCTCCATCCCGACGGAGCGCAGCGCGTCGAGTACCCGGCGGCCGGAACGCAGCGACACGTCCCGTTCGTACGACAGGCCACCGGCGAGCACGAGGACGCGGAGGTCGGTGGTGGCGGGACCGGACACGGCGGATTCTCTGGCAGCGGTGGCACCCATGCCGGGCATCATGCCAAGTCGGGACCCGGGGTGTCGGAGCCGGCCCGACCGCGCCGCGCGTCCGGCGCGCCGACCGCCCCGAACACCCGCCGCATGGCGATGTCCTGCTCCATCACGCTGGCCAGCCGACGGACCCCCTCGCGGATCCGCTCCGGGGGCGGGAACGAGAAGTTGAGCCGCATGTGGCCGTTGCCGGTGCCGTCGGCGTAGAAGCCGGTGCCCGGCACGTAGGCCACCCGGGCGGCGATCGCCCGGGGCATCATCGCCTTCGAGTCCAGGCCCTCGGGCAGCGTGGCCCAGACGAAGAGCCCGCCACCGGGGACGGTCCAACTCGTCCCGGCCGGCATCAGGTCCGCCAGGGCGGTCAGCATCGCGTCCCGCCGCTCCCGGTAGACCTCCCGGTAGACCTTCAACTGCTCGCGCCACGGCATGGTGCTCAGGTAGGTGCTCACGGCGGCCTGGGCGTACGCGCTGGGGCAGAGGATCTGCGCCTCGCTGGCGATGACCAGCTTGTCGCGTACGGCGTGCGGGGCGAGGATCCAACCAACCCGCAACCCCGGGGCGAACGTCTTGGAGAAGGTGCTGAGGTAGAAGACCCCGTCCCGGCGGCGCGCGCGCAGCGGTGCCGGCGCCTCGCTCTCGAAACCCAACTGGCCGTACGGGTCGTCCTCGATCACGAGCAGGCCCGCGCGCTCGCAGATGTCGAGGACCCGCTCCCGGCGTTCCTCGCTCAGCGTCACGCCGGCCGGGTTCTGGTAGGTGGGGATGGTGTAGAGGAACTTCACCCGCCGCCCGGCCCGGGCCTGCTCGGCGATGGCGATCTCCAACGCCTCGGGGATCAGGCCGTCGTCGTCCATGGGTACGTGCACGACCTGTGCCTGGGCGGCCTGGAACACTCCGAGCGCGCCGACATAGGTCGGCCCCTCGGCGAGCACCACGTCACCCGGGTCGAGGAAGAGTCGGGCCACCAGGTCGAGCGCCTGCTGGCCGCCGACCGTCACCACCACGTCCTCCGGCGAGGCACCGCAGGCGGCGTCGATCCCGGAGAGGGCCATCACCTCGCAGATCCGTTCACGCAGCTCCAGCGTTCCCTGGCCGATGCCGTACTGGAGGCTGGTCGTGCCGTGCTCGGCGGCGAGCCGGCCGAGCATCTCGCCGACGGCGTCCAGCGGGAGCGCGGCGATGTACGGGGCGCCGCCGGCGAGCGAAACCACCTCCGGACGGCTGGCGACCGCGAACAGTGCGCGGATCTCCGAGGCGGTCATGCCCCGCACCCGGCGCGCGTACCGGTCGGTGTAGTCGTCGAGTGTCGTGCCGGTCATGACATCACCTCGATGCTGCTCGGACAGCTCCCGTCCCGGGATACCCAGGACACCGGCGACCATGGCGACACGGCGCGCCGAGTGTCGATGGTAGCCGCCATACACCGTCAGGAGCGCCCTCGATTACCGCGCGTCCACATGCCGGACCGGTGTCGACCGTGCCTGAGGAGGGCATTTGCGCGTCCCCTCCCGCGTCGCCGATCGGCGGCGTACGATCGCTCGTCGGGGGCGGGGATGCGGCGGAGCCATCCGGGTCGGTCCCGAGTCCGAGCCTAGTGTGGGGAAGCGCCAATGTCGCGACGTCTGGTCAGTCTGACCCTGGACACGCTGGAGGACCTGCCCCGTCCGTGCCGGCAGTGCGTCTACTGGGAGCTTGATCCGGTTTCCGCCGATCGCGCCTGCGCCGCGGGTGACCCGGGGCTGGAGAAGGAGGCGTGGGTCTCCCAGACGCTGCTGGAGTGGGGCTCCTGCGGCAAGCTGATCTACGTCGACGGCATGCCGGCCGGTTTCGTCATGTACGCCCCACCGGCCTACGTGCCGCGCTCGATGGCCTTCCCGACCTCGCCGGTGTCGGCCGACGCGGCGTTGCTGACCACCGCGAACGTGGTGCCGGCCTTCGCTGGTGGCGGGTTGGGTCGGATGCTGGTGCAGGGGGTCGCCCGCGACCTGACCAAGCGGGGCATCAAGGCGATCGAGGCGTTCGGCGACGCCAAGTTCGGTGACGCCGCCGATCCCGCCGGGGCCTGCGTCGCACCCGCCGACTTCTTCCTCTCGGTGGGCTTCAAGACCGTCCGACCGCACCCCCGCTACCCGCGTCTGCGGCTGGAGTTGCGGACGGCGTTGAGCTGGAAGTCGGACGTCGAGTACGCGTTGGAGAAGCTGCTGGGCTCGATGAGCCCGGAGTCGCTGCTGCGTCCGGTCCGACCCGCGCCGGCCACCCGCTCCACGGCGGGCTGAGGCAGCAGGGGGCGGTCAGTCGACGACGGTGCCTGCGGCGACCGCCGCCCGCAGTTCGCTCACGTCGATCGAGCCGGTCGGCACGTCCCGCTCGATCGGCAGGTACATCCGTTGCACCGCCGCCACGATCGCCTCGACCAGCCGGTCCCGGAACCGGGGGTCGATCAGCCGTGCCCGGTCGGCCGGTGAGGTGAGGTAGCAGACCTCGACGCGTACCGCCGGCATCCGGGTGATCCGCAGCAGGTCCCACGCCTTCGCGTGGGTACGGCAGTCCCGCAGCCCGGTACGCGCGACGATCTCCCGCTGGACCAGCCCGGCCAGCCGTTCCCCGGTCGCCGACGTCACCCCGTTGTCGGTGCCGTAGTGGTACGTGGCGACGCCTTCGGCCTCCGGGTTGGCGTGCCCGTCGACGTGCAGCGAGATGAACACGTCCGCGCCGAGCGAGTTGGCCAGTTGCGCCCGGTCGATGTCGGGCAGGCAGGTCTCCGATGCCGGGCCCCGGGTGAGCTGCACCCGTACGCCGGATGCGGCGAGTCGCCCTTCGAGCCGGCTGGCCAGGTCGTGCACCAGGTCCGCCTCGGTCCAGCGCAGTGGGCCGTCCGGCACCACCACGCCCGGGTCGGTGCCGCCGTGGCCCGGGTCGATGACCACGGTGCGACCGACCAGGGTCGGCCCGGACTGCCGGATCGCGTCGGACTCGCGGAGCCACTGCGGGCGGCCGCCGACCACCTTACGGCCGAGTCGCCGCAGCGCGTCCATGGTCTGCGGGCCGCAGGTCCCGTCCGGTGCCAGCCCCATCTCGCGCTGGAACTGGGCCACCGCCCGCGAGGTCCGGATGCCGTAGATGGCGTCGGCGCGGCCGGTGTCGTAGCCCATCTCCAGCAGGCGTTCCTGCAACGACCGGACGTCTTCGCCGGTGAGCGGCACCGGGACGGCGTGATAGAGGGTGCGGGCACCGAGGCGCCAGCGGGCCGCGTCGAGCGCCCGCCAGGTCTCGGCACCGACCCGACCGTCGACGCTGAGCCCACGGGACTGTTGGAACGCTCGTACCGCCCGCTCGGTGGCTGCGTCGAACTCGTCGCTGAACGGACCGGTCGCCTTGGAGAGAAGGTCGAGGCTGGTCAGCACCGCTCGGATCTCGATCACGGCGGGTCCCCGGTCCCCGGGACGGATCGGACGCACGTTCGGCCCCCTCTGCACGATCGGTGGCTTACCGGGTCCTGTGTCGGCACGCGTGGCAGTGCGACGGGGACCAGGTGCTCACCGGCGTCCGGCGGCCCCGAGTTCGAGGTTAGGCGCTGGGCGTTCGGTGCGGGTGCGGGCGGCGAAAAACGCGCCGACCCCGTCCCGGCTGCCCCGGGGCGGGGTCGGCGATCATGCTGCTGGGGTCAGAGCGCCGATTCGATCAGCTTGACCAGCTCGCCCTTGGGCTTGGCACCCGCGATCGACTGCACCGGCTCGCCGTTCTTGAAGACGGTGAGCGTCGGCACCGACATCACCCGGTAGGCGCGGGCGGTCTCCGGGTTCTCGTCGATGTTGAGCTTGACGATGCTGACCTGGTCGCCCATCTCGCCGGCGATCTCCTCCAGCAAGGGCGACACCTTGCGGCACGGCGCGCACCACTCGGCCCAGAAATCCACCAGGACCGGCTTGTCAGACTTGAGTACGTCTGCGGCGAAACTAGCGTCGGTAACCGACTTGGTTGCTCCCACTGTGTGACCCCTCCTCCGGGATGTGTCTCGTTCAGCCCTTGGGCAGCGTGGCGATGAAACGTTCCGCGTCGAGTGCGGCGGCGCAGCCGGTGCCGGCTGCGGTGATGGCCTGCCGGTACGTGTGGTCGACCAGGTCACCAGCGGCGAAGACGCCCGGGATGCTGGTCCGGGTGCTGGGGGCCTGGACCTTGACGTAGCCCTCGTCGTCCATCTCGACCTGGCCCCGGAACAGCTCGCTGCGCGGGTCGTGCCCGATCGCCACGAACACGCCGGTGACGTCGAGAACGTTGGCCTCGCCGGTGTGCACGTTGCGTACCCGCACTCCGGTGACCTTGCCGTCCGCGCCGAGGACCTCCTCGACCACGGTGTTCCACTCGACCTTGATCTTGTCGTTGCCCAGCGCACGCTCCGCCATGATCTTGCTGGCCCGGAACGAGTCGCGGCGGTGGATGATGGTCACCGACTCGGCGAAGCGGGTCAGGAAGCTGGCCTCCTCCATCGCGGAGTCGCCACCGCCGACCACCACGATGTGCTGGTTGCGGAAGAAGAAGCCGTCACAGGTGGCGCAGGACGAGACGCCGTGGCCCAGGTACTCCTGCTCACCCGGTACGCCGAGCGGCCGCCAGGCGGAACCGGTGGCGAGGATGACGGCCGAGGCGCGGTAGGCGCTCTCGCCGACCCAGACGGTGCTCACCGCGCCCGGGTGGCCGGTGTCGGCCAGCTCGACCCGGGTGACGTCGTCGGTCAGGAACTCGGCACCGAACCGCTCGGCCTGCTTGCGCATGTTGTCCATCAGCTCGGGACCGAGGATGCCGTCCGCGAAGCCGGGGAAGTTCTCCACCTCGGTGGTGGTCATCAACGCGCCACCGGACTGTACGCCCTCAATGACCAGCGGCTTGAGGTTCGCCCGCGCCGCGTAGACCGCTGCGGTGTAACCCGCCGGCCCGGAGCCGATGATGATCAGGTTGCGGACCTCGTCCACTGCCATCTCCCAATCGTGTTGAGCGTCGCCACCGGCGTCATCCGCCGATGCCGAACCGAGTGCCGACGCGGCGGCATTCTGACCTGCAGAACGTCATCGTACGAAGCGGAGATTCCCGAGCCGGTCATCCGGTGGGTCACGTCACTTGGTCGGCCAAACGTGCGGTGGCCGCGATTCACCCTACCCGCGATCGATAGCGGGTGTCCGAGCCGGATCGGGGGATTCCGCACTCGGGCCCGCTGACCCAGGCCCACTGTTCGCCGGAGCCGTCGGTGAAGCGCACCACCAGAGCCGGGAGCCCGCCGAAGCGGGCGTAGTCGACGACGTCGAAGACCAGCGGCTGATCGCCGTGCTCGACACCGATCTCGGCCAGGCAGGCGCTCAACGCCGCCTGGTCGCCGAGCCGGCTGAGCTCGCCGGGCACGGCGGGCCGGTTGTCGCTCTCGGTGCTGTCCGTGGGCTCCGCGCCGCTCCCGGGGGCGTTCATCACCGTAGGCCCGGTGAGGCTCTCCGGCGTGTAGTCGGACCCGGTGCGCAGCGGCGGACTGGCGATCCGGAATGGGGTGGGTGCCGAGGCGGCGGCACGGTCCGGCGAGGCCGCCTGCGGTGCCTGCTCGGCGGATCCCTCCGGGTACGCGTGCGGCACGACCGGGCTGGTGCCCCGATCGCTCAGGGCCGTGCCGGCAGTCGAGTCACCTCCCTGCTGGGGACGGGACAGTTGCAGGGCACCGAGGCCGACCACCGCCGCGGCGGCCAGCGCGACCGGTCCGGCCAGGCGGGCCCAGCGGCGCCGACGCCGACCCGGGTGGCTCGGGGTACCGCGCTCCTGGCCCGGGCGTGGGCTCCCGCCGGGCCGTCGGGTACCGCCGAGCGGCTGGGCCGGCACCGGCGAGGGCTTCGTCGAAGTATGGTCGTCGGCCTCCGTGGTCGCCGCGTCGTCGGTGTCGACGTCCTCCTCGGGTACGCCGACCGAGGGCACGGCCGTCGGGAGATCGGCGTCGCGCAGTGCGGCGAGGATCCGATCGCTGACCGCAGGCGGCATCTCGACCGCTGGCGCACCCCAGTCGACCAACTCGTCCCGGACCTCGTCCACCGCCGGGGCGAGTCGGGCGTGTGCCCGCGCCCAGTCCGGGTCCTGATCCACGAGGCGGGTGACCTCGGCCTGCTGCGGGGTGCCGTCCAGCGCGCCGCCGAGGTAATCGGCGAGCAGGTCGAGGTCGACCCCGCTGAACTCCCCGGTACTCACGAATCCTCCTGGTTGGCATCCGGGCGATGGCTTCCCGACCTCGATCGGACGCCGTGCGGGGCTCCGGGGTTCCCCCGGGTGACCCGCGGCACCTCAGCGGCGCCGGCGGGGGCTGGTTCGCTGCCGGTACGCAGGTGCCCGAGCAGGAGCGCCAACCGGGCACGACCTCGGGCGCACCGACTCTTCACGGTGCCCTCGGCGACACCGAGGATCCGCGCGACCTCGGCGACCGGGTAGCCCTGCACGTCCACCAGGACCAGGGCGGCCCGCTGCTCGGTCGGCAGGGTGGCCAGGGCCTCCCGGACCACCATCGCGGTGTCGTGGTCGCGTACCGGCGCGGTCGGCTCGGTGCCACCGGTGCCGCCCCCAGCATCGGTGTCGTGCGTACCGTCGGGCAACGGCACCGTGGGATGGGCCTGCCGACGGCGGATGCGGTCGAGGCAGGCGTTCACCACGATCCGGTGCAACCAGGTGGTGACGGCGGCGTCGCCCCGGAACCGCGCGGCGGCACGGTGAGCCGACAGCATCGCGTCCTGGAGCGCGTCCGCGGCCTCCTCGCGGTCGCCGAGGGTACGCAGGGCGACCGCCCAGAGCCGGTCCCGGTGCCGCAGGAACAGCGTGGCGAACGCGTCCCGGTCACCGTCGGCGTGCGCGCGGAGTAGGTCGATGTCGCTGACCGCCCCGTCCAGCGGTACGCCGGCAGCGTCCCGGCCGCGTACCTCCATCACCGGGTCCGCTGGGTGTGCCGCTCCGGTGGCGACCAGATCATGACCCCTGGACCGTGATCTCCTGGACGCCGAGCTTGAAGCCACCGTTGTTCGACGGCAACTCGGTGATCCAGAACATGAGGTAGCGGTACTTCTGGTCGGCGTCGAAGCCGTTGAAGGTCATCGTGGTGCCGTCGTGCTCCTCGAAGGGCTGCCCGATGACGCTGTTCTTGAACGCGTCCACGACCTGGCGGTCACCGGCGCTGGTCGAGGGGGCGTCGACGGTGCCGGTGAGCAGTGACGCGGAGGCCCCGGTGCTGGAGAGGTGGACCTGCACCGACTTGACCGTCCGCTCGGTGCCGAGGTCGACCCAGACCCCCATACCTTCCTTGAGGTTACCGAAGTTGCCGCTTCCCCTGTACGTCTCCGTGGACCAGCCCTCGTCCCGGTTGCCGTCGAAGACCTTCTCGGCGTCGCGGACCTCAGTGCGGTTGTCGCTGTCCGGATCGATGATCCGGGCGGCACTGATCTGGAGGTCCCGCGCGGCGAGGGGGGGTGGCGGTTCCTCGCTCACCGCCGCGCTGGACGTGGGCGCGGCGACCGGGTCGGTCTGCGGGCTGTCGTCGTCGCCACCGAGGGCGCTGATCCCGACGAGCAGGCCGACCAGGGCCACCACCAGCACACCGGCGATGCCCAGGGCAACCTTCCGGCCGCCTGCGGCAGCCAGCGGCGAGGGCTCGTCACCGGACTCGGCGGCGAAGCGCAGCGGACCGCTGTTGTCGAGGTAGTCGTCGTCGGCGGGTACGTCGAGTCGGGCCAGTTCGGCGGCGAGTACGTCCGACGAGGGCGGGGCGATCCCGCCGTCGAGCAGGTCCGTGGTGAGGTCGTCGAGGTAGGCCGGCACTCCGGCCCGGACCTGACGGGGAGCCGCCACCACACCGTTGGCGTCGCGTACCGCGTCGGGGATGGCCGCCCGACCGTGCCCGGCGGTGGCGCCCCGCAGCGGTGCCTCGGTGTGCGGCCAGTAGCCGGTCAGCGCGTAGTAGAGGACACCACCGACCGCCCGGACGTCGCTCTCCTGGCTGTCGTCCCCGTCGGTCCGCGCGTCGGCCAGCACCACGCGGCCGTCGTCGCTGATCATCACCGTGCCGGGGTGCACGTTGCCGTGCACCATGCCGGTGGCGTGCACGGCGGCCAGCGCGCTGGCGACGGCGCTGCCGACGGCGGTGGCCCGGGCCCCGTCCAGCGGCCCGTCCGCGACCAGTTCCCGCAGGGAGCGCCCGTCGACCCACTCGCGTACGACGTAGGCCCGATCGGCCTCGTCGATGGCGTCGTAGACACCGGTCAGGTTGGGGTGGATGACCCGGCTCGCGGCGACTGCGGCCTGGAGCATCTCGGTGGCGGAGTCACCACCCGGATAGCGCATCACGACCGCGACGGGTCGGCGGAGCACGACGTCGACGCCGCGCCAGACCAGCCGGCCCGCGCTGTCGTTGTTGATGTGCTCGACCAGTTCGTACCGCTCGGCGAGGATCTCACCGACTGCGGGAGCACCGAAGGTCATGACCGGCGGAGTGGTCTCGTCCGCGTCCTGACCCTCGCCGACCTGGGTCACCCGTCCTCCCTCGGTGATCGTGTCGATCGATGGACCCGCGCTGCTGGGCATCTGACTTCCCGCTCCGCATTCGTGTGGCATCGGACGGACCGGTCCCGCGAGGTGACGCGCGCCGTTCCTGCCGTACCCGTCGAGAGCGACCTTACCTGGGTTGGCCCGCTCCCCGACATGTCATCTTCCCGCCGTCGCCGGCCGGGGAGTTCGCAGTCAGGCGTACTCGTCCCGTTGCGACCGATGTCAGCCACGTTGCCGGTACATGTAGTTACCAATCTAGAGGTCGTCCACATTCGGCTGCCGCAGGGGCGGTACCGAAAGCGACGGCGGGTACGACGTCAGCGGGTTCCCGTCGAACGGCTGACCACACTCGGCCTTCCGGTTGGTTATCCACAGGCCGATCCGGCAGTTGAGCGGCGAATCGCGGAGTTATCCACAGGTGCATCCCCAGGCTGGTGATCCCCGGTCACGCTCAGTGCACCGGTGCCCGGCGTCGGGCGATCAGCGCCCGAGACGGCTGCGAACCATCCCGATCACCTCGGTGATCTCGGAGATCCGCAGGACCGTGGCCAGCCCGAGGTAGGTACCGCCGATCACCGCGCCACCCACCACGAGCTGCACGATCGCCTCCAGCCGGGTCGGCGTGTCGCCCCCGGGCAGCAGGGCGACCACCAGCGCGCCGGCCACCGCTGCTCCCACCGCCGCGACCGCCACCCGGCTGAGGGTCCGCAGGATCGCGCCCAGCCCGATCCGGCCCACCCGGGGCCGCAACAGCCATGCGGAGATGATGGCAGCGGCCAGGTACGAGACCGTGTTGCCGATCATCATTCCGGCCCCCGCGAAGCTCGCCGAGAAGGCGAGGAACAGCGCGATCTGCACGCCGATCCGCAGCGCCACCACCGGAATGTTGATCAGGGCCGGGGTTCGGGTGTCCGGCAGCGCGTAGAAGGCGAAGGTGAAGAGCTGGCTGATCGCGAACGGCACCAGGGCCAGTGCGGCGGCGAGCAGCACCAGGGACGTCGCGCTGGCGTTGTCCTCATCGAAGGCACCCCAGCGGAACAGCGTGAACGCGATCGGGGTGGCGAGCACGGCGTAGCAGACCGCGATCGGCGCGAGCACCGCCGAGACGGTGCGAGTGCCCCGGGACAGGTCTGCGGCGAGGTCGGCGTACCGGCCGTCGGCTGCGGCGGCGCTCATCCGGGGCATCAACGCCGTGATGATCGATACGGCGATGATGCCGTGCGCGGTCATCAACAGCAGGAACACGTTGTTGTAGATCAGCGGACCGGCGGAGTTCTCCTTACCGGCGCGGTTCAACAGGTTGAACAGCACGATCAGGCCGATCTGGCTGACCGCGACGTAGCAGATCATCCATGCGCCGAGTCGGCCCAGCTCGGCCAGCCCGAGCTTGCGGAAGTCGAACCGCAGCTTCCAGGTGAAGCCGACCTTGCGCAGCGCCGGCATCAGGCCGGCGACCTGGACGGCGACGCCGAGCAGTGTGCCGCCACCGATCAGCAGGACCCGCCCGGTGGTCATGTCGTCCGGCCCGACGATCTCGGCACCGAAGATCCCGATGTAGAGGCCGGCGGTGCCGATGACCACCAGGTTGTTGAGGATCGGCGCCCACATCGGTGCGGCGAAGTGGCCCCGGGTGTTGAGCACGGCACTGATCAGTGCGCTCAGGCCGGAGAAGAAGATCATCGGCAACATGAGCCGGGCCAGCATGGTGACCAGATCCGAGTAGCCGTTTGCGGACTCGCTGGCACCGTAGAGCCAGGTCAGCGGTACGGCGAGGGCGACTGCGAGCAGGGCGGCGGCACCGAGGGTCAGCAGCGCCAGGGTCAACAGCCGTTGGGTGTACGCCTGGCCACCGTCGCTGTCCGCCTTGCGTCGGCGTACCAACACCGGGATCAGCACGCTGGTCAGGATGCCGCCGAGCAGGAACTCGTAGACCATTCCCGGCAGGATCTGCGCGGTGGTGTAGGCGTCGCCCACCAACGCCCCGCCCAGCGCCGCGCCGATCACCAGGTTGCGCAGGAAGCCCGTACCTCGGCTGACCAGGCTGCCGATCGCCATGACCGCGCTGTTGGTCGCGGCGCTGGCCTCGGCGACCTGTTCTTGAGGTGGCGCGACCGACTCGACGGCCGGCTGGTTCAGCGGGTCGGCGGAGATGAACGTGGCACCGTCGTCCGGCCGGCCGCCGGGCGCGCCGCCCTGTGCGGCGTTCGCGCTGCGGTAGAGCCCGCCGCTCATGCTGTGCCTCCCAGGGGTACGCCGGAGCCGTACCGGCCCACACGCCACAGACCTTAGTCAACCCCGGCCCGTTACCCGCGCCCGGCGGATGAGATGCCGATCTGGACCGATAGGCTGCTGGTCCGATGTCCGAAGCCGCCGCATCCCACACCACCGACCGCCGCGAACTCACCGCCGCGCAGCGCAACGCCGTCGCCGAACTCCTCCGGGTCTCGCCGGTCGCCGACGAGTTGGGTCGCCGGTTCGCCGCTGCCGGCCACGAACTGCACCTCGTGGGCGGTTCGGTACGCGACGCCCTGCTCGGCCGACTCGGTGAGGACCTCGACTTCTGCACCGACGCCCACCCGGACCAGACACTCGCCGTCGTGCGCGGCTGGGCCGAGGCGATCTGGGAGACCGGCCGGGAGTTCGGCACCATCGGTTGCCAGCGCGACGGCCTGCGGCTGGAGATCACCACCTTCCGTGCCGAGTCCTACGACCAGGTCACCCGGAACCCGGTGGTCCAGTACGGCAGCAGCCTGAGCGAGGACCTGCGGCGGCGGGACTTCACCGTCAACGCGATGGCGGTGAGCCTGCCCGAGCACCGCTTCACCGACCCGTACGGCGGACTGGCCGATCTGGCCGCGAAGGTGGTGCGTACCCCGGGCACGCCCGCCGAGTCGTTCGGTGACGACCCGCTGCGGATGCTGCGGGCCGCCCGGTTCGCCGCCCAGCTCCGCTTCGCGGTCCACCCGGACGTGCACGCGGCGATGAGCCGGATGGCGGTCGACCTGGACCGGATCACCGCCGAGCGGATCCGGGACGAGTTCACCAAGCTGCTCACCGGGGCCGACCCGATCACCGGGCTGCGGCTGCTGGTGGACACCGGGCTGGCCGAGCGCTTCCTGCCGGAGTTGACCGGCCTCAAGCTGGAGATCGACGAGCACGCCCAGCACAAGGACGTCTACGAGCACACCCTCACGGTGGTCCGCAACGCGATCTCGTACGAGCAGGACGGCCCGGACTTCGTCCTGCGGATGGCCGCGTTGATGCACGACATCGGCAAGCCGGCCACCAAGTCGGTCGGTACGGACGGACGGGTCAGCTTCCACCATCACGAGGTGGTCGGCGCCCGGCTGACCAAGGCGCGGATGAAGGCGCTGCGCTACCCGAAGGACATCACCGCCAAGGTCACCACGCTGGTCGCGCTGCACCTGCGGTTCTACGGCTACGGCCGGGGCGAGTGGACAGACTCGGCGGTACGGCGGTATGTGACCGACGCCGGTGACCTGCTGTCCCGCCTGCACAAGCTGACCCGGTCCGACTGCACCACCCGCAACCGACGCAAGGCCGCCCAGCTCGCCGCCGACTACGACGCGTTGGAGGAGCGGATCGCCCGGATCGCGGCCGACGAAGACCTGGCCCGGGTCCGACCCGATCTGGACGGCAACGCGATCATGGAGCTGCTCGGCGTGCCGCCCGGACCGATCGTGGGCCGCGCCTGGAAGCACCTCAAGGACCTGCGCCTGGAACACGGACCGCTGGACCGCGACACCGCCGAGGCCGAGCTGCTGCGCTGGGCGCGCGAGGAGGGCATCGTCGGCTGACCGCCGACCGCCGTCGTCACGCCATTGCGGATTCGGGACACCGCGCTGTCCCGACGTCCATCGTGGCTCGTCCCGACGGGGCGGACGCTACGACGAAACGCCGACGTTTCGACCGAAAGGTTGAGACGGGTCGTTGCGCCGGTCGTACATGATGTTGGCACGTCTCTTCAGCTCGCAGATTCACTGCCGAAGCGAGACGATTCACCATCCGTCCGACCTGCCCACCGGCACGGTCGACACAACGGGGAGATCATTTAGTGAAACGCCGTGGCGTACTGCGCCGCTCGGCGGCGGCCGGGCTCGCCCTCGCGACCGCCTCCTCCATCATCACCGTCGCCACCGGCCAAGCCGCGTCGGCGACCACCCCTGAAGAGCCCGCGCGGGCCGCGGTGCGCGGCACCGAGCGCTCCGACGTCGTACCGGGTCGCTACATCGTCGTGCTGAAGGACCAGCGGGCCACCTACACCTCGGTCCGGGCCCTCGCCGCCACGCTCACCCGGGCCAACGGCGGCAACGTCCGGCAGGTGTTCGGTACGGCGCTGAGCGGTTTCTCGGCCTCGATGAGCACCCAGCAGGCCGAGAAGGTGGCGGCGAATCCGGCCGTCGCCTACGTGGAGCAGGTCCGTCGGGTGTCGGCCAGCGGCACCCAGAGCAACCCGCCGTCCTGGGGTCTCGACCGGCTCGACCAGGCGTCCGCGAAGCTGAACAAGAGCTTCAAGTACCCGAACACGGGCAGCAACGTCACCGCGTACATCGTGGACACCGGCATCAACACCAAGCACCAGGACTTCGGCGGCCGGGCCAGCATCGGGTTCGACTACTTCGCCGAGCCGCCCGTCGACCCGGAGCCGGGTGCTCCCACCACGCCGGTGCCGGCGTCGGAGGAGGACTGCGACGGTCACGGCACGCACGTGGCCGGCACTGTCGGCGGCGCCAAGTACGGCGTGGCCAAGCAGGTCAAGCTCGTCGGGGTACGGGTGCTCGACTGCGACGGCTGGGGCAGCACCGACAGCGTCATCGCCGGCATCAACTTCGTCACCGAGGATGCGAAGAAGAACGCGCCGAGGCGCGCCGTGGCCAACGTGAGCCTCGGTGGCGGCGTGTCGTCGGCGATCGACGCAGCCGTGCGAAAGTCCATCGACTCGGGCGTCACCTTCGCGATCGCGGCCGGTAACGAGTCGCAGAACGCCTGCAACGTCTCCCCGGCTCGGGTGCCGGACGCCATCACGGTGGGTGCCACCGACCGGATCGACATGCGCGCGTGGTTCTCGAACTACGGCAGGTGCCTCGACGTGTTCGCCCCCGGCGTCAGCATCGTCTCGGCCCGGCACGACAACAACACCGGTAACGTCGGGATGAGCGGCACCTCGATGGCCGCTCCGCACGTGGCCGGCGCGGCGGCCCTGCTGCTGCACAGCAACCCGACGTGGAAGCCGAAGCAGGTCCGCGACCGGATCGTCACCACCGGCCTCGCCGGTGCGGTGTACGACCCGAAGGGTTCGATGGACCGGCTGCTCACCGTCGGCTCGGTCACCCAGGCCCGCAACGGGTACGGCCTGAAGGCCAGCTCCAACGGCAAGTTCGTCACTGCGGCCAGCACCAAGAAGGCGCTGGTCAACAACGGTTCGAGCCTGGGTACCGCGCAGCGGTACGACGTCGTCAACGCCGGCAGCGGGCTGGTCGCGCTGCGCTCCAAGAACACCGGCCGGTACGTGGTCGCGCCGAGCAAGGGCACCAAGCCGCTGATCGCCAGCCACAAGACGATCGTCAACGCGGGCAAGTTCACGATCGTGCACCACACCGACGGCACGGTCAGCCTCAAGGCCAAGGCGAACGGCAAGTTCGTCACCGCGGCGAAGTCCGGCAAGTCGTCGCTGAAGGCGAGCAAGACCAGCGTCGGCTCCTCGGAGAAGTTCACCTTCGACGCGCCGGCACCGGTGGTCACCATCAAGGCCAAGGCGAGCAACAGGTACGTGGTCGCGGGCAGCAAGCCGCTGATCGCCACCAGCAAGTCGGTCACCAAGTCGACCAAGTACCAGATGGTCAACCGGGGCAACGGCTTCTTCTACCTGAAGGCCCTGGCCAACAACCGGTACGTGATCGCGGCGAGCAAAGGCACCAAGCCGCTGATCGCCAACAGCAAGTCGACCGGTACGTACCAGACGTTCGACTTCCTGAACTACAACCCGGACGGCACGGTCTATCTCGGTGCCCGGGACGGCCAGGCGGTCACCGCCGGTAAGGCCGGCAACAAGCAGTTGATCTCGAGCAAGAACATCAACTGGAACAGGGAAGACCTGGGTCTCGGCAACGGCGAGAAGTTCTTCTTCGCCATCGCCTGACCTCTCGTACCACCCCCGGCGCCCGCCGGAGCACCCCGAACGGGGACGCTCCGGCGGGCGCTGGCCGTTGCGCCGCTGTGCACAGGACCGTCCGATGCCCCTCGATCCCGGATCGAGGGGCATCGGACGTCGTGGGGCACCACTCGATCCCGGATCGAGCGCGATCATGGTTGCGATTGCGGAGGTTCGGGGTGCGTCGCACGGGTTGTGGGGCGGTGCGCGGCGGGTGTAGTGCGCCCGGGTGGGCGCAGGCTCGGCTCGGGTGACCGGCCGGGCACGTGGCGCTGGTTGGGTGAGGGTGGGGCTCTGCTCGGGGCGGTGGGCGTCCGGTCGTCGGGGGTGGGGACAATGGCGAGATGCGTTGGACCGTGCTGGACTCGCCGATCGGGGACTTCTCCGTGGGTATCGAGGGCGACAGCGTGTGCGCGACGCACTTCGCGGCGGTGGCGGGCGCGCCGAGGGAGCCGGTCGACGAGGTGGCCCGGCGGGCGGTGGCGGAGCTGCGCGCGTACTTCGCCGGCGAGTCGACCGAGTTCGGTGTGCCGGTGCGGGTGCCGAGGGGGTCCGAGTTCGAGCGGGCGGTGTGGCGGGAAATGACCCTCATCCCGTACGGCGAGACGCTGACCTACGGCGAGGTGGCCCGGCGGCTGGGGGATCCCGGTGCCGCCCGCGCGGTCGGGGTGGCGTGCAACCGTAACCCGATCCCGGTCATCGTGCCGTGTCATCGGATCATCGGGGCCGGCGGCAAACTGGTCGGCTTCGGCGGCGGTCTGGACCGAAAGGTCAAACTGCTGGAGTTGGAGGCCCGGGTCGCCCTGCAACGCGCCTGGTCCTGACACCCGCCTCGATCGTGGCACTGTGGGAAGTCGACACGCCGGGCCGAGAGCAGCCACAGTGCCACGATCCGAGTGTCGCCTTGGACGGCGGACGACATGAAGGGCCGGGTCCTCATGGACCCGGCCCTTCGAGGTGCTGCTGGTGGTCAGCGCGTCAGCGCTCGACCTCACCGGTGATGAAGCCCTCGACGGCAGCGTGCGCCTCGTGGTCGGCGTACTGCACCGGCGGGGACTTCATGAAGTACGACGAGGCCGACAGGATCGGGCCACCGATCTTGCGGTCCAGCGCGATCTTCGCAGCCCGGACGGCGTCGATGATGACGCCGGCCGAGTTCGGCGAGTCCCACACCTCCAGCTTGAGCTCCGCGTTGAGCGGGGTGTCGCCAAACGAACGACCCTCCAGGCGGATGTACGCCCACTTGCGGTCGTCGAGCCACGGCACGTGGTCCGACGGGCCGATGTGCACGTCGCTCTTGGCCATCTCGTGCGGCACCTGGGAGGTCACCGACTGGGTCTTCGAAATCTTCTTCGAGACCAGGCGGTTGCGCTCCAGCATGTTCATGAAGTCCATGTTGCCGCCGAAGTTGAGCTGGTACGTGCGCAGCAGCTCGACGCCCCGGTCCTCGAAGAGCTTCGCGAGGGCCCGGTGCACGATGGTGGCGCCGACCTGGCTCTTGATGTCGTCACCGACGATCGGCAGACCGGCGTCGGTGAACTTCTGCGCCCACTCCGGGTCCGAGGCGATGAAGACCGGCAGGGCGTTGACGAACCCGCAGCCCGCGTCGATGGCGGCCTGGGCGTAGAACTTGTCGGCCTGCTCCGAGCCCACCGGCAGGTAGGAGACGACCACGTCGACCTGCGCGTCGCGCAGCGCCTTGGCCACGTCGACCGGCTCGACGTCCGACTCCTTGATGATCTCGCGGTAGTACTGCCCGAGGCCGTCGAAGGTCGGGCCGCGCTGCACGGTGACGCCGGTCGGCGGCACGTCGCAGAGCTTGATGGTGTTGTTCTCGCTGGCGACGATCGCCTCTGCGAGGTCCATGCCCACCTTCTTGGCGTCGACATCGAACGCCGCGACGAACTGCACGTCAGAGACGTGGTAGTCGCCGAAGGTGACGTGCATGAGACCCGGGACGCGGTCGTTCGGGTCGGCGTTCCGGTAGTACTCGACGCCCTGTACCAGGGACGAGGCGCAGTTACCCACACCGACGATGGCGACGCGGACGGAGCCCATCGCGTGTGCCTCCTTCTTCTTGGTCACGGCCGCTCTGTCCTGGTCTCTCCAGGCGGAGGCGGGCTGTTGTCATCTCGTCGGCCGCCGGCCGTCCCGTCGTGCGGGACCGTCGGGGCACGGCCGGAGCGCTCGTTGGCGATGAGCTCCTCCAGCCACCGGACCTCACGCTCACAGGCATCCAGGCCGTGGCGTTGCAGTTCCAGGGTGTACGCGTCGAGGCGCTCGGCCGCCCGGCCCAGCATGTCGCGAAGGCCCTCGCGACGTTCCTCGATCGTGCGGCGCCGACCTTCCAGAATTCGGAGTCGGGTCGCCCGGTCGGTTCGGGAGAAGAACGCGAAGTGCACACCGAAACCGGTGTCGCCGTAGGTCTCCGGCCCGGTTTGTGCGATGAGCTGAGCGAAGCGTTCTTTTCCTTCCGCGGTGATGGTGTAGACCACCCGACCTCGTCGGCTGGTCAGCGCGGGAACCTCCTCGGCGGTGGCGGGTGTCTCGGCGGCCTCGGCGATCCATCCCGCCGCCTGCAACCGGCGCAGGGTCGGGTAGAGCGAGCCGTAGCTGATCGCAGCTCGGATCGCCCCGAGCTTGGCGGTGAGCTCCTTACGGAGCTCGTAGCCGTGCATCGGGGCCTCCTGCAACAGGCCGAGGATGGCGAGTTCGAGCACAGCCACCCTTCCCTTACCCTGTGCGTGGAGCGCTAACCGCCGCGATGTATCGGGCCGATACATCGCACCGTAGCGTCTCACACCTCGGCGGGCAAACTCCTCGCTCCGAGGTCCCCTCATCACGGATCGTCACGGTGGTCGCCCCGCCAGACGAGACCGCGTACCCTTTGCCGCATGCGTACGCAGCGCCAGGTCGTCGACTACTCGCTCCGGAAGCGAGCGCTGCTGCGTGAACTCCTCGCCGGTCGTGTCGGCACCTATGACCTGTGCGACGCGTCTCCCTACCTCAAGAACGCGGCTCGGTTCCACGGCGAGCCCACTGAGCAGCGTTGCCCGATTTGCCGGAGCGAGAACCTCACGCACGTCCATTACATTTATGGCGACGAGCTCAAGCAGTCTGCCGGCCAGGCCCGTACGGTGGCGGAGTTGTCCGTGCTGGCGATGACGCTGCGTGAGTTCCAGGTCTTCGTGGTGGAGGTGTGTCTCGGCTGTGACTGGAACCATCTCGTCGAGCAGTACCTGCTCGGACGGGACGGGTTGACCGGTGGCGAGTCGGAGCAGGAGACGCCGGGTGGAGTGGCTGCCGCCAGTGGAGCAGGTGCCCGGCGAAGGCGAGAGGCGCAACGGTGATTCGAGCTCGATCGGCCGACCCCGGCCGTACTGCACACGACCGGGGCGCCCGACGGCTTGTAGGTCTGAATAGTCCGATTGATTCGGATGTGGCACCACTGTGGCGGCACCCCCGTGCCCCGCACTCACGTGTCCCAACTCACGGCAAACCGGTGGCGGTGCGAGTGCGCCCCACCGCGACGGCAGGGTGTGAGGAATGAATTCGTACGGCGATCCCAGCTCCTCGCGCGGACGGGCCCGGATTCCGGGCCAGGACGACCCGGGGCAGGCGGACGACGCGTACCGCTACCCGGGTGGTGAACCGCGCGGCGGCAACTGGTCGAGCGGCCCGGAGTCGTCCGGCCCGTCGGCCCGCGCCTCGGTCGGTGGTCGGGCCTCGGTCGGCGGGTCGGCGAGCGTACCCCCGCATGGCGGTTCCGTCGCCGGTTCCGCCTCCGTCGGTCGCGCCGGCCCCGGTCGGGCCTCGGTGCCGGTCTCGCCGGCCGCGCCCGGCCGCGCTGCGGTTCCCGTCTCGCCCGCCCCCGGTCGGTCCGGGCGCGCCTCGGTGCCGGTCAGCCCGGCACCGGGTGGGCCCGCCGGCCGTGCCTCCGTCGGGGCGGCGTCCGTCGGCGCCGCGTCGGCCGGCCGGGCGAGTGTCGGTGCGGCGTCCGTGGGCGGTGCCGGGGGCCGGGCTGCGGTGGCCCGGGCCAGTGTCGGCGGTCCTGGTGGGCCGGGTGGACCCGGCGGCCCGGGTGGGCCGGGTGGTCCGGCCGGTCCCGGTCGCGGTGGTCGCGACCCGAACGCGGTGTCCCGCGCCCGCAAGCGCAAGCGGATGAACATGCTGATCGCCAGCTTCGCGGTGTTCATCATGCTGGCCGGTATCGGCGTCGTCGGATTTACCTACTACTCGACGAACGTGGTGCTGCCCAAGGAGATCCCGCTGCCGCTCTCCACCGCGGTCTATGCCAAGGACGGCAAGAGCGTCGTGGCCAGGCTCGGCAACGAGAACCGGATCTTCGTCACCATCGACAAGATCCCTGAACACGTACAGCACGCCGTCGCCGCCGCCGAGGACCGCAACTTCTACCGGCACTCCGGCGTCGACTACAAGGGCATCGCCCGGGCCGCCTGGAACAACCTCTCCGGCGGTGACCGACAGGGCGCCTCGACCATCACGCAGCAGTACGCCCGTAACGCCTACGAGAACCTCCAGGACGACAGCTACGGCCGGAAGGTGAAGGAGGCGATCCTCGCCTCCAAGCTGAACGACAACTTCGGCAAAGAGCAGATCATGGAGAACTACCTCAACGTGATCTACTTCGGTCGAGGTGCGTACGGCATCGAGGCGGCGGCACAGACGTACTTCAAGACCACCACCGAGAAGCTCACCCCGGCGCAGGCGGCGGTGCTCGCCGCGCTGATCAAGCAGCCGGTCGCCAGCGCCACCCACAAGGGATTCGACCCGGAGGTCAACGAGGTCGACGCCAAGTCCCGGTGGGAGTACGTCATCAACGGCATGGTCGAGGAGGGCTGGCTGGGCGTGCCCGGCAAGCTCGAGCGGCCGACCGAGTACCCGAAGGTCCAGAAGATCAAGAAGGACAACGGGTTCGGCGTCGCCACTCCGGTCGGCAACGTGATCAACTACGTGCGCAAGGAGATGGAGGAGTGGGGCATCTGCTCCAACTCCGGCGCTCCGGACAAGCCGAACTGCGTGACGGAGCTGCGTGAGGGCGGTTACCGGATCACCACCACCATCGACCCGAAGATGCAGAAGGCCCTGGAAGAGGCGGCCCGCCCGGACCGCAAGGGCTCGGTGCTGTACGGGCAGCCGAAGAACCTGATGGCCGCAGCGGTCTCCATCGACCCGAAGACCGGGCGGGTGCTGGCCTACTACGGCGGCAACAGCGGCGCGGACTTCGACTACGCCGGCATGAACACCAACAGCAACGGCGACATCGTCGGCGGCCATCCGCCGGGCTCGTCGTTCAAGGTCTACACGCTGGCGGCGGCGATCGACGCCGGGATCTCGGTCAAGTCGCGCTGGGACGCGACCCCGTTCAAGCCCGAGGGCTACGCGAACGAGATCATCAACGCCGGCCGAGACGTCCGGCAGGGTTGTGGCAAGGGCTGCACGCTGCAGGAGTCGACCGTGCTCTCCTACAACGTGCCGTTCTTCCACATCGCCGAGCAGGTCGGTGAGGACAAGGTCATCGACATCGCCCGCCGGGCCGGCATCCGGACCATCTGGTCGGTCGACCCGCCGAAGCCGTACGACCTGACCAAGAACAAGCCGGAGGAGCTCGGCAAGAAGACGTTCGACCGGGTCATCGGCTTCGGGCAGTACCCGATCACCGTCTTCGATCACGCCAACGGCCTGGCCACGCTCGCCAACAGCGGCAAGTACAACAAGGCCCACTTCGTCCGGGTGGTGGAGAAGCAGAACAAGGCGACCGGCAAGTGGGACAAGATCGCCGGTGAGAAGCTGACGAAGGGCGGCGGCACGCAGGTGATCAGGTCGGAGGTCGCCGATGAGGTGACCGCCGTGCTGAAGGAGATCCCGGGCCGCAGCAACGCCGGACTGAGCAACGGCCGGCAGGCGGCCGGCAAGACCGGTACCTGGGAGCACAACAACACCGACAAGAACGCGCACGCCTGGATGGTCGGCTACGACAAGAACGTGGCCACCGCCGTCTGGGTCGGTAGCAAGGACCCGAAGAAGCCGGCCATCGTCGACAAGGACGGCAAGAACGTCGGCGGTAGCGGCTTCCCGGCGGCCGTGTGGAAGAAATACATGGACGACGCGCTCAAGGGCTCCGACCCGTCCGACCTGCCGAACGTGACCGGCGTCGGCGACGACAAGTTGGGCAACGGCGAGGAACCACCGCCGCCTCCGCCGCCTGCGGGGCCGTCGAACCCGGGCGGCTGTGAACCGACGGACCTGCGCTGCCTGCTGGGCGGCGGCAACAACAACGGTGGCAACAACAACGGCCCCGGCAACGGTGGTCCGGGCGGTGGCAACAACGGCCCGGGCGGTGGCAGCCCCTTCGATCCACCAGACAACAATGAAGGACCGGGTGGTGGCGGCGGTGGTCTGCTGCCACCGAGAAGCACTCGGGACTGATCTCCGGTCCACGTGGTGGGCGGTCCGAACCTGGTTCGGACCGCCCACGCGGCGTTCATAGCCGCTGACAAATAGGCATTCGTCGACAGTTGATCGGTAGGCGTTGCCGTGGTTCGACTTCTGTGCGGTCAACTGATACGGCAGGATGCACGGTCATGAGCACCCAGTCGACGCCAGGCATCGATGAACCCGGTGTCCCCGACCACCCGTCCCGCTCCGACGGCTTCGTGCGGGGGCTCTCCGGGCTGATCGGCGGCCCGCTCGGCGACCACGCCACCACGCGCGACCGCCAGAGCGGCTCGGAACGCCGGTTCTGGACGGCGGTACGCATCGTCCTGGCGCTGACCTGCCTGACCCTGGCCCTGCACTGGGTACAGAAATCGCCCTGCCAGGACGGCGCCTGGGTGGACAACAAGCAGTACACCCGCTTCTGCTACACCGACGTGCTGGCGCTCTACTACGCGGAGCGACTCCACGAGGGTGCCGTGCCCTACCGCGACCACCCGGTCGAGTACCCGGTGCTGACCGGATACTTCATGGGGGCGCTGGGGCTGCCCGTGCACGCCGTGGGCGAGGGCAACCCGCAGATCAACCAGGGGCAGTGGTTCTACAACCTGAACGTGCTCGTGCTCGGGGCGCTGGCGGTGGCCACTGTGGCGGTGCTGCTGTCGCTACGCCGACGACGACCATGGGACGCCGCACTCTTCGCCCTTGCCCCCGCACTGCTGATCACCGCAACCGTCAACTGGGACCTGCTCGCCATCGGACTGGGCGCGTTCGGGCTGCTGGCCTGGGCACGCAGCCGACCCGTCCTGGCCGGGATCCTGCTCGGGCTGGCCGGGGCGGCGAAGATGTGGCCACTGTTCATACTCGGCCCGATCCTGGTGCTCGCGTTCCGCACCGCCCGACTACGCGCCGCGTTCACGGCAATCGGCGCGGCAGCGGTCACGGTGCTGGCGGTGAACCTGCCGGTGGCCATTCCGGAAGCCACCCGCGACGGCTGGAAACGCTTCTTCGAACTCAACACCGAGCGCCCGATCGACTGGGGCACGCTGTGGTACATCGGTCGCTACCTTGACGGCAAGGTCGGCGATCCGGCGAGCATCGGCCCCTTCCAGTGGCTCGACGCCAACATCCCCACCCTCAACAACCTGTCGTACGTACTCTTCGGACTGGCCTGCCTCGGCATCGGGGCCCTCGGGCTGCTGGCGCCGCGCCGGCCCCGACTCGGCCAACTCGCCTTCCTGGTGGTCGCCGCCTTCCTGATCTTCAGCAAGGTCTGGTCGCAGCAGTTCGTCCTCTGGCTGCTGCCGCTGGTGGTGCTGGCCCGGCCCAAGTGGGGAGCGTTCCTCGTCTGGCAGGCCGCCGAGGTCTGCTACTTCGTCGCGTTCTACGGCCAACTGCTCGGTGCCTCCACCGGCCGGCCGGTCTTTCCCGAGGGCGTCTTCGTGCTGGCCGCCAGCCTGCGACTGACCACGGTGGTGGTCCTGTGCGTGCTGGTGATCCGCGAGATCCTGCACCCCGAGCGGGACGCGGTCCGCAGCACCTACCCGGACGACCCGGACGGCGGTGTCATCGACGGCGCCCCCGACGCACCTTGGCTGGACCGATGGCGAAGTCGCCGCACGACCACCGATCCCGCCCCGGCTCCCGTACCCACCGCCACCTGACGGTCACCGGCCCGCTCAGAGGCGGAAGACGACGACCGAGCCGATCTCCTCACGGGTGATGCCGAGCCCGTCGACCGGCGCGTCGATGCTGATCTCCCAGGGCGTGCCGACGACCAGGTCCCGCAGGATCAGGACGTTCTGCACGCCCAGGGTGCGCAGGTAGTCGACGCTGGTCTGGTCCGGAAAGGCCATCGTCACGCGGCGGACGTCGTCCAGTTGCCGGGGCACGAAGCCGCTGCCGCCGTTGACGACCTGCTGGAACCGCGAGGTCGACCAGAGCATCACCGGCTGGTCGTGGCTCTGCCCGCTGGGCAGCACCAGCATCGGACCGTCGACCTCACGCATGGCGGCCGGCTGCGTTGGCACCACCGGCTGCGGGGTGGTGTTCGTTCCCTCGGCGAGTACCAGCACCAGCGGGACCAGCGTGGCCAGGCGCAGCCACGGGCTGGGCCAGGACGGGATCCGTTCGGCGGAGATCTCCCGTACCCGTTCGGCGAACGCGCTGACCGCGCCCGCCGCGAGCAACCCCAACAGCAGAGTGGTCCAGAGCATCAGCCGTCCCGGCGTACGGATGCCGTTCCAGCCGGGCAGGTGCTCGAAGAGCGGGACGAAGGTGAAGGTGCCGCCGAAGAACTCGGTGCCCATCGCCAACACCATCGTGACCAGCACGCCGAGGAAGAGCAGCAGGCGCTGGCGGGCCGTCCAGATCGAGAAGAACAGGCCGCCGGCCGCCAACGCGTACAGCACGAAGCCGGGCAGCAGCGTCATCTCCGGGTGCCAGGGCAGGATCGCCCGGGCACCCTCGTGCAGCTCGCCCCAGACGCGGGACTCACCGGGAGCGGTGACGAAGCCGGTCGCCGGAGGGGAGAAGACGGCGATGTCGGCGATGGAGCGTTCCGCGTGCGGGTGCAGCTGGGTCACCGTGAAGTACGGGATGGCCAGCAGGATGCCGACTCCGGCGAAGATGAGGCCACCGATCAGGTCGGCGGTCAACAACCGCTGACCGAAGGGCCGCTTCACCCGCCAGAAGATGCGCTTGGCGTACCAGATGACGGCGGCCACCACGACCGTGCCGGCGAGGACGTACGCGAACGGCAGGCCGATGCCGAAGCCGAGACTCAACTGCCAGGCGGCGACCAGCCAGCCGGCGTACACCCAACCAGGGTTGCGGCGTTCGGGCCGGTAGCCGTGCCGCAGCGACCAACCGTGCCCCCGTGCGAGCATGGCCAGCGCCAGCGGGATACCGCCGTTGGAGATCACGTGCAGGTGACCGGCCTGCGCCAGCAACCACGGCGCGTAGGTGTAGCTGACCCCGGCCACCGCCGACCCGATCCGGCTGGCCCCGAGCTGTCGCGCCAGCACGTATGCGCCGAACGTGGCGAGCGCGTGGGCCAGCACGAAGATGATGTTGTAGCGCAGGAGCGCGTGCTCGGGGCCGGTCCCGATCATGCCTGCCGGGGCGTACCCGAGCAGCGTGTCGGAGAACGCGAAGCTCCACCGCTCCGGGAAGAACGTGTTGGCGTGCCAGAGCTGCGCCGGGTCGGTCTTCAGGATGTGCCCTGACCAGGCCATCTGCCATGCCTGCAGGCTCGGGTCCCAGTAGTCCTGCGGCAGGGTGTGCCGTGGATAGCGCAGCGTCGGCCAGGTCATCAGGACGGCCAGCGCCAGAGAACCGAGAGCGGCCAGCGTCCATTCGTGGATGGCGAACCGGCCGAGGCGGCGACCGAGTCGCCCGTACCAGGTGGGTACCGGGACGGGAGCAGGCCCGAAGGCGGCCCAGGGGTCCGGCTTCGCGTCGCCCGTGGCGCCCTCGCCGGCCTTCTCCTTGTCCGAGTCGCCGGCGTCCTTGTCGTCGCCCCTGCCGGAGGCGTCCTTGCTCGTGGAGCTCTTGCTCGCGGTGTCCTTGCCGCTGGTCTTGTCGTTCCCGGCGGTCTTGTCGTTCCCGGCGGTCTTGTGGTCCCTGGCGGTCTTGCCGTTTCCGGTGTCGCCGCTGCCGGCGTCCGCGCCGGTGGTGGTGGCCGGTGGGTCGGCCGTGCCGGTCGGCTCGGCCTCGGTGTCCCGGTCCGAGCTGGAACCCGCCCGGTCGCCGACGGCCGCAGCTTCCTTGCTGTCGGCGGCGGTGGTGTCCGGGCCGGTGGCACGCGTGTCGGCGTCGGTCCCTGCGCTCGTCGCCGCCGGAGGGACGTCGGTCGACGCACCGGGGGGCGGCGGCTCGGCCGCAGCGCTGTCCTGGGGGGTCGACTGTGCGCCGCCGGTGGCGGACTGGCCCGTGGTCATGCCGCCGACGTCCCCGGGCCGAGTTGTCCACGCAGGAAGGCGATGTCGCCGCTCTGCCCGTCGGCCCCGCCGGGGGTCTCCACGATGACCGGGGCGTCGGCCGCCCGGACCACGGCCACCAGGAGGTCCGGCTCGATGGTGCCGCCGCGCAGATTGTCGTGGCGGTCCCGGCCCGAGTCGAACGCGTCCTTGGAGTTGTTGGCGTGCACCAGGTCGATCCGTCCGGTGATCGCCTTCACGCGGTCGACCAGGCCGAGGAGTTCCTCGCCGCCCGCGTGCGCGTGGCAGGTGTCGAGACAGAACCCCACGTCGTACTCACCGATGACGTCCCAGAGCCGGGCGAGCGCGTCGAGTCGACGGGCGCAGGCGTTCTCGCCGCCGGCCGTGTTCTCGATCAGCACCGGCAGCCCGAAACCGCCGGAGTCCGCCGCGTACGCCAGGGCCTTGCGCCAGTTCTCGATGCCGCTGGCCGGATCGTCACCGGCGTTCACGTGGCCACCGTGCACCACCAGCCCCTTGGCGCCGATCGCCGCGGCGGCCTGCGCGTGTGCGAGCAGCAGTTTCCGGCTCGGGATGCGGATGCGGTTGTTGCCGGTGGCGACGTTGACGACGTACGGCGCGTGCACGTAGACGTCGACCTCGGCGGCGCGCAGCACTTCCGCGTCCGCACGGGATTGTGGGGCCTTCCAACCCTGCGGGTCGGAGAGGAAGAACTGCACGGCGTCGGCCGTTCGGGCGGTCGCCTCCGCCAGCGGGTCGGTCGGATCGACGTGGGCTCCGATACGCATGCAGGGGAGCCTACGTCGCGCGACCGACGGCCGGGGTGACGCCCACCGGCCCGATGGCGTCACCGTGGCCGCCGGAACTCGTTGATACCGATGGATCCGGCGCTTCGGACGTTCCTGATCCCGGTGTCGACGTACCGGTCGCCTGTCGATGCCCGACCGGAGCCGGTCGGCGCAGCGGCATCGGTGGGACGTCGACAGAGGTCAACAGAAGAAGAATGTCGGTAATTCTGGGATTTGCCCCATGAAGCGCTGACTTCCGGGATATCGTCAGATAACAACGTGATAAAGCTCCGCGGGGCGTCTTCGGTCCAACCTCATCGGTGTGGTCGTTCCTCCCCAGGTCCCACCCAAGGAATGCGGACGGGACGTCCCGCGGTCCCGTGACCGGGGGTCCGGGTCGACAGCGACGTCGGCGCGGACCCCCGGTTCGCTGTGCCGGTCACCTCGGTGCTGGTGATCGTCCGGGCCGGGTATCCTGGTCCGGTTGTCCGCTCCCGGTCGGGTTCCCCCGGTGCGGGACGGGCAGCGACGCACGACCTCCTGCCACGGAAGGACCGTGGCCGCTTAGCCCACAGGAGGTGAGCACGTCTTGCGTCATTACGAGATCATGGTGATCCTCGACCCCAGCCTCGAGGAGCGCACCGTCGCCCCGTCGCTCGACACGTACCTGAACGTGATCAGGACCGCGGGTGGCTCGGTGGAGAAGACCGACGTGTGGGGCCGCCGGCGCCTCGCGTACGAGATCAACAAGAAGGCCGAGGGCATCTACGCCGTCGTCGACCTTCAGGCGTCGCCTGAGGCGGTGGCCGAGCTGGACCGCCAGCTGCGACTCAACGAGTCTGTGCTGCGCACCAAGGTCATCCGTCCGGAAATGCGCTAATCCATCCACCTAGCCCCACCCGGAACAGCCTCAGCCGCGCTGTCAGAGGGTTCTGAGAACCTGTACGGCGGAACGGTTGAGTGCGCGAGGAGTTGGTCATGGCAGGAGACACCACCATCACGGTCATCGGCAACCTGACCGATGACCCCGAGTTGCGGTTCACCCCCTCGGGGGCAGCCGTCGCCAAGTTCCGGGTCGCCTCGACGCCCCGGTACATGGACCGGCAGTCCAACGAGTGGAAGGACGGCGAGCCCTTGTTCCTCGCGTGCACCGTCTGGCGTCAGGCCGCGGAGCACGTGGCGGAGTCGTTGCAGCGCGGTGCCCGCGTAATCGTGTCGGGCCGGCTACGCCAGCGGTCCTACGAGACCCGCGAGGGCGAGAAGCGCACCGTCATCGAACTGGAGGTCGACGAGATCGGCCCGTCTCTGCGCTACGCCACGGCGAAGGTGCAGAAGATGTCCCGCTCCGGCGGTAGCGGCGGCGGCTTCGGCGGCGGCAACAGCGGCGGTGGTGGTGGCCAGGGCGGCGGCGGAGGCAACTTCGACGACCCCTGGGCTTCGGCCGCACCAGCCCCCTCCCGTTCGGGTGGCGGCAACTTCGACGAGGAGCCTCCGTTCTAATGGCGCCGAGCGCCCGTGATCGTAAACCAGGAGCAAGAGCAATGGCGAAGGCTGCGGCACTGCGCAAGCCGAAGAAGAAGGTGAACCCGCTCGACAAGGACGGGATCACCTACATCGATTACAAGGACACCGCGCTGCTGCGTAAGTTCATCTCCGACCGCGGCAAGATCCGCGCTCGGCGGGTGACCGGCGTGACCTCGCAGCAGCAGCGGCAGATCGCCCGTGCGGTCAAGAACGCCCGTGAGATGGCGCTCCTGCCGTACACCGCTACGGCCCGCTGAGAGGAGGCACCGCCATGAAGATCATTCTGACTCAGGAGGTGTCCGGGCTCGGCACCCCCGGCGACATCGTCGAGGTCAAGAACGGCTACGGCCGTAACTACCTGCTCCCGCAGGGCTTCGCGATCGCCTGGACCAAGGGCGCGGAGAAGCAGGTCACGCTGATCAAGCGGGCCCGCTCGGCACGGGAGATCCGCGATCTGGGCCACGCCAACGAGGTGAAGGGCCAGCTCGAGGGTCTCAAGGTCAACCTGAAGGCCCGGGCCGGCGACGGTGGCCGGCTCTTCGGCTCGGTCACCTCCGCCGAGATCGTCGACGCCGTCAAGGCGGCCGGCGGCCCGGCGCTCGACCGGCGTCGGCTGGAGCTTCCCGGTCACATCAAGGCGATCGGGTCGCACGCGGTGCGGGTCAAGCTGCACCCCGAGGTGACCGCCACGTTCAACCTCAACGTCGTGCAGGGCTGAGCCCCGCTGGACGTACCCGACAGGGCCCGCACCGATCACCGGTGCGGGCCCTGTCGCATACGCGTATCCGACCGACGAACGACGGGACGCGACGACCGAACCGTCAGCCGATGGGCTGGCCCGTCACCGCACTGATCATCACCGTGGAGAGACCACCACCGACCACCGCGGCCGCCAGCGCCACCGTGGTCGACCGCCACGTCGTACCCACCCGGCGCAGCAACATCGCCACCGCCAAACTGCTCATCAACGCCAGCCCGAAGCGGGGCAACCCACCCACCATCGCGCCGAACGCCCGAGCCCGCGGCGAATCACAGCCGCCGCCACTGATATCCGTCACACAGCCGGCCGGCGGCGCCCCGTCGAGCGTCAACAGCCAGACGAAGATCACCACCGCCGGCAGCACGTAACAGGCCGCGGTGTACAGCAACGGCAACCACGGACCACCCGGATCCGGATCGAGCAGGTCGTCCTCGAGCCGACGGTTCCAGCCCCCGGAACCGACCGCCTCGATCCGCCGCCGTACGGCCGCCATACCGACCGGCCGAGGCGGAGCCGGTGCGGGCGACGAGCGCCGCCGAGGTGCCGCCCGTGGCCGAGGCGCGGTGTACCCGACCACCGGCGAACGAGGCGCCGACTCCGGCGCGTCCACCCACCGCGGATCGTCGCCTGCCAGACGCGTACCCGGCCAGAAGGGCTCCCGCGCCGGCTCTGGCTCCGCCCGCTCCGTCCAGGACCACTGTCCGGCACCCGAGGTCGCCGGAGCAGCCCCCGAACGAGGCGGCTCCGTCCGGTCCCACCGGTCCGGCTCGGAGGAACCGGCCCACCGCTCCGGGGGCCGATCCCGCTCCCGTGGCTCCGGCACAGGCGCGGACTTCGGCTCCGGCTCCGAGAAGCGATCCCACTGGCCGGTGCTGTCCGGCTCGATCCACGGATCCGTACCCGCCGCCTGAAGCCACTGGCTCGTACTGTCCGCGTCCCAGGGATCGGCCGACGCGGGGTCGACGCGGCGACCATCACCCGCCGAGCGGTCCCACGCGTGCAGGCCGGACGCGTCCCACGGATCCACCGCCGGCTGCTGGTACTCCGGCTCGGCGGCCCGCTCCGTGCCCCGCTGCCACGGGTCGACCGCCGGCGTCGAGGGCTCCGCCGCACGCCGCCGACGCCGGGTCGGTGGCTCGGCAGCCGGCTCGGACGCGTCGGACTCGGCGTCCTCCTCCGCAAGCCCCGACCAGGTCACCTGGCGACGCCGCGACTGGGCCCGACGCGGCCGGCTCTGCGGCGTCACACCGGAGACCGGGTCGTCGTCCTCGGCGCGACGACTCCCGACATACCCCTCCTCCTGTGGACGGTCGAACGTCCACTCCCGGGTGTGATCGGACGCCGGCAGGGCAGCCCGTGCCGTGGGCTCGCGCCAACTCGACTCACCAGCCCGGCGGCTCCCACCGCGCTCGGCCGAACGCCGACCCCCCGCGTACCGTGGCCGCTCGACCTCGTCATCCTCATCCGGAGCAGCGTGCCGCCCGCCACCGTCGACACTGCGCACGCCGGACTCCAGCGCCCACCGCGGCAGGTACGGCTCGGCCGGCTCCTCCTGTCCACGCTCGGCGGCCCGGCGCCGACTCGGGGTGCGGTACCGCTCGACCGCAGAGTCGTACCGCTCGTCCGGGTCCCGTTCCACGGGCTCGGCCCACGAAGCGGTCGGCCGCTCACGCGGGCCGTCCTCCCCGCGTACCCAGTCCCGGTAACTCACGGCCGGAGCGTGACCCTTCTCAACCGAAAGCGCAATCCGCTGTCCAGGTGTAGCCGTAGGGCACCGATCCTACGGGACGTTCAGGACAAAGCCCTACCCGGAAATTCCCGTCCACAGGCTGTGGACATTACCTGTCCAGCTCAGCGGCGTGCGCCTCGCTGTTCCCCAGGAGTTATCCACATGCTGTGCACACGCTGCGCACATGCTCGTCCACCGCCATCCACAGGTTGTCCCGAGGCTCATCCACCGGTCTGGTTGAGTGGCTGACCTCGGGTTCCGTATCGTTAGCCCCCGACCCGCCGCCAGATGCCCCCGATCGACGGCCGGTCGACTCTCGCACCCGGGCTGTGCAGGCCCAGGAACGATCCGACGCAGTGGAGGGGGGCTCGGTGTCGGTCACGGATGACATGCGGACAGAGTCGTTTCCCAACGGAGGGCAGCCGTCCGGCCCGCCACCGCGCGACGGCCAGTTCGACAAGACGCCACCCCAGGACGTCGCGGCCGAGCAGTGCGTCCTGGGCGGGATGCTGCTGTCCAAGGACGCCATCGCCGACGTCGTCGAGATCCTCAAGACCAACGACTTCTACCGGCCGGTGCACGCCACCATCTTCGACATCATCCTGGAGATCTACGGTCGCGGTGAACCGGCCGACGCGATCACCGTCGCCGCGGCGCTGGCCGACTCCGGTGACCTGGCCCGGATCGGCGGCGCACCGTACCTGCACACGCTGATCGCGAGCGTGCCGACTGCGGCGAACGCCGCGTACTACGCGCGCATCGTCAGCGAGCGGGCGGTACTCCGACGGCTGGTCGAGGCCGGCACCAGGATCGTCCAACTCGGATACGGCACCGGAGGCGGCGGCACTCGCGACGTCGACGACGTCGTCGACCTGGCCCAGCAGGCCGTCTACGACGTGACCGAACGCCGGGTCAGCGAGGACTTCGCCGTCCTGGCGGACATGCTCCAACCGACCCTGGACGAGATCGAGGCCGTCGGCGCGCAGGGCGGCGTGATGACCGGCGTACCGACCGGCTTCACGGACCTGGACCGCCTGCTCAACGGCCTACACGCCGGCCAATTGATCATCGTGGCAGGTCGACCCGGTTTGGGAAAGGCGCTCGCGCTCGACACGCAGCTGCCGACACCGACCGGCTGGACCACGATGGGCGAGGTGAAGGTAGGCGACCAGCTGATCGGTGCCGACGGTCGACCCACCACGGTGACGCACGCCTACGAGGTGCGCCACAACCGCCCCTGCTACGAGGTCGAGTTCTCCGACGGCTCGGTCATCGTCGCCGATGCCGAGCATCTCTGGACGACGACCACCCGCGCCTCACGCCGCCAGCAGAACGAACTCCGGCCGCGCCACCAGTGGGAAGCCTCGGCATGCGCCAAGGCGGCAGCCGTACACCGGGCAGTCACCTCCGCCCCCGACCGGCTCGTCACGTACCGGGAAGCTGTGGAGATCGCCGGGTCCGAGTTCCGGAGCGTCCTGCATGTCGTGGCGGCCGGGGTCGGCATCGCCGGCAAGGTCGAACGCCAGTATTCCCGGAACGGCAAGCCCTGGCGTCGGACGGTCGACGCCTACAGCGCCCATGTCCTGTTCGACGCGCACCTGAGCCGGGTGAGTCGGCTCATCAACAGCGAGACAACTGTGGCTCACCCGCGGACCGTCACCACCGAGCACATCGCCGCGACACTGCGGCATCCGGCTGACGGACGCGCGAACCACGCGGTGACCAATGCTCGGCCGCTGTCCCTGCCCGCCCGCGCGGACCTGCCCATTCCCCCGTACACACTCGGGGTGTGGTTGGGTGACGGGCACTCCGCAGGTGCCCGATTCACATCGGCGGATCCGGAGATCGCACAGTACGTCGAAGCCGACGGCTTCAGGGTCACCCCGGGCAGCGGGACCTACTCCTACGGCATCAAGCTGCCGCCACCGGCACCACTCGACGAGCGTTGCTGCATCGTCTGCGGCGTCACCTTCACTCCCCGCGCGTCTGCGGTGCGAACCTGCGGAAGGACCTGTGGTGCCAGGTCGAGAGGCATGGTCGAGACCGTCGACCGCGAGGGTTGCGAGACGTGCGGTACGACGACGAAGTCCAGCTGGAACGGTGCCCGCCAGTGCGCGTCGTGTCGCCGGTTGCGCGGCTCGTTCACGGGCCTGCTCCGAGCCGCCGGTGTCCTTGACGACAAGCACATTCCGCAGGCGTACCTCCGAGCGTCGGAGGAGCAGCGACGGGAGCTGCTGGCCGGACTGCTCGACACCGACGGTACCGCCGTGCCGGCCGGACATGTCCAATACGTGACCACCTCGGAGCGGTTGGCCGAGGACGTGTACGAGCTCGTCGTCAGCCTCGGCTACCGATGCTCGATCAACCGCAAGCGAGTCAACGGTCGCACTCCCGAAAGCTCGATTGCTTTCATACTGAACTTCTCGACTTCGGACGAGGTGTTCCGGTTGGCCCGGAAGCGGGAGTCACACGCAACGCGCCGGCACGCGACCGGCCGTGCGGGTACTCGGTCCCGCTACATCGTGGATGTGCGACCGGTGTCGAGCGTCCCGGTGCGGTGCGTGACGGTCGACAACGAGGATCATCTGTACCTGGCCGGTCGGTCGATGATTCCCACGCACAACAGCACGGCGAGCATGGACTTCGCGCGAAACGCAGCGATCCGGGCAAATCATGCGTCGGCCATCTTCTCGCTGGAGATGAGCAAGGTCGAGATCGTCATGCGGTTGCTCTCGGCCGAGGCGCGGGTGCCGCTGCACGTGCTGCGCAGCGGGCAGCTCTCCGACGACGACTGGACGAAGCTCGCCCGATGCATGGGTGAGATCAGTGAGGCGCCACTCTTCGTGGACGACACGCCGAGCATGAACCTGATGGAGATTCGGGCCAAGGCCCGCCGGCTCAAGCAGCGGCACGACCTCAAGCTGATCGTGGTCGACTACCTCCAGCTGATGACCTCCCCTAAGCGCACCGAGAGTCGGCAGCAGGAGGTCGCGGACCTGTCTCGGGGTCTGAAGCTGCTGGCCAAGGAGGTCGAGTGCCCAGTCATCGCGGTCAGTCAGCTGAACCGTGGCCCCGAACAGCGCACCGACAAGCGCCCGCAATTGTCCGACTTGCGGGAAAGCGGCTGTCTGACCGCCGAGACGAGGCTCATCCGAGCCGACGACAACTCTGAGGTCACGCTGGGTCAACTCCTGGCCGACGGTGCGAGGGACATCCCGGTCTGGGCACTCGACGAGAGCCTGCGGTACACGCCACGGACGATGACGCACGTCTTCCCGAGCGGCCATCGCGAGGTGTTCCGGTTGACGCTGACGTCGGGCAAGCAGGTCGACGCAACGGCGAACCATCCGTTCCTCACGTTCGCGGGCTGGGTCCCGCTCGGCGAGTTGACTCCTGGGACGCGTCTCGCGACGCCGCGGCACGTGCCTCCGCCCTTGGCTGTCCGACCCATGGCCGAGGAAGAGGTGGTGCTCTTGGCACACCTCTTGGGCGACGGTTCTTTCGTACGGCGTCAACCCATTCGCTACGCCAGCGTCGACGAGGCGAACCTGCAGGCGGTGTCGGAAGCTGCAAAGTACTTCGGCATCACGGCGGTACGCGACGACTATCCGGCGGCCCGGGTCACGACTCTTCGTCTTCCCGCTCCGTACCCACTCGCTCGTGGGCGACGGAACCCGATCGCCGAGTGGTTGGACGGGTTCGGCCTCTTCGGGCTCAGGTCACACGAGAAGTTCGTACCGCAACGCCTGTTCAGCTTGCCCAAGGAGCAGGTCACCCTCTTTCTTCGGCACATCTGGGCGACTGACGGGTCAGTGCACGTCAACAAGTCCGGTCGGGGTGGACGGATCTACTTCGCTTCGACCAGCCGGCGGATGTTGGAGGACATCTCTCGTCTCCTGCTCAGATACGGCATCACTGCCCGGCTGAAGACGGTGCCGGTGGCCCGGCATCGCCCGCAGTACACCCTCGACATCTCCGGGCGGGACGACCAACTGCGGTTCCTGCGCGAGATCGGTGTGCACGGGGCCAGGTCGGCGAAGTGCGACGCCCTGCTCGCCCTCCTGGCGGAGACCACGGCCAACACCAACGTCGACACCGTGCCGCGCGAGGTCTGGGATCGGGTACGCGAGATTCTTGTCGAGAATGGCATGAGTCATCGTGACTTCGCCAAGGCCATCGGCACCCAGTTCTGCGGGAGTGCGCTCTGGAAGCGTGCACCGAGTCGTTCCCGACTGGCGAACATCGCTCGGGTCCTGGACGCCGCTGACTTGGACCTGCATGCCACGAACGACGTCTTCTGGGACGAGGTCGTGTCCATCGAGTCAGTCGGTGAGCAGGATGTCTTCGATGCGACCGTGCTCGGGACGCACAACTTTGTCGCAAACGGAATCGCCGCCCACAATTCGATTGAACAAGATGCCGACGTTGTCATACTTCTGCATCGCGACGACTACTACGACAAGGAATCGCCTCGGGCTGGAGAGGCGGATTTCATAGTTGCCAAGCATCGAAATGGTCCGACCGACACGGTGACCGTCGCAGCTCAGTTGCACCTGTCGAGATTCGTCGACATGGCCATCGTCTGAGCCGTTCGGGACCGGTTCGAGCGGGCGGGCGACCGGGCCGGCCGAGGTGGCGGCCCGGTCGCGGGGTGGCTCAGCCGAACATGTCGTCCAGGAAGCTCTTGCGCTTCTTACGCCGATAGTGGCCGTGGTAGCCGTAGTGCTGCTGGGAGTGGCCGTACGCGGGTGCCGGGGCCGGGTAGCCATGCGGCGGAGGCGGGGGCGGCGGGACCGCGCCGTAACCGGGCTGGTGCGGGGCGGGCGCCGGGGGCGGCGGCGGTGGGGGCTGGTAGCCACCCTGGGGGGCGGGCGGGGCCTGCTGGGCGGCGCTCCAGTTGGCCTCTGCCTCGAACAGTTTCTCCAGTTCGCCACGATCGAGGAAGATCCCACGGCACTCGCCGCACTGGTCGATGACGACCCCACTGCGCTCGTACTGGCGCATCTCACCGCGACACTTGGGACAGGTCAGGCTCATGACCCGAAGGTACCTGGTCGGTTCACCCGATAGTGGTAAGCGCCGCTGTCACCTCGCGGTCGGAGACCTCGTGGAAGTCGTCGTAGTAGGCGCCGACCGCGCCGAAGTCGGCGGGGCGCAGGGCGCTGACCACGTCGTCGGCCTCGGCGGCCAGCATCTCGTGGGCCTGCGGCGCGCTGACGGGTACGGCGACCACCACGCGGCGGGCGCCGAGGTGGCGGGCGACCTGGACGGCGGCGCGGGCGGTCGCGCCGGTGGCCAGGCCGTCGTCGACGATCAGGGCGGTACGGCCGGTGAGGTCCAGGGGTGGACGGCCGGCCCGGTAGAGCTGTTCCCGTCGGTCCAGTTCGGCCTGTTCGCGTGCCTGTACTGCGGCGATGTCGTCGGGGCTGAGCCGGTCGGCGACGACCTCGTTGAGGACGCGTTCGCCACCGGGGCCGAGTGCGCCGAAGGCGACCTCAGGTGCCCAGGGCACGCCGAGTTTGCGGACCACCAGGACGTCGAGGGGTGCGCCGAGACGTTCGGCGACGATCTGGGCCACCGGTACGCCGCCGCGTACCAGGCCGAGCACGACGAGGTCCGGTTCGCCGATCAGGCCGGTGAGTCGGTCGGCGAGTGCCTGGCCTGCCTCGGTGCGGTCGCGGTAGGTGGTCATGTCCTCAGGTCTACGCCCTGTCGGTCGTCCGCGCTCGGCGGTTGCCGGATCCCGAGAAGGTCGAGTGCGGGTGCCCAGAGCAGGAACGCGATCGGGTACAGCAGGTAGCCGAATCGGGTGGCGGGCATCAGCAGGATGGCGACGAGCAGGCCGTACCCGCAGATCAGGGCGACGCTGCGGGCGGTGCGCGGCGGGCGGCGGGCGAGCAGGACGGCGATGGCGATGCCGGCGGCGACCAGCAGCGCGGCGGCGATCACCCGGCCGGCGGGCAGGGCGTTCGCGATCAGGTAGCCGGGGAACGGGCTGGCGGCGGGGCTGGAGACCAGGCCGTGCCCGAGGGGGAAGCGCAGGACGTTCTCCACCAGCGCGTTGCGGTCGACCAGGAGGGTGGGGAGCAGCGCGGCGGCGGGGAGGCCGAGGGCCCCGGCGGCGACGCGGAGGCCGGCGCGGCGGGTGAGGCCCCAGATGATGAGTACTGCGGCGACCGGCCAGGCGAAGAGTTTCAGGGCTCCGGCGAGCCCGACGGCGACGCCGGCCCAGCCGGGTCGGTCGGTGGCGGCGAGGGCGAGCGCCAGCAGGCAGAGCGCGAGTACGGGCAGGTCGTCGCCGCCGGTGGCGAGCGTGAGGGCGCAGACGGGCAGGACGGTGGCGGCCTGTACGCCGCGGAGCAGGAGGGCCTCGTGCCGGGTCGTGTCGGTGCGGGCGGTGGGTGGACGCAGGATGCGGATGGCGAGCAGCAGCGCCACGGCGGTGCCGACGGCGAACCAGACCCGGGCGTCGGTCCACCAGGTGTCGGCGAACGCCCGGGGTATTCCGAACAGGGCCATGCCCGGCTGGTAGGGGGTGTAGCCGAGGAGTTGTTCGCCGGGGGGCAGGGCGGCGATGGCGTCGGGCCCGAGGTAGGGGGTGCCGGTGTCGACGAGGCGGGCGCCGGAGTCCTCGACGACCAGGACCTCTTCCTGGGCGCGGTCGGTGCGTCCGGCCGTGCGTTGCACGCTCTGCCAGATCAGGGGCAGCAGGGCGGTGCCGGCCCAGGCGAGTGCGGTGACGAGGGCGCGTCCGGGCAGGGTGACCAGTTTCGAGTGCGGCCGGTGGCGGCGCAGGAGGAGTTGTCCGGTGGCGGCGAGTGCGGCGGCGAGGTAGCCGAGTGCGGCGATGGTGCCCCAGGCCCGGTGGGGTACGAGGGTGCTGGTGGCGGCGGTGATCGCGGCGAAGACGGTTGCGGCGGCGTACAGGCCGAGGTCGAGGGCGAGGCCGTCGGCGGCGGTGTCGAGGCGGTGCCACCTGCCGGGGCGGTGGGGGGTCGAGGTGGCGGCGCTCACGTCGGCCAGTGTGTCAGGCGGGCTGGTGGTGGCCCCGGCCCCCCTGCCGTCGTCCCTTGGGTAGTCGGACGACGGATCCGGCGTCGTGCAGGGGTGTGGCGAGGTGTCCCGGTCGGCCGCCGGATCCGCGTTGGAGGGCGGCGAGGAGTGTGCCGGCGGCGAGTGGGCGGGCGAAGAGGTGGCCCTGTCCGGCGGTGCAGCCGAGTTCCCAGAGGGCGCGGCGTTGGGCGTCGCGTTCGACTCCCTCGGCGACGACCGCCAGGTTGAGGCTGCGGCCGAGGTCGAGGGTGGAGCGGATGATGGCGGCGGCTTCGGTGGCGGATTCCATGGCGGTCACGAAGCTTCGATCGATCTTGAGTTCGTGGACCGGGATCCGGGAGAGCAGGGAGAGCGAGGAGTAGCCGGTGCCGAAGTCGTCGAGAGCGAGGCGGATGCCGGCGTCGCGCAGTCGGGTGAGTCCCTGGTCGACGACGTCGAGTTGGCTGAGGGTGAGGGTCTCGGTGAGTTCGAGGACCAGCCGGTCGGGGGGTAGGTCGTGGGCGCGTAGGCGGGCGAGTACGGATCCGGGGAAGCGGGCGTCGAGCAGGCTGCGGGGGGAGACGTTGACCGCCACCGGGACGTCGAAGCCGGCGTCGCGCCAGGTGCCGGCGGCGATCAGGGCCTGGTCGAGGATGGCTTCGGCGAACGCGGGCAGCAGTCCGGAGCGTTCGACGGCTTCCAGGAAGCGCAGTGGGTCGATCATGCCGTGGGTGGGGTGGTGCCAGCGCGCGAGTGCCTCGGCGGCGATGACTTCGCCGGTGCCGAGGTCGACGATGGGCTGGAAGTTGACCGTGAATTCCTGGTCGGCGACGGCGCGGGGTAGTTCGCCGCCGAGTGTGAGTCGGCCGATGTCGGCGGTGTCGCGTGCGGGTGCGTAGGTGGCGATCCGGTTTCCGCTTCGTTTGGCCTGGTACATGGCGACGTCGGCGCGTCGGAGCAGCTCGACCATGCCGCCGGTGGCGGGGGCGACGGCGATGCCGCCGCTGGCTTCGACGCTGATCCGCATGCCGTCGACGTCGAACGGTTCGTGCAGGGCGGCGAGCAGGGTGTCGGCGCGGTGCGCGGCGACCGCGGGGGCGGGCAGCGCGCGCAGGAGTACGGCGAATTCGTCGCCGCCGAGGCGGGCGACCAGGTCGTCGGCGCGGGCGGCGGTGCGGAGTCGTTCGGCGACCTGCATCAGCATCTGGTCGCCGGCGGCGTGGCCGAGGGTGTCGTTGACCTCTTTGAAGTGGTTGAGGTCGATGAGGACCAGGGCGGTGATGCCGTCGGCGTGCCGGTGGTGCAACTGCTCGTTGCCTTCTTCGAGCAGGTGGCGTCGGTTGGCCAGGCCGGTCAGCGCGTCGTGTGCGGCGGCGTGGGCGTGGGCCTGGGCCACCCGGGCGAGCTCGGCGTACGCCTGGGCGTTGCGGACGGCCGTGCACAGTGCGGAGGCGAAGGTGTGCAGGGTGTACCGCTCTCGTTCGGAGAGTCGCACCGGGCCGCGGAAGCGTAGACGCAGCATGCCGACGTCGACGGTCTTGTCGTGGCCTTCGAGGCGTACGGGGACGGTGGCGCCGTGTACCTCGGTGGGTTCGCCGATGGGTCCGTCGTACGTGATGGTCTCGGTGGAGCCGCGTACCACGCGGCCGTCCTCGCGGAGTTCGATCTCGACTTCGTCGGCGGAGAAGAGTTCGGCGGCGCGGGTGACCGCCGTGGTGAGTACGTCGTCGAGTGCGACGACGTTGAGCGCGTCGGTGGTCTGGGCGAGGCGTTGCCAGGCTTGTTGTTCGGTGCGGGTGCGCACCCTGCTCGAGTAGAGCAGGTGGAGGCTGAGTACCAGAGGGGGTACGGCGAGCAGCAGCCGAATGTCGATCTTGATCGTGAGAACGGTGCCGACGATGACGAGGAGGCGGGTCAGCGCCGCGGTCAGCCGGAGATCCCAGTCGTCGCGGAAAAGCTTTCGTAGCGAGGTACCGGTCGCCATTGCGATCACCGGCAGGGTGATGATTTCGTCGAGCAATACAGCGGTCAGATAGGCGGCCGCCAGCGGAATGACCGTCTGGGCTACGCCCGGGTTGTTCGGTGACCATTCAAAGCTCTGTAGGACGAGCCCCGCGCCGGCTGCCACGAGCATGTTCTTGCCGATGCCGAAGGCTCGTTTGACCGGCGTCAGTCGGGTCGGAGTCGTGGCGATGGCGACGCCTAGGCCGGTGGCCAGAATCACCACCGGTACCGGTGCCACGGCGAGGCCGATCACGATGGCGGTTTCGGTCCAGGCGATCTCGTGATGCGTGGAGCGAATTCGAATTCTGACCGTGACGGTGAAGGCGACGGCGATCAGTGAGATCAACGTGGCCCAGACGATGGTGGCCTCTCGTCCGCCGTAGCTTGGCAGGTGGGCGATTGCCACGGCGCCGGCCAGCCCGGCTGAAACGACGACGAGACCGACTAGCGGGCGTAGCCGCCGATCGGTCCCGGTCTGTCGTTGCTGTGGAGCCACACCTCGTCCTCACTCGTCACCGAGGGACTGCGCTCCGCAATCGTACTTCTGTCGTCGCTGGCGCAGAAGACGGATTACTTCCACTCGTGCGAGTTCATCTCGACCCCCTGGTTGTTCCGGCCTGTTCGATGACCGAACACTAGGGGGCGATTGCTCAATTTAGCTATAATAAATGTCGTATTGCGCAGAATGGGCCAACATGATGGTGTTATGTGACGGTCTGTCCCACTGCCCTAACGGAGGGTCTAAAGGTCGCAGCTGGTGGAGTTGTGGCTCTCTCGCGCGCGTGATGGCCGGGCTTTCCCTTTCGACAAGGGTGGCCGAAGTGTCTGCCCATATCATCGCCGCTTCGGCCAGCATGCCCACATCGGGGCGGGGTATCGGTCCGGTTGGTGGTCGCTAAACTGCACACGGTGATCAGGTGGATGCGGTAGAGGGACAAGTGCAGGTTCAGGTCCTCGGTGGGCTCGCCGTCCGTCTCGGCTCGGTCACGCTCACCCTCGGCACGCCGAAACAACAGACCGTGCTCGCGGTACTCGCGTGCAATCCCGGGCATCTGGTCTCGGTCGATCAGCTCGTCGACGAACTGTGGCCGGACGATCCGCCTCTCTCCGCCGTGCCGAACGTCCGGACGTACGCCGCCAATCTGCGTCGTGGCATCGAGTCGATGCTTCCCGGGCGTGAGGTCCTGGTCCGGGCCGGGGACGGCTACCGACTCATGGTGAAGCGGGCCGAGGTGGACGTCTACGCCTTCCAGTCGGAGGCCGAGGCGGCACGTGCACTCGTCGGCACGGACGAGGAGGAGGCGGCGAGGCTGCTCGGCCAGGCTCTGGCTCGGTGGCAGGGACCCATGCTCACCGGCGTGGCCCTCGGGCCGGCTCTGCTGGCGCACGTGGCCTCGGCGACCGAGGACCGGATGCTGGCGACCGAGCTCCTGGCCGAGTTGCAGATCCGGCTCGGTCGCTACGAACCCGTCCTGCCGCTGCTGCGGGAACTGCTTGCCAGGGAACCGCTGCGGGAGCGGGCCCATCTGCTTCTGATGCGCGCCCTGTACCTCAGGAACGACCACGCCGGTGCTATCGCCGCATACGCCGGGGCTCGCCGTCTGCTGCGGGAACACCTCGGCATCGAGCCCGGAGCCGAACTCCGGAAGCTCCACCAGCAGATAGTCGAGCAGGAACGTGCGCCTCTCCGGAGCCCTGACCTCGCACCGGCTTCCTCCACCAGCACGTCCGAGCCACGGGAGCAGCCGCGCCTCGGGTCGGCGCCGCGGCGGGGGGTGGTCTGGCTGCCACGCGCAGTCCCGGACTTCGTGGGCCGGGATGCCGCCGTCGAACATCTGCTGACCGAGACGCGCCGGGTCGGAGGGCGCGCCCCAGTCGTGCACCTCGTCGACGGTATGGCCGGCAGCGGCAAGACCTCGCTGGCCGTCCACGTGGGCGGACAGTTACGGGAGCACTATCCGGACGGCGGACTGTTCATCGATCTCAAAGGGCACGACCGTGCGGAGAAGGTGGACACGTCCGCGGCACTCGCCACGTTGCTGCGGCAGCTCGGCATTCCCGGTGACCGCATACCTCCCGAACTCCAGGACCGCCTCGCCCTCTGGCGTGAGGAACTGGCCGCCCACAAGTTGATCATTGTGCTCGACAACGCGGCGGATGCCGAGCAGGTCGCCGCGTTGCTGCCCACGTCACCGGGATGCGTGGTGATCGTGACGTCACGGCGACGGATCACCGGCCTGGACGTCAGCCCGCCGTTGTCCCTGCCGGTGATGGACCGAGCGGAAGGTGTGGCCCTGCTCGCCTCGGCCGTCGGCACCGACCGGGTGGCGGCGGAACCGGAGGCGGCAGCGGCCGTGGTGGAGCACTGCGGACGGCTACCGCTGGCGATCCGGCTCGCCGGCTCGCGGCTGGCACATCGCCCAACCTGGCGGCTGGCCGACCTCGCGACCCTGCTCGGGGACAACGTCCGGCGGCTGGATCACCTCACGTCGCGCGACCGAACCGTCGCGGGTGCCTTCGCTGCCTCCTACGAGTCGTTGCCTGATGCCGCCAGACGACTGTTCCGGCTGCTCAGCGTTCATCCGGGTGACGAATTCGATATGACGATCGCGAGTGCGTTGTCCGGACTCGAAGCTGCGGACACCGCCCACGCACTCGATGACCTCCTGGATTGTCATCTGGTCGAGGAGGTCGGGATCGGCCGTTACCGGATGCACGACCTCATCCGGCAGTACTCGCACGAACTGTCGCTACGACACGATGTGGCGGCCGTTCGCGACGAGGCCTTCGGCAATCTGATCGACACCATGCTTCATCTGAGCTTTCCGGTCGCCGACCGTCTCGAGTCCAGATTCGTCCGCCGGCATGTGGCCCTTGATTCACCCCGCCGTCCCGACCTGCGAAGCGCTGCGGGTGAACCCACCGAGGAATGGATGGCGGCGGAGCGGGTCAACCTGGTGGCACTCGTCGCCCGGGCGTACGAGGAGGGACACCACGAACAGGCATGGCGACTGGCCAGGCTGCTCTGGCGATTTCTGTACGTGCGCGCCTATTTCGACGACATCGTCTTCACCCACCGACAGGGGCTCCTGGCGGCCCAGGCGGCCGGGGCGGATGATGCCGTGGCCGCCATGCACAACTATGTCGCCTCTGCCTACCTGCGCACCGGCAACTATCGGGACGCGCTCGCCCACGTCACCGAGGCGGTACGGATCTCCGAGCGGCGCGACGACCTGCCGAACCTCGGCCGGTACCGGACGAATCTCGTCGCGGTGCACTGGATGCGTGGTGAACTCCAGGAAGCGGTACGGGTGGGTGCGCGGTGCCTCCGCGGCGCCAACGGGTACGGAGCCGACGAGGTGCCCAGCTTCCTGCCGAACATCGGGCTCGCCCTGATGCTGTTGGGCAGGTACGACGAGGCGCTGCACCTCCATCGCCTGCACCTGTTCTCCGGGCGTCAGGCGGGCAGCACCTTCCACATCCTCAACGCGCTGAGTCACATCGGTGGGGTGAAGTGCCGGATGGGACGGTACGAGGAGGCGCTCCGAGCCCTGAGGACCGTGCTGATCCTCCGCAAACGCACCGGTCACCGGTACGCCGAGCCGGAGGCACGCAACGAGATGGGCATAGTGCTCCGGTGTCTCGGTCGGATCGAGGAGGCGGTGGACCAGCACGAGACCGCCCGGAGACTGGCGATCGATTCAGGTGAGCGCCACGTCGAAGCCGCCGCTCTGAACGACCTGGCGCTGACCCTCGCCGAGTCCGGGGACGTCGACCGGTTGATCGGCCTGCACCGTGAGGCATTGCAGGTGGCGACGCGGATCGGTCATCCGTACGAGCAGGGAAGGGCACTCGCGGGACTGGCCGACCAGTTGTGGGCCGACGATCCGGTCGCCGCGCGCCGGCACTGTGAGCGTGCGCTGGCGATCTTCCGCCGGATGGGGGTGCCGGAGCGGTTCGAGATGGAACGCCGACTGGCGGACGTCACCGAGACCGGGCACCGCCACGTCACGGAGTCCTCCTGAGCCTCGGTCCCGGCTGCCGTCGCTTATCGATTTCTTATCGACCGGCTCGGTAGCGTCTCGACGTTCGCCGACGGGGGGAGATCCGCCACCGACGGATCTCGTCGCGACACCTGCCATCGGTACGTCTCGACTACCACGGCAGGGTGCGGAAGGGGGCGGCGCGCGAGCGCCACTCCTTCCGCGAAGCACCGCACACCGGGCACGTCGGTGCGGAGGGATAGGCTCGCCAGCGTGACGGAACCCGCCCAGCTCACCCACGTCGACGCGACCGGTGCGGCGCGCATGGTCGACGTCTCCGCCAAGCAGGTCTCCGGCCGGGTGGCCGTCGCGGCCGGTCGGCTGCGCACCACGTCCGAGGTGATCGAGCTGCTCCGCCGGGACGGGTTGCCCAAGGGCGACGCGCTGGCGGTCGGCCGACTGGCCGGGATCATGGGCGCCAAGCGCACCCCCGACCTGATCCCGCTGTGCCACCCGATCGCGCTGCACGGTGTCACCGTCGACCTGGTGCCCACCACGGACAGCGTCGAGATCACCGCCACCGCCCGCACGGCCGACCGGACCGGCGTCGAGATGGAGGCGCTGACCGCCGTGGCCGTCGCCGGATTGGCCCTGGTGGACATGGTCAAGGCGGTCGACCCGGCGGCGAGTGTCGAGTCGATCCGGGTGGTGCGCAAGGAGGGCGGCAAGACCGGCCTGTGGGAGCGTCCGGCGGACCGGCCGTGATCCGCGCCCGGGTGGTGGTGGCCTCCAACCGCGCCGCCGCCGGCGTCTACGCCGACACCAGCGGTCCGCTGCTCGTCGAGGGCCTGCGCGAACTGGGCTGCGAGGTGGACGAGCCGGTGGTGGTGCCGGACGGCGACCCGGTCGGTCAGGCCATCCGAGCCGCACTGGCCGACGGTGTCGACGTTTTGGTCACCAGCGGCGGGACCGGGGTCACGCCGACCGACCGCACTCCCGACGTGACCCGGGCCCTGCTCGACTACGAGATCCCCGGCATCGCCGAGGCGCTGCGCGCGCACAGCCGTGACCGGGTGCCCACCTCGGTGCTGTCCCGGGGGGTGGCCGGGGTGGCCGGTCGCACCCTGGTGGTGAACCTGCCGGGCTCCACCGGTGGCGCGCGGGACGGTCTCGCCGTGCTGGGGCCGATCCTCGCGCACACCGTCGACCAGTTGCGCGGTGGCGACCACTAGGCGAACCGATAGGCTCGGCCGGGTGAGAACGGAAACCGCATCCGCCACCGAGGGCGCCGCCGCGCCGCCGCCGGCCGGTTGGGAGGAGGCGCGCTCCCGGGTGTACGCGGTGGGCCTGGCCGCCGCACTTCCCGCAGTCGAGCGCCCACTCGCCGACGTCGACGGGTACACCCTCGCCGAACCGCTCACCACCCGGACGGACCTGCCGGCGTTCCCCACGTCGAGTGTGGACGGCTGGGCGGTCCGCGGCACCGGTCCGTGGCGGGTGGTCGGGCGGGTGCTGGCCGGCGGCACACCGGCCCCGTTGACCGAGGACGGGACGACCGTCGAGATCGCCACCGGCGCGATGGTGCCGTCGGGCACCTCCGCCGTGCTGCGGGTGGAGGAGTCGACGCGTACCGCCGACGGGTCGGTCGACGGCGTGCCGCGCGGGACGCCGGAGTGGCGGGATCCGGGCGAGGAGGCGGCGGCCGGTGAGGAACTGCTCCCGGCCGGTACCCCGGTCGACCCGGCCGTGATCGGCCTGGCCGCCTCCTGCGGCCACGACACGCTGCGGGTACGCCGCCAGCCCCGGGCCGCGCTGCTGGTCTTCGGGGACGAACTGCTCACCGCCGGTCCGCCCGCCGCCGGGCGGGTCCGGGACGCGCTGGGCCCGACCGTGCCGAGTTGGCTGCGCCGGTACGGCTGTCAGATCCGTCCGGCCGACGTGGTCGGACCGGTGGCCGACACGCTGCCCGACCACGTGGCCGCGCTGCGGACCGCGTTGGCCCACGCCGACCTGGTCTGCACCACCGGCGGGACGATGCACGGGCCGGTCGACCACCTGCATCCGGCGCTGGCCGAGCTAGGGGCGGACTACGTGGTCAACACCGTCGCGGTACGCCCCGGTTTCCCGATGCTGCTGGCCCGGGTGGTCGGCGACGACGGTCGGGTCCGGTTCGTCGCCGGGCTGCCCGGCAACCCGCAGTCCGCCGTCGTCGCGCTGGTCTCGCTGGTCGCGCCGCTGCTGGCAGGCCTAGCCGGCCGGGTGGCACCGGTGCTGCCGCACGTCACGCTGGCCGAGCCGGTGCCGGGACGCGGCGACCACACCCACCTCGCCCTGGTCCGGCTCGACCGGGCCGCCGGGACGGCCCGCCCGGTCCGGCACGTCGGGTCGGCGATGCTGCGCGGCCTCTCCGGCGCGGACGGGTTCGCCGTGATCCGGCCGGGCAGCACCGGTGCCGCCGGGGACCGGGTGCCGCTGGTGCCGCTGCCGCTGCTGCCCGGGGAGCGGGCGTGGTGATCGTGGTCGGGGACGTCACCGAGCAACCGCTGGACCTGGCGGCCCACGAGGCGGCCGTCGCCGACCGGCGGGCCGGCGCGGTGGTCTCCTTCGCCGGGGTGGTACGCGACCACGACCACGGCCGTGCGGTGGTGAGCCTGGAGTACGAGGGCCACCCGAGCGCCGCCGCCATCCTGCGGGAGGTGGCCGCCGAGATCGCCGCCGATCCCGACGTCTACGCGGTGGCCGTGTCGCACCGGATCGGCCCGCTCGCCATCGGCGACGCGGCGCTGGTCGCGGCGGTCAGCACCGCGCACCGGGCGGCCGCGTTCGCCGCCTGCGCCAAGCTGGTGGACGAGGTGAAGGCCCGGCTGCCGATCTGGAAGCGGCAGGTCTTCGCCGACGGCACCGAGGAATGGGTCAACTGCCCGTGATCCGCAGGTGCCGGGTGACGTCCGTCGACCCGGCACCTGCGACGCCCCGGTCAGCGCCGGCTGTGCAGCAGCGCGATGCGGGCCATCCGGTCGGTGTAGAAGGCGGGTTCCGCACCGGGACGCCACGGCAGAGCGGCGACCAGCACGATCAGGGCCAGCGCCAGCGAGTTCTCCATCAGCACCCCGAACAGCCCGTTCTCGTAGTGCGAGACCTCGGGGAGCTGGTGCTCGTACGGCCAGATCGGCGAGATCAGGAAGAGCAGATAGAGCCCGAGCGCGGCGATGCCGTGCCGGAGCCCGGTCAACGTCGGATACCAGATCGGCGGGCGGAGCGTGGAGACACCCGGTGGACCGCCGTACGCGCCGGAGGTGGCCCGCAGAGCCGGACCTCGGCTGGCGTCGTGGCGGCGGATCGCCGCGTCGGCCAGCACGATGATCGCCGGGATCACCCAGACGAGGTGGTGCGTCCAGGAGATCGGGCTGATCACGTTGGCGGTCAGGCCGACCAGGGTGAAGGCGGTCAGCTCGTCACCGTCGGCGTGCGACTGCGAGGCCCGGGACAGGCCCAGCGCCAGCACCAGCACCGCGAAGGCGAGCCAGAGCAGCGTGGGGGTCTCGATCGAGTCGTACAGCCGCGCCAGCAGACCGGCCAGCGACTGGTTGGGCGTCATGTCGGCGGCGCCGACCCGCTCGGTCTGCCACAGCACGTTGCCGAAGTAGGCCCGGGACTCGGCGCCCACGATGCCGAAGCTGCCGATGGTCACGGCGACGGTGGTGCCGATCGCGGTCGCGGCCACCCGCCACTGGCGAGTGATCATCAGGTAGAAGATGAACAACGCCGGGGTGAGCTTCACGGCCGTGGCAAGACCGATGCCCACGCCGGCCCAGGCGCCACCGTAGACGAACCGCAGCAGGGGCCCGTCGCTGTCCGCCTGGTGCGTGCCGCGCCGGGACCGCCAGCGCAGCGCCACCAGATCGGCCATGATCAGGGCGAACAGCAACAGGTTGACCTGCCCGTAGCCGAGGGTCTCGCGGGTCGGCTCGATGGCGAGCGCGACCGGCGTGGCGATGGCCACCGTGTACCACAGTGGCCAGCCCAGCCGGTCCACGATCGGCCGCAGCAGGGCGGCCAGCACCACGGCCAGCGCGGCGATGCTGACCAGCGCGTTCACCAGCCCCGCCACAGCCACCGGCAGGTGCGCCATGGGCAGCATCGCCAGCCCGGCGAAGGGTGGGTAGGTGAAACCCAGTGTGGTGTCGGGCGCGACGAACTCGTACAGCTCGTGACCGCTCGCCCACCAGACCACCGCGCCGTGATAGATCTTCATGTCGAAGAAGTTGTACGGACGCCCGAAAGCGCCGATGGCAAGCCATGCGGCATAGGCGACGGCGGCGACGATGCCGGCCCGTACGACTGTCCTACGATCGATCCCACGCGTTACGCGACGGACTGCGGCGAGGCGGTCCAGCCTTCTACCGACGCTCGTCGGCATGGCTCGGCCACCCCCGTACCAAGGTCGTCCTACCCGTCCAGGTCCGGTAGGGAGCCTAGAACGGCGCCTCACGTCAGTGCCTCCCGCGTTATGCGACCGTGTCCGATCCCACACCATCTTTTGACATTTCCACCGCGTTAACGCCTACCGGGCGGTTCAGGTGATTCGCGGCCTTAGCCAGACTGGGGGTGGGATAAACGCAGGTCAGCGAGGGGTGACGAGACTCAGCCGGGGATCCGGCGCGCGGTTGCCGCCGAGCGGACGGCGATCCGGGCTTCGCGACGTGCGGTCCGGACGGCACGTCGTACCGACCGTCGGGAGTGGCCGATCCGGTGACCGGCCCGCCACCGCAGCCCCGGCTTCCCCTCGGTGTCCGCCGCGGCGAGCAACAGCCCACCGAGGAGACCGAGGTTCTTCAGGAAGTGAATCTGGTTGTTGTTCCGCGCCGCCGGGTCGTCGTTACGCCAGAAGGGATGCCCGGCGAGGGTGACCGGCACCAAGGTGCCGGCCAACACCAGCGCCGCCGGCCGGGTGAACCTCCCGGTGGCCAACATCAGCCCTGCGCCGAACTGGACGGCTGCGTTGGCGCGGATCAGGCTCACCGTGTCGGTGGGAATGCGGGCGTCCGCCCGTTGCAGCAGCGGCGCCACCCGGTCGGTGACCGGCTGCGCCGCCGGCACCAGACGTTCGGGGCTGGTGAAGTTGCGGGCGCCGCTGACCACGAAGATGCCGCTCAACATGGCGCGGGCGAGGGATCGTACGGGCGTCATGGAACAGTCATACCCCGTCCGTGACCTCGACATGCCCCGCAACGGCCCATCTCGATCGATCGGGTGGGCCGGATGGCCCGAGTGGCGACACGCCACGCCGATTCCAGCGACCGTCACTGATGGATGCGTCACGCGCGGTAACCTCCCCGCGTGACGACGCTGCGGCTCCGACCCGAGGACCCGGCAGACACCGGCGCGGTCCGCCGGGTACTGGCCGCCGCCTTCGCCCGCCCCGACGTGACCACCCCGCCGGAGGTACGCCTCGTCGACGAACTGCGGGCCGGCGACGCGTGGCTCCCGAACCTGGCGATGGTCGCCGAGTACGGCGGTGAGATCGTCGGCTACGCCTTGCTGACCCGGGTTCGGGTCTGCGCGGACGGGGTCAACGCCCCGGCGCTGGTGCTCGGGCCGGTGGCGGTGGCACCACACCGGCAACGGATCGGGCTCGGTGGCGCGGTGGTGCAGGCCGCCCTGGAGGCGGCCACGGAACTCGGCGAGCGGCTGATCGTGGTGCTCGGCGACCCCGCGTACTATCGGCGCTTCGGCTTCAGCCGAGCCGACCGGATGGGCCTGACCAGTCCCTGGTCCGGTCTGGGCGAGCCATGGCAGGCCCTGGTCCTCCCTCCGACGACCTCGGGCGAGCCGGCCGCCCCACGGGGTGAGGTCGTCTTCCCGCCCCCGTGGTCCAAGGTCTGACCCGCCCCACCTCACCTGCCTCCGCGATTATGGAGTTGTGGTCGTGCTCGATGCGGAATCGAGTGGTGTCACCCTCGCCCCGAGACCACTCGATACCGGATCGAGCGTGATCTCGCGGCGAGGTTGGCAGGTCGGGTCAGGCGGGTTGGGTGCGCAGGTAGCGACCGAAGTGCGGGACGGTGAAGGCGACCGTGCCGCGTTCCCCGGAGTAGATCAAGCCCTTCTTGATCAGGGCGTCGCGGGCCGGGGAGAGGCTGGCGGGCTTGCGGCCGAGAGCACGGGCGATCTCGGCGGTCGGCACCGCGGCGTCCATGTCGTCCCGGCCGCCTCCGTCGGCTGCCCCCTCGACCAGGGAGAGCGTCGCCATCGCCCGCATGTACTCGCGTTCGGCGGGAGTGGCCCGCTCGAAACGCGAACCGAAGAAACCCACCGCCAGCTCGGCCTCGGCCTCCGGGGCGGCCACCCGTACGTCGGCGGCGGTGATCGGTGACCGGGGGGCATGGTCCCAGGTCGCCTTCCCGTACGCCTGGACGAAGTACGGGTACCCGCCGGACTTCTCGTAGAGCAGGTCGAGCGCCTTCGGCTCGTACTCCACGTCCTCCCGCTCGGCCGGTGCGCAGAGTGCCTGGTCGGCGGCGATGCGGTCGAGCCGGTCGATGCGTTGGTAGCGGAACAGCCGCTCGGAGTACGACTTCGCGGCGCTCAGCACCGCCGGCAGGTGCGGCAGACCGGCACCGACCACGATCAGCGGTGCGCCGAGTTGGGAAAGTTCGTGGCAGGCCGCGCAGAGTGCGGAGACATCCTCCGGCCCGAGGTCCTGCATCTCGTCGATGAAGACGGCGACGCCGGTGCCGACGTCGCTGGCCACCGAGGCGGCGTCGGTGAGCAGCTCGACCAGGTCGATCTCGATGTCGCCGGAGTCGGCCCGACCGGTGGCCGCCGGTACGTCGATGCCGGGCTGCCACCGGTCGCGCAGCTTGGCGGCACCGGCGCGACCGGTCGGGGCACCCCGTTGGGCGAAGGCTTTGAGTACTCCGAGGAACGCGTCGATTCGGTCCGGTGCGCGATGCCGTGGGGCCAGTTCCCGGACGGCCATGTGCAGGGCGGCGGCGATCGGCCGGCGTAGCGACTGGTCCGGGCGGGCCTCGATCTTGCCGCTGCCCCAGAGACTGTTGATCGCCTGCGAGCGCAGCGTGTTCAGCAGCACGGTCTTGCCGACGCCCCGCAACCCGGTGAGCATCAGACTCCGCTCCGGACGTCCCCGGGCGATGCGTTCCAGCACGATGTCGAAGACGTCCAGCTCCCGCCCCCGCCCGGCCAGTTCGGGCGGGCGCTGACCAGCGCCCGGGGCGTACGGGTTGCGGACCGGATCCACGAATCGCACAGTATCGGGCCGTCTAGGCGGGAGGCTAGACATGGATAGACGGGGCTACCGGCGTGTTGCCGGTCGAGCCAAAACTAGTGCTGTCTAGCGTGGACGCTAGACAGCACTAGTTTTACCGATCGTCGGCAGCGGGCCTGAGGTCAGCCGCGCTGCTTGAGGCAGAGCACGAAGTCGAGCGAGTCCAGCTCGCTGTCGTAGAAGTACCAGTTGGTGTAGCCGTCGACCGGCGCACACTTCGCCTCGGCGTCCCGCTCCCCGCTGGTCTTGCCGTCGAAGCGGCGCAGCACCTCGTACGACTTCGGCGCGCACTCGCTGATCACCAGCTTGGGTTTGCCACCGGCGGGGCCCTCGTTGCGCACGCACTGGCCCGGCTCGACGAACCGAGGATCGGTGGACGAGGCGTCCGACGGAGAGCTGGCCGGCTCCTCGCCCTCGTCGTCCGGCCCGGCCGGGGTCACCGGTGCCTCCTCGGGCGTGGGAGCGGCCACCGGCGTCGGCGTCTCGTCGTTCTGTCCGATGAGGTAGAACGCGGTCGCGCCGCCGAGCACGAGCACCAACACCGTCGCCAGCACCGCGAAGATCCGGCCCCGACCGCGCCCGCGCTCCGGCGGCGGCTGTCCGGCGTACGCGGTCTCCGCCGTGCCGTCCTGATAGGCCGGGTACGTCGCGGTGTCCTGCGAGTCGGATCCGTGGCCCGCCTCGTGTCCACTGCCCGGGTACTGCGGCCCGCTCGTCCCCGGACCGTAGCCGCCACCGTAGGACTCGCCACCGCCATGGCCCTGCCCGATGCTGCCGTAGGGCTGCCCGCCGTGGGACCGCCCGTCGCCGTAGCCCTGACCGCCATATCCCTGACCGCCATAGGGCTGAGCGCCGTAGGGCTGGCCGCCGTGGCCCTGTCCGTCGCGGTAGGGAGGCCGGCCGTCGTCGGGTGGTGACGCCGCGTTATAGGGGCGGTGGCGGTCGGGCGGTCGACGATCGGAGCCGTACCCCTCATCATGGCCCGGCTCGTGCCACGGCGAAGGACCGCCGCCCGCCGGTGGTCCGTAGTTCGCCATGCACGCACTCCTGAAGCCGTGGGTGGAATCGGTGGGCCGCAGCCGGTCGTCGCCCACGTCACCGTAGCGTGTGACCGTCTCACTGATCGTCCCTACGCGATCACGGACCGGTCACTGCGGCCCCCGCCCCACCCGCCCTGCCGAGGGCGGGGCGGGTCGGCGGACGCTCAGATGAGCCGGAGCTGATGGTCCTTAGGTCGACGAGGTCCGGCGGCGTCGCCGAGTCGTTCGAAGAGGCCGGCGTCGATCACGTCGAGGAACGGAGACGGTCGGCAGTCGCGTTCCGACCCGTGCCGGACCCGACGTGCCGCGTGGCTGACGTAGAGCCGGTCCTGTGCCCGGGTCAGCCCGACGAAGAACAACCGTCGTTCCTCGGCGATCGCCTCGTCGTCCGGGGTGGTGCCCGGCCAGCGCAACGGCAGCAGTCCGTCCTCGGCACCGACCAGGAAGACCACCGGGAACTCCAGGCCCTTGGCGGCGTGCAGGGTCAGCAGGGTGACCGCCTCGGCACGGGGGTCGAGCGCGTCCACCTCCGCCCCGGTGGCGAGCTGGGACAGGAACATCTCCAGGTCGTCACCGCAGCGGCGGGCCAGCGGCGTCAGCAGGTCGACCGCGGTCCGCACGTCCTCCGGCCGGACCCCGTGCGAGCCGTCGAGGGTGGGGGTGGCGAAGCGTTCCGCGAGCGACTGGCCGGCGAGGCGTACCCGGGCGGGCAGTGTGCCGTCGACGCCGGTGACGTGCCGCAGCTCGCGGGCGATGGCCATCACGCCGGGCCGGTCCCGCAGCCGGTCGTGCGATCGTTTCTGCACCGGGACGTTGGCCCGGGCCAGGGCGTCCACGATCGGCGCGGCCTGCGAGTCGGTGCGATAGAGCACCGCGATGTCGGAGAAGGACAGCGTGCTCGACCGACCGTCGATGCGCCCGGAGTCCAGCGACCGGTGGGACAGCCCGCCGACCAGCTCGTCGACGGTGCGTACCACGAAGTCGGCCTCGTCGGCGACGGACGCCGCGGCGTACCGTCCGACCAGCGGGGCCTCCGGGTCGAGCCGGGCCGGGTCCAGTCGGCGTCCCCGGACCAGCGACGACGGCGCGATGGCCTGCACGGCGGCAGCCAGGATCGGCGCGGAGGACCGGTAGTTGCGGTTCAGCCGGACCAGGCGGGCGTCGGTGAAGTCCTGGGAGAAGCGCAGGAAGTATCCGACGTCGGCGCCCCGGAACGAGTAGATCGCCTGGTCCGGGTCACCGATCGCGCAGAGGTTGCCGTCGGCGGGGCTCAGCAGACGCAGCAGGTCGTACTGCACGGGGTCGACGTCCTGGTACTCGTCGACGAAGATCCACTGCCAGCGGTCCCGGTAGCGCTCGACCAGCCTGCGGTCGTCGCGCAGCAGCGCCACCGGCAGGGTGAGCAGATCGTCCAGGTCGACCATGCCCTGCTTGCGCAGCAGCGACGTGTACCGCGCCGGATCGTCCCCGGCCTCCGCGCGGGCCGCCGTCCGGTCGGCGTCGTCGGCGATCCGGAAGTCGTCCGGCAGACCGGCGGTGGCCGCGTTCTCCCGCAGGATGGTCAGTCCGAGCGAGTGGAACGTGCCCACGGTGACGTCCTCGGCGACCGGTCCGAGCAGCCCGTCGAGTCGGTGCCGCAGCTCCTCGGCGGCGCGTCGGGTGAAGGTGATCGCCAGGCACCGCTCGGGGAAGACGTTCAGCTCCGCGCAGAGGTACGCGATCCGGTGGGTCAGCGTACGGGTCTTGCCGGTGCCCGGTCCGGCGACGATCAGCAGCGGACCGCCGGGTGCCGAGGCGGCCACCCGCTGCATGGCGTCGAGCCGGTCGAGCAGCCCGCTGCCCACCTCCTCCATGCCGGCGAGCATCGGCTCGAACGGCTCGTGCGGGGAGGGTGCCGGCGCGATCGGCGGTGCCGGGGCCGGCACGGGACCCGCCTTGCGTTTCGGTTCCGCCTTGGCCGTCGGCCGCTTCGCCTTCGTCTCCGAGCCGCTCGACTCGGCCGGTCGCCGCTGCACGGGCACCTGCACCGGTACGTCGAACAGCGTCTCCTGCCCGCCCGAGGCCGCGCCGGCACCCAGTTCGGTCGGCTCGAAGAGGGTGATCACGCCGTACTCGCCGTCGTAGCCGGGCACCCGGCGGACCTCGTCGCGGCGCAGTCGGCCGATGCCCTCCGCGAGCAGTTCGCCGCCGACCCGCCCGATGTCGTCCAACGGGGTACGCGTCAGGATGTCCAGTTCGGAGCCGAGCGCGGCGACCAGGTCGGTGAGCTTGCCCTCGACCTTCTTGGAACGCGGGCCGACCTTGTTGATCTCGCCGAGGATCTCGGCGAGCTGGATCAGGTGGGTCACCTCGGGCGCGTGCTCCGGCCGGTACCCCTCGGGCCGGTCGGCCAGGTCCTCGACCCGGCTCAGCACGCCCACCGTGAGCGACTTGCCGCACTCCGGGCAGCGTCCGCCGGCCGCCCTGGTCCGCTCCGGCGCCCAGTTCACCCCGCACAGCCGGTGGCCGTCCGCGTGGTACTTGCCCTCCTCGGGGAAGAACTCGATCGTGCCGGCGAGCCCGTCGCCGGTCCGCAGCGCCTCCCGGATGCCGAAGTAGTCCCGTTCCGAGGCGAAGACGGTCGCCTCCCGGGCCAACGCGGGCGGCGAGTGAGCGTCCGAGTTGGACACCAGCCGGTAGGCGTCCAGGCTGCCGACCCGCCAGTTCATCGCCGGGTCCGAGGAGAGGCCGGTCTCCACCGCGAAGATGTGTTCGGCCAGGTCGGCGTAGCAGTCGGCGATCGCGTCGAAGCCGGACTTCGAGCCCAGCGCGGAGAACCACGGCGTCCAGATGTGCGCCGGCACCAGGTAGCCGTCCGGGCTCGCCTCCAGCGTGATCTCCAGCAGGTCGCGGGAGTCCAGGCCGAGGATCGGGCGACCGTCGGACCCGAGATTGCCGATCCGGCCCAACGCGGTGTTGAAGCGGCCCACCGAGTCCAGGTCCGGCAGATAGATCAGGTGGTGGACCTTGCGGGTCCGGTCGTCCCGCTTGTAGATCGTCGAGATCTCCACGCTGAGCATGAACCGGACCGGGTCGCTCTCGGCGTGACTGGAGAGCCGGGGCGGCAACCGGCGGGCGATGTCCCGCTCGGTCTCGTCGGACAATCGGTACAGACCGGGCTCGGCGGGACGCAGGGTCTCCCGGAGGTGGTCGTACCAGGCGGGGTGGGTGAAATCACCGGTGCCGAGCACCGCGATGCCCTTGCGTTTCGCCCACCAGCCGAGGTTCGGCAGGGTCAGGTCACGGCTGCAGGCCCGCGAGTATTTCGAGTGGATGTGCAGATCCGCGACGAAGGGCGGGCGGCCACCGGGGGGTACGGCGTTGAACGGAGGCACGCCGCATCCTGCCACGACCGGCCATGCCCATGCGCGCCGCCACGCTCGGGCGTGAGGTTCGCTATGCCGAACGCAGTTCCACGAGAGTGACCTGAGGCTCCGCGCCCACCCGCACCGGTGGGCCCCAGAAGCCGGCCCCGTTGGTCACGTAGACCTTGGTCCCGTCCACCTCGCCCAGGCCGGAGACCACCGGCTGCTCCAGCTTGACCAGCAGGTTGAACGGCACGATCTGACCACCGTGGGTGTGACCGGACAGTTGCAGGTCGACGCCGTACTTCGCGGCCTCCATCGCGGCCACCGGCTGGTGGGCGAGGAGCACCACCGGCCGGGACGGGTCCCGGTCGGCGAGCGTGGCCGCGTAGTCGGGCGGGGCGGAGACACCGGTGCCCACGGCGCTGACGTCGTTGACGCCGGCCAGGTCGAGCACGCCACCCCGGGCGGCGATCTCCAACCGCTGGTTCTGCAGCACCCGCAGCCCGAGCCGGTCGACCTCGGCCACCCACTCCTCGACGCCGGAGTAGTACTCGTGGTTGCCGGTGACGAAGTAGCTGCCGTGCCGGGCCCGCAGGTCGCGCAGCGGGGCCGCGTCGTCGCCCAGCTCGGCCACCGTGCCGTCGACCAGGTCACCGACCACGGCGACGATGTCGGCGTCCAGGCGGTTGATCGCGGCGACGATCCGCTCGGTGTGCGCCCGCCCGGTCAGCGGCCCGATGTGGATGTCGGAGACGGTGGCGATGCGCAGGCCATCCATGCTGCGCGGCAGCTTCGCCAGCGGGATCTGCACCCGGTCCAGTCGGGGCGGGCCCATCGCGGTCCGCACCCCGTACCCGACCAGGCCGGTGGCGGTGAGCCCGGCGAAGATCGCCGCGCCACGGGCGAGTAGCAGCCGGCGGGACGGGTCGTGGTCCGGGCCGACCGCGCCGGCGGCCGGCGGGTCACCCGCCTGGTCGGCTGCCGGAGTGCTCGCCTCGGCGTCGTCGGTGCCCGGCGGGTCCGCCGGGGTGGCGCTACCGACCAGGGCCGGCTCCGGTGCGACGGCCGCCGCCCGGCGGCGCAGCACCAGCCGCGTCACCAGCATCGGCACTTCCAGCGCGACGAGGATCACCAGTAGGTAGAACATCACCGCGAGCCAGAGGTAGCCCGGCCAGGCGAGCCAGTACATCCCGGACCGGGTGCCGATCATGGTCGCCGGTACGAGCAGCGCCAGCACCACCGCGGTGACCGTGCCGATCCGCCGCCAGCGCCCGGCGGTGGTGGTGTCCTTGACCAGCCGCTTCCAGAGGTAGAGGTGGATCAGCCCGGTGATCAGGGCAAGCGTGGCCACGAAGCCGAGTACCGCGAACACGTGTGATCCCCCTCAGCCACCGGCGAAGGGAGGCAGGACGTCGATCGTCGCTCCGGCCGGCAGCGGCTGCTTCCGATCATGACAGGTGACGCCGTCGACCAGAAAACTCGCCACCTTGAGCACCGGCACCAGCCGCGCGCCGTGCCGGTCGGACAGCTCCGCCAGCACCTCGTCCAGCGACCGCCCGGCGGTGGTGGTCTCCTCGGCGCGACCGGCGGCGGCCCGGGCCCCGGCGAAGTAGCGGACGGTCACGGTCGCCACGGTCACCCTCCGATGGCCGACATCGGCCGGGTCGGTTGCAGGAAAGTCGGGTCGTCGATCCCGTGCCCGGCCCGCTTGCCCCAGGTGGCGGCCGTCCAGCGGCGGGCCACCTCGTCGTCGTCGGCCCCGGCCCGCAACGCGTCGCGCAGGTTCGACTCCTCGGTGGCGAACAGGCAGTTGCGGATCTGGCCGTCGGCGGTGAGCCGGGTCCGGTCGCAGTCTCCGCAGAAGGGCCGGGTCACCGTGCCGATCACGCCGACCCGCGCCGGGCCGCCGTCGACCAGCCAGGTCTCGGCGGGCGCGGTGCCGCGCGCGGTCGGGTCCGGGCTCAGCGCGTACGCCGAGCGCAGCGTCGTCAGGATCTCCTCGGCGGTGACCATGGCGGCACGGTCCCAACCGTGCTGGGCGTCCAGCGGCATCTGCTCGATGAACCGCAGCTCGTAGCCGTGGTCGAGGGCGAAGCGGAGCAGTGCTGGTGCCTCGTCGTCGTTGACGCCCCGCATCAGCACCGCGTTGACCTTGACCGGGGTCAGCCCGGCGTCGGCGGCACCGGCCAGACCGGCCAGCACGTCGGAGAGCCGGTCACGTCGGGTGAGCCGGGTGAAGCGTTCACGGTCCAGCGTGTCCAGCGAGACGTTCACCCGGTCCAGCCCGGCCTCGCGCAACGCCGGAGCCAGCCGGTGCAGCCCGATGCCGTTCGTGGTCAGCGAGAGCCGGGGACGCGGGTCGAGTGCGGCGGCGGCCGCGACGATGCCCACGAGACCCGGGCGGATCAGCGGTTCGCCGCCGGTGAACCGGACCTCGGTCACGCCGAGCCGGCACACCGCCACCCGGATCAGCCGGACCACCTCGTCGTCGGTGAGCAGCTGCGGCCCGGCCAGCCAGGGCAGTCCCTCGGCGGGCATGCAGTACGTACAGCGCAGGTTGCACTTGTCGGTCAGCGAGACCCGCAGGTCCCGGGCGACGCGGCCGTACCGGTCGACAAGGGCGCCGGCGGTCGGCGGGGCGACGGTCACCCGTCGACCGTAGCGCGCTCGGCCCCGCTCAGGGCCGCCCGGGCGGCGTGCACGACCGAATCCCGGTACCCGCTGCCGAACAGGGCGGTGTGCACCAGCAACAGGTGCAACTGGTGCAGCGGCACCCGGTGCCGCCAGCCGTCGGCCAACGGCCAGGTCTCGTCGTACGCGGCTAGGATCCGGTCCCCGTACGGTGCCCCGCCGAAGAGCGCTAGCTGCGCGAGGTCGGTCTCCCGGTGCCCACCGTGCGCGGCCGGGTCGACCAGCCAGACCCGGTCGTCGGCGCCCCAGAGAAGGTTGCCGGGCCAGAGGTCGCCGTGGATGCGGGCGGGCGGCTCGTCACCGCCGAACTCGTCGATCCGGGTCACGACCTGCTCGACGAGCGCGGCGGCGGTGGCGTCCAGCGCACCTCCGTCGACCGAGCGACGCAGGTAGGGCACGATCCGGGCCTGCGCGAACCAGACCGGCCAGGGACCGTCGTGCGGGGTGTTGTCCGCCGGCAGCGCGCCGATGAAGCCCGGCCAGCGTGCCCCGAAGGCGGACGCTCCGGCCCGGTGCATCTCGGCCAGCTCACGCCCGAAGCGGTCGGCCGCCGCCCGCTGGGGCTCACCCGGCTGCACCCACTCCAGCGCGAGCAGGTCGGGCAGCGCCACCAGCACCTCCGGTACGGCGACGGCGCCGGCCTCCCGTAACCAGCGCAGCCCGGCCGCCTCGGTGGCGAAGAAGTCGTCCGGCACCTGCCGGTCGGCGTGCTCCGGCCAGGTCTTGGCGAACACCGAGTGCCCGTCGTCCAGCGTCAGCCGGCTGGCGGCGCAGATGTCGCCGCCGCTCACCGGCGTCTCCCGGATCCGTTGATGGGTCAGGAAGGTCGGCAACTGCTCCGGATGCGCCCGCAGGTACGCCAGATCCATCCCCGCAAGGTATCCCTTCGGGTGTAAGGAGGGGTCCCCTACTAACGCCTCGTGTATAGGAAGGGTCCCTTCCTAACATCCGTGCTCGGTGCGGGGGAGTAGGCGGATCGCGTTGAGCTGGGCAGATACGCAGAGTGGCTGTGGATAACCCGCGTGTCGTCCACAGGGGCAGCGGTGGGAACCGGACGGCTCGCAAGCTGCCCTCATGAACTCCACGGACCTGCCCCGGCTCACCGTCAGATCGCCCGCCGACCTCATCGCGGCCGTGCCGTACCTGCTCGGCTTCCACCCCACCGACAGCGTCGTGGTGGTGGCGCTGGCCGGCTCCCGGATCGTCTTCGCCGCCCGGACGGACCTGCCCGGCGAGGGTGATCCGCGTGAGTCGGCGGAGCACATCGCCGCGGTGACCGCGCGGCAGGGCGCCGATTCGGCCACGGCGATCGGGTACGGCCCGCCCGAGCGGGTCACTCCGGCCGTGGACGCGGTCCGGGTGGCGCTTGCCGACGCGGGGCTCACTGTCCTGGACGTGTTACGGGTCACCGGTGACCGGTGGTGGTCGTACGTCTGTCAGGAGCCGGAGTGCTGCCCGCCCGAGGGCACCCGGTACGACCCGAGGGCCAGTGCGGTGCCGGCCGCGGCGGTCTTCGCCGGCCAGGTCGCGCTGCCTGACCGGGCTGCTCTCGCCGCGGCGGTGGCCCCGGTCGACGGGCCAGAGATGCGGCGCGCCGCCGAACGGGCCGACCGGCGGCTCGCCGACCTGCTGGCGGAGGCGCCCCCGGCCGACCTGCTCGGCGGTCGGGCGCTGCGGACGGCCGGGGTGGCGGCGCTGCGGGCCACCCGACGACGTCACCGCGACGGCGAGCCGTTGACCGACGACGAGGTGGCGTGGCTCTGCCTGCTGCTGACCCATCTGCCGGTGCGGGACCACGCCTGGGAACGCACCGACGGCCGGGACGAGGACGTGGCGTTCTGGACCGAGATGATGCGCCGGACCGAGCCGGACCTGTCCGCCGCGCCCGGTGCCCTGCTCGCCTTCGCCGCCTGGCGCGCGGGGCAGGGCGCGCTGGCGGCGGTGGCATTGGAGCGGGTGCTGGCCGAGCACCCGGACTACTCCCTCGGCCTGCTGCTGGACGACCTGCTCCGCCGGGGAGTGCCGCCGTCACGCCTGGACGGTTGGCCGAGATCGCCGAAGGCGCTGCGGCGGGGCAGGCGTCGATCCGGGCGTCGCCCGCGATGATTAACAAGAAGTATTGTACGTCATTTCTTGTACGTCTACGGTGGCGACATGACGAACGACGAGACCGTGCTGCACCTGACCGACCCCCGCGCCATGCGGGCACTCGCCCACCCCACCCGGCTTCGGCTGCTCGGCGAACTGCGGCTGCGGGGGCCGCAGAGCGTCGGGATGCTCAGCGAGGTCGTCGACGAGGCGGTGGGCTCGGTCAGTTACCACCTGAGCAAGCTCGCCGAGCACGGCTTCGTGCGGGAGGCTCCGGAGTGCGCGCGCAACCGTCGGGAACGGTGGTGGCGAGCCGCGCACGCCACCACCTCCTGGGAGCCACTGGAGGCACTCGACGACCCGGAGCGGAAGGTCGCCTCGGACCTGTTGCGGCGTGCCGTGCTGGAGCGGTACCAGGCGGCCCTGAACGGTTACCTCACCGCCGAGGCGACCTTCGAGCCGGAGTGGGTACGCGGCACCGCCAGCAGCGACAACGCCTATCACCTCACCGCGGCCGAACTGCGGGAACTGCGGGCCGACCTGGAGGCGCTGGCCGCGCGCTGGCAGGAGCGCAGCGATCCGGACCGCGCCGACGCCCGCCCGGTCACGATGATCTATCACGCGTTCCGGCGACCCGAATGAGCCGCCCGTCCCGCACGCCGCTGATCGGTCTGCTGGTCGGGCACACGGTCTCGCTGACCGGCAACATGCTCACGATCATCGCGCTGCCGCTCTACGTACTCGCCGAGACCGGCTCGCCGGCCGCCACCGGCCTCACCGCTGCCGTCGCGACCGCGCCGATCGTGCTCGGTGGCGCACTGGGCGGAGTCCTGGTCGACTGGATCGGCTACCGCCGCGCGAGCGTGCTCGCCGATCTGGTCTCTTGCCTGACGGTCGCCGCGATCCCCCTCCTGCACGCCACGGTCGGTCTGCCGTTCTGGGCGCTGCTCGCGCTGGTCTTCCTCAGCGGTCTGCTCGACACGCCGGGCCAGACCGCCCGGGTCGCCCTGCTGCCCGAGGCGGCCACCGCCGCCGGCCTGCCGACCGAGCGGGCGATCGGCTGGTTCGAGGCGACCGAGCGGGGTGCCCGACTGCTCGGTGCACCGGTGGCCGGCCTGCTGGTCGCCACCCTGGGGGCGCTGCCCGTGCTGGTCCTCGACGCGGCCACGTTCGTGCTGTCCGCAGTGGTCGTCGCCGTGCTGGTGCCGGCGAACCTCCAGCCCGGCGCCGACGAGGCCGCGACCGTCGACGGGCCAGCGACCAGCCACGACACCGGCTACTGGCGCCAGTTCGCCGCCGGCGTACGGTTCCTGCTCGCCGAGCCCCTGTTGCGGGTCCTGGTCCTGCTGGTGTTGGTGACCAACTTCTTCGACGCGACCAACACCAACGTGCTGCTGCCCGTCGTCGCGCACCGGGACCTCGGCGGAGCGGCGGCCCTCGGGCTGCTCGTCGGTGCCATGGGCGGTGGCGCGCTGGCGGGCTCGTTGGTGTTCAGCGCCGTCGGTCACCGGCTGCCCCGCCGGGTCACCTTCGTGGTGGCCTTCGCGGTGGCCGGTCCCCCGCCGTTCTGGGCGATGGCCGCCGGGCTGCCGTTGCCCGTCCTGCTCGTCGTGTTCGCCAGCGCCGGTTTCGCCGCCGGGGCGATCAACCCCCTGATCGGCGCGATCAAGCTCGAACGCGTACCGGCCCGAATGCGGGCCCGGGTGTACGGCGTGATCGGCGCGGTGGCCTGGGCCGCCATCCCGCTCGGCGCGCTCGCAGCGGGTTTCGCCAGCGAACATGCCGGCACCACGGCCACCCTCGTCGTGGCCGGCGTCGGCTACCTCCTGGTGGTCCTCACCCCGCTCCTCGGTGGCCCGTGGCGCACCATGAACCGTCCCCCGAACCCACCTCAGGAGACCGTCCCGAAGGCTCGACAGATCACGGTGCCAGGGCAGCCGTCGGACCGGGACACCCGGATAATCACCGCATGAGCGTGCGTCCCCTAGGCCCGGCATGAGCGCCGCGCTACTGCTGTCCCTCGCGGGTCTGGCGCTCGTCGACAGCACCAGCATCGGCACCCTGTTCATCCCGGTCTGGCTGCTGCTCGCCCCGGGCCCGGTTCGCCTCGGGCGGGTGTCGACCTACCTGGGCACCATCGCCTGCTTCTACTTCCTGGTCGGCTTGTTGCTCTACTTCGGCGGCAGCGGGCTGGCCGAGATGCTGGGCGGCGCGCTGGACAACCGGCCGGTGCTGTGGGGGCAGCTCGCGCTCGGTGTCGGGTTGTTCGTGCTGAGCTTCCGCTACGACGGCAAACGCGGCGGTGGCGGCGGTCGGGTGTTGCGCTGGCGGGACCGGGCGACGTCCGGTGACTCCTCGGCCCGTTGGCTGGTCGGGTTGGCGGTGTTCGCCGCGCTGGCCGAGGTGGCGACCATGCTGCCGTACCTCGGTGCCCTGGGTCTGCTCACCACCTCGGGTCTGGGTGTGCCGCAGGTGATCGCGTTGTTGGCGGGATACTGCCTGGTCATGATCCTGCCGGCGCTGGTGCTGCTGGGCGCGCGGGTGGCGTGGCCGAGGCGGATCGAGCCACTGCTCGCCCGCCTCAACGCGTGGATCGTGCGGTCGTCGGGCAGCATGCTGGGCTGGATCCTGGGCATCGCGGGTTTCCTCATCGCCCGGGACGCCGCCGTCCGGCTGGAACTGTTCGAGCTGCTGGCCAACCGCTGAGCAACCGGGTGGGCGGTCTCGCCCGAAGCGGCGGTCAGCCGGTCACCCGGTGGGCGCCGGTGTAGATGTTCATCGTCCGTCCGCGCAGGAAGCCGACCAGGGTGAGCCCGGCCTCGGCAGCCAGGTCGACCGCGAGCGTGCTCGGCGCCGACACCGCCGCGAGCAGCGGCAACCCGGCCATCCACGCCTTCTGGGTCAGCTCGAAACTGGCCCGGCCGGAGACCAGCAACAGGTGCCCGGCCAGCGGCAGCCGACGCTCGCGGAGCGCCCAGCCGATCACCTTGTCCACCGCATTGTGTCGGCCGACGTCCTCGCGCAGCACCAGCAACTCGCCGTCGGCGGAGAACAGTCCCGCCGCGTGCGACCCGCCGGTACGGTCGAAGCCCCGCTGACCGGCCCGTAGCCGCTCCGGGAGTTCGGCCAGAATCTCGGCGGGGACGGCGAGCGGGTCGGCGGCCACGTCGAACCGGGACCGGGTACGGACCGCGTCGATGCTCGCCTTGCCGCAGACCCCGCAGGCGCTGGTGGTCTGGAAGTGCCGGGTCGTCTCGGCTCCGGGCGACGGCACGCCCGGAGCCAGGGTCACGTCGACCACGTTGTAGGTGTTCGGCGTCTCGGTGCCGGCACAGAGTTGCGCGGTGGACACGTCGTCGGCCGAGCGGATCAGCCCCTCGGTGAACAGGAAGCCGAGCGCCAGATCCAGGTCGGCTCCGGGGGTCCGCATGGTGACCGAGAGCGGGCGGCGTCGGTCCGGACCGGCCGGCCCGACCCGGATCTCCAGCGGCTCCTCGGCGGCGAGAGTGTCCGGTCGACGTACCCGGACGCGTCCGGTGTCCGTCGCGTCGAGGTCGACGCGGAGCACCCCACGTCGGTCACTGGCCCGTCCCACCCCGCCATCCTGCCCCGCCCGCACACCCCACCGCATCCGACCGCTCCACCCGGCCGCCCGGCTACCCGGCCACAAAGCTGGCCGGTGGCAGCGCCGGAAACAGCCACCCCGCCCGGCCACCCCGCCCGGCCACCCCGCCCGGCCACCTCGCCCGGCCACCCCGCCCGGCCACCCCGCCCGGCCACCCCGCCCGGCCACCCCGCCCGGCCACCCCGCCCGGCGGCAGCGCCGGAGACGGCCGAGCCGTGCGGGTTACCGTGATCCGGTGACGGCGTACGCGGCGATCGTGCTCGCGGGTGGGGCGGCGCGCCGGATGGGTGGGCGGGACAAGCCGGCGCTGCCCGTCGGTGGCGTACCGATGCGCGAGCGGGTGCTCGCGGCGGTCGCCGACGCGACGCCCCGCATCCTGGTCGGTCCCGGGCCGGCCCCGGCGGGGGTGCTCCCGGCCCGGGAGTCGCCGCCCGGTGGCGGGCCGGTCGCCGCCACCGCAGCCGGACTGGCTCTGCTCGAACCGGGGGTACCGGTCGTCGCGCTTCTCGCCGCCGACCTGCCGCTGTTGACCCGGCCCGCCGTCGGTGACCTGCTGCGCCAGTTGGACACGCCACCGAACACCCCACCGGGCACACCACCGAACACCCCACCGGGCACACCACCGAACGCCCCACCGGGCACGCCGCTGGAGATGCCGCCGCAGGTGGACGGGGTGTGTTTCGTGGACGCCTCGGGACGGCGGCAGACGTTGTGCGGGGTGTGGCGTACCGACGCCCTGCGTGCGGCGCTGGATCGGCTCGCCGGACGGCACTCCGGAGCGCCGCTGCGGGAGCTTCTCGCCGGGCTCACCGTGCGCGAGGTGACGTGGTCCGGTGGCGGCCCACCGCCGTGGTTCGACTGCGACACTGACGGTGACGTACGCCGGGCGGAGGAGTGGGCGCGATGACGGTGCTGGACGACTGGGTCACGGCGGTCTGCGCGGAACTGGGGCTGGAACCCGCCCAGGTGCCGGTGCCGACCGTGCTCGACCTGGCCCGGGACGTGGCCCACCAGGTGGTGCGTCCGGGTGCCCCGGTCACTGCGTACCTGCTCGGGCTGGCCGTGGGGCGCGGCGCCGATCCGGTCGCGGCGGCGGCCCGGCTCGCCGACCTGGCCGGCACCTGGCCGGTGGAGTTGGGCGGCGACCGGCCGGCCGACTGACCGCAACCGAGGGGGCTGTCCGATCACGGTCCGGGCCGCGCCGACCGATTCGGCGGCTGGGTAGGGTGACCGGAACGGACGGAGGCGATCATGACGGCAGACCACCCCTCGGCGCCGCCCGGCACGCCGGCGCATCACCACGAGTCGATCCTGCTCGACGAGCCGACCACGGCCGACCTGCGGGCGAAGGTGACCCAGGCGTGGCGGGAGTTCGCGAGGGCGCTGGCCGACCGGCTGGTCGACCTGCCGGCGGGGGCGCGCGTGGAGCTGACGCTCGACCCGACCGCCTCGGGCACGGACGACGCGGTCTACGCCGTCGGGGCCGACGTCGACACGGACGGCCGACTCAACGCGCGCGCGGTCGGCAACGCCACGCTGCCGCAGGGGTACCGGCTGGACCGCGCGGCCGTCGCCGACATGGTCGCGTTGGGCTGGTCGCCGCCGGGCGTGGTGGAGGGCTCCGGTGACCAGTTCGGCCTGCACTGCGGGGTCGACGAGGCCACCCGGCTGGCTGCGGTGCTCTCCCGTACGCTGCGGGACATCTATGGCGCGCCGCATCCCGCGTTCCTGGTCTATCAGATCGAGGACGCCGAGGGTGAGCCGCTTGCGGGTGCCCCGCTGGGTACGGCGCGCAGCGAGTTCGGCCTGGTGCGGGAGATCGGCACCGAGTTGGAGGAGGCGCTGGCCGCCGCCGGTGGGGACAGTCCGGAGACCGAGGTGCTGGACCTGGCCGAGCGGGTACGCACGGTCGTCTCCACCATGCTCAAGTCGGACGCGGACCGGGTCCAGGTCGACTCCGACGGCGACATCAACATCCGCGCGGGCTCGGCGATGGTCTTTGTCCGGGTCCGGGACAATCCGCCGCTGGTCGACGTCTTCTCCCCGGTCCTCACCGAGGTGGAGCCCACCGAGCGGTTGTACGTCAAGCTCTCCGAGCTGACCAACCGGATGCCGATCGGTCGGCTCTATTGTGCCGACGACACCGTGTGGGCCTCGATCCCGGTCTTCGGCCGGAACTTCCAACCCACCCATCTGATGCTCGCCGTGCAGGTGATGACCGGCCTGGCGGACGAGTTGGACGACCGCCTGCACGGCGAGTTCGGTGGCAAGCGCTTCTTCGGCGAGGGGGACAAGCCGGGACGGGGTGAGCACCGCACCGGCATGTACCTCTGACCGTCGGCCGTTCCGATTCTGCGTGCGGTAGGGGCGGGTGGGACCCGGAAACCCCGAGAAACCGGGCCCCACCCGCGTGGGAGGAAGGTTCAGGTCGTCGCGATCCAGCCGACGCTGCGTGCGGTGGTCGGGTCGGTGGCGCGCAGGCCGGTGTCGGAGACGGTCCAGAGCACGTCACCGATCACCAGCGACCGGCGCACCGGGGACCACATCCGTCGGCTCTCGCGGTCCGTCGCCGGATGGGTCACCTCGCCGATCTCGCGGATGCTGTCGCCGCCGACGCGCAGCAGCCGGATGCCGGCGTCCACCGGCAGGGCCACCAGACCGCTGTCCGGCCGGTACAGGAAGGCGTGCGGGTCGTACTCGGCACCGGACAGTCCCCGGGGCAGGTGCCACTGGTCCAGCCGGTACGGGCGGCCCGGATCGCGTACGTCGAAGAGGGACACCTGTACGCCCTGGGTCCGACCCCGCGTGTCGGCCTCCTGGCCGACCCCGAGCAACCGGCCCTCGGGCAGCGGGTGCAGGTAACCCGAGTACCCGGTGATCTTGAGTTCGCCGGTGACCCGGGGCGCGCCGGGGTCGGTCAGGTCGAGCGAGTAGAGCGGGTCGGTCTGCCGGAAGGTCACCACGTACGCCACCGGGCCGAGGTAGCGCACCGAGTAGATCCGTTCACCCCGGCCGAGCCCGCCGACCACTCCGGCGGGCACCAGTGATCCGCCCTCGCGGCGCAGCACCCGCACCGCGGACTCGGAGGTCTGGCCCTGCGCCCTGCCGCCCCAGACGTCACCGGTGGTGGCCACCCGCAGGTGCCCGTCCCACTCCGACAGCGCGTACTGGTTGATCAGCCAGCCGGGCACGGTGCCCGAGGCGACGAAGCGGGGACGCCCCGGGGCGGCGGTGTCGAACTGGTGGATCTCGGTGACCTCGTCGTCCGCCGCTGGACGCGAGCGGGCCGGGTCGACCACCGGACGACGACCAGCGAGGTAGAGACTGGTCGCGGTGCCGTAGACGGTGCTCGCATCGGCGACCACGCCGACCGGGTCGCCGTCGCCGAGACGGTCGGTGGCCAGGTCGAAGCTGAGCACGGTCAGCGTCGACGTGCCGGTCATCCGTGCCGGGCGGCTCAGCCGGTCGCAGCCGATCCGCCCGCTGTGCCGTTCGGCGCCCGCCGTCCACTCGTACTCGGGCAGCCAGGCCTCGATGCCCGCCCGCGCGATGACGGCACGGTTGCGTGCGGTCCGCTCCCGGTCGCTGCCGGTCCGCTCGAACGCGAACTCCAGGCGGGGTGCCGAGTTCACCACCACCCGGGCGGTCGTGCCGGCCAGCCGGGCGTCGATGGTGCGGCCCTGGATCCGGTACGTGCCGAGCACCCGGGGTGCACCGGAGAGGTCGACCAGGACCAGCCGGGTGTCGTCGACCGGGCCCCGGATGCGACCCGCGACGCCGGTGGGCGTCGCGCGCGGGGTGGCCTCGGTCAGGACCAGCGCCCGGTCACCGAGCAGCAGCAGTCGCTGATCCCTCCAGCGCAGGCGCTCGTGGCCGTCGGTGAGGTCGAGTTCGCCGGTGATCCGCCGGCTGGCCGGGTCGACCACCCGCAGGACGCCGCCGGTGGTCGTGACGATCCGCCGTCCGTCGGTCTTGACCAGGTCCGGCTCGTCGACGCCGACTTCGTGGTTGTTGGTCGTCGAGTGCTCCGGCGCGGCTCCCGTCGGCGCGGGTAGGGCTTCGGCACCCTTCGCCACGTCGCCGGCCCCGAGGGCGGCCCGGTCGCTGAACGTACGCCAGCCGCCGCCGAAGCCGTAGGGGCCGACCGAGGCGGTGGCCGCCGCGCGCAGCTCGGTGAGGGCGTCCGCGCAGGAGTCGAAGGAGACCAGGCCGACCGGCACCATCCGCGGCCCGTCGGTGCCGATGGGCAGTGTCACGACCGGTGGCGCCGACACACTGCCGGCGAGCAGCGCCAGTGCGATCAGCGTGCCACCGGCCGCGGTGGCCTTGGTTCCCCGTGTCATGCGCGGTTCGACGCGGCGTCCGGCGCTCCGGTTCCCCGACCGCTGGCATCGGCCGGGGAACGGAGGTGGGACGGTGAGCTAAGTGGACGACAGCCAGGCGAGACGCTGGTTCAGCTCGTGGAGGGTCCGACACCGGGGGACTCCACCAGCCGGGAGAGCACGATGGTGCTACGGCTGGAGGTGACGAACGACTCGGCCCGCAGTCGTTCCAACGCCTCTTCGAGGTGGGCGATGTCGGCGGCCCGCAGATGGACGAGCGCGTCGGCCTCGCCGGAGACCGTGTACGCCCCGACGACCTCGGGGTGACGGCGTACCGCCGCACCGAGTTGGGCCGGGGTGGTGCGACCGGCGCAGAACAGCTCGACGAACGCCTCGGTGGTCCACCCGACGGCGGCCGGGTCGACGATGGCGGTGAATCCGCGGATCACCCCGGCCGACCGCAGCCGGTCGACCCGCCGCTTGACCGCCGGAGCGGAGAGTGACACCCGGGTGCCGATGTCCGCGTACGACGCGCGGGCGTCCGCGACGAGCAGCGCAATGATTCGTTGGTCGACGGCGTCAATCTGCAATGTTCTGCTCCTGAGAAGCAATGTTTGCGGCTGTTACTAAAGTTGCAGCCTACCTACCCTTGGTCACCGTGAACCAGCAGCGAGTACCGCGAAAGCGGATATATCTCATGTGCTCGCCCGAGCATTTCGCGGTCGAGTACGCGATCAACCCGTGGATGGACGTGACCGCCTCGGTCGACCCGGAACTGGCGGTCAAGCAGTGGGACCGCCTGCGGGAGACCCTGGTGGGCCTCGGCCACGAGGTGCACCTGCTGGCTCCCGAGGCGGGCCTGCCCGACATGGTCTACGCCGCCAACGGCGCGTTCACGGTGGACGGCACGGCCTACGGGGCGCGGTTCAAGCACCCGCAGCGGGCCGCCGAGGCCGCCGCGCACCGGGCGTTCTACGAGTCGCAGGGCTGGCGGTTCATCGCGCCGAACGAGACCAACGAGGGCGAGGGTGACTTCGCGTACCTGCCGGAGGCGCACGGCGGCCTGGTCCTGGCCGGGTACGGCTTCCGCACCGAGCTGCCCGCGCACGCCGAGGCACAGGAGGCGCTCGGCCGTCCGGTGGTGTCGTTGCACCTGGTCGACCCGCGCTTCTATCACCTGGACGTGGCGCTCGCCTCGATCGACGACGGCAACGTCGTCTACTACCCGGGCGCCTTCTCCGCCGCCAGCCAGCGGGTGCTCGCCCAACTCTTTCCCGACGCGGTGGTGGCGGACGACGACGACGCGCTGTCGTTCGGGCTGAACCTGGTCAGCGACGGCGCCAACGTGATGCTCAACAGCGAGGCGACCCGGCTCACCGGCCGGCTCAAGGCGGCCGGCTACACGCCGGTGCCAGTGGAACTGGCCGAACTCAAGAAGGGCGGTGGCAGCGTGAAGTGCTGCGTCGCCGAGCTGCGGCCCTGATCCGACGCTCCAGGGCCGGCCATCGCACCGGTCCGGCCCTGGGCATCGTGTCGAGACTCAGCCGAGCGTGGCCAGCTCGTTGACCAGCACGTTGGACAGTAGTTGGCCGTCGCGCTGCACCTCGCGCAGGTACCACTTCTGCTGCGGGGTACGTGGCTGGTTGAACTGCCACGCGCCGCGCGGGCTGTCGATCTGCCCGATCCGGCCGAGTGCCAGGTTCACCTCCTGCGCCGTCGGCGTCTCACCGGCGAGGCGGATCGCCTGGTCGAGCACCTTGGCCGCGTCGTAGGAGGCCATCGCGTACGTGGTGGGCGAGGCGTTGTGCTTCTTGCGGTACGCCGACGCGAAGCGACGGTTCGCCGCGTTGTTCAGGTCGGCGGAGTAGTTCAGGGCGGTCCGGATGCCGAGCGCGTCGTTGGCCGGCCGGATGCTCTCCAGCACCGTGCCCTCGGTGAGGAACCCGGGCGCGTAGATCCGGCCCCGGAACCCGGCGTCGCGCAACTGCATGACGAACTCCACGGCCGCAGCGCCGGAGTAGAAGCAGAAGACCGTCGACGGGCTGCGGTTCAACGCCTGGTTGATGTCGCTGACGTAGGCCGTCTTGCCGGGGTTCGGGTTGCCGGTGGTCCAGATCACCGGGTCGGAGATCCTCGGGTCGGACTCGCCGAACTCCTGGCGGAAGCCGCGCAGCACGTCCTCGCCACCGCCACCGCCCTCGGGCAGGATGATGGCCACCCGGTCGGCCGTACCCAACTCGTCCTTGAGGTAGCGGCCGAGCGCCCGGCCCGCCTCGTCCAGCACGTACGACGTACGCCAGATGTAGACGACGCTCTGCAGGCTCGGTGGCGAGGCGTTGGAGCCGATCAGCGGTACCCGGGCCTGCTCGACCGCGTCCCGGATGCCGAACATGACGGCGGAACTGGCGACACCGGTCATCGCGAGCACGTTCTGTTCGAGCAGGCTGCTCACGGCGGCCTGACCGGACTTCACGGTGTCTCCCTCGTCTGCCGAGACCAGATTGACGGGGTGACCGCCGAGACTCCGGTCGTTCAGGTCGAGGTAGAGCTGGAAGCCGTTGGTGAGTTCGTCGCCGATGGCTTTGTTCGGGCCGGCCTGCGGCGCGATCAGACCGATTTTGATCGGACTGCCGCCGGTGGCGGTGGTGGTCCCCTCGTCGCCGTCCGTGCCACACGCGGCGACGAGGCTCCCTGTTCCGAGCGCGGCCAGCAACTGTAGTGCTCGCCTGCGGTTCATGTGCGACACCGGGTTCCCTTCAACACGCGTTGCCTAGGCGGGTGCGCCCCATCGGCGTTCTACCTGCTTCGCGACGCTGCGTCAATGATTAATGATCTTCGCCAAGAGACCGCAACGCGCTGGTTACCTTGGGCCAGACCGCCGCCTCGGGGTCGATGAGCCCGAAATGCTCACATCCCGAAAGCTCTACAAGGCGCATATCGGCCCCTGCTGCCTGGTTTGCGGCCACGTAAGCCCTGCTCATCGCGACCGGAACCTGTTCGTCGAGAGTGCCGTGCATCACTACGGTGCGTGTCGGGAGCGGTACCACGGATCGCGGGTCGGCAGCCGCGTAACGGTCGGGTACGTCCCCCGGACCACCGCCGAGCAGCGCTGCCACCGCACCCCCGTCCAGGTCGAGCCGGTACGCCTCGGCGAGGTCGGCGACCGGCGCGAGAGCGAGCACCCCGGCCACCGCCTCCGGCACGTGTCGCGCCGCGTGCAGGGCGAGGTGGCCACCGGCGGAATGACCGACCAGGACCGCTGGCGTCGGCGTCACCAGACCGGGCAGCGCCTCGTCCGCCAGCCGGGGCAGCGCGGTCACCGCGGCCAGCACGTCCTCCGGCGTACCGGGCCATCCGCCGCCGGGTTGCCCGGTCCGCCGGTACTCCACCTGCGCCACCGGGTGACCGAGCGCGGCAAGCGCGGCGGCCATCGAGTCGGTGTGCCGCCGGTCGTACTCGTGGCGCCAGAAGCCCCCGTGCACCACGACCACCAGCCGTCGGGGCGGCCCGTTGCCGGACGGCCGGCGCAGGTCGGCGACCTGGTCGGGGTGCTCGCCGTAGGCGACGGTGACGTCCGGGGCGGGAGCGGGCCGGGTCAGCACGGCTCGCGGGTCGGAGGTCATCGGCCGACCGTAGCGCGGAACGTGCCGCATCCGGCGTCGGGTGCGACGCACGGTGACCAGGTCGGCAGACAGGCGGAACACACGGTGACCGGTGCGCCGGGCCGACGGGCGGCGACGGCGGCCACTGGGTAAAGATGGGTGCCATGACCGAAGCACACTCAGCTGGACAGAACGACGAGCCTGGCCTGGACGGGGCCGGGCACTCCGGCACGGTGGTGGTGGTCGGGCCGGACGGCCGGCCGGTCGGCACCGTGCAGACCGACGACGGCCCCGGCGAGGACCCGACGCGCCTGGTCGAGCAGCCGGCCAAGGTGATGCGGATCGGCAGCATGATCAAGCAGCTCCTGGAGGAGGTGAAGGCGGCTCCGCTCGACGACGCCAGCCGGCACCGGATGCGGGAGATCCACGAGCGCTCGATCGTCGAGCTCAAGGAGGGGCTGGCCCCCGAGCTGCGCGAGGAACTCGAACGGCTCTCGCTGCCGTTCGCCGAGGACCAGGCGCCCAGCGAGGGCGAGTTGCGGATCGCCCACGCCCAGCTCGTCGGCTGGCTGGAAGGGCTGTTCCACGGCATCCAGGCCGCCCTGGTGGCCCAGCAGATGGCCGCCCGGGTGCAGCTCGAACAGATGCGTTCCGGCCGGCAGGCGCTGCCTAGCGGTCCCGGCGGCGGGGCCGTGCTGCCCGGGATGCCCGGCATGGGTCAGCCGGGCGGTGGCGAAGGACACAGCACCGGTCAGTACCTCTGACCCCGCACGCGGCGTGCGACCCCGCCGGGCCGCACGCCGCGTCGCGCTCAGTCGGCCCCGAAGACCTTCTCCAGGTACGCGGCCACGCCGTCGGTGGAGTTCGTCGAGGTGACCTCGTCGGCGATCGCCAGTACGGTGGGGTGCGCGTTGGCCACTGCCACCGCCCGCCCGGCCCAGGTCAGCATCGGTACGTCGTTCGGCATGTCGCCGAAGGCCAGCACGTCGGCCGGGTCGACGCCGATCCGGTGGCAGTACCAGGCCAGCCCGGCCGCCTTCGTCACCCCGGCAGCCGAGATCTCCACCAGCCCGGAGTTCGACGAGTGGGTGGCCTCCGCCAGCCCCGCCAACGCGGCCGAGATCAGCTCGGTGAACCGGTCCGGATCCTGGTCGCCGGCTCGGACCAGCAGCTTCACCGCCGGCACCGACAGCAACTCCTCCGGTTTGTCCACGACCCGGATCGCCGCGTCACCGGCCTCCCAGCGCACCGGATAGTGCGCCTCGTGCCGCATCTCCCGGCTGTCCACGATCTCCACCGCGAGGCTCACGTCCGGCACCTCCGCCCGCAGGCGCTGGGCCACCTCGGCGAGCAGCTCGGGAGCCAGCGGATCGGCGCGCAGCACCTGGTCGTCGACCGGGTCGTAGACCACCGCGCCGTTGGCGCAGACCGCCGGCAGCGGTTCGGCGAGTTGGTCGTACACGAGCCGGAGCCAGCGGATCGGACGGCCGGTGACCAGCACGACCGGCGTGCCCTGGTCGGAGATCCGCGCCAGCACCGCGGCGGTGTGCGCACTGAGCGTGCGGTCGTCGCGGAGCAGCGTGCCGTCGATGTCGGTGGCGATCAGGCCGGGCGTCGCGTCCATCACCTGGACAGTAGCCGGTCGAGGTAGACCGCCACCCCGTCGTCGTCGTTACGCAGAGTGATGTCATCGGCGGCGGCCCGCACGCTCGGGTGCGCGTTGGCGACGGCGACCCGGGCCCACCCGGCCCACTCGAACATCGGCAGGTCGTTCGGCATGTCGCCGAAGACCAGCACCTCGGCCGGGTCCACGCCGAGGGAGTGCGCGACCACGGTGAGGCCGGCGGCCTTGTCCACCCCGGGCGGGCAGATCTCGATGAAGCCGAGCCCGGCCTGGGTGACCGTGGCCAGATGCGGCGGCACGATCTCCCGAGCGACCGCCAGCAACTCGTCGACGTGGTGGTCGGCGGTACGCGCGAACGCCTTGATCACGTCACCGGCGAGGCACTCGTCCCGGGTACGGACTTCGAACCGGTCCTGGTACGGCCAGTCCGGGTGGTAGTCGCCCCAGAGCGGGGCGTCGTGCTCGTCGGAGGCCTCGACCATCACCGTCAGGGGGCCGACCGCGACCTCCAGATCGGCCAGCAGGGCGGCCAGCACCTCGCTCCCGAGGCGCTCGTCGCGCAGCACCACCGGCCCGGCCGGGTCGCTCTGGTCCACCACCCGGCCGCCGCCGGCCAGCACCAGGAAGTCCGCGGCACGGATGTCGTTGCGGGTCAGTTCGGTCAGCCGGGGGCCGCGCCCGGTGGCACCGACCACCGGGATGCCGGCGGCACGCACCCGATCGAGAACCTCGTGGGTGTACGCCGAGACGGTGTCGTCGCTGCGGACGAGCGTCCCGTCCAGGTCGGTGGCGATCAGCTTGGGCAGGCCCGGGCGGGTCATGGTTCCTCCTTCGCCCGCCGCCGTCGCAGCCAGCCGTACTGGTCGCCAGTAGGCGACCCGGCGTGACGGCGGGCAGCAACCGTACCTCGGGAAACAGGTCGCAACCATGGCTTCCCGGCGAATCGGATGCCAACGGACGGCGCACCGAAGATGACGTTCGGCCAGGACCTCGCCGCACTGTCGACGCGCGGCGCGGCGCTCATCCGGCGCTCGTTCGGTGCGCGGCACGGCGCTCGTTCGGCGCGCGGCTCGGCGCTCGTTCGGTGCGCGGCACGGCGTTGAGCTGTTAGGAAGGGACCCTTCCTATACACCAGGCGTTAGCAGGGGACCCCTCCTTACACCTCAGTCGGGCGGGGCCTCACGGGCGAAGGGCACCGTCGGGCTGACGGTGATGTCGGCCGGCGGACGTCCCTCGTCCGGATCCGTCTGCTCGGACCGTCGCCGGGAACGCCGGGACGTCGACTCCGGGGAAGCGTCGTCGGGGCCGACCGGCTCACCGCTCGGCGGCATCTCGGCCCCGGCGGGGGTGGTCCGGACGAGCGCGGCGGCGAACAGCAGCACGGCCGCGAAGGCCATGAACAGACCACGCCCGTGCTCGATGCGAAGGCTCTCCTCGCCGGAGTAGTACATCAGGCTCCGACGGGTCGCGTCGCCGAGCGACGACGTGGCGGCGGCGAGCAGCGCGATCATGCCGGCCGCGAGCGCCAGGCCGGCGATCCGGGCGTTGACCTGCGCCGACCTGGTGCCGCGTAGCGCGAGCGCCACCGCGCAACCGAGCACCAGGAGACCGACCAGGTAGCCGGTGCCCATTCCGCCGATCTCGGCGACCCCGTTGGTCACCTCCAGCGGACTGGCGGGGTCCGGGCCGGTGGGGATGTTCATGGTCACCCACTCGCCGAGCAGCGAGGCGACAGCGGCGGCCGCACCCAGTCCGGCCAGCAGCATCGGTACCCGGTGGTCCCGGCCGAGGCCGGTGACGGCCCGCCGGAGGCGGCTTCCGCCCTCCGACTCGTCCGCCGTACCCCATTCGAGGACGCTGGCACCGTCGGCGCGTTCGTCCTGACGAGGGATGGGGAGGTCGTTGGTCATCGTTCGCCCTCTCCTCGGAGCCTGGACGCCCCGGAAGGCGCTGACCAGGTCGGCGGGTCCGCGTGAATCATTCCACAGCCGGCCGGTGACGTCGGGTTCCCGGCGGTGAGCCTTGCTGGTCGGTCGCCTGTCGGCGTCGGGTCGACTAGCGTCAGGTGCATGCCTATCCGTACCGCTTCCGCACGCTGGCAGGGCAACCTTCCCGAGGGCTCCGGCACGATCCGTACCGGCAAGGGCGGGTTGCAGGGGAACTACTCCTTCAAGTCTCGTTTCGAGGAGGGAGAGGGCACCAACCCCGAGGAGTTGATCGGCGCCGCGCACGCCGGCTGCTTCTCGATGGCCTTCTCCAAGGCGCTCGCCGACGCCGGGACCACCGCCACGTCGGTGGAGACCACCGCCACGGTGCACCTGGACAAGACCGACGCCGGGATGACGGTGACCCGCATCGAGCTGGACACCGTCGGTGACGTCCCCGGCATCGACGAGGCACAGTTCACCAAGCTGGCCGAGACCGCGAAGCAGAACTGCCCGATCTCGCGCCTGCTGTCGCCCGGCGCGGAGATCACCCTCACCGCCCGCCTCACCTCCTGACCATCCCGCGCTGATCTCGCGCCTCCGGCACCCCGGCACCCCTCCGGGGCCTCGGAGGCGCGAGATCGCGCGTCGGGTGAGGAACAATGAGGGCGTGGCGGTCGAGATGGAGCGCGAGCGGTTCGAGGAGTTGGTGGGGGAAGCGCTGGACGAGGTTCCGGAGGAACTGCTGGCGCTGATGAGCAACGTGGTGATCCTGGTCGAGGACGACCCGCCCCCCGGCGAGGACCTGCTCGGCCTCTACGAGGGACACGCGTTGACCGACCGGGGCTGGGATTACGCCGGAGTCCTGCCGGACCGCATCCTGATCTATCGCAACCCGATCCTGCGGATCTGTGACACCGACGACGACGTCATCGACGAGGTGGCGGTGACCGTGGTGCACGAGATCGCCCACCACTTCGGCATCGACGACGCGCGCCTGCACGACCTCGGCTGGGGCTGACCCGCCGGCCCTCTTGCGGTGCTGCCCTACCGTCTCGGCCAGACACGGCGAGTACGGGAGGGACCCATGCGTAGCGAGCTGTTCTCAGCGGCGAACCTGGAGAAGGAGTCCGCGCAGCCCGGTATGCGGCTGCAGAACGCCAAGATGTTGAAGATCGAGCTGAACGGCGAGGCGATGGCCCGCGTCGGCTCGATGGTCGCGTACCAGGGGCAGGTGCAGTTCCAGGCGCTCGGCTCCGGTGGTATCGGCAACTTCCTCAAGCAGAAGCTCACCGGTGAGGGTGTGCCGCTGATGAAGCTGACCGGTCACGGCGACGTCTTCCTCGCCGACTTTGCCAAGGACGTGCACGTCATCGACCTGGAGCCGGGCGATGCCCTGTCCATCAACGGGTCCAGCGTGCTGGCCTTCGACTCGACGCTGAGCTACGACATCAAGATGGTCGGCGGCGCGGGCATGGCCTCGACCGGCCTGTTCAACTGCGTCTTCTCCGGTCACGGCCGGATCGCGGTCACCACCCGGGGCACCCCGGTCGTGCTCAGCGTCGACGCACCCACCTACGTGGACCCGCAGGCCGCCGTCTGCTGGTCGGCGGGGTTGCAGACCGGCTACCACCGGGCCGACCAGCTCGGGCTCGGCACGCTGCTGGGGCGGACGACCGGTGAGGCGTACACGATGAGTTTCGCCGGGCGCGGCTTCGTCGTCGTCCAGCCGTCCGAGGAGCCGCCGGTCATGGGCAGCGGTCAGCAGGAGCAGGGCGGGGTGCTCGGCGGCCTGTTCCGCTGAGCCCGGTCGGTCAGCCCAGCTCGCCCGCACGGAGCCGGGCGAGCCAGGCTGCGGCGTCGGTGTAGTCGGCGTCGGAGAGTCCCGCCGGGGCCGGCACCGGCCGTTCGCCGGCCGTGCCGTCCCACCGGTGCCGGGGGTACGAACCGAGGAAGCGGACGTCGGCGCAGACCCGCCGCAGCCCCTGGAGGGTCTCGCCGAGCCGGCTGTCGGCGACGTGACCGGTGCAGTCGAGGAAGAAGACGTACCGGCCCAGCGCCTCACCGGTCGGCCGGGACTCGATCCGGGTCAGGTTCACCCCGCGTACCGCGAGTTCCATCAGCACGGACAGCAGCGCGCCCACCTCGTCGTGAGCGATGTAGACCGCCAGCGAGGTCACGTCGTCGCCGGTGGGCGGCGGAGGCGGGCCGGGGCGGGAGAGCAGCGCGAACCGGGTGACCGCATCCGGATGGTCGGCGATCTTGTCGGCCAGCACGGCGAGCCGGTGCCGGGCCGCGCCGATGGGTGCGCAGATCGCCGCGTCGTACTCACCGGTGGCGGCGCCGGCAGCCGCCGCGCCGTTGGAGAGCACGTCGACCACGACCGCGTCGGGCAGGTGTGCCCGCAGCCAACCCCGGCACTGGGTGGACGCCTGCGGGTGGGCGGCGACGCTGCGGATGGTCGGCAGCAGGGTGTCCGTGCGCGCGCCGAGCACGAACTGCACCGGCAGGATCACCTCGCGGGTGATCACCAGAGGTTCGCCCTCGGCCAGTTCGTCCAACGTGACCCCGACCGCTCCGCCGATCGAGTTCTCCAGCGGCACCAGCGCGGCGTCGGCGTCGGCGGTGCGTACCGCCTCCATGGCCTCGCCGACGCTGCGGGCCGGTGTACGGCTGCCCCGCTCCGCGGCGGGCAGGGTACGCAACGCCTGCTCGGCGAAGGTGCCCTCGGGCCCGAGGTAGACGAAACGGGTCGGCGGCGTTCCCGGCATGGCGAACAGCCTACGCACCCGCCGAGGGTGTGGACGCCGATGGCGTCGGTGACTGCCCGGACGGCGTCGGCGTGGGCACCGGTGGCGGAGAGGGCACGGGCGCCACCGGTACCGGCACCGACCCCTCGTCGCCGCAGGCCAGCGTCCTGATCCCGACGGGCGCGGCCACGCGTACCTCGACCGAGCAGACGTCGGTGCCGGCGGTGACCAGCCGCAGGGTGCCGGCCTGGTCCCGGGTGACCACCTGGAGCGGCTCGTACCCGGTGACGTCGATGCCGGTGAAGTGCCAGCCGGCGGCGCAGAGCGGCCCCCTGGTGACCTGCACCCGCGCGTTGCGGGGGAGCAGCCCGTCGCGTCCCCGGACCAGGTCGACGATCCGTTGCCGGGACGGCTGGCCGGGGCAGGCGACCGCGACCAGGCCGGCGTCGGTCGGCGCGACGGTCGGTGCGGCGCTGGGCGGTTCGCCGAAGGGCGGTGGTGTCGGGGTGGCCGACCCGGCCGCGGCGGTGGTGGGCGGCGGCGTCGGCAGGGTAGACCCGTCGCGCTGTTCCGGCGGTTCGCCGCAGGCGGCCAGCACAAGTATGGCCAGCCCGGCGACTGCGGGCAGCCGGGTACGACTCCGGCGGGCACCCGGTCGGGCGGGCCGGCGGCCGGGGGCGGCACGACGGATCGGGGTGGGCGACACGGGGATGATCCTCGATGGGGGGCGAGCGTCGGGGGCGGCCGGAGCCGAGCCAATGGTAGGAGGATCCGCCGCCGACGTGAAGGTCCGCCGGGTACGCGGTGCCCGGGTCAGAGCTCGGAGAAGAAGGTGAGCGAGCCGGCGACGGCCCCGTCGGCGAGCACCGGCGTGGAGATGGCGTCGACGGTCGCGTCGGAGACACCCTCGGTGGTTGCCATGATCCGTAACAGGCCACGGGCCATCCGGCCGGAGGCGAGCGCCAGCAGCGGCGGGATCTTGTCGATGTCCGGCTCGGCCAACTCGCCCCGGTACGCGGTGAAGTCGAGCAGCCGCAGGCCGCCGTCGAGCAGCGGCAGTCCGATGACGTCCTCGGGGTTGCCGAGGCCGAGCAGATCACAACCGGCGGCGGAGACGGCCACCACGCGGCTCTCGGCGTCGATCAGCAGGCAGGGTTCGTCGGCACTGGACACAGTGGCCGCCCACCGGCCGATGTTGTCGTACCCCAGCTCTGTCGGTGTTCCCGGGTCGGGCACGAACACTTCCGAGAGCGAGAGTTCGACGTGGGCCACCGCGCCTCCTATGCACACCGACGGAACGTCCACGCTAGCCGGTCGTCTCGGCCCCCGCTGACCGCGTTGGTATCCACGCCATCGGTGCTGATCGCTGCCGGTCTGCGACGGCGCGGCCGGCCGGTGCGGAGTGCAGGGGCCCGGCCGCGTGGCGTCGCCGCAGACGTTACCGCCGGGTGGCCGGCTTGTCAGCGGCCATTCGGCCGTCCTCATACCACCGGTAGTCGGCTGCTGGCGGATAGCCGCCGCTCATCCACGTCCCGGGGTGCTGCGCGACCCGGGAGAGCTTCTCGGCGGTGGCCGGGCTGATCCGGTTGCCACCGGCGACGAGCATCCGGTCGAGCTCCCGGTGGGTGGCCATCAGACAGTCCTTGGGCAGGCCGTAGACGCTGATGACGCCGGAGCCCACGAAGGTGAGCACTGGCGTCACCGGGATCGGATGGCCGACCGCGCTGGTCAGTGCCTTGCTGGCGCGCCGGGCGTCGCGGCGGGCCTCGGCCACGTACGGCGGGCGCTTGCCGTTGATCTGCACCACGTCACCGGCGACCAGGACGCGGGCCCGGCCGTGGTCGGCGATGGTGACGGCGAAGAGTCCGCTCGGGCCGATGGCGAGGAACCCGGCCCGGTTGTCGTCGCTCTCGTCGAGCAGGGCGTCCGCGGCGTCCGTGCGCGGCCAGTCGATCACGTGCCACGCGGGCCCGAGATGGTCGAGTTGACCGAGCGCGCGGGCACCGGCGGCCTCCAGCCGACGAGCGCCCCGCTCGGCGCGACGTCGGCGGGCCCACTCCAAGGGCGACGGACGCGGGGCCGCGACCACCCCCGGCGCCTCGACCCGAGGGTGTGGCACCGCCGCTTGCGGCAGCGCCCGGGCGGACGGTACGGCTCGACGAGCGGGGAAGACAGTCATCGCGACCTCCGGCAAAAGGTCCCTCGAAGTTACTTTCTCACTACCCTACGTTGCGGGTCCCGGTAGTCGGCAAGCCGGAACGCCGGAATGACTGTGGATGAATGCCATATTCACCCACAGCTGTTTTATCGGATGCCGCCAAACCCTGCCCTAGGCTTCGGGTGTGACCCACTACGTGGACAGTGAGGTCGGTCGGCTCGGCACCGTGCTGCTGCACCGGCCGGGGCCGGAACTCGCCCGCCTGACCCCGCGCAACAACGACTCCCTGCTGTTCGACGCCATCCCCTGGGTGGGTCGTGCGCAGGAGGAGCACGACGCCTTCGCCGCCGCGCTGCGCGAGCGCGATGTCGAGGTGCTCTATCTCACCGATCTGCTCACCGAGACCCTGGCCGTGGCGGAGGCCCGCGCCGAACTGACCGAACAGGTCCTCGCCTCGCCCCGGCTCGGCGACACCCTGCGCGCCCGGGTCGCCGCGCACCTGACCTACCTCGACCCGGCCGCGCTCGCCGGCGTCCTCGTCGCCGGCCTCGCCCACGAGGAGCTACGGCTCGGCGGTGACCGGCGCGGTGGCCTGGTCTACACGCTGATGGACCGGCACGACTTCGTCATCGCGCCCCTGCCGAACCTGTTGTTCACCCGCGACTCGTCACTGTGGATCGGCGGGCGGGTCGGCGTGACCAGCCTGGCGATGCCCGCCCGCCGGCGGGAGACCACCCTGACCGACGCGATCTACCGGCACCATCCGCGCTTCGCCGGCACCGAGTACGTCTACCGGCCCGACCTGGAGCACCTCGAAGGCGGCGACGTGCTGCTGCTCGCTCCCGGGGTGCTCGCCGTCGGGGTGGGCGAGCGGACCACCCCGGCCGGTGCCGAGCGGCTGGCCCGGCAGGTCTTCGCGGCCGGGCTGGCGCACACCATCCTGGTGGTGCCGATCGCCCAGGAGCGGGCCACCATGCACCTCGACACGGTCTGCACCATGGTCGACGTCGACGCGGTGCTGATGTATCCCAACGTCGCGCACTCGCTGTCGGCGTACACGGTGATCGCCGGGACGGACGGCGACGACCCACGGGTGGACGGCCCGGCGCCGTTCCTGCGGGCCGCCGCCGACGCGATGGACCTCGACCAGCTCCGGGTGATCGACACCGGGCTCGACCCGGTGACCGCCGAGCGGGAGCAGTGGGACGACGGCAACAACACGCTGGCGCTCGCGCCCCGGCTCTGCGTCGGCTACGAACGCAACGTGGAGACCAACGCCCAGCTCGAACGGGCCGGGATCGAACTCATCCCGATCGCCGGCTCCGAGCTGGGGTCGGGTCGGGGCGGCCCGCGCTGCATGTCGTGCCCACTGCTGCGCGAGTAAGGAGGGGTCCCCTTCTAACGTCTCCGGTAGAGCAGGGGTCCCTTCCTAACACCAGAAGCGCACGCTCAGCGCAGCGTGAGCTGGCGACCCAGCAGGCCCTGACGGGACCGGCGGGCGGCGGCGTCGAGCGGCTCGGTCTCCGTCAACGCCTCGGCGTACCGCTTGGCGAAGTCGGCGACCGGTGCCTCCCACTCGGCGGCCGGGGTCTGCTCGGGCAGATCCCAGACCGGCACCAGCCGGCCGTGGGCACGGAACATGCCGGCGAACTTGGTCCCCTCGCCGAGAGTCAGCGAGCCGGCCGCACCCAGCCGGGCCAACGCGTCCAGCGCGGCCTCCTCGGCCTCGGGCAGGACCCAGCGCACGTGCGCCTTCTCCGGCACCTGGCACCAGTACGCCGACCGCGCCGCCGCCAGCCCCACGGTCGGGTAGATCGCCGCGTTGGCCCGTTCCAGGGACGCCTGCACGGTCGGGTCGTCGACGGCCTCGGGGACCAGCCAGAAGTCGAAGCTCTCGTGCAGGGTGACTGTCAACGGGCCGTCGACCAGGATGTCCTGGAGCCGTGGCCCGGGGCCGGGCAGCGGCGGCACCTGGACCGGGGCACCCGGCTCGGTACGCAGCGCGCAGAGCAGCGACTCGGCCAGGTCTCGGGATACGTCACCGGACTGCTGGTGTCGCTGGAGCCCGACGAACACCTGCCCGTCGGCGCGACTCATCGCGGGGGCGGCCATCGGCAGCACGGTGGCCAGCGTCACCGGCCGGTCGCCGTACTCCTCGACCAGCTCGGGGGTGAGCCGCAGCGGTGCGGAGGCGGCGGGCACGAGTTCCCGCAGCGCGATCCACTCCGGCTCGTCGGTCAGCCCTTCGAAGGGCCGGGGGACGAAGACGTCCCGCACCTTCTCCCGCTTCGGGTTCGTCGGCGCGGCGGCCCGCTGGTTCTTTCGACGCTTGCTCACGGCGACACAGCCTAGAGGCCCGGACGCGATGCCGGGGGCCGGACCCGCCCTGCGCGGGCTCAGCCGGCGACGAGCAGGTCCGGTCGTTCGGGGACCGCGTCGAAATCAGCCCAGACGCTCTGCCCCAGACCGTCCCGTTCGACCCCCCAGCGGCTCGCCAGGCCGGAGACGATGTGCAGGCCCCGGCCGTCGGCCGCGTCGATGTCCGCCGGACGGATCCGGGGCGTACCGGTTGCGCCGCCGTCGGTGACCCGCAGCCGGACGTGCGCCCCGTCGTCGGTCGTCATCAACCGCCAGGCCACCCGGACCACTCCGCCCGGCAGCGGGTCCGCGTGCCGGACGGCGTTGCCGACCAGCTCGGCCAGGACCGCGACGAGATCCGCGAGCACCACCGGGGACACGACCTCGGCCAGCTCGGCGGCGAGGCGGTGCCGGGCGGCGCGCGCACCGCTGGCGTGGTGCGGTACGACCACACACCACGCTCGTTCGACCGCTCCCGTCGACACGTCCCGCCCCTCTTCCGCCCCGGTGACCCCCACGATCACCTACGGGGCAGCCGCACCTCTGCGACCGTACCTCCACCAGTTCTCGGCCGGAGGAATACCCATCCATTCTGCTGTTCAACGATCCGGCGGACGAGATAGAGGCCGAGTCCGGTGCCCGGATAGCGACGATTGTCACCCGAGTCGCCCTGCCAGAACCGGTCGAAGGCCCGTTCGACGTGCTCAGGGCGTACGCCGATGCCCCGGTCGCTGACCCGGACGCAGACGGTCGGCCCGTCCGAGGCCGCGCTCACCTCGATCGGCGAGCCGGGTGGGGAGTACTTGCCGGCGTTGGTGACCAGCTCGGTCAGCACGGTGACCAGGCTCTGCCGACGCCCGATCGCCCGGGGCAGGTCGGCCGGGAACTGGAGGGTGGACCGACGACGCAGCTCACCGGGCAGGTTGGCGACCGCCCCGCGCAGCGTCTCGCCGAGGTCGAACGGCACCGCCGGCCCGTCGTCCGGCCAGGCCTCGGCGGCGGAGGAGAGCAGCCGGTCGAGCAGCCGGGCCAGCTCGTTGGCGCGCTGGCCGATGACCTGCGCGGCCTGGCGTCGATCGGCGTCGCTGAGCGACTCCCAGTGGTCGTTGAGCGTGTCGGCGTACCCCTTGATCACGGTCACCGGCGTGCGCAGCTCGTGACTGGTCACCGCGACGAAGAGGTCCCGCTCGTGGTCGTGCCGTTGCTGGTCGGTGATGTCCCGGAAGGTGACCACCCGCAGCGCGCCCGGACCGGGCAGCTCACCCGAGGTGACCCGCAGCCAGCGTCCGTCCGGCAGACGGTGGTCGAGGACCTGCCCGGACGGGGGCACCGGGAAGGGCAGCGGCTTGTTGATCGCCTCGGCTGCGGACCGGCCGGTGACGTCGGCGGCGGCCGGGTTCCAGAGGCGTACGTGGGCGTCCCGGTCGACGACCGCCAGCCCGTCGGCGAGAGCCGCCACCACCGGGCCGTCGCCGTGCACCGGCAGGCCGCTCTGGTCGCCGTACATGTGCGCGATGCAGGCGCCCAGGAATCCGACCACGCCCCGCTGCTCCGGGCCGGGCTCGTCGTCCCCGGCCCGGTACAGGGCCTGGAGGCTGCCGACGGCGTGCCCGCCGATCTCCGCTCGGGAGGCGACCATCCGGCGCAGGCCGCGATCGGTCAGCTCGTCGGCGAGCTGGCTGCCGAGCCGGTCGGTGCGTACGCACTGCACGCGGGGGCCGGCGAGCAGGCAGGCGGTGATCGGGTCGCTGGGTGGCAGGGGACGCCCGATGGTCCACTCGGCGGCACCGGTGGCGGCGATCACCCGTCCGCCGCTGGGAGCGAACTCGACGAAGGCCATGCCGGCGGCACCGAGTGCCGGTTGCGCCACCCGCAGTAGCTGGGTCAGTACCGGAAGGCCCGCGTCCCCCGAGTTGATCATCTCGATGACGACGGTGTGCCCGGCGATGAGAGCCGAGTAATCGGTACGGTCCGTCATGTCCCCGAGTGTGCACCTCCGTTCACCTTCTTCGGCACCCCCGACGGTCGGTTATCCCCTCAACCGGGCCAGCGTCTGCGCCGGGCGGTCGGTGATCACGCCGTCCACCTGGGCGGCGAGCACGAGATCCAGGTCCGCCGGCTCGTTGACGGTCCAGACGTAGACCTGGTTGCCGGCGGCCCGCAGCGACGGCACCAGCGCCGGGCGGGCCCGGACCAGGCCGATCCCGGGACCGGCGATGCCGACACCGAACGGCAGCCGGCCCAGGCGCAGCCAGCGGGGCAGCACCTCCAGCAGCAGTACGGTCGGCAGCGCCGGGGCCAACGCCCGCGTCCGGCGTACGGCCAGCGGGGAGAAGGACATCACCGTCACGCGTACCGGGTCGTCGGGGCGCGGTTCGGTCAGGCCGTACCGGCGCAGCAGGGCGACCAGCCGGCGTTCCACGTCGCCGCCGTAGCGGGACGGGTGTTTGGTCTCCACCAGCAGCCGCACCGGCCGCCCGGCGGCGAGGACCGCCTCCAGCAGCCGTTCGAGGGTCAGCAGCCGGGTCCGCGAGTCGTCGAGCACCTCGTCCCCGTCGGCCGGTACGCAGCCCGGGTGCCAGGAGCCGAAGTCCAGCTCCTCCAGCTCGGCCAGGGTACGGGCGCTGACCAGGCCGCGACCGTTGCTGGTGCGGTTCAGTCGGCGGTCGTGCACGCAGACGAGGTGGCCGTCGCGGGTCAGCCGGACGTCGCACTCCAGCCCGTCGACGCCCTCGTCGAGCGCGCGCAGGTAGGCGGCGAGGGTGTGCTCCGGCAGGTCGTACGACGCGCCACGGTGCGCGAAGACGAGCGGGGTGTGCACGGCCGTTAGAGGACCCGGCCCGGTTGGCCGTTCGAGTCGACCACCGGTCGTCCGGCCGCCTCCCAGTCGCCCATCCCGCCCTCGACGTTGCGTACCTGGTCCCAGCCGTTGTGCATGAGGTAGGCGACCACCTGGGCGGACCGTCCGCCGGAGCGGCAGATGACCGCGACGTCCCGGTCGTCGGGCACCTCGGCGATGCGCGCCGGCAGTTCCATCATCGGCAGGTGGTGTGCGGTGGGTGCGTGACCCGCCTCCCACTCGTCGTCCTCCCGGACGTCGAGCAGGTAGGTCTCGTCGTTGATCTCGGGCACCGTCATGGTGGGTACGTGGGATCCGAACACGGCTACCAAGCCTAGAGGGCCGTCGGGGCGATCGCGTAGGCCGGCGGGTCAGAGCCGGGTGACCCAGTGCGGATGGGCACCCGCCCACTGCGGCATCCGGGTGCCCCGGACCGCCTCGAACAGTCCCTCCCCGCCGTTGTCGAGCACGACGTAGGAGACCTGGTCGATGGTCTGCGGATAGGACGGCACCTGGACGCCGCGCAGCGCGTCGGTGGAAAGGCCGCGCAGCGCCAGCAACAGGTCCTCCACGGGTACGCCGTTGGTGTCCACGGTCAGCGAGCCGCCGACGGCCTGGACGAGCCGGTGCAACTGGACCGGGTTCTCGCGGAGCCGGGTCTCCCCCGCCCGTTGCAGCATCGCCCCCAGCAGCTGCTGCTGGTGGGTCTGCCGGTCGTAGTCGCCGCCGGGCAGGTCGTAGCGCTGGCGGACGTAGTCCAGCGCCTGGGCGCCGTCCATCCGCTGGCAGCCGGGCGAGAAGACCCGGTCGGTGTGGATCGAGCGCACCTCGGTACGTACGCACATGGTCACCCCGCCGAGCAGGTCGATGACGCTGCGCAGACCGGCGAAGTCGACCAGGGCGGCGCCGTCGAAGCGGACGCCGGTGAGTCGGGTCAGGGTGGCCGAGAGCAGCCGGGCACCGGCCTCACCGCCGCCGCCGTACTCGTACGCGGCGTTGACCTTGTCCTCCCCGCCCAGGTAGCCGGACCCGGGCGGGATGTCGACCAGCAGGTCACGCGGTACGGAGACCAGGTAGCCCTCGCGCAGTCCGGCCGGTACGTGCACCATCAAGATGGTGTCGGTGCGCTGTTCCGGGCCGGTGTCGTCGGGGCGGCGGTCCGAGCCGACGAGCAGGTAGTTAAGCGGGCCATGCCGGTCGGTGCGGTCGGCGCGGGCGCTCGGGTCGAGCAGTTCGGCCCGGGTCATGGTGCGCTCATACCGGTCGGCGAGCACCCGGAGGCCGACCACGGCGACCGTGGCCAGCAGCACCACCGCCAGCCCGATCCCCAGCAGTACGCGTGGCCAACGCGGGTGCCCGTACTCTCCGCCCGCTGCCCGTGGTCCGCCGTCGCGTGCCCTCCTGACCGTGACGTCCTCCCCGTCCGTCTGACATGAATCTTCTTCATGTCAGACTACGGACGGTGACGGCGGCGTGACGGCGGTTTCCGGGTACGCCCGCCGGTCACTTCCGGCTGGAGATCACCTCGGGGTTGTAGAAAACGAACTCGGCCAGCTTGTCCTGCTTGACCGCGTGGAACATGTCCAGGGTCTGCTCGCTGAGGGCTTCCCGGCCGCTCTCGTTGCCGTTGAAGGTGCCACCGTTGGTCTTCAGCATGATCAGCTCGTTGCCGGTGACCCCGCGCATGGTGAAGACGAAGTCCTCCACCGACACGCCGCCGGTGTCCAGGATGAACGCCTTACCCGCCGCCTTGATCAGCTCGTTGAGCTTGAGCGGGTTGGTCAGCGTGCCGTTCTGGCTGGCCTTCTTCGCCATCGCCTTGATCAGCTGCTGCTGGTTCTGCTGCCGGTCGTAGTCGCTGTTGGCCAGGCCGTACCGCTGCCGGGAGAAGTCCAGCGCGGCCCAGCCCTCCATCTCCTGGCAGCCCTTCTTGTGCACCACCGGGGTCCGCTGCTTGCCGGTCTTCTTGGCGTCCGCGTTCCACATCACCTTGCCGTCGACGTACGACATGTGGGCCGACTTGACCTCCTGCTTCGGGCAGATACGCACCGAGCCGAGGGCGTCGATGACGTTCTTGAAGCCACCGAAGTTGATGATCGCCGCACCGTCGAAGCCGACGCCGGTCATGCCCTTGATGGTCTGGGCCATCAACTGGGCGCCGCCCTCCCAGCCGCCGCCGTTGCGGGCACCGGCCTGAAACGCTGCGTTGATCTTGTCGGTGCCGCCCGGGAAGTCGGTCTTGGGGAAGGCGGGGATGCGGGCCTCGGTGTCCCGAGGAATCGAGATCAGGTACGCCTGGTCGTGGGTGGCCGGAATGTGCAGCACGATGATGCTGTCCGCGCGTACGTCGTCGGCGGCCCACCGCTCCCGGGCGTCCACGCCCAGCAGCAGCATGTCGATCGGGCCTTCCAGGTTGTTGCCGCCCTCGTCCACCGTCTTGCCTGCCTCGCCGAGCAGATTGCGCTGCGAGATGCTGCCGGTGGCCTGACCGATCACGGCCTTGCTGCCGACGATGGCGAGGCCGCTGGTCATCATCAGCACGGCGCCGAAGACCAGGGTGATCCGGGCCCAGAGAGGGTCCTTCCGCCGGGTGCGCCCCTTCTTGCCGCTCTTGCCGGATTTCTTGCCGGCTGAGGGCGAAGGGTTCGATGCGCCAGGCGGATCGAGCAAGGAGGGGCTCTGAACCGGCATGCGTGCTCCAGCTCGTGAATGTGGGGGGCGGGAACACTTTACGGACGCAATCCCGCCGTGGCGAGTTCGTCTGACGCTCAGTTACCGTTCTCCGCCACGTCATCCTGGGGAAATGGACAAACGGGCAGAACAAAATGGACGATCGACTATTGGCTCCCAGGATTTTCACAGCAGAAGTCGGGCTTCTCGGTCACGCGCGGTGAGCGAGAAGCCCGACTGTCGGCCGGTGGCGTGATCAGCCGTTACCGGCCCGTGACTCCTTGTTCGCCTTGAACCAGTCGGCCATCGTGTCGCCGGACATCGCGCGGTACATGGCCAGGGCGTTCTCCCGGTCGGAGACGACCACCGACTCGCCGTTGATGGTCTGGCTGCCCAGGTGCGGGCTGGTGACGAACGTCAGGTTCTCGCCCCGCAGGTTGCGGAACTGCACCGCCATGTCGGTCAGTGAGAAGCCCTGGTCGACCGTGACCGCGTCGGTGACCGACCGGAGGAACGCGTTGAGCTTCTTCGGGTTGGTCAGCGTGCCGCTGCTCGCCGCCTTGTCCATCAGCGCCCGCAGGAACTCCTGCTGGTGGCGCATCCGGGCGAAGTCGCCGTCCGGGAACTGCTTCCGCTGCCGGATCCAGTCCAGCGCCTCGGTGCCGTTCATCTGGTTGGTGCCCTTGGTGAACTTCCGGTACGGCTTGTGGATCGAGGTGATGGTCCGCTCGACCTCCAGTTCGACGCCGCCGAGCGCGTCGGTGACCTGCTTGAAGCCCCCGAAGTCGATCGCCATGACGTGGTCGATGTGCACATCGGTGAAGCACTCGACGGTGCGTACCGCCAGTGGCAGGCCGCCGAACGCGAACGCCGCATTGATCTTGCGACGCTGGCCGGAGTCGCAGTCGGAGGCGGCGCTCTCCGGGATCGGCACGTACAGGTCGCGGGGGATGGAGACGAGGTACGCCTCCTGGTGGTCGGCGGGGATGTGCATGACGATGATCGTGTCGGCGCGCCACTCACCGGCCTGGTCCATCGGCGCGTCCGGATCCCGCGAATCGGTGCCCACCATCAGGATGTTGAGCGCACCGTCCACCGCCTTCGCCGGCCGTCCGCCGGTGATCTCCGAGAACGGGTCGGTGCGGGCCAGGTTGTTGTCCAGGCTGCGGGCGTAGAACCAGGCGCCGACGCCGCCGAGCAGCGCCAGCACCAACACCACGACGCCGGTCAGCAGGGCGATCCGGCCCCACCGCGGGCGGCGGCCACGAGGCGGCGGCGGACCGCCGGGCCCGCCCGGCCCCACCGGGCCACGCGGACCGCCCGGCCCACCGGGTGCCTCGTCGTACGCCGGGAACCGGCTGGTCTCGTTCGCTCGGGCAGCGCGTCCGCCCCGGCCCGAGCCGGCCGGTACCGCCGCGCGCCCGGCGCTGCGGTGCAGGTGGAGGGCCGGCAGTGCGGCGGAGTTGGTGGCTGACATGTAACTCAGGGTACGCAGGCCTCGCCACTGTCGCCCGTCGTGAAACCCGGCCGGTGCCGGCCCCGGTGCTACCCGATCCGCTCGCGGAAGTAGTCGATCGTGCGTCGCAGGCCGACTTCGGGCGCGACGGAGGGCTCGTACCCGAGGACCTCGCGGGCGAGGGTCAGATCGGGACGGCGCATCTCCGGATCGTCGGCACTGCGCGTGACGTAGGTCACCTCGGACTTGCTCTCGCAGAGCGACACGATCGTCTCGGCCAGTTGCCGCATGCTCATCTCGTGCTCGGTGCCGCAGTTGACCGGTCCACTCTCGGTCGAGTCGAGCAGCAGCAGGATGCCCCGGACGAGGTCCGCCACGTAGCAGATCGAGCGGGTCTGGTTGCCGGTGCCGTGCACGGTGATCGACTCACCGCGCAGCGCCTGGGAGATGAAGGTCGGGATGGCCCGCCCGTCGTCCGGCCGCATCCTCGGACCGTACGTGTTGAAGATCCGCACGATCGCGGTGTCCACGCCCCGACTGCGCCGGTACGCCATCGTCGCGGCCTCGGAGAAGCGCTTGGCCTCGTCGTACACGCTGCGAATGCCGATCGGGTTGACGTTGCCCCAGTACGTCTCCCGCTGCGGGTGCTCCTTCGGGTCGCCGTACGCCTCGGAGGTCGAGGCCAGCAGGAACCGGGCACCGTCGGCGGCGGCACGCTCCAGCAGGTGCAGGGTGGCGACCGAGCCCACCCGCAGGATCTCCACCGGCAGCTTCTCGAAGTCCGTCGGGCTCGCCGGGGACGCCATGTGCAGGATCGCGTCGAACCGCTCGGCGAGCGCGGGGTGATCCGGCAGCCCGTCGGAGATGTCCGCCTCCACCAGAGTGAAGGACGGTTCGTCGAGCAGATGGGCGACGTTCTCCTTCGACCCGGTGACGAAGTTGTCCAGTGCGACCACCGTGCACCCGCGACCGATCAGGGAATCCACCAGGTGCGACGGGACGAAACCGGCACCGCCGGTGACCAGGATGCGGTGACCGGGACCAAAACGCTGCTCAACCTTCACGCCGACCAGAGTAAGGCCTGTTTCATGAGGGCGGTCGAGCCTGCCGCAGGCCGACCGGAGTGAAGGAGGGGTCCCCTGCTAACGCCTCGCGTAGTACAGGGGACCCCTACTAACACTCGGCGGGCACTGCGCGCCGATCGACGCTCAGTGCCCGCCGGTGGGTCGTCAGTGCGCGCCGGCGCCGGTCAGCGAACGCACCTCCAGTTCGGCGTACTTGTCCTCGTCGCTCTCTTTGGAGACGAGGGTGCCGATCCAGCCGCAGAGGAAGCCGAACGGGATCGACAGGATGCCCGGGTTGGACAGCGGGAACCACTGCCAGTCGTGGTCCGGGAACATCGCCGTCGGTGCTCCGGAGACCACCGGCGAGAAGAACACCAGCAGTACGGCCGCCAGCAGACCGCCGTAGATCGCCCACACCGCGCCCGAGGTGTTGAACCGCTTCCAGAACAGGCTGTAGAGGATCGCCGGCAGGTTGCCGGAGGCGGCGACCGCGAATGCCAGTGCCACCAGGAACGCCACGTTCAGGTTCTGCGCGAAGATCGACAGGGCGATGGCGGCCGCGCCGATCACCAACGCGGAGATCCGGGCGACGCGTACCTCCTGGCGCTCTGAGGTGTTGCCCCGCTTGATGACGTTGGCGTAGAAGTCGTGCGCCAGGCTGGACGACGACGCCAGGGTCAACCCGGCGACCACCGCGAGGATGGTGGCGAAGGCGACCGCCGCGATGATCGCCAGCATCGCCGCCCCGCCCAGATCGCCGCCGAAGAAGTCGATCCCGAGCGCCTCGGCGAGCTGTGGTGCGGCGGTGTTGCCGGCCGCGTCCTGTTCCCGGATGGCGTCACCACCCACCAGCGCCGCCGCACCGAAGCCGAGGGCCAGGGTGAGCAGGTAGAACGAGCCGATGATGCCGATCGCCCAGAGCACGCTCTTGCGGGCCGCCTTGGCCGTCGGCACGGTGTAGAAGCGGATCAGGATGTGTGGCAGGCCGGCGGTGCCGAGCACCAGGGCGATGCCGAGGGAGAGCAGGTCGACCTTGTTGTAGAAGGTCTGTGTCGCGTTGCCGGCTACCTCGACGCCGTACCGCAGCCCGGGTTCCAGGAACGCGCTGCCGTGGCCGGAGCTCGCCGCCGCGTCACCCAGCAGGGACGACAGGTTGAACTTGTACTTCGCCAGCACCAGCAGGGTCATCAGCAGCGCGCCGCCCATCAGCAGGAACGCCTTGACGATCTGTACGTAGGTGGTGCCCTTCATGCCACCCACGGTGACGTAGATGATCATGAGGGCGCCGACCAGGATGATGGTCGCCACCTTGGCGGTGCTGGCGTCCATGCCCAGGAAGGTGGTGCCGGGGCGGATGCCGAGCAGCAGGGCGACCAGGGCGCCCGCACCGACCATCTGGGCCAGCAGATAGAAGATCGACACGGTGATGGTGGAAACCGCCGCCGCGGTACGCACCGGACGCTGCCGCATCCGGAAGGCCAGTACGTCGGCCATCGTGTACCGGCCGGAGTTCCGCAGCAGCTCCGCGACCAGCAGCAGGGCCACCAGCCAGGCCACCAGGAAGCCGATCGAATAGAGGAAGCCGTCGTAGCCGTAGAGGGCGATGATGCCGGCGATGCCCAGGAAGGACGCGGCGGACATGTAGTCGCCGCCGATCGCCATGCCGTTCTGGAAGCCGGAGAACGACCGGCCGCCCGCGTAGAAGTCGGTGGCGGTCTTGGTCTGCCGGCTGGCCCAGATCGTGATGCCCAGGGTGGCGGCCACGAAGGCCAGGAAGAGCACGATGGTCAGGTTCCGGGCCGTCGTGTTGCCCGCCTCGACCGCGAGGATCATCGTGGTCACGACTCACCTCCGGTCAGCTCTTCACGGATCTTGTCGGCCACCGGGTCGATCTTCCGGTCGGCGTACCGGCTGTAGAGCCAGGCGATGAGGAAGGTGGAGACGAACTGGAGCAGGCCGAAGACCAGCGCCACGTTGATGTTGCTGCCGAACAGGCGCGTGCCCATGAAGTCTCGCGCGTACGCCGAGAGGATCACGTAGAGCGAGTACCACAGGAAGAACGCGATGGTCATCGGGAAGACGAATCCGCGCAGCGCGCGGCGCAGTCCGGCGAATTCGTCCGACCGTTGGACCGCGAGGTACCGCTCGGGCGTCGAATCGGTCGGCGCGGTCGCGGGTGTGTCCGTGGACATCTTGTGGATCACCACCTTCACAGGCGTCAGGAGTTTCGCGCACGGTAAGAAGCGCACTCCCCGCCGGAAAAGGCTGAGATCGGTGTCGGTCGACGGCTGCGCCGAACGGCAGCATCGCTGCGCCGAGTGACCCAGCTCACTCCGTTGAGCGGTAGGTGAAGTCCGTCCAGATTCGTCCGCCGCCGGCTGCGGTCAGCCCAGTTCGCGGTAGCGACCCCGGTGGTGCAGCAGCGGCGCGATGTCGTCGCCGAACTCCACCTGCTCGACCGTCGCCTCGACGAGCAGGCTCCAGCCGTACTCCCGTGCGCTGTCGAGTCGGCATCCCGCCCACCCGCCGGCGTCGGCGGGCACCGGCCCGTAGGGCGTCTCGGTCCAGTCGCCGGTGGCGAACAGGCCACCCGGCGACGGGAAGAGGCCGGCGAACCGGTCGGCGAGCTGCCGATGCGGTGGGCCGAGCGGCGCGACCGCGAACCGACCGGCCTCCTCGACCGCCGCCCACAGGTCGGACTCGGCGTCGATCAGGCCGAGCAGTCGGTCCGGCTCGCCCTCGGCCGCCAGCGTGGAGGAGACGGTCAGCCCGGCCGGCCCGGGTGCGGTCCAGAGCGTCACCGGTGCGGCGAGCCGACCCCGGAAGCGGCGTACGGGCGAACGGTCGCTCGCTGGCACGGCGAACGGGTCGGTGTGGTGGATCTGGGCACCCGGCTGATGATTCACGTGAAACATTGTGACCCGCCCGGCCGGTTCACGGGCCCGTGCCCAGGTCAGGAACCGGTCGTGCAGGTCGGTGTGGTGAAGCTGCCCGTTGAGCTGGCTGAGCTGGGCGTGGGCTTCCGTCATCAGCAGTCCGAGATACACCAGGAGCGCGATCCGATCCTCGCGGTACTCGACCAGCAGCGAGAGGCGGGCAGGCTGGCAGGGCCAGTGCGCCCCGCACGCTCGACAGCGCCAGAGTGGTCGCATCGGCAGGTGCGGCACGAAGCGGCTCACGATCGAGCCGACCGTCCGTGCCAGGCTGGCCTCTCCGGCGCGGCAGATGCCAGGGTCACCAGCGGCCCCCGTTCGCCCGCCACTTCTGCGCGAGAGTGAGCCAGCCGCCTCGGCCGGGCCGGGGCTCGGCGATCGTCGGCCAGGCAGCCCAGTTCGGAAGCGGATACGCCGAACGTTCGCGCGCCGAAGGGCTGACGTACGGGCATGGCTCGGGTCGCCGTCGGCTGGCACCCGTGTGTGCCTCGGGTGTCGAGCGGTCGGTGTGCGGGCTGGCCCCGGGCGTCGAAGGCGGCGATGTCCCCGGCGCGACCGGGCCCTCGGCCCGGATACGCACGCGTAGGTGGGCCAGCCTTCTCGGGTCGGCGGTGCGGGTCACGGCCAGTTGCGCCGGGGTGCTGCGGGCGAACCAGCCGACTGGCCGCCAGCACCGCCATCCCGACGGGGTACGGCGCGACGGGACGACTTCCGGGTTCGCTCTCGATGGCGACGAGCGGCGGTACGCCCGCAGCGCGACGTTCCGACACCTGTGGAACACGTTGTACATGGGGTGACCTCCTTCGCTTCGGGGGTCGCCCCGGCCGGGGGAATGACCGGGGCGACCCGACGCAGGACCGGCCGCCGGGTCGTCGCCTCCACCGGCCGGGCCGCGCGATTCCACCCTGGACTCCGCACTCGTCGCAGGGGAGGATGCCAGCGGTTACTACTCGGCGCGTTCGCGTACTTACCAGATGGGTGAGTGATGAACTTCGAGATGTGGATCAGGGCGTTGAAGGCCGCCCGTGCCGCCGCCAGCGTCTCCCAGGAGGGTCTTGCCACTCTGATCAAGTGGAGCCCGTCGCTGATTGCCGCCATCGAGACCGGCCGCCGCCGACCGACGATGGAATTCGCCGTGGCCTCCGACGAGGCGCTGCAAACCGGTGGCCTACTCGCCGAACTCCTCAAGGAGGCCGACCGGGAACGCGGTCCCTCCTGGTTCGCGGCGTGGCGCGGCTACGAGCAGGAGGCGACCAGGCTGCGCGCCTTCGAGCCCTGTCTGGTGCCGGGCCTGCTCCAGACCGAGGAGTACGCCCGAGCCGTCATCTCGGCCGGAGGGCTACAGCCGCCAGCGATGGTGGACGAGTTGGTGGCCGTCCGAATGGAGCGGCAGGAACTGCTGCGCGAGCAGCTCCTGCGGCAGGAGGACCCGACGCAATGCGTCTTCCTGCTCGACGAGACGGCCGTGCGGCGACCCGTCGGCGGTCCGGCAGTGCTCGACGCGCAGCTCGGCCGACTGTTGGAGGAGGCGCAACTGCCGCAGGTCCGTTTGCACATCGTTCCGAACAGCGTCGGTGCACACGTTGGCCTTGGTGGCGGATTCGTGCTTGTCGAACTTCCCGACCTCGAGCAGGCGATCTACCTGGAGAATGCCGCTCGCGGACACGTGATCAACGGCCCCGAGACGGTCCGCCTGATGGACCGGAAGTGGGATAGCCTGCTCGGCGAAGCACTGTCCACGAGTACTTCGCTGGACCTGATCCGAAAGCTGAAGGTCACGCCATGAACGCTGCCGAACCCCGTTGGCGCACGTCGACTCGCTCGACCGATTCCGGCGGCAACTGTGTCGAGGTGGCGGACAACCTGCCCGGGGTGGTGCTGGTGCGGGACAGTAAGGATCGTTCCGGCCCGTCGCTCACCTTCGCACCGACCGCCTGGCGATCCTTCCTCGACCTGGCCCGAGAGGCATCGACCCCCGCTGCCTGCTGACCGACCCCCTGCCGGGGCGTACGTGCGACATTCCCTGCCGGGGCGTGCGACGCCCCCGGCGCACCGGTCGCGCAACGTGCGACCCACTCGGAGATCACGCTCGATCCGGGATCGAGTGGCCTCGTTGTAGCGCGGTAACCACTCGATCCTGCATCGAGCACGATCGTGCGAGTCGTCGGGTGATCGTGCGCCGCCCGTGTTCGTGCCCGCCCGTGATCCGAGTCGCCCGTGATCATGTGGGGAGTTCTGATCGTGCGGGCCTCCCTTGATCGTGCGGGGAGTCCGTGATCATGTGGGAGCCAGTGATCGTGCGGGCCTCCCGGGTTTGTGCGGGCCTCCCGGGTCTTGCGGGCCTCCCGGGTCTTGCGGGCCTCCCGGGTCTTGCGGGCCTCCCGGGATCGTGCGGGCCTCCCGGGATCGTGCGGGCCTCCCGGGTCGTGCGGGCCGATCTGGTTTGTGCGGGCTGCTTGTGATTGTGCGGGCCGCCCCGGGTCTTGCGGGCCGTGAGCGAGCCTCCCTCGACCTGGCCCGAGAGGCATCGGGCCCCGCAACCCGGCTGATCTCCTGACTGGCGGCGTGTGCGGCGTGCCCAATGCTCGGAAAGATCACGCTCGATCCAGGATTGAGTGGTCTCGTCGTTGCTCGGGAGCCACTCGATCCTGGATCGAGCGTGATCATGCGGGCCGTCCGTGACCATGCGGGCCGTCCGTGACCATGCGGGCCGTCCGTGATCGTGTGGGTGGCCCGTGATCGGGTGGGCCGCCGTGATCGGGTGGGGCCGCCGACAGGCGGCGGCACGGGTGGCCGCGTTATCCACAGGGGCAGCGCGCGGGGCGTGGTGACTGCAATCGTCGATGGCATGTCCAGATCGCCTCGTCGGCCTCCGCAGTTGCGGGGGCGCATCTTTCGCGGGTCTCACGCGATCACTAGTGGCCTGCTCACCCGCAACGATCTCCGCAGTTCCGCCTGGCGTCCGCTCTTTCGAGATGTGTACGCGGACGCCAAGGTGCCCGTCACTCACCGGACCAGGTGCACTGCTGCCGGCCGGTGGCTGATCCCGCCAGCCGGGGCGATCGCCGGTCGATCCGCTGCGGCACTCTACGGATGCGCCCAGGTCGCCTCCGACGAGCCGGTGGACGTCATCGTGCCGCGTGACGTACGCGTCGGTGTCATCGCTGGTCTGCGCATCCATCGCGGGCCGATCGACCCGGGGGACGTCCTCGATCGCGCGGGCACGGCTGTCACGTCCCCCGTGCGTACCTGCTGGGACCTGGCACTCTGGCTCGACCTGGTGGAGGCGGTGGTGGTCATCGACGCGTTGTTGGCACGCAGACTCATCGACGTGTCTGCGCTACGCGGGTACGCGCTCGCGAGGGCGGGTCGCCGTGGCTGGCGGGCGATGCTCGGGGCGGTCGACCTCGCGGACGCTGGCGCCGAGTCGCCCCAGGAGACACGGACCCGGGTACGGCTGGTGCTGGCCGGGTTGCCCCGGCCTCGTACCCAGTGGGTCGTGTCGGACCAAGGCCGTTTCGTCGCTCGTCTCGATCTGGCCTGGCCGGACTATCGGGTGGCGGTGGAGTACGACGGGCTCTGGCACGCCGACCCGGAGCAGTTCCACTCGGACCGCAGACGGCTCAACCGACTGGTCGGCCGCGACTGGATCATCCTGCACGTCACCGCGAAGCGCCTCCGTGACGACTTCGCGGGCTTCGTCGCCGAGGTCCAGGCCGCCCTTCGCTCCCGGGGGCACGTCCCACCGTCGTTCAGCGGCGCGGGGTGACCGTGGCCAGCAGTTCGGGCTGGCGGCGGTCCAGGGTGTCACCGGCCAGGTACGCGCCGAGCAGCGCCGCACCCACGCCGTACGCCACGCCGAGCGGCAGGCCCAGCCAGAGCCAGGTGTCGCCGAGCAGTGCGGCGGCCACCACCATCGGTACGCCGAGCACGGCGGTGACGACCATCGACAGCAGCGTCAGCAGACTCTTGACCACGCCGGCACCACTGTTCATCGCGAACGGGTTGCTCGTCTCCGGCAGCGAGTACGCGCCGAGCACCGAGATGAACGAGTTGACGGCCAGCCCGACGCCGTACGTGGCGACCAGTGCGCCCGCCATGAACCCGATCCACGCGGGCTCCCCGATGACCAGTGCGATCACCACCGCGACCACGGCCAGCATCGGCAGTACGTAGAGCGAGAAGGCGGCCATCCGGGCGAGCAGTTCCTGCCGACCGGGTACGCCGGCCACCACGTTCGCGGCGTACGCGCTGCCGTCGAAGCCGAACTGGTTGGCCAGGGTGACCGCGGCGAGCAGCCCGACGAAGAGCATGGAGACGCTGACCAGCACCGGTGACGAGTCGCCGACGCTGAAGCCCTGATCACTGTCGAAGGCGAAGCCCTGCGCGCCGAAGTTGACCATGACCGGCACGAAGAGACCGACCACCGCGATGGTGATCAGGTTGGCCCGCCTCCGGGCGTCCCGCCACCAGTACCGGGCCTCCCGGGCGACCAGCGCGCCGAACTGATCTCGGCGCAGCCAGCCGGCCGCACGGGGGAACAACTGGGCGACCGCGCCGCCGGTCGGTCCCGCCTGGACCCGGGCCGGTCCGCTGCTCGCCGCACCCACCATCGCCGACTCCAGCGACCGCGACCACCACGCCAACAGCGCGAGGATGGTGAGCACGGCGATCGCCAGCTTCAGCGGTGCGGCCCAGACCCGGCCCTGGGCCAGGTCGATGCCGGCCGTGAAAGGTGCGCCCAGCGGGGTCCAGCCAAGCACGGTCGCCACCGGGACGAACCGGTCCCAGTCGACCTCGCCGATCGCGGCCACGCCCGCGATCTGCAACGGCCCCAGCATCGCGGCCAACACCGCCAGCAGGACGGCGGCCAGGTCACGGACCCGCCGGGAGCGGAGCATGGTGGCGAACGCGCTGGTCATCGCCCGCGCACCGGCGACGCAGACGAACATCCCCAGGACGACCCCGATCGCGGCCACCACGGCGGCGGACCAGCCGCCGAAGACGCCGGCGGTGACGACCAGGCCGGAGAACGCCACCAGGGCGGCGATCGCCGGTACGCTCACCAGCGCCGCCGCGAACAGTCCCTTGACCAGGGTGCGGCGGGGTAGCGGCAGCAGCGCGAAGCGGGCCGGGTCGAGCGTCTCGTCGACGCCGAAGAAGACCAGCGGCAGCAGCATCCAGCCGAGCACGGTGAGGCTGCCGGCGAGCGCGGCGATCAGCAGCGCGTACGTGTCGTTGCCCGCCAGCCCGGGGGCGGCCATGCCGAAGAAGGCGCCCACCGCGATCCAGAGCCCGAACAGCGACCCGGCTAGGAACAGCGCGACCCGCCAGCCCTGACCACGGAAGTTGTTGGCCATCACCCGCAGCTTGAGCCGGACGAAGTGCCGGGCCGAGACGGCCCGTACCGGCTTCGCCGGGGCGGTCACTGAGACAGCCACGCCAGCTCCTCACCGGTTGCGGTACGCCCGCCGACCACCTCGACGAAGACCTCCTCCAGCGAGCGCTCGCCGCGTACCTGCTCCAGCGTGCCGACCCGCTTGATGGTGCCCTCGGCGAGGATCGCCACATGCGTGCAGAGCCGCTGCACGACCTCCATCACGTGACTGGAGAAGACCACCGTGCCACCGCCGGTCACGTACCGCTGGAGGATGTCGCGGATCAACGCGGCCGAGACCGGGTCGACCGCCTCGAACGGCTCGTCCAGCACCAGCAGTCGCGGCCCGTGCAGCAGCGCGCAGGCCAGGCCGATCTTCTTCTTCATACCGGCCGAGTAGTCCACCACCAGGGTGCGGCCGGCGTCGGCGAGGGCGAGCACGTCGAGCAGTTCCCCGGCCCGCTGGTCGACCACCGCCGGGTCCATGCCGCGCAGCAGGCCGTGGTACGCCAACAGCTCGGACCCGCTGAGCCGGTCGAAGAGGCGTACGCCGTCCGGCATCACGCCGAGCAGCCGTTTCGCGGTGACCGGGTCGGCCCACACGTCGTGCCCGAGCACCTGGGCGCCACCGGCGTCGGGCCGCAGCAGTCCGACCGCCATCGACAGCGTGGTGGTCTTGCCCGCGCCGTTCGGGCCCAGCAGGCCGTAGAACGAGCCGGCGGGCACGTCCAGATCCACACCGGCTACCGCGATCTTGCTGTCGAACCTCTTCGCCAGGCCGCGCAGCGCCAGCGCCGGGTGCTCACCAGTCATGAGCCCGACCGTATCCGGTCCTGACCAGTGCACCGCCCGCCCGGAGGACGATTCACGACTCATCCGCGAGGCGGACGTCACGCCCGTCGACCCTGCAAGCCGACGGACGTTAGCAGGGGACCCTTCCTATACCGCAGGCGTTAATAGGGGGCCCTTCCTTACCGCCGGAGGGCGTCACCGCCGGAGGGCGTCGGGGGCGTGCAGGCGCAGCATGGTGCGGGCGATGTCGGTCGGGGCGCGGCGGCGGGTGGCGAGCGAGACGGCGACCATCACGGTGAAGGCCAGCGGCACCGTCCAGGCGGCGGGCTGGGCAGTCAGGGTGGCGGGCCAGCCGGCCAGCGGTGGGCCGAGCACGGTGACCAGCACCGCAGAGACCGCCGCGCCGCCGCCGACCAGAATGCCGGCCGCCGCGCCCGCGTCGGTGAGTCCGCGCCACCAGATGCCGAGTACCAGCAGCGGGCAGAAGCTGGACGCGGCGACGGCGAACGCCAGCCCGACCACCTGCGAGACGTCCAGCCCGGAGACGTTCAACGCGAGCACCGTCGGCACTCCGCCCGCGATCACGGTGGCCAGCCGGAAGCCGCGTACCGAGCCACGACCGAGCACGTCCGTGGAGATCACTCCGGCGACGCTGGTGAGCAGGCCGGACGAGGTGGACAGGAAGGCCGCGAAGGCGCCAGCGGCGACCAGGGCGGCCAGCAGTCGGCCGGTGGTCCCGGCGCCGAGCGCCGCTTCGGGCAGCAGCACCACCACCGCGTCGGTCTGCCCGGTGACCAGCAGTTGCGGGGTGTAGATCCGGCCGAGTACGCCGTAGATCGTGGGTAACAGGTAGAAGACCCCGACCAGCGCCAGCACCACGAGCGTGGTCCGGCGGGCGGCTGCGCCGTCCGGATTCGTATAGAAGCGTACGAGGACGTGCGGTAACCCCATGGTGCCCAGGAAGGTCGCCAGGATCAGCGAGTACGTGGCGAACAGTCCCCGGTCGTCGTCGGCGGCGGTGCTGGGCAGCAGCCACTCGGCGGACCCGTTCGCCACCCCGGAGACCTCCGGCACCGGCTCACCGGCTGCGAAGGTCAACTCGTCGCCGGGGCGTACCTCCCGGGTCTCACCGTCGGGCAGCGTGAGCACCGCGCGGTGCTCGACCACGACGGTGGTCGCGGTCCGGAAGGTCGGCCCGTCGGGCGGCGTCACCGGCGGACGCCCGTCGGCCTGCCACTGGAGGGCGAGGAAGATCGCGGGTACGGCGAGCGCGGTCAGCTTGAGCCAGTACTGGAACGCCTGCACGAAGGTGACCGCGCGCATTCCGCCGAGTGCCACGTTGGCGGTCACCACCGCGGCCACCACCAGGGCACCCACCGGGTACGGCGAGCCGGCCAGCGTGGCCAGCGTCAGCCCGGCGCCCTGCAACTGCGGCACCAGATAGAGCCACCCGATGAAGATCACGAAGACGGTGGCCAGCGTGCGCAGGCGGCGGGAACCGAGCCGCATCTCGCAGAAGTCGGGCAGGGTGAACGCCCCGGAGCGGCGCAGCGGTGCGGCCACGAAGAGCAGCAGGGCCAGGTAGCCGGCGGCGAAACCGACCGGGTACCAGAGCACGTCGACGCCGTATTTGAGGACCAGGCCCGCCACGCCGAGGAAGCTCGCCGCCGACAGGTACTCCCCGCCGATCGCGGCGGCGTTCCAGGTCGGGCTGACCACCCGCGAGGCGACCAGGAAATCGGAGGTGGTGCGGGCCAGCCGCAGCCCGTAGAACCCGATCCCCAGGGTGATCAGGGTGACCGCCACGATCGCGGGTACGACGAGGTCGTTGCCCATTCAGCGCTCCGGCCGCCGGACCAGGTCGGTGAAGTCCTGCTCGTTGCGCTCGGCCAGCCGTACGTACGTCCAGCCCACCGCCACCAGGAACGGGAAGGAGAGCGCGCCGAGCAGCAGCCACGGCAGATTGACGCCGAGCACGGTCATCCGCCCGACCGACGGCGCGATGGCGAACAGCAACGGCAGGCCGCCCAGCCCGACCAGCACCACCGCCGACAGTTGCAACGCCAGCGCCAACTGGGCGCGGACCAGTCCCCGGACCAGGGCTTCTCCGACCCGGGTCTGCTGGGTGAGCTCGGTGTGCGTACCGGCGGCAGGGCGCTGCCGCTGCGACACCTCGGCCAGCACCACCCGGGTGCGCGTGGGCGCCTCGGGTGTCGGGGGGCCGCCCTGCGGCGGCACGCGACCGGCGTCGGCGTGGCGGGGCTGCGCCCCGGGCCGTGCCGCCGCCCCGGGCGCCGGGACGGGATCGTCGGCAGCGGCCACCCCGGCAGTCTCGTCCGCCGGACAGGAATGTCAAGAGGGCTGTGCACAACCTGTGGACAACCGATGCAGCCTGTGGATAACCCGGTGTACGCCGGTCACACCGTCAGCGGCTCCACTCCTGCTTCGCGGCGCGGACCAGCTTGTCCTTGAGTTCCCGGATGTGCCGCCGGCTTACCGACAGCTCCGTGCCGTCGACCACCACCACGTACCCGGAGTTGACCAGCCGCAGCTCGGCGATCAGCCGGAGCTGCACCAGATACGACCGGTGGATCCGGACGAAACCGGCGTCGGCCCAGCGTTCGGCGAGCGTCGCCAGCGAGACCCGGACCAGGTGGGCACCGTCCACGGTGTGCAGCCGGGCGTAGTCGCCCTGCGCCTCCACCCACCGCACCGCCGAGCGGGGCAGCATCCGGGTGCTGCCGGCCAACTCGACCGGGATGGTGGGGTCCTCCTCAGCCCGGGCCAGCGCGGCCGGATGCGACGGCACCACCCGCGAGCCGACCACCCGGCGCAACGCCTCGGAGAGCCGCTCGGACCGGACCGGCTTCCGGACGTAGTCGGTGGCGCCGAGGTCGAAGGCGTCGGCCGCGCCGTCGTCGTACGCGGTGACGAAGACGATCGCCGGTGGCCGGGCGAACCGGCGCAGCACCCGGGCCAGCTCCATGCCGTCCAGGCCAGGCATCCGGATGTCCAGGAAGACCACGTCGATGTCGCCGTCGCGGAGCACCCGCAGCGCCTCGGTGGCGTCGCCGGCCGTGTGCAGCCGGGCCACCCGGGGATCGGCGCGCAGGTGGTACGCCAACTCGTCGAGCGCGGGCGGTTCGTCGTCCACCGCGAGGACGCGCAGGAAACCGGGGGCCGCCGGGCCGCCGTTGCCGGTCACGAGCCGGCCCGTACGCCGGGATGGAACTTCGGCACCCGCATGCTCACCTTCGTTCCCGAGCCCAGGCCCGTCTCCACGACCAGGCCGAAGTCGTCACCGAAGACCGACCTGAGTCGTTCGTCGACGTTCGAGAGGCCGACGTGCTGGCCCGGGTCGTCGCCGGGGTCGCCGGTGGCGCCGGCCAACTCGGCGATCCCGGCGGTCAACGTGGCCGGATCCATCCCCACTCCGTCGTCCTCCACCGTGATGTGGCACTCGGCTCCCGCATCCCGGGCCTCGATGCTCACCATGCCCGTGCCGGGCTTGCGCGACAAGCCGTGCCGGACCGCGTTCTCCACCAGTGGTTGCAGGCACAGGAACGGCAGGGTAACCGGCAGCACCTCGGGGGCGATCTGGAGCCGGACCTGGAGCCGGTCGCCGAACCTGGCCCGCTCGATGGTCAGGTAGCGGTCGATCGACCGCAGCTCCTCGGCCAACGTGGTGAACTCCCCGTGCGCGCGGAAGGAGTAGCGGGTGAACTCGGCGAACTCCAGGATCAGCTCCCGCGCCCGCTCCGGGTCGGTGCGGACGAACGAGCCGATCGCGGTCAGCGCGTTGTAGATGAAGTGCGGGCTGATCTGCGCCCGCAGCGCCCGTACCTCGGCGCGGGCCAGCCGCTCCCGGGACGAGTCCAGTTCGGCGAGGGCGAGCTGGCTGCCCGCCCAGTGCGCGGTCTCCAGGGTGGCCTGCACCAGACCGGGCGCGGGAACCCCGTCGGTGACGGCGACCAGGGCACCGGCTATCCGGCCCTCTGCGCCCGCCAGCGGGGCCACCACCGCGCCTCGCACCGGGCAGTCCACGCGGTCGCAGAACAGCTCCGCCTCGCCGAGCACCGTCGAGCGCTCCGACGCCACCACCCGCTGGGCCGCCGCGCGTAGCTGGTCACCGTGGTGTGCGCCCCGCCCGTCCAGGGCGAGCAGGTCGTCGGTGTCGGTCAACGCCAGCCCCTCGGCACCGACCAGGGTGCGCAGGTGGCGGGCGGCCTTGGCCGCGCCGGCCGGGTTCAGCCCGGAACGCAGCGGTTCGGCGGCCAGCCCGGCGGTGTGCAGCACCTCGTAGGTGGCCCGCTGGCCCGGGGTGGCGATGCCACGGCGACCACGCAGCCGACCGACGGCGTACAGGGCCCCGGCCAGCACGGCGACCAGGGAGATGACGCCGACGACGGCGGAGAGGTTGCCACCCACGCCGACGATCCTGGTCGTTTCCGGCCGCCGGGCCAAGAGTCAGTACGCGCCCTTGCGGGCCAGCACGACGCCCACCGTGCGCCACAGGATGCTCAGGTCGTACGCCAGCGACCAGTTGTCGACGTAGTAGAGGTCCAGTCGGACGGCCTCGTCCCAGGACAGGTCCGAGCGGCCGGAGACCTGCCATAGGCCGGTCATACCGGGACGGACCAGCAGTCGACGTCGTACGTCGCCCAGGAAGTCACCGTCGTCGGCGGGCAGCGGGCGCGGCCCGACCAGCGACATCTCACCCTTGAGCACGTTGATCAACTGAGGCAGTTCGTCCAGCGACGAGGCGCGCAGGAAGCGGCCCACCGGGAAGACCCGGGGATCCTGCTTCATCTTGAACAGCATGCCGTCGGTCTCGTTCTGGTCGGTCAGGCTGGCCAGCCGGTCCTCCGCGTCGACGTACATGGTGCGGAACTTCCACACCCGGAACGTCCGTCCCTCGTGCCCCACCCGGGGCTGGCGGAAGAAGACCGGACCCGGGTCGGAGATCCGGATCGCGACGGCGATGGCGATGAAGACCGGCACCAGCATCAGCAGGCCGAGGCCGGCGGCGACCCGGTCCATCATGCTCTTGGCCAGCAGCGCCGGCCCGGACAGGGTCGGCTCCTCGACGTGCAGCAGCGGCAGACCCTCGATCGGGCGGATGTGCACCCGGGGGCCGGCGATGTCGGTCAACTGCGGGGCCACCACCAGGTCGACCCCGGAGCCCTCCAACTGCCAGGCCAGTCGGCGCAACTCGCCGGGCTCGGAGCTGGCCGAGCCGCAGACCGCGATGGTGTCGCCACCGACCTCGCGGACCAGTGCCAGCACGTCGCGGCCGGCGTACACCGGCACGGGGGTCTGCACGCCCCGGGCTGCCGCGTACCCGTCGGTGATGTGGATGGCGACCGGGACCAGCCCGGCCGACGGGTTGCGGGTGACCGCCGTGTAGACCTCCAGGCAGTCCGGCAGCGTGCCGACCAGCACCATCCGGTGCGCCGCCTGCTGGATGTTGCGCCGGACCACGTGCAGCACGAAACGGGCCAGGATCCGGCCCAGCAGGATCAGCAGCAGGGCCATCAGCAGGGCGGTGCCGACGGTGAACCGGGACAGGTCGGTCTTGGTGGCGAAGGCGAGGAACGACACCGTGGCGCAGGCCGCGACCCCCGCGCGGATCACCCGCTTGAACTCGTCCGGCCCGAGCCCGAGACAGCGCCGGTCGTAGGCGCCGTTGAACCACAGGACCACCAGCCAACCCAACGGCAACAGCAGGAAGGCCACGGTGAAGAACCAGGTCGGGTCGTTCTGCGCGTCGTAGAAACCGGCGGTGGCCTGGTCGAAGCTGTGGATCGCGGTGTAGCTGGAGAAGGCGACGGCGGCGAAGTCGAGCAGCAGCAGGATCGCCGTGTACGGACGGTGCCAGCGGGAGACGCGTCGCCGCGCCCGCGCCCACACCGATCGCGGTACGCCGCTGGTGGAGGGTGGGCTCGGCGGCTGGATCTCGAAGCTGTCGACGTGCCGCACGAATTTGCTCCGGCCTTCGTTGGTCACCGGGCGCTGGAGGCTAGTCGTCACCTCACCATGTCCTCCCGCATGACACGCGCCGCTCACTCGCTGTGAGGGCTCGCGTCGCCCACCGTTCCAGCTTCCCACGCGGGTCCGCGCCCGTCGGCGACCCGGAGGACATTGCGCGACAGACTCGTGTTCGCCTGGGATCTGGCCGACTTCGCGCCGTCCGGAAGCCGGGGACCGGGCCACTATACCGATGGATTGTGGCCCGGGTAGAGCGTCCGAGCGGTGGTTCGGCACCCACGTCCGATTCCGCTCTGTAGTCGATGAGCAACGTCACTCACCGTACAAGTCGGGACAACCGTCGGTCAGCCAGCGGCCTGCCGCCGGTCTGGCAGGTGGGGCAGTACTGGAGGCTCGAATCGGCGAACGAGACCTGCCGGACGGTGTCCCCGCAGACCGGACAGGGCAGCCCGGTGCGAGCGTGCACCTTCAGCCCGGAGCGCTTCTCGCTCTTGAGCTCCGCGGCGCGCTGTCCCAGCGAGCGGGTCACCGCGTCGCCGAGCACCCGGCGGGTCGCCGCGTGCAGCGTCGCCATCTGGTCGTCGCTGAGCCGGTCGGTCAGCGCGAACGGCGACAGCTTCGCGGCGTGCAGGATCTCGTCCGAGTACGCGTTACCCACCCCGGCCAGGACGGACTGGTCGGTGAGTATCCCCTTGACCTGGCCCCGGCGGCTGCGCAGCGCCTCGGCGAAGGTGCCCAGGTCGGCGGCGATCGCGTCCGGCCCGAGCTTGGCCACCCCGGGCACCTCCTGCGGGTCGGTGACCAGATAGGCGGCGAGCTTCTTCTGCGTACCGGCCTCGGTCAGGTCGAAGCCGGAGCCGTCGTCGAGGCGTACCCGGAGGGCGATCGGCCCCTTTCCGGGGCGAAGCGGGACGGTCGAGGCGAACGCCTCCCGGTAGTGCAGCCAACCCGCGCGGGCCAGGTGGACCACCAGGTGCAGGGCGCCGTCGAAGACGACATCGATGAACTTGCCGTGCCGCCGGGCGTCGGTCACGGTCCGGCCGACGACCGCGCTCGGCGCCGGGTCGTACGTCTTCAGGGCGCTGATCGCGGCGACCTCCAACCGGTCGACACGCCGGCCCACTGCGCGCTGTCGCAGGTAGCCTGCGAGCGCCTCTACCTCCGGTAGTTCGGGCACAGGTCAACGGTAGCCTTCTTTGCCGTGAAGATTGTGGTGGCGCACAACCGGTACCGGGAAGCCCAGCCGTCCGGCGAGAACACCATCGTCGACGTGGAGATCTCCCAGCTCGCGGCGGCAGGCGTCGAGGTGCTGCCGTTCCTGCGCAGCTCCGACGAGATCCCGTCGATGCCGAAGTCGGCGAAGGCGCTGCTGCCGATCTCCCCGATCTACGCCCCCCGGGCGCAGCAGGAGCTGAGTCGGCTGCTCACCGAGCACCGTCCGGACGTGTTGCACCTGCACAACCCGTACCCGCTGCTCTCGCCCTGGGTGGTGCGGACCGCGCACCGGCACGGCGTGCCCGTGGTGCAGACGGTGCACAACTACCGCCAGGTCTGCTCCTCCGGCCTGTACTTCCGCGACGGGGTGATCTGCCAGGACTGCCGGGGCCGGACGCTGGGCGTACCTGCGGTGGTGCACCGCTGCTACCGGGGTTCGCGGGTGCAGAGCGCACTGATGGCGACCACCCTGGCCGTGCACCGGGGCACCTGGAAGTCGGTGGACCGGTTCATCGCGCTGACCAGTGCCGTCGCCGACCACCTGCGCGACTACGGCATCCCGGACGACCGGATCGTGGTCAAGCCCAACGCCATCCCGGACCCGGGCAATCCCGCGCCGTTGGGCCGGGGCTTCCTCTTCCTCGGTCGGCTCTCCCCCGAGAAGGGGCTCGACCTGCTGCTGGAGGCGTGGCGGCGACACCCGGACGGCGCGCTGGGGCCGCTGCGCGTGGCCGGTGACGGCGAACTGCGCCCACTGGTCGAGGCGGCGGCGGCCGAACGTGCCGACGTCACCTTCCTCGGCCCGCTCGACCGGGCCGGAGTCCGCGAGGCGCTGAACGCGAGCGCCGTGGTGCTGGCGACCTCCACCTGGCACGACGTGCTGCCCACCGTGATCATCGAGGCGCTGGCCAGCGGACGGCCGGTGCTCGGCACCGCGCTGGGCGGCATCCCGTACCTGGTCGGCGCCGACACTCCCCGCGAACCCGCCGGCACCGGCCCGGCCGTGGCCGCCTCGGCCTCGGCCCCGCCCAGCCCCGGTGGCCCGGTCGGCCCCGCCGGCTCCAGCGTTCCCGGCTCCAGCGTTCCCGGCTCCAGCGTTCCGGGCTCCGGCGTTTTCGTTGGCTCCGTCGGTCAGGCCGATGCCGCAGGCGTGTTCGGTCACGTCGACGCGGTCGTCACTCCACACCAGTCCGCCCTGCCGACCGGGATCCGCGCCGGGGAGGCCGGCTGGGTGGTGCCGCCCGACCCGGCGGCCCTGGCCGCCGCCCTGCCGGTGGCCGCCGCCGGAGCCGCCGCCCTGGCCGGGCCCGCCCGCGCCCGCTACGACCGCACCTTCCACCCCGAGGTGGTCACCAAGCGCCTCATCGACGTGTACGCCTCCCTCCGCTGACCACCCCCGCCCCCTGCGCCCCCCCGCCCCCTGCGCCCCCGCCCCCTGTCCTCTGCGCCCCCGCTTCCCGCACCGGATGCTCGCGTGTCCCCCGCGCGTGCCCCGCGCCTCTTGCGTCGATCATGGAGTTGCGGCAGTCGCAAAAAGCGGCATGAGTCGACAGCCACAACTCCTTGATCGACAAGCTAGGCCTGCCCAGGGCGGGAGTGGATGGCGTGTAGCGGGGGCGCTCGGGCCCGTTGGTCGGGCCTGACCTCATCGGAGGCCCGTGCTGCCGTCGGCGCCTACGGCTGCCGAGCGCTCGTCGACTCCCTCGAAAGCGACGAGCGCAACCTGTCGTGATCGCACCCGGTAGCCACTCGATCGGGGATCGAGTGGCTACCGCGGCGCGTCGATGCCACTCGATCCTGGATCGAGCACGATCTTGGAGACCGGGGCGCGCTCGGCACGGTGTCGCTGGCCCTGCGCCGACGGTCTGTCGGCTGCCGCGTCAGGCGGCTAAGTCGGCTGGCCGCGTTAACAGGGGGCCCTTGCTATGCACGAGGCGTTAATAAGGTGCCCTTCCTTACCTGCCTGTTAGAGCGAGGCGCGGGCGGAGAAGGCGATGCTCGCGAGCAGGAACCCACCGTTGACGACGGTGAACGCCACGAGAACCCAGAAGACGAGCGCCGGGGCGAAGGCCAGCACCAACGCGGCTACGAAGATCACTGCGCCGTAGTCGCGGACCAGCTTCGCCAGGCGTACCGGCAGGCTGGTGGAGGTGACCATGCTGGCCGCGTTCGGGCCGGACTGCATCACCGAGGTCACCAGGTTGACCATCCAGGTGCCGGCGAAGGCCGCCACCAACCACACCGGCGTCGACGGCACCTGCGCCACGGCGGTTGCGGAGAGCGCGGCGACCAGGGCGATCTGGGCCGCCACGTCGCAGAGCACGTCGACCCGGGCACCGGCCGCGCTGCCCTGACCGGTGACCCGGGCGAGCTGACCGTCGGCGCAGTCCAGGGCGTACGCGATCTGCCAGCCGACCAACGCGAGCAACCCGACCACCCAGGCGGGTACGTCCCCGGCGGCGACCGGCCCGGCGAGCGCGACCACGGTGACCGAGGTGGCCAGCCCGAGCACCAGGTTGGTGATGGTCAACGCGGTCGGCCGCAGCCCGAGCCGCTGGGCGACCAGCGCGAAGACGGCACCGATCCACTGGCTCACCGACTCGCTGAACAGGCCACCGCCCCGGTTGACCCGGTGGAAGTCGGCGACCGTGGGGTGGGACGGCTCAGCCAAGGTGCTCACGGAGGGCGTCAACGTAGTCTCCCAGCCGGGTCCGGATGTCGTCAGCGGACAACGCGAGGTGTTCGAGGATGGTGTAGCGGTCCGGTCGGGTGCGCGGCGCGAAGGCGACCGCCTCGACGAACTGCTCGTCGGTGAGGCCCAGCTCCGCCGGCCGGACGGCCAGGCCGTGCCGGTGCAGGCACCTGCTGAGCTGGCCGAAGCGTTCCAGGTCGCCCCGGAGGAAGGTGCAGAACAACGCGCCGAGGCCGACCTGTTCGCCGTGCGAGCCGGTGCCCGGGTACAGGTGGTCGATGGCGTGTGAGATCTCGTGGTCGCCGCCGCTGGCCGGGCGGCTGGAACCGCAGATCGACATCGAGATCCCGCCGAGGATGAGCGCCTCGGCCAGCGTGGTGAGGAACGCGTCGTCGGTGATCTTGCCGGGGTGGTTGACCAGTGCCTCGGCCCCGGTCCGGGCGAGCGTCACGGCGAGCCCGTCGATCGGCTCGTCGCGTACCTGGTGGGCGAGTTCCCAGTCGGCGCAGGCGCTCAGGTTGCTCACCGCGTCGCCGATGCCGGCCTGGGTCTGCCGGTCCGGCCCGTTCTCCACGAAGTCGAGGTCGACCAGGACGGCGATCGGGATGTGCACGCCGTACGAGCCCTTGCCGCCCTCGTGGGTCAGCGACGCCACGGGGGAGGCGATGCCGTCGTTGGCGAGGCTGGTCGCCACGGTGACCATCGGGATGGCGTAGCGGGTGGCGGCGTACTTGGCGGTGTCGATGGTCTTGCCGCCGCCGATGCCGACGACCGCGTCGTAGTGCCGTCGCCGGAGCTGGTCGCCCAGCTCGTTGGCGGAGTCGACGGTGCCGCCGGCCACCGTGAAGATGTCGGCCGAGCCGAGCGACGGTCGGCAGAGGTCGGCGATCTTCTCGCCCTGTCCGGGGCCGACCACCACCGCGACGTCGCCACCGCCGGAGATCCGCCGGTCGGCCAGCAACGCGCCGAGGTCGGCCACGGCCCCTCGGCGGACCTCGATCGACAGCGGTGTGGTGACCGTTCGGGCTAGTAACGGCACGCGATCTCCCGCGCCCGGGCCAGGTCGTCGTGGTTGTCGACCTCGACCCAGGACACGTCACCGATCGGCGCGGCGCGGACCTCGCCACCGCGCTCGGCGAACTCCTGGTATCCGTCCTCGTAGTACAGGTTCGGGTCGCGTCGCCAGGTCGCCTCCAGCGCGTCGGCGAGCGCCCCGGCCACCTGCGGCTCGATCAGCGTCGCGCCGATGTACTCGCCGTACGCCTGCGCCGGGTCCATCAGCTTGGTGATCCGGGTGAGCTGCCCAGCGGCGTCGAAGGTGGTCTTCATCTCCTCCTCGGCCAGCGGCTTGAGGGTGTCGACCGCGAGCAGTACGCCGGGCCCGCGCTCGGCCAGCAGCGTCTTCTCGATGCTCACCGGGTGCACGGTGTCGCCGTTGACCAGCAGCACGCCCCGGGCGAACCAGTCGCGGGCCAGCCAGAGCGAGTACGCGTTGTTCCACTCCTCGGCCTTGTCGTTGTGCACGAGGGTGAGCGTCACGCCGTGGCGGCGTTCCAGGTCGGCCTGGCGGTCGCGGACCGCGTCCGCCGCGTAGCCGACCACCACGACGACGTCGGTCAGCCCCACCTCGGCGAGGTTGTGCAGTGCGATGTCGAGGATGGTGATCTCGCCGTCCACCGGGACCAGCGCCTTGGGCAGCGTGTCGGTGTACGGGCGCAGGCGGCGCCCGGCCCCGGCCGCCAGCACCATCCCGACCATGCCGACATCAGTTCCTGTTCTCACGGCGTTCACCGAAGGAGGATAGCGCCGCGCGGCGGCCGGCTGTCGGGGGTCAGCCGGGCAGGGCCGCCAGGTCGGCGAGGAAGGTCAGTCGCTCCTCGGCGGTCAGCGCGGTGTACGGGCCGGCCGCCCGCCGGTCGGTCTCCAGTTCGATGGCCCGCCATTGCGACCCGTCGGTCAGTTCGGCGATGCTCGCCGGGGTGTGTCCGGCGGCCGCCCAGGCGTCGGTGTGCGCGTCGGCCCGGTGGTACCGCAGCGTGCCGAGCCGGTTGAGCAGCAGCACGCCCGACGGGGTGCCGTCCGGCTCGTACGGCGGGGCGACCGCGTCGAACGCGCCGGGGCTGGGCACCGGTTCGTCACCGCGCGGCGACAGGGCGGCGGTCAGCAGCCGCCCGGCGGTCTCGGTCGACCGCTGCACCCGGTCGTCGTGACCGGCCCAGAGTTCCTCGGTCACCTCGGCGTGCACCTGGTACAGCTCGGCGAGGAACGCGCTGCCGCGTTCGGTGGCGGTGAGCCCGCCGTCCGGCCGCCGGTGGATCATCCCGTACGCGACGTGTCGGTCCAGCGCCCGTTGACAGGCGATCGGGTCCCGGTACCGGGTGATCGCGGCGAATCCGGCACCGTCGACCGTGCCACCGGCCGCCAGGCGTGTCCGCATCTCCACCAGGAAGCTGGTGGCGGGCATGCCGCCGTACCGCTGGCTGAGTTCCGCTCCGCCGCCGTCCTGACCGGCCTGTATCGCCGCGCGGACCACCCGGTCGAGGACGGGGGCGACCAGCGCCACGTACCGGTGCGCGGCGAGCCCGACGCTGTCGCTCACGAACCGGTCGGACCCAGGAGTTCGAAGGCCTCCTCGGCGATCCGCCGGATCAGCCCGTCGTTGACGTCGCGGTCCTCGTCGAGCAGGTCGAGGTCGGCCGGGCCGAGCCAGCGGTACTCGGTGTGCTTGCCGACCTCCAGGACCGGCGCCGTCAGGTCGCCGTCGACCCGGACCAGCCAGTCGCTCTCGAGCCGGGCCAGGCCGTCGTCGCCGACGTACCGGTACTCGCCGACCAGCGCGATGATCTCCGAGACCCGCCAGCCGGTCTCCTCGGTGACCTCCCGGCGCAGCGCCTGCTCGAAGGTCTCGCCGGGTTCGAGGTGCCCGCCGACGATGTCCCAACTGTTCGGGAAGAGACGGCGGTGTGGCGAGCGGCGTTGGAAGAAGATGCGCCCGTCGGGGTGGACGATCAGCGCTCCGGCGCAGCGCAGCGGCTCGGTGGACACCCCAAGAACAGTAGCCGCCGGTGCCGAGCTGCGGCGATGTCCGCTCGGGCGGACTTCTCCACTGGTGTGGACCGGCCGGACCGGGGGTATGGGTTGGGTGCGGGCGCGGGCCGAGACGCGCACGCGAGGAGGTCGACATGCGCGGCGCGGACCAGTTGGTCGAGCAGCAGTACGCCATGCTCCTGCGACGGGACGTGGCCCGACTCCCCGACCTGTACGCCCGGGACGGGTACTACGCGATGCCCGGTGTGACGGTCCGGCCGGTCGAGTTGCCCGCCCTGCTGCGTACCTGGACGGGTGCCTTTCCGGACCTGCGGGTCGACGTGCTGGGTTCGGTGCGTACGGCCGGTGGGGCGGCGGTCGAGCAGCGGCTCACCGGCACCCACACCGGTGTGCTGCACACCCCGTTCGGCACGGTGGCCCCCACCGGACGCACCGTCTCCTGGGAGGTGGTGGACATGGTCCGGGTACGCCGGGGCCGGATTGCCGCCTGGCGGTCCTACTTCGACTGGGGACAGTTGATCGCCCTGCTCGGCCTGCACGTGGCCGGGCTGTCCCGGCAGCAGGCCCCGGATCGGTCGCTTCCCGACGAGCCCGCCTTCACCGCCGCGCCCCAGGCGGTCGCGGCCTGATCCGTCGTCCGGCCTGACCTGCTACTCGGTCGGTCCGTGCGGGCGGGACGCCCGGTCCGCACCGGTTCACCCGACTCGGTGGCTCAGGATGCGGACATCGCCGTGCCGTACGCGCTCACCCGGCCGCCGCCCGTACGCTGAACAGCCATGACCGCCGAGCAGCTGATCTCCTTCGCCCGTGGCGCCCCCTCTCTGGACATCGTCGATGTCGAAGGGCTCAAGGCCGCCGCCGTCCGCGCGTTCGACGCCGATCCCGCCGGGGTGACCGCGTACGGCACCTCCGTCGGCTACCTGCCGCTGCGTCAGTGGGTCGCGGAGAAGCACGGGGTCACGGCCGAGCAGGTGCTGATCACCAACGGTTCGTTGCAGGCCGACGCCTTCCTCTTCGACCACTTGGTCCGCTCGGGTGACGCGGTGGTGGTGGAGCGGCCGACCTACGACCGGACCCTGCTGAACCTGCAGCGGATGGGCGCCGAGGTGCACGGCGTCACCATCCAGCCGGACGGTCTGGACACCGCCGAGCTGCGCAAGCTGCTGGAGTCCGGGGTGCGGCCGCGTCTGGCGCACGTGATCCCGAACTACCAGAACCCGGCCGGCGTGACGCTCTCCGAGGACAAGCGGCGTGAGCTGCTCGACCTGGCCGCCGAGTACGGCTTCACGATCTTCGAGGACGACCCGTACGCCGACGTGCGGTTCCGGGGTGAGCCGCTGCCGTCGATGCTGTCGCTGGACACCCGGAACGTCGTGGTGCACGCCTCCAGCTTCACCAAGACGGTCTGCCCCGGCGTCCGGGTGGGCTACCTGGTCGGTCCGGCCGACCTGATCTCCGACATCGCGAAGAAGGCCACCAGCCTCTATATCTCGCCGGGCATGGTGGCGCAGGCGATCGTTCACCAGTTCTGCGTCTCCGGCGACATCGCCCGGTCGATCGAGACGGTCCGGGCGGCGCTCGGCGAGCGGGCCGGTGCGCTGGCCGAGGCGCTGCGGCGGCACATCCCCGAGGCCCGGTTCGTGGAGCCGGACGGCGGCTACTTCCTCTGGGTCGAGCTGCCCGAGGACGTCCTCGTCGACAAGCTCGCCCCGGCCGCGGCCGAGCGCGGCGTCGCGGTGGTCAAGGGCAGCGACTTCGTGGTGGACGGTGGCCAGCACGCGCTGCGTCTGGCGTACTCGGCGGTGACCGCCGATCGCATCGACGAGGGAGTCCGACGCCTGGCCGAGGCGATGGAGGCGGTCCGAGGCTGAAAATCTGTCGGGTTTCCGACAGAACGGCGATACCGGCGTGCTCGGGACTCCCGCTGTGGCGGCTGGCGGCCCACAATGCTGCGAGCGTCCTTCACCACATGTAGTGCAGGTCACGCCGGTTCCGGCCGGCGTGACGCCGATGTCGGGGTGCGGCCCGACCGCCCGCACTGTGGTGTGACGCGGTCAGCACAACCCCCCGCCCCCACGGCGCCGGGCGGGCCGGATCGCCCCCTCACCCCCCGATGCGATCCGGTCCGTCCGGCGCCACCCCTCCGCCGCCGCGCCACCGCCATGATCGGTACGGCGGCGTACCCTGCAAGCCGCAGCCGAGCGCGGACGGGGGGCGTGATGACGGAGCGGATGCAACGGGAGGGGACCGCCCCCACCGGCGGTGACCAGACCGACGCCCAGCCGGTCCCGCCGCCGCTCGCCCGGTCGCCGCGTTCCCGCGCCTGGTCGCCGGTACGCGCGGTGACCCGCCGGCTCAACCCGGACGGGTCCCAGCGGGTGGAGGCTCCGGTGGGTCCTCGACGCAGCGCCGTGGTGGACTGCGCGCTCTATCTCGACGGGCGACGGCAGGGCGGTGACTGCGGCTACGCCGAAGCGCTCGCCGAGGCGCGGCGCGCCGAGAACGGCTTCGTCTGGCTCGGTCTGCACGAGCCGGACCTGACCGAGATGAGCGAGATCGCCGCCACCTACGGGCTGCACGAGCTGGCCGTGGAGGACGCGGTCAAGGCGCACCAGCGGCCCAAGCTGGAGCGCTTCGGCGAGGTCAGCTTCCTGGTGCTGCGCACCGCGCGCTACTGCGAGCACACCGAGCTGACCGAGAAGACCGACGTGGTGGAGACCGGGCAGGTGATGCTCTTCATCGGCCCGCACTTCCTGATCAGCGTCCGGCACGGTGACGCCTGCCGGCTGGCGCCGGTCCGCGAGGAGTTGGAGGCGCGGCGGGAGCTGCTGCTGCACGGCCCCTGGGCGGTCGCGTACGCGATCACGGACCGGGTGGTCGACCTGTACCTGGAGGTCGCCGACCAGCTCGAAGACGACATGGACGTGCTGGAGACGGAGGTCTTCGACCGGCAGGCCAGCGGCCGGATCCAGCGGATCTATCAGATGAAGCGGGAGCTGGTGGAGTTCAAGCGGGCGGTGATGCCGTTGCAGCGGCCGTTGCTCGCGCTCACCGCCCAGATGAGCCGCGAGGTGCCCAAGGAGGTCCGTCGCTACTTCCGCGACGTGCAGGACCACCTCAGCCGCACCGTCGAGCAGGTCAACTCGTACGACGACCTGTTGAACTCGATCCTGCAGGCCCGACTGGCCCAGGTGACCGTCGACCAGAACAACGACATGCGCAAGATCGCCGCCTGGGCCGCCATCGCGGCGGTGTGGACGGCGATCGCCGGGATATACGGCATGAACTTCGAGTTCATGCCCGAGCTGAAGATCGTGTACGGCTACCCGGTGGTGCTGGCGTTGATGCTCACCATCTCGCTGACGCTCTATCGGTGGTTCCGCCGCAACGACTGGCTCTGAACCCGCAGCCCGCCCGCCCCGCCGAGGTGGCGGGGCGGAGGCGGGACCGCGAAATCAGGCGCGCCCGTTGGACTTGCTGGGCGCCTTGCTCAGGGCGGTGGTGAGGTCGTCGGCGGGACGACCGCTCGTGGTCCGGGCACCCTCGGCGACCGACGGCACCTTGTCCGTCGGCGTCACCGGGGACGGCTTCGGCGGCGCGGTGGTCGACGCGCTGTCACCGGAGACCACCGTCGAGCTGCCGGCTCCGGTCGACGCCTTCGCGACCCCCGACGGGGCGGTCGTACGCACCTCGATGGTCTCCACCTCCTCGTGCATCGGCTCCAGCGTCGTGGTCGCGTCGTACTCGGTCCACTCCTGCTGCTCGCGGTGGCGTCGCAGTGCGATCGCACCGGCCAGCCCGGCCACCACGCCGGCGGCGAGCATCCCGGCCAGCATGGTCCCGCTGCGGCGGGACTTCTTCCGCTTCATCTTCTTCATGTTCTTCGCCTTGACCTTCCTGGCGGCCGCGGCCTGCTTGGCGACGACCTTCTTGCCTGACGCGGCCCGACCGGCGGCCTCGGCCTGTGCGTGGCGCATGGCCAGGGCCAGGGGTGCCATCGCGGCGGCCGTGGTGGCGAGGCCGCTCGCGGCACGGTCCCGGACCAGCACCGCGGTCGGTGCCACCGCGTCGCGGGCCGTCTGGACGCGCGGGCCGACAGTGGACCCGGCTCCCTTCGCCGCGTGCGTGGCGGCCAGCCTCAGGTGACCGATCCCCCGATTGAGCTCGGCCCGGGCCAACTGCCCCTCAGTCCTGCGGCGCCCGATTCCAAACACGGTCCCACCTCCTGGGAGTTGCTTCGTCTCATCCTCCACCTTCGGATGCCTCCGCATGTCCAGATCGGGCACATGGGAGGATCCGCAAGGAACTGACCAACGAATAAGGAGTACCCGTGGCCGAGGCTGTCTACGCCACCTTGCACACCAACGCCGGCCCGATCCGGCTGGAGCTCTTCCCCAACCACGCGCCGAAGACGGTTCGCAACTTCGTCGACCTGGCCGAGGGCACGCGTGAGTACACCGACCCGCGCACCGGCAAGCCGGGCAACGGGCCGTACTACGACGGCACCATCTCGCACCGCGTGATCAGCGGCTTCATGGTCCAGATGGGCGACCCGACCGGCACCGGTCGCGGTGGTCCGGGCTACACCTTCGCCGACGAGTTCCACCCCGAGCTGCGGTTCGACCGGCCGTACCTGCTGGCGATGGCGAACGCCGGGCCCGGCACCAACGGCTCGCAGTTCTTCATCACGGTCTCGCCGACCCCGCACCTGAACAACCGACACACCATCTTCGGTGCGGTGGCCGACGAGCAGTCCGCGAAGGTGATCGACTCGATCGCCAACACGCCGACCGGCCCGAGCGACCGGCCGCTGCAGGACGTGGTCATCGAGCGCGTCGAGATCGAGCGGCAGTCGGCCTGACACCGGCCGCCACAGGTGGTGCCCGCCGCCCGGGCCTGGGCGCGGCGGGCACCGACCGGCCGTACGGTCGCCTGACCCGTCCCATCGGTGGTCCGAGGTACCTTTGCTCGCATGACTGAGCGCTCGGGCACCTGGGTCACCCGGTGAGCGAATCCCCGCCGACCACACCGGTCTGTTACCGCCACCCGGGCCGGGAGACGTACGTCCGCTGCACCCGCTGCGACCGGTCGATCTGCCCGGACTGCATGAACGAGGCGTCGGTCGGGTTCCAGTGCCCGGAGTGCGTGGCGCAGGGACGCCGGAGCGTACGCCCGGCGCGCACCGCCTTCGGCGGTGGCGAGACCGGTCGGCTCGGGTACGTGACGAAGACGCTGATCGGCATCAACCTCGTGGTGATGCTGATCTCGATCGCCTCCGACCGGGGCGGGGACGCGGCGGCCGGTGGCTCCGGCTTCGGCGGCCTGCTCGGCGGGAGCACCCCGCTGACCGAGTGGGGTGCGGTGCTCGGCCGGGCGATGTTCCTCGACGGCAGCATCGGCGGCGTCGCCGAGGGTCAGTGGTATCGCCTGGTCACCGCGATGTTCCTGCACTACGGCGTGGTGCACCTGCTGCTCAACATGTGGGCGCTCTGGGTCCTCGGCCGGTCCCTGGAGGCGGTGCTCGGGCCACTGCGTTTCATCGCGCTCTACTTCATCGCCGGTTTCGGCGGCAACGTCGCCGTGTACGTGTTCAGCGCGCCCAACCAGATGTCGGCCGGTGCCTCCACCGCCATCTTCGGCCTCTTCGCGGCGACCTTCGTGATCATGCGGCGGCTGGGTCGGGACACGTCAGCCATCGTGCCGATCCTGGTGATCAACCTGATCTTCACGTTCACCGTGCCGCAGATCTCGATCGCCGGTCACCTGGGCGGCCTGGTCTTCGGCGCGCTGATGGCGCTGGTGCTGGCGTACGCGCCCCGGTCCCACCGGACGCTGGTGCAGCTCACCGGCGGCGCGTTCCTCCTGGTGGTGCTGCTGGTGCTGGCCCTGTTCCGCACGTTCACCCTGCTCGGCTGAGCCCACCGCCGGACTGGTCGGTCGGTCGGGCGGCCCGGAGGGCGTCGGCCACCTCGTCGGGGTCGGTGTCCAGGTCCTGTCGGGTGAACAGGTGCAGCGACCCGCCGGTGTCGATCTCCAACACCGGACCGCTCACCCCGCGCCCGGCCCGGCGGTTCACCTCGATGGTCTCGATCGTCGACCAGGGCAGGTGCCGTCGCCCGGTCCACCACCCGGTCGGCACGGTGACGCCGTCGGCGTCCACGGCGAGCCGGACCGGTGCGACCAGGTCCCGTACGCCCCAGGCGGCGAGGGCCGCGCCGGCCAGTACGCCGAGCGCCGGCCGGAGCAGGTCACCGTCGGCGAGCAGCAGTCCCAGGGCGAGTACGCCGACCGCGCCGGCCAGTTTGAGGATCGGCAGGGCGGGGCGTACCCGCCACTGCCGGGCGACCGTCTCGAACGTCACCCGACCAGCATGCCAGCGCGACAGGTGACCGGCATGCCGGTGCCCACGGGCGACGACGTCGCCGCGACGGCGGCGTAGGATCGGGAGCAGCCCAGGTTACCGGGGAGTAGACATGAGTGACGCGGTTATCGTCGGCGCGGTGCGTACCCCGGTCGGGCGGCGCAAGGGCAGCCTGGCCACGGTCCACCCGGTGGACCTGTCGGCGCACGTGCTGCGTGCCCTCGCCGAACGCACCGGCATCGACCCGACGCTCGTCGACGACGTGGTGTGGGGCTGTGTCTCCCAGGTCGGCGAGCAGTCGTGGAACGTCGCCCGCAACGCCGTCCTCGCGGCCGGCTGGCCCGAGTCGGTGCCCGGCACCACGGTCGACCGGCAGTGCGGCTCCAGCCAGCAGGCCCTGCACTTCGCCGCCGCCACCGTGCTCTCCGGACAGGCCGATCTGGTGGTGGCCGGCGGCGTCGAGTCGATGACCCGGGTGCCGATGGGCTCCAGCGCGGCGGGCGGGCTGCCGTTCAGCGGGCAGATCCTGGCCCGCTACCAGGGCGTCGAAGGGGTCGCCGAGGACTCGCCGCTGCCGTTCAACCAGGGCGTCGGCGCGGAGCTGATCGCCCGACGCTGGCGGCTGTCCCGGACCCAGCTCGACGAGTTCGCGCTGGCCAGCCACGAGAAGGCCGCCGCTGCCCAGGACGCCGGGGCGTTCGAGGCCGAGCTGACCCCGGTGCCGCTGGCCGACGGCGGGAAGTTCACCGCGGACGAGGGCATCCGTCGGGACACCTCGCTGGAGAAGCTCGGCGAACTGGCCACCCCGTTCCACCCGGAGGGCGTGGTCACCGCCGGTTCGGCCTCCCAGATCTCCGACGGCGCGGCGGCGCTCGCCGTCACCACCAGCGAGTGGGCCAGTCGGCACGGCCTGCGTCCGCTGGCCCGGGTGCACACCGCCGTGGTCGCCGCCGACGACCCGGTCGCCATGCTCACCGCGCCGATCCCGGCCACCGCGAAGGCGCTGCGCCGCGCCGGGCTGGGCATCGAGGAGATCGGGGTGTACGAGGTGAACGAGGCGTTCGCCCCGGTGCCGCTGGCCTGGTTGGCGGAGACCGAGGCGGACCCGGAGCGGCTCAACCCTCGGGGCGGCGCCATCGCGCTCGGGCACCCGCTCGGCGGTTCCGGTGCCCGGATCATGACGACGATGCTCGCCCACATGCGCGACAACGGGGTGCGGTACGGCCTGCAGACCATGTGCGAGGGCGGTGGGATGGCCAACGCCACCATCGTCGAGCTGCTCTGATCCGTACGGCGTAAAACCCGTCGCGGGTCGAGCCGGGAGCGGGCTAGCGTGCCCCCGTGACCGCCGCGACCGCACCGCACATCGACTGGGACGACCGGACGTGGCGGGCCGCCGCGTGGGAATGGGTGGCCGAGACGCTCGCCCGCACCGGGCAGCGGATCACCGGTCCGGTCGAGCCGCGCGTCCGACCGTGGGCGCTGATCTGGCGGGTGCCCACCGACGCCGGTGACGTGTGGTTCAAGGCGAACGCGGCGGGGACCGGCTTCGAGACGGCACTGACCGCCGCCTTGGCCCGGCTGGCGCCCGGACGGGTGCTCGACCCGATCGCGGTGGACACCCGGCGGCGCTGGGCGCTGTTGCCGCACGGCGGCGCGACGCTGCGCGAGGCGCTGGCCAGCGAGCCGGACCCGGCCCGGTGGGAACGGATCCTGCCCGAGTATGCCGATCTGCAACGGGCCACCGCGGCGCACGTCGACGAACTGTTCGGTCTCGGCGTACCCGATCATCGTCCGGAGGCGATGCCGGGGCACCTCGCCGAGTTGCTCGACGACGACGCGGCTCTGCTGCTGGACACTCCGGACGGGCTCACCACCGAGGCCCGCGACCGGTTGCGGTCCCTGCTGCCCGAGTACGCGCAGCGGTGCCGACTGCTGGCCGAGGGGCCGATCGGGCCCACCGTCCAGCACGACGACCTGCACGACGGGAACGTCTTCGTCACCGGCGACGGCCACCGGTTCTTCGACTGGGGTGACGCGTCGGTGGCGCACCCGTTCGGCACGCTGCTGGTGACGCTGCGGTCGGTCGCGTACGTCAGCGGTCTCGACGCGGGGGACCCGGCGCTGGCTCGGCTGCGCGACGCGTACCTGGAGTCGTGGACGGACCGTTGCGACCGGCCGACCCTGCTCCGGCTGGCCGAGGTCGCGGCCGGGGTGACCATGGCCAGCCGGGCGTTGTCCTGGCGTCGGGCGTTGGACACCACCGACCCGAGCCGTGCCGAGTTCGCCGCCAGCGTGCCCGGGTGGCTGGACGAACTGCTGGTCACCGAGTTCGCCTGAGCGCGTCGATAGGCCGGTCGAATAGGTCCCGATCGGCCGTGCAAGACGTAACGTGGAATTTGCAAAAAGCATGTCCGTGAGCCACGTCACCCAGCGAACATCGTCGTTGGGCAGGTCATGGACGTCTTCTCCCGAACGTTCCTCCCGGCCGCCTCCGAGGCCGGCCTGGCGGTGCAGACCGCCACGCGCCACATGCCGGTGTTCCGTCGCTGTGTGGGCTCCGGCGACGCCACCATCCTGGTCACCCGCTGCGGCCGACCCGATCGGCCGATGTCGGGGGACTACCTTCTCCTACTCACCCATCGACGGCTGGTGGTGACCCGGCAGACGCCGGTGCTGCACCGCCTGCGACTGCACCTCAACGCCGAGCTACGCGAGCTGAGCCACGTCACGTGGAGCCCCGACCCTCGATTGCACTCGGTGGAGCTGGCCGCCACCGCGATCGACGGGATCCGTGAGCGGTTCCTGATCCGCACCCAGTTCCCGAAGCAGGTGTGGCAGCTCGACGCGCTGCTCAACCACGCCTTCCGCACCCGGGTACGCAGCGCGCTGCCCCGGATCGTGGCGACCGTGGCCGAGGCGCCCACCGCCACCCGGCCGACCACGCTGCATCCCGCCGTGGCGCGTTGACGCAGGACAGCCGACCACCGCGTCGGGTTCAGCGACCGGTCGGCAGGGCGTAGCCCACGTAGTCCCGGAACTCGAACCGCCAGCCGGGCGGCACGAGATCCGCGCAGAGCCGGCGGCTGCCGGTGCAGACGATCGCATCCATCTCCGCAGGGTCGGCCGCCGGACGGTGGTCCAGCACCGACTGGAGCGCCAGCAGCTCCGGTGACCCGCCGTCGGCGTCCCGTAGCAGCAGCCACCAGGGGTACTCCCAGTCGTCGTTGCGCTGGGACAGACCGATCCGACGGGCGTCGGCGGCGCGCACCGCGTCGGCTGCCCAGCGGTACTCCTCCGCCCACTGCGGACGCCGTAGGAAGCGGCTCTCCCAGTCGGAGGTGGTGAAGACCGAGCCCTCGCCGACCAGTCGGCGCGGGAAGCCGTACGACAGCGCGAGCACGCCGGCCAGCGCGCAGGTGGCCAGCACCGTCACCGCGAGCGTCGCTGCGATCGGTCGTCGGCCACCCCGCCCGGCACCGGCTCCCCGCCCGGCACCGGCCTTCTGGCGCGCACTGCGCAGCACGGCGTCGAGCCAGAGCCCGGCCAGCGGCACCGAGGCGGCCAGGGCGTAGAGGATCAACCGGTTGCCCCAGGGCTGCCATTTGATCATCGTGGCGTGCAGCGCCACGGCGACCACCACCACCAGTGCGTACGCGCGCAGCGCACCGGCCGTCTCCGGGCTGACCCGCGCCGGACGGCGCAGCGCCGCCACGGCACCGATCAGCACCAGCGCACCGGCCAGCGGGAAGGCCACCCGGTCCTCGTCCGGGTACCAGGACGGCACCGGGAAGACCTCCCGCCCGAACGTGATCGCCCGGTCCTGCGGGTCCACTCCGAGCAGCCCGGCCACGCCGATGATCGCCGCAGCGGAGGCGTCCCGCAGCGGGGCCAGCGGGGTGTCCAGCGCGGTGTGTCCGATGCGGAGCGCGTTCACCACCACCGACAGCGCGTCGTGCCGTTCCATCGGCACCGACTCGCGCAGCCGCTCCGGCCCGAGCGGGTGGCCGAACTCGGCGTACACCCGGCCCAGGAAGGGGCCGACCACGGTGACGGCGACCAGCAGGATCAGCGCAGAGGCACCGACCGTCCGGGCGGTCGGGCCGACCGGGAGCCGACGGCCCGCGCCCGACCGCTCCAGGTACGCCAGACGGAGCTGGCCCAGTCCCCAGAGCACCAGCAGCGGGCCGACCGCGAGCAGGCCGCTGGTCTTGGTCACGGCGGTCAGGCCGGTGGCCGCCCCGAGCGCCAGCAGCTCGCCGAAGCCGGCGCGGTGACGCAGCCCGTCCAGCGCGAGCGTGGCCGCGCACGCCACCCAGGCGGCGCAGACCAGGTCGGTCTGGGTGCTGGTCGCCTGGAGCGTCACCATCGGCGTGGTGGCCAGCACGAACACGGTGAGCAACTGGGCCCGGCGGGCGCCGCCGAGCTGCGCGGTCACCCGGGCGACCGCGATCAGGCAGAGCACCCCGGCGGCCCACTGCACCAGGTGGTGAAGCGCGTCGCCGCCGGTGAACAGGCGCAGGTGCAACAGCAGGTACTCGGCACCCGGCGGGATGGTGACCTGCCGGTGGATCGCGGTCGCCCAGAGCGACAGGTCGCCCTGCGCCACCCAACGCTCCACCTTGGGCAGGTGGTAGGTCTGCGAGTCGAAGTTGTTCGGCGCGGCGAGCAGGGCGATCAGCAGCTCGACGAGGAGCAGCCCGGCGACCGTACCGGCCAGCACCCGCTCGCCGCGACTCGCCGTACGCCAGAAGTCGGTGACCGACGCGCGCCAGCCCGCCGCCGGTGGGCCGTCGGGGCCGGAGGTCGTCGCCGGGTCGGCCGCGGTGACCGTACCGACCGCGGCGCGAGTGTCCGACGCTCCGGTGAGGACACTCGCTGACGACGGCGCGGCGGGCCGACCACCGACCGACCCGGTCGCGCTGCCGGAGGTACGGCGATCCGCCTCCCGGGTCCGGCCGGTCGCAGCGGCCGCCCGCCGCCGTGCGGCGGCGACCCCGACACCCGCGAGAAAGAGCAGCCACGCCACGCCGAACGCGGGCGCGGTCAACCTGCCCACTGCACCCAGCACCTCGACGGTCAGCACCGCGAAAGCGCCGACGGCGAGACTCGCTCGGATCACCGCCAGCCGCCGTGGCGCGGTGTGGCGCGCGGACCGTGGCTGCAACGCCACCGTGGCCAGCACGACGGCGACGACGGGAGCGAGGACGAACGGGAAGCCGGCGGCCGACATGGCCGGAAGTAAACACCATCGGCCGGGGTGCCCGACGCTCGATCTGCTGAGGCGGTCGCCACCACAGGATCGATCTGCCGGGGCTACGCTATGGCCGACACACTGCCGCCCTCGTGGAGATTCCCGTGAAGCTGTCGATCCTCATGCCGGTCTACAACGAGGAGGAGCGCATCGCGGATGCGCTCAAGCAGGCGCTGGCGGTCGAGTACCCGTGCGAGATCGAACTCGTGGTGGTCGATGACGGTAGCCGCGACGGCACCGGGGAGATCCTGGGCCGGGCCGACGACGCGCGGCTGCGGGTGATCACGCATCAGCGCAACGCCGGCAAGGGCGCGGCCATCCGGACGGCGGTGGCCAGCGCCGAAGGCGAATACATGGTCATCCTCGACGCGGACCTGGAGTACGACCCACAGGACATCCCCAAGCTGCTCGCCCCGGTGCTCGACGGCCGGGCGACCGTGGTCTACGGCAATCGGACCTTCGGCAGCCACAGCGCCTACAGCTTCTGGTACGTGATGGGGAACAAGGGCGTCACGATGGCGGCCAACGTGATGTTCAACTCCTACATCGGCGACCTGGAGACCTGCTTCAAGCTGATGCCGGTGGAGCTCTACCGCTCGCTCGACGTGCGGTCCCGGGGCTTCGGCATGGAGGCCGAGGTGACCGGCAAGCTGCTGCGCCGCCGGATCCGGCCGTACGAGGTGCCGATCAGTTACCGGGCCCGGGGTCGCGAGGAGGGCAAGAAGATCACCTGGCGGGACGGCGTCGAGGCGATCTGGATCCTCGGCCGCGAACGGACCCGCCGCCGCCCCGGGAGCGGTCCCGCCGCCTGACGCGGCAGCCGGGGCGAGGACGGGCGGCCTTCCCGCCGGGCGCGGGCGACGCCGGTCCTCAGACCAGAGCCGGGGACAGGAACCCGGTCAGCGCGCGGTGCAGGCCCGCCGCGTCCAGCCCGTGCCAGCGGGTGTGGTCGTCTGCCGAGCCGTAGCGACGCAGCTCGTCGCGTCCGACGCCGAGTGCGAGGAGCCGGTGCGGCCGGTCCGCGAGTGCCGCCGTGACCACCCGGGTCGAGGTGCCCGCCAGGTAGGGCTCGACCAGGATCACCTCGGTGCCGGCGAGCGCCCGCAGGCCGGCGGTGTCGAACGGGCGCGGCCGGTGGGTGTACGCCACGGTGACGGGCAGATCCGCTGCGGCTGCCACCGCCGCGTCCAGCACCGGGCCGACCGCGACGAGCAGCGGCGCGCCGGGTCCGGCGTCGCGGACCACCACCAGATCCCCGTCGCCGGCGTACGGCCGCGCGTTGCGCAACGTCGACAACCGCAGGTACGCCGAGGTGTCCCCGGCGACCGTGGCGCGCAGCAGACCGGGCACCTCGGCCGGATGCCCCGGCACGTGCACCGTCCAGCCGGCCAGGGTGTCGAAGAGCGCGACGTCGGCCGGGCTCAGGTGGGTGCGTCCGGCAGCCGCCCGGTCGTACGACGCGCCCACGCTGACCAGCACCGCGTGCGCCGCCTGGTGGTCGAGGTCGAGCTTGATCTGCTCGTACGCCCGCTCCACCAGGAACGGTGCGTAGCTGTGCACGATCGGCCGTAACCCGGTCAGCGCCAGCCCACCGGCCACCCCGAGCATCAACTGCTCCCGGATACCGACGTTGAGCACCCGGTCGGGGTGCCGCCGGGCGGCCGGGGCGAACGCGTCGGCGGAGATGTCGGCGAGCACCAGGGCGGTACGCGGATCCTCGGCCAGCAGGTGCGTGGTGGTCTCGATGAAACTGTCCCGCATGGCTACTCCCCGCTCTCGACGACCGCGACGACGACGTGCGGCCGGTGTCCGTGGTGCCCGGTCAGGGCGGTGTGCAGCGCGCCGTGGTCCCGTCCGTCGACCGTGACGGCGGTCCACCCGTTCACCGTGAACCGGGTGGCCACGCCACCGGGCCAGCCGTGGGTGGCGGAGGAGTTGTCGACCACGATCGCGGTCAGGTTCGGCAGGCCGGTCGCCCCCGCGTACGCGATCGCCTCGTGGTTGGAGCCCTCGTCCAGCTCGGCGTCACCGAGCAGGGCGTACACCCGGGTGTCGAGCAGCCCCTGGGCGCGGAGCCCGAGCGCGGTCCCGACGGCCAGCCCGAGACCGTGCCCGAGCGAGCCGGAGCCGATCTCGACCCCGGGGACCAGCGTCCGGTCCGGGTGGTCGCCGAGTCGACTCTCCGGCCCGCCCTGGTCGTCCAGCCAGTCGAGCGGCACGAAACCCTTGGCGGCGAGCACCGCGTAGTAGCCGGCGACCGCGTGTCCCTTGGAGAGCAGGAAACGATCACGAGCCGGGTCGTCGACGGTGTCCGGGGTGATCCGGAGGATCCGGTCGTAGAGCACCCAGAGCACGTCGACGGTCGAGTGGACGTTGGCACCGAACACGCGGCTGGCGCGGATCCGTTCCAGCAGTGGTGCGACCGGTGATCGGCCGTCGAGCGGCGCGGCGGCCTCGGCGACGCGGGCGGTGGTGGCGAGAGTAGTCATGCGGATACTCTGCAAGTTCAAGTCAGGTTCAATTCAAGGCGGTGTGATGCAGGAAGCCCTCACCATCGGTCAGCTCGCCGACCGCAGCGGCGTGGCCCAGTCGGCGCTGCGTTACTACGAGCGGATGGGGTTGATCCGGGCCGAACGCACCGGCGGCAACCAGCGCCGCTACCACCGAAGCGAGCTACGCCGGGTGGCGTTCGTCCGGATCTCGCAGCAGGTCGGCATCTCGCTGGACGATATCCGGGCCGCCCTCGACTCGCTGCCAGCCTCCCGTACGCCGACCGCCGAGGACTGGACCCGACTCTCCGCCATCTGGCGGGACCGGCTGGACGAGAAGATCAAACTGCTGAGCAAGCTCCGCGACGACCTCGACGGCTGCGTCGGCTGCGGCTGCCTGTCGCTCCAGCGCTGCGCGCTCAACAACATGGACGACCGGCTCGGCGCCGAGGGCCCCGGCCCCCGACTGGCGCTGCCGAACACCCCGGCGTGTCAGACGTCGCTGCCGCCCGGTGCGGTGAGTAGCTAGCCGACGGTGAGCAGCACCTTGCCGAGGTGCTCGTTCGACTCGACCAGCCGGTGCGCCTGCGCCACCTCGGTGATCGGCAGCCGCCGGTCCACGACCGGACGGACCCGGTCCGCCTCGACCAGCGGCCAGACCTCGTCGCGTACCCCCTGCACGATGGCGGCCTTCTGGTCCAGCGGGCGGGCGCGCAGCGCGGTCGCCGCCACCGTGCCCCGCTTGGCCAGCAGTGCGCCCAGGTCCAGCTCGGCCTTGCGGCCACCCTGCATCCCGATCACCACCAGCCGCCCGTCCGGGGCCAGCGCCGCCACGTTCCGGCCGAGGTAGGACGCGCCCATGATGTCGAGTACGACGTCCGCGCCCCGCCCGTCGGTGACCCGCCGGACCTCCTCGACGAAATCCTGCTCCCGGTAGTCGACCAGGTGCACCGCGCCCAGCTCACGCAACCGGGGATGCTTCGCCGCCCGCGCGGTCGCCACCACCGTCGCCCCGAGCGCGGTGCCGAGCTGGATCGCGAACGTGCCGATACCGCTGCCACCACCGTGCACCAGCAGCGTCTCGCCCGCCGACAGCCGGGCCACCTGCACCACGTTCGACCAGACCGTGCACGCCACCTCGGGCAGCGCGGCGGCATCGACCAGGTCGACCCCCGCCGGCACCGGCAGCAGTTGCCCCGCCGGCACGGCCACCCGCTCCGCGTACCCGCCGCCGGCCAGCAACGCACAGACCTCGTCACCGACCCGCCACCCGGTGACGTCCGCACCGGTGGCGCTCACCACACCCGAGCATTCCAATCCCGGGTACGCGGGCGCACCCGGCGGCGGCGGATAGCGCCCCTGCCGTTGCAGCAGATCCGCCCGGTTCACTGCCGTGGCCCGCACGTCGATGATCACCTCGTCCGACCCTGGTTCCGGATCGGGCACCTCGTCCCAGCTCAGCACCTCTGGCCCACCGGGCTCGGCAATCACGATCGCGCGCATTGCCCAGTCTTACCCGATCGTTGCGCCGTTCCACGCCCCGGCCACGCCTCGAACCGGCGAAATCCGTGCTGGTCGGACACTGTGGAGCCTTCGGACGCCCGCCGCGACGGTCACGTGGGTCGGGGTGGCTCACTCCTTCGCCGATCTGCCGAACGTGGCAGACTGTGCACGGCCGCGCCGTGCGTGGCACCGGGAGGGTTCGCCTAGTGGCCGATGGCGCTGGTCTTGAAAACCGGTAAGGCAGCGATGTCTTCGTGGGTTCGAATCCCACACCCTCCGCTCCTGTTGATCTCCCTAGGAGCAGCTCAGCCCCGGTTCTCAGGCCGGGGCTGATCGCCGCTGGGGGGACTGGTGGGGGGAGTCGCTACGAAGCACCCCCGTTGATGGAGTGCAGTCGAGTGAGCGGGACCGTGTCCTGGTCGATGAGCCGCTGCTCTTCTTGCCCCTTGAGCAGCTTGCGCAGCAGGACCGTGTTGACCTCGCCCTGCGCGTCGGTGGACCGGATCGCGTCGAGCAGTTCGGTGTGCTGGCGCTGCTCAGCCCGTAGGCGAACATTCTCCGCGAGCAACTCCTGGCACTGCTGCCGCAGGCCCCGCAGAGCGAGGTAGGCGGCGAAGACCGGCCCACCGACGCCGCACAGGCCGGCGAGGATGAACGTGAGGCTGTCGAACGGCTCTTGGATCACGAACGTCGTGTATTTGCTGACGCCACGGGCGGCGATCGCCGCGATGCCGATGGCGACGACGGCCCCGGCGAGCCCGTAGGTGGCAGGTGTGGGGCGTGCTGCGTGACGCATGGTGATGGTCACTCCGATCAATACGGCTGAACGGGGGAGGGTGATCGGAGAGCGGGGGTCAACCCGGCTCCCGCCGTCCGCGAGGCGTCCGGCTGGCTCACAGATCATTCTGACGCAGAGCGGCGCCCGGTCATGCGGGGCCGGGCTCGGGTGCGTCACCACGTTCGCTGGCTCTGGTGGCGTCCTGTGCCGCCAGGTGGAGGCGCCGCAGTGTGGGCGCGGGTAGCCAGGTGGCTGCGGTGGCGTCGCCTGGAGATTCGAGGCCGCCAGCGGTGGGCAGCATCGTCGACAGGCGTGCGGGCGGAGCCGGGACGGGCCCGTCGGGGCAGGGTGCGCCCGGCCGCCGTACGACGGGGGCGGGTGGCCCGGTGGTGCGGACGTGGCCTTGTCGGTGGGTGGTGCGGTGCGGTGCCGGGTCGCAGGGTGTGACGCGCTGCGGGTGGACGTCGGGTGTCCAGGTGGGGCCTGGTGTCCACGTCGAGGTGAGCGCATCGGCTGCGGGTGCCGGCCATGTCGCGGGTGTCTCGGCGCTGGGCTGGCCGGTGGGTGGTGGCAGCTCGAGGTCCGGCGGCGGCAGCAGCCCGGGGTCGGGCTGGGCCGGCACTGGCTCGGTGGGCTGTTCGCTCGGCGCGGCTGTCGGCGTCGGGGTGGGGTTCGGCAGGGTGATGGGCGGCGGGTCGATGACGACGGGCTCGCTGATCACCGGCGCGGTCGGTGTCGGCACGACGGGCGCCGGGGTGGGCAGGATGTCGGCGACGGGCGGCACCTCGACGGGCGGCAGGTCGAGGACTGGCGCTTCGGTGCGGGCCTCGTCGGCGGGCGGCGCTGGCTCCGGGGTGGGTGTCGGGGCGTCGGGTGTCGGCTCGGGCTCGGGGGCCGGCGTGGTCCGTGCGGTGCGGGGCCGTTCGCCGCGGTGGCGGTCCGGGGTGGTGTCGGCCCGGTCGCGCCGGGGTCGTTCGCCGCGGGGCTTGTCTCGGTCGTCGGCGGTGTCGTCGGGTGCCGGGGTGAGGCGGTCGAGGAGGTCGACGATCGGTTGTGGCCCGTCGTGGGCGTGCGCGGTGGGGGTGTCGATGCCGGTCCAGGCTGCCCAGGTGAGTCCGGCGGCGGCGCAGGTGAGGGCCGCTCGGATGATGGTGCGCTGGACCTGCAAGACGGCCTCCCCATGGCGGTCTCGTGGCGGGTGAAGTGCACATACTTGTCGACGGTTAAGAATTGCGCATCCCGTCAGCTGCAATTTGCACTTGGTGGCAGTCCGAATGGCCCGTCTCGGGGGGCATTGACGGGTCCGACTTTGCGAATGCCGAAAAATGGCGGGGATGGGCGTAACTGTACGCTGACCAGCCCATTGGTCAAGATCGCCCGTCAGGCGGTGGACAAACCGACCCGATCGGCCGGATACACGCCCCTGACCCGGCCGCCTACCGTGACCACCAGGACGTGTGCACCTTCCGGTACGGCCAGGCGGGATCGCTCGTCCGGCGTCGGCGGCCGGGCGGTGATCACCGCGCCGCGCGGTACCGGCACCCGTTCCATCTCCACTGGCTCCCGTACGCGGATGCCGACTCCCCGCTCCACGGTGATCAGTCCCTCGGCCCGCAGTGTCGATACGGCCGCCTGGACCGTCGCCTTCCCCACGCTGTAGTCGTACCCGATCCGGGCCTGCGATGGCAGCAGCCCGCCCGCCGGCCATTCGCCGGCCACGATCCGGGCCCGCAGCGCAGCCGCGAGCTGCCGATGTAGGGGCACTCCGGAGTGCGGGTCGAGGGTCACGGTCCGGACCGTAGGGAGGGCTGGACGGACCACCGGTTCGCCGGTTAACCGGTCATCAGGTGATGTGCTGGTCGTCGCCTGTTCGACGGCGGACGTACATGCCCTTGCCCTGCCAGGTCTCGATCAAGCCCATCTCCTCCAGCAGCCTCAGCGCGGACTTCACGGGCGTGTTGCTGGCCTGGTACTGCTCGCAGAGGGCCGCGATTGTGGGTAGGCGCTCGCCGGGCTTGAGCTGTCCGCTCTCGATCGCGGCCTTGATGTCGCTGATGATCTGGCGGTACACGGGCGTTCTGGGCATGGCGGTACCTCGGTCTCGTTGGCATTTCCGAGCCTGCCAGCAGCGATGACGCACTGTGTGTCCTGGGTTGACTTGGAGTACTTGGAGTCCTACTTTCGGGTGCACCGCGTCTCGTTGGCACGACCGCGGCTTGGGGCCAGCGCGGGGCGGTCCCCCGTTCCGGCCCGCGCTGGCCCTCCCCTTTCCTGCTGCTGGGGAGGCACCCGATGGACAACCCGTACCCTCCCGCGAGCCCGGTCCCTGATGGCGATCGTGAGCGTCGCCCGTGGCCGCGTGAGAGCCTCCCTGCTGCCCCGCTGCGTGAGCGTCTGCGCCTGGTCGCCTGCCTGGTCGTGGTCGTGCTGGGTGTGCTGGTGGGGGTGCTGCGGTGAGCCACCTGGACGAGGCGGTCGACGAGGCGTCGCTGGTGGTGGCGGCTCAGCGGAGTGTTCGGGCGCATGCGGCGGGTCGGCGCTGCTATCCGGGGTGTCCGGGTGCCGGGTGTGGTCAGCATGCGTGGGCGCGGACGCTGGTCGACGAGGATGGCCGGCGGAGGGTCTGAGACGACGATGCGCCCCACCGGCCGGTCTGGCTGGTGGGGCGCAGTCGTGTGCGGGGGGTCAGGTGGCGTCGCGGTGTCGGCGTTGGAGCCAGTTCCACACCCGGCGGCCGACCCGCAGCCTCTTACCGGTGCCCTTGCAGCGTCGGCAGGGCCGCCAGTGCTTCCCCGTCGGGGACATCTTCTTGCCGTTGCCCTCGCACTTGAGGCACTTCCCCCACGGGAAGACGGCGCACTCGATGTAGTAGCCCACCGCCAGGAGCACAGCGGCGACGGTCGCGGTCAGCGTGAGGGTCACGAGGTGCCTCCAGGGGTGGTTTTCGGGGTTGCGGCGGGGGTGCCGCGACCCGCGACCAACGACACGTTCTTGCAGGTCAGGGCTGGTCGCGGGGCTGGTCGCACTTCCGCGACCAAGGCCTGCGCCGCGACCATCCTCCGCGACCTACTCGGACTCGATTTCACGGCGCTGCTGGGCCGCGTCGAGGGCGGTCCGGCGGGCGCCCTTGATGTTGTTGCGGCCCACCTTCACGTCCTGGGAGTCGACGCCGTACCGGGCGAGAGACTCCCGGACCATGTCGGCGGTGATCCCGGTGTAGAACTCGGGCGCCAGCTCGGCGAGCCGCTCGGCGAGGACCGCCCACGGTAGGCCCGACTCACCCGGCAGCAGTACGGTGCGGGCGTCAGCGAGCATGTCCCGGGCCTCGACCCGCTCCATCTGCTCACCGACCGGCCGGTGGCCGCGTAGCTGGCCGGCGCGCGCGACGATCGCCGCAGTCACCTCCGGCTTGGGGAAGAACGACCGGACGCTGCCCGGCTTGTCTAGGCCGGTGATGACGCCCCATCCGGCGTCGACGCCCGGCCGGTAGACGGTGCCGGTCAGGCCTTTCTTGTACGCGCCGGTGCCCAGGATCATGTCGTTCTCGACCTGGCCGCCGACGCTGAGGCACCAGCGGACGGTGACGCAGCGGGTGATGTTCGGCGGCAGGCTGTCCTTGTCGGGGATCTGCGTGGCCAGCACGAAGATGATGCCCAGTGCCCGGCCGCGCTTGATGGCCCGCTCGCAGCCCTCGGCGGCGGTCGGTTCGGCGGCGAAGAGTTCGTGAACCTCGTCGAGCACGATCACCACCGGGTGCAGCCCGGAGCCCGGCTTCGCGGCCAACTCGGGGGTGATCTTCCCGTGGGGTGCCTCGCCACGCTTCTTGGCCGCCAGGATCCGCTTGCCGCGGCGTTCGCACTCGGCGAGCGCCCACGCGATGATGTCGCTTCCGGTCTCGAACGCCTGGTCATCGACGCCGACGACGTAGGTGGAGCACAGGTCGGCGATGTCGAGGAAGTCGCCGACGCCCTTGAACTCGGCCACCTTCAGCTCGACGGTGGGGTCGAGCAGCGCGATGGTGGCCAGGGTGCGGGCCCCGTAGCTCTTCCCGGATCCGGGCTGGCCGCCGATGAGGAAGTTCCGCTCGAACAGCACGGTGGAGATGAGGCGCTGTCGGGCGTCGGTGGCGAACGGCTGCGGCTCGAACACGCTGGTGCGGGCGTTGTCGGCGGCGAGCGGCCAGCGCGGCTGGCCCATCTTGCTGGACGGCTGGAAGCCCACCCACAGGTCGACGCGTCCGGGGTGGCCGTCGCCGGGTTCGGGCCACACCTGGTCGACGGGTAGCCGCAGCGATGCGGCGAGGCCGTCGCGCCGTTCCAGCACCTTCGTGGCCACGATGGCGCCGGGCAGGTCGAAGCGGGCCATCCAGCCCGGCCCGTTCTTGTGGATGCCGGGCGGCGGGAACACGATCTGGCCGGGTTCCTTCACCCCGATGCCCAGGTCAACGACGGCGCGGCGGACCATCTCGCCGGTGAGCTTGGTGAACGGGGCCTTGGTGATGACTCGGTCGAGGATCGGCTTGTCGACGGGGCGGCCGACCCGGGCGAGCACTGCGGTGGTGCCGGCGGCGGCGGCCACCTGCACCCACCACGGCGCGAACACGACGACCAGGGCGACCAGCGCGACCAGGGCGATCAGGCAGGCGAGGAGGATCGGCACCCGGCCACGGCGGTGCCGGTCGGCGGTGCTCATGAGCCGCAGGTACGCGTCAACGTCGTCGCGGTTCGCGACGCGCTGTCGCTCGGCCCATTGCTCCATGTCGTACGCCCACCGCCACGCCTGGAAGGCCAGCCGCAGCGCACCCTTGGGCGCGTACCAGGACAGCTTGACCAGGTACTTGGGCGAGTTCCAGGCGTGCCGTCCGGCCAGGTAGAGGGCGTACCGGACCGCCCAGCGTGCGGCGGCTCGGCGTCCGTCGGCGGACCGGAGGGCGGCGGGCACGATGGGCGGCCGCTCGTCGTCGCGGCCGAGGACGTCGGCGAACGTCGCCCTGCGGTCGGGCGGGTCGACGGGCCCGCCGACCTTGTCGGCCTGGATGACGTGCCGCTCGTCGTCGTACTCGGCGGGGAGCGTGGTCATGGCTTACTGCTCCTGGGTGTGGTTGTGGCCGTTGACGGTGGCGGGCTGCTTCCAGTGGCGGCGGACGGTGCGCTCCCCGAAGCCGAGGAGTTTGGCCACCTCCTCCTGGGTCATGGTCGGGTTCTTGGCTCGGGCAGCGGCCACCTTCGCCTCGGTGGTGGCCGGTGGTTTGGCCGCCCCGCCCCCGGCTGTCCGGCGGCCACCGTTGGCCGGTTCGGTGGCCGGTCGGCGCGGCGCGGGGGCGGCCACGACGGTGACGTTGATGGCCGGTCGACGGCGGGCGAGCCGGGACATGGTCCGGCCGGCGGATGGCCGCAGGCGTGGCCGGTCGACCACCGGCGCGTCGGCGGCCACGGTCACTGGGTCGGTGGCCGGGGTGACGACATCGACGAGCGCCGACAGGCTGTCGCCCTGGCCGTCGTCGGGGACGGCGGGCGTCGGCGGGGTGACGCGTGGCGCGTTGAGCCACCACACCACGAACAGCGTGTTCAGCAGCAGCCCGGGGTAGACGGCCATCCAGCGCACCGACTCCGGAGCCACGAACCCGACGAGGGTGAGCACGATGCCGGCGATCAGCGGCCACGTCTTGGGGCGGCGGCGGGGACCGACCGCTGTCTGCGCGGTCCGCCGTGCCGTCCGCTCGGCGTTGTAGCCCTCCCACGCCTTACGCGGATCCCGCTCGTAGTTGTCGATCGACCACCGCTTGGCGAGCACCGCGCGGATCGGGAACGCCCGGCGCCGCTGCGGCGAGAACTCCACGCCGCCCTCGTCGATGAGGTCGGCGTCCTCAGCGAGTAGTTGCAGGTGCTGGGCGCGGCGGGTGTGCAAGCCCCACAGCCACGGGGAGAGCAGCGACAGGAGGGCGAACGCCACGGCGGCGGCGGTGGGTGCACCGCCCTCGGCGGCGAAGTGGGCGTAGTTGATCCCGGCGACCACGGCGGCGATACCCCACGAGGCCCGGCGCAGCGATGCGGCGGTGGCGTGGGCGTTGAGCATGAGCGCGTCGTGGGCGTGCCACTGCACGTAGACGGCGATGGACTCGATGGCGACCGCGAACGCCACGGCGAATGCCAACTTCGACGGCACGTTCCAGGCGCCGGGGGCGACGGACTCGTAGGCGTAGGCGGCCTGGGCGTACGCGGCACCGCCGTTGATGAGCAGCAGCGGCAGGACGGGGCGGGCCTTGGCGGTGAACTCGGCGCGGGCCTTGCGGTTGCGGTCGCGGCGTTCGGCCCGCTCGGTGCGGCGCAAGGCGTCGCGGCGACGCTTCTCCTGCTCGTCGGCGATGGCCTGGCGGCGGTCGAACTCGGCCTGGGCCTCCATCTGGTCGCGGGCGAGCTGAGCGCGAAGCCGTTCGGCTTCGACCTGGGCGCGGGCCTGTTCGCGGGCGGCCTCGGCGCGGGCACGCTCCATCTCGGGGTCGATGGCACGTCGGAAGATCATCGGACGTTGGCCTCCTGCTTCGGCATGAGGTCGGCGAGGGTCGGGGCGGTGCTGGTGTCGGTGATGGCGGGCCGGTCGGGCAGCAGGACGGGCCGCATCGCCCACCTGCGCCGGACCGCCCGGGCGCCGCGTACGGTCAGCCGCCAGCCGCGCGGGATCGCCCACCGTCCGGCGACGATGAGGGCCAGGGCGAGCAGTTGCAGCGCCTGGAGCAGCCACCGGGCGAGGTTGGCGAGCCGCCGCAGCGCGAGGGCGGCCAGGAAGGTGCCGGTGCCGCCCTTGCAGCCGCAGGTGCCGGAGATGGTGCACATCAGGCCGGCACCTCCTGTCGGGCCTCGGCGCGCCACCGGCGGAGGTTGAGGGCGGCCATCGCCCCGTAGGCGAGGGCGGCGACGATGAACCCGTACTGGCTGGTGGCGAGCGCGTACGCCAGCCAGAGGGCCTGGACGGCGAGGCTGACGGCCCAGCCGTGCCAGAGGCGGCGGCCGGTGAGCCACCAGCCGGTGAGGCCGATGAGGGTCAGGGCCCACGACCACCACTGCACGCTCATCGGGCTCCCCCTTCGGCCTTCTCGTGCTGGTCCCGGCAGGCGGCGAGGTGCTCGTCGTGGATCTCCTTGAGCCGGTCCATCCGCTGCCGCTCGGTCAGCTCGCCGCGCTCCCGGCGCTGGTAGGTGTCGCGGATGTCGCGCTGCATGCGCTCGTGGTGGCTACTCATCGGGCCAGCTCCCGCCTGGCCGGTGCGGGTGCGCGACGCTGGGTCGGCACGGTGGCCGGGTCCGACGCGCCGCCGAACTCCTCGACGATCAGGGCGACGACCATGACCCCGGCGATGACCTGCGGGGCGAGCCCGGCCAGCACCATCCACGTCGGCGGAGCGGTGTCGGCGGTGGCGTGGATGGCGAACTCCCACGCGGCGGTGAACGGCAGCGAGCCGAACGTGACAGTGCAGATGCGGCTTCCGAGGCTCACCGGGCACCTCCGGCCTGGACGGTGACGCACATGCCGCCCGCGCCCACCTGGTGGCCGGTGCAGGGCTGGGTCGTGTGGTTGGCGTAGAACGCGAAACCGGCGAGGGCGGCGGCCACCAGAACGGTGCGCTTCACCCAGCGGTCGATCATCATGGACATGGGTCGGACCTCCGTGGGGTCTGGTCTGAGGCCCCCGGCCGGCGGTTGCGTCGCCTGGCCGGGGGCCGTCCTGCTGGTCTACTTGCTGTTCTTGTCGCCCTTGTTGTCCTTGCCGAGCACCCTCTTGAGTTCCTCGCTGCTCAGTCGGTAGGACTTCCTCTCGTAGGCGACCTTGTCCTTGATCTTCTGGACGATCCCCTTGGCCATTCCGTACTCCGTTCTGTCTCGGTGCCAGCCGGTCTGGCCCCTTCCGCGTGCCACCGACACCGGCGCTGTGCCGGTGGCCACGGGAGCGGTCAGATCAGCCCGCGACCACGGCAGACCGCGCAGTCGCCGCCGCAGGACTGGCCGGCGGCGTGCGCGTCGGTGATGGCCTTCGATCGCTGGAACTGCTTGTCGCGGCCCTGCCGCTCCTGCTCGGACTGCTTGAGTGCGTGCGGGAGTGCCTCCGGCGTCACGCCGAGGTCCGCCGCCATCCGTCGGGTCTTGTCGCTGAACAGGCCCACGTGGGGCTCCTCTCTCGTCTGGTGCCAGCCGGTCTGGCTTGGCCGCTGAACCCAAATGTAGTGGGTACCTAGGCAAGCGTCAAGGTACCCACTACACTCGTGTTTGCACAGGGAGCCCTTACGATCACGAGGTGGAGAACCCGTTGGCCGACATCGACGACATCGAACGCATCACCGACCCCGCCGAGCGCGCACGCCAAGCCGGCCAGCGCCTCGCCGCCGTGCCCGCGTGGCAGGAGCGCCTACGCAAGATCCGGCAGTCCGCCGTACTGGAGATGCGCGGCCGGCAGATGAGCTTCGCTGACATCGGCAAGGAGCTGGGGCTGCACCGCAACCGCATCCAGCAGATCGCCGAGGGCCGCGCAGGCGGCGGGAAGGGTGCGAAGCCGGACGCGTGACCTGCATCAACGACGAAGCGCCCCCTGTCCGCCGCGTGGCGGAGGGGGCGCTTCGTCGTTGGCGGAAAGTGGGTGTAGTGGGGGGCTTGTCAAAGTGACTAGGTACCCACTACACTTTAGGTACAGGCAAGCAAGCGAGGGAGACGAAGATGCAGGCCACCACCACCACCGCCCCCCAGACCACCATCGAGCGGATGATCGAGATCGCCAGCCAGCTCACCGAGGGCGAGCGGTGCGGCTACTGCAAGAGCACCCAGGCCGGCCGGCTCATCACCTGCCCCGGCCACATGGTCGACGGTGAGTACGAGATCGACCCGGAGACCGGGCTCGCCTGGTGCTTCAACTGCGACACTGCCGAGGTGAAGGCCCCGAAGATCGGGTGCGCCTGCTGGGGGTGACCCCACCCCGGGTGGGCCGGGGCAACCCGACCCACCCGCCCGGGCGGCACACCAGCCGCCGGAAACCGCTTTCCTCCCCCGCTTGCCTGGACACACAGACTGGCCCCGCCCTCCCACCAGGGAGAGCGGGGCCGTCTGCATGTGGTCGGTCCCGGCCGGTCGCGTACCGCCGGCACCGCGCCGTGGAGTCTACCGACCGGGTGCGACACCGATCCGGTGCTCCGACGCGCCGACACCGGGTCTCGGATCGGCGGCCGGCGTCACCTGCGGGCGCACCCCGAACAGCGCGAACCCGGCCAGCACCGCACCGCCGATCGCGGCCACCGCCTGGTCGGACACGTTGAAGCCGTACTGCGCGAGCAGCACCGCCGTGGCAGCGACCACACCGACGTACAGGGCGGGGGCGACCGGTCGGGTCGTCCAGGCGATGATGGCGGCGGTGACCAGCGCGGTGATGGCGGCGGCCTGCCCAGCGGACAGGCCGGGCAGGTTGAGTGCCGCCAGCACGGTGATGAGGGAGCCGATGGCGCCGATGACCAGCGCGGGCTCGCGGCCGAAAATCTTCACAGGTACCTCCATGGGTACGGTCTGGGTGTGACGAGGTTGCGGCAGGTCCCCGGCGGTGTCGCCGAGGTGCCTGAGGTGTGCCCGGCGCTGCATCGCAGCCCGGACGGACGGCCGCGCACCACCCCCGGGTGGGGGCAGTGCCGGGTGTGTCACGAGATGGGCCGCCAGTGGCGATGCCAGGCCGACGGGTGCCGGTGGGTGGTGCAGCACGGGCACCCGTGGGAGTGGCCTACAGCGGATGCCCGTTGACGCCCGGCGACGTCGGGCGGCCCACCAGCCGTCGCAACGCCGCAAGGTCCGGCTCGGGTCGCCACACCTCGGCGGCCACCGACGTCAGGGTGTCGGTCAGCCGGGCCGCCAGCCCCTGCGCCTGGCGGAGTTGGTCCATGACGCCGTTGAGTTTCGTGCGCAGCTCTTCCACGTCGGCGTCGGCTTGATCGCGGATTCGGTCGGCGCGCTGCCGGGCCGCCTCCTCCGAGGCCTGGAGCTGCTCGGCCCACTTCAGCAGGGAGTCGCGGCGGGATGCCCGGCCGGCGACCCGGTTGGTGATGACGCTGGCCAGCACCGCCGCCAGCCCTGACGCTATGGCTGCCCAGACGGCGGCGTCCACGCTGGCCTCCCCCTCCCGTTGACCGGCTCTGGCCAGCCGGCGATCAGCCACACGCACGCCGCGAACGCCCCCCACACGCACATCGACAGCCACCCGTCGGGCACCTCGCCGATCAGCCATCCGGACAGGTAGAGGCACGCCCACAGCACCTTGATGCCGATGGCGGCGGTGAACGCGACCCGGTCGCAGTCCTGCCATGCCCCGGCGACGCACAGGACGGCGACGGCCAGCCACGGGATGCCCCACGCCCACAGCGGGATCGGGGAGTGCAGCCAGGCGTAGAAGTCCTGCGCTGGTGGCGGCACGGTGGCCAGGCGCAGCGCGTAGGCGACGTCGAGGCCGGCGAAGACGAGCAGCGCGGTGCCGCGTCGGCCGGGTCGGCCGCGCAGCCGCGCTCCGGTCACGACGTCGGCGCTACGGTCAGCCGCTCGCCGATGAGTCGGACGACCTCGTCGGCGTCGAGCTCCCCGGATCGCCCCTGCCGCACCAGCTCGGCGAGGGCGGCACGGTCGACCGACGCCGCCTCGTCCCGGGCCGCCTCGGCGGCCGCGTGCTCGTCGATACGGCGCAGGATCGCCGCCGTGTCCAGGCCCTCGATGGCATCGAGCGTGGCCCGCCCGGTGAGGTAGATGCCGTTCAAGACGCCGAGGGTGGACATCCCCTGCGGGATGCCGCCACCGACGTACTGCCACGGCCGGGCCCGCTCCTGAAGCGACACCGCGTCGCTCCGGATCGCCCCGAGGTAGAGCTTCGTGAAAGTCGCCTGGTCCATCGCGTCCGTCTCCTTGCTTGGGCTGGTCGGGGCCTTGATGAGCCCGATGGTGGTCAGATAGCGGCGGAACAGCGGCGTCTGGTCACGCCCCGCCTTGATCGAATCGCGGAAGAAGCTGAAGTGGGTGTGCCACAGGTGGGAACGGTCGCCGGTGCTGCGCCGCTTGAGCCGGTCCCAGCGGAGTACGACCTTGCCGTCCGGCGACCAGATGATCTCGCGGATGTCGCGGGAGTCCGCCGTGTTCGCGACGCACTGGGCGACGCACCACGCGGAGAAGTGCGGCAGGTCGTACACCTTGCCGCCGGAGGCCACCCGGAACATGCCGACGTCCAGCGCGGACGCGTCCAGGGTCAGACCGTTGCGGTCCCGGGGCGACTCGATCACCGAGTAGTCGTTCGTGACGATCCGGTCGGATCCGGTGTGGTAGCCGCCGCGGTGGTTGGCGTCGCCGACGATGCCGACCTCGTTGGGCTCCAGGTCGGCATCGCGGGCGCGGCCGGGGTCGACGTCGAGATGGTCGAGCAGTAGCCGGCGGACGGCCATCAGGTTCGCGGGTGCGCGCGTCATGGTCGCTCCTTGAGGTCAGGTGACGGCTACGCCGAGGTCGGCGTACGCGGTCGCGGTGCCGATGTCCTCGATCAGCAGGTAGCGCGGCGAGCTGGCGGCCGCGAAAACGTTGACGGTGCCGGAGCCTCCGGCCACCGTCAGCGCGACGTCCGTCGTCAGGTCGGTGCCCGCCGTGCGGAGCAGGATCAGCGATCCGTTGGCCATCGCCGAGGTGCCCTGACTGGTGCCCTCGCAGCGCACCCGCCCGTACTCACCCCAGTCCGCCCCGGACGCGTTGGTCTTGCGGATCCGGAAATGGGCCTGGGCGGCGGCCGTGCCGTACACCGCGCCCCTCATGCTCGCCCGGTACGCCCGGCCGGCCCGAAAGGTGAAGCTGGCGACCGTCAGGGAGACCGCCTCGGCCGTGACACCGGTCTGCGCCGTGGCTGAGAACGCTTTCCCGATCGGCCGGGGCACCATGGCGGCGTCGATGCGGGCGAGCTCTGTCTCGACGTCCAGGGCGAGGTTCTCGCCGAGGTCCGGGCCGTCCGGCGAGTCGTCCAGTGTCTGGTAGCGGAGCTCGTAGATCGGTGTGGTGCCCATGACTCTCCTTGATCACAGTCCTTGCGCGACGAGGACGCGGTTGTAGAAGGACACCGACCGGGCGAAGGACGACCGGTACTTGGCGGTGACGGTGTGCATGCCGGCGTTGAGGCCGGTGAGCAGGAACGTGCCGCCGACGGTGCCGACGCGGCCGAACACGACCGACCCGCTCACGCCGCCGATGTCGAATGCTTGGTGGGTGCCGACCGCCACGGTGGACGCGCCCGCCACGTCGAAACTCATCTCACCGCCGTCGGTGCCGCCCGACGCCGAGTTGTAGTTGATCGTGGCGGAGATCGTGACGAGCAGTTTCCCGGACAGGCCGACGCGTACCGCTGCAGTCGGCCCGACGGTGGCCAGGTCGGTGTAGGTGCCGGAGGTGGTGGCCTGCGAGGTGGGGATGACGTGGGTGACGAGTCGGCTCGCGACCATCTGCAGCGCGCTGGCGGCGTCCGGGGTGCCCGGGATCGTCACCCGGCCGAGGATGAACCACGACGGGCCGTAGGTGATGACGGCGACCACCGCGCCCTCGCCGAGCAGCAACGCCTCGCTGGTGTTGAGGATCGGCAGGTTCTGCACGAGGGTCCCGCCGACCAGCACCAGGTTCTCAGCGGTGTCCGGGTTCCAGCTTTGGATCACGCCCTGCCGGAAACCCAGCCCAGTCTGTGGGGGTGGCACGAGCAGCGGCACCAGGTCGTCGCCGCGCATGTCAGATCTCTCCGAGCATGATCAGGGTTTGCTCCCGGGTGACGGCCGGCATCTCGCCGGCGGCGGTCAGCGGCACCGTCAGCCGCTCGATGACGTGCGTCTCCGCCCGGCCACCCGGGTACGTGATCTGCACCGGGTCGAACGGTTCGAGGGCCGGGTTCGGCACCGATGAGAAGGACACGCTGTAGGGCAGGCCCAGTGCGCGGGTCAGCATCGACGCCGCGGCCGAGGCCGCCTGACCGTTCGTCGTCAGAAACGGCGAGCTGTAGTAGCGGGGGACCTTGCCGAACGGGCCATGCCACCAGGTCGGAGAGGCCGGGTTGTCGTCGACTACCACGGCCCGCGCCGGCACGAGTGTGTCCGCCGCCTCCCCATACGCGACCACGCCGTTGTAGATGCCCTCGCGGGTCAACTCCCGCGACAGCCGCACCAACACCCCGCCCTCACCGTGGGAGACCCGATACACCGGGGTAGTGACCGGCGGCGGCGACTTGATCACCAGGATGCCGCGGTGGTCCCAGTACCAGATTTTCCCCGCCCCGGTCACCAGCTCCGACAAGAACGCGTAGCGGTCTTCCTCGGCGAGCAGCTGCCGGCCGAGCGGCTCCAGGTGCGCGTTGTCGTCCCACTCGATCACCGCCGACGGATACACCTCGGTCACCAGCTGCTCGACGATCGCGCCGAGCGACGTCCCCGCCGACCACTGCACCGGGGCGAGAAGCCGGGCCTCGACGATCCCGGACATCCGGTCCTGCGCCGCGATCCGGATCGGCCCATCGGGCACCTGCTCCTGTGACGGCGAGTAGATCCGGAAGTATCCGAGGCTGACCCATTCGGTGGTGCCGTTGCCGAACCGGATGCCGCGTCGGATGTGCAGCTCGTTGCCGTACGGGGCGAGCAGCGAGGCCGGCGACGTCGGCCACAGGCCACGGCCGACCACCTGCAGGTCCACCGTCGACCGCACGTCGGCGGTGCCGTCCAACTGCACGTCGCCGCTCTCGATGTCCAGCAGCGTGCCGGCCGGCGACACACCGGTCTGCCCGGGCGCGACCACCCGCGCCTCCGCCACCATGCGATGCGAGCCGCGCACCGACCGTAGGAACGCGGCAGAGACCGGCCTCATGGCACGATCACGTCGGTCGGGTCACCGATCAGCTCCAGCAGGCTCGCCCACGTCGGGTGCGCGTCCAGGACCGCCTGCCACGTCGGGTAGGTGTCCAGCACGGTCTGCCATGTGACGGTGGCACCGACAACGTCCGGGCCCGGCGCCGCAACCTCCACCAGCGGCAAGGCGAACACTCGCCGGGGGGTGCGGCGGGCCCGCCGGCTGATGGTGACGGTGTCGATCGCGACGTAGCCGCCCGGCACGTCACACCCCGCCGGGATGTGGATGAACATCGTATCCCCGGACGCGAGGATCAGGTCCAGGTCTCTCGCTGCGGCCGGCGTGGACGTGAGGACCTCCATCGTCCAGCGCCGCGAGCCGCGCACGTCCGAGATCGCCACCGGCATGCTTCTGCCGACCACCTCGAAGACACCCCCCCGTGACGGCCGCTCGATGTCGCTGTAGTCCGCGACGACAATCTGCCGGTTGAGGAACGGCCGGGCGATGCTCTTGAGCCACACGCCACCCAGGGCCGGCGTGATCTGCCCCGTGGCCACCACCGACGGGTCGATGACCCGGTAGTGGTTGACCGCGTCGGAGACGAACTCGTAGTCGTCCAGGCGCACGCCCCCACCAGCGGGTGCCATGTCGGTGCCGCCGCGCACGGTCGTCCAGCGGATCAGGTTGGCCGACCGCTGCACCGTCACCGGCGTCCCGCCCGGCAGGCCGTCGACGGCGATCCGCACCCGGGCAAGCTGCGGATCGTAGGTCAGCGTCAGCGCCATCAGCGTGCCCTCCCCGAGCCGGCGGTCACCCGTCGCCGGGTCTGTCGGTCACGCTCGCTGCTCTTCTGCTCAACCACCACGTCGACGATGTCGGTGATCTCCCGGGTCCCCACGTACACCCTCACCTCGGCGTGCACGTTCGTCGGCACGGCCTGCGCGGCACCGCCGCCACCGACCCGCACGGCGGCCTCGATCATCGACGCGAGCCGCGACAGCGGCGCCACGGCCTCGTCCTGGCCGCCCTCGCCGATGATGGCGAGGGTTCCTCCCCGGGTCGCCCGGACGATGCCGCCCTTGGCGAGGGTGGGCAGATTCGGCATGGAGAAGCCCTTGCCGCCGATGCCGCCCGGCACCCACGACGGGACGGTGAACGACAGTCGACCGACGGTCGAGTTCCAGAACCTGCTGATGGCGTTGAATGCCGCCTTGAACGGCGCGGACAGGATCCGCTCCACCGGTGCCAGCCGAGACCGCAGCCGGCCAGGCAGGTCAGCAACCCAGCCGACCAGCCGGCTGAACTGGTCGATGGCCCGCTGCCGCAGGTCAGCGACCCAGCCGGCCACCCGGCGGAACACGTCGAGCCACCGGTTGAAGTTGGTGACGATCTGGTCCTTGAGCCAGATCACGCCCCGGGCGACCGCCGTCCACGCCGGCACGGTGACGTTCTTCCACCACCACAACACGATGTCGGCGACCATCTTCCAGCCGCGCACGATGTGGTTGAGCGCCGGTTTCAGGGCCTTGTCCCACAACCAGATGCCGGCGGCACCGACCGCCCGCATCGCGCCGTCCACGATCTTGCGGAACGTCTCGGACCGCTGGTAGGCGATCACGATCGCGGCGACCAGCGCCACAATCGCGATGATCACCAGCCCGATCGGGTTCGCGGACATGGCGGCGTTGAGCAGCCACTGCGCCGCCGCCATGGCCTTGGCCGCGACCGCCGACGCCACCATCGCCACCCGCGAGGCGATGGTGGAGACCACCGACCGCTTCTGGGCGGTGTCCTGCATGACTGTGGCCGTGGTCTGGGCACGCATGGTGGCGGTCTGCGCCCGGATCGCCTTGGCCAGCCGCGCGTTCACGACCGCCTGCGCGATCTGGATCGGCACCGAGGCGACCGCAGCCACGTTGGCGGCGAGCTGGGCGGCCTTCGCCGCGATCAGCCCCGCCGCCAGGTACGGCAGCAGGGTGGCCACCGTGTCGAGGTTGTCGGCCAGGAACGACGCCACGGTGCCGGTGACCGAGAGGGTGTCCCGGAAGCTGCTGCCCTCGGCAGCCACTGTGGGTAGCACCTGGGCGACACCGCCGAGGATCTGACGGAGCTGCTCCAGGATGTTGGAGACGGTCTCCTGGCCCTGGGCGGAGTCCAGCCACTCCCGCATCGCCCGGGTGCCGCGCTCGAACGACTCGAAGGTGCTGCCGCCGTCGTCACCGGCGCGGAAGATGGCCCGGATGCTGCCGACGACGTTGGTGGTGATCTGCCACAGCGTGCGCAGCGTCGCCGTGCCGGACGTGATCCATTCCTGCATGCGGCCCGACTCGCGAGACGCGATCGACCACCGCTCGAACCGCTCGGCGATCGACAGCACCCAGTCACCGAACTGCGGCAGCGTGCCCGACCCGACCGCAGCCCACTGCATGAACCCGTTGATCAGGGGCCGGACCGCCCGCGCCAGCCGCTCCGTCAACCCTGCCGTGCCATCGAGCACCGCGTTGACGTCCGCGACCGTCTTACGGGTCGTCAGCAGACCGGCGGCCTGCCGCACGGCGGTGTTCCACGCACCACCCATCCGGATCAGCCACTGTGTGGCCGTCGGCAGGTACGTGCCGGACAGGCGCCGCAGGTCTCGGTCGACGCCCTGCCACGCCCGGTCCTGAGCGGCCCGGGCCGCGCCCTCCCACGCCGGCACCAGGTCCCGCAGGGTCAGGATCACCCGCCGCGCCGACGGTGCCAGCCGGTTCAGGGCCTCGGCTGCCGGGTCGATACCACCCGACGCGGCACTCTGACCGGCGTCCCGGACCGCCTGCTGCGCCTCAGTGAGCCGCTCGGCGGCCTCGGTGACCCGCCGCTGCGCCTCGGCCTGCCGCTCCAGGGCGTCCTGCACCGCCTCGGAACCCTCGACACCGCGACGCGCCGACTCTTTCTGCTCCTCGGCGAGGTCTTGGTGGGCGTCGCGGGCCATGTCGACGCCGAGGATGGCCCGCCGCAGCGCCAGGTCCGCGCGCCGGATCAGGTCCGGGGCGGTGCGACGCGCCTCGGCAAGGTCTTCCTCGGCGCGGCGGATCGCGGTCGGATCGCCGCTCTCCCGCGCCTTCGCCACCGCCTCCTCGGCGCGGGCGACCATCTGCTGCGCCTCGGCCAGCTCCCGCTGCGCGTCCTCACGCCGCAGCACCGCCTCTTCCTCGTCCAGGGCGGCGTCGCGCACCGACCGGGACAGGTCGTCGAGGCGTTCCTTCTCGTCCTTCCGTGCCCGGGTGATGGCCTCCTGGGCCCGCAGCGCGTCACGTTGGGCGTCAGCCAGGGCGCGGGTGGCGGCACGGACCTGCCGCTGGGCGGCCTCCACCTGCCGGCCCGTGTTGGCGGCGGAGCCACCACCGCCGGAGATCGATTTGCCGGTGGCCTTCCACGCCTCGCCGAGCCCCATCGTGACGGCACGGAACGCGAGCACTCCCGCGACGGCCGCAGCGAGGAACGCGGGCAGGGCGGCGACCGCCCCACCGGCCCGGGACGCCGCCGCACCGAACGCGATCGCGTACGACGCAGCCCCGCCGAAGGCGACGCCCAGGGCGACGATGCGGCCGACAGACCGGGTGATCTGACCGACGCGACCCTGCACGCCGGAGATGGCCCGGTCGGTTTGCGCGGCGGCCCGGGTCGCCCCCGACGCGTCGCCACCGAACCGGATCGTGATCGTCCGCGCCATCCGTCACACTCCCCGGTCGAACGCACGGACGAGCCGCTCGACGCCCTGACGGGAGGCGGCGTCGATCTGCGGCTGGCTGTCGAGAATCTCGGCCCACATCCAGTAGCTGCCGGAGCCGAGGTGTGGCCGGAACTGCGGCAGGGTGGCCGCCCCGAACTCCGATCCGAACAGGATCTTGAAGGCGGGCTTGCGGCGGCGACCCACCAGCGCGGAGCCGCCAGCCACGATCGACGGGTTCCGGCCGGCGACGGGCCGGACCGTCGGAGCCATCAGCGCCGACTGGCGGCTGTCGGACCGGGCCGACGCCGCGACCCGCCCGGCCAGCAGCACGGCGAGCTGGTAGCCGACCTGCTGTAGCTCCTGATCGGCGTCGCGCGGGAAGCGGCGCAGGTCCCGCAGCACCGGCCAGACCCCGTCGACCCGCACCGTGATCCGGTCCACCGCGCACCCCCGGGCCTGCTTGTCAGCCGCTCGTCTGCGGCCCGTCGTCGTCTGGGCCGCGCCGGTTCTGCTCAGCGAGCAGTTCCAGGGCGGTCTGGATGGTGCGGCCACCTTCGGCTTCCCACGTCGAGGGCGGGATGCCGGAGTGGATGGCGAGTGCGACCAGCGCCCGGCTCAGCGAGCCGGCGGGGTAGGGTCCTCCGCGCCACCCGAGTCCTCGAATTCGAGGTCGACGGTGGTCTGGAACGCCTCCAGGTCGCCGGTGAAGTGCCCGTGCCGGCGGGCGGCTTGCCAGGCCAGGGCGTACATGTCGCCGATGCGCAGGTCCCGCTCCAGCTTGGCGAGGCTGGCGCCCTTGGTGGTCTTCTCCCACATCAGGACGTCACGGGACGTGGCGACCACCTCGACCGGCTCGTCCCTGCCGTCGATGGTCAGCTTGAACTCGAACAACAGGGACTCCTAGAGCTTGATCACGGCACGGGTCACGGACGTGACCGCGCTGTAGTTGACGAGGACGCGCCCGGCACCGACCTCACCGGACGGCTGGGCGAACGTGCGCGCGGGCAGCGGGCCGATCAGCCGCTGCGCGCCGGCCGGCACGGTGACGCTCAGGTCACCGACGGCCAGGCCGTCCTGCGCGGCGGTGGCCTCCACCGTGACGGTGATCGGCGACCCGGCCGCGTTGTCGACCCACAGGGCGACCGCCCCGGCGTCGACGATGTCGCCGTCCGCTGCCGCCGCGGTCAGGGTCGGGTTGAGGCCGGTCCGGGTGACCTGCTGGGTGGTGACGCTGGCGCGGGCCATCAGGCACCGACCCGCGAGTAGACCGGCTTGCCGATGATCGGCAGCGTCACCTCGGTGGTCTCCGTGGCGCGCGCCTCGCCGCCCACGCTCGGCGCCTTGATGGTGACCTGCCCGTTCCAGCGGACGTGCTCCGCCGGGATGTCCGGGTGGTGGTCGATCTGGAAGTCGACGGTCTCGCCGTCGAGCGTCGTCAGGACGTCGGAGATGCCGCCCACTCGCCAGTCCGCCAGAAACGTGAGCTCCAGCGTGTACGAGGGGTCGGCGTCCTCCCGCACCTCGCCGTCGGGGCACTGGGTGTAGAGCACCTCGCCGTCGTCGGTGCCGTTGTTGACGTTCCAGGACCGGACCTGGCACTCGTAGTTCTCCGAGTCCAGCGAGAACGTGATGACCTTGATTTTGCGGTGGTGAACGGACACCTCACCCTCCCAGGGGCATATCGACTTGAATCTGGTAGGCGGGCAGGTCCCCGCTGTTGGACGGGTAGACGCCCGGATCGGCCCGAATCACCGTGCCGTCGGTCTGCTCGTCGATCGCCGCGCTGGCCGCGAGCACCCACTCGAACAGCTTCGAGACGGCGCGGTCGCTGGCGAGCTCGACGACGTACACCAGGAACCGCGCCGATGTCGGGCCCGCGCACATGGACTCCCATTGCAGCGCTGGCACCCCGACGACCGCTGCCGGCGCGTCCACGCCCGGCCCGACGTCCGGCGGCACCCGCAGGTCCGGCACGGTGCGCAGCGCGGTCCGCAGTTCATCGGCGGCCTGCTCGATCACGTTCGGCATCGCCATCACCTTCACGCGGGCTTGGGCTGGACGTACGGTGCGATCAGGGCTTCCACGTCGGGGTCCCACCGGGACACCCGCACCGACCCGAACTCCGCAGAGGCGATCAGCCCTTCCGGGGAGTCGCGGCGCTTGAACAGCCTGCTGGCCAGCAGCAACGTCGCCATGGAGATGTCCGCAGGCACCGACGGCCATCCCCACCGGGCGGTGATCCGCACCCGCGTGCCGGACCACATGCCGTGCAGTTCCGTGTACGGCCACCCGGCGGCCAGGGCGTTCGCCGGCCCCAGCTCGCAGCCGGTCAGCGGCGACCAGGTCAGCCCGGCGCCCACCTCGACGAGCAGGTCGTCGACCGAACCGATGTCGTCGACGAGCAGCCGCAGGTCCGGGGTGACCCGGCCGGCGGTGCCGAACACCCGCGCGACGGGCTGCTCGTCGAGCCAGAACCGGCGGTTGCAGCGGGCGTCGATACGCCGCGACGCCACCTCCAACACCCGGGCCAGCAGGGTGTCGTCGGTGGTGTCGGTGATGCGGCGTAGCTGTTTCAGCTCGGCGAGCGGGGCGTACGGGTCAGCCACTGGACTTGTTCGACGCGCCACTGCGGCGCTTGTTGGCCGGGGTGCGTGCCTTGCCGGACGCCTCCGGCTCGTCGGAGTCAGCCGTCGCCTCGGGCTCGTCGACCGGCCGGGCACCCGGATGCAGCTTCACGTCGGCGTCGTTGAGCCGCAGGATCGTCTCGTGGCCGTTGTGGATCACGTGGTACTTGCGGACCGCTCCCATCGTGCGATCACTCCTCACCGGTAGGTCTACGGGTGTGCCGGTGCCGGGCGGGCCGCAGGCTGCGTGTGCAGCACCGCAGACCGGACACCCGGCACCGGACGAACTGATCAGCATCAGGGCGCGATGATGCCAGCGGTCCGCAGCGCGGCCAGCAGAGCGTTGACCTTCGTCCGCAGCGCCGCCACGTCCGTGCGCAGCGCGTCGTACTCGGCCTTCGTCGGGTTCGCCCCCGCCGCCACCACCGAGGTAAGCGCGGCGGCGTCGGTGACGGCAGCGGCCCGCTTGCCGGCCCGCTGCGCCCCCTGGTCTGGTTTCAGGTAACCCATGACACAGCCCTCCTTACGGGGTGAGGTCGATCTCGACGAACGCGTTCGGCTGGATGACGCCGAAGCCGGCCCGCATCTCGCCGAGGATCGCCACCAGGTTCCGGATGAAGTAGTCGGCGTGGCTGTCGGTGGCCTGGATGCTGATCTGCTCCCGGTCCCAGATCACGGCCTTGCGCCACGCGCCGACCCACGGCGCACCCTCCGGGACGGCCTCGGACTCCACGACCGGCAGGCCCCACACGGTGGGCTGGCCCTCGCGGGCCGGGCCGCCGAAGTAGTAGCGGGCCTCGTTGTCCTGGAGCAGGTCGACCTTCTCCCAGTCGGCCGGGTTCATCACGTAGGCGGTGGCGATGGAACGGCCCACGGTGCGGACCTTGGTCTTGGCCTTGCGCAGGGTGGTGAGGATGTCGCTGTCGTACGCCTGCGACTGGGTGCCGGAGACGGTGGTGAGGCCCTCGAAGTTCTCACCGGTGCCGTCGCCGTTGACGATCTGGTCCTCCAGCTCCTCCTCCAGGCCGTAGCGAAGGAACTGGTCGATCAGCGTGCGGACCTGGCCGGCGTCGGCGAGTGCCCGCTTCGTGGCCGGGATCCAGTGCGCGATGGTCTTCACCGTGGTGGAGACCTTCTGCAGGGCCAGGCCCGACTCCGGCTTGTAGCCGCCGCCGGTCGCCAGCACCAGGGCACCCGCACCGGACGGGGCGGTCGGAGCCGCCGCGCTGGTCGCCTCGGGCACCGGCGCCGCGTTGTTGGTGGTCGACGTGACCCGCACGTACTCGATCGCGTCCGAGGTGGTGTTGCCGTTGGTGATCAGGTCCCGGATCGTCAGCGGGCGCTGGAACGCCTCCAGGCCGACCTGCAGACCGCGGTAGTCGTTCTGAACGAGGGCGCCCGCGCTGGTGTCGCTGAGGCCGGTGACGAGGGCCTTCGCACCGAACGGGGCCGAGTGAACCCGCTGGTTCTTGCCGAACGTACCGCCGTGCGCCTCAGCGAGCAGGCCCTTGTACTGGTTGGACTTGACGAACGCCTGGCCGATCGTCTCGCCCTTGCCGGGCGTCCACAGACCGTCGGTGGGCTGGTTGTTCTTCTCGCGCGGCTCGAAGGCGATGCCGTCGCCGAGGTCGCCGAGCTGCTTGGTGAGGTCGTTGTCGGCCTTGGCCTGGTCGATGCGGGCCTTGATGCCGTTGGCGGTCTTGACCGCCTCGGTCACCTTCGTGCGCTCGTCGTCGGTCAGGTCCCGCTTCTCGGACTCCGCCTTCGCGGCGATGTCCCGCGCCGGGGTCAGCGCGTCGGCCAGCTCCTTGCGGAGCCGCTCCATCAGTGCGGACATGCTGGTGTTCCTCCGATTGGTCAGTCGAGGTCGTACGCGAGTGCGTCGACCTGGAACGACAGCAGGACGGAGGCGGGGCTCAGGGTGGGCTCGACGGGCGTCGCCGGGGCCTGCGCGGTGGCAGGCGTGGGCTCGGTGTCGTCGGGGGCCGGTGCTGGCTTGGCCTTGACGCTGTCAGGCTGCCCGCAGGTGGGGCAGGTGCCGGCCTTCGCCCCGACCAGGTCGGTGGAGGCGTTCATGCCGAGCAGGGTGGGTCCGACCTCGAACAGGTCGAGGTCGCGTAGCTCGTACACCGGGTCGCCGTCACGCTCACCGAGCGCGCCGTCCCGCACGTCGTACGAGAAGCTGAACTGCTTGACCCGCCGCCCCTTGAGCAGGCGGTGAACCTTCGCGGCGCGCGGCTCGTCGAGGTCAAGCTGACCGCGCACCCACAGGCCACCGAGGCTGCGCAGCTTCTCCGGCAGACGCTCGTCACCGGCGAGCAGCTCGGCCGCGTCGACCACCACACCGATGTGCGAGTCGGGGTCGCCGATCTGGTGCGACCAGATCACCGGGATCGGGTCGCCGGCCGCCTTCCACTCAGTGAGCGTGCGGGAGAACGCGCCCGGCATGACCACGTCACCGCCGTGGTCGACGTTGCCGAACACGGACACGATCGCCTCGAACTGGCCGGCGGCCAGCCCGTCCTGCTCGCCGGCCGCCTTCACGTGCGCCGGGAACGCCTTAGTCCTCATCGGGCCCCTCCCCGGTGTTGGTGTCGGTGCCGGGCTCTCCGGCGGGCAGCGCAGGCTGCTCGGGCTCAGTCGGTGGCGGCTCCTCGTCGCCGACCCGCACGTTCAGCGGCACGATCAGCTCGTCCGCGCCGTCGATGCGGGGCAGGTTCATCCGCGCCCGGGCCTCCGCGCGGAGCATGAACGGGCCACCGACGGCGGCCTGCAACATGGCGGCTTCCTCGTCGAACGAGCCCTGGAGCTTCTCGCGGATCTCGAACTCGACGTACACCCGGCGGCTCGACGGAAGGTCCGGGACGAGCTGCAAGCCGATGTCCTGCTCGATCTCGGCGCACCACGGACCCAACGTGTCCTGGTAGAGCTGCTTGTGCTGCTCCCGGATGTTGGAGAACGTCGCGTGGTCGAGGATCCCGACCAGCGGCGGCGCGATGTGGTACGCCGCTGCGGCTTCCTCCCGGGTCAGCTTGCGCGACTCGACGTACTGCGCTTCCTTCGGGTTGATGCTGGCTGGCACGAACTTCATGCCGTCCTCGAGAATCGGCGTCCCGCCGACGTGTGGACCGTTGCCGCTGTACTGGGCCTGCCAGCCTGCCCGGAACCGTTCCTTGGCCGGCGCCGACCACTCCGGCGCGTCGGCCGGCCGCTCGATGTAGCCGGTCACCCGGGCACCGTTGGACCACATCTGCTCACGCCACTGCGCCGCCGCGTACTCCTCGGCGAGCACCTGCCGCAGCGCCTCGATCGGTGCGCAGCCGACCCGCGAGTCGTCCGGGTTGTAGCCCCGGAAGTGCACGATCTCGGCGCGGTCCAGGTCGATGTGCCCGTGAGAGCCGTGCAGCCGGTACTTCTCCGCGTCGGTCCAGTCCGCGCCGAGCGCCTCGACCCGCCACGGAGGCAGCCGACGCACACCCACCGGCTGGCCGCCCTCGGCGCGCAGCTTCACCCAGTACGCGTCATCGAAGATCGCCCGGTCCGACACCAGCGCCCGGATTAGCCGGTAGGTGGTGGTCGTCGGGTTCGGTGCAGCCAGCAGCGTCGCGATCGGGTGGTCGGTGAGCCTGCGGCGGTCGTCGTCGGCCATCCGCCGGTACGCGTGCAGTCCGAGCTGCGCCAGGTTGCGGGCCAGGAAGTCCACCACCGTGCGGACGGCCGGTTGGGCGCGGTAGATCGCCGCGTACGTCATCGCATTGCCGCCGGTGCCCAGCGGTGTCGCGTAGCTCGGCCAGACCGAGGCAGTGGGAGTGGGCCCGATAGCCCGCAGGCGGCCAGCGGAAACGGCGAACGCCATCAGCCCACCACCTGAATCCAGTCGACCCGATGCCGGGGCACGATCACAGTCCCGTCGACCGGCTGCTCCGGGTGGCCCGGTCCGCGATGCACCTGGGCGCCCGTCAGCCGGACCTGCCACGGCCACGACCAGCGCCGCATGCCGACCAGCGTGGTGTGTCCGTCGACCAGGTTCACGACGATGGTGCGCCGGCGTACGGTCAGCACGATCCGGCCCCCTCCCTGGTCATACGACCGTCAATTCCGTGTCCTCGTACGCCGACCGGCGGGCCGGCGGCAGCTTCACCGCGAGCACCGCCCACACGCCCAACGTCACGGCCAGCAGCGGGCCCGCCGACGTCACCGTGTAGTCCCACGCCGTGCCGCCCGCCAGCGCCCGCGTCGCCGACTCGGCCAACGCCACGTTCAGCGGGCCCTCGTCGAGGTGGAACAGCCGCTGCTGGTCGACGACCGCGTCGAGGAACAGCCCGTACGCGACCGCCACGTCGGCGGCCCACGGCACCACCAGATCCCCGCGACGTGGCCGCTCCCGGTCCTCCGCCTCGGTGATCCCCAGGTCGGCCAGGCCGGTGAACAGCGAGCCCGTCGGACCCTTGTCCTGGGCGACGATGAACAGCGGGTTGTGCCGTTCCTTCAACGCCGCCAGCCTCGACGGCGCCCAGTGCGTGCCGGCCCGGTGGTCGACGATCGACACCAGCAGCGACCCGTCCGGCCGGATACCGACCGCCGCGATCGTCGTGTGCGAGCGGGTCGCGTTGACCTGGACGACGAACACCACGTCGCGTGGGCGCACGATCCGCTCCGGCTGGCCCGCTTTCGCCGCCGGGTCGACCTGGTCGCGCCACACCTCGTCCGGAATGACCCCGGACCGGCCCGTCGCCCGGCGCGGCCAGATACCCAGCCGCTCGCGGGCGAAGTGCTCCCGGGACATGGCCCGGAACTCGCGGCCCACGAACTGCTCGGTGATCCGCACGCCCAGGGCCGGGTTTGTGGCCCGCCACAGGTCCGGGTCGCCGAGGTCGACGCCGTCGAGGTTCTCCAGGTCACCTGCGGCACCCCAGTCCCGGTAGGCGAGGGACTCGTCCTGCTGCCACGGCGGTGCGTCGGCCGGACGTGGGGCTGCCGGGTCGCCGCGCTCCCGGAGCGCGTACAGCACCTCGCCGGACGCACCGTCCAACGGAGGGCTGGAGGCGTAGACGATCTGCGGGTTCGTGCGAGCGGACATCGTGGGCATCAGCGCCGACTGCTGCGCCGGGGTGTACGCGTACGCCTCGTCGATGACGTTCAGGTCGCCGGAGAACCCCCGGCCGCTGTCCTTACTGCGGGCGATGAACTTGACCCGCTGACCCGTACTGAACCGCTCGAAGCCCTGCTCACCGTTAGTGTGAATGACCTTGATGTCGGCGCCGTCCAGCTCGCCGGCCTCGATCAGCGTGCCGATGAGCTGCTTCACCCGCAGGAACAGCTCGATCGCCGTCTTGTACTCATGCGCCGACCACATGATCAGTCGCTCGCCGAACAGCAGAAACCCGGCCAGCACCCGGGCTTCCAGGATGGAGCCCTTGCCGTTCTGCCGGGCCACCAACTCGGCCACCTCGAAGTGCCGCCACTTACCCAACTCGTCGACGGCGAGCATCCGGTGCAGCGACTCCTGCTGCCACGGGTCTAGGAACAGTCCCGCCGCCTCGGCGAGCCGCACCGCCGCCGGACCGTACGTCGTCTCGTACGGGGCGTGGGTGTCAACCCGCGGTCGCGGACTTCCCGGCAACCCAAGCGGCGAGGTCAGCAACGACACCACCGCCCTCCTTGCCTGCCGCCGGTGGGCGGCTCACACCGGTACCCGCACGCCGGGACGCACCCGGCTTACCACCCGCGCCGGTGGCCCGGGACTGCCGCAGCTCGGCCAGAAGCCGCGCCAGCGTCGTCTGCTGCTGGCGCGCCTCCGCCAGCGCGTTGTTGAGGACCACCTTGACGACCGACCCGTCCTCGGAGGCCGAGTGCAGCCGCATCCACGCGTCCTCGTCACCGCGCAGGATCCGGTCGAGCACGTCCAAGCGGTCCGCCGCCCGGCACGCCTCTTCGAGCGTCACCCGCTCCGTCGGCCGCAGCTCGGAGATCTCCTCGGTCACCTGCTGCCAGAGCCACCGGCCGCGCCGCCCCAGGTCCGGTGTCTCCGTAACGGCGTTACGCGGCTCCGGGTCCGTCACGGGCGGCGTAACAGGCGGCTGTTTCTGCCGCTCAGCGCGCTTCCGGTCGCGATACCGCTGCTGGCGCTGCGCGTTGGTCAACGCCACGAGCCGCCTCCAAGATCCAGCGCGGGGGGAGAGACGGGAGCTGTGGGCGTGGGATCTCCCTGCCGCTGTGCCGAGCGATTCTGACCGCCCCTCCCCTGTGACCTGCTGAAACTCACCATTCGAGTGCTGGTGTGAACAGCCCATCGAGTGGCTTGTTGCCGCGTTCTTGGTTGCAGAGTCGGCCGCAGGTGGGGCAGGGGTTGGGTGGTGCTGCGCCGCGCGTGCCGTGGGCTGGGCGCATGTCGTGGGGGTCGATGCGCTGGCCAGGATCCAGGCTCACGGGCACCAGGTGGTCGGCTGTGTAGGCGCCGTCGTGTCCGCACAGGTGGCAGGTGTGGCCGTAGATGGCGAACATCCGTGCGCGGGCGGTGCGGTAGGGGCGGCCTGTGCGGTGGCGGGATCGGGGCACTGGTGCCCCCTGGGTCTAGTTGGTGAGGGACCATCCGCAGCAGGCGCAGATGGCGAGTAGGGGTACGCCTAGGAGGAGTCCCCAGAGCCAGAGGTGTGCGGTGGCGAGGCGGTCTGACCAGACGGCGGCGTTGTGGGCGCGGGTGGCTGCTTCGTGGGGGTCTTGGGACATCCGCCCATGGTGGGGGCTGTGATCATCCCCCGCTGTCAGGTGGACGACGGCGGTGTGCGGGCAGGCCGGAGCACCACTTCCGGCCTGCCCGCTCTTCCCCGCACCCCTGCCTGCGTCTCGTCCCAGAACGCAGCCAGCCCGGGAGCCGTGGGGGCTCAACCGGGCTGTGGGCACTGGCCACCTGCGTGGCCGTGTGAACAAATCATGCAGCGGCCGGCTCTCCAACGTCAACTCGACGCGGCCGACCGCGTCCGCCGAGTCGCACGTCACGTTCGATGCGGGCCGTCTCGTCCAGCGGGCTGTAACCGGCGCGGGTGGTGAGGCCCTTGCGGTCACGCCACCGGCGGACCATGGCCTCGGTGACGTCTCCGCCGAGGGCTGCGGCGAGGTCGGCGGCGGTGCCCCACTCGCGACCGTCGATGGTGATCACTCGGGCCTCCTGTCTTCTGGTTCGCGGGAATGTCAGTTCTGACGATGCAGGTTTGTGGATCTAACCGTTTAGTGGCTGGTATCGGGTGCCGGACCGGAATGCCTCCAGACCGGCACTTCTGGTGGCATCCGCGCTGACCTCAATCCCAGTACCACCCGGACTGCGATCGGTGCGAACCCCGCTTGTGTGGTGTGCGGACGCATACAAGCCGGCTCACCCACCCGTAGCGCTCGCCGATGGGCACGCTGATCCAGCGACCGCAGTGGGTGGTGCCCGGCCTGCCTCTCACCGTCTTGGCCATCGGTCGGTCCTCTCGGGTTGGTGTCGGCCCGGGACGGACGCCCCGGGCCGACAACGGGTCAGGCGGGCTGGTGTCCGGCGCAGTCGTCGCAGACACCGCCCCCTTCGGCGTGATACGCCTTGGCGTCGTTCTCGGTGTCCCAGTACTCGCCGTAGACGCTGCCGCAGCAGTCGCAGCGGGTCTGCCAGTTCTTGGTCTCGACGGGCATGGCGATCTCCTTCGGTCGGTGCGGGTCAGGCGGTCAGGGCAAGCGGCACCAGGTTGTTGTCCGTGTCCACCGCGTGCGGGACGCCGTTGATGGACAGCCGGGTCACCACGTCCAGGTCCCAGTCGTCTTCGTGCTCGGGCAGCAACTCGACGTGCCACTCGGTCGGCGGCACCGGGAAGCCGTAGACGATTTGGTCGGCGTCGGTCAGCAGGTCGCCGATCTGCGCGTCGGTGGGGTGGGGGTCGGTGAGGGCGCGGGCGAGGGCGGCGGCGAGGGCGTAGATGTGGGGCTCGTCGCGGTGCATGAGTCGGCAGAGTTCGGGGGTGGTGGTGTGGCGGGGGTCCCTGCTGTCGGCGAGGGCGGTGCAGTAGCGGCAGACCTGGTCGGGGGCGAGGGTCGCGGGCATGGCGGGTCCTTTCGGGTCGGTACGGGTCAGTTGGTCGGGCTCGGTGTGGCCCCCGCGACCGCGCCGATCACCGCGTCGCGGGGCCAGATGTGCTGCACGCCCTCCACCGCGCCCGGCATCCCACACCGGCAGCCGGCACCGGTGCAGCGGCAGTCGGCGGCCTGGCAGCGCACCGGTCGGGGCTCGGGCACGCACGCCAGCTCGTACATCAGCCGCTCTCGGCAGGCCGGGCATTCGCGGCCGGTCAGGTGCCGCCACGGGGCGGACACGCCGAGCCGGCGGCGGGCGGCGCGGTCGAGGTGCTCCAGCGCCTCGGTGGTGCGAGTAGCGGCGTGCACGCTCATGGCGGGGATGGCACGGCGGATGCGGGTGAGTGGATCCTGTCCGGGTGCGCCCGGCAGGTGGGCGGCGGCCTGGTCGAGTTGGCGGAGCATGTCGCCGAGGAGGGCGGCGTGGGGGTCGGGTGCGCCGGGTGCCCAGGCGCCGAGGGCGATGCTGGCGGTGGGGTCGCCGTGGCCGCCGAGGGCGTGGCGGCGGCCCCATGCCGGTGAGGCGAGCGGGATGTCGTGGAAGGCGCTGGTGCCCACGATGGCGTCGCGGGCTGCCGCCAGGGCGTGGCCCTCCAGCCCGCTGAGAGCGTCGTGGAGGCTCGCGGCGGCGGCGGTGGCGTGCAGGTGGTGCGGGGACGACATGAGGCTCCCTCAGGCGGCGGTACGGCGGCGGATGGCGCGGTGGAAGGCGACCCACTCCAGAGCGGTGCCGATCTGGGCGAGGCGTGGGCGGCAGTGAGGGCAGGCAGCGTCGCCGGCTGGTTGCAGCACCAACGGGCCTTTGCAGTAGCCGCAGCGGCCAGCGACGGGGATGGGGAGTACGAGCTGTTGGGCGTTCACCGGTCAGCCCTCGGCCTTCGCGGCGTGCTCGGCCAGCAGCGCAGTCCAGCCGTCCCAGGTCTTAGGTGTGATGCCGTCGCCGCCGAGTCGGCGCATGGCGTGGGTGAGGGCTGCGGCGAGCCGGTCGTCCAGTCCGGCGCTGGCGACCTGGGGCTCCTGCATGCGCGCGGGCGGAGCCGGGGCGACGGCGTTAGCGGTCGCCTCGGCCCTTCGCTCGTTGACGGGTCCGGCGAGGTCGGCGGGGGCGTCGTAGCGGGCCAGGGCGCGGTCGAGCTGCTCGACGGTGTCGCGGGCGACGGCGATGACGTCACCGGCGTCGGAGAGGTCCTGGCGGAGGCTGTCGTTGACGCGCTGCCGGAATTCGGTGAGGCGGACCGCTTCGTCGCGCTGCTGCCGCAGCCGGCTGTTCTCGGTGACGTACGCGGCGTTGGCCTTGCGGAGGCTGCGGAGTTCGGCCCCGGCGCCGTTGAGGTCGCGCTGGAGGCTGTCGCGCTGGGCGGCGTGCTGGGCGGCGCGTGCACCCCACTGGCCGGCGTCGGTGCGGGCCGCATCGCGCTGGGCGGCGAGGCGGGTGATGTGGTCGGCGGCGGTGGCGGGCCCGGTCATGCCGGCCGTGTTGAGGGCGTGCCACACGTCGGTGAGGGTGGCGAGGTGCTCGTCGCGCTCCTGTTCGGCGCGAACAGCGCGGGCGTCGGCGGTGGCGTAGTCGACGGCGGCCATGTGGTCGCGGTAGGTGTCGGGCTGGTCGGGTCGGGCGTCGCGGATCTGGTGGGCGTGGGCGGCGGCCTGGTCGAAGAGGCGGTCGCCGAGCGGGATGCGGTCGTGGGTCATGGCGGGCTCCTCAGGCGGCGGGGTTGGTCTTGGCGAGAGCGGCGAGCAGGTGCGGGTCGAGTTGGTCGGCGGGCAGACCGGACTCCTCGGCGGCGGCCCACTCGTCGGCGTGAGCGCTGGCGGCGGCGACGAGGGCGACGATCTCGGCCGGGGTGAGGTCGAGCAGCGGCAGGTGGTGCTCGGCGACGACAGCGAGGCGGCGGTCGAGGGCTGCGGCGATGTCGATGACGGTGGACGACATGACGTCCCGGCAGGCGGTTTCGACGTGGCAGACGGACTGCTGGTGGATGTAGGCGATGCGGGCGACGTCGCGCTGGGTCATGCCGAGGCGGTCGCGGCGGGCGCGCAGCTGCTGGCCGAGGTGCAGCCGGTCGGTGTGACTGCGGTCGGTCAGGTCGCGGGGGCGGGCGGTCATCAGGCCACCGCCTCGTCATCACGGCGCCGCAGCCGGCCAGCTTCGGCGAGCAGGGTCTTCGCGTGGCGCTCCCGAGCGTCGCCGTCCTCCCACCAGGCGCCCGCAGGCTCCTTGGCCTTGCCGGCGTTCCACTCGGCGACCGGGGCCATGCGCGGGTCGTATGCCGGGTTCGGCTCGGCGGCTGCCTGGCGCTGGTGGTGGCGGTGCTCCCTCTCCCACGCGACGATGCGCGGCATCAGCGCCTCGCGGTCGCCGTCGGGGATGACCGTGCGGACCTGGCCGATGAGGTCACGGATGTCGGCGGAGCGGTCGCGGAGCGGGCCAGCGGTAGCGGCGTACGCCTCGATGGCCTTCTGCTCGGTGGCTTCGCGGAGCTCCCGGCGCCGTTCCCGGTTGAGGTCGGCGGCGCGGGCCCGGATCTCGGCGACCTTCGGCAGGAACGTGGAGCGTTGGATCATCTGGATGGCGGCGGCGCGGGCGAGGTCGAAGGGGACGTCCTGCATGGCGGCGAACCACACTTCGTCGATGCCGTCGGGCTTCTCGCGGTCGTAGGCGGTGAAGATGATCGCGGTGAGTGCCTGTGCCTCTTCGTAGTTCATGCGGGCCTCGTGAGTGCGTCGCGGATGAGGGCGGCGTTGCTGCTGCCGTTGCTGCGGGCGATGGATGCTTCGGTGCGGGTGGCGCGGCGGGGCGGCAGTTCGGGGCCCTGCTGGGCGCGCACCAGGTAGTTGTCGAGCAGGGCGGGTCGGCTGGCGACGCGGTCGGTGAGCATCTGGCCGAGCGCGGTCTTGATGAGAGCGGGCGGGAAGTCCTGCTTGAGGGCCTTGGCGATGCCTGCGGCGTACCGCTTGATGATCGTGTCGGTGAGCTTCACCTGGCCGGCGGTGCAGTGGTCGATCCACTGCTTGGTGATGTGTCCGGCGTTCTCGGGCTCGTCGGTGGTGACGAGGGCCAGGGCGCGGGGGGTGTCGACGATCTCGCCTTCGACGGCGTCGTCCTCGCCCGGCCGCGCAGCGGACGGGGGGTTAGTTCCTTTCCCTGTTCCCTGTTCCCTGTTCCTTTCCGCCAGTGAGTCCTCAGTGAGATGTGCGTGAGGCTGCGCTGAGGACTCACTGGTCGGGGGTTCGGAAGTGCTCTGAACAGGCGTTTCCGCAGGTGGCGGTGAGGTGTCCTCCCTGTCCGGGGGCGGTCTGTCGTCCTTCGGGGGCGGCGGGAGCTTGCTCTTCGTCGGGCGGTTGATCCGCTGGTGCTCAGACCACCCTCGGACAGTCAGATATGAGCGCTCGCCCACCTTGTAACGAAGGATCAGTGAGGACTCACTGAGTCTTTTGAGGTCGAGTTCGACGTCGGTGGAGAGGCGGTCGTCGAGGGGCCAGACGGCGGCCTTGATGAGCCGGGCGTCGTCAACGCAGCGACCCTCGTCGTCGCAGTGCGTCCACAGCCCGATGAAGGTCAGCCGGGCCTCGATGGGCAGGCTCGCCACGGTGAGGCTCGTGAAGAACTCCGGCTTGATGGTGCGGATCCGGGCCACGTCCTGCGCCTTCCTGATCTATGTGGTGGTGCCGTGGGTGTGCGGGCTGATGGGAGCAGCGCGCGGGGGTTTACGTCCTGGGGTGGGCCGGGCCTGGTTGACCCGGCCCACCGGTGTCAGGCGGGGATCGGATTCCGGTCGGTCGCCTTGCGGCGGAGGTAGCGGGCGGCCTGGTACTGCCGCCGGCCGTTGAAGGTGCGGTCCCAGTTCCGGGGCTGCGGCGCACGGCAGTTCCGGCATCCCTCCCGCTGGCGGCGCGAGTCGGGCCGGTCGTCGACCGGGTAGCCGCATCGGTCGCAGATCGGGCAGGTGGTGCGGCGTTCGGTGTAGGCCACCCCTGCGCGGATCACCCCGGCCGGACGCGGGTCGGGCTCCCCCGCCTGGCAGGTGGTGCCGGTGCGGACCGGGCAGACCCGGCACAGGGCCAGGGCGAGCCGGCTGCCGGGGTCGCCGGTGTCCCACCACTCCGGCGGGCGGCCGATGCACAGCGGACGGTTCACTGTCCCGACTCCTCTCCGATGCGGCGGAGGTGTTCGGCCTGGGCGGCGTCGACCTCGGCGGTGTCGTGTGCCTGGTTGGTCTGCGGGCGCCCGCACCGGCAGGGCGGCTCAGCGCCGGTGGTGAGCGGGTCGCCGGGCAGGTCCGGGTCCGGCATGTACGGGTGCGGGCTCACCGGGCCACCTCGGTCAGCTCGGCGGCGATCCGCCCGGACCGCCAATCCGACGGCCGCCACACGTCCACGTCGGCGCCGGCCTTCCCGAGTTCGTCGATCCACCGCTGCTGTTCGGGCCGGACCCGACCCGTCTCGGACTTGAGTTCGCGGAGCAGGAGGCGGCTGCCGACGATGGCCAGGTCGGGCCATCCGGGTTCGGAGCGGCGGCTGTCGTGGGTGTGGTAGGTGAGCAGGCCGATGCGGTTGGCGAGTTCGCGGATGTTGGCCATCAGCTCGGCCTCGGTCATCGCCTCGGCGAACGGGTCGCGTCTCACCGGTCACCGCCCGGCTGTGCCGTCTCCGGCCACGCGTCCTCACCGATCCCGGCAACACTGTCCGGGCTGACCGACGCGGCCGGCGACTCGGCCTGAGCGGCGATCTCCGCAGCCGTGACTCGCTGCGGCGGAAACTCGTCGTCCTTCGTGACCTCGCCCCGCTCCAGCGACCGGTACGTCACCGTCAACTGCGCGACGTCGTGTTCCGTCCACCGGTCCGACTTGCGGCCGAGCTTCTGCTCCAACTGGTCCTGCGTCACCCCGTACCGGCTGGCGTACAACTCGATCGCCCCCGCGACCCGCTGCGCCAGCGGCTTCCCGCCCCCGTCGCGCAGCGTCTTGGAGCAGCGGTCCTTCGCGTCCTCCACGAACCACGGCGGCAGGATCGAGAAGATGGCCTCACGCAGCCGGCGGGCCCCGTTGTTGGCGTTGTTCTCGTAGATGTCCCGCATGTCGACGAGGTCCTTCACCCCATCGCGGGTGTCCCGCTTGTGTGGGACCACGAAGATCGACGCGGACCGGGTGTTGGTCTGCACGTCCCACGCCCACGCCTGCATCTCCGAGTAGCCGCCCGCGTCGTCGCGCCGTAGCTCACCGATGCCGTACTGCACGTTGCCCCAGCAGCGGGCCAGCTCACGGGCCAGGTGCACGGACGGGCCGGTAACGGTGCCGCCGGCCCGCGGAAACCGGTAGAAGGCCCGCTCGGCGAGGCCGGCCTGCCCGCAGGACTCGCGCATCATGGCCTGCGCGGCGGTGATGCTGCGCGGGCACTGCTGGGCGACCACCACGGCGGCCTGGACCTCGGCGACCGCGCGGGACTGCTCGATGGCGGTGCCCTGCCCGAGGTGCGTGGGAACGGGGACGGACGGGCCGGCGATGCGCTCCGGGGCGCGGTTGTTGCTGCTCACATCAGCTCCTTGGCGTATCGGTTCTCGACCCATCCGGGCAGCGAGATGAGGGCGACGTCGTCCGTGTAGCCCGGCCACCGGCCGGACTGGACGCACTCGCGGTACAGGTGTCGGGCCTCGCGGTTGAGGTGCGCGCCGATGCTCAGGGCCGTCGGATCCGGCTGCGCCACCGTCACCAGGTAGGGGGCGCGCTTCTCCTGGAAGATGAAGACGAACTGTGAGTCCGCGGACGCCAGCCCGAGTGCGCGCAGGCCGCTCAGGTACCAGTCGGCCTGCTGGTGGTAGCCGTGGTCCCAGATGGCCCGTTGCAGGTCATCGGGGGCTGCGGAGACGCAGGTCTTGTAGTCGGGAACGATGAGCCGGCCCGGCCGAGACACGTCCAGCCAGTCGGTGCGTGCCCGACACCAGATGCGGGTCTCCGGATCCACCCAGAACATCGACAGTTCGGGCCGCCCACCTTCGGGGCGCAGCAGCGCCGCAGCCGTGGGGTGTGCGCGCAGGGCGGCAGCCATTTCCTGGACGACGGTGTAGTCCTTCGACAGCAACGGCACCTTGTCCGCCTTGCGGGCGGCGGCGGCGGCGTCCTTCGCGGCGTTGGTGCGCCAGTTGTCGTGCTCCACCTCGACGATCTCCGGGCCGGCGCCCAGCACGAGGGTGTGGGCGGCGTGGCCAAGGTCGAACTCGCGTTTCGGTGCCTGTCCGCTGTCTCGGTTGTGCTTGTACAGCGCCGGGCAGGACGGCGGGAGAAGCTTCCGAGCGCCGGAGCTGGACAGTGAACCCTGCGGCACGGGGTCGCCGTGGTAGACGGTGTCCGGGATGCCGGCGTAGACGCCCGGCTCGGTGATGACGGCGAGGTCCACGGGGGTCATGCCACCGCCTTCCTTTTGAGCTGCCGGCGTTCCCGCTCGGTGAGTCCGCCCCACACCCCGAACCGCTCGTCACGGTCGAGGGCGCAGTCGAGGCAGTTCTGCTTGACCTCGCACCGCGCGCACACCCGCTTGGCCTGGGCGGGGGATCCGCCCTTGTCGGGGAAGTACGCGTCGGGGTCGGTCTGCGAGCACAGGGCCCGCTCCTGCCATTCGGGGGCGGTGCCGAGCAGATCGGCGGCGGCCAGCCGGGGGGCGTTCACTGGTCGTCCCCGTCCTGCTCGCTGCCCTGCCCGGCGGTGACGGTCCACTGGTTGGTGGAGGTGACGTCGCGGGGGAACAGGAGGCCGGTGGGCTGGTCGACGGTGGCGGGCACCTGTTCGTGGGTGCGGGTGTGCGTCTGGTAGGCGGCGGGGGTGAGCCGGTGGTCGGGGTCGACGGGGTTGGTGACGGTGCGCCGGCCGGTGTGATCGACGGGTCCGCCCTTGTCCCAGCGGTGCTGGCCGGTGGTGGGCCGGGCGATGGTCTCGGCGGTCACTTCGCCATCTCCGGCAGCTCAACGGTCTCCGCCGGCCGGATGCTCTGGGCCAGCGTGGAGACGACGGCCATCGCGGCGTCGCTGAGCCCGGCGTCGCCGTGGACGCCGTACTCGAATGCGCCGGGGGCGGCGGCGTCCAGGGCGAGTGCGAGCCGGAAGGCGTGGCTGCCGTCGGTCATCCAGTCGGCGACCTCGGCGAGGACCAGGTCGGCGCGCTGTGCGGCGTCGTCGCACCACTCGCAGCCGAGGTCCTGGCAGTTGGTGGCGTGCGGGGAGAGGGTGTCGATGATGCGGTCTCGGATCGACGGGTCGGTCACGGCTTGTCCTTCCGGGCGTGGTTGGCCTGGGCGATGCGCAGGTCGGCGTGGCGCTCCACGTCGCGGGCGGCGGCGGCACGGCGGCGGGCGGGCGTGGTCAGGAGTGCGGCGGCCAGGGCGCGGGCGGCGTCGACGGCCATGCGCAGCCGGGACAGGCGGCTCATGCGGCACCGACCTGGGTGGTCGTCAGGCCCTCGAGGTCGAACAGGGCCGGCATGCCGACTCGCGCCTCTTCGGCCCGCAGGTAGCGAACCCCGTCGGCGAAGTAGCCAGGGTTCAGTTCGACGGCCCGACCGCGGCGGCCGGCGCGCAGGGCGCGTACCGGCACGGTGAACAGCCCGCCGAACGGGTCGTACACCAGCTCGCCGGGGTTGCTGTAGCGGTTGATGAGCCGGTCGACGATGTCGAACTGGAGCGGGCAGACGTGCATCTGCTGGGCCCGGCGGGACTGCTCGGTGTTGAGGGTCAGCATGCGGTTCACGTCGTGCCACACGTCGGGGTGGTGCGATCCGGGGGCGAGGCTCATGAACGTGGCCGGCAGCGACCCGGACGTGTCGAGGGCTTCGCCGACCTGGACGTGCCGGTCGTAGTCGTACACCTGGCGCAAGGTCTGTTCGGTGAACAGCCGCGACAGTTGGTCCGGGGGCAGGGCCGCCAGTTCCTCGGGGGTGAGGTGCCGGTCGCCGGACGAGCGCCAGAAGGCGTGGGCGTCGACCTGCCAGCGGGCCCGGGTGTAGTCTGCCTTGTCCTTGACCACAGGCAGGTCGGCGTAGGAGCGGGTCCGGTCGGTCTGCGGCTTGCGGAACAGCAGGATGTACTCCGGCGAGCCGACACCCATCTTGGTGCCGTCCTTGCACTGCTCCGACCAGCCGAGCCGGTACGTCTGGTTGTTCTCACGCACCACGTCGGTGACGACGGTGATCATGCCGAGGTAGTCAAAGCCGTGCCGGCGGGAGTGGAAGATCGCCTCAGCGTGGAACGGGGACACGGTGGGTACCCCGGCGCCGGTGACGTTGCCGAACAGGATGCGGTCCTTGACGTGGCAGGCGTAGATCCGGCCCGGCGTCAGCACCCGCAGCAGCTCGGGCGTCAGGTAGTCCATCTGGGCCCAGAAGTGGCCGTTGTCGTCGGTGTGGCCGAAGTCGTTGTAGCTCGGGGTGTACTCGTAGTGGTTGGCGAACGGGATCGACGTGACGATCAGGTCCACCGAGTCGGTGTCCATGGCCTTCGTCTCGATCACGCAGTCGTTGTTGGCGACCAGCCAGCCCGCGCCGGACGCCTCCACCCGGTCGACGCCCATGGAGCGGCCCATCTCGGCGGTGAGGCTGTCCTTGTTGAGGCCGTGCTGGCGGATGACGTCGGTCATCTTCGCGGTCAGCTCCTTGTGCTGGGCCCACTTCGTGCGCAGGGTCCGCACGACCTCGCGCTCCGATTCGGCGTGGATGATGTCGATGCGCACCGGGTGCGGCTGTTGGAACCGCTGGATGCGGTGGATGGCCTGGATGAAGTCGTTGAAGGAGAACCCGACGCCGACGAACACGGCCCGGTGGCAGTGGCGTTGGAAGTTGCAACCCGACCCGGACAGCTCCGGCTTGGTCGCCAGCAGCCGCGATCGGCCCTCCGCGAAGTCGATGACTCGCTGCTCGCGCACGTCCAGGTCGAGGGAGCCGTAGACCTCCACCGCATCGGGTAGGGCCTTCTTGATGGCGCGACGTTCGTCTTCGAGGTCGTGCCAGAGGATGAAGTGCTCACCCGGTGCGGCGTTGACGATCTCGGCGGCCTTTCCCACCCGGGCGTCGAGGGTGACCCGCTTCTCGCGGGCCGCGTCGGCGACACCGAGCGCACCCCCACGGAACAGGTGACCCTGCCCGTCACGGTCAGCGCCGGCCTGGCTGTGGTCGACGGCGACCTCGTGGAACACGACGTCCAGCTCGGGCAGGTCGTAGCCGTCGTCGGAGTAGCCGAGGTCTGACGGCTTCTGGAGGAACACCGCCCACGTGTTCAGCCACAGCCAGAACTCCCGCTCCTTGTGCGGGTACAAGGTCAGGTTGTTGGCCTTCGTGCTGTCGCGCTGGAAGAACCTGGTGAGGGCGTTGCCGGTGTCCATGACGCCGAGGAACCCGGCGTAGTGGATCAGCTCCTTGTACCGGTTGGGGCTCGGTGTGGCGGTGGCCACGAACCGGTACGCCACGGCGTCGAACAGCGGCAGGAACGTCTGGTAGGTCTTCGACCCGAACGACCGCAGGATCGATGCCTCATCGAGACTGACCGCGTCGAACAGGCCCGGGTCGAGCTTGCCGTCGCGCACCGACTCGTAGTTCGTCAGGTAGATGCCCGGCCCGTCGACTCCGGCGTTGGTGCGGGTGAACGTGACGGTGATGCCGAGCTTCGCCGCATCCCGCACGAACTCCTGCCGCACGCCGAGCGGGCACACGATCAGCGCCCGGCCGCCGGTGCGGGCCAGCACCAGCCGCAGGACCTCCAACTGCATGAACGACTTGCCGAGCCCGAACGCGGCGAAGATGGCCCGCCGGCCGCCGCGCACCGCCCAGGTGACGATGTCCCGCTGATGCGGCTTGAGGATCGGGTTCACCTCGGCCGGGTCGACCTCGATGCCTGCGGAGGCGGCGACCGGGGTCTTGGCGTGAAGGAACTCCAGGTAGCGGTCAGCCATGGCGCACCGTCCGCAGGCTCAGCACCGAGGCGTCGAGGCGGGCGATGGTGGCGGCGGCCCGCCGCTGGTGGTCGGCGGCCACCCGCTGCCGGTGCTCCACCTCGGCGGCGGGGATGGCGACCAGCGAGGCGTGTTGGGCGTCGACGGTGGCCCGCAGCCGGGTTACGTCGGCGTGGAGGCGGGTGATGCCCCGGTGGTAGCCGGCCCAGTAGGCGAGCCCGGCGAGGATGGCGGCGACCAGGGCGGCGAGGACGGCGGTCATCGGGCCACCTGCCTGTTGGTGATCTCCAGAAGCACATCCGCGTGGCACGGCTGATCGAGTCGGCACCAGCAGGCGAGGTTCTTGCCGGCCAGGTGGGTGCGGATCTCGTCGGGCGTGACCTTCAAGAACCGGCCGCCAGCGCTCGGGTACGCCAACCGCATGCCCAGCGTCGGGTCGGTCAGGGTGAGGCGGAACAGCTCGACCAGTTCCGCCCGCGTGCCCCAGCGGACGTACGTCTCGACCTGGTCCAGGTCACGCGAGCCGACGCTGGGCAGGAACATGTCGTGGCGGTTGCCGGCGCGACTGATGCGTCCCTCGTGGTCCCAGTCGCGGCCGAACCGTTCGTGGTGCTGCGGGCCGTAGTGGACGAGCCCCCACTGCCCTCGGTACTGGAACGGGTTGCCGAACAGGGTGGGGCGGCCGACGTAGACGGTGTTCTCGGGCATCCGCCATCCGGCGGTGCGCTTGCGCTGGATCCGCTTCGGCATCACGCCACCTGCCGCAGGGCCGGGTCGACGGCCGCCACCAGGCCGGGGGCGTGCGACGGCAGGGTGGCCACCGGACCGTCGGCCCGCAGCGGGGCGAACGCCACCACCGGGGCGACAGCCCAGTCGGCCAGCAGGTCCGAGCAGTCGCAGAACTCGCCGGCGAGGACGGTCCCGCAGCACGGCTTGATGGACGGGGTGATGGTGGGATGCCAGGGGCTGGGCGGCAGGTGCGGCTGGGTCACTGGGCACCGTCCTGGCGGTCGAGCTTGGCCAGCACGATCACGCGCGCCTGGCACGCCTCGCGGTCGTTGCACTCGTACTCGACCGGGTCCAGCGGGCCGTACGGGCGCATGACCAGACCGTTGGTGGCGCCGCAGTCGCGGCAGACGCGGTGCGGGTTCGCCTTCCTCAGCCGCTCGGCGAGCTTTGCGTCCTGCGCGGACCGGAACCGGGCGATGACGGCCTGCGCCGAGACCACATTCGGGTCGGTCGGGTGGTCGTCGGCGATGCCCGTGATGGTCTGGATGAGGTAGCCAGCGAGCTCGGCGTAGCTCTCCGGCGTGTACTCGGTAGGCTGATCGGACATCTGGACTCCTTGCTTGATCGGTTGGTGTCCGGGTGGTGAGGCCTCGCCCGTGGCTGCGGGTGGGGCCTCGTGCGTTACTGGGTGCGGGCCTCGGCGATCGCGTCGGCGAGGCGGTCGAGCTGCCACTGCCGGTCCTCGGCGGGCGTCGCCGGCCGGTGGTACGTCGGCTCCGGAACGGGCGGGACGGTCGGCAAGGTGCCGGCGGCGATCAGGGCGATCCCGACGACGACGGCCAGCCGGGCGGCGACCCGGGTGATCACGCGGCGCTCGGCTGACGCGTGGTCCGAGCGGCGCGGCGGGTGCGGGCGGCGGCGCGGCTCGGGGTGCCGAGCGCTGGGCGCGAGTCCGCCTTCTTGATCTGCTCGATGTGCTCCGGGTCGAAGACGACGCCGCGCACCTTGCCGGTGCGGCGGTGCGGGACGGTGCCAGCGGTCACCCGATCGCGCAGCGTCCACTGCGACATGCCGAGCACCTCGGCCGCCTGCTTGATGGTCAGCGGGCGCGCATCCACAGGACCCCTCCTCTCAGTGCGAATCAGTTGTGCTCAGTTGTGGGCACGCACAGAACATAGCCTGTGTGTGCGCACGCGCACAAGTAAGACAGGAGGTCACCCCGCACTCATCCGAACGGGCTACGCTGCGGGCACACAAATCCATGGATGCCCTGGGAGAAAACACAATGACGGCCGAACGACGCGGCGATGCCCTGACCAGCGCGGATGTGCGTCTGGGCACGCACGTGACAGGCCGCGCAGTGGTCCCTAATCTCGTGCGCGTGCGCACAGTCGACTGGCCGGAGCGTGAGGCGTTCATCGCCCACCTCGAACGGCTGAAGGATGCCCGGGGCTTTCGGTACGACGCAGCCCTCGCCGAAGCTGCCGAGATCAGCCACTCGGCGGTCAGCAACTGGCGCAGCGGCAAGCAGAAGCCGAGCCTGACCGCGATCACCAAGCTGGCCGCCGCCCTCGACGTGAGCGCCCACGACCTCGCGGCGCGCGCCGGCGTTGCCGAAGGGTTCGCCCAGGCGTCAGTGCCGACTCAGCTTCCGCCGGAGCTGGAGCTGCTGATCGAGCAGTGGCAGACGGCCGATGCCAATCGCCGGTCGGAACTCCTCGGCCGAGTGCAGTTCGTGACCGAGTGGTTCGAGGCGACCACCCCGCGCGCACCCGGTGACGGGCGCACACGCCGAGCGGGCTAGATCCCCGTGTGGGTCGAGCGGCACGGAACCGGCTGGCGCATCCGTGAGCTGGTCGGCGACAAGAAGGTGACCATCGAGTCCGGTTACCAGAACAAAACCGCCGCCAAGGCCGCCATCACCCGCATGAAGGCCGACCGGTGGCGCGGGGACTACATTGCCCCCCGCGCCGGTCGGATCACCCTGAACGCCTGGATCGACGCCTGGTGGCCGTCGTACGCCGCCACCCTCAAGCCCACCACGCAGCGCACCGAGGACTCCCGGGTGCGTAACCACATCCGGCCCATGCTCGGCGACCTGCCGCTCGACGAGGTGGATGCCCTGGCGATCCAGCAGCTCGTGTCCCGGCTCGCGTCCGGTGACTGGCCGGGCAGACGCAAGCTGACCCCGAAGACGATCCGCAACACGCACGCGATCCTGCACAAGGTGCTCGACGCCGCGGTGGCGCAGCGGTACCTGCGGGTCAACCCGGCCGGGTCGACGGGCCTGCCCCGTGTGCGCCGTCAGGAGATGCGCTTCCTCACCACTCCGGAGATCGGCCGGCTCCTGGCGGCCACGCCGGAGCACTGGGTGCCGCTGGTGACGCTGCTCGTCGCTACGGGCCTGCGGTACGGGGAAGCTGTCGGGCTGCGGGTCGGGAGGGTGGACATCCTGGCTGGCCGCCTGGAGGTGCTGGAGACGTTGCACGATGGGATCGGGGGAGTGCCTATCTTCACCGACCCCAAGAGCGACCGGTCGCGCCGCACGGTGACCTTCCCGGCGACGGTGGGGCACACCCTGGCGCCGCTGCTCGTCGACAAGGGTCGGGACGAGTTGGTGTTCCGCGACCTCGACGGTAAGCGGGCGGTCACCCGCAACTTCCGTCAGCGCGTCTGGCCCCGCATCCTGGCGGACGCGGGGCTGGGGAAGGTGCGGCTGCACGACCTACGCCACACGCATGTGGCGCACCTGATCTCGGCGGGGGTGCCGTTGACGGCGATCTCGCGGCGGATGGGTCACGCCTCGATCGCGGTCACCTCGGACGTGTACGGGCACCTGCTCGCCGAGGTTGACGAGGGTGTGATGGCCACGGTGGTCGGCATGCTTCCCGCACCCCCCGATGGGGGGAATTTGGGGGGTCTGGGGACTGAGGACGACCGGACCCGACTGACCTTCACTGACCTTCCAGCAGGTAAACGCACTTCCTGAGCCGCTGGCCTGGGACCTGAATCGGGTTCGAATCCCACACCCTCCGCTCACCCTCCACCCGTCCACGCACCCGGACCAGCACCCGTCCACGCACCCGGACCCGCACACGCGCCCCACCACCTGCCGCGTCACGGGCATGCCCGCCGCGATCATGGACATGTGGCACGCGAGAAGCGCCTGAATGCCCTGATTTTTCCCTGCCACAAGTCCATGATCGGCGGGGCGGGTGGGGCGGGCGGGGCGTGGGGCGGGGTAGGCGGCGGGGCGGGGTGGGGTGGGGGTGTGGGAGCGGGTGGGGGCGGCGGTGGGGGCGAGGCGGCGCGAGCGTCGTGACCTGTGGGTGCCTCAGCGCTTCGGTGGGCGTACCTGCTGGTTCTCGCGGATCTTCTCGGTGGCGAGTCGGTCCAGGGCCCGGCGGCGTTCGTCGGGTCGGGGCTGATCGTCGCGCTCCCGTACGGAGTCGACGGCTGCGGTGACGAAGTCGCGCCAGATGCCGGCCACGGATCTCCCTCGCTCGATGGGTGCCAGGCTGACAACCCGAGCGAGCGGCCTTCGGTTACGGCGGACACCTCGCGTTTTCCCGGTTGGCACCGCGCGACAGGGTATGAAGGGGGACGCAGAACACCACTTCCACCGGAAGGACCTGTGTCGATGACCCTGGAACGACCCATCGCCCCGGACCCGTACGAGTTGCTGCCGACTGTCGCCTCGTTCACGCTGACCAGCGACGACGTGCACAACGGCGAGCCGATGGACGCGGCGCACGCCCATGACAGCACCGGTGGGGGCAACGTGTCGCCGCACCTGGCCTGGTCGGGTTTCCCGGCGGAGACCAAGGGCTTCGTGGTGACCTGTTTCGACCCGGACGCACCGACCGGCAGCGGGTTCTGGCACTGGGTGCTGGTCAACCTCCCGGCGGATGTGACCGAGTTGCCGCGTGGCGTCGCCGAGGGCGACCTGCGGGGGGCGTTCAGCGTCCGGAACGACTACGGCGTGCAGGGGTTCGGCGGTGCGGCGCCGCCGGCCGGTGACCGGCCGCACCGGTACGTCTTCGCGGTGCACGCCCTCGACGTGGAGAGCCTGGACCTCACGCCGGACGCCTCACCGGCCTACGTCGGCTTCAACCTAGCCTTCCACACCCTCGCCCGGGCCACCATCCGCCCCACCTACCAGATCACCGCCTGACCCCACCCCGCCGGTGAGCCGCGTTGATCAAGAGGTTTTGGCCACCAATCCCGACCGGGCGTGGCACAAACTTCTTGATCAACGCGGTGAACCCGCCCGGGCGGGAGGGCCGGGGGGAAGCGCAGGGGGTGGGGGCAGGGTTAGGCGGGGGTGCGGGCTACGGCGAAGACGGACTGGCCGAAGGGTGGGCGGGCGACCTGCTCGGCGGCCTTGGTGGCGGGGAGGACGAGGGTGTCGTAGACCTTCACCATCGGGCCCTCCTTCGGCATCAGCCGGAAGACCTTGGTCGCCATGAAGTAGCCGATCAGGCCGAGCGCGTTCGCGTAGTGGATCTTCTCCACCCGCAGGCCGGCATCGGTCATCGCGGCGGAGAGCGTCTTCTTGGTGTAGCGGCGTACGTGGCCGGTGGCGATGTCGGCCGGGCTCATCGCGAACTGGAACGCCGGGACGATGATGACCACCGCCCCGCCCGGGCGGACCAACTGGCCCATGGTGCGCAGCGCCTCGACGTGGTCCTCGATGTGCTCCAGCACGTTGTACGACACCGCCGCGCTGTAGTCACCCCGCTCCGTGTTGGGCAGCAGCATCTGGCGTACCTCGATGGACGGCTGGTCGGCCAGGCGCTCCTTGAGTGCGACCAGCCGGTCCGGGTCGGCCTCGGTGGCGGTGAAGCGCGGGAAGTGCTCCGCCCACTCCAGCGCGTAGTCGCCGAGCCCGCTGCCGATCTCGATCGGGTTGTCGCCGAGGTATGGCACGGCCAGCTCGACGAACCAGCGTCGGTGGTTGACCGCGGTGGCGAGGCCCTCCAGAACCTCGGACTGCACGCGCTGATCCCCAGTGATTTCTGCCATGCGTCGATTCCTCACGATATGACTCGACCCCGCGCCAGGACCGACTGAGTGAACCATCCGCCTGGAGGGCGGGAATATCGGGGCCCGCGGTGGCCGAATTACGGTCGGGTAGCTGCACGATCGGTGGTGGTCAGCGAACTCGGAAGATGTTACGCCAGTGGCCTGAAGGCCGCACGATGGCCCGATACGCCGACTACGCTCCGAATTACCATGACTACTCCTGAATCGGGCCGCTCCGCCGACGAGTCCGAGGCGCCAGGGGTGCCGGACGGGCCACCGGACGATGGTCATCGGCCCAGCTCAGGGCGGTGGATGGACGTCGTCGCCGTGATGAGCTTCACGGCGCTCGGTTTCTGGGTCACTGCCCGGATGTGGCTCAACCCGGCCGACGGGATTCGCGACAATCAGACCGATATGGCCCAATTTCAGTGGATGATGGCCCACGGTGCTCGGGTGGTGACGGAATTCGCGTTCCCGTTCTCCTCGGATCGGATGAACGTGCCGGAATCCGTCAATTTGATGGCAAATACCTCGGTCTTATCCGTTTCATTGCCGATGACACCGGTGACACTGCTGTTCGGCACCCGTGCGTCGTTCCTGCTCTTCCTCACGCTCGGGATGATCGCCACGGCCACCGCCTGGTACTTCGTACTCTCCCGGGTCCTGGTCGGCTCGCGCGGCCCCGCCTGGCTGGGCGCTGCCTTCTGCGCGTACGCCCCGGCGATGGTCTCGCACGCCAACGCGCACCCGAACATCGTGTCCCAGTTCGTGGTGCCGCTGATCGTCTGGCGTACCGTGCGGCTCGCCGAGCCCGGCCGTTGGCTGCGCAACGGCGTCCTGCTCGCCCTGGTGATCGTCTGGCAGGCGTTCCTGAACCTGGAGATCCTGCTGATGACCGCGATCGGTCTCGGCGTGGTCGTCGTGGTGCTGGCCGTCGCGCGGCCCGACCTGCGTCGACGGGCCCGCCCCTTCCTCGCCGGACTCGGCGTCGCCGCCGCGATCGCGCTCGCGCTGTTGGCGTACCCGCTCTACGTCCAGTTCTTCGGGCCCGGCGCGTACAACGGCCTGTCCTGGCTGATCCGGGGCTACTCCACCGACCTGGCCTCGTTCTTCACCTACGCCCGGGAGTCGGTGGGTGGAGAGGCGCTCAGCGCGGCCCGGCTGGTCAAGAACCCCACCGAGGAGAACGCCTTCTTCGGTTGGCCGCTGGTGATCCTGGTGGCGGCCGTGGTGTGGTGGCTGCGCCGCAATCCGGTGGTGATCGCGCTGGCCGGGCTGGGACTGATCTTCGCGGTGCTCTCGCTCGGGCGGGAGATCCGCTTCGACGGCCGGGGCACCGGGATACCCGGCCCCTGGGCCGCACTTGAGGACCTGCCGGTGCTGCACTCGGTGGTGCCGACCCGCTGGTCGCTGGCGATCACGCCGATCGTCGGGCTGTTGCTCGCCTACGGTGCCGAACGGGTCCGGCAGGTCGCCGCCCGGCACCCGGACCGGCGTACCCAGATCCGGTTCGGCACGGCGACCGTGCTGGCGATGGCCCTGGTGCCGGTGTTGCCCACCCCGCTGCCGACCAAGCGACTCGAACCGACCCCGGAGTTCGTCACCTCCGGAGCCTGGCGTCCCTATCTGGCCGGCGGGCGCAGCCTGGTGACCCTGCCGCTGCCCGACACCGAGTACGCCGAGCCGCTGCGCTGGTCGGCGCAGACCCGGTTGCAGATGCCGATCGCCCGTGGCTACTTCCTCGGCCCCGACACCCGACCCGGCCGGGACCGGGTCGCGCTGTTCACCGCGCCGCCGCGCCCCACCAGCACCTTCTTCGGTGCGATCCGGCGGACGGGTGAGGTGCCGCAGATCACCGCACGGGACCGGCAGGAGGCGGTCGAGGACCTGCGGTACTGGCGGGCCGGCGCGGTGGTCCTCGGCCCGCACGAGCAGGCCGAGGCGCTGCGTACCGGGATGACCGCACTGACCGGCGTGGAGCCCACGTACACCGGCGGGGTGTGGCTCTGGGACGTCCGGCCGCTGGTCGGGGAGTGACGCTCAGGAGCTGCGGATGCAGCAGCCCTGGCAGACCTTCGGCGACGGCAGGGTGAAGGCCAGGCAGCAGGTGCGGCGCTGCACGGTCGGCTCGCCGTTGCGGCCCGGCACCAGCTCCACCAGGTCGGCCAGGTCGAGCGCGCCGAGCAGGGTGTCCACCGCCTCGACCGCCGAGCCGGGCAGGCTGTCGGCGGCCCGCAGCACCCCGTGTGCGATGCCGGAGGCCACCGAGCCGAGCAGCGTACGCGTGCCGATCCGGACCTCGCCCTGGATGGCGGCGATCACCGGCGACAGGTGCGCGTCCAGCAGCGTGCCGCGCAGTGCGGTCAGCAGGGCCTGCTCGTCGGCGAGCACCCGGACCTGGGGCGGCCCGGACAGGGCCAGCGGGTCGTTGGGCAGGACCGCGATCGGGGTGGACCGGCGCAGACCCAGCGTGATCAGAGTGCGCGGGTCGGCGAAGTGCACGAGGGCGGCGTCGGCGTCGAGCAGCGGCACCCGTCGGGCGACGGCCCAGCCGAGCACCACCGGCAGCGCCGCCCAGTAGCTGTACGCCTTCCAGGCGACCGCGGCGGAGGCGTGCGGCGTGCCGCCCCAGAGGCGGACGGCCGAGTCGAGCAGCTCCGGCACCTGGGCGCCGCTGGTCAGCGTCGTCGCCGGGGCCCAACCCGCCTCGTCCGGCACGACCAGCCCGGCGGCCAGGCCGGGCAGCGCGTCGGTGCCGAACATGGCCCGCAGGGTCGCGGTGACCGGGGCCAGCGGCGCGGCCGAGGCGGCGTGGACGGGCAGCACGGCTGTCACCTGTTCCACCCCCCGTCCGAGACCCCGATGGCCAAACTAAGGCTAGCCTAACCACACTTCGGCTGCGCGGGGAACCCGGAAAGAGGGGGAAAGCGAGAGGCTCGGATCACTCGGTGGTCGGCGGTCACGCTGAGTGTCGTACCGGAGACTCGGGGCAGTATCGGTAGAAAACGCTCACGGGTCAAGGGTCCTGTCGAGAAGGTGCCAGTTGTGTGCGTGATCGGCGACGCAACGTGAAACTTGATGCACCCGGCCACGAGGAAGCTGATGACGACCTCACCGCTCGATCGGGCTGCCGACTCGTTCGCCGCCGAACTCGCACGGCACCGGACGGAGCGGGGGCTGTCCAAGAAACAACTCGCCACCCTGATGGGCTTCGACCCGTCCTACGTCAGCCACGTGGAAGGGCGGCGGCACCGACCCACCGAGGACTTCGCCCGGCGCGCCGAGGCCGTCCTGGAGGCCAGCGGCGCGATCTGGCAGCGGTTCCGGGAGTACGACGACCTGCGTCACGCCCGCGCCGAGCGGCACCACCGGGAACCCGTCCTCCCCGGCCAGTGGATGCCGCCGGGCACCGGACTCATCGTCGAACGCGAGACGGCCATCCTCACGCACACCGACGACTCCTACCACTGCGTCATCCGTCGGGAGCTGTACAACGCCGGCACCGAACCGGTCACCCGCTACCTCGTCCGGATCGCCGTCGACCGCTACCCGAACGACCCGGGCCGCTCCAACCGGCACCACCGGGAACACCCGCTCACCTTCGCCGAGCTGCAACTGAGCGCATTCCGCGAGGAGTCCGGCGAGCGAGAGGCCATGCACTGGCGGGCCAAGCACGACCGGGACGCCTTCAAGGAGATCTGGCTGCTCTTCGAGAACGCCGACCGCCGCTTCCCGCTCTACCCGGGTCGTCGCGCCACCATCGAGTACGCGTACACCGTCGGGCGGGACAAGTGGGGCCCCTGGTTCCAGCGGGCGGTCCGCGTACCGACCCGGCACCTCGCCGTACGCCTGGATCTGCCGGTGGCGCTGGACCCGCAGGTCTGGGGCGCGGAGACCTCGCTCTCGGCGGAGGAGGGGCCGCTGCGCACGGCGGTGACCCGGCGGGACGAGGGCGACCGGGCGATCTTCGACTGGGCGACCGACGAGCCGCCGCTGAACGCCCGCTACCGGATGCAGTGGCGCTTCCGCGCCGAGCCGGAGACCGAGCCGGAGGGCGGCCGGGTCCGGCCGTCCGACCGGATGCGCGGACTCGGCATCGTGCAGCGCGGCGTCGACCTGCTGCGGCAGCCGGCCCGACCGTTCGACCTGCCCCGCGAGGAACAGTCCGCCCGCGAGATCGTCGACCGGCTGGTCACCGCGGTGGCCCGACTGGACGAGATCCACCCGTTCACCAAGGGCGTGGGCGTCGCCGCACCGCAGCTCGACATCGGCCGGGCGGTGGCCGTGGTCCGCCCGCCCGACCGCACGGCCGAGCCCGTCGTGCTGCTCAACCCCCGGGTGGTCGAGGCCGCACCGGACACCGACGAGCAGTACGAGGGCTGCCTCTCCTTCTTCGACCACCGTGGGCTGGTGCCCCGGGCGCTGCGCATCGACGTGGAGCACGCGCAGTTCGACGGCGGCCGGGTGATCACCTCATTCGAGTTCGGCATGGCCCGCCTGGTGGCGCACGAGATCGACCACCTGGAGGGTCGGCTGTACGTGGACCGGATGGCGCCCGGAGTGCCGCTGGTGCCGGTCGAGGAGTACCGCGAGTCCGGGAACCCCTGGCGCTACTGACCCCGTGCCGCCACCGTGTCCGCTCCGGAGCGCGCCCTCACGGGTGGTGCCACCGCGCCCGCCCGGGTGGGAACGACGGCCGGACGGGCGCGGGTGGCGTGGGCGGTGCCGGTCCGCCCGATCAGGGGGGACCGGGGCGCGTGCCCCAGGGGGCAGGGGCACGCGCCCCGGCTCGGGGGGAGAAAAGCTCTACAGGTTGCCGAAGGTGTCGTACCGGGTCTGTTGCGGCGGGACGTCGTCGGCGGCGAGCACCCGCAACGTCGACCGGACCATCGAGGCGGACCCGGAGACGTAACAGTCGTGCGCGGTCCACGGCCCGTACCGGGCCACCACGTCGGAGATGTCACCCTGCTCGCCGTCGAAGTCCGGGTCGTCGCTGCACGCCGGGGTGACCGACAGCCACGGATGGTCAGCCACCAGTTCCCGCAACCGGTCGAGACCGTACAGGTCCGCCTCGGTACGGGCACCGTAGAAGACGTGCACCCAACGCGCCCGGTTGAAGCCGGCCAACTCCTCCACCAGCGCTTTGATCGGTGCCAGCCCGACCCCACCGGCGACACAGAGGATGTCCCGCTCCGACGCGCGGTCCAGCGTCATCGAACCCATCGGCGCGGCCACCCGCAGCAGGTCACCCGGCTTGATCCGGCGGACCAGGGCACCCGAGACCCAGCCGGCGGCCTCCGACGGCGTACGCACGTGGAACTCCAGCACGTTCTCGTCGTTCGGGGCGTTCGCCACCGAGTACGTCCGCCACACCCGGGGATGGTGCCGGGGCGCCTCCACGCTGACGTACTGGCCGGCCTTCCAGGACAGCGGATGTTGCAGCGCCCGGCAGGTGAAGACGGCGGTGTCCGAGCCGTACCGCCGGTGGGTCAACACCTCCGCGTGCCAGAACGGTGGGTTGTCGTCCGCCGCCGCCCCGGCCAGCATCTTCTCGGCGATCGCCGCGTACGCGTCCCGCCACGCCTGGTCGTACTCCAGGTTCCAACCGTCCCCGGCGGTGCTGCGCAACGCGTCCAACAACGCGACACCCATCGTGTCGTAATGCGCCGTGTCGACGTGGTACTTGCGGTGGTCCCGGCCCAGCGCCCGCAGGAACTCGTCGAACCCCTCCGGGTCGTCGACGGTGTGGATCGCCGTGATGATCGCTTCGAGGAGCCGGTCGCCCTGCCCGGACATCTGCACCGGGAACAACTTGCGCAGCTCCGGGTCGAGGAGGAAGACCCGCGCGTAGAAGTGGTCGGTCAACCGGGCCCGATCCTCCTCGACCAGGGCCCAGCTCTCCTTCAGCAGCCGCGCGAAGTTGTCCACCTGGGAGCGCTCCTTCTTCTGCCGGCGGGATCGGGAACACCGATAGAATGTCCACGGAGCGTGCATGAAGGTCGCACAGAATGTGCGATCCGACGTGAGGCGCGCTCAGTGGCACCCGGATGCCACCAGCGCAGACGGTCGGGCACAGTGGTGCGGTGACCGCAGAGCTCACCCGCCCGACGTCCCGTCGGACACTCGGCACCGAGACGATGCTCGTGCTCGGCCTCTCGCTCGGCCAGTCGGCCGTCTACGCCACCGTTTCGATCATCGCGAAACTGACCGCCGAGGGCGGACTCTCCCGGCAGACCGCCGCGCTGAACACCTCCGCGTCGGCCCGGCCGTATCTCGACCTCACGTACCAGCTGCTCGGCATCGTCTTCGCGCTGCTGCCGGTGCTGCTCGCCGTACACCTGCTCACCCGTGACCCCGGCGACCCGGTACGCACCCTCGGCCTGGACGCCCGACGGCCCTGGGCCGACCTCGCCCAGGGAGCCGGGCTGGCGGCCCTGATCGGACTCCCCGGCCTGGTGCTGTTCTGGGCGGCGGCCCAACTCGGCATCAACGCCACCGTGGTGCCGGCCGCGCTGCCCGACCTGTGGTGGACCGTGCCGGTGCTGATCCTCGCCGCCTTCCAGAACTCGATCCTGGAGGAGGTGATCGTGGTCGGCTACCTGATGACCCGGCTACGGCAGCTCCAGTGGCGAGTCGGCGCGATCATCGCCACCAGCGCCCTGCTCCGCGCCTCCTACCACCTTTACCAGGGCTTCGGCGCATTCATCGGCAACGCGATCATGGGCATCGTGTTTAGCCTCTTCTATCTGCGTACCCGCCGGGTGATGCCGTTGATCGTGGCGCACGCCCTGCTCGACATCTTCGCCTTCGTCGGCTACAGCCTGCTGCCCCGAGAATGGTTCGACTGGCTCTGACCGCGCAGGTCCCTCGTCCGGTGGCGGTCGCGCTCCCGGATGGTCGGGCTGGCCTCCGTCGGGGGCGCGGGGTGCCGTGGGGTCCGGGGGGCCGTGGTCAGCGACGTCGGGGCGGGCGGTAGGCGGCGACCGCGCGGGAGGCCAGCCGCTGCGCCGCCGCCGAGTCACCGACCGCCGCCGTCACCAGCGCCGCACCCGGCAGCACCCGGGACGCCCACCGCAACGCCAGCCAGCCGCCCGCCTGCGCGGCCAACGGCGCCGCCAGCCGCCAGGCCGCCTCGGCAGCCCTCGGCCCCGGCTGCTCGCCCGGCCCGTCCGCCGCCCGAGCCGCCGCCAGCGCCGACCGCGCACTCGCCTCGTCCGGATGCACCTGCGCCAACACCAGCAACTCCACCGCCCGCTCCGGATCCGCCGGATCGCGGCCGTACGCCGCCGCCAGGTGCAGCACCAGGTTCGCCTGCGTCCAGAGCACCGCCGCCAACTCCACCACCGGCGCGAACGCACCCGCCAACGATGCAGTCGCCCCGCCGACCCCCGCCTGCCGGACGAACCGCTGGCCGGCGAGCCGGGCCAGCCCGTCGCCGTCCGCCTCCGGGTACCGCTGCCGCAGCCGCCGCGCCCACGCCGCCGCCCCCGGCCCGAGCGCCTCGACCGCCGTCAGGGCGAGCAGCTCCGGGGCATAGCCCGGGTGGTCCAGCACCCGCACCACGAGCATCCGCAGATCAGGCGTACGCCCAGCGAGCCCCGCCTCGCTCCCGTCGGCCGAGGTGGCGCCGGTCAGCGGCGTCGGCTCGGCCAGTGCAGGTGGGCGCGAGGTTGCCTCGGCCGGTGTGGGTGAGGTCGGGGTCGGCTTGCCTGGAGCCGGCTCAGGTCGGGTCGTCTCAGCGGATTTCGGTCGCGTTGGATCCGACTCGGTCGGATCGCCAAGGTCGGCGTCGGTCTGCGCTGCGGCGGTCAGCGTCGTGGTCGGCTCGGCCGAGATCGGTTCGACGGCCTGCTCCGCGTGGAGGGCGTCGTCGGTCCGGTCCGACGCGACCGGCTTCGTCTGCGGCGTCGCACTGTCCGGCCCGGCTCCGGCTGCCGCGACCCCGGTCGCCTTCGTCGCAGTCTTCCGTGCCGGTGCGGCCTTCACGGCTGCCTTCCTCGCCGTCCTCTTCACCGGGGCTGACCCGGAGGAGGGAGTCTCAGCCGTCGCTGCCTTCCTCGGCGCGGCCCTTCTGGCCACCTTCCGGGCCGAACCCGCCTGCGCCGCCGCAGTCGCATCGTTCCGCCCGTCGCCAGCCGACGGTGCCTCGGTCGCGTTCGGCTGCCCGTCGCTCGGCGAGGGTGCCTCGGTCGCATCGTGCTGCTCGGTGCTCGGCGGCGTCGTGAGGGCTGCCGCCGACGTCCTGCGGTTGTCGGCGGGGCCGGTGGCGACCGGTTCCGGCCGGGTCGGCTCGGGGTTCGATCGAGGCGCCTTCTTCGCGGCGGCCCTGCGGCGCGTGGGCGCAGGGGTGTCAGGAGCTGCCCCGTCTGCTCCGGGGCTCCCGCTTCGGCCCGGCCGGCCTTCCGTATCCGATGCCGGTCCGGCCTCGGGTGGGGGTGCAGTCGCAGACGGTGGCGTGGGGGTGAACGGCGTCCTCGACGAAGCGGGACGAGTCTGGCGCGGCACCGGCTGCTCCGGGACGGGGGGCGGCTGGAAGATCACACCCGGCGCGGCCTTCGTCCGAGGAGGTCGACGCCCGCCCTCGTCCTCCTGCGGCTCAGCCTCGCGCGGAGGCACGGGCGCCGGAGGGGGTGTGAACGTCGCCTTCGGGGAGCGGCGACGCGCATCCCGAGCAGGTTCCGGACGGTCATGATCGCGTGGCGACTCCTCCTGCATGTCGATGGAGCGTAGTCGCGATCACGGCGCCGCACAGCGCAAGAATCCCCTCGCCGGTCTGCGGGTCGGCGGGATCCGGTAGTCGCTTTGCCCCCGGACGGGCGGGGCCTGTATCCTCGGGCGCGGTGGTCTGCAGGCCACCAGGGAGACTTCGCCTAGTCTGGTCTATGGCGCCGCACTGCTAATGCGGTTGGGGTCTTAAAGCCCCTCCCGGGTTCGAATCCCGGAGTCTCCGCGCGAAAGCCGGGTGTGTAGACTGGCTGAGCACCAGCGCCCGTAGCTCAACGGATAGAGCATCTGACTACGGATCAGAAGGTTAGGGGTTCGAGTCCCTTCGGGCGCACAAGATCGACAAGGCTCTGACCTGCTGTAACGGCGGTCGGGGCCTTGTCTGTTTCTGTCCATGAGGGACGGTTGGCTGCTCGGTGGCTGCTCGTGCGACGAGCATCCCCTGCGTGTCGGTCTGTCCGGGGGCGTCCGGTCGGGTCCATGCGAGCTTGACGATTCCGAACTCCCGCCCTGCCTCAATTAATCCACGAAGATTGATCGAATGCGTGGAGGGAGAGGTGGGGTGAGGGGCGTGGTTCCGCATCTTGCCGTCGAGTTGGACCGGTGCGCTTTGCCTTGTGGTGCGAGGTGGTGGGCCTGGGGGCCGCCACCAATGACGACGATCTCGTCGAGCCCTGGGGGCATCCGGATCTGCCGATAAGCGTACGTCGTGCGGTCGGTGATGCTCTCCGGGCCAAGGTCACGCTCGATCCGGGATCGAGTGGCATCCCAGCGCTTCCGTAACCACTCGATCCCGGATCGAGCACGACCTTGAGGTTGGCGAGCGAGTGAGCCGGCGGGACGTTGATCCGAGGCGCGGACATGCCGTTGTCCGCGTGCCACGGACGGTGACTGCTCTCGAGCCAACCTACGTCCGGACGTGGCCGAGATGAGGGGGCGTTTCGTTGGTGAGTCACCGTAGTGCTGCTGCGAGGTCGGCGGCGTTGTCGAACGCGGGTGCGGCCCTTTCGGACTCGTCTTTCGTGAGCGTGACGGACTGGGCGCGGGCCAGCATCTCGGTCGCGGTCTTCGGATCGTGCAGCACCATCGCGAGTTCGGCGCGGTAGACCAGGACCTCCACCTGCTCGACCGGGTCGTCGTCGGCCTGCGGGCGGGCCAACGCGCTGTCGAGGATCCGAACGGCCTGTCCGACGCTTCCCCGGGAATCAGCCTGCACGACAGCATTGGCCAGGGCCTTGGCGAGCCGCCCGGTAGGCGTGGTGGCCGGCATGAGGGCGGCGGCGTCCCGGAAGACGCGGATCCAGTTGCCGCCCGGGTCGATGACGCTGAATCCGCCGACCCCGTCGGCGTTCTTCCGCGCCCTGGGCCGGGTCATCCGTGGTGTTCCGGACACCAGGACCTTGCCGTAGGCGGCGCGCATGCCGGCGGCGAATGCCCGGTGTAGTCCCTCGATGTCCGCGGTGAGTACGAGGCAGGAGCCATAGGACTGCTCCGGGTCGAATCCGGCGATCTCGAAGAACTGTAGATGCAGGTCCTCCCGCTGCACCCCCACGCACGGGTTGGGCTTGCGCTGCTTGTACGTGGTGCGGAAGCCGAGAACTCCGTAGAACGCTTCGATGTCGTCAATGGATGCGCACGGCAGCAGGGGAACGGTCCGTTCGTTGGTCATGCCTCCTTCCTAGGCGTCGGGGGGTGTCCGTCGCCCATCGAAATGGCCGATCATCGCCTTCGGCCATCCGATCGGCTGATGGCCCAGAATGCAACGCTGCCGAGGCGAGCCCTCAGCGGTTGGCCAGTGGACCCCGGTGTACGCGATCGCCGTCGAGGCCACCGGAGGGCGGGTCCTGGACGAGGAGTGGGCCGAACCACGGGCAGGTAGATGCATCTCCGGCACGTTGCCGCACTACGATGCCCGGCATGCGGAGGGAGACCGGAGTGATCGCGGCGGTGGCGTTGTACGTCGACATCGTCGATCCGAACCTGCCCGACCTGCGGATCGTGACCTCGTCCCGGCCGGGCCGCCCCGCCTCGGTCGAGGCCGGCTGACCTCATGAGCCCCGGTGGCACCGATGCGAGCCTGCTGGAGCTGGTGGTGGGCTTCCTCGTCGCGGTCTCGGTCATCGCGGTGATCACGACGATCCTGCGTCGCCGCAGTGGCCGCCAGGACCTGCTGGGCACCCAGGTACGCGAGATGCAGGCGCGGGCCGCCGCCGCTGCCTCCCCGAATGCGGACACCCGCCTGCGGGACGCGGCCACCGAGATCGCCGAGGCCCGCATTCACGACGCCGCCTCCCGCGCCCCTTCTGGCGCGCTGACCTCTGACACGCCTGCTGCGGATGTGGCGTCAGACGCCGCACCCGGAGCGGGTTTTCCGGACGCCACGGCGGTGAACCGGTCGGCCCCGGACACCACTGCTCCACCGCCCGGGTGGCCGTCGGCACCCGCCGGGAACAGCGACGCGATGGCCGACGCGTTCACCTGGCTCCGGATCGCGGCACTCGTGGAAGCCGGGCAGCGCGAGCAGGCGATCGAGCTGCTCAGCAGCACAATGGCCATCTCGGCAGACGAGGCAGAGATGCTCGTCGACGGCCTGAACGACGTGGGCGGCGAGCAGCGCCCCGACTGACCAGCGTGTAGTCCGGTCGGCGATGCGCCAGCGCTAGAAGTAGACCCGGGACGGCCGAGTGCGCCGCCTTCACGCGAGAATCAACGGCCTCACCTCGCCGCAGAGCGACTCGTTCCACCCAACGCCCCGGGATACCAGGCGATGGCGACCCGGGTGGCCCAGGTCCTCCCTCCACTCTGACCACCTCGACATGCCGCAACCGGGCACCCTGGCCCTGCCAGGGGCACCCCACATCGGCTCGCCCGTCACCAAGGACAAAGGAGTGCGGTACGCGACGAGGTCAGGCGATCGAAACCCTGATTCCGTCGCAGTGGTCAGACCAGCAGGCTCTCCCGCATCCGCGCGCCCAGGTTGATCCCGCCGACTACTCGGGGACCGGACGGATCGTGGACATCGAGCGTGTTGTTGCGGCGCATCACCTCGCGGACCGAGGGCGGCAGCCGGGGCGGGTCGTCCATGGCCGCGAGGACCTGCCCGGCGGTCGAGATCAGTCGATCGGCCAGCGCTGCGGCATCGGTGTCCACCCGTACCTGGCCGTGCTCCATGCCGACGGTGGTGAGGTCGAGCACCTCGAACACGCGGGTGAGGAGCGGGTTCGGGTCGGTCACCTTGTCGAGCCGGGATGCGTTACTGCCGACCACCGCGACGGCGGCGGTCACCTGCGCGTACGGGTGGAGGCCGCACGGCAGCCCGACGAGGGGCCACCGCAGTGCCGGTCCGGCCTCCTTCCACAGCGGCCGGTAGTTGCGGCGGTGCACCAGGAGCCGTCGGCCCGTCCGTCGGTACACGTCGTGGGCCTGGGCCTGCAGGTGCGTGTGGGCCTCGTCGGCGGCCTCGCTGACGATTCGGGCCGCCACCACCAGGCCGTCGTCGTCATTCAGCATCCGGGTGATCGCTTCGACCTGTTCCGGGAACCGGGCCTGTGATCCCGCGCCGTACCGGTGCCGCACGTCCCGCAGCAGTGCCTGCTGCCGCTCTGGATCGAGCTGGACTCGCCTGCTACCCAGCAACTGCCGGAGCCAACGCATCTCGCCTCGTTTCAGCCGCTGCGGACCGCGGCAATGCTAGTGCGTCGGACGCCCCTCGTATCGTCTGGGGTGCTGGGGACTCGCCGACGTGGACGGCGATGTGTGCATGTCCGGGTTCTGTGGGCATCGGACTCGAACGCTCCGGTGTGGTGGCGGGACCGCCACCACACCGGAGCGAATTTCGAGTCTGGTTGCCGAGTTCGAGAGGCCGGCCCGGCGCGGGCCGCGTGTCAGGTGAGGTGTCGTGCGAGCGATTCGCCTTCGACGTCGAAGGTCGGCACGACCTTCTGCATCCAGCGGGGCATCCACCAGATTCGCCGGCCGAGGATGAGCATGATGGCGGGAACGATGAGCATGCGGACCAGGAAGGCGTCGACGAGGACGCCGATGGCCAGCGCGAACCCGATGGTCTTGAGGATGATGTCGTCGGTGAGGGTGAAACCCGCGAAGACGCCGACCATGATGAGCGCCGCGGCGGCCACGACGCGGGCGCTGTGGGTGAAGCCGTCGATGACCGCCTGGCGCGCCGGGGTGCCGTGGACGTACGCCTCCCGCATGCGGGTGACGAGGAAGACCTCGTAGTCCATGGCCAGGCCGAACAGGATGCCGGTGAGCAGGATCGGCAGCAGGAACAGCACCGGGCCCTCGGTGTCCAGACCGACGAGTTCGTTGAGCCAGCCCCACTGGAAGACCGCGACGGTCGCCCCGAGCGAGACGCCCACCGAGAACAGGAAACCGAGTGCTGCCTTGACGGGTACCCAGATCGAGCGGAACACGGCGATGAGCAGGATGAGCGCGAGCCCCACCACGACGGCGAGATAGAGCGGGAACACCTCGGTCAGTTCGTTGGAGATGTCGACGCCGACGGCGGTGACGCCGGTGACCAGGGCGCGGGCTCCGGTCTGGTCGGGCAGGTCGGAGAGCGTGGCCCGGATGTCGGCGACGAGTTCCTTGGTCGACTCGTTCGCGGGGCCGGACTGGGGGATCACCGTGAGGGTGGCGTACTGCGTCGTGCCGAGCTGCTCTGCGAAGGCCTGCTGGGCCTGCGCGGTGTCACTGGTGATGGGCGGGATCACGGCGGTGATGTTGGAGTCGTCCTCGGCGGCCAGTGCCAGTAGCCGCTCGGTGGCGGTGCCGACCGCGGCGGCCGGGTCGGTGGCCTGCGCGGTGTCGATGACGACGAGCAGCGGCCCGTTGGCGCCCGCGCCGAAGTTGTCGGCGATGAGGTCGTAGGCGACCCGTACATCGCTTCCTGCGGGCTTGGTGCTGTCGTCCGGAAGCGCGAGTTGCAGGGAGGCCACCGGCATGGAGGCCACGACGGCAGCCGCGATGCCGGCGACGAGCGCGGGCCAGCGGAGGCGGGCGAGACCTTCGATCCAGCGGCGACCGAGGGTACGCGAGGTGCGGGCACTCTGGTCGGTGGCGGTCTCCTCGGCAGCGGCGGCGATCTGCTTCCTTACCACGCGGGTACCGGCGAAACCGAGGAGTGCGGGCAGCAGGGTCAGCGCGATGAGGACGGCGAGCGCGACGGTGAACGCGGCACCCAGCCCCATCTCGGTAAGGAATCCGATGCCGCAGAGGGCCAGGCCGACGAGGGCGATGACGACGGTGAGCCCGGCGAACACGACTGCGGAGCCTGCGGTGCCGACGGCGCGGCCCACCGCCTCCTCCAGCGGGCGTCCCTGGCGGACCTCGGCCTGGTAGCGGGACAGGATGAACAGCGCGTAGTCGATGCCGACCGCCAGCCCGAGCATCGTGCCGAGTGCCGGGGTGGTGGTGCTCAGATCGACGAAGCCGGTGAGAGCGGCGATGGAGGCGGCACCGATTCCGACGCCCACCAACGCGGTCAGCAGCGGCATTCCGGCCGCGACGAGCGACCCGAGGGTGAGGGCCAGCACCACGAAGGCGATGGCGATGCCGATCAGTTCGGCGATGGCTCCACCGATCTCCACACCGAGTACGTCTCCACCGACGGTGGCGGTCAGTCCGGCCCGCTCGGCGACGTCGCGGGCGGCTTCGAGCGCCTCCCGGTCCGAGGTGGTCAGGTCGACCGCGCCGCGGGCGTAGCTGACCGAGGCGAAGCCGGTACGCCCGTCCTCGGAGATGGCCCCGGCCTGGAACGGGTCGACGATCGACCGGACGTTCTCGGTCCTGAGCGCGGCGAGCGAGTCGGACACGGCCTGCTGGTTGGCCGGGTCTGCCAGCGTCTCGCCGTCCGGGGCCTGGAACACCACCCGCGCCGTCGCGCCGTTCGGCACGGCCTCGGGGTCCCGCTCCCTGATCAGGTCGAACGCCTGCGTCGACTCGATGCCGGACAACTCGAAGCCGTCATTCGTCTTGCCGGACAGGGTCGTCGCACCGAGCGCGACGGTGAGGAGCAGCAGGGCCCAGATTCCCGCCACGGTCCAGCGGCGTCGGAACGACCAGCGTCCGAGCCTGAACAAGTGCCATGCCATGCCGTCTCCTCCTGCGTCTCGGTGAACAGGTCCCGCGTGGGCACTTCGCCCGGCTCCAGCCGACGAAGCGCGACCTCACGGCCTGTCGTGCCGCAGACGCTAGCACGAAAATATCCGACTGGATATTTTGGTGGTGGTGGTCATAGGATCGGGCAGGCGGCGCACCCATGCCGACCGCCGATCGCTCTGGAGGTGGGCCATGACCGACCCGGAAAAGCGGGGCAGCTCGAAGCGGGGCCCGTACGCCAAGGGGCTCGCGCGGCGGCAGCAGATCATCGACGAGGTGCTGGCGGTCTACGACCGGCTGGGATACGAGGGCACCTCGCTGCGCGCCATCGGCGAGGCGATCGGCGTGACCCATCCGGTGCTCAAACACCACTTCGGCACCCGTGAGCAGCTCTTCATCGAGGTGCTGCGGGAACACGACCGCCGCTTCCTCGAGACCGCGTACGACGGGGACGCCAGCTTCGTCGACCTGATCCACCAGTCGGCCGAGCACAGCATGCGCGTACCGGGGCTGATGTCGTTGCTGAACAGCATGGTGGCCCACGCGCTGGAGGCCGGCAACGAACGCTCGCGCGCCCACTTCTCCGAGCGGTACGCCGACCTGCGCGAGCAAATTACGGGCCTGCTCGCCGAAGGCCAGGAGGCCGGGGCCGTACGTACGGACATCCCTCTGGACCAGGCGGCCTCACTCCTGCTGGCGGCGGCCGACGGCCTGGGCACCCAGTGGCTGCTCGACGGGAGCGCCGACATCAAGAGCGGCCTGCTACTGCTGCAACGTCTCCTCGCACCACCGGACCAGCAGGTGGCACAGGCCGACGGCTAGGCGGCGGCGGGACTAATCGGTGGCCTCGCCACCCGGTTCCGGCCTATCTTTCAGCGAGAACGTCTTCCTGTGCCCCCTTCCGAGAGGACATCACTCCGCGTGACCCCGCCCGCTCTGTAGACCTGACACCGCTTCGCGCATCGGTCGCCGACCTCGCCGTCGGCTCTCTTTCCGTGCCCTTCGTCAGGTCTTCAAAGGGATCATGTCTACGCGTCCTCTCATCATGTCGTTCCCCATCGGTCTACCTGTCCGGCTTTTGTCGCCGCCGACTCCCGCTGGTCACTGTCAGTCCGACACCGCCTCCACCCTCGTCATTCATGGTCTTCCCGAACCGCTGATCGTGCGGTGGCGCCGGGGAGAGCGGCAGAGGTTCACTCGTCCGGTGCGAAGCCGTCGCCGCGGGCCCGAGCCGGGGCGGGAGATGCAGTGGCCTCGCCCCGGGCTGCATCACGCCTCGGTCCGCGCGTGGTCGCGGGTCGCCGATCGCGACCGATGGTCGGGACCGGTGCGGTTCCGGCGCCGGCGGTGAACGCGTCAAGCGGTCGATCCGACCGTGGCGGTTGCATGTGCGGCGACCGTGTCGGGCGATGGCCTGAGCTTCTTAGTTAGTTCTGAGCTCCGGAGCAGGCGTCCCTACCGGAGCATGGTTGCGCTCCGGTAGGGACGGCGCACCCGTCTGTGGCTACGTCTTGTGATCGCTCTTTACACCGAACGTCTCCGATGCCTACTGTTCGTGCATCGACTGGCTTGATCACGGGGGTGTCAGGTGGCTGGTGACCGCACGGGTGCGTCTCGGCGTTGGTGGACAGTGGGGTTGACGCTGGCACTGGTGTCGTCGCCGCTGGCAGCGCCCACCTCGGCCGGGGCGGCAGCGTCCACCTCGACCGAGGCGCCACCGCCACCGGCGGCGGTGACCTCCAACGACTACCTCAGCGACGGTGCGCCGCGCGGCGGCGTCGGACTGCCCGGCACGTTCGAGGTGATCCCGCCGACGACCCGCACACACGAGGTGAAGGAGTACGCCTACAGCCTCGAATCCGGTGTGGTGAGCGCAGCGGAGACCGTCGCGGCGCGGCCGACGGACCACGGCGCATCGATCACGGTGGCACCACGGCATGACGGCACCAACGTGCTCCACGTCTGGTCGAAGAGTCATGCGGGTCGGATCTCCACCCAGGTGACGTACATGTTCTTCGTCCGAGCCGACTCCGGTCCCGCCGCCCGCTGGATGTTCGAGGAGACGGGTGCCACCGCGACCGATGTCTCCGGCCACGGCAACGCCCTGACACTCGGTGAGTCTGCGGTCCGGGTCGCCGGCCGGTCCGGGGTGGGCACCGCGCTGTCGCTGCCGGGCACAACTGCGGCGACCAGGACCGCAGCGCTCCACACCCCGCACCCCTTCACCGGTGCGTCGACCCCGATGAGGACCGACGCGAGTTTCACCGTCGCCGTCTGGGCCAGGATCAGCTCGACGTCGGGTGGCGACGTGCAGACCGTGGTGAGCGCGAGCGGCTCGCGGACGTCCGCGTACCACCTCGGCTTCTCCGGCGGTGACCAGCGGTGGCGCTTCTCCATGGCGGCCGCCGACACCGACGACGCGGCCCTGCACAGCGTGCTGTCCGACGCGGCGCCGACGGTGGACAGGTGGACGCATCTTGCCGGCGTCTACGACGCGAGCACCAAGACGATGACCCTGTACGTCAACGGTGTCGCCCAGGCCGCGACCACGACCCTGGTCGGCGGGTTCGACGCCACCGCAGAGGTGGCGGTCGGCAAACGCAGGTGGAACGGTGGCGACGACGGCTTCTTCACCGGCCTCGTCGACGACGTACGGGTGTACACCTCCGTCGAGACCTCGACGGAGCTGGCGAAGCTGGCCGTGCCGCTGCCGCCGACGGTCACGTTCCCGCAGGGCAGCGAGGTCACCGGGGGTGGACAGATCACCGTACGGTTCGACGCACGTGGTGACACGAACGTCACCGCCTTCCGGTACAGCATGGGCGACGCCGGCCTCGGTAGCACGGTGAATGCCGCCACGCCGGGCGGCACGGCCACCGTCACCCTCGACGTCGGCGATACCAGGGGTTCCCGCCCGGTCTACGCGGCAGCGGTCGCCGACGGAAACCGGGTGAGCGACAAGAACGACGGTGAGTTCACCGTGAGGTCGGCGACGAGCCTGTCCGGGAACGTGTGGAACGAATACTTCCTGCCGTTGGCGGGGGCGGTGGTCCAGTTGCAGCCCGGCGGATACCAGACCACCTCCGCCGCCGACGGCAGCTACGCCCTGACCGGCGTGCCGCCGGGGACGTACACCGTCACCGCGACCTTCGGCGGTGAGTGCGGTCTGTCGTACAGCCTTCCGCTGGAGATCGATGGCCAGGGGTTGGCGTTCGATTTCTTCCTCGGCGATTTCGGCGGCGACCCGGGTGACGCCTGTTCCGAGTAGTGCAGCGCATCCGTTCCGAACCGGCCCTCTCGTCGGTCGGCAGGGGTGGGTGGATCTGTTGTCGTTGGGGCGACAACAGATCCACCCACCCCCCTGTGCATCCGGCCCTGCGGGCAGGAGTGATGAGTTGTCGGGCCCGCGCCCGTCATACCTACGTCAGGACCCGACGAGGCATGAGGATGGCGTGATGGACGAGCAGGTCATGAGCGGTCTGGGCGAGGTCGACGAGTCGGCGTTCTCGGGGCTGGCGGAACGGCACCGGCGGGAGCTGCACGTGCACTGCTACCGGATGCTGGGGTCGTTCGAGGACGCCGAGGACACCGTGCAGGAGACGTTCCTGCGTGCCTGGCGTCGGCGGGAGACATTCGAGGGACGGTCGACGTTCCGGGCCTGGCTGTACCGGATCGCCACCCACGCCTGCCTGGACCTGCTCGCCAAACGCCGCCCCGAACCGGCCACCGGGGGCGAGGTGCTCTGGTTGCAGCCCTACCCGGACCGGCTGCTCGACGAGTTGACCACCGGCGACGCGGACGAGCCGGAGGCGGTCGCCGTCGCGCGGGAGACGATCGAGCTGGCGTACCTGGTCGCGGTCCAGCATCTCGCGCCGCGCCCACGGGCGGTGCTGATCCTGCGGGACGTGCTCGGCTGGCCGGCGAAGGACGTCGCGGATCTCCTGGGGGACTCCGTCAACTCGGTGAACAGCGCGTTGCAGCGGGCCCGCGCCGGCATGCGCGAGCACCTGCCCGCCGAGCGCCAGGACTGGACCGGCGGGGAGGAGGACGCCGGCACGCGCGAGCTGGTACGCCGCTACACCGACGCCAGCGTGGCCACGGACATCGGTGGGCTCACCGCGCTGTTGCGGGAGGACGTCCGCTGCTCGATGCCGCCCACCCCGGGCCTGTTCGTCGGCCGCGACACGGTGGTGAAGGACTGGGTCGACAACGGCTTCGAGGACATGACGAACCTGCGCGCCGTCCCCACCTCGGTGAACCGGCAGCCGGCGATCGCGTTCTACCACCGACGGGAGGAAGGAGCCGCGTACCTGCCGCTGACCATCGACGTCCTGCGGATCAGCGGCGGAGCGATCACCGAGATCATCACGTTCCACGCCGACCAGTTCCCCCGGATCGGTGTGCCGACGTCGCTGCCGGCGGACGGCACCGAGCAGTCCCGGTCCCGATCCGGCGCGCAACGAGAGGAGCAACGACCGGCGGAAACGTCGCGACCATCGCCGCCCTCCTCGGGCTGCACCTGGTCCCTGCGGCGGTGATGATCCCCGTCCTCACGCGAGAACTCCGGCGTTGTGAGAGCCGGCCGTAAGGGCGGGTAGCGCGTTCTTCCTGGGAGGACTGGGACCAGGCTGTTGCCGGACCGGATACCTACCGTGGTCGACATGGCGAATTCGAGACTCGGGGGCCTGTTCAGCGCGACCTGCGGCGTCCTGTTGCTCGTGGGTTGCTCCGCCGAGGCGGGCAGTGGTGGTGCCGCTTCCGACGGCGCGACGCCGCACTCGGCGACTGCCGCACCGACTGCGACGCCGTCCGCTGTGACGCCACCGGCGGGGGCGGGTGACGTGTCGCCGCACCCGTACGTCGGGATGTGGGTGACGGCCGACGGCCACATCCGGCAGATGCTGCTGCCGGACGGCCGGTACGACGAGGCCCGGGGCGAGCGGGAGAGCGCCTACACGGGTTCCTACCAGGTCGTCGGGACCCGGATCGAGTACGTCGACGACACCGGTTTCAGCGCGGACGGCACCTTCGACGGGGACGTGCTGCACCACGCGGGATACGTCTTCTATCGCGAGGGCAGCGACGCGCACCGGCGAGCGAGGACGGACGGATAGGGACCAGGTTGGGTTCGCGGGTCAGCGGAGCCAACGGCTGACGGCCAGGGTGCCCAGCAGCCGCAGTGCTTCGGCGCTGCGGCTGTGCGGCTCCGCCCGGTACACGATCAACTGCTGGCCGGGCGCGTCCCGTACGTCGAACGCGTGGTACGACAGCGTCAGCTCGCCCACCGCGCCGTGCCGGAACGTCTTCGCCTCGTGCGTCTTGCCCTGTACGTCGTGCCGCCCCCACAACCTGCGGAACTCCGGGCTCGCGGCACCCGTCTCCTCGACCAGCTCCCGCGCCCGCCGGTCGTGCGGGTCGTGGCCGAGGGCCAGACGCAGGTTCGCCACACACGCCTCGGCGGTACGCCGCCAGTCGGCGAAGAACGTCGTACCGGCCGGGTCGAGGAAGGCCATCCGGACGAGGTTGTCGGCCTCGGCGAAGTCCGCGTAGAACGCGTCGGCCAGCGCGTTGCCGGCCAGCAGGTCGAGTCGCCGGTCGATGACCACGGCCGGGGTGTCCGGCCAGGCGTCGAGTAGTTCCCGCAGGCTCTGCCCGACCTGCGGTCGAGCGGGAGTCGGCGTACTGCCGGGTGAGAGCCCGGCCAGCCGGAAGAGATGGTCGTGGGCGTCCGGCCCGAGGTCGAGCGCCCGGGCCACGGCGGCCAGCACCGACGAGGACGGGTTGCGCTCCCGGCCCTGTTCGAGCCGGGTGTAGTAGTCGACGCTCACCCCGGCCAGCACCGCGACCTCCTCGCGGCGCAGCCCGGCGACCCGTCGGGTGCCACTGGAGACGAGGCCGACGTCGCCCGGGGTCAACCGGGCGCGTCGGGCGGTGAGGAACGCCCCGAGCGCGGTCGTCGGCATGCCACCAACGGTATCCGTGCGGGCGCCGGCCAGGCAGGGTGCGGCACACCCTGGTTCGGTCCGGCCTGGCTGCCGACTCCGCCGCCGGTGACGGTGGAACCACGAAACCCCACCCCAGGAGGTACGCCATGAGCAGCCCCATGCTCGACGAGGCGGTACTGGCGGAGATCGCCGGGAACACCGGTGACCAGCACCGGCCACTGATGTTCGTCAACGCCGCCATCCACACGCTCGACCCGGTGATCGGTGACTTCGCCACGGCTGACCTGTTGGTCGGTACGACCGAGATCGTCGCGGTCGGCACCGGCCTGCACACCGCCGCCGAGGACGACGGCGCGATCGTCATCGACTGCACCGGCCTGGCCATCGTGCCCGCCGTCGTGGACGGTGTCGCCGTCGCCGGCCTGCGCGTTCGTCCGGCCGACCGGGTCGGCGCGCTCACCCCCGGAAACCCGGCCACCTTCGCCCTGATCGCCGGCCCGACCGGCGGCAGGTCCGTGCTGGAGATGATCGTCTGGCGTCCGGAGCAGGCCGCCGCGATCGTCGTCGACGGCGAGATCGCACTGGTCAACGGCCGTCGGCTCACGCCCGCCCCGATCGAGCCCGAGCCGGGACCACGATCGGTCGAGAGCCCCTACCTGGGCATGTGGATCGACGAGACCGGTTTCCTGCACCAGGATCTCACCGCCGACGGCCGGTACGACGAGACGCGGGGCGGCCGACCGCACGCGTACCAGGGCGCGTTCTGGATCGACGGCGACCGGATCGTCTACCGCGACGACCTGGGCTTCTGGGCGTACGGCCGGTTCGTCGACGGGGTCCTGCACCACGCCGGTTACGTCCTGCGCCGCCGGTGACCGCAGACAGCGAAGGGAGAGTTCGATGATGTTGTTCAGCGGAGGCACGGTCGTCACCATGGACCCGGCCATCGGCGACCTGGAACGAGGTGACGTGCTGGTCCGCGAGGACCGGATCGTCGCGGTCGGCCCGGACCTGCGGTCTCATCCGGAGGCGGCGGGCGCGACCGTGATCGACACGACCGGCCGGATCGTCAGTCCCGGATTCGTCGACACTCATCGGCACGCCTGGCAGGCGCAGATGCGCCGCAGCATCCCGGACGTGACCGACCTGGGGGCGTACGTGATGTCGACGCTGGCCGGGATCGCGCCCGTCTACACAGCCCACGACATGTACGTCGGCACCCGGCTCGCCGCGCTCACCGCCCTCGACGCCGGCATCACCACGATGCTCGACTTCTCGCACAACTCCCGTACGGCGGCGCACTCGGACGCGGCGATCCAGGCGCTGGTCGACACCGGCATCCGGGGCGTACACGCGTCCATGGGTCCGCACTTCGGTGAGTGGGACCGCCAGTGGCCGGGCGACCTGGCCCGGTTGTGCGGGGCGTACCAGGGGACGAACGGTGGCCTGGTGACCCTGCGCCTGGCGGCGTTGGCCACCGACGAGATCGCCGGTCCGGCCCTGGCCTACGGGCCGGAGTTGGCGGCCGTCGCCCGCGATCTCGACCTCGGGGTCAGCGTGGACGCGGTGTTCGGCGTGCCGTCGTCGGCGGCGATCCTGCGCTGGGCCGCCACCGGGCTGCTCGGCCCGGACCTGACCCTGATCCACGCCACGGGGCTCACCTCGCAGGCGTGGCAGGCGATGGGCGACGCCGGAGTCACCGTGTCGCTGGCCCCGACCTCCGAGGCTCAGATCGGCCTGGAGACGGCGGTACCCGCGATCGACGAGGCGCTGGCCGTCGGTATCCGGCCCGGACTCAGCATCGACGTGGAGGTGGCGCTGGCCAGCGACATGTTCACCCAGATGCGTACCCTGCACGCGATCCAGCGGATGCGTGCGGTGAACGCCGCGTACGGCACGGACACCACGCCGGACCGGATCACCACCCGCGACGTGCTGGACTTCGCCACGACGCAGGGCGCGCGGACCAACGGACTCGGTGACGTCACCGGCTCCCTCACTCCAGGCAAGCAGGCGGACCTGCTGGTGGTCGCCGCCGACGACGTCAACACGATGCCGCTCAACGACGCGGTCGGCACGCTGGTGCTCGGTGCCGACGCCCGCAACATCGAGACCGTCGTGGTCGCGGGCCACGTGCGCAAGCGGAACGGTCAGCTCGTCGGCGTGGACCTGGACGACCTGCGCCGACAGGTGACCGAGTCCCGCGACGCGATCCGCAAGTCCGTGGCCAACGCCTGACCCCGCACACCGTTCCCGCACACCGTCCCCGCACACCGTCCCCGTGCGCGATCATGGAGTTGTGGCCGCCGCGAAAAGGTTTAATCGGACAGAACCTTGGCCGCGGCTCCATGATCGACGGGGCGAGGCGACGCCATCCGCACGCCAGTAGCGGCAGCCTGCGATGGGGTGGACCGCGTTACTGGGGCCGGGCGTTCCGGCTGCCAACCCCGACTTCACCAGGGATGACTGTGCCGGGGTCGCTCCGTCAGGTAACCCCATTGGCTCCCTTTGCTCTGCTTCAACCCGCGCAACGGTTTCCGTGCGGGAGCGGTGCGTGGGTTGAAGCAGAGCAAAGGCGGCCGGGAGGACATGGGACTGCCGGATCGGAGGCGCCGCTGAGCTGCGTCGCGATCCCGGACGGCCGATACCGGCCCGGCGACCAGCCGCCACCGGGAGTCGTTCTGCAACAAACCTGCACATCTCCACTCTTGCGCCGCGAGTAAGCGCTTTCCTAGCCTGAGATTACATCGATGTTTCGCTCTATGGCCATTTCGAGGGCTTACGAAACTCAGTCACCTGCGGTGTCGGGCTGTGCAGGACGTGTCTCGCGCCGCGCTCACTCCCGAGGAGTCCATCAGTGAGAACCACAGTGCGACACAGGCTTCTGGCCAGCGGTACCGCCGTGGTCGCGGTGGCCGTGGTGGCTGCGGCGCTGCCGTTGACCCATGCGTCGGGCGCGGCGGACGGCCTCGTCGCCGCCTCGGTCGTCGCCAACGCGACCAACCTCAGCATCGGTGCCGGCGCCGACGGCTCCAGCAAGGGCGGCGGCACCAGCTACGGCGACGTGATCGACGGCAACGTGAGCACATACTGGTCGCCGTCCGGCTCGACCGGCCGCATCTCGGTCAAGTGGGGTTCCGCCACCACGGTCGGCTCGGTCACCATCCGCGAGGCGTCCGGCACGGTCGGGGTCATCGGCGGCTGGCGACTCGTCAACAACGACACCGGCGCGACCCTGGCCAGCGGGACCGGGGCCGGGACGATCACCTTCGCCGCCACCTCGCTGCGCAAAATCAACTTCGAGATCACCAGCGCGAGCGGTACGCCGAGGGTCGCCGAGTTCGAGACGTACGCCTCCGGCACGACGACTCCGCCGACCACGCCGCCGCCGACGACCGGGCCGACCACCCCGCCGCCGACCACGCCTCCGCCGACCACCCCGCCGCCGTCGTCGAACACCCTGTACGTGGCGCCGACCGGCACCGACAGCGCGCCCGGGACGCTGGCGAGCCCGACGACGCTCACCTCCGCGATCACCCGGATCACCGCGGGCGGGACGATCTTCCTGCGCGGCGGCACCTACCGCTACTCGCAGACGATCACCATCGGCCAGGGCAACAACGGCACGTCGAGCGCCCGCAAGAACATCTTCGCGTACGCGGGGGAGACCCCGATCCTGAACTTCTCGGCGCAGAGCGAGGACCCGGCCAACCGGGGGCTCGAAATGGGCGGCTCGTGGTGGCACGTTCGGGGCATCGTCGTCGAGCGGGCCGGGGACAACGGCATCCTGCTCGCCGGCAACAACAACATCGTCGAGCGGGTGGTGACCCGCCACAACCGGGACTCCGGGCTCCAGCTCTCACGGCTGATCGCCAACGCGCCCCGCGACCAGTGGCCCTCGAACAATCTCGTGGTGAGCACGGTGTCGCACGACAACGTGGACTCCGACGGTGAGGACGCCGACGGGTTCGCCCCGAAGCTGACCGTCGGCGCCGGCAACGTCTTCCGCTACACGGTCGCCCACAACAACATCGACGACGGGTACGACCTCTACACCAAGAGCGACACCGGCGCGATCGGCGCGGTGACCATCGAGTCCTCCCTCGCCTTCGGCAACGGCACCCTGAGCAACGGTGGTCAGGCCGGCAACGGTGACCGCAACGGCTTCAAGCTCGGTGGTGAGGACATCGCGGTGAACCACACCATCCGGGGCAACATCGCCTATGACAACGGCAAGCACGGGTTCACCTACAACCGGAACCCCGGCACGATGACGGTGTCGAACAACGCCAACATCGGCAACACCGAGCGCAACTTCAACTTCGACGGCGGCTCCTCGGTGTTCCGGAACAACACCTCGTGCAGCGGTGGCTCGAACGACCGGATCATCGGCAACTCCGACAGCTCGAACCAGTTCTGGTCCGGCACCAACGGGTCCCGGTGCTCGTCGTACTCGGGGGCTCTGGGTTGGTCCTTCGCCTCCGACGGCCGGCTGGTCGTGACCTTCGGCGGCCGGGTGGTCACCCCGTAACGGGCCCGGACGGCGTCGGCGTCACCGGTGTGGTGACGCCGACGTCGTTCACCGGGGGTTCATCCGAGAATCAAAGCTCGTTCATAGGTACGCCTGTTGGGATTCGTGGGCACCTGTCGCCTACGGATCGGCCAACATCCCATGCTCACCTGGCGCAACCGGGCACCCGCCCGTCCCGAAACGCGTACGCCATCGGCACCGACCGTCGGGCCCGGCCCGGCTGCGGACCGCGACGATCAGGCCGGGCACGCCCTCCGCGCACCGAGCCGACTGCACGCGTTCAATCGGTACGAGGTCAAGTACGTGGTGCCGGTCGGTGACGTGCCGACGCTGCGTGCCGAACTGGACGCGCGAATGGGTCGCGACAGTCATGGTGGCCGGACCGGGTACGGCGTGTGGAGCGTCTACTACGACACCGATGGACTGCGCTTCTACTGGGAGAAGATCGAGGGTCTCCGGTTCCGCCGCAAACTGCGGGTACGCCATTACGGCGACCGCTCCACGATCACCGACGACAGCATCGTGCACGTCGAGATCAAGCAGCGGGTGAACCGGGTCACCCAGAAGCGCCGCGTCGCCGTACCGTACCGCCTGGCACGTGAACTCTGCGATCGCCGACAGATGGTCGAGCACCACTCCGAACAGCGGGCCTTCCTCGAAGAGGTGCTGGAACTGATCTGTGGACTGGATCTGCGTCCGGTCGCCATGACGGGTTACCAGCGGGAGGCGTTCGTCGGACGGGATTCCGACGTCGGCCTGCGAGTCACCATCGACCATCGGGTACGCGGCCGGGACCGCGACTTCCACCTGGGCGCCGAGGCGGAGAACCGGCTCATCGTGCCGGCCACGCTCGCCGTGGTGGAGATCAAGGCCAACGAGCGGGTGCCGTACTGGCTCACCGACCTGGCCGCCCGGGCGAACCTGTCGATCGTCCGGATGTCGAAGTACTGCCAGAGCGTCGAGGCGTTCGGCGGCGCCCCTCGTTCCGTCTTCCACGTGAAAGACGACGCCGCCGTCTCCCATCCCTCCGCCTAGAGAGCGCTGATTCTCATGCCGTTCGAATTCCAGGACCTCTCCGGTACGTTCAGCGTCGGCGACATCGCCCTCGCCCTGTCGCTGTCCTTCCTGCTCAGCGCGATGATCGGCTGGGTCTATCGATTCACCCACCGGAACATCTCGTACAGCCAGTCGTACGTGCAGACGCTCGTCATCCTCGGCATGCTCATCTCGCTGATCATGCTCGTGGTCGGGTCCAACATCGCCCGCGCGTTCGCTCTGGTCGGCGCACTGTCCGTAGTGCGTTTCCGGAACGCCATCAAGGAGACCCGGGACGTCGGCTTCATCTTCCTGGTGATGGGCATCGGCATGGCCTGCGGCACCCGGTTCTACGTCCTGGCCGTGGTCGCCGCCGTCGTGATCAGCATGATCATCGTGCTGATGTACCGCTTCAACTGGTTCGCCGCGAACGTGCAGCGGCAGGTGGTGAAGGTGCAGGTCCCGCCGGTGGAGAACTACACCGAGTCCATCCAGGACGTGTTGGTCCGCCACACCAGTGAGTTCGAGCTGGTGAGCATGGAGACGATTCGTGGCGGCGCGTTGACCGAGATCATGTACACGGTGCGGCTCAAGAAGGGCACCGAGCCTGGTCAACTGATCGCCGCGTTGGCCGAACGCACCGGCGGTCAGCGGGTCACGGTGCTGACCGGCTACGACCAGACGGACCTGTGATGAGGCTCAAGTACCGGATCCCGGTCCGGGTCCGGCACTACTGGAAGTTCCTGGCCGGCTGCGTCGCCTTCCTGCTCGTCCTCACGGTGACGCTCAGCACGGTCCGCATCCGCCCGTACGTCACCAGCAGCGCGGTCGGCGGTGACGTGGTCACCCAGGACATCGCCGGCACCGTCGACCTGTTCGACGAGACCGTGGCACACAGCATCACGCTCGTCTTCCGCGACGCGGACTACCAGCGGATGTTGGACACCTTCTATGCCGAGGGCGAGAAGGACTACATCGAGGCGGACCTGGTCGTCGACGGCACCAGCGTGCCGAGCGTCGGTATCCGCCTGAAGGGGAACTCCACGCTGCGCAGCCTGAGCCGCAACGGCGAGACCCCGCAGGGCGGACCGGGCGGCGCGGCACCTGACGGTGCTGGTCCCATGCTGCCCGGCGCCGATCGCGACGGTGCCGGTCCTCTGCCGGAAGGCGTCGATCGCGGCGGTGCTGGTCCCGGGCCGAACGGCGGCGGGATGTCGCGGATCTCGCTCCAGGCCGAGGAACCGGAGAACCTGCCCTGGCTCATCCGCTTCGACGAGTACGTCGACGGTCGCCGCTACCAGGGGCACCGGGAAGTCTCCCTGCGCGTCGCCGGGATGGGCGGCGGCTCCACGGTGCTCAACGAGGCGGTGACGCTCGACCTGCTCGGTGACGCCGGCGAGGTGGCCCAGGAGTACGCGTACACCAGCTTCACCGTCAACGACCGGCCGACCACCGCCCGCCTGGTGGTGGAACATCCCGACGAGAACTTCACCGCGAAGATCGACGGCAGTGGGGTGCTCTACAAGTCGCTGGCCACCGGCAGTTTCACCGACAAGGGCGACGACCCGACCGCTTACGCCGACGACTTCAAACAGATCACCATGAAGGGCAGTCAGGACCTGCAACCGGTCATCGACCTGATCAGATGGGTCGAGAACGCCAGTGACACCGAGTTCGACGAACACCTCGCCGACCGGGTCGACGTGGAGTCCTTCGCCCGCTATGTGGCCTGGCAGAACCTGCTGCTCAACTTCGACGACATGTCCGGGCCGGGCCGCAACTACTACCTCTGGTACGACCTGACCAGTAAGAAGTTCACCGTGGTCGGCTGGGACTACAACCTCGCCTTCAGTGGTGACGCCGGTCAGGGCCCGCACGAGCAGGGGCGCCTCGGTGGTGGTTTCCGGGGCGGGGGTGCCACCCGTACGATGCCCGGCCAGCAGGACGCCGAGACCGGAGGTAGGGCACGTCCAGACTTCACCGCGCCGGGCACCGGCCAGCCGGGCACCGACCTGCCTGGCATGGACCTGCCCGGCATGGACCTGCCCGGCGCCGGTCAGCCAGGAGGCGTACCCGGCGCCGCCGACACGAGGCCGGAGCGTGCGGACCGTCCCGACGCCGAGGAGCCCCGTACGGGTGGGCGAGAGGGCGGTGGGCCCGGCGGTGGTGGGCCCGGTGGCGGGCCCGGCGGTGGTGGGCCCGGTGGCGGCGGCCACCTTCTCAAGGAACGCTTCCTTGCCAGCGAGACGTTCACGCAGGTGTACGAGGACGCGTACCGCGAGCTCTATCGGCAGGTCTATGCCGACGGCGCGGCCCTGGCGGCACTCGACGGCATCACCGAGGTGTTGTCGAGCGTCGACGGGCAGGACGCGCAGACCGTGACGAATGACGCGGATCGGCTGCGCACCCTGATCGGTCAACGCACCGAGAGCCTCGCCGCAGACCCGGTGATCACCCAGAGCTGAGTCGTCATGGCCCTCCGTCGATGCCCGGCGGGGGGCCCGCCGACCTGACATGTTCCTCACGTCCGCTCGGGAGGCTGGCTGCGGTCGGGCCGAGAACCGGCCGCAGCGGCCCGGGACCCTCCCGGACCGATCGGACGAAGGGCGTTGTCATGCGCAGGAACCGGACGCTGTTGATGGGTGCCGTCATGCTGATCGCGCTGTCGGCCTGCGGGGCGACGGCAGAGGAGACGAAGACGGACGACGGCACCGGACAGGTGGCCTCGTTGGCCACCCCCGAGCCGGAACGGACCGGTTCGGCGCAGCCGAAGGAGGAACGTCCGCGCGAGCGGCTCGACACCACGTCGGAGGAGTACGAGGCGTTGCTCGGGCCGTACCGCAAGTGCCTGAAGCAGCAGGGCGTCCCGGACAAGCTGACGGCCGGGCACCCCGGCCGACCGTCCGGCGAGACCAACGCCAAGGAGGCGGAGGCGTACGAGGCAGCGAACCGGATCTGTGAGCCGAAGTACTACCCGCTGCCGCCGTGGGAGAAGGACCCGGCCAACCCGGAGGCGCGGGACTTCGCGGTCGCCGTCGTGAAGTGCCTCAAGGACAAGGGCGTCAAGTACGTGGAGGTCTCCGAGGACGGCATCTCGCTCGCCTTCGGCGGCGACCAGAACCACTCCCGCTCGATCAGCATGGGCCTGGAATTCGCACCCGAGTGCGAGCGCAAGGTCGCCGCCGCGCAGAACTGACGGCGCCCGCCGAGATGTAAGCAGGGGTCCCTTCCTATACACGAGGCGTTAGGAAGGGACCCCTCCTTACACACGAGCACCGGCCGCCGCGCCCCCTTGTGTGTTCGGGTGGGGTCAGGCGGCGGCGAGGGCCTGTGTCGGGGGCAGCCGGGCCGCGCGTACGCAGGGGTAGACACCGGCGAGCACGCCGATCGCCACGGCGCCGCCCACCCCGAGGACCGCCGCCTGGCCGGGCAGCACCAACGGCCAGCCCTGCCAGGCGGAGTACCCGACGGTGGCGAGCAGCCCCACCGTCGTACCCACCAGACCGCCGAGTGCCGCCAACACGGTCGACTCGGTCAGGAACTGGCTGCGGATCTGTCCACGAGTGGCCCCGAGCGCCCGCCGCAGGCCGATCTCGGCGCGGCGCTCCAGGACCGAGACGACCATCGTGTTGGCCACCCCGATGCCTCCGACCAGGAGGGAGACCGCAGCCAGCGCCAGGAAGAGCACGGAGAAGTTGCCCTCGGTGGCCCGCTTCGCGGCCAACGCGTCTGAGGGACGGCTGACCACCACCGTGCCGGGGCGCTCCGGCGAGATCGTCTCCGCCAGCACACCGCGTACCGCCTCCAGTTGCGACTCCTCGCAGCGTATGTAGATCACCGTCGGGTGACCGTCGAACCGCAGCTCGCTGCGCGCCGCCGACCAGCCGACCAGCACCGACCGGTCGATGTCCGGGGACAGCGGGGTCTCGGCCAGAATGCCGATCACGGTGAACCGGCGGTCCGCGATCGTCACCTGGGGCGCAGGCTCTCCGGCGGGCAGGTCGGCGATGCCGAGCCGGGTGGCGGCCACCGAGCCGAGTACGACGGTGGGGAAATCCGCCGTGGCCGGGTTCAGCCAGCTGCCGGCGCGGATCCGCGCGTTGATCGTGGGCAACAGGTCCAGGCGGCTGGCCAGTACGGTGAGGCCGGAGCCGTCGGTGGGATCGAGGAGGTCGTTGCGGCGTACCACGGTGCGGGTGTTGCCGACCGCGCTGGCCGCCGTGACCGGGCCGATGCGCTGCACCATCCCCACGGCTGATTCCGGCAGCTTGACCGGTGGATCGCGGTCCGGTGCCGCCATCGCCTGGAGGGAGTTCGTGCCGAGCGCGGTCAACTCGGTCAGCAGCGCGGCCTGGCCGGCGGCCGGGATACCGGTGACCACGATCATCGTGGCGATGCCGATCGCGATGCCCAGTGCCGAGAGCACCGCCCGCAGCGGACGGGCTCGCAGGCCGGTCAGCCCGAGCGCGAGCAGGTCCGGTACGGCCAGCCGGGCCGGCCGTAGCGCCCGGTCGATCGGCGCGGTCACCGGTCCGACACCGCCGACCGAGCGGGGCCGACCGACACCGCGGCGCGAGCCGGTACGGCCGAGGACGCGGTGTCGTCGCGGATCAGCCGTCCGTCGCGGATCTCGATTTGTCGGGGCAGAGACGCGGCGATGCCCCGGTCGTGGGTGATCAGCACGATGGTGGTGCCTTCCTCGTTGAGTCGGCGCAGCAGCCGCAGTACGGACTGTCCGGTGGCGGTGTCGAGCGCGCCGGTGGGTTCGTCGGCCAGCACCAGCGACGGCCGGTTGGCCAGCGCGCGGGCGATCGCCACGCGTTGCTTCTCGCCTCCGGACAACTGCGCCGGGCGGTGGCCGGTGCGGTGCGCCAGGCCGACCCGGGCCAGGGCGCGCAGGGCGTGCTCCCGCCGCTGCCGCCGTGGGACCCCGGCGTAGAGCAGGCCGGTGGCGACGTTGTCGACGGCGCTGAGCCCGTCGGCGAGGTGGAACTGTTGGAAGACGAAGCCGATCTCCCGGGCCCGCAGTGCCGACAGCCGCCGGTCCCCGAGTGTCGCGACGTCCTGACCGGCGATGTGGACGGTGCCCGAGGTGGGCCGGTCCAACGTGCCGATGATGTTGAGCAGGGTCGACTTCCCCGATCCGGACGGGCCGACGACGGCCACCAGCTCCCCGGCGGCGACGTCCAGGCTCACGTCGGCCAGCGCGGTCACCCCGCCGGGATAGACCATGGACGCGTGGCGCACCGAGAGCACCGGCCCGGTCACGAGGGCACCACCACCTCGGTGCCCTCGGTCAGCCCGTCGCCGGTGATCTCCACCCAGCCGTCGGCGAACAGACCGGTGTGTACCGCGACCAGCCCGCCGGGTCCCTGCACCGCGTAACCGCCCTCACGCAACGCCACCAGCGCCTCGACCGGCGCGACCAGGACGTCGTCGGCGGTACGCCCGGTGAAGTGCACCTGCACCTCTCCGGAGTCGAGATCGGCGATGGCCTGTGGCTTGTCGACGGCCACCGTCACGGTCAGCAGGGGCGGGCCGCTCGCGATGCCGCTGTCGCTGGCGACGAGATCACGGCCGACGGAGACGACCCGGGCGGGGACCTTGCGGTCGTCGGGCAGGCCGACCTGGATCCGGTCCCCGCGCTTGATGGTGGCGGCGTCGGTGAGTTCGGCACCGACCGTGATCACCTTGCGGACCGAGGTCACCGCCATCAGTGGCGTCTCCGCCGGGTCACCGGGCTGTGCGGTCACCGAGTCCACCCGGACCGCTCCGCTCGCCACCTCGACGTGTCCCACCGGGATCGTGCCGGTGGCCGGCACACCGAGGTCGGTCTGCCAGCGTTTGATCGCCGCTACCAGGGCCGGCGTGAGGACGCCCTCGCCGCTGCGTACCCGATGCGGCGCTGCACCGGCCCCTGCGGCACCGGCCCCTGCGGCACCGGCCCCTGCGGCACCGGCCCCTGCGGCACCGGCCCCTGCGGCACCGGTCTCGACGGAATCGTCGTCGGCGACGCTCCGGGCCGGCGACCGGGGCGTCACCCACTCGCCGGGGGACGGCTGCCGACCGACCGAGTAGCCGAGCGCGCGCAGGTTGTCCGCGACCACCCGGACGTCCCGGCCGACCAGGTTCGGTCCGGCGATGTCCCGGTACATCGGCAGGCTGCCGTAGAAGAGCACCACCGGCCGGTCGTCGGCCCGGAACAGTTGTCCACCCCGCTTGACGGTGGTGCCGACGCGCGGCAACCAGGTCACCGTCGCCGCCAGGTGCCCGGCCATCGGACGCGTCGGGCCGTACCCGATGCTGCCGGGCAGCGTCCGGGTGGTCGACAGGTCGCGGCGCACGATCGGCGTGGTCGCGACGACGTCCGTGTTCGCCGACACCGGCTGAGCGTCGGCCCGATGCCGGCTCACCGCGATCCCGGAACCCACCGTCAGCACCGCCACCACGAGCACCACGGCGAGCCACCGCAGACCGCGTCGCCGCACCGGCGGATCGGGCACACGCGGTATGAACTCGGTCGGGGCGTCATGCTTCGGATCCATGCCGACGAGGGTGTCCATCGGTCGTTAGAAACCTGTCAGGTATCGCCGCCGAAGCCCTACCGGCGGGGATCCAGACCTATCATCGCCGCCATGTGTGCACAGGTTCTGGTCGCCGACGACGATCCTCGACAGGCCGAGGTGGTACGCCGATACCTGACCGCCGAGGGCCATGACGCCGTGGTGGTGCACGACGGCCGGGCGGCGTTGGACACCGCCCGTCGGCTCCGCCCCGACCTGCTGGTGCTGGACGTGATGATGCCGGAGCTGGACGGTCTCCAGGTGTGCAAGACCCTGCGCGGGGAGTCCGACGTGCTGGTGCTGATGCTGACCGCCCGGTCCGCCGAGGACGACATGCTGACCGGACTGGACCTCGGCGCGGACGACTACCTGACCAAGCCGTACAGCCCACGGGAGCTGATGGCCCGGGTCCGTACCCTGCTGCGGCGGGCCAGACCGGGCACGTCGCCGCATGCCGGGGCCGGGCTGCTGCGGGTCGGACCGATCGAGGTCGACCCGACCGCGCACCAGGTGTCCGTGGACGGTGTTCCGGTCGCCTGTACCCGGGGCGAGTTCGCCATCCTGGCGGCGATGGTGAAGCAGCCGAACCGGGTCTTCACCCGAGGTCAACTGCTGCACCACACCCGTGGTCTCGACCGCAGTTCGACCGAGCGGACCATCGATGTCCACGTGATGAACCTGCGCCGCAAGATAGAACGCGATCCGCAGCGTCCGGCCTGGTTGGTCACCGTCTTCGGGGTCGGCTACAAGCTGGCCGGCGGTCCGGCGACATCCCGGTGAGCGCCCGGCGGGTGCCGATCCGGCACAGCCTGGTGACCCGGCTGCTGGTCACCTCGGTGCTGATCGCGATCGCCGCGATCACGTCCACCGCATGGCTCGCCACCCGGACCGCGACCCGGGCGATCAGCCAGGAGCAGGGGCGCTCACTCGCCGAGAACACCGAGGTCTACAACGAGCTGATCGGGTACGCGGCCACCCACCCGGACTGGTCCGCGGTGTCGCCGCTCATCGAGCAGCGGGCCGCCGGGCTGGACCGGCGGATCACCCTGATGACCGACGACCGGACGATCGTCGCCGACACGCTCGACGGCCCCTCGCTGGACTCCGCCCGCCCGGCTGCCGTGGTCGATCCGCTGAACCTGGATCTCGGCCTCACCGGCGGCACCGACCGCATCGACCCTCGGGCGGTCGGCCCGTTCCGGCTGCCGGACGACGTCAGCGACGAACTGCTTGCGAGGGCCAAGGAACAGTTGGCGTGCCTGCGCGGGAGTCGCCTGGACGGAGAGATCAAGCCGCTGCCCGACGGGCGTTTCACCGTCGTGCTGACGACGCCGGATCCGCGCGGGTCGGCAGGTCGATGCGAGGCGAAGCCCGTGACGGCCAGCGCCGCCGAGGAGAAGGCGCTGCGGTCCCTGGGGCAGTTGGCCGGGAAGTGCCTCGACCTGGGCGAGGACGAGGGGCTGGAGATCCTGCCCGACTTCAACGCGTACCTGATCAACTACGTCGACGAGCGCAGTGCCCGTCCCGCCCCCCGGGAGACCTTCCGGGTCGACGTGGACGCGGACGAGGCGGCCCGGATCAGCGAGTGTGTGGAGAAGTCGCGGCGGAGCATGCTCCAGCCGCACGTGGCCCCGGCCGTGCTGCTGTTCATCACCGCCCCGGACAGCGGCGCCGACCAGACCACGTTCACGCTGTCCGGCGAGAACACCGTCCGCATCGTCACGGTCACCGGCGCGGTGCTGGTCGCCACCATCATCGTCACGGTGCTGGTCGGCCGTCGGCTGGTCCGTCCGTTGCGGACACTCACCGACGCCGTCGACCGGCAGCAGCCGGCCCCGGTCTCCGCACCGGACGAGATCGGACGGCTGGCCCGGGCGCTCAACGACTCGATCCATCGCCGGGACCGCGCCGAGGCGCAGCGACGCGCCATGGTCAGCGACGTCGCACACGAACTGCGTACGCCGCTGACCAACATCCGCAGCTGGCTGGAGGCGGCCCAGGACGACCTCGCGCCGACCGACGCCCAACTGCTCGGTCTGCTGCACGAGGAGGCGGTACTGCTCCAGCACATCATCGACGACCTCGCCGACCTGGCCGCCGCGGACGCGGGCACGCTGCGGATCCATCCCGAGCCGACCTACGTAGCGGACGTGGTGACGCAGGTGGTGGACAGTCATCGGGGTACGGCACAGGCGGCCGGAATCGCGCTGACCATGCAGATCGAGGACGATCCCGTGCTGCCGGCCGACGCGGTCCGGCTGCGGCAGATCGTCGGCAACCTGGTCTCGAACGCGATCCGGTACACCCCGCCCGGCGGGTCGGTCACCGTCGCCGCGCAGGGCACCGCGATCACCGTACGGGACACCGGGGTGGGCATCGCGGCCGAGCACCTGCCGAAGATCTTCGACCGGTTCTGGCGGGCGGACGGGTCGCGTACCCGGGCGACCGGCGGCAGCGGCCTCGGCCTGGCGATCACCCAGCACCTGGTCACGGCACATGGCGGCACCATCGACGTGCAGAGCACCCTGGGCGAGGGCAGCCTGTTCACCGTCCGGCTGCCGGACACCCCGACGGGGCCGCGTCAGGTGTGACGCGACCCCGCCGGTGCGGGTGGGCCGAGGACGGGGGAGGTCACCGACCCACCGTGTTCAGCGCCTCAGCGCACCCGCAGCTTCTGGTGCACCTCTGCGGTGGGCGCATAGGTCCGGTCACCGGAGTAGGCGACGTGGACCTCGTACGACCCGGCGGACAGCCCGGTGGTCGGCAGCTTCACGACTGCCTTGCCCTTGTTCAGCGTCACCACGTGCGTGGCGCCGGCGAAGGTCACGGTGATCTCGCCGGTCGGCGTCGGGGACTTCTTGTGCTGGGTCTGTGCCCGCACCTCCACGTCGAGCGTGAACGTGCGCCCGGCGGGGACCGACGCAGGCGCGGCCTTCGCCTTGACCTTGGCACGGGCGTCACCGACCGTGTCGACGCCCGTCCAGAGGTGGTCGCGGGCGAAGATCGTGAAGAGCTGGCTCGCGGTCATGCCGTCGTGCGCGCCCGGGACCTGGGTGGTGTGGGCGGTGTACCCACGGGCGCGGAAGTTGTCGGCGATGGCGTTCTGGTTGTTGAGGTTGCCCTCGAAGACACCGTTGCCGAGGAACACGAGGAGGTCGTCGTCGCCGACCGCGTTGGCGACGTTGTCGTAGTCCTGGGCGCTCAGCGACGGGTTGCCGGAGAAGTGACCGTAGTACCCGAACGTGGTCGGGTAGCCCCGGATCACGTGGGCGCCGGTCATGCCGCCGTAGGAGAACCCGCCGTACGCCCGGCCGGACCGGTCGGTGGCGACGTTGTACCGGTCCTCGATGAGCGGCAGGATCGTCTGGACCAGGTTGTTGGCGGCGTTGGTCTGGTTGTACGAGGCGAACCCGAGGCTGGTGCCCGTGAAGTGGTTGCCCATGGTGACGACCACGGTGGGCTCGATCTCGCCCTTCGCCGTCATGTTGTCCAGGATGTTCGGGACGTTCGCCGGCACCATGAAGTCGGTCTCGTCACCGAAGATGCCGTGCGCCAGGTACGCCACCTTGTACGGCTTCGCGCGCTTGGCGTCGTAGCCGGGCGGCAGGTAGACACCGAGGTAGTGGCCGCTGTCGCCGAGGATGGTGGTGTACGGGACGTACCGGACGGTGCCCCGGTCCTTGGGCTTGGCCGGCAGCTCGTACTCGGCACGGCTCTTGAGCACCGGGTCGTTCTGCTTCGCCGCGTACGGCACGTACACGGCGTCGAGGACGTCGTTGTTCCGGGTCCGGAACGAGGACTCGCCCGGCGGACGCGGGTTGGTCGAGGCGGGGTCCCAGATGCGCTTGTTCTCCCAGCCCTGGGTCGGGTCCCAGACCCGGTACCAGTAGCTGATGCCGCCCGCGTGCAGCGGCAGTGAGACCGACCAGTTGCCCTTCTTGTCCCGGGTCATGTCGCGGAGGAACTCGGTTCCCCCGGCGTGGTACCGACCCGGCTGCCACTCCTCCGGCTGGTACCGCGTGTTGCCGGTGTTGACGTCGAGCAGGGTCAGGTCCCCGGCGAGACGGACCTGGGTGGCGTTCGGATTGCGGTAGACGAAGGTGACGGTGTATCCGGTCGGTGAGTGCTTGTCCGCCTTGACGGTCGCACCCTCCGTGCCCGTGGGCTTGGCCGAGGCGGCGGCCGGCGCGGAGACGACGAGGCCGACTCCGAGTGACATGGTCGCGAGCAACGAGACGGTACGCCTGAGCCTGCGCCTTCCGGTCTCTGTCTTCAACTGAGCACACTCCTCTACAACCGCTTCTCGCGGTGCTGTTCGGATCTCGTGGTCGTGTTCGGACTCTGGCTCTCGACTCCGGCTCACTGCCGCCGGAGCCGCTGAAGGTGGGTGGGGTCTGCGCGACGAGGCGCGGGGCGGTCGGACATGGAGAGCCTCCTCGTGGGCCACGTGGGCTACTGCCCGGTGGGGGGTTATGACCCGTTTCGGTACTCTGTGGACCTGGTCTGTGCTAAATCGAATTAGCATCGGTAGTGTGGCGGGGGTCGCCTTTCGATGTCAAGGGTGTTCCAGGGCTGTTACGGCTCGGGTCGCTCCTGGTCAGGACCGTGCAGAGATCGACACGCCGTCACCCCGACGGAGCCTCGGCTCGCCCGGGTGGGCGTCCGGCTCACGTCTCGCGAGGAGCCCGGTGGCGTGCACCGGCGCCGTCATTCGTAGATGCGGAAGTTGTCGAACTCGTAGGCGCCGATACTGGTCGCGATGACCCCCGTGGTGCCGTCCGGGAAGTCCACGGCGTCGACGGTCTTCACTTTCGTGCCGTTGATATAGAGATCGAGCTGATCGCCGTTGCCGACGACGGCGAGGCTGTTCCAGCCGTCGGCGGTGATCTTCTCGGAACGCTCGGTCAGCCGGTAGGAGAATCCGAGGGCGTCGCTGCGTGCCACGAACGAATAGGTGCCGTCTCCGGAGAGCAGGAATGCGTAATACCGCTTCGGTTGTCCGGACCAGCGGTACATCAATCCGGCCGCGCTCGTGGATCGGCTCCGCTTCGCGATTCGTACGTCGACGGAGACCGGCCTGTCGGTCATGTCGACCGGCACCCGGTCACCGGCGTTGGTGGCGTTGAGCCAGATGTAGCGCACCTGGCTGGAGCCGGTCTGGTTGGAGAGCCGGAACAGGCCCTGGGCGGTGTCGACCTCGCTCCGCCACACGTCATCGTTGCCGTCCTCGGTGTCGACCCAGAGCGCGTACCTCTGCCGGACCTCGTCCGGATCGCTCGCCGTCGAGGTGAACGGCTCGGTGAACAACGCCTTCTGGAACGGGTCCGACGGCTGTTCCTTGGGCACCAGTGCCGCGATGCCGGCGACGATCCCGACCAGCCCGGCGACGATGCCGATCAGCCCCGGGACCGACCTCAACGCGCGACGGAGTCGCTGCCGACGGGTGCGGGTCACCGGGGCGTCGGTCTCCGGTGGCGCGGTCGGTGAAGGCGGCGCGGTGAACTCCTCGCTGCCGGGCGGCGTGCGCTGCTCGACGATGTCAGGCGTGCCGTCCGGGTCGGCGGGATCGGCCTCGGCGCTTTCTCCCGCCGGAAGTGAAAGGTCCTCTCGGCGGGCCCCGTCGTCGTTGAGTGGGGAAGGATGCTCACTTCTCATCAGCGGCAGTCCTTTCCGGTCGGGCGTGGAATTTCCACGATGTCGACGGGGAGTCGGGTCGCCGGGAACGGCGGTTCGATCGGATCGTAGCGAGGCGTGTGAGCCACTCCCGGAATTCGACGCGAATGCGACCCGAGAATGTGCCGTGCGGGCCTTTTTGTAGCGCACTGCTCGTCTGACCGACGCTCCGAGGCGGTGGCGTGCTCACATCGCCATACGTTTATGTGTGGTCAGGAGTGGACACCCTCACCCGCATCACTGTCACCACGACCACCGGTCCACCGACGAGGCACCGTACGGCCAGGTCGACGTCGCCGCGTCCGTCGGCGGGCGTTGCCGGGTGGTGCCGGCGGCATGCTGATGCTGGCCGCCTCAGCTCGTCGGAGTAGCGGACCCGGGCCGGGAGCTGGGCCGCTTCGACGACTTTTCCTTCCACGCCTCGGCCCGCGACCAACTCGTCGGCCTGGAGATGTTCAACCGCACCGACGACTACCTCTTCGAGGGCTGGTCGTCGGGCCGGACGTCGCCGCTGGTGGCCTGCCTCAACGCCGGATGGCGTCCGGGCCTGACCGGAGTCACCGACGAGCACGGTACGACCTGGGGCTTCCACGAGGGCAAGGGCCGCAGCGGCCTGTGGGTCACCGAGAACACCCGCGCCGCCGTGTTCGAGGCGATGGCCGCCCGCCGTTGCTTCGCCACCCGGGTCTCCGGGCTGCGGGTCGACGCCACGGCCAACGGCGTACGCATGGGTGGCGTGGTGAACGTGACCTCCGGCGACGTGCGATTCCTGGTGGACATCGACCGGGGCGCGGCCTGGGAGGGCAAGCCGCTGCGCGTCCAGGTGCTGCGTCCCGGCACCTCGACGCCGACCGTCGTCGAGACCGTCAACGGCCGACTCACCGAGGTCACCGTGCCGCTGCGTGCCGCCGACGGTGACTGGGTGGTCCTGCGGATCTCCGACCCGGCCCTGCCCAACGGCACACCGGGTCCGGTCGGGCACCCCTGCAACGACTTCGGCGTGGCCTACACCAGCCTGTGGTGGTTGCGACCCTGATCCGCCCCGACTCCGGCGGTGCCGGCAGGTCGACCGGTGCCGGCGGGTCGACCGTGACCGTCGTCATCCGTGGTCGACCAGTTCGACGGTCACGGTGACGGTGTCACCCACGTCGAGTGCCTCGGCGGTGCGGACGGCCCGCTTGACCGGAAGGACGTAGCAACCGCGCGCGCTGTCGGGGAACACCGAGGTTGTCCACCGGCTACCGCCGATGGCCGCCCGGACTCGTACCGCACCGAAACCCCGACGCGTCCCGCCGGAGATCTCGCGGATCTCCTCGGACGCCCCGACCGGCATGCTGACGAAGGTCCAACTCTCGTCACGGCGGGCGGCCCAGGTCCACAACTCACTGTCGAACGTCACGATCACGACGGTCAGCATCACATCCGGGACCGACAGTGCCGACGATCCGCCGGACCGGGGCGGCGGTCGCGGCTACCGGGCGCCCTACGGCAACTGCGTGGCGCGCGATCATGCGCGCCACGCAGTTGTCGTCGGGAGGTGCTCAGTGGGTCAGGACGACGGTGGAGATGCTGCGCGCGCCCACGTTGACCGAGACCTGCCCGCCGTTGACGCTGGTCGGCTGGCTGGCCGCGTTGGCGCTCAGCGAGGTCAGGTAGTGCTCCGCCCGGGTGACGGACTGCGGCACCTGGATCACGGCGTTGTTGACCGCGCTGGTCGAGCGGTTGAGGATCACCAGCGTGGTCTTCCCGCCACCCTGGTACGCGGTCACCTCCAACGGCGAGGCCTTGGAACTCTTGGCCAGGGCGACGCGCTGGTAGCCGGGGCGGACGTACTTGGAGTACTGCGAGAAGGCGTATCCGCGCTTGAGCGGCGCGCCGGCCGTGGTGCCGAAGGCGGCCTCGCCGTCACCGATGAAGGAGTAGTAGCGCTTGCCGTACCACCAGACGTAGGCGGTCCAGTTCGCCTCCATCGACCGGTGGACCGTACGCATGATGTCGTCGAGCGTCTCGTTCCAGACCGTCTGGTTGCCGGGGTTGCCCCAGATGTTGGAGCCGTTGCCGTCGGCCGCGTGCAGGTTCCACTCCGTCATCCACACCGGCTTGTTGTGCTGGTCGGCCAGCGGGTACGACCGCAGTCGCCCGGACGCCTCGGTGCCGTACAGGTGCCCGCCGATGTAGCCGATGTTGTTGCGGGCGGTGGTGTCGTTGAGCGTCGGGTCGGTGTAGGTGTAGTTCAGGTTCACCGCCTCGGCGACCATCAGCTTGGTGTTCTGCACCCGCGTGCCGTGGTCGCGTACGAAGTTGCGCAGCTCGGTGCCGCTCCAGTCCATCGAGTCGTAGTCCGGGTGCCAGTCCGGCTCGTTCTGCACCGAGGTGACGTCGATCGTCACGCCCTGCCCGCGCATGTACTGGACGTAGCTGTTCAGGTGGTTGGCGTAGTCGTCGTAGTAGTCGGTCCGCAGCTTGCCGCCGTTGATCCGGCTGTTGTTCGTCTTCCACGCCGCCGGTGCCGTCCAGGGCGAGGCGAGGATCTTCACGCCCGACCCGTACGACTTGGCCGTCTTCAACGAGTTCACATGCGTCGCCCACTCGCTCGACACCGGCGACAGACCGGTCCGCACGATGGACAACCCCAACTGGTTGGCACCCATCCCGACCAATGTCTGCGTCTCGGCAGTCGACCACGCGCTGCCCCAGATCGACTGCGCCGCCCCGAACCCGTCGACCGTCTGGTGGCGGGTGGCGTTGTTGACCGTGATGTCCGCCGCGCCGGTGGGCGGTGGCGTGGTGGGCGGTGGCGTCGTCGGCGGCGGGGTGGTCGGCGGTGGGGTGGGGATGGTGCCGCCGGTGCAGCCCACGCCGTTGAGCGCGAAGATGCTGGGGGCGGGGTTGCTGCCGGTCCACGACCCGTTGAAGCCGAACGAGACCGTGCCGTTGGTGGGGACGGCGCCGTTGTAGCTGACGTTCCGGGCGGTGACGGCGGCGCCGCTCTGGCTCACCGTGGCGTTCCACGCCTGGTCGACGGTCTGCCCGGCGTTGTAGGACCAGGTCAGCGTCCACTCGGTGATCGGATCACCGTTGTTGGTGATGGTGACGTTGGCGCCGAAGCCGCCCTGCCACTGGGAGGACACGGCGTAGTTCACCGTGCAACCGGCCGCCGCCGCACCGGCGGGCATCGCCACGGCGACGCCGGCCGACGCCAGGAGTACGGCACCTGCGGTCACCCGGGCCGCATTGTGTGTGAACGCTCTCATTCGTCTTTTCATCGCTGCTCCGGTCCTCCTCGGAATTGGATGCCTCGACCTGCCGTCGGTGACGACGCAGAGACGGGAGCGCTCCCACAGTGCGGCGAAGGCCGCCCAGCTGTGCCCAGGACGGGGGCGATGATGAAAGCGCTTGCCAGATCGGCACGAATGTATGCCGCGTCAACGATGTGTGTCAATGTTGCGACGTGTCGCCTCCAAGGTGACCGTCCGCAACCCTGCTGTCGCTCTGACCGGCGTCCGAGATGCAAGGAGGGGTCCCCTACTAACGCCTGGTGTATTGAAAGGGTCCCTTCCTTACATCGGGGCGGCGCTGGGGTGCTCACTGCCGGTGACGCGGCGTGCGGAACGGGGCGCCGGTCGGGTGGGGCGGCCCACCCTGGTCACGTGCAGCAGCCGGTCCGGTGCCACGTCCAACAGCGTGCCGAGCGCCGTCCGGGTGGCCGCGACGTCGACGAGCTGGCTCAGCGGGTGCGCCACCAACCCGGCCGCGTGCAGCGTCAACCAGCACCGCAGCAGCACCCGCCCGAACTCCACCTGCCCTGTCCGGTCCAGCCCTTCCGGCGCGACCAGGACCAGCACGTCGCCGCCTCGGGCGAGCGGGTCGTCGGCGGCGGCGAGCAGCCTCGGCAACCCCAGCCGCCGTAGCGCCGGATACACGGCCAGCGCCGCCCGCAGCCCGTTCGCGGCCGGGCGGGACAGCCCGAGGCAGCGGTCGGTGAGGCCGTCGGCGCGGTAGTCGGGATGCGCGGAGGTCAGCCGTAGCCAGCGGCGCAGCTCGGCGACGACCGCCGGGTCCGCGTACACCTGCCGGTCGGCCTCGCGCAGGAGCGCGCCGAGGCGGTCGGCGTGCGGCACGGTCCGGACACTGCCGCCGGCCTGCCGGGCGACCGCGTCCACCGCCGCGAGCGCGTCGCTGTCCGGCCCGCCGACGAAACCGCCCCGGTGGGTACGCCGATCCCAGACCTCGGTGGTGCGGAAGGGCGTCGGGTAGCGGCTCGGTGCCGGCTGGAACCGGCCCACCCACGGGTCGTCGTGGTCGGCGACGTACTCCAGCGGCAGGTCGGCGTCGGCGGCGACGATCAGGCAGGTCTCCACGAACGCGCCCAGGGACAGGCGCAGGTCACGGCCGGTGAGGTCGGCCGCCGGCAGGGTGTACGCCGGGTTCCACCCGACCCGGATCTGTCCGGGCTCGTACCGCAGCCGCCACGGCTGGGTGTTGTGCGCGCTCGGTGCACGCCAGCAGAGCGGTTCGAGGGCGCGGAACGCGGCGACGTCCACCTACCGCTCCTTGGCGTAGAAGGTGTAGCCGTGCAACGGGCGGCCACCGAGGCGTCGGTACTGGGCCGCCGACGCCGGATTGTCCCGACCGACGTAGGTGCTGCGCAGCGCGGTGTAGCCGGCGGTGTGCAGGTTGTGGTGCAGGTGTGTGGAGAGCAACCGCTGGTAGCCGCGCCCCTGGTACTCCGGGACCACACCCTTGACGATCAGCACCGCCTCCCGCCGGTAGCGGCGGCGGGTGCCGAGCAGCCGGATCTGGTTGACCAGGTGCAGGTCGCCCCGGACCGCCACCATGAACTCGCTGATGTCCGGTACGCACAGCGTGAACGCCACCGGCTGACCGTCCCGGGTCAGATAGAGCAGCAACGACTCGTCCAGCAGGTACGCCAGCCCGTCGGTCTGCCGCCGTAGCTGCCAGGCGCAAATCGGGGTGTAGTACCCGAGCTGGGCGAAGGAGTCGTTCAGCATGCCGCGGAGCAGGTCGAGTTGGTCATCGAGACGCCGTACGTCACCCCGGTGCAGCTCGATCCGCGCCCCGTCCGGGTCGACGCGTACCGGTGGCGCCGCTTCGGCCGGCGTGGGCACCGGGCAGATCCAGGTGTCGGACTCGAACCGGCGCTGGAACCCGTACGCCTCGTACGCCGCCGCGTAGTGCGCCGGGTTCCAGGCGCTGTCGACGAAGCCGCGCTCGGCGTACCCGGAGGTGATCACGCCACCGGCCTGGTTGGGCAGCAACGCCACCGGGCCGAAGAGCAGGTCCCGGTCGGGGTCGGCGTGCGCGGAGATCGCGTCGAACAACGGTCGGGCGGCCGGGGCGGTGAACTCGGTCAGCCCGAAGAGTTGGCACCGGCGGCCAATCTTGGCGTCGAAGGCCGCGTCGGTGTGCAGGGTGGTCCGGCCGACCACCGTGCCGGTGGCGTCCCGCAGCACGTACATCGGGATGCCGTCCTGCCACCACTGCCGGATCTGCTGGCGCGGAGTGGGCACATGACGCGGCTCGTCGGCATAGAGGCGGTCGGTCAGTCCGAGGAACTCCCGCAGGCCACGGCGGCAGGTGGCCCGCTCGAAGCGGTACGCGTCGGCACTCACCGGATCACCGCCGGGCCGGTCGTCTCCGCACCGAGCGGAGTGAACGTGTCGATGTGCCCCATCTCCGGCCCCTCGGCACGCCAGGTGCCGTTGGAGTACCCGTCCGGCGAGGCCGTGTAGAGCCGGATGAATCCTGCGGTCGCGTTCCGAGTGCCGTCGGTCAGCCAGGCCATCAGCTTCCGGTGGTGGCGGGTACGCGCGAAGCGCAGCATCGCGTCGCGGTCGGTGAAGAACGCGATCGTGCCGAGCGTGAGCGGAAACTGCCAGTAGACGGTGTGCCAGCAGTAGCCGGACATCCGGCGCATGTCACGGACCATCCGGAACCAGTCCGGGGCCAGCCGCAGCAGCACCAGCGGGTTGGCGTAGCGGGTCCCGCCGATGAACATGGCGCCGGCGCGGGCCTGCGCGGGCGCGCGGGAGAAGTCACGGGTACGCATGATCACCTCACCAGGTAGACGTTCTTGATCTTCTGTTCGCCGGTGAACGGGCCGCTGCCCGACTCGTGCAGCTCCACCCGCAGGTCTCCGGCGGTCGGGTCCTCCAGCAGCGACTGCGCGAAGTCCCGGGAGACCGAGGTGAGGTGCCGGCGTACGCCGCTGCGGCAGGCGGCGACGAGCGCGTCGCGCTGCGATTCGGGCAGCGGGCGGCGCAGCTCAATGTGGATCACCGGCCGGGTCTCCAGCGACGCGTCCTCGACCAACGTCAGGCAGAAGCGGTTGATCTCGGCGGCGTGCGGGTTGCCGGTGTAGAGGCCGTACTCGACGTCCTGGGGATAGAGGTTTGCTCCCAGGTAGGAGACGGTGGAGTCGCGCCGGCCGAACAGCAGCAGCACCGGCAGGGTCATCCGCTCGACGGAGACGGCGGTGCGGAACTCGGCTCGGCGGACCGGGTCGGCGTGCGCCAACTCGACGATCCGCTGGTACGGCACGAGCACCGCCTCGTCGCCGATGTTGTAGCGCAGTCGGGGCTGGAGCACGTCTGCGGTGACCGTGCACACCAGCTCCCGACGGTCGTTCGTCTCCAGGTAGGTGGAGAACGGGTTGTACTGGAACACCATCGGCAGTCGCTGCTCGTCGGCACCGAGCAGCTCGGCCCGCAGCCCACGGTCGGTCTGCAACCGTCGCCGCAGCCACACCGTGAACCGGGTCTCGGCACCGATGCCGATGGTCAGGTCCGAGGCCCCGTACGCGGAGCGGACCAGGGCGAACCGCTGCTCCAGGTAGTCGCGCAGCGCCTCGGTCATGCCCTCGCCCCCGCAACTGGCGAAGACGCGGTACTTCCCCCACTCGAAGCCGCCGGCGTCAAGCCGGTCCCGCAGGTGCTTGAGGAACGGCGGGTAGGCGGTCACCAGGTAGTCGTAGTCGGGACCGAACTCGTGCAGCGTGTCGACGATCTTCCCGAGGTCCGGGCCGGTGTTCTTCACGACCGCGATCCGGGACATCGCCGCGCCGGTCGTGGTCCCGGTGGCCCAGGCCCCCATCGAGTACGCGTTGATGACGAACGGTCGGCGCATCGGGAAGACCAGTCCGGTGTAGCCGGCGATGTCCCGGTGCACCGCGCGCAGCTCCCGGTCGCCCCGGGGCCAGTTGAACGGCCGCCCGGACGAACCGGCCGACTCGTCGACCACCACTCCCCGGGTCGGCATGCGTCCCTGCCAGCAGCGTGCGGCGGCGTCGTAGGCCGTCACGTACCCGTGCTTGTCGGTCTCGGGGAAATCGGCCAGTCGGCGGCGGGCGCGGGCCGGGCGGGTGCGCAGGAAGGACCGGTACGCGGGGACCTGTCGAGCGGCCCGCTCGCAGACCGCCTGGGCGTTCGCCGCGGCCAGCCGGTCCAGGAGCGGGTGGTGCCGCCGGGCCAGCCACCGCCATCCGGCGGGGTGGCGACCGGCGAGCCGGGTCAGCGTGGCGACCGCGCGGCCGCCGGTCGCCAGCGTCGTCTGTCGGCACCGCGCGGCCAGCGCCGGCAACGGCGACTCGGCGGTACCCAGGGCGATGTGTCGGTGCGGCAGTTCGGCCATGTCGCCAATCCTGTTCGCGCCGACGCGCCGGCACCTGAGCGCGCGGGCCGGACCGGGTTGAGTACGCGTACCCAGGTGCGCGTGGGCGTCGGCACCGGGCCTCGGATGGGCGCAAAGACCTAAATCGCATCCATCGGCGTCAAAGGTTGAGGGGTTGGGAGCGCTCCCGTAGCATGCCTGACACGTATGTTAACGCTCACCTAACAATGACCCTCGCGAATGCGTTGGTCGATTCTGCGCTGGGAAGGATGCTTTATGGCTAGATCCAGAATGGTCAATGCCAGTCTGGTGTCGGCTGGCGTGGCGATGCTGGCGACGTCGGCGGTGGCCGTCGTCGCACCGCCGGCCGGCGCCGCAGCGGCAGGTTGTTCGGTCACGTACGCCGTGGCGTCGCAGTGGCAGGGTGGATTCGGCGCCAACGTGTCGATCACGAATCTCGGCGATCCGTTGAGTAGCTGGACGTTGACCTGGTCTTTCGGCGCCGGGCAGACGGTGACGCAGTCCTGGAACACCACGTTGACGCAGAGCGGCACGGCGGTGACCGCGAGGAACGTGAGCTACAACGGCGCGATCCCGACCAACGGCTCGGTGTCCTTCGGGTTCAACGGCTCCTGGACGAGCAGCAACCCGGCACCGACCAACTTCGCCCTCAACGGCGTGGCCTGCAACGGCGGCACCACGCCGACCACCCCGCCGCCCACCACGCCGCCGCCGACCACCCCGCCCCCGACCACTCCGCCGCCGTCGGGTAACTGCTCTCTGCCGTCGTCGTACCGGTGGTCGTCAACGGGTGCGTTGGCGCAGCCGCGCTCGGGGTGGGTGTCGTTGAAGGACTTCACCCACGCCCCCTACAACGGCCAGCAGCTCGTCTACGCCACCACCCACGACACCGGCACCAGCTGGGGGTCGATGAACTTCGGCCTGTTCTCCAACTGGAACCAGATGGGCTCGGCCAGCCAGAACCAGATGCCGTTCTCCGCCGTCGCCCCCTCACTGTTCTACTTCGCACCCCGCAACGTCTGGGTCCTGGCCTACCAGTGGGGCGGCCCCGCCTTCTCCTACCGCACCTCCACCAACCCGACGAACGTGAACAGTTGGGGACCGGCGCAGACCCTGTTCACCGGATCCATCTCCAACTCCGGCACCGGCCCCATCGACCAGGCGCTCATCGGCGACAGCCAGAACATGTACCTCTTCTTCGCCGGAGACAACGGCCGCATCTACCGGGCCAGCATGCCGATCGGGAACTTCCCCGGCAGCTTCGGCGCCAACTACACCACCATCATGACCGACACGACGAACAACCTGTTCGAAGGCGTGCAGGTCTACAAGCTCGAAGGCGAGAACCGGTACCTCATGCTCGTCGAGGCCATCGGCTCCCAGGGACGCTACTTCCGCTCCTTCACCGCCACCAGCCTCGGCGGCACCTGGACCCCCCAGGCCGCCACCGAGAGCAACCCCTTCGCCGGCAAGGCCAACAGCGGCGCCACCTGGACCAACGACATCAGCCACGGCGAACTCATCCGCACCAACGCCGACCAGACCATGACCGTCAACGCCTGCAACCTCCAGTTCCTCTACCAAGGCCGCTCACCCAACTCCGGCGGCGACTACGGCCTCCTGCCCTACCGCCCCGGACTACTCACCCTGCAACGCTGACCGCGTGCAGGTCCGGCTAGGGCACAGCCGGCGCGGGCGGGTCCGGTGCATACCGGACCCGCCCATCCCACACCAACCCCCACCACCAGGAGGTATCGACAGTGCGAGGACATGCGCCCCCTCCCCTGCCCTCGGGGATCACTGACGCTCACCGAGCGTCCCCCCGCGTCCGGGGACGGCTGTTCACGCTCGCCACCGCCGGACTCGCCGCCGCCGTCGGCTTGCTCACCATCACGATGGCGACCGGGTCGGCGTCGGCCGCCGACAACCCGTACCAGCGGGGCCCGGACCCCACCCGGAACAGCGTCGCGGCCGAGAACGGCCCCTTCGCCAACACGTCGGTCAGCGTCCCGTCCGGGAACGGTTTCAACGGCGGTCGGATCTACTACCCGACCGACACCAGTCAGGGCACCTTCGGGGCCATCGCGATCTCGCCGGGATACACCGCTCTGTTCTCCGCCGAACTGGCGTGGATGGGACCGTGGCTGGCCTCGCACGGTTTCGTGGTGATCGGCATCGAGACCAACAGCCGCAACGACTTCGACACGGCTCGGGGCACCCAGTTGCTCGCCGCGTTGGACTACCTGACGCAGCAGAGCACGGTGCGCACCCGGGTCGACCCGAACCGGTTGGCCGTCGCGGGCCACTCGATGGGCGGCGGCGGGGCGCTGAGCGCCGCCATGCGACGCCCGTCGTTGAAGGCGGTGGCCGGCATCACGCCGTACTCGCCGTCGTCGAACCTGGCCAACGACCGGGTGCCCACGATGATCATCTCTGGGCAGGCGGACACGGTGGTGACCCCGTCCTACGCCCTCGGCCTGTACAACAGCATCCCGACCACGACGGAGAGCGTCTACCTGGAGGTCGCCGGTGGCGACCACGGCTTCATGGTCGGCCGGTCGAACCCGGTGCTGATCCGGACCATGCTGCCGTTCCTGAAGACGTTCGTCGACAACGACGCCCGGTACACCCAGTTCCTCTGCCCGCTGATGGACAACAGCGGCGTCGTCACCTACCGCAGCACGTGCCCGTTGCTGCCGCCGCCGACCAGCACGCCGACGCCGACCCCCACCACGCCCGGGCCGACCACGCCGCCGCCGACCACGCCGCCGCCGACCACGCCGCCGCCCGGCTCCGCCAGCGAGATCATCGGTACGCAGTCCGGCCGGTGCGTCGACGTCCCCAACTCGTCACGCACCAACGGCACCCGCGTCCAGCTCTACGACTGCAACAAGCAGACCAACCAAGCCTGGACCTACAACAGCTCCACCAAACAACTCCGCGTCTACGGCGACATGTGCCTCGACGCCGCCGGCACCGCCAACAGCGCCGCCGTCCAGATCTACGCCTGCCACAACCAGACCAACCAACAATGGAACATCAACACCAACGGCACCATCAGCGGCGTCCAATCCGGCCGCTGCCTCGACGCCTGGAACACCACCAACGGCGCACAGATCCAGCTCTACGACTGCCACGGACAAACCAACCAGCAGTTCCGCCTCGCGGCCAGATGATCGTGACCGACCTGGCCGGTACGCAGCTCTCCAAGCTGCGCAGCCAGGTCTGACACCTGCGAGGTGTGCCTGATGAACCGGGCGGGCTCGACGTCATGTCGGGCCCGCCCACCGCTGCACATCAACGACCCGGGCTCCGTAGGCTTGGGCTGGTGACATCGGTGCGGGAACGGATCAGGGCGGTTCTCGCCGGGTCGGTCGACTACGAGGCGGGACTGGACGCGCTGACCGTCACACCGTCGGTCGACGTCGACCCGGCGCTGGTGGCGGCGCGGGACGAGGCGTTCGCGCGGCTGTGGCGGGGCGGGTGGCAGCCGACCGAGCTGCACCGGGTGGTCGCGCGGCGGGGCCTGCCGCGCCAGGCCGACCTGGTGACCGACGCGGTCGCCGCGTACCTGCGACGGTTTCCCCGGACCACGGTCGACGGGCGGTGGCTGGCGCAGGCGGACACGCTCGGGGCGCAGGTCTGGTGGGCGGACGACGCGGGATACGTCGACGCTCTCGCGGCCCGCTGGCGGCTCGACCGGGTGGCCGTACTCGACCTGGTGTTGGGCCTGCTCGCCATCCTGGCCGCGCTCCCGCCGATCGAGGTGCTCGTCCCGCCGCCCGGGTCCGCCGCCGCGCCGGTCGGCGGGTCGGGGTCGTCACGGACCGACGCCCGGCTGCTGGACCGGGTACGCGCCCTGCTCGCCAAGGCGGAGTCGACGACGTTTCCGGCCGAGGCGCAGGCGTACACCGCCAAGGCGCAGGAACTGGTCACCCGGCACAGTCTGGACGAGGCGCTGCTGGCAGCGCGTAGCGGTGACACGGCTCGGGTGGTGCCGTACGCGCGCCGGATCGGTGTGGACCACCCGCACGACGGGGAGAAGGCGTCCCTGCTGGCCGCCGTCGCCAAGGCGAACCGTTGCCACACGGTCTGGTCACCGGAGCTGGCGTTCAGCACCGTCTTCGGTTTCGACACCGACATCGACGCGGTGGACCTGCTCTACACCTCGCTGCTGGTGCAGGCGCATCAGGCGATGGCCCGGACCGAGCCGCCGGGCGGTAAGGCCGGCCGGAGCCGGCTGAAGGCGTACCGTCAGTCGTTCCTGGTGGCCTTCGCCGACCGGATCGACGAACGGCTGACCGCCGCGGCGCAGGTCGCGTTGGCGCAGGCCACCGATCGGCGGGACGGGAACGGTGCGAGCGACGCGGCCGACCTGCTGCCGGTACTCGCCGCGCGGGACGAGCAGATCCGCGAGACCATGCGGCGGGTCTTCCCGGACACGGTCCGGTCCCGGGCCATCCGGGTGGACAGCCGCGACGGCTGGGAGTCCGGCCGGCAGGCCGCTGACCGTGCCCGGCTGTGACACGGCGGTATCGCCGGCCACAGTCCTCGCACGTGACGGCCCATCGCCCCGAGAGCCTCGACGTCGACGACAGTCGCACTGAGCGATCCGGTCAGGCTCGTGACCCATTCTTGGTGGGCGCATGCAGTGCTGTGGGCGTCCGCACGGCCGGACGGCGGGCGGACGTTTCGGCAACCCCTTATCTGACGCTCAATTTCCGACCCGCCCCCCTAACCCTGATCCGTGGACTGGTTACGAAAACCTGCCGTCGGATACGGTCCAGCCGTGAAGGGAATCATTCTCGCGGGCGGGACGGGTTCTCGCCTGAGACCGGCGACGACGAGCGTCTCGAAACAATTGCTGCCGGTCTACGACAAGCCGATGATCTATTATCCGCTCTCGGTTCTCATGCTCGCCGACGTGCGAGACATACTCCTCATCACCACCCCGGCGGACCTGCCCCTCTTTCAGCGGCTGTTGAGTGACGGTTCGCAACTGGGACTCGACCTGAAATACGCGACGCAGCCGGAGCCCAAGGGCATACCGGAGGCCTTCCTGATCGGGGCCGATCACATCGCCGGGGACACCACCGCGTTGGTCCTCGGTGACAACATCTTCCACGGACACGGCTTCTCGGAGCTGCTGCGCCGCAGCATCGAGGCGCTCCGCGGATGCGTGCTGTTCGGCTACCCGGTGGACGATCCGGGACGGTACGGCGTGGGCCTGACCGACGATGCCGGCCGTCTGGTCTCGATCGAGGAGAAGCCGGTGGCGCCGCCGAGCAACCGCGCCGTCACCGGCCTGTACTTCTACGACTCGGACGTGGTGGAGATCGCCCGGAGCCTGCGCCCCTCGGCCCGCGGCGAGACCGAGATCACGGACGTCAACCGCGCCTACATCGCGCGCGGCACCGCCGAGCTGGTCGACCTGGGGCGGGGCTTCGCCTGGCTGGACACCGGGACCCCGGACGCGCTGATGCAGGCCTCGCAGTACCTACAGACCCTTCAGCAGCGCCAGGGAGTCAGGATCGCCTGCCTCGAGGAGATCGCCCTGCGGATGGGCTTCATCGACGCCGAGTCCTGCTACCGGATGGGCCTGGCGCTGTCCAACGCGCCCTATGGCAGGTACGTGATGGACGTGGCCGCCGAACACGGCGGTGGCCCGCACGCGGAGGTGCGTTGACGTGCGTACTCTCGTCACCGGCGGTGCCGGTTTCATCGGCAGCAACTTCGTCCGTCGCCTGCTCACCGGCGAGTACCCGGCGCTGGCCGGCCCGGTCCGGGTGCTGGATGCGGTCACCTACGCCGGGAACATGGCCAACCTGACCCCGGTGATCGACCACCCGGACCTCACCTTCGTGCAGGGTGACATCGCCGACCCCGAGACGGTCCGCGCTGCGATGACCGGGACGGAGGTGGTCGTCCACTTCGCGGCCGAGTCGCACGTGGACCGTTCCGTCGCGGGAGCCGGTGTGTTCGTACGGACCAACGTGCTCGGCACCCAGGTGTTGCTGGAGGCGGCGGTGCGGGAGGGTGTCCGCCGCTTCGTCCACGTCTCCACCGACGAGGTGTACGGATCGATCGCGCAGGGCTCCTGGGACGAGGCGGAGCCGCTGTCGCCCAACTCACCGTACTCGGCTTCGAAGGCCTCGTCGGACCTGCTGGTGCACGCCTACCACCGGACGTACGGACTGGACACGTGCGTGACACGGGCGTCGAACAACTACGGGCCGTATCAGTTTCCGGAGAAGGTCATCCCGCTTTTCGTGACGAACCTCCTGGACGGTCTCCCCGTGCCGCTCTACGGCGACGGACGCAACGTGCGGGACTGGCTGCACGTCGACGACCACTGCCGAGGCGTGGCGCTGGTCGCCGAACGCGGCCGTGCGGGCGAGATCTACAACATCGGCGGCGGCACGGAGTTGGACAATCTGACCCTGGCCCGCACGTTGCTCGACGCGCTCGGTCAGGACTGCTCGATGATCCGGCACGTTCAGGACCGCCAGGGGCACGACCTGCGCTACTCGGTCGACTGCGGCAAGGCGGCGACGGAGCTCGGCTACCGCCCGAGAGTCCCCTTCTCGGAGGGGCTGGCCGCGACCATCCGCTGGTACGAGCAGTCACGGGACTGGTGGGCACCGCTCAAGCGCACAGCCGCGCAAGCCTGAATCGGCGCAGGGCCGGGTCGACTCGACCCGGCCCTGTCGTTCGTACGGTTTGTCACTCGGCGATGCGGGTCCGGGTCACCCATCGGTAGACGATCGTCTTCTCCGTACCCGGATCCGTCCGCTCGAAGTGCTCGTAGCCTCCATTGTAATGAATCTTGATCTTGTCGAGGCCAGGGAGGATCCTGCGCCTGCGAAGCTGAAGCGGAAAATTCGTCGGGCCGCCCTCCAGCACGACCTCGATCTCATTCTCCGGATCTGTTACGACGTCGTTGCCGTAAGCCGCAGAGGAATGGTCCATTGCCAGCACCTCTCGCCACAGTCAAGGCACCGATCGGCACCCGCGATAATGCTAGCGAGAGGAAGCGCCTACGGGACCCTAGTCGCTCCCCTATACGACCCCGTTCTTACGCTTTCAGGAGGAGGTTAAGGCGATTGAGCGAGACCATTCCCGGCATGCTTCCCAGCTCGGCAACAGGCCCTTTTCGGCGGCCTCGGCGAGTGACGGCGCGGCCGCGTCGCGATCGGAGAGCACAAGCTCCCCGGCCGGCCACCGCACACCGATGTCGGGATCGAGCGGGTGGACGGTGTGGTCGGCGCCCGGCCGGTACCCGGTGGAGCAGAGATAGGTGACGGTGGCGTCCGGGGAGAGTGCGCAGACCGCGTGTCCGAGCCCTTCGGCCAGGTAGACAGCGTGCCGCCCGACATCGTCGAGCGGCACCGCCACGTGCTGCCCGAAGGTGGGCGAGCCGACGCGTACGTCCACCACCACGTCCAGCACGGATCCGGACACGCAGGTGACGTACTTGGCCTGGCCGGGTGGGACGTCGGCGAAGTGGATGCCGCGGATCACCCCGGCGCGGGAGACGACCAGGTTGGCCTGGGCGATCACCGGTTCATGTCCGATCCGGCGGGCCAGCAGATCCGGGCGGTACCATTCAAGTAGTGCGCCGCGGTCGTCCGGCCACTGCGTCGGCCTGATGAGCCAGGCACCCTCTACGGCCAGGGGTTCGATCTCCACGGCGGCTACTCGCGCAGGGATGCCAGCGCGGAACCCCAGGCGACCAACTGGTTGAGCATCGTGTGGAGCGCCTCCTCCTGGTGAGGGCCGGGCTTGAAGACGCTGAAGTGCTCGAAGTCCGTGAACAGCGAGAGACCCACCTGCGCCTGCACGTCGGCCATCTGCAGTTCGGCGACCACCAACCGCAGATGCTCCACCGCCCGGGTGCCTCCGGCGCTGCCGTAGCTGACGAAGCCTGCTGCCTTGTTGTTCCACTCGGCGTACAGGAAGTCGATCGCGTTCTTCAGAGCCCCGGAGGTCGAGTGGTTGTACTCGGGCGTCACGAAGACGAACGCGTCGAACCCGGCGACCGCGTTGGCCCACGCCCTGGTGTGCTCCTGGCTGTACTGGCCCAGAGAGGCCGGCATGACCTCGTCCAGGTGCGGAAGCTTGTAGTCCAGTAGGTCGATGAGCTGGAACTCGGCATCGCTCCGCTTGGCCGCCACATCGTGCACCCAGCGCGCCACGGCCTCGCCGTTGCGGCGTGGCCGCGTGCTGCCGATGATGATGCCCACCTTGATCACTTCGTCGGTCCTCTCTCGGGATTGACTCGCGGGCCTACATCTAGGCCGCGGCGGTACGCGCAGCGGTGTCGCCGGACATGGCCCGCTCGTGGTCGTCCAACCAGGCGACCGTCTCCCGCAGGCCCAGCAGGAGGGGCCGCGGCGAGAAGTCGATGGTCTCCTTCATCCGGGTCAGGTCCAGCACGCGGTTGGGCGCGCCCGTCGGCTTGTCGGGATTTCGTTGGATCAGCTCCGGACGGCCGGTGAGGCGGAACAGCAGTTGTGCCAGGGCGAGGACCGAGACGGGCTCATCGGTGCCGATGTTCATGGTCGAGTGGCGCCGGCTTTCCACCATCCGCAGGGTGGCTCGGACCAGGTCGTGGACGTGGACGAAGGTACGACTCTGGGAGCCGTCGCCCCAGATCTCCACCGGCCCACCGGAGCGGATCCGCCGCAGCATCGTCGGAATCACTCGCCCGGAGCCGGGCACCGGCCAGTCACCCGGGCCGTAGACGTTGGTGGGGCGTGGCACGAAGATGCGCATGCCGAACTGCTCCCGGTGCAACTCCGCCAGGATCTCCAGGAACGTCTTGGACAATAGGTACCCGTTGGCCGTGTAGCGCATGTCCCGGCGGTAGTCGTCGTCCTCGCGGCGGGGGGTCTCGGACGTGCCCGCGTAGACCTCCGCCGAGCCCATCAGCACCACGTCCGGCACGTCGTACTCGCGGGCGCAGTTGAGCACGTTGGAACCGATGCGCAGATTCGCGTCGAGGATCTGGGCGGAGTGCCGGAGCTTGAACTCGGTGTTGCCGTCGAGCGCGGCGCAGTGGACGATCGCATCCAGCCTCGGGGACACGTACCGACAGGCGGCGCGCAGTTCGGCGTAGTCGAGCAGGTCCAGACGGAGCGTCCGGAGCCTGGGACGGGGGTCCAGGCCGCTGGGCACCTCACGGCGGTGCACGCTGATCACGCGGGCCTCGCGGGCCAGCAGTTCCTCCACGAAGTGCGACCCGATGAAGCCCATCCCGCCGGTGACGAGCACCGTCTTGCCGGCCCATCGGTCAGTCTCCATGAGAGACCTCCCGGCGTCCACCGCTGGTGGCCTCGGCGGTCTGCGACGGCGTCTCGTCGGCACCGTGGGCATCGGCCGTTTCGCCGGGCGGGGGCCCGGGCGGACCCTGCGGGGCGGGCGCGGAGCGCAGCATCACCAGTGCGAGCACGATGCCGATCACCAACACCACCGCCGAGGTCGCGAAGGCGAGGTGGAAGCCGTCGTTGAGCGCGCCGATCGGGTCCGCGCCCTCACCGACCAGGTTGCGGGCCCGCACGTCGGCCACGGTGGCCAGCACCGCGAGCCCGATGGTGCCGCCCGCCATGCCAGAGGTGCTGGCCAGCCCGGATGCGACGCCTGCGGTCTGCGGCGTGGCGGTCGACATGGCGAGCGTCATCACGGCGGGCATCGCCAGACCGGCACCGGCTCCCAGGAACACCGCCATCGGCAGCACGTCCACCAGGTACTCCGCGTTCGCCGGAGCACGGGCGGCGAACAACAGTGCGGCGGCGATCAGCGTCAAGCCGGCCAGCAGGACGTTGCGCGGGCCGAATCGCACGTTGAGCCGGGCGGACAGGCCGAGCGAGACGACCGCCAGCACCACCGCGATCGGTAGGAAGGCGAAACTGGCGCCGACAGGGGTGTAACCCAGCACACGCTGGAGATACAGCGCGCCGAGGAAGTTGAAGCCGAACAGACCGATCGTCATCGTGACCTGCACGAGGTTGGCACCGGAGACAATGCGGCTGCGGAAGAGCGAGAGCGGCACGAGCGGATTGGCGGCCCGCGTCTGGCGGATCACGAAACCGACGAGCAGCGCCACCGAGAGGGTACCGAGGCCGAGGGTGTGGCTGGAGCCCCAGCCGTACTCTCCGACCTTGACGATCGTGTAGACGCCGAGCATCAGCCCGGCGGTCACCAGAAACGCGCCGAGCAGGTCGGCGCCGGCCTTCACACCGAGCCCCCGGTCGCTGATGATCAGAGGGACGGCGAGCGCGACGGCGAGCGCGCCGATCGGCGCATTGATGAAGAAGACCCAGTGCCAGCTGATCCCCTCGGTGAGGATGCCGCCGGCCAGCACGCCGATGGACCCGCCTGCAGCGGCGACGAAGCTGAATGCCGCGATCGCCTGGCCCCGCTCCCGGTCTTCTCGGAAGATGGTGATGACGATGCCCATGACCACCGCGGCGGCCATGGCTGCCCCGCCACCCTGCAGGAACCGGGCGGCGATCAGCATCTCCTGGCTGTTGGCGACGCCGCAGAGCATCGAGGCGACAGTGAAGACGATCAAGCCGGTCATGAAGACCCGTTTGCGACCGAACACGTCGCCGAGCCGCCCGGAGAGCAGCAGCAGGCCGCCGAAGGAGATCGTGTAGGCGTTCACCACCCAGGCCAGGTCGGCCTGGCTGAAGCCGAGGTCCTCCTGGATGGACTTGAGCGCCACGTTGACGATGCTCGTGTCGATGATGACCATCAGCTGCACCGAGCAGAGGACCCCGAAGGCGAGCCAGCGAGACCTGGCGGGCTGCGGAGCGGCGTCGACCATTGTGGTTCCTTCCTGTCGTGCGCGCGTGGCGGCACCGGTCGAACGGACGATACCAGAAAGGTCCGTTCGAGAAGGTTCCGTTGAAGAAAAGCCTTCCCGTTCGGCTTTCAACTGCAGAAACGCCCGTTCGACGCGGTGTCAACGGATGCTGTACGGGTGCGTGAAGACGCCGTGGGGGTCGTACTGGCGCTTCACCCGACGCAGCCGTTCGTAGTTGCGTCCGTAGTGCAGCCGCGCCCAGTCGGCCGGCATCACGGAGCTGGGAAAGTTGATGTAGGCACCGCTGGTCACCCCGGCCAGCGCCGCCGCGACGCCCTGGGTCCACGCCTCGGCCGCAGCCACCCGATCGGCCGGCGGGGTCGGGTCGTCCACACCCACCTGGGCCCCGATCAGGAAGGCGGCGTCCCGGTGCGCCCACGCGGTGCCGTGCGGGGAGCGCTCGGCGGCGACGCCTCCCAGCGCCATGCACTGCAGCCACTGATGCATGCCCGCGTCCAGCCCACGCCGCCAGGCCGCGACCACGCGTGCGGCGGCGCGAGCGGTCAACGGGGCCGCTGCCAGGCGGTACGCCTGGCGCTGGAAACCGGTACGGGGCAGCACCGCGCTCGGGTTGTACCCGACCCGGTGACACTGGTCCACCGTCAGCGACTCGCAGCCGTACGACTGTTTCATCGCCTCGGCGTAGGCCGACTCGTTGACGACGAGGCTCAACGGCGGCCCCCCGGCGCGCTCGGTCAGTTCGGCGAACACCCTGTCCAGCCCGGCGCGGGCACCCAGATGAACACCGGTGATCAGCACCATCTCCGCGCCCCCGCCGTCGACCGGCGGCACCAGGAGCAGTGAGGACCCCAGTTCATGCGGCGCGGCGGCGCACCACGCGGGCCACTCCGCCAGCAGCGTCTCGGCCCGCTCCCCCGGCCACACCGCCGTGTACCGCACCAGGGTGGGCACAGCGATCGGTTGGACCTCGTAGTCGACGACCACGCCGAAGTTGCCACCGCCACCGCCGCGCAGCGCCCAGAACAGGTCGGGCTCCTCGCGGGAGGAGGCACGCACGTACCGCCCGTCGGCGAGCACCACGCCGGCGGAGACCATCCGGTCGCTGCCGAGGCCGAACTTCCGGGTCTGCCAGCCCACGCCGCCGCCGGTGATGAATCCTCCCGCGCAGACCGTGGGACAGGTTCCGGTCACGATCTGTCGACCTCGAGCGGCGAGTGCGGTGAGCGCGTCGATCGACTGCACGCCCGACCCGAGCCGTACGGTCGATGCCCCGACGCCGACGTGGTTGATCCGGGACAGGTCCACGACCAGGCCGGGGCCGGTCGACCAGCCGGCGAGGTTGTGTCCGCCGCTGCGGACACGCAGGGAGACGCCGTGGTCCTGGGTGAAACGGAGGCAGGCCCGCACGTCCGCCGGAGTCTCGCAGTAGGCGACAGCGGCCGGTCGGATCGCGTCGTACTGGGCGATCTGCAACTGTCGGGCGTAGTCGTAACCGGCGTCCGAGGGAAGCACCAGGTCGCCCCGGAGCAGATGCCGCAGACGCCACCAGGGCAGGCCGCCGGCGACTGCCGACCCGCCGGCCCCGACCGCTGCGGTCGCGAGGGCGAGGCTCCCGCCGGCGCGCAGCATCGTACGTCTACTGATCATCGTGGCCCCCTGAATGAGAGAACGTCCCAGAAGAATGGTTATGCCGAATCACGGACCGGACCGGTCGCGTCGCCTGATTCCGGCGCTTATTGACCCGAGCATAGGGACGTAAAGGGCGGGCGGATACCCCACAACGCCCCCTAGCACTCCGGTCAGACCAGGGCGGGAAGCGATTATCGACAGTTCGGCACTCAGTCGTCCGGCAGGTCGAACACCTGCCCGACCGGCCGACCGCCGACCGCGTCGCCACCGACCCTGCACCACGCCGCCCAGCAGGCCGATCCGAGCGTGATTCACTCGTGCGGATCGAGCCGCTGACGCGGGGACACCGGACGGGATCCGGGGCAAGACGGCTGGTGCGGCACGATCAGCTGGACGGTGAGCTGCCACGACTCGGCCGCGGGCGACGCTTCTGAGCCCGCAGGGGTGGCGCGGCGCCGGAGGGCCGACGCCTTGGCGACCTTGAGGGTTGCGCCGAACGAAGGCGGATGCCAAGATGGATGAGTCTCGATTTATGTCGCCGACGTGCCGATAATAGAACGCGCTTCTTATCGCGTCCCCGGCCGATATTCTGGGCCGGGGATCAGTTATGTCGACGGGGGAACATCATGACACTCGGCCCGCAAACCAGCCTATCCGCCGGCTGGGACCGTGAACTGGGAATCAACCTCCACTGTCACGTCCGCGCTTTTCGGGAGGAGTGATACGTGCACTTCAAGGTCCTGGGTGCACTCGAAGTGGAAGCTGTTGGTTCACCTCTCCCGCTCGGCGGGTTCAATCAGCGGGCGGTTCTGGGTCTGCTCCTGTTGCACGCCAACAACACGGTGGCAGCCAGCCGCCTGATCAAGGGCCTCTGGGGCGACACGCCGCCAGCGACGGCTCGCAAGATGCTGCAGAACTACGTGTCTCGGCTGCGGTCGCTGCTGGCCGCCTCGGCACACGGCGAGCGTGCGCCGGTCCTGCTCACGTCACCTCCCGGATACCTGCTGCGGGTGCCGGCTGAAAGCGTCGACCTGATCCGCTTCGAGCGGCTCGTCGAACGCGGCAACGCCGAGGCGCACTCGGGCGGCACCGAAGCGGCCGCCCGCACTCTTCGGGAGGCGTTGGCCCTGTGGCGGGGCCACGCACTGGCGGATCTCGTCGAGTTCGGTATCGAGTGGCCCGAGCTGTCCGCGGTGCAGAACCTCCGGTTCGCCGCGATCGAGGCGTACGTGGATGCCGAGCTCTCTCTCGGCCGGCACCAGGCGGTCCTCGACGAGTTGGAACGGGCCGTCGCCGACGCTCTCCCGCCCCGCGAACGGCTGTGCGGCCAGCTGATGCTCGCTCTCTACCGCAGCGGCCGGCAGGCCGATGCCCTCACCGTCTACCGCCGGCTGCGCGAAACCCTCGCCGACCAGCTCGGTCTGGATCCCGGCCGGGCACTGCAACAGTTGGAGCGGCAGATCCTCGACCACGACCCGTCGCTGATACTGCCGGCTGCCACCGAGGGCGTCGGGGCTGCGCATCCTGCGCGGGTCGCGGCCGTCCCGGCCGCCGGCACGGCGGTTCCGGCGCGGCAGGACCGTGGCGAACCGCCGGCCCACCCGACCCACCAGCCACCGCCGGTTCCGGTCGTCAGCCCCGAACCCGACCAGCCTGACACCGAACCGACTGTCGGCCCGCCGGCACGCCGGAAGGAGCAGGCACCCACCGTGTCGGTGCGGACCGAACGCAAACGGGTGAGTGTCCTGCACATCCGCACCCGGATCGAGTTGCCGCTCGGCACCGACGATCCGGAGGACATGGCGGAGGTGCTGAGCAACCTAGACGGGCTGATCAGATCCGAGGTGGAGCTGCTCGGCGGGCTGGTGCAGAACTTCTGGGCCGTCGGCTCGGCCTGGCTCGCCCTCTTCGGTGTCCCGTCGACCGGTGAGGACGACCCCGAACTGGCGGTGCGGGCGGCGTTGGCCATCCGTGACCGGATCGCCACCGGCCCGTCACCGACCCGCTGCGGTCCGCCACAGGTCGCCGTCCAGATCGCCATCGCCACCGGAGACGCGCTGGTGACATACAAACCCACCGGCGGCGTGGGCGACGGGTCGACCGACGTCCAGGGCAGCATGCTCAACACCAACCTGCGGGTCATCGACGAGGTGCCGCCCGGTGCGATACGGGTCTGCGACGTGACCCGGCAGGCCACCGCGGACGTCTTCCACTACTCGCCGCAGGGCGAACCGACTCCACGTAACCCGGCTCTGCACGCCCATCTGTCCGGGCTCGCGCCGCTGGTCGAACGGGACCGCGAGATGGACATCCTCGGCAATCTCCTGGCGGATACCCACCGCCGGCGCCAACCGAACCTCATGACCCTGCTCGGCGAGGCCGGAATCGGCAAGACCCGACTGGTCACCGAGTGGCTCGCGACCCTGCGACAGGGCGTACCCCCGGCGCGGTTGCTGACCGGCACCTCACCCGGTCCGGGCACGGAGCCGATGGCGCCGCTGCGGGCCATAGCGCGTTCCTTCGCCGGGATCACGGAGACCGACTCCCGCACCGTCGCGGAACGGAAGTTACAGGTCGCCGTCCACGGCCTGCCGCAGACCTCGGGCTCCACCGCGTGGCTGCTCTCCCATCTGCGTACGCTGCTCGGCTGGTCCGAGCCACCGATGCCGACCGCGATCCGCCACTCCTTTCCCGCATGGCGGCTCTTCCTGGAGGCGGTCGCGGTGGAACAGCTCACCGTCGTGGTGCTGGAGGACCTGCACCGAGCCGACGACCTGCTCCTGGACTTCGTGGAGGAGCTGGCAAACCAGACGACGGGCGTACCTCTGTCCATACTCGCCACCGCGCGGCCGGAGCTGTTGCAGCGCAGGCCGTTCTGGGGCGGTGGCATGCGCAACGCCACGGTCATCACGCTGACACCGTTGTCCGCCACCGGTACCTGGCATGTGCTGGAGTCGCTGGCGTTGCACCACGGCATCTGCGCGGGAGCGCAGCAGCCCGGTCCCGGCCCGGTTCCCGGACCGGACCGCGGCCGGGAGGCGGCGGTCAGCGCGCAATGTCGGGCGCTGCTGCGCCGGATCGGCGGCAATCCACTCTTCGCGACCGAGTACTTCCGGATGCATCGTGGTGAGATCCCGGCGGCGTCGGCGGGTTCGGCCCCACCCGTGTCGCAGGAGTACTCCGCCAACAAGCTGTTGGAACTGCCACAGTCGGTCTACAACACGATCGCCGCCCAGCTCGACACGCTGCCCGCCGTGGAGAAGGCGGTACTCCAGGACGCCGCCGTGTTCGGTGACGTGGTGTGGCCTCGTCCGGTCGCTGCGCTCGGCAACCGGGACGCCCAGGAGGTGGCCCGGCGCCTGGAGCAGTTGGAGCGCCGCGACCTGGTCGACCGGGTGCACAGCGCGTCGGTGCTCGGCCAGAACGAGTACGCCTTCCGCAGCATCCTCATCCGTGACGTGGCCTATTCCCAGTTGCCCCGCTCCGTCCGGCTCGACAAGCACCACCAGGCCGCCCGGTGGGTCGAGCATCGGCTGCCAGAGCACCCGCATCTGCTCATCCACCACTACTGGCAGACGATCTCACTCAGCAGGGACGCCGGGCGACCCATCGAAGCGCTCACCCGGCACGCCCGGACGGCGTTCGTCATCGCGGCGGAGCGCACCTCGATGAAGGGGCACCAGCACGCCGCGTCCCGGTACTACCAGGCGGCATTGGAACTGTGCCCGCCCAACGACCCGGGCCGGGCGCAGTTGCTTCGGCGGTACCGGGACGTGGTGCACGTCAGCTGAGCCCGGCGCGGCGGGCGGGTGCCAGGTCAGGCCGCCCGTTGGAGGTAGGCCTCCAACTCCTCCACGGCGCGCGGTGCGCCGCCGGCCTCCCGGGTGTGGGTACGCATCTGCCGGGCCCGCTCCCGCATCTCCGGGTCGTCGGTCACCGCCGCGACCGACTCGCGGAGCAGGTCGGCACTGATCTCGGAGGGGTCGAGTTGACGGGCGATGCCCAGCTCGACAAGGCGCCAGGCGTTCGGCACCACGTCCGGCCACGGCGGCACGACCACCATCGGACATCCCCAGTAGAGCGCCTCGTTCACGCTGCCCATACCGCCGTGGGTGACGAATGCGTCGGCGTGCTCCAACACCTTCAGGTGCGGCACCCACCGGTGGATCTCGACATTCTTGGGCGGCGCGCCCAGGTCGGCCGGGTCCACGCCCCCGCCGACCGAGATCACCACGTGCCACGGACCGTCCGCGAAGGCGGCCAGGCAGGAGCGGAAGAATTCGGTGTCACCGTTGTGCACGGTGCCCAGGGTGACCAGGACCACCGGCCGACCGTCCGACGGTGGCCGCCAGTCGCCGAGGAATCCACGCTCGCCCAGGCACGGCCCGACGAAGGCGAAGCGATCGTCGAAGGTGGCACCGGCCGGCTGGAACTCCCGGGCCAGGAACACCAGGTTCTGCCCTTCGACGGCGGTGACCAGCTCCATCGGGTCCAGGTCGACGCCGTGTGCGGCCAGCATGCCGGCCATCCGGGGGAAGAACTCGGCCATCACGCCGTTGTCCATGCTGGCGGGGCCGGCAGCCTTCATCATCTGCTCCGGGAACGAGTAGTGCTCGTTCGAGGCGAAGACCGGGCTGAGCTGCGTGGCGGGGCGTCCCCAGACCCGGGCGAGGATCCGACCGGCCTGCAGCAACGCGCCGTCGTAGGCCACCAGGTCCGGCGGGGCGTCGGCGAAGTGCTCCCGGGCCGCCCGGATGATGGCCTCACACTCGTCGAGCAGCAGCAACGGGACCCGGCCGGAGTCGGCGCCGCCGATGACCGACATCGGGTCCACCGAGTCGTAGGACAACACCTCGGCACCGGCGGAGCGCACCAGGTCGGCGTACTCGCCGACGGCGGTGTAGACGACCCGGTGGCCGCGCTGGACGAGCCCGGCGACCACGGCCAGGGTCGGGAAGACGTGCCCGCGCGCAGGCATGTTCACCATCAGAATCACGTTACCCATTGGTCTCCATCCAGATCACCAATGCCGGAGTCGGCCCCACGCAAATGACTTGGAAACCCGGGCATCGACCCAACCCGGTTCGTTGCAACGACCGTACCGATGGCATGGATTGATCGTCCACCCCCAACATCTCACCGAGGAAGGGCGATGGCCGGAAAATTACCGGGGGCTTCCCGCGCGAATGCCCATCGCCGGAATACTCGTCAACCATGACGACGGCGGCCTCCTCGACAGCATTTCTCGGGATAGACATCGGCGGCACCAAGGTGGCGTTGCGGGCGGAGGCCGACGGCCGGGAGCCGTATCTGGCCACCGTCACCTGGCCGGCCGGCGACGACCGCGAACGCGACCTGGCGGCACTCGCCGCACAGGTCAGGGAATTGACCGAGGCGTGGGGTCCGGTGATCAGAAGCGTCGGCGTGGCGATGCCCGCCACCACGCACGCCGGCCGGGTGACGGCCTGGCCAGGGCGTCCGGGGTGGACCGGACTCGATCTGGACGCGACACTCGCCGACCTGTTTCCGCAGGCGCAGCGGGCCTGGGCCGACGACGGCGACCTCGCGGCGATCGCGGAAGCGGACGCAGCCGGCGTCTCTCACGCGGTCTACCTGGGCGTCGGCACCGGTATCGGCGGCGGGGTGGTCCTGGCCGGGCAACCGGTGCCGGGGCCACGGGGGTCCTGCGAGGTCGGGCACATCGTGGTCGACCTCGGCGGGACCCGCTGCGACTGCGGTCGCCGGGGCTGTGTGCAGGCGCTGGCCTCCGGTCCGGCCACGCTGCGCCGGGCCACCGAGCTGCGGGGATCGCCGGTCGGCTTCGCCGAACTGCGGGACGGCGTCGCCGCCGGAGCGGAGTGGGCGACGGGCGCCGTCCGGGCGTCGGCGCGCGCCCTGGCTGCTGCGGCGGTCAGCCTCTCGGAGCTGGTACGGCCGTCCGTGCTGATCATCGGGGGTGGATTCGCGGCGGGCACACCGGGCTATGTCGACCAGGTCGCGGCGGCGACAGCCGCGCTGGCCCGGCCCGGTCACCGCACGCCCCCAGTAGCCGCCGCCACGCTGGGCGGGCTCTCCTCGTTACACGGGGCGTTGCTGCTCGCCCGCGCGCGGGGCGAATTGCTCCCGCCAGTCGATCCGTCCTAGACTGTCCTATACCGATCAATCCCGCACGGACCAATGGAGAGTAGACATGGCGACCACGCACCCCGGCACCACCGTTGAGCAGCGCACCTCTGGAAAGCAGATCTGGCTGGCCGGCCTGCTCGCCGCCCTCGTCTCGACGGTCATCAACGTGGTGCTGGCGCTCGTCCTGCGCGCCGCGCTCGACATCAGTGACGAGTTCAGCCAACTCCAGCCGGTGGCGGTGGTGCTCAACACCGTGGTGGCGACCCTGCTCGGCACCGCCCTCTATCAGCTGATCAGCCGGCGCGCCCGGCGTCCCTTGCGCACCTTCGCGATCGTCGTCGGTGTGGTGCTGGTGATCAGCATGGTGCCGCCGCTGCTGCTGCTCGGCATGGAGTCCTCGCCGCACTACCCCGGGCTCAGCAACGCCGCGGCCCTGGCGCTCCTGCCTCTGCACCTCCCGCCGGCCGCAGTGCTGCTGTACCTGCTCAGCCGGTTGCGCCGTCCCTGACGTCGCGGTCGCGGACACCGGCTCGCCGCCGACGACAGCGCGTGTGCACACCCGGTGTCCGCAGACCCACCGCCCGAACAGTTCGTCACCGGGCGGAAACATTAGCAACATCGAGCGATGGGTGGCCTGTTGCTCGATGGTGGACAACAATTTTCCGTCTCTCGACGATCGCTGGATAGGCTCGACCGGCACACGATGCGCCTCGATGGCTGACGCCACAACTGATCGATCTCGGGGGAACGATGCAGCTGGTCGAAAGAGACGGGCATTTCACACAGCTAGACAAACATGTCTCAGAGTTTGTTTCCGGAGCAGGTCGGCTCATTCTTCTGCACGGTCCGGTCGGAACGGGAAAAACCGCACTACTGCAGTATTGCGTAGATCGGGCGGCGGCAGCAGGCGCTCTCGTGTTGAGCGCGGTCGGCTCAGCCGCCGAGGAGTCGCTGCCCTTCGGCGTGCTGGGACAGTTGCTCCGTGGTTCCCCGCTGCCGGCCGAGGTGGTGGCCCGGCTCTGTCCCGCCGCGCGCGCCGCGGACCAGACCGCGCCGGACGAGGCGGAGACCCTGCGGCTGTTCCACCGGCTCTGCGTGGCCCTGCTGGACCTGGCCGGACAGCGTCCACTCGTCGTCACCGTGGACGACCTGCAGCACACCGACGACGCCTCGATGCAGTTCATCGTGCACCTGGCAAGGCGGGTGCACACCGCACCGGTGCTGGTGGTCGTCACCGACGACCTCGACCAGCGCCCCGACCGGTGGTCACTCCGCTCGACGCTGCGACGTCAGCCCAACGTGCACGCCACCGGCGTGGGCCCGCTCTCCCCTGGCGGGGTCGCCGAGCTGATCCGACGGAATCTGGGCGAACCTGCCGCTCGTCGACTCGCGACCGGACTCACGACGTTCAGTGGCGGGAACCCGGCCCTGCTGGAGGCGCTCGTCGAGGACCATCGCTCCGGCGGCGACGTACGCGTCCAGGGCTACGGCAGGACGTTGCTGGTCTGTCTGCACCGCAGCGATCCGGAGGTGCTGCGGGTGGCCCGGGGCCTGGCCGTCCTCGGTGACGACGCCGGGCCGGCCGGCCTGAGCCAGTTGACCGGGCTGGACTTCGACGCGGTCGGACACGCGCTGCACACCATGGTCACCGCACGGTTCCTCGTCGACAACGGTTTCCGACATCCGGCCGGGCGGACCGCGGTTCTGGACGACCTCAGCGCCGACGAGCACGCCTCGTTGCACCTGCGCGCCGCCCGACAGTTGCACGATCTCGGTCACGCGGTGACCGTGGTGGCCCGCCTCCTCGTTGACGCCGACCGGGTCGAGGACCCCTGGTCGATTTCCGTGCTGCTCGCGGCGGCCGAACACGCGCTGGTCGGTGACGACCCCCACACGGCCACCCGGTGCCTGGAACTCGCGCACCGGGAGTCCCATGAGCCCGGCGAGCGCCTCACCATCCTGGCCCGGCTGACTCAGGCGCAGTGGCCGCTCAACCCGCTGGCGGTCACTCGGCACCTCGCCACGTTGGCCGCCCCGGCGAACGCGGCCCGGCTGAGCCGGCAGGACCGGACCGCGACCGTCCGCCAGCTACTCTGGCACGGCCGCACGGCCGAGGCGGTGCCGGTGCTGCAAGGGTTGCGTGAGACCAACACCGGGACGGCACCGGAGGCCGCCGCCGAGCTCGCCGACACCGAGCTGTGGCTGGCGCACCTGCACCCACCCCTCGCCCGACGGGGCGCTCCGGCCGCCTCGCTGAACGCACGGCGGCCGGTCCCGGTGACCACGCGGACCGACCCCTGGTTGCGTGCCGCCGCCACCATGTCCGAGCTCCTCGGCCGCGGGCAGTTCGGCAAGGCGGCCGACCACGCCCAGACGGTACTGCGGGACCTGCGCCTGCGGCGCGGCACCGCCTGGACCGAGGAGGCGGCGCTGTTGGCGCTCCGGACCCTCGTCTCGGTCGACCAGTGGGACGTGGCGGGCGACTGGTGCACCCGCCTGCGCGGGGACTGCGACGAGTCGACCGCGCCGACCTGGCGGGCCATCTTCGCCGTCGCCGCCGCCGGCCTGGCGTTTCGTCAGGGCGACATGCCGGCTGCGCGCGAACTGGCGGAGGAGGCGATGACGGTCCTCTCACCGAGGGCCTGGGGCGTGGCGGCGAGCCTGCCGGTGGCGTTGGCGACGCGTGCGGCGACGCGGATGGGACGGTTCGACGAGGCCACCCGGTATCTCGCGCTCCTGGTCCCGGAGACGCTCTTCGAGACCACGTACGGCCTGGACTACCTGCACGCCCGGGGCGACCACTACCTGGCCACCAACCACCCGCACGCGGCGCTGTCCGACTTTCTGGCCTGTGGCGAGCTGATCCAGACGTGGGACCTCGCACTCGCCGCGCCGGTGCTCTGGCGGACCAGCGCAGCCGAGGCGTGGCTACGGCTCGGCAACCACGACCAGGCCGGACGGCTCATCTACGACCAGCTGGCCCGTCCCGAGGCGTCGAATCCCCGGGTCCGCGGCACGGCGCTGCGGTTGCTCGCGCTGATCAGCCCGCTCGCGCGGCGCCCCGCGATCCTCACCGAGGCGATGGAGCTGTTCGAGGCCTGCGGCGACCGGTACGAGATGGCCCGGGTGCTGGCGACGTTGAGCCGTACCCTGCACACCACCAACAACCGGCGCCGGGCGCGTACCATCTTCCGCCGCGCCTGGCACGTCGCGAAGATGTGCGGCGCCACGCCGATCTGCAACGAGCTGCTCGCCATCGACGGCGACCTGGGCGCGCTGGACGGAGTCTCGTCCAGTTCCGACAGCGTGGAAGCGCTGACCGACTCCGAGCGCCGCGTCGCCTCGCTCGCCGTGATGGGCTACACCAACCGCGAGATCGCCATGAAGCTGTTCATCACCGCGAGCACAGTGGAGCAGCACCTCACCCGCGTCTACCGGAAGCTCGGCGTACGCCAACGCAAGGAGCTGCCGGCCAACCTGTCGGTCGAGACGGCCTCGACGCGGCGTCGACGGCTCAGCTCCTGAACCGTCGGGACAGACAAGCAGCGTCGAAGGGAGATTTCGCCGTGACATCAGCGACCAACGCGCCGCCGCGACATGCGGCGCCCGCCGCCCTGCCTCCTGGCTTGCGGGAAGTCGTCGACCGGGCGTTTGCCCGCTCCGCCGCGCAGCAACCGGCCTGGCCCGACCTCGCGGCGGCCCGTGAGGTGGTCGACGCTCTGGCCGGGGCGCCCACCGTCACCACACCGGAGGAGACCGACCGGTTGGGTGAGCTGCTTCGCGCCGTGGCTCGCGGCGAGGCGTTCCTGTTACAGGGCGGCGACTGCGCGGAGTCCTTCAGCGACGACTCGGCGCACGTGCGGGCCACGGTACGAATCCTGTCGCAGATGGCGGATGTCATCGCCGCCACCGGACCGCCGGTCGTCGTCGTGGGCCGGTTCGCCGGCCAGTACGCCAAGCCGCGCTCGGCCCAGGTCGACGCGCTCGGGCTGCCGGTGTACCGCGGCGACATCGTGCATTCGGCGCATCCCACACCCGCCGCCCGCCGACCCGACCCGACGCGGATGCTGCACGCCCACGACCGGTCACGGGCCACCATCGAGTTGGTCCGCGCGCTGACCGGGGAACCTGCCGGTCGGGAGATCTTCGCCAGCCACGAGGCGTTGCTGCTGGACTACGAACGCTCCGCGCTGCGGGTGGTGGAGACATCGGGCGGACCGCGGCTCTATGCCAGCTCCGGGCATCAGCTCTGGGTCGGCGAGCGGACCCGGCAACCGGACGGCGCCCACGTGGCCGTCGCCGAGCTGATAGCGAACCCGGTGGGTGTGAAGATCGGCCCGTCAACCACACCGGACCAGGTCCTGGAGTACGTACGCCGCCTCGATCCGCACCGTCGCCCGGGCCGACTGACCCTGATCGCCCGGATGGGTGCCGGGCGTGTTCGGGACGCCCTTCCGCCGCTGGTCGCCGCCGTGGCGGGATCCGGCCACGAGGTGATCTGGCAGTGCGACCCGATGCACGGCAACACCGAGGAGTCGGCGGCTGGCTACAAGACACGGCGCTTCGACCGGGTCGTCGACGAGTTGACCGGGTTCTTCGAGGTGCACCGGCAGGCCGGCACCTGGCCGGGCGGCGTACACGTGGAGCTGACCGGGGAAGACGTGACGGAGTGCCTCGGCGGGCCCGGCCAGCTGACCGAGGCGGAGTTGGCCGGTCGTTACGAGACTCCCTGCGACTCGCGTCTGAACGGCGCCCAGTCGATCGAACTCGCCACCGTCGTCGCCGGTCTGCTGAGCGACTGACCGCGAAGGGAAGGCCCCCGGCGCACTGCCGGGGGCCCTCCCTTCATTGGGCCTGGGCGCGGTGGAACGGGCCCTAGAGGGGAGCGGCGCCGCCGGGCCTACCGGATGGGAGCACCCGCAGGATGCCCCACATACCGGCCGCGGCGAACGGCGCCCGGGCATCGGCGTACAGGTAGTCGCCGCTGTTGCCGGCTCCTCCCCCGGCCCCACCCAGCCTGGCGTCCACCGTCTCGCCCGCACCGAGGGTGCGGGTCGAGACCTGCGGCGAGCCGTGGAGGCGTGGCTCCGGCCGGAACGCGTGCCCGCTGACCGTGAACGGATGGAGTTGGTCGGAGGCGCCCACGCCGACGCGCAGAACCACCGGGTCGCCGGTGATCGCACGCAGGACCGGCGTGCGGGGCTCACCGTGGTCCGCCGAGCTGAACGCCGTACCGAAGGAGCCGGTCACCGACGCCCGTGTGTAGTCGTCGGGATGAGCCGTCAGTCCCAGCCGCTCGGTCAACGGTTCGCTGCGGTAGTTGACGTGGCTGTAGGCCTTGTCGGCCGATCCCGCGTTGCCCTCGGTGCCGGGTGGCGCGCCGGGCACCGGGGGGATCTGCCGGTTGGCCGCCGTCGGGCTGTTCACGCCGCTGCCGGCGACGAACTCGCCGTAGGGCAGGACACCGCGCGCGAAGTGCTGGTCGGTGGTCTGCATGAGCAGCGCGAACTCGCGAAACGCCGGTGCGCCGGGGGGCCGGATGACCGCCCCGGTGCTGGTGGCGTCCGGTCCGAGCGGTTTCCCGGTCGTACTGTCCGACCAGGTGGAACCGGCCGGCTCCACGATCAGCATGCCGTACCCGCCGTGCCGTAGCGACGCCACTGACGCCAGGTTCTGGAACAACGAGGCGCCCAGTTCCCGGTCGGCGTGGAAGGTGTACGTCGCCGTCTGCCCGGGCGCCACGGTCGGATCCGGGTTCAGGCCGATCGCGGCCCCTGCGGCCAGTTGCTGGTCGCGCAGCAGCTTGGCCAGGTCCAGTCCGGCGCGGTGGCCGCCGTAGCGGGAACCGGGCGTGGTCTGGTTGCGCAGCGTCAGCACCACACAGTCCCCTGCGTTCGCCCGCAGCACCAGCGGTTCGACCGATTTGTGTCCGGCTCTGACGGCGGCGACGTCTGCGGTGAGGACATAGATCACACCGTGCGGATCCGCGTTCGGGGCGGTGGGTAGCTCCTGGTTGATGACGGAGACGTCGTACCGGAGCTGGCGGGCCGGGCCGGGGCAGGTCGGCGACGTCGCGGTGACCACCGTGGGGTCCGGTGTGCCGTCGGCCCGTCTGGCCGACACCGGATCCGGACCGGGTGCCGCCTGGGTGTCTCCGGTCGCGGGTCGCTGTCGCGGGAAGCCCGCCCCCGGTGCCGGTGGTCGGTGTCCGGGCAACGGCCGAAGGTCGGCCTGGCGCCGGTCGTGTACCCGGAACAGCCCCCACGCGCCGCTGTCGAGCGCGAACGTTCGGGTGCTGTAGTACAGGTAGTCACCCGGGCTGCGCGCCGGACCGCCGGCACCGCCGTCCATCACGAAGTCGAACCGCTCGGAGATGCCGGTGGTGGCCGTGTCGACGAGTTGCCCGGCACGGTCGAAACGCTCCTTGCGGAACCGATGGCCCTGTACCCGCAGCGACTCCGCCCGGTCGTTGACCCCGACGGTGCGGATCACCACCGGGTCGCCCAGGTAGGCCCGGAGCACCGGAGTGTCCGGATCGCCGTACTTGACGGAGGAGAAGACGTACGGGTCCACCGTGGTCACCGTGGCGCGGACGGTGTTCGCGTCCGCCTGTTCGGGCGGAGCCGGGGTACGGGTGAAGGCGTTGCGACATCGTGCCCCGTTGTACTCGCGTCGCTGGTCGGTGGTGGTGGGGTCGGCCGGCGTCGCTCCCGGCGGTGTTCGCTCGCCGAGCGGGGCGGCTCGCAGGTTGATGCTTCCCTCCTCGCACTCCTGCCCGGCGTTGAAGGGATTCAGCCCGTCGACCGAGGGCGGTGCGGTCAGCTCGGTGCGGCCACGCCTGCCGTTGTGCAAGAAGATCGTGAACTCGCGGAACGCGCCGGACTGGCCGACCCCGACCGACCCCGACCGGTTCACCACGTCGACGATCGTGCCGCTCTTGACCTGCTTGCCGGTGCGGGGATCGTGGTAGGTGGAGCCGGGCGGCTCGACGATGTGGGCGGCGAAGAGCCCGTGCGCCCACGACCGGATGGCATCCACGTGGTCGTGCCAGAAGACGGTGCCGGTGTCCATGTCGGAATACCACCGGTACTGCACGAACTCCACTGTCACCGGCTCGCCGGCCGTGTGTCTCTTCGTCAGCGGTCGGTCCAGGACGAGCCGGTCACCGTCGATGGCCGTCACCGTCCGCACCTCGACGTTCTTCCGGCCGACACCGATGCCGATCGCGACACCGGGACGCAGCTTCCCGACCGTGTCCACGGTGATGTGCCTGCCCGACGCGGAGGTGAGTCGGCGGCCGTCCCGGCCCGCCGCGAAGACGGACTGCTCGTACGCGAAGCCCGCCACCACACCGTCGGACCCGAGCGGATCGAAGAGCACCAGGTGCGTGTGCATGTTCACCTTGCTCTGTGCCGCCGGGTCAAGTTCGCTGCCGAAGGTCAGCGCCACGCAGTCGCCGACGTTCGAACGGATCACGAGGGGATCGACGGGTTTGGTGCCGGCGCGTACCGCGTCCTTGTCCTCGTTGAGCACGAAGATCCGACCGTGATCGTCTCGTTCGCGCGCGGTGGACTGCACCGCGACCGATATCGCGGTGATGTCGAACCGTCGCACCGGGGCGCGCTGCGGACAGATCCCGTTCGGGCTGTCGCGCCCGGCAGTGTCCCCGAGACCCGGCGTGCCGGAGTGGCCGCCCGGGGCGAACGGTGGACGCATGCCCAGATGCGGGCGCAGCATCGGGTACGCCGGCCGTCCGGTCGTCGGGTTGAACAGGATCTCGGGCCGCGTGCCGGGGTTGTTCGGGCGGTAGTTGGCCCATGTCTCGGTCGTCTCCGGCTCGCCGAGGTATACCGGGGCGTTCGCCGGGCCCGACCGCACCCAGTCCCATACGGTCGCGTCGTCCGGATCGGGGGTGCCGGTCTCGGTGCCCCACCGGGCGCCCGGTGGCGGCAGGTACCCCTCGACGAGGGTCTCCAGCGCCACCTGTCGAGAGGGGTCTCTGAGACGCGCGCGGGGGACCACCTCCCGGCCCTGCACCCGATGGCCGATCAGTTGCGCCGAGGTCACGCCGACGGGCGGGGCCGCGGCCCCGGGCAAGGGCGCGAGGTCGGGTTGTGCGGTGTCGAAGACCCGCCACAGTCCCCACATGCCGGCGACGTAGTGCTGCCCGATGTGACAGTGGTAGAGGAAGTCCCCCGCCGCCTGCTGGCAGCCGCCAGCGCCGCACTCGTGCACCAGGTCGAAGCTCTCCCGCGGACTGATCGTCTGTGAGTCCAGTCGGATCGTGGTACCTGCGTCGGCGCCGTCGGGGTTGGCCAGCCAGCGCGTTCCGCCGCCGTGCACGTGGTGGACGTGCAACTGCTCGAACCCGGCGTGCACGACCCGGGTCTTCGTCGGTTCGCCCAGGTAGGAACGCGGCATCGGGGTGGCCGGGTCACCGTAGGTGTAGGAGCTGTACGCCAGGGACTTGTTCGCCTGCTGCGCCGCGCTGCCGCGTCGAGCCTCCAACTGGAGTCGACGGTGGAACGACTCGCTGCGGTAGTTGATCGCGCGGCTGGCCGGTCGGTAGGCGCTGGTGCCTCCGCCGCCCTCGGTCGGGACCTGGGGTATGGGCGGGCGGACGTCGAACATCGGCAGCGGTCGCCCGTACTGCTCCTGGTCGCCGACGGGTACTCCCGGATCCTGACCGATCGGGATGCCCTCGTCGTTCTCCCGCAGTGGACGCCGCAGGTTGAAGTTCACGTCGCCGATCTCGTGGTACATCAGCGTGAACTCGCGGAAGGCGGGTCCGGCACCGGGTTTGACCATCGCCTCCCAGTTGTTCCAGCCGGTGTCCGAGGTACGGTCGACACCCGTGACCGGGTCGTACCACCGGGCTCCGGCGGGTTCGGCGACCAGCGCGCCGAAGAGCCCGTGGGCGGTCAACTGGGTCGACTCACCGCCGCTCTGGAAGACCTTCGCGCCCTCCCCCATCGACGGGTCCAAGAAGTAACGGTACTGGCGGGTCTGCCCGGGTGCGACCATCACCGCGACGGGATTCGCGCCGACCGCCTGCCCACCGTCGCCGCCGGCCGCGTCGTACGCGACCCCGGACATGTCGATGGAGACCGACGGCACGCCGCCGGGCTGTAGCAGCGCCGGGTTGCCGAGCGGACCGCCGCGCGGCGTCATGGTGAGCTTGTTGGTGAGGTTGATGACCACGCACTCGCCCAGACGGGCACGAATCACCAACGGCTGGATCGGGTCCTGGCCGAGTCCGACAGAGACCTTCGCGGCGGCGGGGTCGTCCCGATCCATCGCCGAGGCGGCCAGCAGCGCGGCCTCTTGGCGGCGCACGTCGTCCTCCCGCTCGGCGAGGACGTACATGAAGCCGTACGGGTCGTGGTCGCCGAACCGGTTGACCGTGATGTCCAGGTTGATCGCCGAGACGTCGAAGGTACGGCGCGCGGCGTTGTCGCAGCCGGTGGGGCCGGCCCAGACCGGCTCCGCGCCGGCCGTCGGCACCACGAGCAGGGCCGACAGCAGCAGCCCGGTGGCGGCCAGCCGACCCGGCACGCGCCGGTCACCGGGGCCGGGTGGACGTGCGAGGTCATCCCGGACGCGGTGCAGGCCGTACTCGGCGAACAGCACGCAGATCGTGGCGACCAGCAGCAGCACCGGGGCCGCCCGGACGGCGGTCGCGAGCGCCTCCGCCAGCGGGCGCGTCGCGCTGTCCCCGGTGGCGGTGCGGAGGAATGCCTGTACCGCTGCGGCCGGCACGTAGAACACGACCGCGGTGACCGCGAGTGCCGCGGACCGGACGGCCCGGTCGCCGATGGCGCCGCGGACACGGTCGCGCGGCACGGTCAGCGAATCGACCAGACCCACCGCCATGGCCATCAGCGGCAGCGCGACGGCCACGTCCACCAGCAGACGTCCGACCATCCCCGGAAGGGGGTCGGTGAACAGGCCACGGTGCAGCCAGAACGCAGCGCCGACGGCCAGCAGCAACGCCGGCAGCAGTGTGCTGCGGTAGCCGTCGGGGCCGGCACGGCGGGTACGGGCGATTCCAGTCCCGGTTTCGGGCAGGGTGGACCGACGCGATACGCGCATCGAGGACTCCTCGTCGTGCGGGCGGGGCGGGAAGAGCTAGCCGTGGCCGTGGTGCCCGGTGGCGTCGCCGGAGATCCTGAGCTCCAGCCGCCGTACCCCGCCGTCACGTTCCCAGGTCAGGTACAGCGGTGGGTCGTCCGGGCCGGGCACGATGGTGTCGAAGTAGAGCACGCCGTGCACGGCGGTGCCCGGGGCCAGGCGGGCCAACCGGCCGATGGTGTCCGAATGCGGCCGTTCCCGGCCGTCGATGCGGCCGCCGGCCAGTGACACCTCGGCGCCCAGATCGAGCGCCCGGACGGTGTGACCCGAGTTGACCAGGGTGACCGGCACGCCGAGCCGCATGTCGTCGCCCTCCGGGGCGCCCGGCATCATCTGCGCCGGCATCTGGTATCCGGCCTGGCCGTCCATGTGGTGCGCCGCCATCGCGGTCCAGCCGGCGTCACCGGGAGCGAGCGTGACGCCGGCGAGGCTGGCGGTGGCGGTGGCCGGCGGCGTGACGGCGTCCCGCACGGCGAGCACCAGGCCGGCGGCGGCGAGGGACGTGGCGGCCACCACGAGAACGAGACGGACGAGACGGCGTGGGCGCCGACGGGCCGCCGGAGTCGGCCCCGGGGAGCGTTCCGCCGGGTCGAGCGTCAGCAAACCCATACCGATCCCCCACGACACCCACGTCCGTCGCCTACGGCTGGGACGTTACGGTCAGGGTGCGGGCCGGCCTACCCCTATCAAGCCCCTGACATGGGCTGGGAGCAGCGTTCAGGCCAGTCGGCGCTCGCGGCGGCGCGGCGCCCGCTCGCAGGGGACCAGGCTGGCCAGGCGGCCGTCCACGAGCTGCGCGAGGCTGTCCATCAGGACCCGCCTGTTCTCCACGGGCAGGGCCGAGAGAACGTCGTCCTGGATCTGGGAGACGATGTCCGCCGCCTTGGCCACCAGCCGGCGTCCCTTCGGCGTGACGGCGATGATCCGTACCCGGCGGTCGGTCGCCGATGGCCGGCGCTCCGCGAGCTGCAGTCGTTCCAGCTCGTCCATGGTGGCAACCATGGTGGTCTTGTCCAGCCCGCAGAGCTGGGCCAATTGGGTCTGGGTGGTGTCCGCCGCCATGGCTTTCACCAGAACGCAGTAGGCGCGCGGGGTGATCCCCAGACCGGACAGTCCGGCGGTCTGCTCCGTGGCCAGCGCGTGACTCGCCCAGGAGAGTAGAAACATCAGGTCGTTGTCCAACGACACTGGCGCGGTGGCGGTCATCCTGCAAGCATAACGAGGACCCATCCGAAGCAGATGGTTTCGATGCGGAAGGTCCCTACGGAGGCGTCACATGGTCCCGGACACTCCAGGCCCCGCGCGTTGCCTGATCGGGTTGATCGGCACCGACGTGCACGGCTCGCTCAGTCCGGCCCTGCACGAGGCGGAGGCCGACCGGCGCGGTATCCGCCTGTTCTACCGCACGGTCGACGTGCGGGAAGCGGTCGCCGCCGGGGTCGCGCTGCCCGAGCTGGTGCGGTCGGCACCGGCACTGGGATTCACCGGGCTCAACGTCACCCATCCCTGCAAGCAGCAGGTCGTTCCGCTGATGGACCGACTCTCCCCGGAGGCGGCCGCGCTCGGCGCGGTCAACACCGTGACGTTCACCGGTGCCGGCGCGATGGGACACAACACCGACTGGTGGGGCTTCGCGATGAGTCTGGACCACGAGCTGCCGGACGCCCGCCGGGACCGGGTGCTCCTGCTCGGGGCGGGCGGCGCCGGGGCGGCGGTGGGCCACGCCCTCCTCCACACGGGGACCATGTCACTGTATGTCACCGACCCGATCCCGCAACGAGCGGATGAGCTGGCCACGGCGTTCAACGACCGGTTCGGCCCCGGCCGGGCGACTGCAGTGGACGCCACCCAGCGGACCGCGTCGGAGGTGGACGGGATCGTCAACGCGACTCCGGTCGGTATGGCACAGTCCCCGGGCATGCCGCTGCCCGCCGAACAGTTGCGGCCGGGAATGTGGGTGGCCGACATCATCTACCGGCCCCTGGAGACGGCGCTGCTGGCCGCCGCCCGGGCCGCCGGGTGCCGGACCCTCAACGGCGTCGGCATGCTGGCGTTCCAGGCGGCGGCGGGTTTCCGCCTCTTCACCGGTGTCGAGCCGGACCCGGTGCGGATGCTGGCGGACCTGCGACGGGCGACGGGGCGACCCGAGGACCGCCCGGATCCTCGTTAGCGGCGTTCACCGGGCGACGCCCGACACCCGCGCCCTGAGGCTCCGGCGCAGTTCGGCCACGACGCCGTCCAGTTCCGCGGCGGTGCGGCCACCGCCGTAGACGTAGTGGTCGGGACGGACCAGCAGGCCGCGGCAGCCGGCTCGGGCCAGCAGACGCCGGTAGGTCCCCTCCGTGTCGGCCCACTGCCCACTCCCCTCGCCCAGAACGACCACCTGCCCGGCGCGCGCCCGCAGGAAGGCCACGGTCTCTCCGCTGAGCCCCGCAGCCACTTCCGGCGTCACCAGCAGGATCAGCCCTCGGCCGACCACGTCGTCGAAGAGCCCGGTCACCCCGCCGGCGGTGACCCTGCCCTGAGGAACCAGCCAACCCGCCGCTCGGCTGTCGGCTCGTAGTCCGGTGGTGAGCGGCTGGTACATCGGGGGGTCCTGGGGGTGGCCGGCCATCCGCCGCCGGTTGGCCAGCATGGCCGCGTCCCGGTCGGCGGCAGCCGCCGGATCGGGTTGGCAGATGACGCGGCCGAGGTTCACCGACATGAGGATCGCGTGCTGGACGTGTGCGCGCCGCTCGACCTCGTAGGTGTCGAGCAACGCGTCCCCCGCGTGTCCGGACAGCACCAGGTCCAGCTTCCAGGCCAGGTTCGCCGCGTCGCGGAAGCCGGAGCACATGCCCTGACCGGCGAACGGCGGCATCCGATGGGCGGCGTCGCCCGCGATCAGCATCCGGCCGGCCCGCCAACGCTCGGCGTACCGGGCCTGGAAGGTGTAGACGGCGTGCCGTGCCAGCACCGCGTTGCCCGGGTGGATGTCGAACGGGGCCAGCAGCCGCCAGGCGGCCTCCCGGCTGTCCAGTTCCGCCACGGTCTCGCCCGGGACGCGCATGAACTCCCAGCGCCGATGTCCGGGACCGGCCGAGACCGCCGTGGTGGGCCGCGCCGGATCACAGATCTGCAGGTTGTTCGGAGTGAAGACGCGCGGCTCGCGGAGGGTCACGTCGCAGGTCAACCAGTCGTTGGAGAAGCCGAGGTCCACCTCGTCGACGCCCATCCGGGAGCGGACGAAGCTGTTCGCGCCGTCGCAGCCGACCAGCCACCGGGCCCGGTGGACCGTGTGGGAGCCGGACCGGTCGGCGGCGGTGACCACGCAGGCGTCGCTCTCCTCGGTGATCTCCACCACCTCCCGACCACGCAGCACCGTCAGCGACGGGTGGTCGGCGCCCCGTCGGGCGAGCGCCTCCTCCAGCCCCGGCTGGTACATCGAGGTGGAGTCCGGCCATCCGCACTGGCCGTGCTCGGCGACGTCGACCGACAACAGGACGTCGCCTCGGGCGTTGCGCCAGATATAGTCCCGCGACGGCTCGCCGGCGTCGCCGAGTTCGCGCCCGACACCGGCGGCGGCCAGGATCCGTGCGGACTCGCCGTCGAAGGAGACCGCCCGGGGCATCGGGAACGGGCGCTGCCACTTCTCCAGCACGGTGACCCGGTGACCCCGCTGCGCGAGCAGCAGGGCCAGCACCTGACCGACCGGACCGTACCCGACGATCAGCACGTCCGTGGTCATCGGGTCCTCATCCCCGCCCGTTCAGGATCAGGTCCACGGCCGCATCCAGGTCCGGCTGCTTGACCAGCACACGCACTTCCTCGTGGCCGTTGTCGAGGCGAAGGAAGCGACGCCCGGTCAACACGAGCTGTCCGGTGGCCGTGCCCCGGCTGCGGATGAACGTGCCCGGTGCGATCAGATCCGGCGGGAACTCGACCAGCGCGGGGTCCGGGTCGTGCCACTCGCCGATGTCCCGGAACTGGGGACGGAAGCGGTAGAGGACCTGCCAGTCACCGTTGGCGGGGCGGCGGTAGACGACACGGTAGCCGTCCTCCTCCGTCATGCGGTAGCGGACGCCGTACTGCTCCTGCTCCTCGTCGCAGACCCGCAGCGGCTCCGAGTAGCAGGGAGCGCCGATGCCCACGTCCACCAGCCAGGTCTCGCCGTCGAGCAGCACGCAGCCGAAGATGTGCTCCAGGTCGGGGCCGAACGCGCCGTTGACCTGTCGGATCGCGCCGGCAAAGATCCGGTAGTCGAAGCCGAGCCCCTGCAGCAGCAGTCGGAACAGGCCGTTGAGTTCGTAGCAGATGCCACCGCGCCCGCCGGTGACGATGGTGTCGAACATCGCGTCGCCGTCGATGTCCACCTCGTCCCAGATGGCCATACCGCGATCCACCGCGCCGTAGACGGCGTTGTCGAAGGGTATCGACATCAGGTGTCGTTTCTGCACCGCCCGCAGGGTGGCGAGGTCGGTGTTGACCGGACCGGTATGGCCGATCACCGCCAGGTACTTGTCCACGTCAAACATCTGCGCGCTCCTCGTCGATCAGGATGATCAGGTAGTCCACGACCATCTCCGGGGTCGGGTAGTCGAACAGCAGCATCGGCGTCAGGGACAGGCCGGTCGCCTGGACCAGGCGGTTGCGCACCTCGACGGCGGACAGCGAGTTGAAGCCGACCTCGAAGAAGGGACTCTCCGCATCGAGCGGGGTCTGCAGGGCCTCCTCCGCGGCGATCGTCGCCTCCGCGAGGACCAGCTCCAGCAGCACCTTGCGGCGCGCGGGTTCGTCCAGGCCGGCCAGCTGCGCGAGCGGTGCCGTCTCGGGCTCTTCGGTGGGCATGGCGTGGGTGACCTCTCTCGTGACGCTGCCGGACTGCAACCAGAACCTCTTGCGATCGAACGCGTACGTCGGCAGCTCGACGCGACGCGCCCGATGACCGGCGAAGAAGGCCGGCCAGTCCACCGCGTGCCCGCGGACGTGCAGGTGCCCCAGGGCGGCGACGGCGGCGCGGGGCTCGTCGGCCTCCCGCATGGCCGGGACGAACTCGACGTCGTCGGTCGGCTCGCTCAGGCAGTGCGGACCCATGCCGCTGAGCACACCGCCGGGCCCCACCTCAAGGAAGGTGGTGACCCCACGCGCCTGCAGCTCCCGGACCGCCTCCAGGAACCGGACCGGGCGGCGGACGTTCCCGGTCCAGTGCGCCGCGTCGGCCAGCTCGGTTGCGCCCGCCTCCCGACCGGTCAGGGTCGACACCAGCGGGAGAGTCGGTGCCGCGTACGTCAGACCGGCCGCGACGGCCCCGAGTTCGGCGAGCATCGGCTCCATCCGGTGGGAGTGACCGGCGTGCGACACCGCCAGCCGTTTGGTCTTGCGGCCCGTCGCCGCGAACCGTGCGGCGACCGCCTCGACCGCGTCCACGTCGCCGGAGACCACCACCGCGGTGGGTCCGTTCACGCCGGCCAGACCGACGCGGTCGCTGAGCAGCGGCGCCACCTCCTGCTCCGACGCCTGCAGGGCGATCATCGCGCCACCGTCGGTGGGCAGCGCCTGCATGAGTCGGGCACGAGCGGCCACCAGCCGCGCGGCGTCCGGGAGTCCGAGCACGGCGGCGGCGTGCGCCGCCACCACCTCGCCGACCGAATGCCCAGCGACCAGGTCGGGGCGCACGCCCCAGGACTCCAGCAGCCGGAACAGGGCCACCTCCAGCGCGAACAGACCGGTCTGGGTGTAGACCGTGTCGTCCAGCCGGGCGGCGAGGTCCGTGCCCGGGGCGGCGAAGACGACCTCGGCGACCGGGTGGGGCACGTGACCGGCGAGGGCGGCGTCCAGTTCGGCGCAGACGGCGTCGAAGGCCCGCCGGAACTCGGGGAACGCCTGGTACAGCTGCCGGCCCATCCCGGGGCGTTGGCTGCCCTGACCGGTGAAGATAACCGCGAGACGACCCGGGAGGGCGCGTCCACTCACGACGTGGGGAGCAGGCTCCCCGGCGGCCAGCGAGGCGAGGGCGCCCAGGGCCTCGTTTCGGTCGGTGGCGACCACGACCGTCCGGTGCGGGAACGCGGTACGGGTGGTGCCCAGGGAGAGGCCGAGGTCGGCCAGGCGCACCGTGGGATCGTCCTCGATGCGACGCCGGAGCCGGTCGGCCTGGCCGCGCAGCGCCTCCGTGGCGCGGGCGGCCAACGGCAGCGGCACGAGCACCGGACCGCTCGCCTCCCGCAGTTCGTCGGGCGTGGTGGGCACGTACTGCTCCAGGATCACGTGGCCGTTGGTGCCGCTCACCCCGAACGACGAGACCGCCGCCCGGCGTGGGCGGCCCACCTCGGGCCACGGACGCTGCTCGGTCGCCAGCCGGACCGCCCCGGCCGACCAGTCCACCTTCGACGACGGCTCGTCGACGTGCAGGCTCGGCGGCAGGACTCCGTGGCGGAGCGCGAGGACGGTCTTGACAACGCTGGCCACCCCCGCGGCGGCCTGCGCGTGCCCGATGTTCGACTTGATCGAGCCGAGCCAGACCGGACGGTCTACCGGCCGACCCTGCCCGTACGTGGCGAGTACCGCCTGCGCCTCGATCGGATCGCCGAGGACGGTGCCGGTGCCATGCCCCTCGACGAGGTCCACATCGGACGCGCGCAGACCGGCGTCGGCCAGGGCGCGACGGATCAGCCGCTCCTGGGCGGGACCGCTCGGGGCGGTCAGACCGTTGGAGGCACCGTCCTGGTTGATCGCGCTGCCACGGATCAGGGCCAGCACCGGATGTCCGTGCCGCTCGGCGTCCGACAGCCGCTCAAGCAGCAGCAGCCCGGCACCCTCGGCCCACGCGGTGCCGTCGGCCGCGTCCGCGTACGCCTTGATCCGGCCGTCGGCGGCGAGTGCCCGCTGGCGGGAGAACTCCACGAAGGCGGTGGGGTGCGCCATGACCGTCACCCCGCCGGCGAGCGCCAGTCCGCACTCCCCGCGCCGCAGCGCCGCGGCGGCGAGGTGAAGCGCCACCAGGGAGGAGGAGCAGGCGGTGTCGAGCGTGACGGCCGGGCCGTGCAGGCCCATCGTGTACGCGACCCGGCCGGAGAGGATGCTGCCGGAGCTGCCTCCGCCGAGGTATGCCTCCACCCCGTCGGGGACGCTGGTGACGTGTGCGGCGTAGTCGTGGTACATGGCGCCGACGAAGAGTCCGGTGTCGCTGCCGTGCAGGCTGGCCGGGTCGATCCCGGCCCGTTCGACCGTCTCCCAGGCAGTCTCCAGCAGCAGCCGTTGCTGGGGGTCCATCGCCAGCGCCTCCCTGGCGGAGATGCCGAAGAATGATGCGTCGAACTGGTCGGCGTCGTAGAGGAAGCCGCCGTGCCGTACGTAGGAACGGCCGGGGCGGTCACGCTCCGGGTGGTAGACGGCCTCCAGGTCCCACCCCCGGCCGGCGGGGAACTCCCCGATCGCGTCACGCCCCTCGGTGACCAGCTGCCACAGTTCGTCGGGGCTCGTCACCCCGCCGGGAAAACGGCACCCGATGCCGACGATCGCGATCGGCTCGGGCGGGACGGCCCGCCACTGGTTCTCCTTGCGCAACCGCTCGTTCTCGATCAGCGAGGCCCGTAGCGCCTCGACCAGCTTCTCCTCGTTCACTGCCTGCACTCCCTCCGGTGCGATGCGGATCCGATCGGTCATGCCGGCTCGGTCGTCGGGCCGAGCGCCCGGGCCAGAAGCTCGTCGACACCCATCCGTGCGATCTCGCCCACCGGGTCGTCGGCGTCGTCCCGCACGGGGGCGATACCGCGCCGCACCGCGTCGACCACACCCAGCGCGCGCAGACGGTCCAGGGGCAGTTCCGCCAGCAGGCGCCGGATCTCCGTCTCGTCCTCGCCACCGTCCGGGTCACGGTCGTGCCGCACGGGGTCGTCGGGGGCCAGCAGCTCGGCGAGGTGTCGGGCCACCGCCAGCGGCGTGGGATGGTCGAAGACGAGCGTGGCGGCCAGCGGCACACCGGTCGTCGTCGACAAATGGTTCCGCAGCTCGATCGAGGTGAGCGAGTCGAAGCCGAGGTCCTTGAAGGCACGGTCGGCCTCGACACGGTCCGCCTCGCCGTGACCGAGGACACCGGTCGCGCCACCGACCACGAGGTCCAACAGAGCCCGGTCTCGCTCCTCGGCGGACATCCGACGTAGCCGGGTGGGCAGAGGTTCCCCCGCCGAGGCCGGACGTTCCGCGCCACGGGCGAGGTGGCGCAGCTGTCGGGGCACCGCGCTGCCGGCGGACAGGTCCACCCGCGCCGCCACCACGACCGGGTCGTCGCCGGCCAGAGCGGCGTCGAACAGGGCCAACCCGGCCTCCGCCGACAGCGGTCGCAGCCCGGACTCGCCGATCCGGCGGCGGCCGGTGGCGGCGATGGTGCCGGCCATGCCGCCGTCGCGATCCCACAACCCCCAGGCGATGGAGAGCGCCGGCAGGCCGGATGCGCGCCGGTGTGCCGCCAGCCCGTCCAGGTATCCGTTCGCCGTGGCGTAGTTGGCCTGGCCGGCACCGCCGAGCCGACCGGCCACGGACGAGAAGAGCACGAAGGCGGCCAGGTCGCGGTCGCGGGTCAGCTCGTGCAGGTGCCACGCGGCGTCCGCCTTCGCCCGCAGGACGGCGTCGAACCGTGCGCCGCTCAACGCGGAGATCACGCCGTCGTCCAGCACCCCGGCCGTGTGCAGCACGGCGGTGAGCGGCACATCGGCGAGCAACCCCGCCAGGGTGTCACGGTCGGTGACGTCGCAGGCGACGATCCGGACGTCCGCGCCGAGCGCGGTCAGCTCGTCGGCGAGGGCCCCGGCACCGGGGGCGGCCGGCCCACGCCGGCTCACCAGGAGCAGGCGGCGGGCACCGTACCCGGTGACGGCGTGCCGGGCGAAGAGCGCGCCGAGTGCGCCGGTGCCTCCGGTGACGAGCACGGTGCCCTCGGGGTCCCAGCCCCGGGTGGGGGCGGCGGGGGCGGCACCGGTCCGTTCCAGCCGCGGCACCCACGCGGTGCCTGCGCGCACCACTATCTCGGGCTCGTCGGTGGTGAGCGCGGCGGCGGACAGCGGTCCGATCCGGGTCGGGTCCTCCACGTCCAGCAGGACGAACCGGCCCGGGGCCTCCAACTGCGCCGAGCGCACCAGACCGGCGAGCCCGGCGGCGACCGGGTCGGCGGCGGTGTCCCGGACGGCGACCACGAGTCGGTCCCCGTCGGTGGCCAGCCGGGGCAGCAGTTCGGTCACGACGCCTCGCAGCGCGTCCGGACCCGGGCCCACACCAACGTCGGTCAGGTCGACGATCCCCACGGCGTCGCCGGTGAGATCCGGCGGGAGCGTCAGTGCGATCAGGCCGGGCCGGAACAGGCACTGTGCCACGGCCGCGGCGCGCAGGTGGACGTTCGTCTCGGCGAGCGGCCGGGAGACCAGACGCGCCACGCGACCCACCGGGGTGCCCTGTTCGCCGGTCAGTTCCAGGGTGATCGCGCCGGTCCCGGCCGGAACGAGCCGTACCCGCAGCGCGGACGTCCCGGTGGGTGCGAGCGTCACACCGGTCCAGGCGAACGGGAGCCGGACCGGTACGTCACCGCCCGGCTCGGCGGCGAGCACCGGTTGCAGGGCGGAGTCGAGCAGGGCCGGATGCAGGCCGAAACGGGACGCCTCGTCCTGCTGGTCCCCGTCCAGGCGAACCTCGGCGAACAGCTCCTCGCCCCGACGCCAGAGCATGCGGAGGTTGCGGAACGCAGGCCCGTAGCCGAGACCGGTCGCCGCAGCGTCGGCATAGAACGAGTCCAGCGGCACGGGGTTCGCGCCGGGCGGCGGCCACTCCTGCGCAGCGTCGGGGAGGGTGGGGGCGTACGGGGAGACGTGTCCCGTGGCGTGCCGGGTCCACGTGGCGAGGCCGTCCTCGTCGCCCGCCGGTGCGGAGTGGACGGCGACCGTGCGTCGGTCGCTGTCGTCGGCGCCCCCCACGGTGACCTGTACGCGTACCGCGCCGTTCGGCGGTAGCGCCAGCGGGGCCTCGACGAGCAGTTCGTCGAGGTGTGCGCAGTCGACCTCCCGGGCGGTCCGCAGGACCATCTCGACCAGCGCGGACGCCGGAAGTAACGGCACGTCCTCCACCGCGTGGTCGGCGAGCCACGGATGGGTGTGCAGCGAGATCCGTGCGGTGCCGAGCAGGCCACCGTCGGTCGGCAGTTCGGTGACGGCGTCGATCAGCGGGTGCCCGGCCGGACGCAGGCCGCCCCCGGTCGGTGCCGCGCGCTCGCGCAGCCAGTAGGACCGCCGCTGGAACGGATAGGTGGGCAGGGGCACGTGCCGGCCACCGGCGTCCGCGAGCAACGCCGCGCGGGCGACGGGCACGCCACGGACGAGCAGCGCTCCGGCGGCGGACAGGGCGCTCGCGACCTCGTCACCGTTCAGCATCGGCACGAAGGCCGCGTCGGCGTCGTCCGGTACGCACTCGGCCCCGGCGGCGCAGAGCACACCGCCGGGTCCGGGCTCCAGGAACGTCCGGGCACCGAGGTCGTACGCGGCCCGGACGGCGTCCAGGAACCGAACCGGCTGCCGGACGTGTGACACCCAGTACTCGGGGTCGCAGAGGCGCTCGGCCCCGACCGGCCCGCCGTCGACGGTGGAGACGACGGTGCCCGTCGGCGGCCGGTACGTCACCGACCGCGCGACGGCGCGGAACTCGTCGAGCATCGGATCCATGAGCGGCGAGTGGAAGGCGTGCGAGACGACGACCCGCTTCGTCCGGTGACCGCGCTCGCGCAACGCCGCAGCCGTGGCCAGCACCCTCGCCTCGTCACCGGAGAGCACCACCGAGCGTGGACCGTTGACGGCGGCCAGCCCGACGTTGTCGTCGAGGTATGCCGCCACCTCCGTCTCCGTCGCCTGCACGGCGACCATCGCGCCGCCGGAGGGAAGCCGCTGCATGAGCTGCCCCCGGGCGGCCACCAGGCGGGCCGCGTCCGCCAGGTCGAGCACGTCGGCGGCGTGCGCGGCCGCGATCTCGCCGATGGAGTGCCCGACGAGCAGGCCGGGACGCACCCCCCATGATTCGGCCAGCCGGAACAGCGCCACCTCGACGGCGAAGATCGCCGGCTGGGTGAACTCGGTGCGGTTCAGCAGGTCGGGTGCCCCGTCGATCACTTCGGCGACGGGTTTCGGCAGGTGCCGGTCCAGTTCGGCGCAGGCGGCGGCGAACGCCTCGGCGAAGGCGGGGAAGCGGTGACGCAGCTCGCGGCCCATTCCGAGCCGCTGGCTGCCCTGACCGGTGAAGAGCAGCGCGAGTTGGCCGGCGACGGGCACCCCGACGATCGGGCGGGGAGGGTGTCCGGCCTCCTCGGCCAGCGCCCGCAGTCCGTCGAGGGCGGCCTGGCGGTCGTCCGCCACCACCACGGCGCGGTGTTCCAGCAGCGGTCGGGTGGTGGCCAAAGACCAGGCCACGTCGACGGGGCGTAGGGCGGGGTCGGCCCGGAGCGCCTCGGTCAGGTCCTCGGCGCGGGCGCGCAGCGCCGCTGCGGTGTGGCCCGAGAGGATCCAGGGCAGAGTGCCGGGCGGCTCCTGCCCGGTGGGGACGTGTGCGGGCTCCTCCGCCTCGGTCTGTTCGAGGATCAGGTGGGCGTTGGTGCCGCTGACCCCGAACGAGGAGACCGCGGCCCGGCGGGGGCGTCCGGTCGAGGGCCAGTCCCGTCCCTCGGACACCAGACGCACGGCGCCGGCGTCCCAGTCGACCTCGGCGGTGGGCTCGGCGGCGTGCAGGGTGGGTGGTACGACTCCGTGCCGCAGCGCCAGCACCATCTTGATCACGCCGGCCACTCCGGCGGCGGCCTGTGCGTGTCCGATGTTGGACTTGAGCGAGCCGAGCCAGACCGGATCGTGCGCCGCACGGCCCTGGCCGTACGTGGCCAGCAACGCCTGGGCCTCGATGGGGTCCCCGAGCCGGGTGCCGGTGCCGTGTGCCTCCACGACGTCCACGTCGGACACGGTGAGTCGCGCGTTGGCGAGCGCGGCGCGGATGACCCGCTGCTGGGCGCGGCCGTTCGGTGCGGTGAGCCCGTTGGAACGGCCGTCCTGGTTGACGGCGGAGCCACGGATGACGGCCAGCACCTCGTGACCGTTGCGACGGGCGTCGGAGAGCCGTTCGAGCAGCACCAGACCCACCCCTTCGGAGAGGCCGGTGCCGGCGGCGCCGCTGCCGAACGCGCGGCACCGGCCGTCCGGGGCGAGCCCACGTTGCCGGGAGAACGCGACGTACATCTGCGGAGTGGACATGACGGTGACGCCGCCGGCGAGCGCCAAGCCGCACTCGCCGCTGCGCAGCGCCTGACCGGCCAGGTGAATGGCGACCAACGAGGAGGAGCAGGCGGTGTCGATGGTGACCGCCGGACCGGAGAGACCGAAGGTGTACGCCACCCGCCCGGACGCGACGCTGCCGGAGTTGCCGATGCCGAAGTACCCCTCCGCGCCCGGTGGCAGCCGGTCCAGGTTGGCGCCGTACTCGTGGTACATCACCCCGGTGAAGACCCCCACCGGCTGGCCGTTGAGTGACGACGGGTCGAGCCCCGCGCGCTCGAACACCTCCCACGAGGTTTCCAGAAGCAGGCGCTGCTGGGGGTCCATGGCGAGCGCCTCTCGGGGTGAGATCCCGAAGAGGGCGGCGTCGAACCCGGCGGGGTCGTCGAGGAAGCCGCCCTCCTTGGCGTACGAGTGACCGGGCCGGTCGGGGTCGGGGTCGTACAGGTCGGGGGCCCAGCCCCGGTCGGTCGGGAACTCGGAGATGCCGTCCACACCGCCGGAGACCAGACGCCACAGGTCCTCCGGGGAGTCCACCCCACCGGGTAGCCGGCAGGCCATCCCGACGATGGCGATGGGCTCGTGCCGGTCGTCCTCCAACTCGCGCAGGCGGCGGTTGGCCCGTTGCAGGTCGGCGACGGTGCGTCTCAGGTAGTCGCGGAGCTTCGCGTCGTTTGACATGGCGATTCCTTGCCGTCGGCGGTGCGGACCGGCCGGCCCGCCTCCTCGGAAGTGCTGCCCCGCGCCCGCCGATCGGGCGGGTACGGTGCGCGGTGTAGGTGCTACCGGGGTCGGGTCCCGGCGGGGCGTGGTGTCACCGCACGCCCAGCTCGCTGTCGACCAGGTCGAAGATCTCCTCGTCGCTCGCGGCGGCGAGGTCGACGGCTCTCTCGTCGGGTGCGGAGTTCCAGTCGGCGGTGAGCTGGCGCAGGCGGGCACCGATCGCGGTGCGGTCCGTCTCGTCCAGTTCGGTGCCGCCCAGCAGCGCTGCGAGCCGATCCAACTGTTCCTCGACCAGCCCGGCGGCGGAGCGGTCGAGTCCCATCCGCTGGAGCAGGTCCCGGGCCACGGCGACGGGACTGGGGTAGTCGAAGACGAATGTGGCGGGTAGCCGGACGCCGGTGGCGAGGGCGAGCCGGTTGCGCAGCTCCACGGCGGTGAGCGAGTCGAAGCCCACGTCCTTGAAGGGCTGCTCGGCCGGGATGCCACTGCCCGTGGTGTGCCCGAGGACCGTGGCCGCGGTACGGCGGACCAGGTCGAGCACCTCCTCGTACCGCCGGGGCGGCTCCAGCGCCGCCAGGCGGTCGGTGAGCCCGCCGGAGTCCACTGGCGACGACGCGACGACGCGGGCCGGCCGACGTACCAGTCCGCGCAGCAGTGGGGGCAGGTCGCCGGTGTCGGCCAGTCGCCGCAGCACGGCGGTGTCGAGACGGCTGGCCAACAGGACCGGCTCGGACCGGCCGAGCGCCGCGTCGAAGATGGCCAGCGCCTCGGCGGCGGTGAGCGGTAGGGTGCCGCTCTCCCGGCTGCGGCGCAGGTCGTTCTCGCCGAGCCGGCCGGTCAGCTCGCTGCTGTCCGCCCAGAGTCCCCAGGCGAGCGAGAGGGCCGGCAGGCCGCGCTCCCGCCGATGGGTGGCGAGCGCGTCGAGGAACGCGTTGGCGGCCGCGTAGTTGCCCTGGCCCGCCCCGCCCAACAGCCCGGCCCCGGAGGAGAAGAGCACGAACGCGGCGAGGTCGAGACCGGCGGTCAGCTCGTGCAGGTGCCAGGCCGCGTCGGCCTTGGGGCGCAGCACCGTGTCCAGCCTGGCCTCGTCGAGGTTGGCGACGAGCGCGTCGTCGAGCGTGCCGGCGGCGTGCACCACGGCGGTCAACGGATGCGCGGGCGGTACCTCGGCGAGCAGCGCGGCGAGCCGGGCCCGGTCGGCGACGTCGGCCGCGACGACGCGGACCTCGGCACCGAGCGCGGTCAGCTCCGCGGTCAGCGCGGCCACGCCGGGCGCCGCCGGGCCGCGGCGTCCGGCGAGGATCAGCCGCCGCACGCCGTGGCGCGTGACGAGGTGCCGGGCCAGGAGGCCGCCGAGGGTGCCGGTGCCGCCGGTCACCAGGACGGTGCCCTCGGGATCGAGCGGGCGTCCGGCGGCGGTATCGGTGCTGGTCTCGGCACGGACCAGCCGGGGTACCTCGAACTCGCCGTCGCGCAGGCGTAGTTGCGGTTCGCCGAGCGTGATCACGGTGGCGGCATGCTCGCCGGTCCAGGACTCGTCGTCGTCGACCAGCACCAGCCGACCCGGGTCCTCGGTCTGTGCCGACCGGACCAGCCCGGCGAGGGCACCGGCGGCGGGATCGGTGTCCGTGTCCCGGCAGCGGACGACGCCGACCGGCGCGTCCTCGCCACGGGCGGCGTGCCAGCGCAGGAACCGGGCCGTGAGTCGCCGGGCCCGCAGGGCCGGGTCGGTGTCCGGCGACTCGCCGGTCAGGTCCAGGACGTCGACCGCAGCCGGGACGCCCGGGCCGGTCGGTGCGGCCGGCACCCAGCGGAGGCCGAACAGCGCGTCCGGGGGCAGGCCGTGGTCGGTGTCGAACGCGACGGCGGGTGCCGCGCGCAGGGTCATGCCGGCGACCGAGAGCACCGGGTCTCCGGCCGGGTCGGTCATCCGCAGTGAGATCTCGCCGGTGGGTGAGGCGGTGGCGCGGACCCGGGCGGTGGTCGCGCCGGTGGCGTGCAACGCCACTCCGGTCCAGGCGAACGGCAGCAGGGTCTCGCCCGGCGGAGGCTGTGGCAGATCACCGAGGTTGGTGACTTGCAGTGCGGCGTCGAGCAGGGCCGGGTGCACCCCGTACCCCGGTGCCTCGTCGTGCTGTTCCGCAGCCAGCGCCACCTCGGCGAAGATCTCCCCGTCGAGGATCCAGGCGGCGCGAACCGCTTGGAAGGCGGGACCGTAGGCGTAGCCACGGTCGGCCAGCTCGTCGTAGAAGCCGGTCACGTCGACCGGTCGGGCCCCGGCCGGAGGCCAGCTGTCCTGGGTGGCCGGGACAGCGGGCGAGCCGGGGGCGAGGATGCCGCTGACGTGCCGCACCCAGCTACCGCCCGTCTCGGGACGGGAGTGCAGGACGGCCGTGCGTCGGCCGTCGGCGTCGGCGGGGCCGACGCTCACCTGGACCACCACCGCGCGCTCGGAGCGCAGCGGCAGCGGCGCCTCGGTCAGCAGTTCGTCGAGGGTGTCGCAGCCCGTCTCGGCGCCGGCGTGCAGCAGCATGTCGATGAGGGCGGTGCCGGGTAGGAGGGTGGTGTCGTTGACGCGGTGGTCGGTGAGCCAGGGGTGGGTGGTGGTGGAGAGTCGGCCGG